>JBBSQX010000001.1:0-335562 GCA_038243605.1 Actinomycetales bacterium
ACCCCTCACCCACACCCCTTCCCACCCCCCCCCCCCGCGGCCCCCCCCGCCTCACCGTTTGGTGCCCATTTTGCGCCCCAACCCGGCCCCCATAAGCTAAAAAACGGCCCCACAAACGGGAGTCTTGGGCGGCGTCGCACAATACGTGAGCTTGCGTCACGACACCAAGCATCAGGGTGCCAGACGTCACGGCGCCAAGCGTCAGGGTGCCAGACGTCACGACACCAAGCGTCAGGGCGCCAGGCGTCACGGCGCCAAATGCACGGCGCGAGGCCGCACCTGCGCGCTAGAGGTTGCTGAGGGTGGCGATGACTTGGCGGGCGATGCGTCTGCCCGACCGATTGGCGCCGACCGTGCTCGCCTGTGGTCCGTAGCCGGCGAAGTACACTCGCGCGTCCTTCCAGGATGAGCCCTCGCCAATGCTGACCCCGCCCTCCTTCTCGCGCAGCTTCAGCGGCGCAAGGTGCCTCAGTTCTGGGCGGAATCCGGTCGACCACAGAATCACATCCACCTTCTGGAAGGTGCCGTCAGGCCAGTGCACGCCCTCCGGTGTGATCAAGTCGAACATGGGCTTCTCGTCTAGGAGTCCGCGTTGGATGGCAGCCTGAACGCGCCGCGTGCGAGGCACCCCCGTGCCGCTGACAATGCTCGGCAATGCACGCCCGGCTCTCGCCGCCTCATCCTGCATGGCGACCGCCGACTCACGTGATTCGAGGTTTAGCTCACCCTCATCAAGAAAGTCAACGGGGCGCCTGCTTGCCCACGTGAGCTCGGAGGCGACCCCCTCCATCTCCATGAGAAAACCGATCGCCGACGTGCCACCGCCAACAACCAGCACCTTTTTGTCGCGAAATTCTTCTGCCGACGAGTAGTCGCTCGTGTGCACCTGACGCCCAGCGAAAGAGTCGCGACCCGGATACCAAGGGATGAACGGTGAACCCCACGTTCCCGTGGCATTGACCACAACATCCGTGGTGATCTCCTGGTGGGCGCCACCCGCGTCGATGTACTCGACAACAAGGCCGAGGTCGCGGTTCGAAACCAACTTCACGTCGGCCGGACGCACAATCTTGAACCCGTAGTGCTCCTCGTATTGGCGATAGAAGTCAGAGACAACCTCCTTCGCCGGGAGCGCGCGGTCAGCCTCGTCAAAGGTCAGGCCAAGCGCATCCATTCCGGGAAGATCGTTGATTCTGTGTGCAGAACCGATCTTGAGTGCCTCCCAACGCGACTGCCAGGCGCCACCCGTGCCGGGCCCGCGATCAAGAACAAGGAAGTCTTTGCCTGGTTCAAGACCAAGCCGTTGGAGGTAAAATGAGACCGAAAGCCCAGCCTGACCGCCGCCAATGACGACGACCGACGGATGCATTGAATCTGAGCTCACACGATTACGTTACCCGGACTGTCTGGGGTGGACGTGACGGTCGGCGCACGCTTGTGGGTACATGCTAAACTTGGCCCTTAGTTTTGGAATCCTTGTAGGCGAATTCTGAGCATCATCGTGTGTACTCAGGCTGGAATCGTAGGGGGGTCACCCGTGGGTCGTGGTCGCCAGAAGGCTAAGCACACCAAGGTCGCAAGAGAGCTGAAATACTTCAGCCCTAACACAAACTATGACGCGCTCGAACGCGAGCTCACTCATGCTGAGCAGAACGAGGCGATGGAGAAGTGGCCGGAGTACAGCCACGTCGGTGACGACAACGAGCCCGGCGCTAGCTAGCTAGGTGGCAAGTCGGCGCTGCGCACACGTTCGTGCCCATCGCGCTCGGTGAGACGCGCGGCTGCGCGGCTCCACGGCGCCATGGCTCCACGGCTGTACGCCCACATGGCTCCACGGCTCCACCGCTGTACGCCCACATGGCTCCACCGCTGCACGGCCACATATGGCTGCGCGCGGGGAGGCCTGTATGTGAGTGCGCGTGAGCAAGTTAGCGGGTGAGTTAGTGAGTGCGTGCGTTCCCGCTTGCCCGCGTGCACGCAAAAATCAGCACTCGCCCGCGTGAGCTCCCCAACGAGGATGCGTCAGCGCACACGAGTGCTGATCTAAGCGAACGGTATTGTTACTCGGCGAACTCTGGGTAGATTTCGACGAGCGAGGACGGTACCGGCAAGTTCGCGAAGTACTTGTCGTAGAGCTTCTTGAATGTGCCGTCGGCCGACATCGCCTTCAGCTGGGCGTTGTACGCATCCGTCAAGGCGACGTTGCTCTTCTGGAACATCACCGAAGTAGCGTGATCCACGGGCTCTGAGTATGCGATTTTCAGGTCAGGGAACTGGTCAAGGTAGGGCTTCATGCTTCCGCCGCTGCCGACAAAGCCCTCCACAGTTCCAGAATTCAGTGCGGACACCGCTTCATTCGAGCCTGGGAATAGCACGGGGATTGCCGTTGCGTAGTCGTTGAGGTAATCCACTTGAATCGCGCCGGTGATGACGGCGATTTTCTTTTCGCTCATGCTCTCCATGGAGTCCATGGTGCTGTTCTTCTGCGTCAGCAAAGAGATGGTGTCCCAGTAGATCGCCTGCGAGAAGTTAACAGATTCTTCTCGCTTATCGGTCACACCGTATCCGTTTGAGACCATGTCGTACTGCCCAGAGGTGAGCCCAGGGATCTGCCCAGCAGTTTGCGTCACCTTGTACTCAATTGTCAGGCCCAACCGCTTCGCTACCTCTGCATCGAGGTCAATGATGAACCCTTCCGGCTTTCCACTTTTGTCGGCCGTCGCAAAATAGGGCTGATCGACGGAGACCGCAGAGAGGATCACGCCAGGCGTGATCAGGCCGTACGGATTAGCGTCACTCCCGCCAGAGCCTTGTGGCCCCGCCGCTGCGCACCCCGACGCGACGATCGCGACGGCACCCGCGATAACAAATGACTTGAAATATGTTCTTACTTTCATGTGAATTACCTTCCATCGTTTAACTTTCCAGCCCGACCGTTGGGCTGACCTCTGTGCTTAAGGCTTCTGTGAGTCGCTGAAGTGCAATCTCTAAAACTGGGTCTTCTCCGCAAAATGAAATCCGAATATGGTGTTCACCGGATGGCCCAAATTCGGTGCCGGTGCGCACGGCCACGCCATGCCGCAATGCGTGAGCCACAAATGTCGAAGCGTCAACAGGCTGCGGGTATTTCACGAGCACGTAAAAGCCACCCTCTGGAGTAGAGAAAGTTACTCCCGGGATTGCGCTGAGTGCGCGAACGGTGAGATCACGTCGTCGCTCATATTCTGTGAGCCGCTCTGCCGGCCACCGTGACTGAGATGTCACCGCGGCGAGGGCAGCTCTCTGCACGCTACTGTTCACCGGCCCCGAGAACGTGCGATGCACAATCCCGATTGCCTCGGCGAAGTTTTCGGGTGCTGCAACATAGCCGACACGCCACCCGGTCATCGCGTAGGTTTTTGACAGCGTCTGGCAGTAGATCAGTCTGTCGCGAAAATCCTCAATGGCGAGCGCTGAGACAAAATCCACTCCGCTAAAAACGATGTGGTCATAGGCTTCGTCGCTCAGGACGAGCAGGTCATGCTCAACCGCGATCGCTCCAAGCTCCTTCAGCTCACTCTCGGTGTACACCATCCCTGTCGGGTTGCCGGGATGGCAGAGAACGATCATCTTCGCGCCCGCCGCCCGCTTCTCGACGGCGGCGAGATTGATGCGCCCATCGGCGCCAGGGGCGATGAAGTCCACCGTGCCGCCTGCGAGTCTCGTCGAATCTGCATAGAGGGAGTAGGTGGGTTCTGGGATGAGCACACGATCCTCTGGATCGACCGCCGCAAGAATCGCCGCCGTAATGGCGGGGGAACCACCACCCGTCACAATCACATTCGATCGCGAGTAAGCGTACTTTGAACGTTCAGTCTTTGAACGTTCAGTTAGTGACGCAGCCACAGCATCCCTCAGTTCCGGATCGCCTGGGTTCGGCGCATAGTGCGTGTAGCCATCCAGAACCGCCTGATGCTGAGCGTCGACAATGAACTGCGGGGTCGAAAAGCTCGGGTCCCCCACGTGCAACGGTGAAACGTCGGACCGGGGTTGAGTCGTTGGCCGCCCGCTCGTGGCCATCACAGCCTCACTGGTCATTGAGGGCTGGTGCTTACTTTTCGCCATGCGCATTCAACCCCTTGCCTGATAGGAACATGCGACTACCTCTTTAGCTCTGGGTAAAGCTCAAGAAGCTGCGACGGTACGGTGAAATCCGCCCCAAAGTGCTTGTCGAAAATTTTCTTGAACGTGCCATCCTTCGACATAGCTTTCAACTGCTCATTGAAAGCCTCAGTGAGCGCGGTGTTATCGTTCTGGAACATCATCGATGTCGGGTGATCGACAACGGGCTCCGTGACGGCAATTTTCAAGCTTGGAAACTGCTCGAGGTAGGGAAGCATGCTTCTACCACTCCATACAAACCCCTCGACCGTGCCGGAGTTCAGTGCTGAGACAGCCTCGTTTGAGCCCTGAAACATTACCGGCACTGCAGTGGGAAACTGTGCGAGGTAGTCCACCTGGATAGAGCCAGTAATCACCGCGATCTTCTTGCCGGCCATGTCATCCATCGTCGTCATTGAACTGTCTTTTGACGACATGAGATCCACGGTGTCCCAATGGATCGCTTGCGAGAAGTTGACCGCCTCTTCGCGCTTCTCTGTAACACCAAATCCGTTTGACACGACATCGTATTGACCCGATGTCAGCCCGGGAATCTCGGCGGCAGTGGGCACCAGTTTGTACCTGACCGTCAGCTCTAGAAGCCGAGCGACCTCATCCGTGAGATCAATCGCGAAGCCTTTCGGCGCTCCACCTTTTGTCACCGTCGAGAAAAGGGGTTGGTCGCCAGAGGTGGCGGCGATGATTTCTCCAGGTGTAATCAGGTCGTAGGGGTTACCATCAGCGCCCTGCGTACCTTCCGTGGCCGTTGTTGCGCAACCGCAAGCGAGCAGCGCCACAACCCCCGCCAGAGCAATTGTCTTTGAATACTTTCTCAACATCACCGTCGGTTCCTTTCGATGTGAAATTTTCCAGAATAGATTTTGCGAACGTTGAGCGAATGCGGGTGGTGCCGTTTCTCGCTCAGAGAACCTGTGAGAGAAACTCGCGCAACCGTTCGGTCTTGGGAGCTGCGAGCATGTCTCGTGCGGGCCCGACTTCAACAATCTGGCCGTCATCCATAAAGACGACTCGGTCTGCCACTTCTCTGGCAAAAGCGATTTCGTGCGTCACGACCACCATGGTTATGCCGGAATCCGCGAGACCCTTCATGGCGTTGAGCACCCCTTTCACCAGCTCGGGGTCAAGGGAAGAGGTCACCTCGTCAAAGAGCATGACTTTGGGGTCCATGGCCAGTGCCCGCGCAATCGCGACGCGCTGCTGCTGGCCCCCGGAGCAGTCCGCTGGCCGCTTGTCACTAAGGTCATCCACACCTAGCCGTTCGAGCTGCATCATCGCTACGCTCTGCGCTTTAGCCTTCGAAATCTTCTTCACAGTGCGGAGGCCGACCATGACATTGCCGAGGATGGTCAAATGCGGAAAAAGGTTGAAGTGTTGAAAAACCATTCCAACGGTGGAGCGTGCGCCGTTGATATCTACTTTTGCTGCGGTCAGGTCTACGCCATTCACGCGGATCGAACCCGACGACGGAGGTTGCAGAAGGTTGATGCACTTAAGCAGAGTCGACTTTCCTGACCCTGACGGCCCAATGATGCACACCACTTCCTGCGGTGCAATGTCGAGGCTCACGCCTTTGAGAACTTCTAACGCACCAAATGATTTGCGGATGTCTTTCAGCTGAATACCGCCATCGACCACTTTGGGTGTCGTTTTCACCGTTGTCGCGCTCACTTCGCTGCCTCCACAATTCGTGCGCGTTTGACGCGTTGTAGCTTGGCTTGAGGTTTTCCGTCTCGAAGCCGTTTGTCCCACACGTTGACGACGTACGTCAGCGGGACTGTCATCATGAGGTAGCACAGGCCGGAGGCCACAAGCGCGGAGGAGTTGTAGCTCACCGCTTGCTGCTGATACGCAATGAAGTACAGCTCTCTCTCACCGAGCGACAACCCCAGCAGGTACACGAGGGCGCTCGCCTTGATATCGACGATGAACTGGTTCGTGAACGCAGGAAGCACATTACGAATGCCTTGGGGAACGATGATTTTGGCCATCGTCTGCATGTAGGTCATTCCCAGGGAGCGCCCCGCCTGCATTTGACCGTCGTTGACAGATTGAATGCCGGCGCGAAAAATTTCGGCACTGTACGCGGCAGAGATCAATCCCACGGCGAGAATGGCGTACCCAAACGGCGACGTTCCGAATGGTCGGATGTGGGCGGCCGGAAAGCCTAGCCCCACCAGGCTGATGGTGAGGATGGCGGGTAACCCCCGAAACACGTCAACGTAGATTCTGGCCGGCAATTTCAGGATCCACGTGTTGGACAGCAGCATCATCGCGAGCACGAGACCAACCACCACCCCGAAGACCACGGCGCCGAGGGAGATAAGGAGCGTGTTTCTCATGCCCTCCGTCAGCAGGGTGGGAAGGATGCCCCATATCTCTGACCAATCAAAGAATGTGTGAAAGAAGGCGTCCATTTTTTACTCCGTTGTATCCCGTTGCCATAGCGCGTGGTCTGATGGGGCGATCCTCTACTATTGTGTAATTAAGTGGAAGTTGTCAATTTTTTGTTTATAACATGCACGATTTTTTGTTTTCGGGGGAAGCATAAGTAGAATGCTCGTTAGCCTTGCGGCAACCTCCGTGCCCTTGGCCTACACGGGAAGGAGGGCGCTGTGGACGAAACCCAGGACGCCTCAAGTTTGGGTCAACAATTTGTTGACAAGGTGAGGCCAAGGCCGAGTATCGATGGGGAGCGACTCATCGCACTGTTCACACAGGTTGTGGACTTGTTGGGGCACTCGTTGCCGTTGTCGAGCGAGCTGGTGCTGCACGACCTGAGCAAACTACCCAACTCAGTTGTCGCCATCCACGGCGACGTGACCGGTCGAAAAGTTGGAGACCCGGCGACATACGGTCTGCTCGAGAAAATCTCAGACCTCTCGAACAACCACTCCATTGACTCCGAAGCCACCCTGCCTGATGGGAGGACGCTGAGATGCTCAACGATGATTATTCATGACGTTTCAGGGTTCGCCGTCGCCGCCCTATGCGTCAACTCAGACCTTTCGGTTTGGGCCTCGGTTCAGAAGGCGGCAACCGCAATGCTGGGCGGCTTTGGTGCCTCTTCAGTGAACGAACTGACGTCTCTTCCTGTGCCTGCGGCGGCAAAGGAGCGCGCGCCGGTCGATCTCGGCCCCAGCGGATTCGCGAAAAACGTCGACGAACTGGCCGACTACCTCATCGCCAACGCCATTGGGGCCATCGGCGTTCCGGTCGACCTCATGCAAAAACGCCACAAAGTCGAGGTCGTCCGTGATCTCAAAATTCGCGGACTGTTTCTCTTTCGCGAATCAGTGGACATGCTGGCTGCCGCACTCGGGGTCACCAGATTCACGATTTACAACTATCTCAATGAAATAGGGGAATCGGGCGACGAAGAAACCAAGGGCGACGCTGCCGGCGGCCAGCCCACCACACGGTGACAACTCAGTCGGGGTAGCTACCGGTGAGGCGCACGGCCCCGCCGTTGACACCCTTCGCGCCCTGCTCGAAGCCCTCGAAGCCGCGCTCCGTCATGGCGATTTCGCCGACCGGCCACGAGTGGATGCCGTTGGCCGTCCACTCGGCCGCGATCGTGCGCGCGTGCGCAGCATCAACGATGGCGAACATGCCGATGCCAAGGTTCCAGGTTCCTTCCGTGTCGGTGAGCGCGAGCCCACCCCACTCTGCGAGAACACGAAAGACGGGTTGCGGTGACCAGCTCGCGCGCTCAAGCTCAACCCACGATCCGAGCGGCAGCACACGAGCGAGGTTTGCCGCGATACCGCCACCGGTGACATGGCTGACGGCATGCACTGCGCCTGGGTGCTTGCCGAGCACATCAAGAATCGGCCGGGTGTAGAGGCTGGTGGGCTCAAGAAGCGTCTCGCCAATGAGGCCAAGCTCGGTGGTGTTTTCGCGATAACCAATCTTGCGCTCGGCAAGAATGTGCCGCACGAGCGAGAATCCGTTGCTGTGCAGTCCAGAGGAGGCAAGGGCAATCACGACGTCGCCGTCTTTCACCTTCTGCGGGCCGAGCACCGCATCCGCCTCGACAGCGCCAACGGCTGCTCCTGCGACATCGTAATCATCTGGACCAAGAAGGCCGGGGTGCTCTGCGGTTTCTCCACCCACGAGGGCCGTGCCCGTTTCGGAGCACGCCAGCGCGATGCCCGCCACAATCTCGGCAATACGCTCAGGAACAACTTTGCCGCACGCGATGTAGTCGGTCATGAACAGCGGCGTCGCCCCCACCACCACGATGTCGTCGACAACCATGCCAACGAGGTCCTGGCCGATGGTGTCGTGCTTGTCGATGGCCTGCGCGATGGCGACCTTCGTGCCGACGCCATCCGTTGAGGTGGCCAGAAGCGGATGCCGGAAGGCGGTGAGTGCCGAGACGTCAAACAGTCCGGCGAACCCGCCAACGCCACCGATGACTTCTGGCCCGTGAGTCTGAGCAACAGCCGCCTTCATCAGCTCGACAGCGAGGTCGCCCGCGCTGGTATCAACTCCCGCTGCCGCATAGGCGTCACTCATCGTCAGACCTCTGTTCTCTGAATCATTCCTGCCGGCCTGGGTCGCCGTACACGAGCGGGGTGAACTCTTTCGAAGACATGTCAACCTCGAGAAGGTTCTTGCCGATGAGGTGAGAGTCGGGCAACGGGATCGGGTAGACGCCGGTGAAGCACGCAGTGCACAGGCTTGAGCGTGGCTGTTCTGTCGACTCGATCATGCCGTCTTCAGAGAGGTAGCCGAGCGAATCTGCGCCGATCGTCTGGCGTACCTCGTCGACGGTCATTCCGGTGGCGAGCAGCTCTGCCCGCGACGCGAAGTCGATGCCATAAAAGCACGGCCAGGTGATGGGCGGGCTCGAGATGCGCACGTGCACTTCGGCGGCTCCCGCCTCGCGCAGCATGGCCACGAGGGCGCGCTGTGTGTTGCCGCGCACGATCGAGTCATCAACAACGATGAGACGTTTGCCTTTAATGACTTCGCGCAGCGGGTTGAGTTTGAGCTTGATTCCACGCTGGCGGATGGTCTGTGACGGTTGAATGAACGTGCGCCCCACGTAGGCGTTCTTCACGAGCCCCTGCCCGTAAGGGATGCCGGATGCCTCCGCGTAGCCGATCGCCGCTGGTGTTCCGGATTCTGGGGTCGGGATCACCAGATCCGCCTCCACCGGGTGTTCCATCGCGAGGCGGCGGCCCATCTCCACGCGAGCTTCGTGCACACCACGGCCAGCAATGGTGGTGTCTGGGCGAGCAAGGTACACGTACTCAAACACGCATCCTGCGCGCTTCACTGGAGCAAAACGCTGCGAGCGCAGACCGTTCTCGTCGATGGCGATGAGCTCACCCGGCTCCACCTCGCGCACAAAGGATGCGCCAACGATGTCGAGTGCGGCGGTCTCGCTCGCGACAACCCATCCGCGCTCCAGCCGCCCGAGAACGAGCGGGCGAACACCCTGAGGGTCGCGGGCTGCATACAGCGTTGTTTCGTCCATGAAGACGAGGCAGAAGGCTCCCTGCACGAGCGGAAGCACGTCAAGTGCTGTGGCTTCAAGCGTGTGGTCCATGTCGCCGGCAAAGAGCGCGGTGATCACGGCTGTATCGGTGGTGTTGCCCCGTGAAAGCTCGCCAGTGAGCTCCGGATACCGCTGCCGCACAAGCTCAAGAAGCTCGGCTGTGTTGGTCAGGTTGCCATTGTGGCCGAGAGCGACCGTTCCGCCCGCCGTGCTTCCGAGAGTCGGCTGCGCGTTCTGCCAGCTCGATGAACCGGTGGTGGAGTAGCGGGTGTGTCCGATGGCCAAATGCCCGACGAGAGTGTTGAGCGCTGCCTCGTTGAACACCTGCGAGACGAGGCCCATGTCTTTGTAGACAAGGATTTTCGAGCCGTCGCTGGTGGCTATTCCCGCCGACTCTTGGCCGCGGTGCTGCAACGCATAAATCCCGAAGTATGTGAGCTTGGCGACTTCTTCACCCGGGGCCCACACCCCGAACACTCCGCACGCGTCTTGCGGACCCTTCTCACCTGGAAGTAAATCGTGACTCAACCGACCATCGCCACCGGCCAAAAAGTGCCCCTTATCCGTCGCTGTTGGGAATGTTGCCGTTCACAGAGGCAGGTTCCTCTTCACTATGCACGGCCAGTTTACCTGCGATGACCTGTTTGGCGCGACGGTGTGCTCTGCGGTCGAAGAGGAGCGCGATCACGGCACCAATCACGGCACCAAGCGGCACCCCGAACAGCGAAAAGTAGCCAAGAGACGCGGTGAAACCAACCTCTGGGTCGACCTCGAAGAGCGAGGTGAGTACGAGTGTGACGAGGAACCCGATGAGGGCACCCACCACCACGAAGGCCGAAATTTTCGGTGCGCGCCGGATGGTGACGGTGGTGCGTTCTTCGTCGGTCATAGACCTATTCTCGCTTATTCCAATCGAGTGGGAGCAAACCTTCGAGCGTCGCACGAGACCCAGACGCCGACACCCGGTCAGCGGCGAGCGCGGCAGACCACTCGAGTGACCCGGTGGCGAGGGCGACCCAGGTTTCTGCATCCATCTCCACGACGTTCGGCGGAGTGCCACGCGTGTGGTTCGGACCCTCAACGCATTGCACCGCGCCGAGAGGGGGAACCCGCACCTCGAGCGTGTTGCCCGGGGCGGCATCCTCGAGCACCTGCAGGAGGAAGCGCACGGCAAGCGCCGTGGCTTCGGAACTCGCTTCGGTGCCATATTCCAGTTTGGTGCGCACGGAGGCCTCACCGACGATTGCAACTATCTTCGCTTTACCCATCAATCCACGGTAATGGAATTCACGGAGAATGCGAGGCCGGGTAATCTGTGGGGGTGCGAATTCTCTTGCTTGGCTCCGGCGCGCGCGAGCATGCCATCGTTTCTGCGCTGCTCGCGGAGGGCGTCGATCACGACATCACGGTGGCGCGCGGGAATGCGGGAATCGCCGAGGTTGCCACGACAATCGGTCTCGACCCTGAAGATCCGAAACTCATCGCCGACTTTGCTTTCGATAACAACATTGAGCTCGTGATCATTGGCCCTGAGGCCCCGCTTGTTGCGGGCGTGGCCGATGCGTTGAAGCGTCGCCGCATTCCCGTTTTCGGGCCCACCAAGGCGGCCGCTCAGCTTGAAGGCAGTAAGGCGTTCGCGAAACGCGTGATGGATGCCGCGCATGTTCCCACGGGCGGTGCCGCGAGCGCATCCACCCTAGACGAGGTCGCTGCGGCACTCGACAAGCTGGGTGCCCCCTACGTTGTGAAGGCAGATGGCCTTGCCGCCGGAAAAGGCGTGCTCGTCACCGACGACCGCGACGCAGCGCTCGCCCACGCCGAACATTTTCTTCAGCTCGGCCCCGTGCTTATCGAAGAGTTTCTCGACGGCCCCGAGGTTTCGCTGTTCTTTCTTGCCGACGGCGAAACGGTGCTGCCGCTTTCTCCCGCGCAAGACTTCAAACGGGTGAGTGACGGGGATGTCGGGCCCAATACGGGAGGAATGGGAGCGTACTCCCCCCTTCCGTGGCTTGCGGAAGGCTTCGTCGACGAGGTGCTCGAGACGGTCGCGCTGCCGGTCGTGCGCCAGATGGCCGCAGAGGGAACCCCGTTTAGCGGTCTGCTCTACTGCGGGCTGGTTCTTACCCCGAAGGGCCTGCGGGTCATCGAGTTCAATGCTCGGTTTGGTGACCCAGAAACCCAGGTGGTGTTGCCGCGCCTCGTGACGCCGCTCAGCGGCCTGCTGCTCGCGGCCGCGACGGGCGCTCTCACCGGTTTGCCGCATCCGGAGTTCTCGGATGACGCGTGCGTCACCGTTGTTCTCGCGAGCGAAGGCTACCCGGAGGCCCCGGTGACGGGCCGCCCCATTCTCGGCCTCGAGGCTGCCGCGGCCGTGCCGGGCGTGAGCATCCTGCACGCGGCAACCACCCGCGATGGCGACCACCTCGTCGCGACGGGCGGTCGTGTTCTGAGCGTGGTGGCGACAGGGAGTGACTTTAGTGAGGCGCGAGCGCGGGTGTATGAAGCGCTCAACGCGATCACCCTTGAGGGTTCGCACTTTCGCACCGATATTGCGGCGCGGGTCGCGAAGTGAGTGCCACGGTGGGTGGCGCAATGGCTGGCTCCATGAACGGCTGGGCGCTCGACTACTCGGGCAAAGTGCGCGACCTCTACCGTTCTACGGAGCGCCCTGGCGAAGTGTTGATGGTCGCCAGCGACCGCATCAGCGCCTTCGATCACGTGCTGGAGCCCGGCATCCCACGCAAGGGTGAACTGCTCACCCAGTTGAGCATGTGGTGGTTCGACCAGCTCGATGGGGTGCCAAATCATCTCGTTCCCGGTGGTGCCGAGGCAATCCCTGTCGAGGTTGCCGGGCGATCGATGCTTGTTCGCACTCTCGACATGTTGCCGATCGAGTGCGTTGTGCGCGGTTATCTCGCCGGTAGCGGGTGGGCCGAATATGAAACGCACGGAAGTATTTGCGGCGTGGACTTGCCTGCCGGGCTCGGTTTTGGCGACCGGCTGCCGCATCCGATTTTCACGCCCGCGTTCAAAGCCCCGATGGGTGAACACGACGAGAACATCACATTCGAGCGCACCGTTGAGCTCGTCGGATCTGACGCGGCGCACGCCTTGCGCGAGCTGAGTCTGGACATTTTCACTCGCGCCAGCGCGATCGCCGACGCACGCGGACTGATCCTTGCGGACACGAAGTTCGAGTTCGGCACGGATGCCGACGGCACCATCACTCTCGCCGACGAGGTTCTCACGAGCGACAGCAGCCGCTACTGGGACACAGAGGCGTGGACCGCGGGCGATCGCAAGAACAGCTTCGACAAACAAGTGGTGCGCGACTGGCTCTCACAGCATTGGGACGGCACCGGCACTCCCCCGCCCCTTGCGGATGACGTGATCGATCTCACCGCCGCGCGTTATCGCGAACTCATCTCCCGCCTTACCGCTTGATTGCTTTCATAATTCAGGAGGTGATGGGACAGATGTGACTAGAGAGGCCCCTGCGGCACCAAACCGGCAACTTCTGCATCACCAGTCACACACCCTCCTGAATGATGAAAGTCAGTAGGACTACTAACGCAGCACAGAGCTAACGCAAAACAGAGCTAACGCAAAACAGAGCTAAGCAGCAAACTTGTTTCGCTGTTCACGACGCCCGGGATCGAGCGGATGCGGCCCAGCACGCTGTCGAAGTGGGCGAGGGTTTCTGCACCGAGC
This sequence comes from Actinomycetales bacterium, assembly GCA_038243605.1. GTDB lineage: Bacteria > Actinomycetota > Actinomycetes > Actinomycetales > Microbacteriaceae > Terrimesophilobacter. The sequence goes on from JBBSQX010000001.1 coordinate 13,379, forward strand.
TCGGCCACGAGATCCCACGCACCGTTCGTTGAGTGCAGCGAACGAATCTCGGGAATGCCACGAAGCTGCCGGATGACGGCGTCCGTGGTTCTGCCTTCCACCTCGATGAGCGTCACGGCCCGAACCTCGAGGGGGTCAAGCTCGTCACGAACGCGAACACTGAACCCAATGATGGTGCCAGAAGAGACCAGTCGTTCGATGCGGGAGGTGACGGTGGCGCGAGCGACTCCGAGCAGACGCGCGAGCTCCGCAACGGGGATGCGGCCATCCTCACGCAGGAGCGAAAGCAGGCGACGATCGGTCTCATCCAGGGCAGTCTTTTGCATAATGCAAATAGTAGCCATACATAATGCCTAAATATTGGTCACACCGTGCACATTACCGTCGTTGTCGTTGCATATCGTCGGGTTCTAACGTTGGCCTTAAGCAAAAAGAGGAGTACGACAATGACGCGATTCGTCGACGTAGGAAACATGGTCCGGTGGATTAGAGACCGCGGCCCGATCGACATCATGGCGGGCATGGTCGAGTACCTTGAGAACGACTTCCGCCGCTGGGAAAGCTTCGACAAAAGCCCCCGTGTTGCCAGCCACACTCCGTTCGGCGTCATCGAGCTCATGCCAACGAGCGACATGGAAACCTACGGCTTCAAGTACGTGAACGGCCACCCCTCCAACCCGGCGCGCGGCTTCCAGACTGTGACCGCGTTCGGTGTTCTCGCCGACGTGCACAATGGCTACCCCACCTTCCTCAGCGAGATGACGGTGCTCACCGCACTGCGCACCGCCGCGACCTCCGCCATGGTCGCGAAGGCGCTCGCCCGCAAAGACAGCAAAGTCATGGCCCTCATTGGCGCCGGCAGCCAGGCCGAGTTCCAGGCCCTCGCCATCCGCGGCACCACCGGCGTTGACACCCTGCACATTTGGGACACCGACCCTGAAGCGATACAGAAGTTCGTTCGCAACCTTGAGCCGCTCGGCTTCCACATCACCGTCGCAACCTCTGGCGCGGATGCGGCCAAGGGCGCTGACATCGTCACTGTCTGCACCGCAGACAAGGCGAACGCCACCGTGCTCACCCACGACATGGTTGCCCCCGGAATGCACATCAACGCCATCGGCGGTGACTGCCCCGGAAAGACGGAGCTCGACGCGAGCATCCTTGATGACGCCACCGTGTTCGTAGAATTCCCGGAGCAGACACGCATCGAGGGCGAAATTCAGAACAAGCCGGCCGACTTCCCGGTCACTGAGTTCTGGCAAGTTCTCACCGGCAAGGCCGCTGGACGCACCTCCGACGAGCAGATCACCGTCTACGACTCTGTCGGCTTCGCCATCGAAGACTTCTCCGCACTGCGCTTCGTGCGCGACGCTGTCGACGGCACCGACTTCTACGAGGACATCGACCTCGTCGCCAACCCAGACAACCCCAAGGATCTCTTCGGTTTCGTGGGCGCCATGGCGCCAGTGGCCGGCTAACGTGACCGCGCAGGCGCCCTCTGCCGTGGTCATGGTTCGACCACTCCACTTCGACGTCAACCCGGTCACGGCGGCCGACAACGTGTTTCAGTCTGCGGTAGCCAACGGCTCCGCTGAGCGCTCAGCCGCGGCGTACCGCGAGACGACGGCCCTTGCTGAAGCCCTTGAGGCTGCTGGCATTCGCGTGCACATCTTCGATGATGAGCGCACGGATCGCCCCGACAGCGTGTTCCCCAACAACTGGGTCTCGACGCACATCGGTGGGCACGTTGCCGTGTATCCAATGTTCGCCCCGAACCGGCGCCTTGAGCGCAGGTCAGACATCCTCGACATGCTGAAGTCGAAATACCGCGTGCAGGACATCATCGACTACTCGGGCCTTGAGCATGACGGTATTTACCTCGAGGGAACCGGGGCGATGGTTCTCGACAACCAGGAGCGTGTGGCCTATGTTGCGCGCTCGAACCGCGCGGACCCGATCGCCCTCGAGCGTTTCTGCACCAACTTCGGCTACGAGCCGATGGTGTTCGACGCCATCGACCCCAGCGGCACCGCGATCTACCACACCAACGTTCTCCTGTGCATCGCCACCGATTTCGTGCTCGCCGGTACCTCCATGATGGAGCCGGATGCGCGTCGGGACGAGATCATCGAACGCTTGAGCGCTGGCGGCCGCACCGTCATCGACCTCAGCTTCGAGCAGATCACGGAGTTCGCCGGAAACGCTTTTGAGATGACGGGAACCGACGGGCGCATCCTCGCCATGTCTGCCCGCGCAGAGAAGAGCCTCACCGCCGAGCAGCGTGAGATCATCGAGCGCAGTTGCCGCATCGTGGCCGTGGATGTTCCCACCGTTGAACTCTCTGGTGGGTCCGTTCGCTGCATGATCGCAGGCATCCACCTCACGCCGCGCAAGGACTGAGCTCGGTCTCACGATTTCAGTGAGCCGGTCGGGCGCATCCCCACTCCGCTTCCATCGGAAGACCGGCGTTTCCTTTACGCCATGAAAAATCACAATGGGAAGATCAATCCATGCACAAGGTCAGCGGTATTGGCGGATTCTTCTTTCGAGCTAAGGATTCTGATGCTCTCGATCGTTGGTATCGGGATAATCTCGGGATTGATCTAGTGCCCCAAGCGGAGGGCGAGCGGTCCTGGCGCCAAGAAGCCGGTGAGACGACCTTCACCTCGATGGCCGGCGCCATCGACCAGTTTGATGCCCCAGATCACGCTTGGGCAATCAACTTTCGAGTTCCTGATCTTGACGGGATCGTCGAACAACTGCGCGCATCAGGCACCGAGGTCCAGTTGGACCCGATCGTCTACTCGTTCGGCCGATTCGCGACGTGCGCCGATCCTGAGGGAAACCCGATCCAACTCTGGGAGCCAGCCAATGAGTCCTCAGCAGAAATCTAGTCACGCGACTGCTACTGAACGTCGACAGCTTCCGTATCAGAGTCGATTTCGACGAGGGATGCGGCGACGGATTCAATTTCAACGAGCTGATTTTCGTACCCAAGCACGGTAACGCCAAGCAAAGTGCTGGGTACATCATGCTCACCGAAAGCCTCGCGCACGACGTCCCACGCTGAGACAAGATCCGCTTGCCGAGAAGACGCTACAAGAATACGGGTGCTCACAACATCGCGGATTGTTGCCCCGGCGGCTTCCAGAGCACTCAACATCGTCTCGATGCAGGCAGCAGCTTGGCCCGCATAGTCGCCCACCGCAACCGTAGAGCCGTCAGGAGCCAGCGGGCACGCGCCCGCCAGAAAGATCAACCGTGCGCCCGGCGGCACGGTCGCCGCGTAGGCGTACTCCGCCACATCTGAGAGGGCTGCGGATCGGATCAGTTGCACAGGGCTGGCCATGTGCTCAACTTTATTGCCCACCGGGTGGGTGAGGCAGCAGCCCCCGGCGGTCGGGGCTAACCTTCTCAAGTGAAACGTCTCAGCCGCGTCATCGCGATTCCCCTCGCGCCAGTGCTGCTCGTGCAGGGCAAACGCTTGCGCCGAGACATCCCTCGGCTGCCGGATGCTGCCCTTCCGTGGAGCGGCACCGTCGCAGGACGCGACCCGGTGACGTTGCTCGTACTCGGCGACTCCACCGCCGCAGGCGTTGGCGCTGACACCCAAGCCGAGGCTCTTCCCGGAAACCTTGCCCGCAACATCCACGAGCGGTTTGGTCGCGGATCATACTGGCGCGCAGTGGGCCGCAATGGCGCCACGGCGCACGACATCATCACCGACTACCTCGACGAGGCGACGGATGCCCCCGCCGATCTGGTTTTTTTCAGCATCGGTGCCAACGATGCGCTGGCGCTGCGCTCGCGCGGAGCATTTCGTCGCGACGTGGTGACGGTCGTCAACGTGATGAGGGAGGCGAACCCCCGCGCGCTCATTTTGGTGTCACTCATGCCGCGCTTTGACCGATTTGCTGCACTGACCCAACCACTCAAGTGGAACCTTGCGCTGCACGCCTCAAGCCTTGATGCTGGTGCACGCAAAGGCGTCGAAGGGATGGCCGATGTGTTCGCGATCCCCAAGCCGATTCCGTACACGCCAGAGTTTTGGGCATCCGACCGATTTCATCCGAGCGCGGAAGGCTACCGCCAGTGGATCGACTTCGCGATGGACTCTGTGCCGTCAGGCATGCTGCAGGCGCATCTCAGCTGACCGATTCTTCAGCAGGCTCAGTACCCGGCACAAAGCCACCGCCCTGCTGCTCCCACGCGACCGTTTGTTTTGGCTTCGCAAAGAACATGACGATCACGGCGCCCACCAAGGCCACGGCCGCTGGCAACAGAATGGACTGCGCCATCGCTGCGCTGAAGCCCGAGTGCAGGGCGACAGGAAGCGCACCGCTGAAGTCGTCACCACCGGCACCGCCACCCGGCAGTTCTGCCGCAAGCCGGATCTGAATCAGCGCGGCGACGGCGGCGCTGCCCAGCACGGAGCCCACTTGACGCGTCGTGTTGTACACGCCGGAGCCTGCACCAGCCTGACTTTGCGGCAAATTGCGGGTAACGGTCGTGGAGATTGGCGACCAGACGCACGCGTTCGCCAGCCCCATCACGGCGCTGGGGAGAAGCAGCCAGCCGATGGCGACGTCCGGGGTCATGATGGCGGCGTACCAGACGAGCGAGATCCCCAAAAGTAGTGCACCGATGAAGGCAATGTACTTCGGGTTCATGCGGTCAACCAGTTTGCCGACCGGCTGCGCTAACCCGGCAGACAGCACCGCCATGGGGACGAGCATCAGCGCGGACTCGGTGGGCGTGAGCCCGAGCACCAGCTGAAAGTAGAAGATGAGCGGCAGCGACATGCTCGTCACCGTGAAGCCGACCGTGGAGATCGCGGCGTTAGAGAGTGAGAAGTTTCGGTCCCGAAAGAGCTCAAGGGGCAAAAGCGGTTCGCCCTTTTTGTTGAGCGCCTGCCACAGTACGAAAAGGCCGAGAACCACGATGCCAGCGCCGATAAGCGCCCACACTGAAATCGGCCCAACGATCACACCCCAGTCGTAGCTCTGCCCCTCTTGAAGGCCAAAGACGAGAAGGAACATGCCGGCGGCGCTGAGCACAACGCCGAGGATGTCGAACTTGTGTTGGTGGATGGGAAGAGCGGGCACGAGGCGCCACGCCATGATGAACGCGACGACACCGATCGGCACGTTAATGAAGAATATCCATTCCCAGCCGAGCGTGTCGACGAGCACCCCACCCAAGATCGGCCCCACGAGGGTGGCAACACCGGCCACAGAACCCCACACTCCCATGGCAATACCGCGGCGTTCTGGCGGGAAGATGCGGGTAATGATCGCCATGGTTTGCGGTGTCATCATCGCGGCACCGAACCCCTGGAACACGCGGGCGAGAATGAGCGTGTCGATGTCGCCAGAGAATCCGCACCAGACAGACGACAGGGTGAAGACGACAAGGCCGCTCAGGTAAAGCTTCTTCGGCCCGAACCGGTCGCCGAGCCTTCCGGTGATGAGCAGCGGCACCGCGTAGGCGAGCAGGTACGCACTCGTGACCCAGATCACCGAGTTGATGTCGGTGTGCAGGCTCTCCAAAATCGTCGGGTTTGCCACCGACACAATGGTGGTGTCGATCAGGATCATAAAGAAGCCGATAACGAGAGCCCACAGGGCTGGCCACGGTCGGTAATTAGAATTCATCGCCTCGTGAATCTACGCCTTGCCGACGACATCGCAAAAAGTTGCGGCGGCTAGACTTGAGTCATCACCCGCTTCGCGTTCCCAGGAGTCGTTCGTGCCCATCATTGTTGTTGACGTCATGCCCAAAGCAGAACTTCTTGACCCCGCCGGTAAGGCTGTTGCGGGGGCGCTTGCCCGGCAAGGCACTTCGCCGTTCTCTAACGTGCGCATCGGTAAGCGCTTCGAGCTCACCGTCGAGGGGCCAGCGGATGACGCAGCCCTTGCCGCGGCCCGCGATCTCGCAGAATCCTTACTCTCGAACTCCGTTATCGAAGATGTCGTGAGTGTGCGGGTAGCCGGTGTGACGGTGACCGCCGAATGACCCGTATCGGCGTTATCACGTTTCCTGGTTCGCTCGACGAGCGGGATGCGCAGCGCGCCATCCGCCTCGCCGGTGCTGAGCCGGTTGCGCTGTGGCACGGCGACCACGACCTTCACGGCGTTGACGCCCTCGTGCTGCCGGGCGGTTTCAGCTACGGCGACTACCTGCGCTGCGGTGCCATCGCAAGCCTCTCGCCCATCATGAGCGAAGTCATTGACGCCGCCAATGGCGGAATGCCGGTTCTCGGAATCTGCAACGGTTTTCAGATGCTCGTCGAAGCACACCTGCTGCCGGGTGGCCTCATTCGCAACGACCACGGCTCTTTCATCTGCCGCGACCAGCGTCTTCGCGTCGAGAGCTCCTCCACCGCCTGGACGAACCAGTTCGAGACCGGCGCAGAAATCACCATCCCGCTGAAGAATGGTGAGGGCGGCTACATTGCGGATGCCGACACCATCGCCCGGCTCGAAGGCGAAGGCCGCGTCGTGTTCAGGTACCTCGACACGAACCCCAACGGCTCCCTCAATGACATTGCCGGCATCGCGAATGAGCGCGGCAACGTCGTTGGTCTCATGCCTCATCCGGAACACGCCACCGAAGAAGGCTTCGGGCCCGACACGGATGAGGCGATGCGCAACGGCACCGACGGCCTCACGCTCTTCGCGAGCGCGATTCACTCTCTCACCCTCGCGTAACCGCTGATCAATTAGTTAGGGGCCATGCCCTGCGGCGACTTAGAGTCGCTTTCACACTCTCATGCCGGCTCTACGCCATTCGGTGGGAATCGTCGCCAAGTCGCAAGATGGCGTCGGCGGCAGCGGCCGTGGCGTCGTCGACCTGACTCGGGATGGGCCTACCGAGAAAGGGTCTGACGAGGCCGTACGGCGCAACCCTGGTAGCCATGTTCACCCAATGCTGGTTATCGCTGGTGAGGCGACCGTAACGTCGCCGCGTGATTTCGACCGTCAGCGCGATCACGGCGTCGTTCATCGTCGAAACGGCTGAGCCCACTTCGTCGGGGCACTCGGCAAGTAGCAGTCGGCTTTGGCGGTAGAGCGTGAGGCTGGTCGCCTCGTCCTGGTTCATTCGGCAGTACTGGGGGATGTGAAGTGCCATAGCGCGCAATGCCTCGTGCGGGTCGGGGATATCGGCCAACTCGAAGAGCCCCGTCTGGAAGCGAGCTACGCTTCGCAGCCAGAGACGGACCATCAGCACGTCGCGGGACGCGAAGCGGTGGTAGATGGAGCCGACCGGCCCATTCAGCTGCTCTGCAATGTCCGCGATGCCGACACGGCGCCCGCCTTTAGCCACGCAGGCGAGCGCGGCGTCGAGGATGTCGTCGTCAGTGTAGCTAGCTGGGCGAGGCACATCCATCATTCTAGTAGCATCGTTCTAGAATATTGATTCTAATATGGAGTACTGTGCAATCATGATGACGAAATTGGCCGAGGCATTACCAGGAGTTAGCTTTTCCGAGGCGCACTCGCTCGACATCGAAGCCTCAGCCGAAGTGGTCTGGGCGGCTCTGACCAGTCTGGAATGGAACGATCTACGAGTCACCGCACCGCTGATGCTTTTGCGCGGAATGAGGCGAACGCCTGCGGCAGGCAGGCAACGAGTGCTGGAGCACGGGCCGGCCACGCTGATGTGCCTCGAATCTCCCAAGTACGCCGCGACCGCAGCGATTGGGCGGCCGTGGAAGCTGATTCCTGAGTTCGGGCCAAAGACGACGGAGCTGCACGACATCGCCGGCTTCCGCGAACCCGGGTGGCTCAAGTACGGGATGGACTTTACCCTCGAGGAGCTTCCCACCGGGCACACCCGAATCACCACAACGACATTGTGCGAGCCCACCGACGAATTGGCTCGCCGTCAATTTCGACGTTACTGGCTGTTGATCCGGCCGTTCAGTGGACTAATCCGCCGCGACATGCTTCGTGCGATCGCCCGGCGAGCACGAAAGGGCATGGCCCCTGGCCAGCGGGTACTGATCGGCCCGGCCCCGCGCTTCGGCCTACCGCAGTATCTGCGTACCACTTTCACGATCCCTCAAAATCCGGTGCTCAGGGTCACGAATCAATCTGGGCGTACCATCACGCTCGACCGCGAAGCATTGGACGCAGTGCCCGAGACTACGAAGACGCTCGACCTGCACTGCGTGATGACGTGGAGCGTGGAGGGGACACAATGGACCGGCTGGAGGTTCACCGACCTGTGGACACATCATCTCAGCGAACATGCCCAGCCGAGCACCATGGAACTCATCTTCACCGGACTCGACGGAGCTACAGCGAGCATCCCGCTGGTGGAACTGCTCCGCAACGACGTCATGTTCGCGCATACTCGCGACGGGAAACCACTCGCCCGTGATCACGGGGCGCCGTACCGACTCGTCGTGCCACACCTGTACGGCTACAAAAACCTCAAACACGTGTGCGAGATCAACCTCGTCGACCGCCACCTTCGCAGCCCCCACGAACCATGGATCATGCACCGGGTCGGGCGAGTGGATCGCGAGGAACGCCACGGGCTCAGAGTGAACCGTCTGGCACGCTTCGTATACGGCATACTCGTGCGCCCAACACTCCGCAGCTATGGAGTGCGCGATCCTCGTTTCCGACCGCTCACACGAAACGCGCGGCTCGGTGCGCGCGAACGGTAGGTCGACCCGACTGAAGAAGGCTTTGACCGCGCGAGTAGTCTTTGGGGATGCAGCGGATTCACGATCGCGACCACAGCAACTCTCAGCCCGGCTGGTCGATTCATCCCTCGCTGTGGTTCGATGCTCTTTGCCTTATCCCGTTGCTGGCCGACATGGATTTCTACACCGCGCGGCACGCTGACGATTCTCAATACTGGCAAGGTCGATTGGAGGCGAGTGCAGAAAACGGCGTGCGAGAAGCTTTGACATTGCTGAAGGATCGGATCGCTACTGAGGCGGGAAAGCCGCTTCCGGCGTTCCTCGCGCTGTGGTGCTCACCCACCGCGCCACCCGCATCTACCGATAAATCCGGTTTGCAGGTGGCGCGTGCGGAACTAGACACCCTGATCTCCGCAGTAGGGCAACCCGAGCTCATTCCACAGCTCATGCGACAAGGTTCTGCACACTGGAACATCGAAGACGAAGCGTTGTTCACGAGCATCCGCCCAGCGCTTGATACCGTTCTTGACTGGCTACGGGGCGAAGGGTTAGCGCTCTGGTGGGTGGAAAATATTCTCGGCTCTCTCGAGGCCTGCTGCGAGGCGCTCAGTGCGCAACTCTCCTCTTACGACATTGTGCCCATCATCGAGAGGCACACGGGAATTGATCTCGACACTTCTGAAATCGAGGTCTGTTTGTTGCGGTGGGCGGCGCCCCACGCCATTCGGGTCACCGGGGTCCGGTTCCTGACAGACGTCAGATATCCCGCCACCATCGTGCTGAACAACTCGGTACACGAACTTCTCCACCCGTCGTGGCCGGATGGGCATCCCGTTTCCTCCCAGCTTTTCGACCTGCAGACCGACCCATTCCTCGCTGAGAGATTTGCTCAGCGGCCCCCCGAGGCGGGCTACAACGACTGGAGCGCCTACGTCGAGGAGGATGCCGCCCAAGCGCTCGATCAGTGGATAAACGAGAAACTCGAGTTGGCGAGAGACCCCGCCTCCAGATGGCTCGACGCAGATGACGGCATGCACGTGCTGGCATTGCTTCTTTTCGACCTGCTCCGACGGGGCAACTTTGGGAATACCGAGGAAACGTTCGCGGGCTTCCTCTCTCGCGCGCTCTCGGACAAGGAAGTGTGGCCTGTCGATCTCCGTTCCCGCTATGAGACGCTCACCGCAACGTAGATCTACAACTTGAGCGGATTTCTCCGCTCAGCTCGGTGAATGCGCTCGGGCGAATGGCGGGTGGTACGCAGAGGCCACGAAAAGGTTCCACGCTAATGACGCGTCAACCCAATTGACCCACAGCATTTGCGATGACCAATGCCAGGAGCACGAACCCACCGAAGGCCTCCGTGAGCATGAGCACTTTCGAGCGGGGCGAGAGCGGCATGGTGTCCGTGGGGCTAAACGCCATTGAGTTGGTGCCCGAGAAATAGAGGTAATCGATGAAGGATGGCATCCAGTCGAGTTTCTCAGACGACCGAGCAGCCACCTCGACGATGGAGTCGTGGTCTTCGTCCTGGGGAAAGCGGAAGTCGGCGAAGGGCAACTCGCTGCGCTTGTCGTGCCGCCGAGCAACGGGCCCACCGCGATCCATTTCCCAGTACACCAGCGCGAAGGCAATGACATTAGTCACCCACACCTGCACGGCCGCAAGCAGCAAAGATGGCCCGTCCGTGTTCTCTGCGGTGACCAACTGAATGACGAGGTGCACCATCGCGTACTGATTGACCACCATGAGAGCGAGAGACTGACCAACTGACAAGTATCGAGACCACTTTGGCTGGCGGCGAAGACGGTGAGGGTTGAGCACGATTACAGGAATAAGTAAGCCGATTCCGACCGCGACAACGGTGAGTCGCAACCACAGCGGAATAATACTGTTCGGGAGCAGGAGGTAGAGGGTCAGTGCCACGAGCACTGCAATCACCGGCGGCACACGGTGTTCAGCCCGCGCCGCCCTTCTCTGCGCGCGGTTTAGTCCATCATCTGTCCCATCATGACTGTTCGCCGCGCGTGCCATGAGGTTTATTGTATGCACGCCTCGCCACGTGAAGTAAGGCGAACGTCAAGGAAGGATCTGCGGGCGAGGTGACGACCTGTCGCGACCGCCACAACGCCCACCGACACGGCACCACCACGAGAGTGTGTGAGCGGCCGACCGGTGCTTACTATTGACCATGTTCTCTCTCTACGCACTCCTCGCTTTCGGCCCCATGTTGCTGGCGGGGGCGGCAGCTATCGTTGACGGTAGTCTGCGTGTAAAACGGGGTCACAAGCGTTGGGCGGCGATCGCAGAAATTTGTGCCGGTGCGCTGGTTGTGGTGGCACTCTTCGTCATAACAAATATTCCCAGTCCACTCGGAATCATTTTCGTCATAGCGGGACTCGCGGGCACCGCAATTCTGGCGATCGTCGCCCTTATCATCGATCGCCCACAGTCCACTCCCAACCTCATCCTGAGTATTGTCGCTCTCATCTTTGCCGTGATCTCTTTAGCTTTTGTGGTGCCCGTCGTCATGCTGGCCTTCACCGGGATGGGTCCGTAACTCGCTGGGGGAACAGTTCACACCGCGCGCACGACGGCGCACGACCGCGATTGCCGCGAGGCGGTTGATCCCGAACGACAGCAGAATCAGGCCAGTTGCCTCTGCGAGGTTGGCGCCGAGGATGCTGGCGAGGGCGAAGTTTCCGAGGCGAATCGTCACAAACACCGCCCACAAGATGACACCGATCCAGGTGAGTCGATATTGCAGGCTCCCACTTGTCGTCCGAAAATGGGTGGCATAGCCCATCGCGGTGCCGGTGATGGCAACAAGGCCCAGTTCGGCGACGATGAGCCAGTCTGCTGGCACCCACGCGAACCCTCCCGCAAGCTCCACGATGAGGTAGATGATTCCCGCGAGGATGATGACAATGGGCATGCGCAGCATTCGGTCGAGCACTGCGGATCGCCAGATAAACTGCCGCACGATGAGCACGGCGATTCCTAACGTGATGATGACGTCGTCGATGACCTCATTGATCAAGCCCCAGTTTCCGTCCATGATTCTCCCTTATCAATCACTTGTGATGTAATTGCGACCGTATCACAAGTGATTGAATAGAGACATGCGTGCTGCAGATCTCCACCGTCTCGCGCGGGACCTTCGCGCCATTGCACTCCTCGCAACGGAGAACACCGGCTCAGACCGCGTCAACGCAGGTGAACTCTCAGTGCTAGAAGACATCTCGCGAAACCCGGGTGCGACCATCTCGGAGATCACCCGACGCACCGGGCTAGCTCAGAGTCTGGTCTCGCGCGTGACCCGCGCCATGGCGGATGCCGGAGCCCTCACGATTGAACCGGATGAGACCGATCGCAGGAAAGTCCGAATAGAGCTAGCCCCTGAAACGCGCGCAATAATCATTAAGCGCGCGAACAATCCAATCTCCGCCGCCATCACTGCCAGCACCCCCCTTCTCTCACTGGAGAAGCGACGCGACCTTGAACAACATCTTGCGGCAGCGGAGCAGCTGCTCCGCGTCGCGTCACGCGAAAACTGATCACACCGCCAGCAGCTCGAGGGTATCGATCACGCGGTTGCAGAATCCCCATTCGTTGTCGTACCAGGCAACAACCTTGATATGACGGCCATCCACACGAGTGAGCTCCGAGTCGAAAATCGATGATGCGGGGTTTCCCACGATGTCGGACGAGACAAGCGCATCTTCGGAGTATTCGAGGATGCCCTTCAACCGCCCAGAAGCGGCCTCCCGGTATGCGGCCAGCACGTCGTCGAGCGTGACATCCTTCGCCACTGTCGTGTTGAGTTCCACGATCGAGCCGACAGGAATAGGCACGCGGATGGAGTCGCCAGACAGCTTGCCGAACAGTTTCGGGAGCACAAGGCCAATGGCCTTCGCCGCTCCGGTCGTCGTCGGCACAATGTTGACCCCCGCAGCGCGCGCACGACGAGGATCGCGGTGCGGCCCATCCTGAAGGTTCTGCTCCTGCGTGTAAGCGTGCACGGTCGTCATGAAGCCGTGCTCGATTCCGGCGAGGTCGTCGAGAACGGAGGCCAGGGGGGCGAGGGCATTGGTGGTGCAGGAAGCATTCGAGATGATCGTGTGGGCAGCCGAGTCATAGTCACTGGTGTTGACCCCGTAGGCGAGCGTGACATCCGCCCCCTCCGCTGGGGCACTAATCAGAACCTTCTTGGCGCCCGCCTCGATGTGCCCTCGTGCGGCTGCCGCGGACGTGAAGCGCCCGGTCGACTCCAGCACGATGTCAACGCCGAGCTCCGCCCATGGAAGGTTCGCCGGCTCACGCTCCGCGAGCACGCGGATGCGGTGCCCATCCACAACCAGGGTGTCACCGTCGACGCTCACCGGCCGGCCAAGCCGACCCGCCGTGGTGTCGAAGGCGAGCAGCCGCGCGAGAGCGGCTGGGTCGGTGAGGTCGTTGACTGCGACCAACTCGAGGGTACTCTCGCGCTCGAGAAGTGCACGGAGAGTGTTGCGGCCGATGCGGCCAAAGCCATTGATGGCGATGCGGGTCATGGTGGTTCCTTTCGATACGCCCCTAGGTTCGCCCACCGCTACCTGTTGTGCCAGAGGCGTAAGCGACATGGTTCGAAAGGATCACGCCAACCGCTATTCGCCACCCGTGAACGTGCGCCGGTACTCACTCGGGGTTGTGCCGAGCGTCTGCTGAAAGTGCTGACGAAGGTTCGCCCCCGTACCCATTCCGACATCCGCGGCGACCTGCTCAATGCTGAGTTCCGAGAGCTCGAGCAGTTCGCGCGCCGCATCGATGCGCGCACGCGCGACCCACTGCAGCGGGGTGTAGCCCGTGTCATCCACGAACCGTCGCGAGAACGTTCGAGGCGAGACGGCCGCGTGGGTGGCAAGCGATTTGAGAGTCAGCCGCTCGCCGAGGTGTCGCACCGCCCACTCACGGGTTGCGGCGAAGCGCTCGCCCAGCGGGTCTCGAATGTCACGCTGCACGTACTGCGCTTGCCCGCCGCTGCGATACGGGGCGGCGATGAGTCGCCTGGCCGCGTGATTGGAAGCCGCGACACCCTTATCTGCACGAAGAATGTGCAGGCACAGATCGATTCCGGATGCCGCCCCTGCGGAGGTCAACACGTCGCCCTCATCCACGAAGAGCACGCCCTCATCCACGTGCACGAGTGGATACTTCGCCGCAAACGCTCGCGCATAGTGCCAGTGTGTCGTCGCGCGTTTGCCGTCAAGAAGTCCGGTCGCCGCGAGCGCGAAGGCGCCGGTCGAGATCGCGGCTAGACGGGCGCCGCGTGCGTGTGCCGCGATGAGGGCCCGCACCACCGACGGCAAAGGCTCGTCGCGATCAGGAAACCGATAGCCGGGGATAAACACGATGTCTGCCCATTCGAGGGCCTCGAGCCCGTGGGCAGCATGGTACGAAAGTCCGTCGCCGCCCTTGACCAGCCCAGGCAGCGTTCCACAGGCTCGCACCTCGTACGGCATGCTCGCTCGCGTCGTGAACACCTGAGCCGGGATGCCGACATCGAGCGGCTTCGCTCCCTCAAGCACGAGCACGGCGACGCGATGGAGACGGGGTGTTGGCACGAGCACCAGCGTACGCGCTGGCCGATGAGGCCACGTTCGTCGCGCAGAAAAGCTACAAAGTGTAGAGGAGCGCTGAGCTGAGGAGCGATACCACGATGCTGAACAACGCGGATGCGCAGATACCGATACCGATTCCCGCGGTCAGCTTGCGCGTGTCTCGACTGACCGCCCCGATGATGCCGAAGGCGAGTCCGACGAGTGCAAGACCGATCTGTGTGATGGCGCTGATCAACCCAATGACGGGCAACAGTTCGCGGCTATCGGAGAAGAGAACGAGCGGCTGCACCACGATGAACAGAGCGCCCACCAGCATGATCACAACACCGACGATCAGGGAGATCCGTCCGGGTGTGTTGTGCTTGCTCTCAAAATGGGGAGCCGTTGTCGAGGCTCCATGGGGCGAAGAATCTGGCGAGTTTGGGGAAGAAGTCACAATGTCCTCGTATTGAATGGCGAACGACCGACCATAGCATTTTGCCCTCGTGCTGGCTCTCGCTACCGTCATGTCACTCTAACTGCACTTGTATTTCCGTTTCGGTGAAGCCGACTGAACGGTAGAGGCGGTCCGCGCCATTCTCGGGGTCGGCCACAATCACGAGCGTGCTGGCGCCGAGCGCACTCAACGCATGCGTTCCAGCAGCATTCACAAGTGTCGCTGCAAGTCCCTGCCGTCGGTAGTCCGGATGAGTATCCACACTCTGGTAGCGAGCCACACCGGAACCGTCGGTGAAGACTCCGCATCCGGAGACCATCAAACCGTCTATGAAAGCACCGAACCACGCACCATGGCCGTTCAATTGCAATTTTCGCATCGCTGCCATGCGTCTGGTGAGGAACTGCTTGTAGCCGACGGGCTCTTCGTCAGTGTTATTGGCCACCTGAAGCGCGATGGCGGCCTCCCAATCGCTTTCGTTGTCACCATCCAGAATGCGAATGTCGGCGGAACGATTCAGACGCGCTGGAGGCAACATTGTGGCGGCAGTCATCACGCTGGACGACTCAGCGCAGAGTTGAGCGGCGTGCAATTCGTCAGCGCTCACCGTCTCGCCGCCGCCGCTGTTGATGCCGATCGCGAGGTAGTCCGCGTGGGGAAACTCGTTCCTAAACGCGTCGACCCAATGCCCAAGTGAGCCGGGAAGCGGTGTCGCATCGAGAAGGACAAAATTGCCCCATCAAAACTCCGGATTGGAGGGCGTGCGCACACAAAGATATCCGTCGCGCTGCTCGGTGATGCTGCCCTGCAGCGTCAGGAGCATGAGATCGGTGCGGAATCCGAGCGAGCTAGAGCACGCTGCTCCACCTCGATTAGTCGCCATCAGGTGAAGGCGCCTCATCGGGGTCAATAGTTTCGAGGTCTTTCGTTGCCGGTCCTTCGAGCAGCGCGCCATTCGCGCTGAACCTGGAGCCATGAAGGGGGCAGTCCCATGAGCGTTCCGCATCATTCCAGTTGAGAACCCCGCCGAAGTGTGTGCACACACCAGAGACCTTGCACGTCACGCCGTCGACTTTTGACACAGCGACAGGGCGTCCACCGTGGTGACCGACGACACCCTCGCCTTCCGCAGGATCCTTTGACCCTGGCCCAAGGTCTGGCCCACTGAATTCAGCAGCCATCCACCCTTTCGCCAGATGCGCCGCGACACCAGCATTGAACTTGGCACCCTCCACTATGTCTGCGGCGCCCGTGATCCGATGATGCAAAACCTTCGCCCACGGCAGGTCTTCATCCGAATCGAGAAGGTCCTTGGCGAGTGACAGTGCCGCCGCAACAGCGTTGGTCATTCCCCATTTGTTGTATCCGGTAGCGAGAAAAATCTTGCCGCCCCCGCGCGGTAGCCATCCGACAAACGGCACCATGTTGGCGGATTGGTAGTCCTGTGCCGACCAGCGGTGAGTTCGCTCCGCGCCAGGAAAATGTTCACCAGTCCAGGCATCCAGGTCTTCTACTTCTTTGGTGGTCGACGACCCCCTACCGACGGGGTGCCCGTTGCCGCCGACGAGGAGCAACTCTTCACCATTCACTGGGGCAGTTCGCAGGGATCTGGTGGGAGAGCCTGCAGAAAGATACATACCGGCGGGCACGCTGTCTGGCGCCCCCGGCACACGAAACGCTGCAGCGTAGGAGCGTTCTGGGATCACTTTGGCGAAGTAGAAACCGCGGTCGAGGATCGGAGTTCCGGTGGCCAGTACAACATGGTCTGCCGTCACCTCCCCGCTGGTTGTGGCAACAACGCTGGGATCGCCGGTATCGACATCGGTAACCCTCACGCCTTCGACGACGACACCGCCGAGTGAACGCAGCTCGAGCGTCAGCGCATCCAGCACCTCCATCGGGTTGAATTGGGCCTGGTTTGCCAGCCGCACCGCGCCGAAAGTGGGATACGGCAGACCAATGTCATTCGCCCTCTTCACGTCTAAGCCAGCGTCACGACTGACCTCCAACTCTGCATCAATCGTGGCGGTACCCTCTGGCGTGTCGGCATAGGTGAACGCGTCGCGGTGCTGCACCGGAACGTTGTTCTCGGAAAGAAATTTCAGCATCCACGACTGCCCGGCACGGTTGCCGTCCACGTATGCGCGCACAACCTTTGCCGAAAAATGGTGACGGATACCGGACAACACCGTGCCGTGAAGCAGGCTGAGTTTCGCAGTGGTATTTCCTGTGGTGACAGCACCTATGAATCGGGCCTCCAACACGGCAACCCTCATTCCGCCGCGCGCGAGCATGAGCGCTGTGGTCAACCCAGTGAGACCCGCACCGACGATTACCGCGTCGAAGTGTGCTCCCGGTTGAAAAGGATCGCGAACGTTTGTCGGCGGGCGATCCAACCACAGTGAAACGTGGCTTTGTGAAGAGTCCATTTTTCTCGCTCCCAGTTCGATGATCCCGTGTGAGTTCGCAATATCTGGTGTGCTAGCGGCCGGCCAGCCGCATCGCCGCCGCGACGATATGGCTCGAGGAGATTCCGGCCGCATTCAGCAGCTCGGCGGGTTTGCCCGACGTCGGTAGATCTTTTACCGCGAGCAGAGCAACCTTCAATGCGGGCACGTCAGCATCAGCGAGGGCTTCCAACACTGCGCTGCCGATCCCTCCTTCTGGGTAGTGGTCTTCGGCCACGACCAAACGGCTTCCCGTAGCCTGGCACGCCTCAATCAGGGTTTCCCGGTCGACGGGTTTGATGCTGTACAGATCGATAACTCGGGCAGAAATACCGGCACTGGCGAGCTGATCGGCTGCGGCCAAACACTCATGCACCGTGACCCCGGCTCCGATCAATGCCACCTGATCTGACGCAGAGGATCGAAGAGTTTTTGATCCACCCACCGAGAACTCCTCATCGGGTCCGTAGAGAACCGGGTAAGCGCCTCGGGTGGTGCGCAAGTAGACGATGCCGTCAGTGTCTGCCATCCGAACAGTGAGTTTGACAGCGGATGTGGCGTCCGACGGGTAGAGAACGATGGAACCGTGCACCGCGCGCAACGCGGCGAGATCCTCCAACGCCATTTGCGAAGGACCATCCTCACCGATCTCCACACCAGCATGCGAGCCCACCAGGCGAATGTTCACCTCGGAGATTCCGGCCATCCGGATGAAGTCGAAGGCGCGAGAGAAGAACACAGCGAATGTGGCGGCGAACGCCACGTAGCCGCGCACCGCCAGACCCACGGCCGTCGCCACCAACTGTTGCTCGGCGATGAAAACTTCAAAGTACCGTTCAGGGGCGACCTTCTCGAACTCGTCTGCGTGAGTGGAATTACCCACCTCGCCATCCACCACAACGACCTCTGGCCGGGCGGCAAGAGCAGCGATAGCGGCACCGAAGGCAACCCTAGTTGCCACCTTTTCACCCACCTCGTAGGTGGGGAAATTCACCCGAGCCGTAGGGTCGGCGGTAATCGCCGAAGCCAACGGTTGAGGTTTCTCTGTGGTGATGTGCAGGTCGGTGACACCACCCAAAGCAGCGATAGCGCGCTTCGCCATGTCTGCTGGCAGTGCCTTGCCGTGCCAACCGTTCTTGTTCTCGATTTCAGGCACACCCTTGGCTTTGACCGTGCGCGCCAACACCACTGTTGGTTTATCAGTTGCTGCGCGCGCCTCAGAGAATGCCTTATCGATGGCTATCGGATCGTGACCATCAATCATCAGCGCGCGGCAGCCGAAGGCCTCCACTCTCGCCGCGTAGGACTCAAGATCCCACTCCAGTTCAGTGGGGCCGCGCTGGCCGAGTCGATTCACGTCGACGATCGTCGTGAGATTGCCAAGCTTGTAGTAGCTGGCCTTATCCAAGGCCTCCCAGATCGAGCCTTCTGCCATCTCACTATCCCCGCACAGCACCCACGTGTGAAACGGCAGCTTGTCGAGGTACTTACCAGCTAAAGCCACGCCCACCGCATCCGGCAGTCCTTGTCCCAGTGAACCCGTCGCCACATCCACCCACGGCAACACCGGAGTGGGGTGGCCCTCCAGTCGTGCCCCGATCTGACGGTAAGTGTTAACGAGCTCGCTCTCATCGACAACACCCACTGCACGAAACATCGAATACAACAATGGGGAAGCATGTCCCTTGGAGAAAATCAGGTGATCATTGTTTGCCTGATGCGGCGAATCCCAGTCGTACCGTAAGTGACCGATCAGCAACACCGCCATGAGGTCTGCCGCCGACAACGACGAGGTCGGATGGCCAGAACCTGCCTTCGTGCTGCACCGAATGGAATCCACTCGCAACTGGGCCGCCAGCTGGCGGGCACGTTCACCTTGGTCGTCGCTCATGAGACTGCTCCAGCGTTATCGACGCTGCGTAAGCTGCTCGCACGCTTTGATGAGAAGGTCTTGTTCACCATGATTGCTCCCTGCGGTTGACGGTATCGCCCGCTGCCAAGGACTGGAGCAACAATTTCACGCTACGCTGCTGGCCATACTCGGTCAACACGCTGGCTCGCATCCACAGCCCTTACTCGGTCTATTGGCCGATCCCGCAATCTGCCTTATGACGGAGTTGACGACGACACTTCGTGACGAACTAGACGCTCAGCGTCGGGACTGAAGTCGAGTGGCCAAATATGGACCGGTAATGCTGCCAGTGTCAGCCGCCACCTCGGCTGGCGTACCTGTTGCGACCACCATGCCTCCACTTTCTCCACCGCCCGGGCCCAGATCAATAACCCAGTCAGCGGAGGCAATTGCGTCGAGATCGTGCTCCACCACCACCACGGTGTTGCCGGCGTCGACCAAAGCGTGGAGCTGCCGCATCAGAAGAGCGACATCCGCGGGGTGCAGACCGGCGGTAGGTTCGTCGAGCAGGTAGAGGGTATGACCGCGGCGCGCACGCTGCAGTTCGGTGGCGATCTTGATGCGCTGCGCTTCACCGCCGCTCAATTCCGTGGCTGGCTGCCCAAGCCGAAGGTAGCCGAGCCCGACGTCGCGCAAGGTTTCCAGACTGCGGGATGCCCCGGTGACGCTCGAAAAGAACTTCGCAGCTTCGTCCACCGACATGCGCAGAATCTCCGCGATGTTCTTGCCGTGCCAGTACACCTCGAGCGTCTGAGGGTTGTAACGTGCGCCCTTGCAGGTGGGGCAGGGGCCGTAGGTGCCAGGCAGGAACAACAACTCCACCTCCACGAAGCCTTCGCCTTGACATGTCGGGCAGCGGCCCTCGGCCACGTTGAACGAGAACCGTCCGGGCGTCCAGCCCCGCGCCTTAGCATCATCTGTGGCGGCGAACAGCTTTCGCACCACGTCAAACATTCCGGTGTACGTGGCCAAAGTAGATCGGGGTGTTCGGCCAATCGGACGCTGGTCCACCCTCACGAGACGGTTGAACGCTTCGAGCCCGTTGATGTCGATCGGCTCGACGTCAAGATGTGCATCCTCCTCCTCATCCGGCAGAAGATTGAGCCAGCGGCGCACCATCTCAGACAAGACTTGAGTAACGAGCGTGGACTTACCGGAGCCTGACACCCCGGTGACGGCCGTCAGTACACAAAGGGGGAACTGCACCGCGAGGTCGTGAAGATTGTGACGAGTGACGCCGGTCAGCTGTAACCAACCATCTGGCTGCCGAGGCTCGTGTTCACGTGACTCGATGCGTCCGAACAAATACTGGCTGGTGATCGACTCCGCAACCTGCTCAAGTCCAGCCACCGGACCGCTGTAGATGACGTGCCCGCCACCCTCGCCTGCAGTAGGCCCGATGTCGACGATCCAGTCGGCACGACGCACCACGTCCATGTCATGTTCGACAACGAAGAGAGAGTTGCCTGAGACCTTTAGCCGTTCCAAGACGTCGAGGAGTGGCTCCGCGTCTGCCGGGTGCAGCCCAGCAGACGGCTCGTCAAGTACGTAGACCACACCAAAAAGTCCGGACCGCAGTTGAGTGGCAATGCGCAGTCGTTGCGCCTCCCCCGGTGAGAGCGTCGTGGACCGGCGCCCCAGACTCAGGTATCCGAGACCCAGATCGAGCAACACCTCGATGCGGGCGACGAGGTCGGTCGAGATCCGCTCCGCGACCTCAGTAGTCTCGCCAGAGGCAGACGATGAAATCGCAGACGTGACGTGGGTCTGTTCAGCAAGGGGCCGCAGAAGGTCGGCCACATCGGTCAATGGCAAATCATTGATCGCCGCGATGGTGTGACCGGCGATCGTGACATTCAGCGCGTCGACACGCAGCCCACTCCCGTGGCACTGGGGGCAGGTGATGCTCTCGGTGAAGCGCAACGCCTTGTCGCGCATCTGCTGGCTTTGCGAATCGGCCAACACGTGCATGATGTGCTTGCGCGCGCTCCAGAACTTACCTTTATATCCATGATCGATACGATCAGCCTGTGGTTGGATGAAAACCTTAGGCTGCTCGTCCGTGAACAGCAACCAGTCCCGCTCCTTTTGGCTGAGCGTGTGCCACGGTGCATCGATGTCAATGCCCAGGCCGTTGACGATGCTGCGCTGGTTTGCACCCTGCCACGCGCCCGGCCACGCAGCAATTGCTCCGTCACGAATGCTCAATGAAGTGTCAGGGACCATTAACTCCGTCGTGACGTCGTGAACGACACCTAACCCGTGACACCGTTGGCACGCGCCAGCGACAGTGTTCGGCGAGAAGGATTCCGCCTCCAACATTGGCGCACCGGCCGGGTAGGTGCCCGCGCGGGAGTAGAGCATGCGCACCAGGTTGGACAGGGTGGTGATAGTGCCGACGCTGGAGCGCGAACTGGGAGCGCCCCGTCGTTGTTGCAACGCGACGGCGGGCGGCAGACCGGTGATCTCGGTGACGTGCGGCGCGCCCACCTGTTGCAGAAGTCGGCGCGCGTAGGGGGCGACCGATTCGAAGTAGCGTCGCTGCGCCTCGGCGTACAGTGTGCCGAATGCCAGAGACGACTTGCCAGAGCCGGACACCCCGGTGAACGCGACAAAGGAGTCTCGAGGAATGTCGACATCAACGCTTTTGAGGTTGTTCTCCGTAGCGCCTCGCACCTGCACGAACCCGACTTTTACTGAGTCTGCCATTCATAAAACCTACTCGGAGGGTATGCGCGTATCGGCGACATGCGAAACGGGCCGGGTTGGCTTCGCCTTTGAGCGAACATTTTCATTATTGGGCGACGCGTGGGTTAACTATGGCGGATCACAACCACGGAAACTAGGATCGCAGAAACCGCGCGTAGGGAGTACAGATGAGGCAAGTACCAGTCCTCAAGATGATCGATCGTCTCGAAGACGCCACAGCCCTTGATCCAATAGTCGAGAAAACAAAGAGAATCGTCGACGCAGCGCTACGGCCACGATGGTTGCGCGACATGCTGCACGGCGTTCCGATTGGTCATCCAGTGCATCCGTTGGCCGCGCAGGTGCCGTTGGGAAGCTGGGTTTCCGCCGCCATACTCGACGCGGTCCCCGGCACAGAACGTGCGGCTCGCACACTCATTGGCGTGGGCGTTTTGGCCGCAGTGCCGACGGCCGTGGCCGGTTACAACGACTGGTCACAACTTCACGTGCAGCAGCAGCGTGTGGGCGTTGTGCATTCTGTCACCAATCTTCTTGCGACAGGCCTCTTCGCAATCTCTTTCGTTCAACGCAGTCGCGGCAAGCACGCGAGCGGCAAATTGTTCAGTTACGCGGGCCTCGCCATGGCGGCTGGCGGAGGTTTTCTGGGCGGACATTTGACCTATCGTCAGGCGGCCGGGGTCAACCATACAGAGGACGTCCCGCATCTGTTCCCCGAAGGATGGCAGCCGCTAGCGACCCTGGATGATATTGCTGATGGCGAACTCGAGCATCACGTTGTGGAAAACACCTCACTCTTGGTCTTTCGTCAAGGCGACGACATCCACGTATTGGCGGATGTTTGTAGCCACCTTTCTGGCCCTCTCCACGAAGGCAAAATTGTCGACGGAGTCGATGCGTCAGGTGAAAGCACCGCGTGTGTTGAATGCCCGTGGCATCAGAGCGTTTTTTCACTCCACACGGGTGAGGTGATCCACGGACCGGCCACGAGCGCGCAACCAAAATTTGACGCGCGAATCACCAATGGCATGGTCGAGATTTGTTTACCGGAAGCGGGCTGACGAACTCATTCGCCACACCCCAGATGCAAACAGGGAGCGTTCTGTTGCCGCTGATGTTTCGTTATCGCGCCACAAGCCTGAGAATTCTATGAGAACTGTTGCGGTCAAAATCTGGACGAAGCTATGGTGTGAAAAATACGTAGTGACTGACGTTTGCGACATTTCGCAGGCGAAGGAGGCTCCGGACGCAGACGAAGGAGGCTTCGATGCTGGCGCTGAAAGTTGAGTTGCAGCCAGCACGACGCAGGCTGCGCTTTGCACTCGCGTTCGGCCTCGCGGTAGTCACCGCAGTCGCAATGACAGGCTGCAGCATCAAGATACATTCCCAGCCTGACCCCTCCATCGGCGCTGACACCATGCTCGTGTCAGGAGATACCGGTTCACCCACATTCCAGCGGGTATTCAACCCATATCTCCCGAACAAGCGCACCGCCACTAACTACGTCTTTGAGCCTCTCATTCTGCAGAATCCGCTCAACGGTGATCTCACTCCGTGGCTCGCATCGGAGTACACACAGCCTGATGCGTCGACGATCGATATGACAATTCGGTCTGGGGTGCTCTGGAGCGACGGGAACAAGATGACCGTCGACGATGTCGCCTTCACCTTCGCTCTGCTGAAGAAATTCCCCGCTCTCGATACTTTCGGCGCGTGGTCAAACCTCGCGAGCGTTGAAGTGAAAGACGATCACGCCATCTTCCATCTAAAGAGCCCCGATTCGCCGGCCATCGGCATCATCGGCCAAACCTTGATCGTCTCGGAGAACCACTGGAAGGACGTGAAGGAACCCGCAACCTTTCAAGACCCCGATCCAGTGGGCACCGGTCCTTTCATGGTTGGTGCTTTCGCTCCTCAGCAGTATTCGATGGATCGAAACCCGCAGTACTGGCAAGTGGAGAAAGTCGAGATGAAACACCTTGTGTTCCCTGCGACGAATACCCAACTTGACCTCGTCGCTAAAGGTTATGACTGGGGGTACGCGTTCATCTCCGACGTCGAGGGAACCTGGGGCGAAGCGAACTCGCACAACGAATGGTGGTTCCCCGCCGGTGGGGTCATCTCGCTCATCCCAAATCTCACCAAGCCCCCATTCGACGATGTGAATCTGCGTCAAGGGATATCCCACGCACTGGATCGCACCCGCATAGCTGACACCGCGACCGAGGGGTACATGAAGGAGGCGACGACCCTTGGGCTGCTGCTGCCGAACCAAAAGAAGTTCCTTGACCCGTCTATCGCAGATAGTGGGCTCATCACCCAGGATAAGGATGCCGCGCTCGCCAGTTTCGAGAAGGCCGGTTACACAATGCAGGGGAACCAACTCGTGAACTCATCCGGTGAGCAGCTTTCCTTCGCCATCACGACAGCCAACGGCTACACCGACTGGCTCCGTGCGGTTCAAGAAGTGCGCAAGCAGCTCGATGAGGTCGGCATAAAAGTCACCGTGAAGGCACCACAGCCTGCTGGATATCAGTCGGCAATCGCGAATGGCGACTTCGAAATGGCGATGGGCGGCACCGGCGCAGGAGACGTATTCCAGGCCTACAACAACCTGCTTTCCTCGAATTTTTACGCACCCTCTGGCGAGCAGGCGGTAAACAACTTCGAGCGATTCGAGAGTGCGGATGCGGACCGGCTGCTCGCCGAATACCAAGCAACCACTGACGCCGACAAGCAGAAACAGATCATCTACGAGTTGCAGAAGATCACCTACGACGAGTTGCCGGTAATTGGGCTGTATTACGGCGGTCTTTGGGGCCTCTTCAGTACTCAAAAGTACACGGGGTGGCCAAGCGAGCAAGACCCGTACATGGCACCCCAGACCTATGGCGTGCCACCGCTTTCTATCCTTACTCACCTGAAACGCAACAGTGATAACCAATGACTGACTCGGTGGTAGACACAAAGGCCGGGCGGGTAGAGCAGCAGCCCCGGGCGCCAATCCTGTCCGCGTCCTTGCGGTACTGGCTCGGCAAGCTCGGGTTGTTCGTGCTTACCCTGTGGGCGGCGGTGACGCTGAACTTCATCCTGCCGAGATTGATGCCGGGCTCGCCCGCGGACGCTGCGATTGCGCGACTGTCGCAGAGTGGCCCCGTCTCGGCGGCAACAAAGCACGCGATTGAGGCACAACTCGGTCTACCGACCGGCAACATCCTGCAGCAATACGTCGACTACCTGCATCAGATGGTGACACTCAATTTTGGTGTCTCGTACACATTCTTTCCCGAATCGGTGTGGTCTCTTGTTTCACGCGCCTTGCCCTACACGATCATTCTTGTCGGGGTCACGACAGTTCTCGCGTTCATCATCGGCACACTGTTGGGCGTGGCGGCAGCGTGGCGACGAGGCACGTGGCGCGACTCCGTCTCGACCGTGACGGGGAGCTTCCTCAGCGCATTCCCGTACTTTTGGGTCGCGTTGCTGCTGCTATTTTTTCTCGGCTACGTAGCGCACCTGTTCCCGACCTCTGGGGCGTACGCGCCGACGGTGGAACCGAATCTCTCGTTCGCGTTTTTTGGTGATGCTCTGTACCACGCAGCTCTTCCGGCATTGACACTATTTATTACGTCGCTCGGTGGCTGGATCCTCGGCATGCGCAACACCATGATCAATACTCTTGGCGACGACTACATCACGTTTGCCGAAGCGAACGGACTGAAAGGCCATACGGTGGCTCTTCGCTACGCAGCACGCAACGCGATCCTGCCGAACCTCACCGGGTTTGGGCTCGCGCTGGGCGGCGTAGTCGGTGGCTCGATCTTGGTCGAAATGGTCTTCGGCTACCCAGGAGTCGGTTACCTGCTTTTCAACGCGGTGATCAACCAGGACTACCCGCTCATGCAAGCCCTGTTCCTTATCATCACGATTAGCGTGCTCGTCGCGAATTTCCTTGTCGACATTCTGTACGGAATTCTAGATCCGAGGACCCGCCGATGACTGACACGTACGCGGTACGAATCCCCAAAGACCCGGGATCAAAACCAAACCTGTTCCGCTCGCTGGCACGCTCATTCTCTGTGGTCTGGTCGAATGGCAAAGCCCGCGTCGGCATCATCATGCTTGGTGTCTTCATTCTGGTCGCCATTTTTGCGCCGCTCCTGGCGCCGTATGGTGCTTCGGTCAACACGTTCGACCGCAGCGCGGATGCCTCGGCGGCACACTGGCTGGGAACCACGGCTGCCGGTGAGGATGTGCTCAGCCAGCTCATCTATGGAGCCCAGATTAGTGTGCTTGTCGGATTCGTGGCCGGCGGATTCGCGACCATCGTCGCGGTCATCATCGGCCTCGGCTGGGGCTATCTGCGCGGCTTCACGAGCGACACCATCAACTTCATTGTGAACCTGTTCCTCGTGATCCCCGCACTGCCACTGATGATCGTGATCGCGACCTACCTTCAAAATGGCGGCATCGCGGTGATCATCATCGTGATCATCATCACCGGCTGGGCGTGGGGTGCGCGAGTTTTGCGAAGTCAGACTCAGTCGCTTCGTGGTCGCGACTTCGTGACCGCCGCACGGTTCTCGGGAGACGGCGCACTGCGGATCATTTTCCGCGAGATTCTCCCCAATATGATCTCGATCATCGCCGCCAGCTTTTTCGGCGCCGCAACTGCGGCCATCCTTGCGGAGGCTGGCCTAGAGTTTCTGGGCCTTGGCGATTCGAGTGTCGTCAGTTGGGGCACGATGCTCTACTGGGCACAGAATTCCAGCGCGTTGCTGACCGGGCAGTGGGTGCTGCTGCTCGCTCCGGGCCTCTGTATTGCCCTTCTTGCCGTCAGTCTGACACTCATCAACTTTGGTGTGGATGCGATCAGCAACCCACGCCTGCGCGACT
This sequence comes from Actinomycetales bacterium, assembly GCA_038243605.1. GTDB lineage: Bacteria > Actinomycetota > Actinomycetes > Actinomycetales > Microbacteriaceae > Terrimesophilobacter. The sequence continues at coordinate 40,029 of JBBSQX010000001.1, forward strand.
CGACACAGCGTCGCCGTCGCGGATCGGACGACACACCCACACCCACTGACCAGTCGGGGGGCGACGCGGACCGTCAGTTCGGTGAAGCAACTGACGGCGCCGACAACCTCGAAGTGAACGTACGGCAGGGACAGCAATGAGTTCAACGACGACTAACCGCGAACAGGATGATGGCGTGCCGGCCGATGGCACCTCGAGTGATGACGTGTTGCTTGACGTACGCAATCTTTCTGTAGCGTACGAGTCTTCGGATGCTCCCTCCGTGCAGGCGGTCGACCGGGTATCGTTCTCGCTACGCAGGGGTGAGTTTGTAGGACTTGTTGGTGAGTCAGGGTCAGGCAAGTCCACTCTCGGCTTCGCGATCACTCGGCTGCAGAAGCCTCCGGCGGTGACCACGGGAGGCAGTGTCGTCTTCGACGGCCACGACATCCGCGACATGGATACTGAGACGCTGCGTCGGCAACGGCAGGGCGGGTTCGCCATAGTGCTGCAATCAGGGATGAACGCCCTGAACCCGGTGCGAACCATCGGGCACCACTTCACCGATATTTTTCGGGCCCACGGGCACGTTGAGCGTGGGGAATGGAAGGATCGCGCCCAATACCTCGTCGGCAAGGTAGAGCTGCCACCAGGGGTGCTCGACCGTTACCCCGACGAACTCTCTGGCGGCATGCGCCAGCGCGTATCGATAGCACTAGCGTTATCGCTTGAACCTCAGCTGATGGTCTTCGACGAACCGACTACCGCGCTCGACGTTCTCGTGCAGCACGCAGTGATGGACACTATTGCTGCGCTGCAGGAATCTGAGGGTTTCACCGCGATCTTGATCAGCCACGATGTGGGCGTTGTTCTCGAAGCGACAGAGCGAGTGCTCGTGATGCACGAAGGCCGAATTGTCGAAGACGCGCCGAGTGACAAAATACTCAGCGACCCGCAAAACGATTACACCAAAATGCTGCTCAGTCACTACGCGGACCCGCGTGCCAAGGAAGTGTCGCTACCAGGTTTCGAACATTTCATCCGTGATGAGGGCAAGACCGCCGAGGGCGCGAGCGGGGGAACAGGGCGAGCGTCGCGCAGCCTCGTGGTCGAGAACCTTTCTAAAACCTACCCGGCGCCACGGCGAGGCGAGAACCCTGTGCGCGCAGTACGGGATGTGTCGTTCACGCTGGAGCCCGGTCAGGCTCTATCGCTTGTCGGCCAGTCCGGTTCTGGAAAGTCGACCATCGCGAAGCTCATCACTGGTGTGGAGAAGCCAACAAGTGGCAGAATCACGTTCGGCGATCTCGACATCGTCGCGCTGCCGCGGCGAAAGATGCGCAGGCTGCACGAGGACGTGCAGATGATCTTTCAGGATCCCTATTCCGCGCAGAACCCGGTTCTCACGGTGGAGTATCAGCTCTCGCGGCCGATCCGAAACTTCACGAAACTCCGTGGCAACGATGCGCGTGCCGAGGTGCGGCACCTGCTCGAGACGGTGGGGCTTACCCCCGCGGAGGACTTCGTGGCAAAACTGCCTCACCAGCTCTCGGGTGGCCAACGCCAGCGCGTCGTCGTTGCGCGTGCCTTGGCGTGCAACCCCCAGGTCATCATTGCGGACGAGCCCGTCTCGATGCTGGATGTAACGTTGCGGGCTGGGGTGTTGAAACTGATCGAAGACCTTCGCCGCGAGCGGGGCGTGTCGCTGCTCTACATCACGCATGATCTGCTGAGCGCGAGACTCGTCACTGATGAGATTCTTGTGCTGAACGACGGCGAGATTGTCGAGCGAGGTGCCACCGCCGACGTAATGCTGGATCCACAGGAGGAGTACACGAAGGCACTTCTTGACGCGATCCCAAACCCGGCTAAGGCTCATGCCGAGCGGGCACGGCGGCACCAGAAAACGGAACAGTAATGAGTTCCACGGAATTTCCGAGCGGCTTTCTTTGGGGAGCCGCCACGGCAGCCCACCAAATTGAGGGCAACAACGTGAATAGCAACTGGTGGGTTAAGGAGCACGCTCCCGACAGCGTGGTGGTGGAACCCAGCGGCGACGCCGCCGACTCGTACCACCGCTTCAACGATGACATCCGGCTGCTCGCAGAGATCGGACTCAACTCTTATCGGTTCTCGATCGAGTGGGCTCGAATAGAGCCTGAGCGCGGGTTTGTCTCGCGCGCAGAGATAGACCACTACCGGCGCATGGTGGATGCTTGCCTTGATCACAACATCGAGCCGATAGTGACGCTGATGCACTTTACGGTGCCGCGGTGGTTTGAGCGTGACGGATTCTGGCGGGCCGACGACGCGCCAGAGCTTTTCGAGCGCTACGTTGAGGCCGCGCTGCCGGTGGTGTCATCCGGCGTGAGATATGTGTGCACCATCAACGAGCCGAACATCGCGGCCATGCTGGCGGGCGGTGAGGACGCCGCGAATCTCGTTGCACACGGGTTGCCGAATCCCGATCTGCTGGTTGCCGACCGGCTTTACGATGCTCACGTGCGCGCACGCCAGGTGCTGTCAGGCGCAGGGTTGCTGTCGGGGTGGACGGTGGCGACGCAGGCGTTCCAATCGACCGACGAGCCGGGAAGCGCGGAGGAGCTGGTGCGGTACGGATATCCGCGGGAAGGCTTTTACCTCGAACGTTCCGCTGGGGATGATTTCGTGGGGGTTCAGGCGTACACCCGCACGTTCGTGGGGCCCAACGGGCCGCTACCGGTGGCCGACGACGTAGAGACGACATTGACCGGATGGGAGTTCTACCCATCGGCACTCGCGGAGGGCATCCGTGCGGCATGGGAGACGACAAAACACACACCGGTGATGGTGACGGAGAACGGAATCGCCACCGATGACGACGAGCGTCGTATCGCGTACACCCGCGGCGCCCTGGAAGGCATGCTCGCGACGATAGCCGAAGGTATCGACGTTCTCGGGTACCAGCACTGGAGCCTGCTCGACAACTTCGAATGGGCCAGCGGATTCCGGCCAACGTTTGGTCTCATCGCGTGGGATCCTCGCACTTTCACGCGCACCCCGAAACCGAGTGCGCACTGGTACGGCGGCATTGCGCGCGCGAACGCGTTGCCGGATTCGGGAACGGCGACCACCCTCACGAGCGAACCAGAAGATGGGGCAGTGGGCTGACGTAGCTGCGTGGCACGTTCTGCCGTCGGGCAAAGCCCACCTCATGCGTCACCACAACCATCGTCGTGCCCGCATCAGCAAGCTCCCTCATGACACCGAGAACATCGCCGACGAGCTCAGGGTCAAGCGAGCTGGTCGGCTCGTCAAAGAGCATGATTTTAGGGTGCATGGCGAGAGCACGAGCAATCGCGATTCGCTGCTGCTGGCCACCCGATAGCTGCGCGGGATAGTGATTCGCCCACTCGCGCAACCCCACCTGCTCCAAGAATTGGTGGGCCTCGTCGCGCACCTCTTCTTTCGGGCGTCGAGCAACACCAACGGGTGCCTCCATGACGTTCTCGATCGCCGTCTTGTGCGGAAAGAGGTTGAACTTCTGAAAGACCATTCCGATCTTCTGACGTTGGCGTGCAACGTCACGCGGATGCATCTCGTGAAGCACGTCGTTGCGCTCGCAAGCACTGAGTATGCCAAGACGCTGAGCTGCTACTTCGACCATGCACGGGACTCAGCATCAACAGCCCTCACACTGTCCGTGCACCAAAACACTCTTCGGTATCGTTTGCGCAGGGCACGCGAAATCTTCAACATCGACCTGACAAACGCCGACGACACGCTTCTGTTGTGGCTGAGTCTTCGGGCGATTGAGCTCGATTAATAGCGTGCGTCTAGGCGTTGCGAATCGCCGTCACCAGCCCAGCAACAAGGTTTGCTCTCTCTGCCATGACGTCGACGAGCAGGTACTCGTGATCGGCGTGAGCACCGCCCCCGACGGCGCCAAGGCCGTCAAGTGTTGGCACTCCCCGCGCCGCGGTGAAGTTGCCGTCGCTGACTCCGCCGACTGTCGCGCTTTCGATGCCAGGAATCAGCTGCTGCGCCAACGCAAAGAGCCCAGCAGCCGCTGACTCAGGCATGGGGGGTCGACTGATGGCTCCCTGAACCGTGATTCGTGCCCCATCGAGATGCGGAGCCAACGCTGCGAATGCAGTTTCGATTCGCTCTTTCTCGTCGACCGACTCGACCCTCACGTCGAGAGTGATGGTCGCCTCTGCTGGTACGACGTTCTCTGCTGTTCCTGCGGACGCGACGGTCGGGGTAACGGTCGTGCCGATATCGGGCCGACCAAGCGCCGCGATATCAAGCACCTGGTGTGACGCTTCGATCAGGGCATTGACCCCGGCTGCGGGCTCAAGGCCCGCGTGCGAGGCGCGGCCAGCAATCGAGACTCGGAACGTGCCGGCGCCCTTACGACCTGTCTTCACGGCTCCGCCATCCGCCGCGCCCTCGAGCACAAGCACAGCACCACACGCAAGGGCTCGTTCTTCGAGTAGCGCTCGAGATGAGTCGGAGCCAACTTCTTCGTCGGCGGTTACCAAGATCTCGACACTCGACAGGTCATCGTCATCGAGGGTCGCCAGGCCATGAATTCCTTGGACCAAACCGCCAAGCATGTCAAAGACCCCTGGGCCAGTTGCCTGCCCGTCTTCGACCATGAAAGGGCGTCGTTCAAGGGTTCCCAGCGGAAACACCGTGTCATGGTGGCCAAGGATCAAGACCCTGGGGTCTCCACCGCCTGACCAGTGGACGATCGGCCCGGCTTCGCTCTCGATGAGCACGGCCTGCCCGCCCAGGCGGCTCTCGATAACAGCGGCGACAGCCTTGGCGGATGTCGCCAGGGCGTCGAGGTCACGCGAGGGCGACTCAATCTCGACGAGTGTCTTGAGGTCGTCTAGCATCGCGTCAACACTGACAGTGGCGGTCTTGGGCATCATCATCTGGCAAGGGTAGTACACGCTCATAATGGGTCTTCGCGAACGTAGACATGGTTGACGTGCTGCGTGCAATCGAGATGCGCACCGATGCAATCCAAGGGCTAGGTCGTGCTTAACATTGAACATGTTCTCTATTTATGCACTCATCGTCTTCCTTCCCGTGGTGCTCGCAGGCCTGGCCGCCGTCGCTGATGGTGTTCTGCGCGCACGAAGGGGCCGAACGCAATGGGCAGCGATCGCAGAAGCCTGCGCTGGCGCTTTAGTCATCATCGGGCTGATCCTGACGGTGTTCTTTCCCCTTCTTGCGGGAACCGTTCTCGTCATAGCGGGTCTCGTGTTCACCGCGATAATGACGATTGTTCTCCTCATCATTGATCGCCCGCACGCCGCGCCCAACCTCGTTCTGAGCATTGTGGCTCTCGTCTTCGCGCTGCTCTCAATGCTTCTTCTGGTTCCGGTCATCATGATCGCCTTCACCGGTATGGGGATGTGATGTGCAGCGAATTTGCCCGCAGGACCGCCATTAGTCTCTAATAATGTGAGTTCGGTAGGCGCGGGGGCCGACCAGCCCATACTGTCGAAAGCCCAGATCAAGGAGATTTCATGCAGTTCCACCACCACGGCTATGTTTCGGGTGAGCCACGCGTTCTCCTTAAGGCGGGCACCGGAATCGATCGCCCCGCGATCATGCCAGACGAGGTCGATGTTCTCATCGTCGGCAGCGGGCCGGCCGGGATGCTGCTCGCCGCACAGATGTCGCAGTTTCCGGATGTCACGACGCGCGTCATTGAGCGCAGGGACGGCCGCCTCGTGCTCGGGCAGGCCGACGGCATCCAGCCGCGCAGTGTGGAAACGTTTCAGGCCTTCGGGTTCGCGCCACGCATCATCGCTGAGGCCTACAACATCGCCCACATGAACTTTTGGAGCCCAGACCCCAAGAACCCACGGAACATCATCCGCACCTCCCGCACCGAAGATTACGCCCAGCACATTGGTGAGTTTCCGCACCTCATCGTGAACCAGGCTCGCGTTCTCGACTACTTCGCCGAAGCTGCCCTGCAGGGCCCCGCCAGGATTGCCCCCGATTACGGCATGGAGTTCGTCGGCTTGACCGTCGACACCGCCAGCAACACCGCAATTGACTATCCCGTCACGGTGACCGTGCGCAGTACCGCCGGGGAGAGTGCGGGGCAGGAACGGGTAATCCGTGCGAAGTACGTGGTGGGCTGTGACGGCGCGCGCAGCCTCGTGCGCAACGCGATCGGACGCAAGCACGTGGGCAGCGCGGCGAAGCACGCGTGGGGTGTCATGGATGTGCTCGTCAACACCGACTTTCCTGATTGGCGCATCAAGTGCGCCATCAACTCAGAAGCCGGCAACATTCTGCACATCCCGCGCGAGGGCGGTTATCTCAGCCGCATGTACATTGACCTCGGTGAGGTGCCAGAAAACGACGAACATCGCGTGCGCGACACCCCCGTCGAATCCATCATTGACAAGGCGAACCAGATTTTGCATCCATACACACTGGATGTGAAGAACGTCGCCTGGCACAGTGTGTACGAAGTTGGGCATCGGGTCACCGACAAGTTCGACGACGTGCCTCTGGGCGAAGAACACCGCACGCCAAGGGTTTTCTTAACCGGGGATGCCTGCCACACCCACAGCGCGAAGGCCGGTCAGGGCATGAACGTCTCGATGCAGGATGCGTTCAATTTGGGCTGGAAGCTTGGCCTTGTGCTTTCTGGTCGGAGCCCAGAGTCGCTGCTCTCGAGTTACTCGGCAGAGCGCCAACCGGTCGCACAACAGCTGATCGACTTCGATCGCGAATGGTCGACCTTGATGGCCCGCAAACCTGAGGAGATCTCCGACCCCGGTGAGTTGGCCGCGTACTACCTAAAAACGTCGGAGTTCCCTTCTGGCTTCGCGACGCAGTACACACCGTCGATGATTGTGGGTGACGCCGCGCATCAAAAACTGGCGGCAGGCTTCCCGATCGGCAGACGCTTCAAATCGGCGAAGGTTATGCGGGTCTCCGATGGAAACCGTGAACACCTTGGCCACCACGCGAAAGCCGACGGCCGCTGGCGCATCTACGCGTTCGCCGATGCGCCCTCAGCGGGTGAAGCATCCGCGCTGACTAACTTTGCCACTTGGATGTCCACCTCCCCCGAGTCGCCACTGGCGCTCTACACCCCTGTCGGATCGGATGTCGACACGGTCTTTGACGTGAAGGTGATCTACCAGCAGCGGTTCGAAGACGTCGATATCGCGCAGGTGCCGCTGACCTTCATGCCGAAGACGGGGCCGTTCGAGCTGACTGACTGGGAGAAGGTCTACGCGACATTGCCCGACGACAACATCTTCGACGTGCGCGAGATCGCGCGTGAGGGTGCCATCGTTGTGGTGCGCCCTGACCAGTACGTCGCGCACGTGCTGCCGTTGACCGCGACTAGTGAGTTGGCCGCGTTCGTCGAACAGAACTTTCTCACGGCATCCTGACTCCTGTCGCGATCGGCTCATTTTTGCCACACAACGAGGTCACGAACGATCTGAAACCGCGGCGCACCACCCTCACCGCTGACCCGCACGGTGTCGCACAACGGCGATCGCGGTCAGTGGGTTGACTCCAAATGACAGCACGATGAGGCCTGTGGCGTCGGCCAGATTGGCGCCGAGGCTGCCGGCCAGGGCGAAGTTGCCGACTGTCACGGCAACGAACACGGCCCACAGAGTGACGCCAGCCCAGGTGAGTCGGTACTCAAGTGTGTCGTGCGCCGTTCGAAAGTGTGTGGCGTAACCCATCGCGGTGCCGGTGAGCCCTCGGTCTTGGAAGACATCGCTCGAAACCCCGCGGCTCTCCCCTGGGGCCGGCACGAGCGTGAACAACACCTCACCGCAGCGGAACAGCTGCTTCGCGGCGCCTCGGATCCCCGAAAACACGCGTCGACGCCCGCGAGCGCACGCTCTCCAGTGGTTCGGAAGATCGGTCTCACGGTCAAATGGCCTGAAGTCGGCGTTCCGCTGATGCGAACCTAAGGTAGATCTGTGAACCGCACCGATCGTCTGTACGCACTCGTGGAGGAGCTGCGCGCGATATCACCACGGCCGAGAAGCGCCCGGTGGCTCGCCGAAAGGTTCGAGGTGAGCTCTCGCACCATCGAACGGGACCTCTCAGCTCTGCAACACTCCGGAGTGCCCATCTGGGCAGAACCCGGCCGCACCGGCGGATACTGCCTCGACCCGTCACACACGCTGGCGCCGCTCGGCTTCACCGTCGACGAGGCACTCGCGGTCACGATCTCCCTCGGGATGCTGGCCGCCAGTCCATTCCGTGAAGCGGCCACCTCGGCCCTACGGAAGGTAGTTGCCGTGATGGACGACCGCAGGCTCAGCGAGACTGCAGAGCTTGCGACACGCATCCACCTTCTCGACGATGGCCCCACCGGCGAGACGCCGACGCAACTTGCGCAGGCTCTTCGCACCGCGAGTGTGCTCCACATCCTGTATCGCGACCGGAGCGGCACCGAGACCTCCCGCGACATTGAACCTTTGGGCTACGTTGGCAAGGGACGCGACTGGTATCTGATCGCCTGGTGCCGTCTGCGTCAGGACCTTCGCGCTTTCAAGGGCGATCGAATCAGCGCAGCGGCGCCCACCGGTGAACGAGCCCCACGGCGGCCATTCCGCATCGAGGACCTCAACATCCCCTACGGCGAGCTGAGAGCCGTGAACACCACCCCGCCAAAAATTTAAACACCGACAGGACGCTGTCGCCACAACACGGCAGCATGGTGTCACTGTGCCAACAGGGGCCAGCTGAAGGGAACACCGTGGAATTTGCATCAATCCGGATCATCACCAACGACGTCGACCGAATGGTCGCGTTCTACGAAGCAGTAACCGGCATCACCGCCGTACGACCGGCTCCAGTATTTGCTGAACTGCGAACGGCAACGGGATCTCTCGCGATCGGAAGCACCGCCACCGTTGCCATGCTCGGAAACAACGCCCCGCAACCAGGCAACAACACCTCGGTGATCATCGAATTTCTTGTCACCGACGTCGACGCTGAGTTCGCTCGTCTACAGGACACCCTCGAGGACATTGTGCTCGAGCCGACAGTGATGCCGTGGGGCAACCGCTCGATCATGTTCCGCGACCCCGACGGCAACCTCATCAACCTGTTCACCCGGCCCACGGCGTAACTTTTCGTAGCCTGAGCACGCGGTCAGGGTCGTGGTACGAGCCCGACGAGATCGGCCATGAGCTCGACGGTGTAGTCGAAGAAGTCGGCATTATCGTGGAATGCACCGTCGAGGTGACCGAAGAGTTCTTGGCTGATTGCGCCAAGCACCTGAGTCCATGCGGTGGCGGCCCGCAGCAGGATGACGGGGGTGAGATCGGAAACATTCCAGGTCGCCAGCAGGGTTGTGGCGTCGTCGGCCAAAGTTACGGGTAACGCTGGTTGAGTGGAGGGTGGTGCGAGCTCGCCCGTGCGAGAACTGTCGGCGAGGATGCCCAGTAGCAGCGTGTAGACCCTGCCCGACGGGATGACCGTGTCGGTTGGGGCTCGGTAGTTCGGCACCGGGGAACCGTAGATCAGGGCGAACTCCTGCGGGGACGCGACCGACCATTCGCGCACAGCCCTGCACACGGCACGCCATTGTTCACGGGTGTCGGCGCCACGACTCTCTCTCTGGGCGCGCTCTGCCCGCGCACCCAAGGCGTCAAATGTTTCGACGATGAGGGCGGTCAGTAGGGCGTCGCGGTTAGCGAAGTACCGGTAAAGACCAGACGGCACCATTTCTAGCTCATTGGCCACAGCACGAAGCGAAAGTCCGCCGCCACCGACAGTAGCGAGTTGGCGACGAGCCACAGTGAGGATCTCACGTGTGAGCTCGGCGCGGGCTCTCGCACGCGCGGTTCCTGGGGCACCCATTGCACCATCATGCCCGATAAGAGAACGCAATGCCGAATCGAGAACAGCGTTCTTGACGATGATCGCCCTTATGAGTACAGTGATCTAAATAGAGAACGCCGTTCACAACACGAGAAAGTCACAGCATGAACACCACTTTGAACATCCAGCCCGACACGTCAGACAGTCTCCTCACGGAGGTCGTGCTGCCGGGAATTGTCGGCCCAACCGAGTTCCAATTGCGCCAGCGCGAGAAGCCAACCCCCGCTCGCGGACAAGCCCTCGTGCGCGTCGAGGCGACAGGTATCTCCTTCGCAGAACGCAGCATGCGCCGTGGCCGCTACCCCGGCCAACCCGCTTTTCCGTTCGTGCCGGGATACGACCTCGTCGGCACCGTGGAGACAGTCGGGCCCAACGTTGATACCTCGCTCGTTGGCACCCGTGTTGCGGCGGCAACAATGGTTGGCGGGTGGGCGACGCACTCCATCGTCGAGGCGCGTCGACTCGTTCCCGTGCCGGCCGGCGTCTCTGCCGCCAACGCCGAGACCGTGGTGGTCAACGGCATCACCGCACACCAGATGCTCTTCCGTGCCGCGAAGGCGCGCAAGGGGCAGACGATTCTCGTGCATGGGGCATCAGGCGGGGTGGGCACCATTCTCGTGCAACTCGCCCGGCACGCCGGCATCCGCGTGATCGGAACAGCGTCACCCAAGAACCATGATGCGCTTCGCGCACTCGGTGCGGAACCGATCGACTATCACGACGCCGATCTCGCATCGCGCGTTCACGAGCTCTCACCCGGCGGTGTCGATGCCGTCTTTGATCAGCTCGGAATCGCCAGCATAAGTGCGTCATTCAACATGCTTGCCCCAGGAGGCACCCTCGTCGCCTATGGCACGGCGGCAACCCAGCATGACGGCAGCAGCTCAGTGATGCTCGAATTTGTTCAGCTGTTCGCGCGCGTCTTTGCCTGGAACGCGATGCCGAATGGGCGTCGTGCCGTGTTCTACAACTTCTGGGGTGGCAGCCGGATGCACGGGTACACGTTTTTTGCCCACCAGCGCCACGACCTTGCGGCCATGTTAAACCTCGTGGCTGACGGCAAGATCACTCCTCAGATTGCCGCGCGCTTTGCGTTGAGTGCCATCGCCACGGCAATGACGCTCGCGGAATCACACACGACCAGCGGAAAGATCATCCTCGAGCCGTGACAGTGCTGCGCGGCGCGCGACAGCTCGGGCGCCGCGCAGCACCGGGCCAGCAGAGGCAAAGGCGAGGAAACCGTGACGCCGACAACGACAATCGGCGCGATGGAGTCCCTTAGATTCGTTTTTCGTGGCGAACGGGCTTCAGCCTGTCGGGGGCATCCTGTGCCTCTGGGAATTCGCAGGTGAATTCACCGTCGTATCCGAAGAGAAAACCGAACACTCGGTTGCGGACCTCTAAGTTGATCTTGTAGACGCCAGCGTCATCATCGAAGCGCTCGCGTAACTCCGCGCGACCACTGAAGAACATCGGGAACGCGAACGCGATGAACCGCCCCTCGTAGAAGCGCTGCGCCTGAGATTTGAGAAGAAGAGAACCATCTGCTTCGACACTCAGATCGAGGTCGACGGCGAGGTGCTGGTGAGTTCCGAGGTAGTCAATGACACGACCATTGGCGTAAACCATGGTCGCGTCGAATCGGCTCGGCTTTTTGCCTGCCCAGTATTCGCGCACAAAGGTGACCGTCTCGCGGCCGAACGGGTCGCGGTAGGGATAATTTTCGACGGTGAAGGGCACGTGCACGCCCTGAACGGGAACGAGAATGTTACGCAGCTTGCCGATATACAAAAACGGTAATACCCACCATGGGCCGCGCCGGATGCGGGACATGACACCCGTTCCCACGCAGGCGTGACCGGCATCCAGGCCCACACCAAACCGCTTCTGCATCATGGGAGAAAGTCGAGCAAAATCGTCGCCCAGTGCTCGTTCGAAGATCGATGTCATGGTGTCTCAAGAGTATCCAGTGTCGCGGGGGCAGCATCCATTGCACGACCGTGTTGGCGCACCCTGCGACAACGCGAGGCACGGGGCCGATCGCGACGCCAAAACTGCAGCACAGAGTAGATCGGCCACGCTTCTGGCTCCACTCCCGTCTCTGCCCAGATGCGCAGGCGGTCGAAGCTCCACGCCGTCATCCATCCGATAAATCGGCGCAGGATGATCGCATCCAGGATGCGACTCCATCCCGGCGCGTAGTCGTAACCGGTAATGAAGGTTACCCCGGTCTCCGTGGGAACGTAGCGCCAATACCCGCGCCCCTCCCCCATCGGCGAGAGGCGATCCTTGGTCGTGAATCGCAGTGCGGATGTTCGCGTGCCGTCTGGTGCACTCCGTTCGCCCAGCGTGGTGCCAGTGCCCCCGATTGTATGGAACGGTAGGCGTCGCTCATATCGGAACCGATATCCGCCTCCGGGCAGCTCAGTGGTGGGGGTGATCGAAGTGAATCTCAGATCCCACCGCGGATGTCGAGCGGGCTCCTGTGTGAGTTCCCAGACACGCTCCATCGAGCTGCGAATCTCGATCTCGACGTAAATCGCTCGTTCGCCCATGCCCTCATCCTCTCGCAAAGTGACCATGTGACGTGCCTTCCACTCGCACCTCATCCGATAGGTTGATCGCATGATGGCCGAGTGGAAGGCGAGACGAACCGATGGATGACACACTGAGCACGGCCCTCACAATTGCAGCGGCAACCGGAGCGGGAATTACCGGGGGCGTCTACGTTGCATTCTCCGCCATGGTGATGCCGGCACTTCGAAAGAGACCAGCTGGTGAGGCAATCACGACCATGGGCGCCATCAACGAGATGGCGGTAAGAGCACCGTTTATGACCCTATTTTTCGGAGGGGCTTTGGCCGCAGCGGCCGTCATCGTCACACAGATTGTCGGAAATGAGGCTGCCGGGGTTGACCTCACTCGAACCCTTGGCGCAGCACTCGCACTGGCCGGTTTTGTGACGACCATCGCCGTCAATGTTCCCCGAAATAACGTGTTAGCCAGCGCAGCGATTGCCCGCTCAGCGAGTGCTCACGGCAACGCGGAAAGCGCCGACAAGGTATGGCATGGGTTCGATCGCATCTGGAGTCGCGCCAATCACGTGCGTGGCGTTGTAACGATGCTTGGCGCTATCGCTCTCACGGCATCGTTGACGTACTAGAACATCGCTCCGCGGGAGCGCGTGCCCCGGGCTCAATATGACGCGCCCCTACGAAACGTAGGGGTACTCGGCGGAGCGGCCCTGAAACTCGAGGATCGCCTCGTTCTGGATGCGGCCATCCTGAATCTCGATCGCGCGTTGGATGGTGTCGGACTGCGCCCACGACGCCGGGCCCTCCATCACCGTGCGCAGGAACGGCATCAACGCTTCGCTGATCTCCCACGTGGTCGAATTCCAGAGCAGCGACGGGCTGTGATCAACCGCGTAGTAGTTCGTTGAGTCGCCCACCGTGAACATAGGGTCGGCGAAGGATGTCGGCCGCGCCCAGCCGAAGCCCATCCCCTCGTCGACGGACACATCGATGATGAGACTGCCGGGGCGAAATGCGTCGAGGTCTTCCAGCTGCAGGTAGGTGAGTGGCGCGTTGGGGTCTTGAAGGGTGCAGTTCACGACGATGTCGTTCTCGGCTAGGTACGGGGCGAGGCGCACCGGCCCATCATCCGTGTTCACGGTGCTCTCGAACGGAGCCTCCTCGCTGTGCTCAAACTGGATGATGTCCACCGATGGAATAGGGGAGCCGACGGCAGCGATCTCACGGTTTGTCAGCACGCGAACGTCGTGGATGCCGTGGGCGTTGAGCGCCGTGACGGCACCACGCGCGGTCGCTCCGAACCCGATCACAACGGCGCTGAGCCTGCGGCCGTAATCGCCAGTGGAACCACACAGTTCCAGTGCGTGGATTACCGAGCAGTACCCAGCGAGCTCGTTGTTCATGTGGAATACGTGCAGGCCGAATCCGCCATCCGACTGCCAATGATTCATGGCCTCCCACGCGATCAGCGTGAGGCTCTTATCGATGGCCAGTTGAGTGATGTCGCGATCCTGCACGCAGTGTGGCCAGCCCCACAGCACCTGGCCGTCACGAAGGTCCGCAACATCCGAAGGCTGGGGTTTGGGCAGCAGCACCACGTCGGCACTGGCGAAGATTTCGTCGCGTTCGGCCATCCGCCCGACCAACGGCTCGAGCTCTTTGTCACTGACACCAAACCGCTCCCCGTACCCGCGCTCAAGAATCATGTTCGCACGCAAATCTTCGTCGATGCGCTCAAAGTGTGCGGGGTGAATCGGCAGGCGGCGTTCGTCAGCTTTGCGTGACGCCGCGATCACGCCGAGGCGCAGTAGCTCAGGCGTTGAATCTGTTGTGCTCATACCCTGACTCTAGGGGGCGATCAATAGGACGGGCTAGTGATGTTCGTGGCAAGTGTTTCGGGGTCTTCAAGGTAAAGACTGATCTCACGAGTGTCGAATGATCGCCGCTGTGTGGCGAGGATGCCGGGAAGTGTCACGTGCACGGGCTGGCTCAGCACGAGGTCGACATTGGTGCCAGGGTTTGAGGCCAGATGAAGCTGGCCTCCCTCGTCGACCGGATAGGTGTGCTTGTACCTGTTGGTGACCACCACTTTGGCGATCTGCCCTCGAGGAATCCGTGCGACCACGTGCCTGCCCGCTCGCAGCAGAAGGTGCTCGCGGTTCAGCAGGTGCGGGTGCACGACCCTTGCCGCCAGATACCCGAGAACGAGAACGACGGAGTAGATCGAGACGATCAAGACGACAACGCGAACCCACGCCCAGGGGATGACAAGGTGCAGGATGATGACCTCGATGACCGTAGCCACGAGGAACGCTATCGGCAGACCGAGACTCCCTTTCGCATAAGACAAGCCGACGGTGTTCTCGTCTACACCGGCCCGCTTGCCCCGGATGAGGAGGAACAAATTGTTCACGTTTGCGAGTTCGGTGATGAACATTCGAATAGAGGGTTCCGTTTCGCCTATCCGCTCGAACGCCTCCTTGCGGCTCGCGCCGACCTTTCTTTCTCGCCGGTACTGGCGGATAAGAAGAACAATCACCACGACACCCAGCGGCAGTTCGATCGCCAAGAACAGAATCACTGCGACTGCGGCACTGATGATTCCTGTGGCCCAGAGGGTGGCATCGACCACGATGATGGCCACCGTCAACGGCAGCAGAAGGTGCCGAAATCTTTGCCGCTTTCGCTTCGAAGGTTCTGTGGGCCCAGAAGACTTTACGGTGTCGCCCGTCATTGCCGCGCCTCCCGTGATCGCTGCTCGTTTGAGCTCCGCTGCTGGTGTTGTTGCTGCTCGTGTTGCTGCTGTTGCTGCGCCTCTGCGGCGATCAGCTCAAACACCGCGGTCAGTACTCTTCTCTGGGCGGGGTCAGGCACCAACTCTTCCAGTGAGATCTCCGGGCTCCCGTGATCGTCACCTGCCGGAATTTCTACCTCGGCGAGAAGCGTCTGGATCATCGGCGAGGTGTGCAGCTCGGTTGCTAAAGCATTGATCTCGGATTCCACATTCCCAACCGGGCGCCCAGCCAGTGCACCAAACCTCGTGAACATCGCCAACGCTTGCTGGGCTGTCTGCGGATCAGACAGTGCCTGAGTGTAGGCATCCAAAAATGTTGGAGGGAGGCCACCCCGGATGGCGACAACCTCCAGCATGTGCAGGTCTTGCTCGAGCGCCCGCCTGGTGGGAGCATCCTTTGCCGCAGCGATCAGCTGGTGCATCGCCGTCACTGCGGGTGCGGGCAACGGCGAAACAAAACCACCCGCGAGAAAAGAGTCTCTCAGATCTTTCAGTCGGGACTCCTGCCCCGACAACCTCTGCTGCTCGGCACGAACGCCCACCAAGAGCGCGTCGATATCTGCGAGGAAGTCGTCACTATCGTCTGCGCGGGGAGCATCCCGCAGGATGGCAGAGATCGAGCCAAGCGGCACACCAGCGGCCGCCAGCCACCTAATTCTCATCAACCTCGCGAGCGCCTCGAAATCGTAGTCTCGATACGCGTTCGCCTGGGCGATCGGTTCATCGAGCAAGCCCAGGCGATGGTAGTGGCGGATCGCCCGCGGGGTTGTGCCCGCCGCTTTGGCAAGGTCGCTGATCCTCATAACGTCATCTTGCACTATGACGCTACGTCACAGTCAAGCGCGTGGACGGTTCACGCGGATTCGACCCTTTTGTACACAAAGTCACGAAGCTGGCTCAATGCTTTGGTGTGGCCGTTGCGGTGGCCATCGATCATGCCTGCGCCGACAAACGAGGTCACCTGATCCGTGAGCCGGATGAGGGTCGAGCCACCGTTATCGTCGAGCTCCCAGGTCACAAGGGCGACCGCAAGTGTCTGGCCTTCTGTTGCCACCGTGTCCGTGTGCACAATCAGTGATTCTGGGGCGATCTGCACGTAGTCGACGACGCAATGAAACTCGAGCGTCTCGGGAGGGCCGCATCGATATTCGTCACGGCCGCCTACTCCGAAGTTCGAC
The DNA here is from genome assembly GCA_038243605.1 of Actinomycetales bacterium. Taxonomy (GTDB): domain Bacteria; phylum Actinomycetota; class Actinomycetes; order Actinomycetales; family Microbacteriaceae; genus Terrimesophilobacter. Next base: position 56,396 of record JBBSQX010000001.1, read on the forward strand.
CGGTCGTAAACCATTGCCTCACCCACGGGCACACTCCACACCGCTCGCTGTGTCGAATCGGCAATTGCCGACCACACGGCCGAAAGTGGCGCATCAATGGACTGGGTGAAGGTCAAGGTTTCGTGGGCAAGTGATGTCATGGGGTAATCCTTTTCGTTCAAGGGCCGAGAGAGAGAGAGGGGATGAGCGTTCTTATCCATAAGTGGGATCTTGTGGCCAACCCTCTGGGCTGCTTTCCCAATCCTGCTGTCGACCGTAAACAGTGCGGTCCATAATCTGCGCCACGGGCAATATCGCTTCGGTGCCACGAGCGGTAGTCATGTAGGTGAGATACGGCGTGCCCTCCTTAAGCAGATAGTACGAGTATCCGGGGCGCTGTTCTTCGTCGCCCTGATCGTTCTCTTGCGTCCACCCCCAGTCGGTATGGTACGAGTTCTCGCTCGACGAGACCCACAGATGCTCCCAGCCTTGCTCTGCTTTCCACTTGTCGAGCTTCCCAATGGGCGCTTGTGAAATCATCGCGAAGGCGATGCCTTCATCTCCAAGCCGAGCCATTTTTGCGGGTAGGTTGTCGACCGCCCAAGTGCAGCTCGGGCATCCCTCGTTCCAGTCGGGCCCGAACATGATGTTCTGCACCAAAAGTATGTGGTGGTCTCCGAAAAGTTCAGTAAGCTTCACCGGCCCTCGGGGGCCATTGAAAGAATAGTCCTCGACCTCGACCATGGGCAGCCTGCGACGGCTCGCAGACACTCGATCATTGTGCTTAGTTACCTCTTTCTCAAGTGCGACTTGTTCGCTGAGAGCTGCGTCAAAGAGCGCCTTATTGACGACAACTGGTGCTGCGATCGGTTGGGTGTGCTTAGGCATAGAGCGTGCTCCCTCATATCGAATGACTGCTATAGTCAACTATGTTCACAGCGTATACATCAGAGTAGAGGTGGCACAAGCGATGTCAGGCGTTTCACGGCCGTACCACTTTGGCGAGTTGCGCTCGGCGCTTATCGAAGCAGGACTCAAACTTTCACGCTCTGGAGGCATCAAGGCCATGGGATTGCGGGAGGTCACCCGCGCGGTCGGAGTCTCGCCCAATGCCGCCTACCGTCACTTCACCGATCAGCGGGCACTTGTCGTTGCCGTCGCTGACCAGGTTCAAGATCTCCTTGCCGCAGCGATGTTCTCAAGAATGCAGACGGCTTCAGCTCGAGCCGATCCCAAAGATCGAGCGCTTGCCCGACTGCGAGCCGTCGGTCTCGGTTACATCGACTTCGCAATCTCTGAGCCAGGGTGGTTTGAGCTTTCCCTACTTTCGCAGGACGACACCAGCAGCCGACCACCCTCCGTGACTAGAGAGGGTCGAGTTCCACCGTCATACCAGATGTTGCTTGATGCGCTCAATCACCTGCTTGAGATAGGAGTGCTCACACTTGACCAACGAGCCAGTGCTGAGTGGTCCTGTTGGTCAACCGTGCACGGCTTTGCCGACCTTGCCACACGCGGCCCCCTACGGTCACAGCCCCGCACGACCATAAATTCGCTCGCCGCTCAGGTCGTAGACACCGTAATCATGGGTATTCGAGCCTGATCGATTATCAGCCAGTACTATCCGGTAATCCAAACCGACAATGTCGCGGCAACCGCCAGCTTCTACCAACAGAACTTCGGATTCCGAGCGCTCTTCGAGGCTGAATGGTACGTGCACCTGCAATCCGTAAGCGACGAAAACGTGAACCTCGCCATCCTCGCGCACGACGACGAGGCGTGCACACGCCTTGAGAAGGAGAACGACCGCGGATGCGCCTCACTCATGCAGACTTGTCACATGATCACCGAACACGCCATTCTGTCAGTCCGCCCCGGACAACAGTTAGAGTTCGAGGCGGCATTCGAGACCGCACGCCCACTCATCAGTTCGCAACCAGGTTTTGAGAAGCTTTCGCTGCTCAGATCAATCGAGTCGCCACACCTCTATGTGCTTCTCGTGGTGTGGGCGGATGTTGAGTCCCACACTCTCGGGTTCGGTGACCGGTCTGACTCCGTGCTTCGCACTGTTCGGCATGTGAGAGAAACCCCGCCCCAACTTTTTGGGGCCGCCTCAAGCTTCGCTAAGCGTCAGTCATCCTTCATCGCCGCGGCCGTAATCCGGTTCGCCATTCCATTGAAAATGATGCCATGGAAGGGCAGAATCGCGACCCAATACAGCCGCCCAGAAAGCCCCTTCGGGAAGAAGATCGCGCGCTGGTGATAGATCGCGCCCCCGCCATCCGGGGTCACCTTCATCTCGAGCCACGCAAGGCCCGGCACCTTCATCTCGGCACGGAGCAGCAGCAGGGTTCCACGTTCAATCTTCTCCACACGCCAGAAATCGAGCGCCTCGCCAGTCTGGAGGGTCTGCGGATGCCGCCGGCCGCGCCGCAGACCGACACCTCCGACGAGTTTGTCGGCCCAGCCGCGCAATGCCCACGCCAGCGGGAAGGAGTACCAACCGTTGGTGCCACCGATGCCTTCGACAACGGCCCACAGTTTCTCTGGAGTCGCGTCTGTGCGCTTCTCCTTCACGTCGGTGAACACCATTTGCCCCGCCCAATCCGGGTCGCTGGGCAACGGGTCGCTTGGCGCCCCGAGCACGGAGGAGTTCTGCCACGTCGTCTCCACCTCGCCGGCATCCACCTTCGCCAACGCCAGTCGAACCGACTTGCGGTAGCCCGTGAGCCCACCAGAGGGCGGAGGAATAAGGTCATCGATGTCGTGCTCGCTCATGACGCAATCGTGTTGCAGAGAGGCGATGATGGGCACAGCAATATTGCGCGGGATCGGCGTGACGAGGTTCACCCACTGAGAGGCCAACCACGGAGTGAGCACCGGTAGCGACGCGATCGCTCGCTGCGGAAGCCCAGCCTCAAGGGCGTAGCCGTTCATCATCTGGCCGTAGCGCAGCACATCCGGCCCACCAATGTCGAAGGTGCGGTTTACGCTCGACAGCACCTCCGCAGCAGCCACGAGGTAGTGCATCACGTCGCGAACCGCGATCGGCTGAATAAAGTTGCGCACCCACTTGGGCGCTGGCATGTACGGCAGCACATCAGTCAAGTGACGAATCATCTCGAAGGATGTCGAGCCTGAGCCGATCACCACTCCCGCCTGGAAGGCCACGGTCGGCACGCCAGACGCAAGCAAGATCTCGCCCACCTTCTTGCGGGATGTGAGGTGCGCAGAGAGGTCGTTTCCTTCCGGATGCAGGCCGCCCAAGTAGACGATCCGCCCGACTCCGGCCTCGGATGCAGCCGTAGCGACGGTGCGTGCCGCTCTCGTCTCTATCTCTTCAAAGTTGCCCTTCGAGCCCATCGAGTGCACGAGGTAGTAGAAGACATCCTGACCTTTGCAAGCCTTCGCAACTGCCACCGGGTCTGTCAGGTCGCCCTCGATGACCGTCACGAGCCTCGCCCACGGAACATCCACGAGCTTCTGCGGCGAGCGCACCAGCACAGTGACCTTATAGCCTGCCGCCAAGAGTCGTGGAACAAGCCTCCCGCCGATGTACCCGGTGGCTCCAGTGACAAGTACTGACTTCATGCGAGCGTCCTCTCGTGCGTGCGTTGCTTAAGACTCTGGTGGGCCGCGAGGGCCGCGCGCCGCGAATCGGCGAGGTCGACAATCGGGTTTGGGTAATCATCCGAACCCCACTCGGGCAGGTGGCGGCGAATGTAGGTTGACCTGGGGTCAAACTTCTTAGCCTGAAGTTCTGGGTTGAAGACTCGAAAGTACGGTGCGGCATCCGCCCCGGAACCGGCAACCCACTGCCAGTTGAACGGATTACTGGCGGCATCCGCGTCGACAAGCGTGTCCCAGAACCACTGCTCGCCTTCACGCCAGTCGATGAGCAGGTTTTTGGTGAGAAAGGACGCCACCACCATGCGCACCCGGTTGTGCATGGTTCCGGTGTGCCAGAGCTCGCGCATTCCGGCGTCGACGAGAGGCACGCCGGTTCGGCCTCTCTGCCACGCGACAAGTGCTCGCCGATCGAGGCGGGGCCACGGAAAGTCGTTGTACTCCGCTCGCCAGCTCGAGTCGGCGAGTGGCGGAAAGTGGAAGAGCACATGCCAGGCGAACTCCCGCCAACCGACCTCCGTGAGAAATCGCGCCGCACTCTTTGCACCCGACGCCGAAAGGCCCTCGCGAATTCTGCCCACCTCGTGCCAGATCTGGTGGGGGCTCAATTCGCCCCATCGCAGATGCGGCGAGAGCCGGGATGTGACGGCATCTGAGGGCGTATCGCGGCCCTCCGCGTAGTCGTCAAGGTCGTCGTCGAGAAAACTCTGCAGCCGCTCATGGGCCGCTCTTTCTCCGGCAACCCAGGTATCGCGCAATCCTTTGGCCCAATCGGGACTGGTCGGCTGAAGTGCCCAGGATTCCAGCGACTCGGAGGTGACGCCGGCGGCGAGGGGAAGCGCCATTGAACCGGTAGGCGCACCCGAAACCGGGCTGGGCACCGGTAGTGGCTGGCGCGGCTCATGACTGTTCTGGCATGCACGCCAGAACGGGGTAAACACTGAGTAGGGGGTTCCCTGACCAGTGCTAATAGCCCACGGTTCAAACAGAAGGGATGCGTGAAAACTCTTCACCTGCACGCCATCGGAGCGCAACTGCGCCTTCAGTTCTGTGTCGACCGCGATCTCGCCTGCACCGTAACGACGGTTCCACACCACCGCAGAGGCCCGCGATTCTGCCACGACATCGAGGATGATCTTGCCCGCATGGCCTGCGCGCAAAATCAGAGGGATATTGAGGTCGTCGAGGCTGCTCCGCAGCGACAGCAGACTCTCGTGCAACCACCACTTCGATGCGCCGCCGAGCGGGCGGATGCCAGAAGAAAGTTCATCGAGAACGTACACGGAAATCACCGCGTCGCCACGCTCCACGGCAGCACTCAATGCCGGGTTATCCGCCACCCGAAGGTCGTCGCGGAACCACACCACAGTAGCCCCGCCGCTGGTCTGCACCGGACCGCTATTTTCACTCACCTGACACCTCGCGTTTGCGTGATTCGCAGTTTAGCGGCGGAATCTGAGTGGCTGCGGGGTCGCCTACTCAGGTTCGCAAATACGCCAACACGGCCAGCACGCGACGGTGGCCGCTGTCGCTGGTTGACAGCCCGAGCTTCGCGAAAATATTGCCGATGTGCTTACTCACTGCCGTTTCAGTGACGAAGAGCTTGCCCGCGATCAGCATGTTATCCATGCCTTCCGCCATGAGCCCGAGCACTTCGCGCTCGCGCGGTGTCAGCGACTGGATTGGGTCATCCGCCCGCCGCCTGCTCAGCAGTTGTGAGATCACCTCGGGGTCCATCACCGTACCGCCGGCCGCCACACGCCGCAACGCATCGGTGAACTCGGCCACCTTGCCGACGCGCTCCTTCAGTAGGTAGCCGAGGCCGCCCACTCCCTCAGCCAGCAACTGACCCGCATACCTATCTTCGACGTAGGCCGAGAGCACCAGAATGGGGAATCCGGGTCGCCGCTGCCGCGCAACTTCTGCCGCCTTCAAACCCTCATTCGTGAAGGTCGGCGGCATGCGAACGTCGAGCACCGCAGCATCCGCATCATCGAGCAGCGCCAAAAAGTCGTCACCGTTGTCGACGGCGGCAATCACGTCGAACCCTTCACTGCGCAGCAAAAGCGCAAGCCCTTCGCGCAGCAGTGCATCATCTTCTGCAATTACCACCCGCACGGCAACTCCACTCTCAACGTGGTCGGGCCACCGACCGGGCTGGTGAGCAGCAACTTTCCTTCGAACGCTTCAACTCGACGACGGATGCCGGCAATACCGCCGCCCGCACGCTCCGTCGCGCCGCCGCGCCCGTCATCCTCAACCGACACCATCAGGCGCTCGACGGGGCTCGACTTGTCGTACTCGACCGACACCGTCACCTGACTCGCCGCACTGTATTTGTTCACGTTCGTGAGAGCCTCAGCGACCACGAAGTATGTTGCAGACTCGACCGCCGTCGGCACCCTGCGCAATGCTTCCGCCGACAGCAGACACGGAACAGCGGATCGGCCGGCGAGCGCAGACAGCGCACCCTCGAGGCCGAGTTCGTCGAGGATGGGCGGGTAAATATCGTGCACCATCGTGCGCAGCCCCGAGAGCGCGTCGGTCGCTGCTGCTTGCGCTCGGCGCAGGTGCGGAAGGGCCTCGCTCGGGTTCGTCTCCAGAGAGCGCTCCGCGATCCCCAACATCATGACCACGCTCACAAGTCTGTTTTGCGCCCCATCGTGCAGGTCGCGCTCGATGCGGCGCAGTTCCGCCCCGTGGGCGTCGAGCGCGGCGGCGCGACTCGCGGTGAGCGCCGTGACCCGCTCGACCAGTTTTGCCTTCGGGCCGTGGGCCAGCAATTTCATCTGCGCGGCACGCAGCATGAACGCGACGGAAGGAATAATCCACCAGGAGACGAGCGCATAGCCGACAGCGACCAGAGGCATCCACGCGGCGAGAGCCCACGATGTCACTGGAAAAGGGCTTGTCACCGGGTCGTTGGCGGGCGCCAAATACCAGTACGCGGGAACGAGGAGTGAGTTCACGGCAGAAAGGGGGAGCGCAAGCGCCAGCCCCGAAACCAGTGAGACGAGTAGCCCATGCCCGAGAAGCCAGAGCAGATCCCGGCCGGTGGTGCGCGAAAACGTGATGCGCATGCTCTGCTCGAGCGAGAGGTGCTCCGGAATCTCTGAGTACGCAGAATCCACAAGTCGACCAGAGCGAGCAGCTTCGCGCTCACGCGCCTTGTTCGCCCACCATCTCAGCGGCCTCACCACCAAGGGTACGAACAGCCAGCCACCCGTGAGAACGAGCAGTGGCAGTACAACGACGCCAACAAAAATCAACATGAGCGAGCCGAACGACGCAACAAGCTCGATCGCCACATAGCGCACCGAACGCCACCACTGTTGCATTCGGTCCCGTTTGATAACCTCATCTTGTCGTAGTCGGGAGCGCATTACGGTACAGCTAGCTACACCATCAAGACGGCAGCAGGCAGGATCGTCGTCGCTAAACCTGATCCGTAGCGTGATACTCATGAGCATTCAGGCACCGCCGCAACCGGCATCCACACCACCCATCCCGCAGACCAGTCAGGCAATTCGCCTTGACGCTGTTGTCAAAAAGTACGGCACAGGCTCCTCGGCCGTGATGGCCCTGCGCGGCATCGATCTCACACTGATGCGCGGGTCCTTCACCGCCATCATGGGCCCCTCGGGCTCAGGCAAGAGCACGTTCCTGCACACCGCAGCAGGCCTCGACACCCCCACGAGTGGTTCGGTCTGGATCGGCGACACCGACATCTCACGGATGAGCGCGAACAGGCTCTCCGAGTTTCGGCGCGAACATGTCGGTTTCGTCTTCCAGGCCTACAACTTGCTGCCGGCGCTCACCATCGAGCAGAACATCACGTTGCCGCTCATGTTGGCAGGCAAGGCCGTGGATAAGAGTTGGTACGAGCACCTCATCGGCTCCATCGGTCTCGGCGAGTTGCGAAACCGACGCCCAGCGGAGCTTTCGGGCGGCCAGCAGCAGCGCGTCGCCATAGCGAGAGCGCTCATCGCCCGCCCGGATGCCGTCTTTGCCGATGAGCCGACGGGAGCCCTCGACTCGCAGACCGGCCGGCAGGTGCTCGACCTGCTCGGCCAGATGACGCGCGACCTCGGCCAAACCGTCGTCATGGTCACGCACGACCCAGCAGTCGCCTCCCGCGCAGATCGCGTCATCTTTCTCGCCGACGGAGCTTTCGTCGGCTACCAGGATGCCGCATCAACACAGCAGATCATCGACCGCATGACCGAATTGGGGGAATGGTGAACACACTAATTTGGGCGGGGATCCGTCAACACCGCGGCAGTCTCATCGGCGTTTTCATCGCCATATTCTGCGCCGCATTGCTCGTCACCGGTCTTGGAGTTCTTGTCGAATCCGGCCTCCGTGGCGGGGTCACTGCTGAGCGCTACAGCGCGGCCGACGTGGTCGTGGCAGGCAACCAAGAGCTCACGGGGCTAGAAAACCTCGGCGTCTCCCTTCCCGAACGCACAGCATTGCCCGCCGACATCGACACCGCGCTCAGCGAGATCCCGGGCGTTGACCGCATTGTTGCTGACACCACAACCCCTCTGTCCTGGGGAACATCAGCGGTGGAAGCCCACGGCTGGAGTGCGGCAGCACTCACCCCTTACGAGATCAGCAACGGTCACGCACCCGAGGCGAAGAACGAGGTTGTCGTCGACGCCGCGCTCGCGTCGCGCACCAAGGTTGGTGACACCATCACCCTCGGCAACGGAGGAATCAACGCCGAGTACACGGTGGTGGGAATTGCTTCCGCCACGGGGAGCGCGCAGCCTACGCGCGCTCAGCACGTGTTCGTTTCGGATGCCACCGCATCCGCTCTCGCCGGGCATGCAGGCACTCCGACCGTCCTTGGCGTATTCGCCACGAACGGTGTTTCTGCCATCGACCTCGCTAGCCAGATTCGCCAGTCGATTTCTGGTACGTCGACCTTCGTTGGCAGCACACGCGGCGACATCGAGTTTCTCGACTCCGGCGCTGCCCGCAACACCCTCGTTGCACTCGGGTCATCATTCGCCGGAACGGCGCTCCTCATCGCGATCTTCGTCGTCGCTGGAACCCTGTCACTGTCGATTCAGTCTCGACGCCGTGACTTTGCTCTCTTGCGCGCCATCGGTGCCACCCCCAAGCAGATTCATCGTCTGGTGGCCAAGGAAGTGCTGATCGTCGCGAGTATGGCCGCCGTCATCGGTTCGATTCCCGGCTATCTCTTGGCTGACGCGCTGCGCTTTGGCTTCTCGCAAGGAGGAATCATCCCTTCCGACTTCGCCCTCAGCTACAGCGCGATGCCCGCCATCATCGCCATCATCGTGGTGGTCTGCTCAGCCCTGGTTGCGGCATGGTCAGCCGCTAGAAGACCCGCACGCATCAACCCGGTGGAGGCGTTGCACGAGGCTTCCATCACACCGTCACGCATGAGCGTGGGTCGCACCATCACCGGCCTTGTGTTGGCCGTCGGCGGTCTGGCCGCGAGCGCCACCCCACTGTTCTTGGGTGGAACCGCAGCGCTCGCTGGGCCTGCTGGAGCCGCGCTGATGCTGATCATCGCGGTCGCATTGCTCGGGCCTCAGCTCGTGCGTGGCGCTGTCAATATTTTCGGCGGGCCGCTACGGCGTTCGTCGTCTCCCTCCGCATTCCTTGCGGCAACGAATGCGCGCAGCAACTCACGCAGACTTGCGGCAGCGATCATCCCTCTTGCGCTTGGCATCGGTCTGGGCCTCGTGCAGGTCGGAACGCCCTCGATTGTCGCGGCAGAAGCGGCCACCCAGTCTCAGGATGGCGTGATCGCCGACCTCATGGTCACGGGCGGGCCAACTGGGCTTTCGGCCGAGGCGGTCGCCAGCATCGCCAGCACGGCGGGCGTGAAGGCGGCGAACCCGGTCGCCTTGAGCCAAGCAATTCTGAAGTATGACGAATTCGGGGACCCCGCGGCAGAGGCATATGCCATTCAAGGCATTGATCCGAATGCTCTGGCCTCGACAATGGATCTGGATGTCGCAGAGGGCTCGCTCGACCAGCTCACAGAGATTGACACCGTCGCCCTCAGCACGGATGTCGCGCAAACGACGGGCGTGCGTGTTGGCGACACTGTCAATATCGTGCTGGGTGATGGAACGGCGAGCACCTCCCGGCTCGTCGCCACCTACGCACGAGGTCTCGGATTCGGTGAAGTGACAGTGGCAAACGATGTTCTCAGCGCACACACCACCAGCGGCCTTAACGCCTACGTGCTCGTCGATGCCGAGCAGGGGCAGGAGGAACACGTTCAGGAGGTGCTGGCCGCATCCGGCTTCACGGTCGTGAATCAGGGCGAACTGCTCGCCGCGGGTGACACTGCCCGCAACGCGAATTCGCTTGTGAACCTCATCGCGCTGTTCGTGATTCTCGGCTACATCGCGATAACGGTAGCCAACACGCTCATCATGGCCACTGGCGAACGCCGTCGAGAGTTTGCGCTCCTCCAGCTCGTCGGATCAACACGACGCCAAGTGCGAGGCATGATGCGGATGGAATCTGTGATGGTGGTGGTCATTGCAGCGGTGCTGGGAACGTTCGTCGCGATTCCGCCGCTGATCGGGATCAGCCTCGGCGTCTCTGGCCAGCCCATACCGAACGTGTCGCCGGTGGCCTCCCTGCTTATCGTCGGCTCACTGAGCGCCCTTGGGCTGCTCTCACTGGCTGCGGGAACCCGATCAGCGATGCGCTCGGCCCCGATCAACGAGATCGGTTCGCGCGAGTAACCACGGCGACGCTAAGGCTCAGACAGCCTCAAGCCTGCACAATTGCGCGGGCCTGAGGCTGTCTTGTTCGCATCCGATGCCAAAACTTGTTAGGTTTATACCTATATTGATTAGGCCAGGCGGGGAGTTGATAGTGGCGCGTGCAGGACTGACGACCGACAGTGTTACCCTCGCGGGCGCTGAGCTCGCAGACAACATCGGCTTTGACGCCGTCACCCCCGCAGAACTCGCGAGACGGCTCGGAGTACGCACCGCGAGTTTGTACTCCCACGTGCGAAGTTCCGCCGATCTGAAGGCCCGGATATCGGCGTTGGCCCTTGACGAACTCGCCGACCGGGTAGCCGAAGCCCTTGCAGGACGCACCCAGACCGAGGCGCTCATGGGGATGGCAAACGCCTACCGCGACTACGCGAAACAGCATCCGGGGCGATTCGCGGCGACCCTGGGTGCGACCGGAATCGACGAGGCCGTCATTGCCGCTGGTCGACGCCATGCCCAACTCTCGGAAGCGATGCTGCACGGATACTCTCTGGATGCCGCCGCCACGACGCACGCGATTCGCTTCGTCGGCAGCACCCTGCGTGGCTTTGCGAGTCTGGAGCAGAGCGGCAGCTTCGACTACAGCGAACCCTCCTCGTCAGACAGTTGGGCGCACACGGTGGCGGCCCTCGACGTCGTGCTGCGCCAATGGCCTGAACATCCTCAATCCATCACCAAGGAACACTAATGCGCACGTTGAACGACACCACGGTCCCCCTGACTCTCGACTACATCCGGGGAGCAATCGAGCTCAGCCACACCGAACATGGTGTGGTGCCGCACCGCCTTCCTTCGTGGGCGCTTCAACAGGCAAGGGACCCGCAGATCAACGCTGCAGAAGCGCAGCCCTCCGGGGTAAGGATCACCTTTCGCACGACCGCCACCGATCTCAACCTCACGCTGTTGCGCACACGAACCACCTACGCGGGCCTTCCTCCCAGACCAGACGGAATCGTGGAACTAGTCATCGACGGTGAGAAGATTTCTCATGCGACCACCACCGGCGGGGTGACCACCACCATCAATATGACCACCGGGCAGCCCACTGTCGAATACGGCCCAGAGTTCACCGCGCGATTCTCTGGGCTCCCCGACGTGAACAAAACTGTAGAACTCTGGTTGCCGCACAACGAAAACATCGAGATCCTTCGGGTAGTCGCAAACGCCCCGGTCGACGAAGCTCCCCGCGAGGCAATGCCCCGTTGGATCCACTACGGCAGTTCGATCAGCCACGGATCGAACGCCACCCATCCGACCGATATTTGGCCGGTATCCGCTGCGCGCGCGAGTGGCGTCGAGTTGCGAAACCTCGGCCTCGGCGGCTCGGCGCTCGTTGATCCCTTTGTGGCGAGAGTCATCAGAGACCTTCCCGCAGACATGATCAGCATCAAACTCGGCATCAACCTCGTGAACACAGATCTCATGCAGATGAGGGCGTTTCGCACCGCCGAGCATGGCTTTCTCGACACCATCAGAGACGGTCATCCCGAGACTCCGATTCTGGTGATCTCACCGATCCACTGTGCACTTCAGGAAACCACTCCCGGACCGATCGCGTTCGACCCCGCAGCGCTCGCCGAGGGCAACGTTCGCTTTCATGCGACGGGTGACCCGGCAGGGGTGGTGACGGGAAAACTCACGCTCACGACGATTCGCACGGAACTCGAGCGCATCGTCACCGAACGGCTCACCACCGACGCGAATCTCCACTACCTGAATGGTCTCGAACTTTTCAGCGAGACCGACGAGCGAGAACACCCATTGCCGGATGCCTTGCACCCCGATGCCGACACTCACCAACAGATCGCCGCGCGCTTCGCCGCCTTCGCGTTCGCGGCGGGTGGTCCGTTCTTCAGCTCATCACGATGAGTTCGGTCATCGCCGCCTAGTGGCCGGCAGCCATGATCGCGTCACTGATTCTGCTCACGCCAAACTTCCATGCATTCTCGACGTCACCTCCAAGTCGGAACCCGCTGTTGAGTTCCATGCTGATGAAGCCGGATGCCCACGCGGTGAGTGTTCTGGCTGCCTCTAGCGCATGCTCCTCGCCAGCCATCTCCGTTGCGATGCGCAGGATGGGTTCACTCGCGGCTGCCCCAAACTCGCGGCCGGCTACAGGAACTCCCGTTCCCGGCATCATGACCAAATGGAACGCGGCGGGCCGCTCCTTGCCGAAGGCACGAAACGTGTCGGCGATGCCCGCCAAGCTCGTTGACACGGTAAGCCTGCTGGTGAGCTCAGTGAGCGTCGACTCCGCCACCCGTTGGATGAGTCGATCTCGATTCTCTACGCGTTTGTAAAGGGAGGGCGCACGAACCCCCACGCGCTGGGCGACAGCCTGCATGGTCAGGCCCGCTAAGCCTTCCGTTTCCAGCAGATCGCACGCGGCGGACACAATCGCGTCGAGGGAGGTTTTCTCTGGGGTGGGCATGAACCAAGTATAGCTATTGACTCTAGCCATCATGGCTATATAGAGTAGCCATCATGAAACTCAGAACCGGCCTGCACCGCATCGGCAATGACATCGTTGCCGTCTACCTTGTCGAGACTCCTGACGGTGTCACCATTGTTGACGCGGGGCTCGCAGGTCACTGGCGCGAGCTTCTCGCAGAACTCAAGGAGATGGGTCGCACCCTCGACGACGTGAAGGGCGTGATTCTCACGCACGGCGACTCCGACCACATCGGATTCGCCGAACGCATGCGGCGCGACCACGGCGTGCCCATCTACGTGCACGCCCGTGATGCCGCACGCGCCAAGGGCGGCCGCAAACCAGCAAACGCGAAACAGCAGATGCGACTTGGTGCCCTTCTGGGATTCATCGGTTACGCCCTTCGTAAGGGTGGAATGCGCACCACCTACCTGACCGAGGTCATCGAAGTGCACGACGGCGACATCCTGCACCTTCCTGGTTCACCTCAGATCATCGCGCTGCCGGGCCACTCCGAGGGCAGCATCGCGATCTTTGTGCCCGCCGTCGATGCCCTGTTCGTGGGCGATGGCCTCACGACGCGTCACGTTCTCACCGGAAAGCACGGCCCCCAGCCAGCACCCTTCACTGACGATCCGAATCAGGCGCTCACCTCTCTGCAAGCACTTCTTCCGACACGAGCCACGTGGGTACTACCCGGCCACGGCGCACCGTGGAGCGGTGGAGTGCAGGCGGCGGTAGACGCGGTGCAGAAGGTGGTCAGGTAAGCGGCGCGCGATTCACTGCAGTGAACCAGCGGCAGAGCGGCCTCAGGTCTTTAGCTCGCGTACGCCGCGTGGGTCAGCGCGTTCGGTAGATTCTGCGGTACACGACGTAGTCACTCACCATGCCAAGCGCGAACCCTACGAAGGCGGGGATGCTGACAACCGTGATGCCGCGCGCGAGCTCAGTGGCCCAGTCGGTGGGCTGTAGCTGACCGAGCACATTGACTAAGAACAGGGCCGTCAAGGCGGGGATCACGCCCGTAATCACGATGGACCACGACCCGACATGTCTGATTCGAAACGCAAGCACACTCAGCGCGGCGAAAACGCCCAGCATGACCCACGCGATGATGGCGAGGTCGGCGGTAGCGAATCCCAGCTGTATGGGTCCAAAGACTGGCTCGTTGAGGAGCCCAAAATTGATGGCTGTGGATTCGGGTAGTCGAGGCATCAGAACGCTCACGAACACAAGCTGTACGACGAGGGCCACGACAGTCCACGCCGCAGGAAGAAGAGAAATCGCTGACTCCGCCTTGTGGGCGGCAGCATCTCGCGCGTGCTGTCGCGCTTCCTTTGCGTGCTGTCGCGCTTCTGTGTCTGACATGTTCCCGCACCTCGATTGCCGACGGACCGCCTCTCTCGACGACCCTGGTCATCCTATCTCCCGCCCAATTGTGGGCTTTCGGCAGGCGATGGCCACACCTCTAGTCTTTACTCATGGAAAGCCGTAAGAAACACAGTGCGATGATCCTGACCATCGCGGGCATCGCCGCTGTCGCTGGGGCCATCATTCTGACCCTCGCGTTAATGACTCTGCCCTCCTCCGCAGCCTCATTTGGCTGGTTCGCGTACGCTCCACTCTCTGACGCAGTGTTTGTCCCGAGCGGGGTAATTGCCATACCGATGTGGGGGCTGGGCGGTCTTGGCCTGCTCGTAGGTGGCGTGATCGCGATCAGTTACCTGTTCGGCCGGCGAAGCGCAAACGATCGACGTGGCTCAGATTCGCCGCAGGTCTGACTCCTCCGGCGCAGCGTCCCGGGAGAAGTGAATGGCAGACACAGAAGCTCTCAACTTCCTTCGATCGATGGCAACGCAAACGTGGCCGCATGATCGGGCATCCGGTGAGACGATGCTCGCCGCCCTTGGGCTCACATCGACGGGCCCCGTCGACGACCACGACGACGACGAGTTCACGCTCTTTGGCCTCTCCGGATCGGTGGACGCTGCGAGCAATTTCACTTTCACCACACACGAAAACACGTTCGTCATGATCTGCTTCTTCATGGGCAGCTCGAGGCGCCCGAAAGACCCGAATACTCGGCGCATTTTCGACGAACTGAGTATCTCAATGTCTGAGGAGTTCGGCGCAGCGAAACGGGTGTGGGATGACCAGGAGACACCCTTGCGGTGGCAAGCAGGCGACCTTGACATCGAAGTGCAGCTATTTGACCGACGTGACAGCCAAATAATGGTCTCTATCGAACACCGTGCACGCGCTCACAGCATGGAACAGGCGGCCCTGGCAACGCGTCGAACGCACGACCACCCAGAACCGTAGCGATCGTTACGCGTCGTCGCTGCCGGCGCTATCGTCGCTGTCGTCGCTGTCGTCGCTGTCGTCGCTGTCGTCGTCGCTGTCATCGCTGCCGTTTTCACGACGGTCCGCTTTCTCCTGTACTACCTCGTCGAGCGTTTGCGACGCACGCTCGATGTCGTGGCCGGAGCCCATGACCTGCCCGTAGTTGAGCAAACTCACGATGAGCACGCCGCCGACGATGTTGCCAAGCGCTGCCGCCGCCAACCAGATGCCGTATTCGCCGATCGTGACACGACCGTCGAGAACCGCCGCGAGCGCCTCACCGCTTCCCGCGATGCAGTGGGCCAACCCGGCAGCCCCCACAACGAAGGTGGTGATGTAGACGATCAAGATCTGGCCCATGCTGGAGCGCGCCGCGGAGACAAGCCACGCCATCAGCGCGATGATCCACCCGCCGATGACACCGGAGAAGAACAGCTGCCCGAAGTCGACCGTGCCCACTGTTCTCTCACCGAGGATGCTGAGTGCCTCTCGCAGTTCTGAACTCAGCGCGGGCGTTTTCATGGCAAGCACGGCAAACAGCAGCGCCCCAACAACGTTCGCCGCGAACACAATTCCCCAGAGGCGCAGCGTGTAGAGAAGATGCCGTTTTGTGGCCAGCACCACGACGACCGGGAACAGTGTGTTCTCCGTGAACAGTTGGGCGCGCCCCATCACAACGACAATGAAGCCGACCGGATACAGCAGCGCGGCTAAAAGGTGCGCACCTGGTGCCTCCGGGCCGACAGCGGCCAGAATGGTGGCCGCCCCAAGCCCGGTGAGCCCCATCCCCAGTCCGGCAGCGAGGCCCGAAAGGGTGAGGCCGGCCCTCGAGCGTTTGAGCTCATCCTCACCCGTGGCGTAGGCGACGGAGAAAATTTGCGCCGCGGTGAGTCGCGCGCCAACCTCCGGCGGTTCCTGATTCGTGTTGTCGTAGCCCATGGCACCACAATATCCAGAGTCGAGTGCGCGTGCGCCGTTCAAAACTCGACATCGACTTTCGTGGCGGCGACATGGTGAAGTCCGAAATCGGCGCGACCGCACCCGCTTTCGGTTGACGAGAGGCGTAATCGATCACGGGCTTTCGCGCCATCTACCGCTAAGACTGCATGAGCTGCCAGCTGTCTCGCGGCAGAGCTGCTCCTGTCTCGAGGTAGGTCTTGAGGTTTGCGAGCACGGTGGGCCAGCCCTTCGAGACCCCGTTCAGCATGAACTGGTCGGGCAGGTTCGAGTGAGTGACAGTGAGCCGGACCACGCCCTCTGCCTGTTCGATTTGGTAGGCAACGGTCGATCCGGGCTCGTCGAGCTCTTGGGCGGCCGGCTGGAACGTGAAGACCAGCCGAGAGGGGGCATCCGACTCCAGCACCTTTCCCCAGATGTCGTAGTGACCGGATGGTCCGTCGACGCGGTGGGTCCACGTAGATCCGACCTGCCAGTCCGAAACATTGGCCATTCCGTTCCAGTAGATCGCGGTGAGGCCTGCATCTGTTAGCGCCTCCCAGACCTGCTGAGGGGAAGCCCGAATATAGGTCACGTAGACATAGTCGGGAAAATTGTTGACTGGCTTCATTGCTGTTTCCTCTGCTCGTTGCTTGATGTCGCTCATGATCTCGAGTTGCGGGGCGTCGAAATCACGGACCCATCGGCGATCGATCTCATGGATAGGTTGCGGATTGAGGTAGTGGCGGCGTTCCCGACCTCGACGGATGACCGCGACCAGGTTTGCGTCGACGAGTAGATCGAGGTGCTGTGTCACGGACTGGCGGGCCATGGCGATCCCGTCGCAAAGGTCACCGAGGGTCTGCCCGTTCTCACGTCGAAGAGTGTCGAGGAGCTGTCGACGAGTGGGGTCTGCCATCGCCTTGAACACCGCGTCAAGATCGGTTGATTGCGTCATTCACACATTATGCAGGCAATTGCCTGCCTATGTCAATTGTCGACGTCAGCATTCCTTGTTCTGACCGTGACGGGAGGATCCCCGGGGAGAGACACTTCGATCGAGATGCTCCTTCGCCTCGTCGTAGACCGCACTCCAGACCCGTTCATGCACGGCCGGAGAAGTGGTTCCGCTGTCGAGGGCATCCTCAGCTGCGGTAAGGATCGTCATCAAACGGAGGAGATAGTCGCACTCTTCGGTGCGGTCAGGATCAGGAGCAAGAGTTGATCTGCCGGCGCAGAGACGCACAACCCTCGTGCGCACAGGCGCTGCGAACCACCTGGTCACGACCACACCCATCGCGTACACTCCGGCAGCCACCAGAACAATGATGATGAGCGGAGTCTCTCGTACCGCAAGAACCAACGACATGGCATAGGCCACCACGAGACCAACTGTTCGCCAGCTGTCGCAGAATTGCAGGGCGCGGCGCTGCTCCACGTTTGTTCCAGGCGGATACAACACCAACCAGTGATTGACCGCGCCGTATCGACCCACCGAAGTATGGAACTTTCCCCACCTTTGCGGGCCGTCCAGAAAGTTCGTCCACCGATGGCGAATCCACGAAGGTGCTTTGAGATCTGAGGCAAATTTTTCGTCCACACGATCATCGTCTGCCTCGGACCACTCAGAAGTGAGCCACCTCTACGGAATCCATACGCCGAAAGGCCGATTCCTTACGCAAACCTGACGCGCCGCCACCTCAAGGCCAGATCTGTTAGCGCGGTGACGACCCACCCAGGGGGTCGCCGCAAACGCGATGGCGGCCTTCTCGGCGCTGAACCTGCGCCAAAACTTCTGCCTCCGCGCGAAAGACGATGCGTTTCACCATGCCCTGTTCAATAGTGAAGTCGAACACGACTTTCGCCTCACCGCGGTGAATCCAGGCTGCGGCAGGCCGACCCACGACGTAGACGGGGAAGGCGGCCTTCGCTGCGCCGTTGAAGAACCGTGCCACCTGCTCAGCACCTTCGAGGCGCTCAGGCGTGCCGAGGATGATGGCGGCGGCATCGCCTTCCACCACCACGTTCGGGGCGAGCATCTGCAGCAAACGGGTAAAGTCGCCATTCCGGGCTGCGGCGAGAAAAGCATCCACCACCTGCCAGTCGGCCTGCGGCTCGAGATTTACTGGCTCATTGGCGCGGTCGCTCGTAGGCTGCGCAATTTTTACGCGCGCCCTGGATGCCAGCTTGCGCACCGCCACCGGCGTGCGACCCAAGATTTCTGCGATCGTCTCAAAGTCGAACGCGAAGCTATCGTGCAGCACAAAGGCCACCCGCTCGGTCGGGGTCAACCGATCCAGAAGGATATGCAGCGCGACCGCCACCGTCTCGGCGAGCGCGAGATCATCTGCGGCGTCGGGCGCAGTCGCACTGCTGTCGACATCCGCTTCGGGAACGGGGATGCGGGACCGCAAACGGTCCAGACACAGCCGGGTGGTGACCGTCGTCAACCACGCAGGGAGGTTGTCGAAGCCGCGCTCGACCGACTCCATTCGCAGCCAGGCATTCTGTACGACATCCTCAGCCTCATGCGGGTCACCCAGAATTCGCGCGGCGAGGCGCAGCAACCTGGGTCTCTGCTCCTCGAACGCGGTGGTCTGCTCCATGGTGATTCTCGACACTAGACCTCAGGGAGTTCGGTGAAGGCCTTCTTCGTGTTGTTGTACCAGTCCATTGACTGCTTCGGATGCTTCCAGCGGTTCTTCATCTCCTCACGCGCCTGCGCGTGTGAGGCATCGCCATCCTTCACCGCCTGCTTGAGGTGTTTGTCTTGGAGCTTGATGATCTCGTCGGCCGTCTCGGCGTGAAACTCGAGGCCGCACGGGCCACCCAGTTGCTGGCACGTCATAGTTTTCATGGGTGATTTCCTTATCTCTTACCTTTATGACGTTTCGGATGGTGCAAGTGTGACCGTGAATCCGATATCACAGCCACAGCAACCGGTGAAAGTTACCTGCCCGCGAGATCATGTAGTCATGCACATTGGTGACTCGTTACGACTAGGGCGGTGGCCTGCTGCCGGCGAGCGCGACGGGGCGACGGCGATTGAGTGGATTGTGCTGGAGAATGATGCACTCCGCGGGGCATTATTGGTGAGTCGCTTCATCCTGGACTGTCAGCGATACAACGAAACGCTGGAAGAAACAACGTGGGGCACGTCGACACTTCGCCACTGGCTGAACGGAAGCTTTCTGGATGTTGCATTCACGGCCGCCGAGCGTGAGCTAATTCTGGCGACGAACTCTGCGGACAACGGCCCGGGTACGCCTGACACCGTGGATCGCGTCTTTCTGTTGAGTGTTGATGAGGTGCGCAAGCTCACTCACCCGGGAAAGGGCAACGGGGTCGACCGCCGCACGGTCGCCACCACGTACGCGTCGGCGGCGCACACCGATGGCCGCAGGCTCTATGTATATGACAAGTCCGTCGAGGCCGACTACCTCGAGAGAGAAGGGTCGCGTCAAGGATGTTCGTGGTGGTGGACTCGATCCCAACCAAAGGCCGAGAACGGAACGGCGACCACGGCCGCATTTGTTGGCCCCCGAGGTGACGTAAAATCCTACGGAAAGGTGAACCTCGCACGATACGGAGTACGGCCGGCAATCCGAGTCTCGTGAGAAAAGCGTGGCCGTCACCACGAGAGGCGCGGCGTGCGGTGGTTTACCGCAAGAGCGTCAGCAGCTTTCCGGTCGCCATTAAGGCCCCGCCCATGACAGCAGGCAAGCCTCCACCTGGATGCACGGAGGCCCCCACACGCCAAAGCCACGGACGCAGAAAACTGCGGTGCGGCGGGTTGTGGAAAGGCCCGCTCCTCCACATCGGCTGCACTTCACCATAAAGCGCACCACGAGCAGAGCCGTTCTTCGCGAAGTACGCCGGGTCAAGGATCGTAGATTCGGTGAAGTAGCTTTGCAACGGACGGTCGAGCCCGAGAACCTCGGTAGTGCGCGCGAGCTCGCGGAGAACGAATGGGTCGTCCAGCGTGTACTCCTTGCCATTCGCCGGGCAGGTAAGAAGCAGTGCGAGAGTGTCTGCGTCATTCTCGTTCACCGCGTGCGCCGGGTAGTAGTTCGCAAACGACATGGTCTGGTCTGGCTCATCGCCCGCCTCCAGCGCCGCATACAACTCCGACGGATGGTCGGGCACCAGCACAGAATGCCGCGGCGTGCCCTGCGGAAGCGTCGGCTCCAACACCGCGTAAATGCCCACAGCAGAGCAACTCACCCGGCGCGGTAATTTCGGCGCGCAACCACCCGCGAGCAGCGCGCTGAGGCGCTGAGAATCTACCCCACTGACGACGACCTCCGCGGGGTAGGTAGCTTTCGCAGTCACCACCCGGTGGGAGGAGATGGAGGTCACGGGCTCCCCCGTGTGGAAGTCAACACCGACCTCCACGCCGAGCCGGTGCAGGGCGCCAACCAGCTCATTGACTCCCCCACGCGGTACAAAGACGCCGTCTCGTGCCATGACCGCTGGCATCGATGCGTACAGAGCCGGCGTGCGCGAAGGGCCGACGCCAGCATTGAGGGTGTGGATGGCGATGACCTCGCGAAGGCCCTCGGGCATCCAGTCGAGCGCGTCGAGGTAGCTGCGCGTGGTCAGGCGCGGCCCGTACGCTCTCGCCAGTTTTAGAAGCGCCGGAAACGAGCGCTGGTCCATGGGCGGGATGGTCAGAAGCTGCGTGATGTCGGGCCCGAGACCACCATGCTCAGCCTCGAACCGTGCCCATGCCTCGTGCCACGGGTGGCCCGGCAGAACGGGCAACGTCACCTCGGTGCCGCGCCAGTGGTAGGTGCCGACATCCGGCAGTCGCTCGAATTCAATGCCCGCTATCTGCGCTGCATCGCGTCGCCCGTCTGCGCTGGCATCGGCAGTGGAACTGGCTCTGGCATATGCCTTGGCCCCACCGGAGGCACCGCCACTGTTACGCAGCGCGTCGAACCGGTTCAACAGTTCGGCCCACACCGCAGGAAAAGTTACGAGCGATGGGCCGGTGTCGAGCACTTGTCCGGCAAGTTCGATGCGCCAACTCTTTCCACCCAGGTGGTCGGAGGCCTCCAGTAACGTGACCCGATGCCCGGCCGCACCAAGCAACGCAGCAGCACTCAGCCCACCGATTCCGCCCCCGACAACCACGATGCGCTTCACGGCAACCTCCCGATGGTCAGTGAAATCACGAGCAGCATGCCAGCCACGGTTCCCGCGACGTAAGGGAACGCGATGGAGTACCGGTAGAGACGGTGCCCGGTCGCAGGCTCTGGCCGACGAAGCAACGCAATGACCAGGAATCCCGCGATCAACGCATTGACCACCGCTACGGGCCAGCTTACGAGCGCGAAGAAAACGGTGGCGATGATCCACCACGCTCCGCTCCACAGGGCAGTGCCTCTAGCGCCCAACAAGACAGCAGTGGTGGTGATGCCCACCGCGCGGTCTTCGTCGATATCTTGCACCGCGTCATACGCGTGCTTCGCCACACTCCAGGTCATGAGGCCGATTGCCGCAGCCCACACCGGTGTCGCACCGAGGGCAAAGGGCACAAAGACCAGAGGAAAGGCATAGGCCGCATTGCTCAGAGAGTCTAGAAACGGTCGCGCCTTGAAACGCAGCGGTGGCGCAGAGTAAAACACGAAGACAAGAATGTAGGCGGCCATCCAGGCCAGCGCAGCCACCGGCAGAGTAAACGCGAACCAGACAAAGAACGGAAGGTTGGTCGCCACCACCCAGATAAGAATGGTGCGCACTTCGGATGACGCTATTCGCGCGCCCTCCAGCGATCCTTTGCGAGCGTTGAGGGCATCCGTGTCTTGATCGAAGACATCGTTAACGCCGTAGATGAGCAGGTTGAACGGCAAGGTCAACCAGATCAGAAGGGGCAGGGCGGTCCAGTCCCACAGTGAGCCCGTCAGCCACATGCCGATGACGGCGGGGCCAATGGCATTGATCCACAGCACAGGTCGGGAAATGTGAACGAGGCGTTTGACATGCTCGCTGATCGTCTTTCGACTCAACTGCTTTACCTCCTCAGCCCATGGGATCTTCTGTGAGTCTTTCAGGCGCCACAGCGTTCTGCGCTATTCCACCGACTCGATTCGGGTCGCGTCAGCTCGGGTCGCGTCAGCTCGGGTCGCGTCAGCTCGGGTCGGCTCGTCTCGCTTCGACAGCTTCGACGGCCACCAGACGGCAGGGCCAATGTCATAAACCAGCGCCGGCACAAGCAGACTCCGAACAATGAAGGTGTCGATGAGCACACCGAACGCAACAATGAACGCGAGCTGCAGCAGGAACAGGATGGGGATCACGGCGAGCGCGGCGAACGTGGCGGCGAGAACCAGCCCAGCAGAGGTGATAACGCCTCCCGTGGCCGAGAGCCCACGAAGCACACCGTCGCGGGTGCCGTGGAGCAGAGACTCTTCCCGCACCCGAGTCATCAAGAAGATGTTGTAGTCGATGCCGAGGGCAACGAGGAACACAAACCCGTACAGCGGTACTGCCGCATCCGCTCCGGGGAACTGGAAGAACCCGTTGAAGATCAACGCGGAGACCCCCAGCGCCGTGCCGAAAGAGATGACCGTTGTCAGGATGAGCAGAATCGGCGCCAACACGGAACGCAGCAGAAGCATCAAAATCAGCAGGATCACAATGAGAACCACCGGAATAATCAGGTTGCGGTCGTGGATGGAGGCATCGTTCGTGTCGATCGCTGTCGCCGTGACACCCCCGACGATTGCCACTCCGGCGAGTTCGCTTCGCAGGTCACGCACCGTCTGCTCGGCCGCGGAGGAATCCGCAGCGTTCTTGAGTGTCGCCTGCAGCAGCACGTCTCCGTTAACAACAGTCGCCTCTGGGGCGGGAGTTCCGGGAGGCCCGAACGCAGAAACTCCCTCCTTGGTGACCGGCGCGGTGCCGCTCGGAGACTCCGACGAGGTGACCGTCACCGATTCAACGCCGGAGTCGGCGAGAAGAATATCGGCGCCATCCTGAAGTCGATCCTGGGGCACCACCACGTAGGCCGGGCTCCCAGAGCCACCAGGAAAGTGCTCGCCAAGCGCCACTTGCCCGTCGCGAGCTTGAGACTGACCGAGCACGAGCTCACTCTGGGCGACACCGGATGCCTGCAGCTGGGTGAGGCCGAGGGCTCCGACGATCAGCACGGCCGTTGTCACTGCCCAGATCATGCGCGGGCGGCGGCGAATCTGTCTCGCTAGCCACGCCAAAACACCCTTGGCGTGCATGCCGTCTTCTGCGAGCACGGCATCCGGTTCGAAGTGCGGGCGCTTCGGCCAGAACGCGCTCCGGCCGAAGAGGTAAAGGATGGCAGGCAGCAGCGTGAGGGCTGACAGCATGGCGAACGCCACCCCGACCGCGGCGACGGGCCCGAGCGTGCTGTTCGATTTGAGGTCACTGAGCAAGAGGCAGAGCAGCCCGGCGATCACGGTGCTGCCGGAGGCGAGGATCGGCTCGAACGAGCCCTTCAGTGCCGCCATCGTCGCGACCCACTTGTGCTGGTTGCTCCTGAGTTCTTCGCGATAGCGGGCCGTGTAGAGCAGCGCGTAGTCGGTCGCGGCGCCAATCACGAGGATGAACAGAATGCCTTGGGTCTGCCCGCTCAGAAGGAGAATTCCGGCTTTCGCCAACCACCACACCGTCAGCAGAGCCACACAGAGCGCAAAAAGGCTGGTTGCGAGTACGGCGACGGGCAACAAGATCGACCGGTACACGAGCACCAGGATGCCAAACACGGCGAACATCGCGACCAGCAAAAGCAGTCCGTCAATGCCGCTGAAGGCATCGACGAGGTCGCTCGTGAACCCAGCTGGCCCCGTGACATAGGCGCTCACGTCAGCCGGCATGTTTTTCGCCAGCGTTGCTCTCATAGCGTCAACGACATCGCCAATTTTGCCGCTGCTGTCGATCGGTACGAACGCTTGGGCGGCGAATCCATCCTTCGACGGGATCAGCGGGGAGGTGCCGCTGCTCACTCCGTCGAGCTTGCTGATGCGCTCGAGTTCCTTCTGCAGTGTGGCCATCGTGCCGTCGCCGAGCTTGGAGTCACTGGTGAAGATGATGACCGCGGGGATGTCGTTGCTGTCCCGAAAGTCGCCGAGCAGTTTCTGCACCGCTGTCGCGTCTGCGCTGGTGGGCAGATAGCTGGTCTGGTCGTTGGACGAGACTTCACCGACCCTGCTGAAGTACGGTCCACCGACTCCTGCGGCCACCAGCCAGGCAAGGATGAGGAGTGCGGGTATCAACACGCGCAACCACTTCGGCACTCGGGGGGAGGGCGTGGAGTGTTTGCCCTTGGTCTGTGGCAGATGGGCGTTCTTCACGGTACTCCTTGTGACGAGGTGATGATTGGCCCGTTGCGCTGGTCAGTTGGCGGAAGTATGGGCAAATATTGGGGAGAAAAATGGAAGCTTATGTTATATCTCGCTTAACTAGCATCCAGTAAAGCATAATACTGACTGACGCAATACAATGTAGGGATGTTTGACAAGGTATTCGAATCCTCTGAGGGCGGCTCCCAGCCTGCAGCCTCTGCCATCGACCCCACTCCTTCTGTAGCGGCATCCCTCTACGACATCGACGCCACCGACCCAACCGGGCTTCTCGTCGACAGAAAAGGGCTCGATCCCGACGGCATCGCACAGATCACGCGTCTCATGAAATCGATGGCGAAATTGCGAGACGCAGAAGAGTCACTCTCGAAAGCGTCACAAAGGTTCATGCAACTCAGTGAGATCGAGATGAGGGGAATCCACTACCTGATCGTGGCGCAGAACCAGAAGACAGTGGTCACCCCAGGGGCGATCGCTCAGCACCTCGGAATCACGAGCGCCTCCACCACCAAGCTTCTCGACCGACTCGAGCGCGGGGAGCATATTCTTCGCGGCCCTCACCCGACCGATCGGCGTTCGTTGTCGATCAGCGTGACCGAAGCGACGCATGCCGTTGCGAGAGACACTGTGGGGCGAACACACGCGAACAGGTTCATTGTCGCGGCATCCCTGAGCCCAGACGAGCGCGAAGTAGTGATCGGCTTTCTCGACGAGGTCGCCGAGCGGATGCAGATTGGCCAAGGCGCGTGGGCCTCCGAAGAGGCATCGCACTAATTTCTGAGCCATCGCCAGTGCGCCATCACATGAAGATACTTATGGCACGAATAATACTTCATAGGCTATAATATTCTCTCACTAGGGAACTTTTTCCCTTCACGTTGAGGAGTACATTCATGCAGCAGACCGTGGCGCGGCCGCTGACCGTCAATTTGGACGCTGAGATCCGTGCGAGCCTTGAATCCTTCTTCGACCGCCAGCTCACAAGAGCTGCATCACACGGCGGCCAATACCCCGCGCTCTGGCGCGCGGCCCGCCTGGCAAGTCGCGGAGGAAAGAAACTTCGGCCTGCCCTCGTCGTCAACGTTTTTCAGGAACTAGCAGGGCAAGAGCTTGGGCACGCCATCCAAGCCGCCACCGCTTTCGAGCTGCTCCACACCGCATTTCTCATGCATGACGACGTCATCGACCGAGATACCGTGCGTCGAGGTCAGCTCAACATCGTTGGGTCTTTTGCTGAGTTCGCCACCGAGCGCGGCGCTGTCAAGGATGATGCGCTCCTGTGGGGTCAGGCCTCCGCGATTCTCGCTGGCGACCTGCTAATCCAATCCGCGCAGTCAATTCTGGCTCGATTGCCTGTCCCCCAAGAGCAGAGACTCGCACTGATCGACCTCTTCGATCACTGTGTCTTTGTGACCGCCGCCGGGGAACTCGCGGATGTGGCTTTTGCCACTGGCACGGTCACTCCGGTCATGAGCGAAGTGCTGGCCATGGCGGAACAGAAGACGGCGAGCTACTCGTTTGAAGGCCCGCTGTTGGCCGGCGCCATCCTCGCAAATGCGCCAGATAGCGTCATGAAGGCACTCGGTGAGTTCGGGCGGCTAGTGGGAATGGCCTTTCAGCTTCGCGACGACATTCTCGGAATATTCGGTGACGAAAAGGTGACCGGCAAGAGTGTAATCAGCGACCTGCGCGGCGGAAAGATCACCCCGCTCGTGGCCTATGCCCTGCAAAGCGATGACGCAGATGAGCTGCGTCGGATCATGGCGCGGCCAGACCTCGTTGAGGCTGACGGCGCGCTGGTGCGAGCCCTTCTCGAGCGTTGCGGTGCGCTCGCCTTCGTCGAAGATTTGATGATCGATAGAGTGCACCAGGCCCTCGAGGTTGTTGAAGCATCCGCGCTACCGGCTCCGTTGCAGGTGATGCTTCGCGATGTCGCCGAACGCGCGACAGTGAGGCGTCGATGAAGACCCACCGTGTGCGTGTGAACCCAGATACCGGCCTTGCGCTCTACACAGAGGCCGCACAGAGAAGCTCCGCAAAAATCATCAGCGCCTACTCCACGTCCTTTGGGATGGCCACCAGACTGCTGCACAAAAGGTTGAGACCGGATGTACACAACATCTACGGAGTGGTTCGAGTCGCTGACGAAATCGTCGATGGCGCGGCCCTAGAAGCTGGTCTCGATCTTGCGGAGCAACAAGAGCAGCTCGATGCGTTCGAGACGGAAACCTTGCACGCCATGCGCACCGGATACAGCACAAACCTGATCGTGCACGCTTTCGCCGTCACGGCGCGCACCACCGGGATTGGGCCTGAGCTCGTTGTGCCGTTCTTCGCGTCGATGCGCCGAGACTTGAGCCCCGTAGATTTCACCGCGGAAGAGTTGAGTGAGTACATCTACGGGTCAGCAGAGGTTGTCGGCCTCATGTGCCTCAAAGTCTTTCTCCATGAAAGCAACGTCGGTGACGACGAGCGAGAGCGCCTGGAGCACGGCGCACGACGTCTCGGTGCGGCGTTCCAGAAGATCAACTTTTTGCGCGACCTTTCGGCCGACTGGGAAGCCCTTGGCCGCAACTACTTTGCCACGCTAAACCCTGCCAAAATGACGGAGTCTCAAAAGGCGCATCTGATCGAGGATATCGATGCGGATCTGGCGGCCGCCGCGCAGGTGATTCCTCAGCTACCTCGTGGATGCAGGTCTGCGGTCGCTGCAGCTCACGGCCTCTTCCGGGGGCTCACCCGTCAGCTCAAGGCCACCCCTGCGGCGGATTTGCTTCGTCGCCGAGTGCGCATCAATAACGTGGCGAAGCTCAGAATTCTGATGAAGACTGCGAATGGTCGAGTTGTGGGGGGTGCCCTTTGAGCGCCGCAAGTTCACGTTCTGCCGTCGTCATCGGTGGCGGAATTGCCGGCCTTGCCACCGCCGCTCTCCTTGCGCGGGAGGGCTACCAAGTAAGCCTCCTCGAGGCCAGACCCGAACTTGGCGGGCGCGTGGGCAGCTGGGAACACGATGGATTCCGCTTCGATACCGGACCATCGTGGTACCTCATGCCGGAGGTCTTCGACCACTTTTATCGCTTGCTCGGCACCTCGGCTGAGGAACAACTCACTCTGACCAAGCTTGACCCCGGCTACCGGGTCTTCTATGAGAAGTACGCACACGCGGTGGACATCGTCGCGGATATGGACGCCAACGTGCGCACGTTCGAGAAGATCGAAGCGGGGGCAGGCACAGCACTGCGCCGCTACCTCGTCTCGGCGACCGACACCTTCGAGATCGCGCTCAAAAGCTTTCTCTACGGCACCTTCGCCTCGTTCCGCCCCCTGATTAATGGTCCGGTTCTGAAGCGAGGAGGGCGGCTCAGTCGCTTGATGGCTCAGCCACTCGACAAGTTCATCGCGCGCTCCTTCACCGACATCCGTCTTCGCCAAATTCTGGGGTATCCCGCCGTTTTTCTGGGCTCCTCACCGTCACTGGCTCCCAGTCTTTACCACCTGATGAGCCATCTTGACCTAAAAGATGGCGTCTTCTACCCCGCTGGTGGCTTTACCGAAATCATCCAGTCGCTGGTGCGCTTAGCGCGGGCCGAGGGCGTGAAAGTCGTCACAGAAGCACGAGTGACGCAGATCACGACGAGCGACACCGGCCGCGCGCACGTTACCGGAGTTCAGTTCACGGATGCGGATGGCGCCAGCCAACACCTAGACGCAGATCTCGTGGTCTCCGCCGCCGACCTGCACCACACCGAGAACAACCTGTTGCCCGAGCACCTGCGCAGCTACCCAGAGAAGTGGTGGAGCAAGAAGATTGCGGGGCCAGGCGCTGTGCTGGTGTACCTAGGGGTCAAGGGCACTCTGCCGGAGCTCGCCCACCACAGCCTTTTCTTCACCGAGGACTGGGCAGACAACTTTGGGCGCATCTTCAACGAGCCGACCTCGGTTCCTTCTCCCGCCTCCATCTACGTCTGTCGACCGAGTGCCTCCGACTCCACCGTGGCGCCCGCCGGCCACGAGAACCTCTTCGTTCTGGTTCCCGTGCCCGCAGACCCGGGAATCGGGCGCGGCGGCATCGATGGCAGTGGTGATTCCACGGTCGAGAAGGTGGCGGATGAGGTCATCCGCCAGATCGCGAACTGGGCCAACATTCCGAATCTCGCAGATCGCATCATTGTGCGCCGCACCGTCGGGCCAGCCGACTTTGCGAATGAGTTTCAGTCGTGGAAAGGCAGCGCGCTCGGTCCGGCACACACGTTGCGCCAAAGTGCCTTCTTGCGCGGCAAGAACATGTCCGCCAAGGTCGACGGGCTCCTCTATGCGGGCGGAACCACCGTTCCAGGGATCGGATTACCGATGTGTCTCATAAGCGCCGAATTGGTAATCAAGCGGCTACGAAACGACGTGAGCGCCTCTGCGTTGCCCGAACCATTGTGCGCCGCGTGAATCTCGAATATTTATCGTGTCAATGTGCGTCCCAAGGCGCACAATGAAAACATCAGAGAGGACCGCACGTGACGCAGCAACACTCCACCCCGCTGCTTGTTGACGTTGACGGCTACCGTAACGTCACCGAGCTGTTGACGAAGCGCGCAGCAGAGGCGCCACTTCATGTCGCGTTCGAGGTGCCATCGGCGCCCGAAAACCTCACTGATCCATGGCGCCAGGTCACCACGCAAGGGTTTCTTCTCGAAGTCTCACACCTCGCAAAAGGCTTCATCGCCGCCGGCGTGCAGGAGGGCGACGCGATCGCGATCATGTCGGCAACTCGTTACGCGTGGGGCGTCGTCGACCTCGCAGCATGGTTTGCTGGCGCCGTCGTTGTGCCGATCTATGACACGTCGTCGCCAACGCAAGTGGTGGCCATCGTGCGTGACGCGAACGTGAAACTCGCGGTGGGTGGCAGCCCAGATCAGGTGCGAATTCTCCGTCAGGCGATCAACGAAACAGGTGTCGACGCGCTGGGAGTCTGGGCGATGGATGCTGAGGCCTCCGCCCCCGAGATTCCCACCATCGGCGAGCTTGCAGAACGAGCAGCGGAGGTGACAGACGACGAGCTGGAGCGTCGTCGCACCGCGGCAGGACCCGACTCGCCCGCCACCATCGTCTACACTTCTGGCACGACCGGCGAGCCAAAGGGTGCCGTACTTACACACCGAAACTTTCTTGGACAAGTACTGAACATCGCGGCCGCGTACGGCGAGGTGGTTCACTCCGAGGGAAACACCATCATCTTTCTCCCGCTCGCGCACGTGCTCGCGCGCGGGTTGCAGCTCATCTGCTTGGCCAGTGGCATGCGCATCGCCCACCTCTCCGATCCCGCAAACGTTGTCGCGGCCCTCGGCGTACTGAAGCCCACCTTTCTCGTTGTGGTACCGCGAGTTCTGCAAAAAGTTCAGGCAGCGGCTGCCCAGAAAGCGAGCGACAAGAAGCTTTCAGGGCTGTGGCGGGCGGCAACCTCCACCGCCATTGCGTGGGGTAGATATTCAGAAGAGAGGGATGCGGGAAGCAACGCTCATCCAGCTTTAGGCCTCCGTGTTCGCCACGCAGCATTTGACCGACTTTTCTTCGGCAAGCTCCGCGCGGTGCTCGGGGGGCGCGTCGACTACATCCTCTCGGGCGGGGCAACGCTGGATGCGGAACTCTCCCTGTTCTTTCGCGGCATCGGTGTTCCGATCATCGAGGGGTACGGTCTCACCGAGACGACCGCTCCGCTCACCGGAAACCTGCCTGGCAGCATCCGTTCGGGAACGGTGGGGGCTCCTCTGCCGGGTCTGACGGTGCGCATTAGCGAGGATGGCGAAGTGCTCGCTCGCGGCATCGGTGTCTTCGAGGGCTACCGCAATCCGGAGCACAACGTGGGCGCGTTTATCGACGGCTACTTTCGCACCGGGGATCTCGGACGCCTCGACACACAAGGGCGACTCACCTTGCTTGGTCGGCTGAAAGACGTGATCGTCACCTCGAACGGAAAAACCGTCGTGCCAACGGTGTGGGAGAACGCCGCTGCATCGAACCCGCTTGTCTCGCACGCCATCATGGTCGGTGAAGGAAGGTCGTACCTCTCAGCGCTTCTCCTGCTGGACCCGGAGGAGGTTGCCGCGTGGGCTCACAAGACCGGCGTCACCATCGGCATGGTGAGCGACACAGGCTTCGACGAGATTACGGATGCTCGCCTTCGTGCCGAACTTGAAGGAACCATCGACTCCGCGAATGCGCTTGTGGCCCACAGTGAGCAGGTGCGGCGCTTCACGCTCGTCTTAGCTGACCTCAATGACACCACACTCGTCACCCCAACAATGAAAATCAAACGCCGCATCGTCCTCGAACGTGGCGCCATCGTCGTTGACAAGCTTTACCGCTGAACCCTGCGCCCCGAATCCAGAACCCTGCGCACCCACAAGAGAAAAGAAACATCATGTCCCGCACTAACCGTTCTGCCCTGATTACGGTCATCATCGTGTTCATCATCGGTGCCCTCGTGGCTCTCGCGGGTTCGCAAGGCGGCGCCGCAGTCGGAGGCGTTCCGCTCTTCGCGCTGGCGGTTGCTGCGGCGTTCATCATCCAGATCATCGTGTACATCCCTTCCATGATCGCGAAGTCAGAGAAAGTGTTCGACCTCACCGGCGCGACGACGTTCACCCTGATCTCGATCGGTGTGCTCGTTCTTTCCCCCTCCCCGGATGCCCGCAGCTGGGTGCTCGCGGCGATGGTGATCCTGTGGGCGGTGCGCCTCGGCCCGTTCCTTTTCCTGCGCATCCGCAGGTCGGGCGCTGACGATCGCTTCGACGAGATCAAGACCAACCCACTCGTGTTCTTTCGGGTCTGGATTCTGCAGGGACTCTGGGTGAGCCTCACCGCCTCCGCCGCCTGGATCGCCATGAGCAGCGAGGCCACGTCCCGGCAACCGATCGGTTGGCTTGCGATTGTCGGCATCGTTCTCTGGATCATCGGAATCACCTTGGAGGTCACGGCAGACCTGCAGAAGTCGGCATTCAAGGCTGACGCAACGAACGAAGGAAAGTTCATCCACACGGGATTGTGGTCACGCTCGCGCCACCCAAACTACTTCGGGGAGATTCTGCTCTGGATCGGAGTTCTGCTGGTCGCCGCACCCGTGCTCAGCGGCTGGCAGTGGGTCGCGTTGCTCTCGCCGGTGTTCGTCATCCTTCTGCTCACCCGCGTGAGCGGTGTGCCCATGCTCGAGGCGAAGGCCGACAAACGCTGGGGTGGGCAGGCCGATTACGAGGCCTACAAGAAGCACACCCCCGTGCTCATCCCCCGCCTCACCGCGGCTCCGCGCTCTACGGTTTGAGACACATTCGGTATGGCCGAAAACTACCACCGCTGCGTTATTCGCTCAGCGGCGGGTCGAGACGGTGATCGTGAACTTCGTGTTGCGCGCCACTTCTCTCGTCGGTCCGATCATGCGGGTCATGGCGGGTCGATATCCGAGGTGAGAGTTGAAGACCGTCCAGAGTTCGCCGCCAGGAGCAAGCACGCGGGCGGCGTCTTCGAAAAGCCGGGTCGCGAGGCCCGTGTGCACGGCCGCACCAACATGAAAAGGCGGGTTCAGCAGGATCAGCTCGGCAGAGGCATCCGGCTGGCTCGCAAGGCCGTCATCGCGCAGCACGCTGACCCGGTCGGCGACACCGTTTGCCTCTGCGCTAGAGCGGGTGGAGGCGACTGCGGCCGCAGACTGATCGGTCGCCAATACGGTGATGCCGGGTCGCGCCACCGCGAGCGCCGCCGCAATCACACCTGTTCCGCAGCCTAGATCGATTGCGGATGCCGCCTCCGGCTTCGCCTCGCCCAGCCTGCTGAGCAGAAAGCGGGTGCCAATATCCACTCGCGTTCCCGCGAAGGCTCCGCCGTGCGCGCAGACCCACAGACCAAGATCGTCATGAAACTGTCGTTTCGGCCAGGTGTCGCTCGCCGCCCCTAACGCGGGAAGAGCGCCAGCACCAGCACCGGCACCGGCGCCGGCGCCGGTCACCGTCAACACGCGCGCCTTCTGTCGCGCAAGCCCAGGACGCACGGACCCGAAGTACGTTCCAAGCACGTCGTTCATGGCGAGCGCAAGATGCTTGATCATGCCACCGGCAAAGATGGTTACTGCAGGGTCAGAGTGTGTTGCGATCAATTCCGCGACCTCATCGAGGGCATCTAGGCTACGCGGTAAGCGCAGCAGCACCACCTTTGCTCCCGACAGCAGCTCAGGTCCGAGGGGCATCGACTGAAACGCACCCGCGAGCCCTGACTCCTCCGCGTTGCGCGCCAACGCCAACTCACCTGAGAGATCATCCTGGTGCGCCCGAATGCCGGTCACCGCGTGTAACGCGGCTGCCCCAAGGGTCAGAGCGCCATAGTTGTCGCCGATCACGACGACTTTTGCCGGCCCGGCATCCGCGAGCGCGGTGGCGGCCTCATCGAGAATCAGCCGATCCGCCGCATCCACGGCGACGAGGTTGTTTGCCTCAATGTCTGGCCAGCGACGCAGAGCGTCAAAAGAGAAGTCGTTCACCTCGCCACGGTACCCGAACGCGGGAAGTTTCATTGGCTCGACGCCAAGCAGATCCTGTTGTGTTGCTGGCGGTCGCCTCGTGCGTCGCTCGCATAAGCTCAGGGAATGCTCGAATGGCTCGTCGCGGAATGGACGCAAGTGCTCGGCTTCGCGACCGGCGCGGTCTGCGTGCTCCTAGCAGCCCGCCGCATCATCTGGACATATCCGATCGGGATCGTCAACAACATCATTTTTGTGGCGCTCTTTCTTTCCGCGGGAATCTACGCCTCAGCTGGATTGCAGATCGTCTACCTCGCGTTCGGAATTCACGGGTGGCTGCGGTGGAGCCATGGTGTGGAGCACGGTCGTTCTTACGTCGCCAGCACTCCTCACCGCGCCGTTCCCGTGCTCATCCTGGCCGGGATCGCGGGGGCGGCCGTGGTGTGGTGGGTGCTGGTGACGTTCACCGACTCGCACGTTGCGCTCGCTGACGCCGCCACCACCGCGGGGAGCCTCGTCGCCCAGTACATGCTCAACCGCAAGTGGATTCAGAACTGGTTTGTGTGGGCGGCGGTCGACATTGTGTTCATCGGACTCTCCATCGTCACGGGGCTGTGGATCATTGCCGCCCTCTACGCCCTCTTCTTTCTAATGTGCGTGTACGGATGGTGGTCGTGGCGCGCCGTCGCACGTGTCGAGTCTGCACGCGAGTTGGTGTTGGCATCCGAAGCCGCTCATGGCTGACCCGGGCCGCACGCATCACCGGCACAGGCACGGTCTCGTGATCGGAAAGTTCTACCCACTCCACCGCGGCCATTCTCATCTCATTCGCGAAGCCCTGCGCGCCTGCGAAACGGTGACCGTTCAGGTGCTCGCCTCGTCGGTGGAATCCATCCCACTGGAGATGCGCGCAGAATGGGTTCGCGAAGAGCATCCGACCGCTCGGGTTGTCTCCGCCACGGATGATGCGCCGGTGGATTTCGAGTCCGATGACGCATGGCGCGACCATATGACACTAATCTCCTCCCTCCTCCACGAACCAGTCGATGCTGTCTTCACCAGCGACGACTACGGTCAGGAGCTCGCACGCCGGCTCTCTGCCGAGTGGGTGCAGGTGGACCCGCAGCGCAAGATCAACCCCGTTTCTGGCACCAAGATTCGCGCGGATCTCGCCGGGCACTGGTCTGAGTTGGCCCCGCCGGTTCGAGCCTCACTCGCTGCGCGCGTTGTGGTGCTTGGTGCGGAGTCGACAGGTTCGACAACTCTCGCCGAGGCACTCGCCGTAGCACTGCGCACGCACTGGGTGCCAGAGTATGGCCGCGAGTACACAGAAATTCGCGAGGGTGGCATTTTCGCGCCCTGGCGCAGTGACGAGTTCGAACTCGTCGTCGAACGTCAGATCGCTACCGAAACTGCGGCGGCGCGCACGGTGCCGGTGCCGGTGCTCGTCTGTGACACCGATGTTCTCGCCACAGCGCTGTGGCATGAACGCTATGTTGGCACTCCCGCGCCGCAAATTCGCGCGACGGCGGAGGCGCACCGCCCCGTGTTTTATGTGCTCACCGGTGACGAGATCCCGTTCGTGCAGGATGGCATGCGCGACGGCGAGCACATTCGTCACGACATGGCGGAGCGTTTTCGTGAAGTACTGCGCGCGCAAACCGTGCCGTTTATCGAGGTGCACGGCAGTGTGACGGAGCGAGTGGACGCCGCGATGGCCGCCCTGCAGCCGGTGCTCGCCCGCCACACCACCTTCACGGACCCCCTCGAAATGCGGTCGATGGCAGAGCAATCCGCGCGGCAAGGTTGGCCCGTCCATCATTCGCCCGCCACGCATGGCCCTCGCGGCGCCGCTTCCGCCAGCGCCTAAGGCACGTATTCGTGCGCGCCTAACCCTGGCCGGGCTGTGGTTCGGGGTTCATAATGTCCGACGTTCGCTGGTCCACAACCTGACCATCCAGAATCACGGTGACGGTGTTGGGTCGGAATTGCGAGAGAAACAGTGTGCGCTTGAGATCGAATCGCACGAGATGCTTTTCTTCGACGCCCACGGGAAACTCGAACGTCTTTTTGAGACTGACGGTGAGCGTCGCAATAGTTTTGACGACCTCCACGCCGTCGACGGTGATCCTGACCCCCGTGGTCAGTTGATCCCATGAGAAGTGAACATCGTGTTGCTCTTGCGTACCGACGCGAAAATTTATTTCCATAGTTAGAAAGATAGAGGACTAGCGCTAGACAATTGTTGACCACCACCGAGCCGCCCGCCGTGCAGAGGGGCACCGCCGCAAAAGTTTCTCACAGCACGGATGCCCTTCGTTAGGCTGGGCGGATGAGCGATCGTTGGCACAAGGTTTCCGCGTCTCCAACGGCGCCAGGCGTCGACGGCAGACCAACCTCGATCTCCGTTGACGATTTGTTCCACACGGCAGAGCCGGCAGGAGCAGACCTCGATGAGAAGCTGCGGCAGGCGTACTACTGGATCGTCAACCGTGCGGTGATCTCCCCCTATTACGACATCGAGTTCTCGTCAGCATCCCCTGTCACCTTCGATGTGGGCGATGCGGGTGCTCAGCTCACCTTGCCGACCGAGGCATCCTTCTCTTCCTCCGTGCTTTTGCCCTTGCTCAGCTTCGCGGTCGGCGGCAAGTGTCTGCTGATCGGGGGGCCAGGCCGAGGAAAGACCACCGTTGCCGTGCTCATGGGTGTGCTCGCGGGCTCGTCGTCGGGCGAGGTGCGCCGCTCCGTTCAGCAGGGTCAACCGCAGCTGACCATCAGCGACCTGGTGGGTATCCCGCTGCCGCGCGACCTCATGGCCGCCTCCCGGCTCAGTGAGATCAACATTGCGTGGCGGGAGTGGCTTACCCGCCCGGTGAAGATCATCGACGAGTACAACCGCATCCCCACGAAGACGCAGTCAGCGCTGCTGACCATGATCGCGGAGGGCTATGTCGAGAGTCACGATCAGATGTGGCGCACAAACCCGGAGTCGGGGGTAGAGAGCTGGTTTTTCACCGCGAACGACGACGCGGGTGGCGGAACCTTCCCGGTGATTCAAGCGTTGAAAGATCGCATGGATGTCACGGTTCAGGCCGCTGGGTTCAACAGCCGGTTCTTTGATGAGCTTGTGACCAGAGTCGAAGCGGGCGAGAAACCAGAAGAACACGTGCCGGTCGAGCTGGTGTTCGGCTCCGACGAACAAGTCGAGATCCGCCGCCAGATTCGTGCCGTGCCGATTCCCTCACAAGTTCGTCGGCGCCTCGAGTTTTTCTTCAGCCACTTCGAGTTTGTGCAGCACGGTGGACGGCGCTTCGAGTACCGAACCAAAGACACCGTGACCACCGCGGGAGGGCGCGTCGCCGAGGCCATCGAGGCAAATTCTGGTGCTGACTTGGCAGCAGACCTGGGTGCGCAAACCATTAACGGGTTGTCTGTGCGGGCGCTGCAAACCCTCATCCTGTATTCGAAGGCCATGGCGTGGTTCCGGGGCACCACAGAGGTGTCGCTGAGCGATGTTGCGGCTGTTTTGCCGTTCGTCTTGCGCGGAAAGCTGCAACCAAACCTCTCGCACCCGCGCTTCGATGTGGGCGCAGAGCGTGAGCTGGCCACCGACCCAGCGAGTTGGCTGAGCGACCTCTTCACTGAGTCTTGCCGCCAGTTCGTGGGGCTTGGGCTTGACCACGACGATCCGGTGCGCGCGCTGCTTGCTCAACTGGAGGCCGGGCTCGATGGCCTCTCGGCGGTCGAAGTGTCACGTCGAATTACTGAGGTCGAGAGCGGCATCCGCCTCATCGCGTCGACGGGCAAGCTCTACGGCCACCACTTCGATGACCTCACGACACTGAAATATTTGCACCAGCGCTACACGGCGTACCTGCGCTGGGTGCAGCCCTCCCCATGATGCGGATGCCGGGCCATCGGGCGAACCCGCTGCGCCAACCACGCACAGAGGTGAGCGAGATTCCGGCCGTTGAGGGTCTCGATCTGGTTCTCGCAGCCGAGAATGTGCGTCGGCAGGGGGGCGACCCGACTCGATTCGCTTCAGCCCTCTCTGCCGGTTTCGCAGAGGGAGTTCCCTCTGAACGAACCGACGTTTTCGCGCTCGTTTCGCTGGCCGGATGGCGCGCGGGGGCACTCACGCTGAGGGAGGATGCGCTCGTACGCGCAGAGACCATCATCGAGCCGGCCGTGCGCAGCGCCGCCACCCGAGTTCTCGACATCCGGTCAGATCTGCACAGCTTTCTGCAGAAGCAATCGACCGATCGTTATTGGTGGCCTGACCGTGCGAAGTACAACGGAATTGTGTGCGCGATAGGCGGCTTCGCCGGAGTGGGCGGCTCGTGGATCGCGCCGCCCACTGAGGCGCTGCCGCTCGCTGAGGCCGGCGCTTTTGGCATCCGTACCGACGATGAGTGGTGGCGGGCCGACCTGGATGTTTGGGGAGTTCGCCTTGTGCGCTTGAGCGCTCCCCCGACCGAAGACCCCGATGCCGCCGGCTCGGTGTCGATCATTCTCGAGGAGAACTCGTACCTTGCCGTGCTGCATGTCGAGGCCACACCGTGAAGCGCCGGGCCGGCCTGCGTTCTCTGCACGAGCACACCCCTGCTGGCCTCACCCCAGAAATACGCTCGGCATGGGAGAACGCGCAAGCTCTTTGGCACGTTCACATGCACGACCCACTCGTGCAGACGAAGCGCGCAAAAGGCGCGGACGCGCTCGCGTGGTTCTCATTTCCGCCGTCCATCACCGTCAACCGCAGCAAACTCACGTCTCTTGGCGCATCCGACGAGTGGGAAAGCGTTTTCGCCCACGAACTCGGTCATCATGTTCTCGCCCCGAGCACGCGCATCGACTCCCTCAAGATCAGGCATCAGATGGCGCGGGCGCTCGTCGCTTCAGGATCGAAGCAGGTTAATGGCGAAGACCTTGGCATGCTCTCGAATCTCTGGACCGACCTGTTGGTCAATTCGCGTGTTGCCGTTCTTCAGCGCAGAGTGCACGGCAACGTCGCCTCTCAGCCGGGGATCGTGCGGCTCCTGACCATTACGTCGCGCTTCGGGTTCGACTCAGACGACCGGCTGTGGTGGGTGTATCGGCGCGTGTACGAGCTGCTCTGGAACCTCCCTCCGGGAACAATGTGCCCGATATCGCCACCGGCAGCGATCCCTCCCCTGGCACTCGATGCCGCCGAGGCGCCCTTGGGCTCGGTGAAAGAGAAGTATCGCGAGAAAGAACTCGCACTTCGCGCGGCCCGCCGTGAGGCTCAGCACATCGCGGATGAGCTAGGCGCAACAGTGACAACGAGGCCGGCTCTCGACGCAGGCTCTCTCGCGAGCCTGGTGCGCACGTTTGCGGGAGATGCGGTGTCTGGCGCGCTTCGGTTCGGCTTGATTGCTGCCCCCTACCTGATCGAACGGGTACGCGCCACGCAAAGACCAGGGTCCGGCTCGGGATTCGGGCACGCGAAGAGGGATGGGTCCGGCTCAGGGTCAGGAGTGGGCCCGGGCACGTGCGATGCCACCACGACACCGGCCACCGCAGACGAGCTCGGTAAAGTACTCGCTGATAGACGCCTTCACGAACCTCTTCCCGACAGAGAAGAGCAGGCCGATGCGGTGATCACTGAGAGGAACGACGGCGCCCACGACGACGGGCAGAGCCTCGGTGCCGCGCGCACGCTCGAACTCTACGCAGCCTCGGATGCCAACGCCGTACTGGCGGCCTGGTATCGCTCGGAGGCATCCGCCTGGGTGCGGCCGTTCACCGAGCGCCGACCTTCTCTTCCCATGGCAGAGTTGCCGGGCCCGCTGGAGGTGTGGGAGATCGGTGACGACCTCGCCGATCTCGATTGGGCGTCGACGCTGCAGCACGGCACACAGATCGTTCCGGGCGTGACAACATATCGACGCTCGTACCTTGACGACGAACCTGAACCGGCCGAGACGGGGATCGAACTGGATATCTACCTCGATGCTTCCGGATCCATGCCCCACCCTCGGCGCGGTTCTCCCGCTGTTCTGGCGGGCACGATTCTCGCGCTCTCCGTACTCAGAGGTGGGGGGAGAGTGCGCGTCACCACGTTCTCCGGTCCGGGCCACGTCGCTGGGACTGATGGATTTGCGCGAGACCACGCCAGCCTCATCGCCGCCTTGGCGTGGTTTCCCGGAGGCGGAACATCCTTTCCTCTCGACCTTTTCGGTGAGCGGTACGAGCACCTCGCGATCGCGGATGAGCGTATGCGGCGTCACCTCGTTGTGCTTTCTGACGACGGGCTCACGTCAATGTTCGGCGAAGGGAACGAACCATTCGCACTCGTTGCGCCCGCGGTGCGGCCGAAGCTCACCACGGCGACACTGGTTCTCCTGGACCACCAGCACGTCGTTGCACCGCTCGCCGCCGAGGCCGGGTACGACGTCTCCTATCTGGAATCAATGAACGACGCACCGAAGGTCTGTGCGCGGTTGGCGGAGGTACTTCATGGCTGAGGCTGAAAAACTTCTCGGCGTCTGGGCGGCGTGTGCACGCGACGAAGACGAAGCGTGGCGCACCGCTGTTGAGGGCCCGGCAACGGTAGATCTCGCCGCTCGGCTATCGACGGTGCCTCAGCCATTTCTCGACCCTCGAGTGTCTGTTGTGGCGCTCGCCGGTGACATTCTCGGAATGGGCAGCCTTGCGTGTGCGCCCTACTGCGACGATGCGGCGGTGCGCCAAGGCGCGGCCATCGGGTTGTGGCTGTTCGCCAGTGAAGAACTGCTCTCCCCGTTCTCCCGCACGCTGGCAAACAGTGATCGGTTCGCCGCCGTCGATGTGCTTGCACTACGGCTGGCTTCCGTGTCGGCCCCCGAGACGTGGCTGTGGGATGACGAGCGCCGCGAGGAGGCTGTTCGCACCTTCCTGTTGTGGAGCGGGTTTCTCCCCGCGGGAGAAGACCGCGACACCGCCCGCGCGTTGCTCGCCGCTCGCGATTCGCTCAGCCGCAATAAGGCACTCGCTGAGGCCTACGCAGAGCACCGTCACCGCGAGGCTATCGCGCGCCGCCTTGCCGACGCGAGGGCCAAAGAGGCCGCAGCGAGGTATTCGAGTGAGTGATCCCGAGAACCCCGACCTGGTTAATCCGCTCGACCTCGACGAGTATCGGGCGGGCAGCAGTGCGGCTCTCACGGATCACGAGCGGTGGCCGACGCTCACCGAGGGCGGCGCGACACAGCTGACGCGCTGGCGAACGCATCCGGATGCCCCGACGTGGGTGCACGAGACGGGCGATCGTCTCACCGAGGAGCAGCTCGATCGCGTGCGCCGCCCGCTCAGCAGAGACGGTTGGCTTGAGGAGCACCTCGAGACGGCGAGAGGCCTGCCACGATACCGAAAACTGACCGGGCTGACTTTGCTCAGCGATTTTCCGCTCATCGAACGTCGTGATCTCGTTACGGATCTCGCCTCGTTCGTTCCCCTCGATGCCGACCTCGATCGCATGGTGGGGGGCACGAGTTCAGGGTCCACAGGGGCGGCGCTGATGATTCCGGATGACATCGAAGAGGTCGCCAGAAGCTTTCATTTGCTGAGAGATCTGGTGATCGCGGCTGGTGTCGAATGGGAGCCTGATGACGAACGGCTCGCGCTCGCCTACCTCGTGCACCAACGGCAGGCGTTCACCTACGTGTCGTTGATCAGCAGCTTTGCGCACCGACCCATGGCACGCGTGAATCTCGATTGTTCGGGATGGCCGACCGTCGAATCCCGTGCCCGTTTTCTGGCCGATGCCAACCCGCAGGTGATCAGCGGAAACCCGTCGAGCCTGAATGAGCTTCTGGCGGATGACCTCATCGGTGTCGTGCGCCCTCTCGCGATCTTCTCCGGTGCGATGGCACTGTCAGGCCCGCTGCGCAGAGCGCTCGAGCAGGCGTTTTCCGCCCCGGTGTTCGACATCTATGGTCTGCACGAGACGCGGCCGATCGCCGTGCGCACGGATGACGGACCGTTCAGGGTGCTCGATCGACGTGTAGTCGTCGAGGCTCTCGACGCTGACGGCCTGCCGGTGCCGCACGGTGAGGCCGGCGAACTCGTGGTGACCGCGGGCGAGAATCCGCTACTGCCGCTCGTTCGCTACCGCACAGGTGACTTTGGTCGACTCATTTCGCTGCCTGACGGTGGCGTGGGCATCACCGATCTTGAGGGCCGCGAGCACACCAGTTTCATCGCGTCGGATGGCCGAATGGTGGCGTGCGTCGACCTCACTCAACAGTTGCAGGCGCACGGTGCCGTCGGGTGGAGCATTCAGCAGCACGCTGATGGCAGCATCCTCGCGCACATCGCCGGTGGTGAAAAAGTTTCGATCAAAGCGGGCTTGGAGGCACTTCTGAGTCAGGATGTTGAGATGGATGCCGTCGATCGCGTATCGCAACTGGGCGAGGGCAAACCACGTCGGTACTTCAGTGCCGTTTCATCGCCCATTCGCGGTTCTGACGTGCAGGCGCGCTCGTCACCTTGACGCGATACTAAACAATCGTTGACTCACGAACGTCAACGATCTGCCCATCGATCATCACCGTGACGATCTGGGGCCGAAAGCCCGAAAAGAATAGTGCACGCTTTTTCTCGATGCGCACAGTGTGCTTCTCTTCAACCCCCACGGTGAACTCGTACGCCTTCACGAGACTGAAGGAGAGCAGCCGAACCGTGTTCAGAATATCTATGCCGTCAACAGTTATTTTTAGCCCTCCCCACATCTGATTCCAGGAGTAAAGAACATCATGAAACTCGTGCACGCCGACCCGAAAATGTAATTCCATGTTTAGAACGTAGGCGTAAAGTGAAGAAGACCCACTATCGAAGGAGATAGAGCGTGTTCACAAGCCCTTACCCCGATGTTGAGATTCCGAACGTCAGCATCTACGAGTACCTGTTCACCGGCCTGAGCGACCACGAGCTCGACACCATTGCCCTCATTGACGGCACGTCGGGCGCCGAAACCAACTACAGAACGCTCATTGCGCAGATAGATGGGGTTGCGGGCGCGCTCGCGGCCCGCGGTGTCGACAGCGACACTGTTGTTGCCCTTCTGTGCCCCAACTCGCCTGCTTTTGCGACCGTGTTTCACGGCATTTTGCGGCTCGGCGCGATGGTCACCACGATCAACTCTCTG
This sequence comes from Actinomycetales bacterium, assembly GCA_038243605.1. Lineage (GTDB taxonomy): Bacteria > Actinomycetota > Actinomycetes > Actinomycetales > Microbacteriaceae > Terrimesophilobacter. The sequence goes on from JBBSQX010000001.1 coordinate 98,469, forward strand.
GCAACCGAAGAGGACATCGAGAAGCAACTCAAAGACTCCAAGGCCACCTGGTTCATTACCATCTCCCCACTTCTCGCCGGCGCAACGGCGGGAGTGGCAGCTGTCGGCATCGACGACAACCACCTCATCGTTTTGGATGGGGCAGAGGGTCATATCAACCTGCGCGACCTTCTGATGGAACAGGCAACGCCACCCGCCGTGGAGTTCGATCCTGCAACCCACATCGCGGCAATCCCGTACTCCTCCGGCACCACTGGCATGCCAAAGGGCGTCATGATCAGCCATCGCAACTTGGTGGCCAACGTGGAACAATCACGTGTCGTCATTGAGGTCGGCGAGGGTGATCGAGTTCTCGCGTTCCTTCCGTTCTTCCACATTTACGGAATGACGGTGCTGCTGAACCTCGCCGTGAAGCAGCGTGCCACCCTCGTCACCATGCCACGATTCGATTTCGTGGAGTTCCTGCGCATCATGCAGGACCACAAGTGCAGCTTCATCTTCATTGCGCCCCCAGTGGCGGTTGCCTTGGCGAAGCATCCGCTCGTCGACCAGTACGACCTCTCTAGCGTGCACACCGTGTTGAGCGGCGCTGCGCCACTCGACGGCCAGCTCGCCCAGGCGGTTGCGGACCGCCTAGGGGTACGCATGATTCAGGGATTCGGCATGACCGAGCTGAGCCCTGTGAGCCACGCCATCCCGAACGATCGCCCCGACCTACCACTCAGTTCGGTCGGGTTCACCCTGCCCAACATCGAGTGCCGCCTTCTCGACCCCGCAACGGGCGAGGACATCGAGTTACCGTCGGAAGGCGAGAGCGCCCCAGGTGAACTGCTGTGTCGCGGGCCGAACGTGATGCTCGGCTACCTCGGCAACGAGAAGGCCACCTCGCAGATCATGACCGAGGATGGCTTCTTGCGCACCGGCGACATCGCCACCGTGAGCTGGGAGGGTGTCGTCACGATCGTTGACCGCCTCAAAGAACTCATCAAGTACCACGGGTACCAAATTCCACCCGCCGAACTTGAAGCCCTGCTTCTCCATCATCCGTTGATCGCGGACGCTGCCGTTATCGGTGTAATGGATGACGACGGCGAGGAGATCCCCAAAGCGTTCGTCGTGCTGCAGGCCGGTGCAGAACTCGACGCCGACGGCGTGATGGCGTTCGTCGCGGAGCGCGTCGCCCCGTACAAGAAGGTGCGGCGTGTGCAGTTCGTCGACGCTATCCCGAAGTCGAGTTCAGGCAAGATTCTGCGCAAAGACCTGAGGGATGCCGAGCACAGCTGACGAGGTGGTAGCGACAGCACACGTGGTGGTACGAACAACGGCCGTGGCAACCGCGCCCGCCACGCGCCACGCGCCACCCGCCGATTCAACCTTTTGGATGATGTCGCCCTCCGTCGAACCTGCGAGCATGAGATCGTGACTACAGAAACAACCACGACCACATCCCGAGTAACCCCGCGCGCTTTCTACCGCATCGTCGCGATCGCCGAGGCGGTGACCTGGACGCTACTGATCGGCGGAATGCTACTCAAGTACGTCGCCAACGCGGGCGGCCTCGGCGTGCTCATCGGTGGATCGTTGCACGGTCTCGTGTTTGTGACCTACGGCGCGACCGCGGTTCTCGTCGGGGTCAACCAGCGATGGTCCGTCAAGCTCATCGTGGGTGCCGTCATCACGGCGATCGTTCCGTACGCCACCATCCCGTTCGATCGCTGGCTCGAAAAGAACAACAAGCTGGAGGGCGGATGGCGCACCGTCGCCACCGATGACCCGCGCGATCACACCTGGGTCGACAAAACCCTGCGCTGGTTCCTCAACCACCCGGTCGCGCTCATCGTCGTCTTTGTGGTGGCTGTTGTGGCCATCGTCACCGTGCTGATCAGCGTCGGGCCTCCCGGCGGTTGGGGTAACTAGCTTCGCAGGTTACTTCGCTTTTGGCTTAGATGTTGGCTTTGCTTTCGCCGCTGGGCCCTTCGCCGCTGGGCCAGCCTCGGCAGGCGGGATAAGCACGCGCGTGGCGGGCAGCGCCTCCGGGTGCTCCTTCTGCAACCACGTCACCATCTCTTCGCGCACGAGGCAGCGAAGATCCCAGATGTCATCCGAGTTTTTCGATGAGACGGTGAAGCGAACGCTCACGTGACCGCCGGTGGCGTCGTACACCACCATCCCGGCGCTTCGGCGATCCCAAAGGTTCGAGTTGCTGACGACCTCCATGAACTCTGCCCGCAGCTTCGCCAGGGGCACACGCCAATCAACATCAAGGTAAACGGTTCCCTTGATAAGCGAGCTATCGCGCGTCCAGATTCTGAACGGCTGTGACGTGAAATACGTGCACGGCAGAATCAAGCGGCGCTCATCCCAGATGTTGACGACAACATACGACAGGGTGATCTCGCCGATGGTGCCCCACTCGTCTTCCACCACAACCACATCACCCACGCGAATCGCATTACTGAAAACGAGTTGAATTCCGGCGACCAGATTGCCGAGAGTGGACTGGGCGGCCAGTCCAGCGACGAGGCTCAGGATGCCAGCAGAGGCGAGAACACTCGTGCCAACGGCGCGCACCTCAGTGAACGAGAACAACACAACCCCGATGGCGATGACCGCGATAAGCGCACTCACGAGACGGCGGATCAGTTTCAGCTGGGTCTGCATCCGGCGCATCTCCGGCGCGTTCAGGGCTTCGACGGAGAATCGGCCAATCATGCCGGTGAATCCGAACGTCGCCAACCCCGACAGCAGAAGGGCACCGGCAAGAACGATGGCGATGAGAAACGCGTGTGACACTGTGGGCCACCACGCGTAGGTTGCCGGCGCGGTGAGCCCCAGGGCGATCCAAGTACCAACAAGAAAGACGAGGAGGTGGGTTCTGGGGCGAACAGAGAAGGTGAGTGGCCCCAGCCACGAAACGCGCTTTCCGACCGTTGCCCTGACCCCCATCAGAATGACGGCGAGCGCGACATTTGCCACAAGAACGATCGCCACGGCGAGCAACGTTCCCCACCAGTTGTGCCATTCGAACATCGGGTGCTCCCTTCCTTCGACAACCCCACCAGCCTAACGAGCGCACTGATGCTCCTGCAGTTTCCCGCGCTGTGCGGTCCTTTCACGGCTAGCCTTGAAGCCTGATGACTCGCTCGCGCACCTCCCCAGGTTCACCGCAGTACTACGCGGACAGATCGCGTGCAGAGAACCGCCGCGTCGCCAGCATTCGACGCAGGTGGGCGCTCCTCCGCGAAGCCATCGATACGCGGCTGTGGCCGATCCCTCTGCTCGCGATCATCGCCGCCGTGATCCTCGGTGTTTTTCTTCCCATGCTGGATGCGCGGGTCGATGAAAAACTCTCCGACGTCGTCGTTGCCGTGCTGTTCAACGGTGGACCAGAGAGTGCGCGCGCCGTGCTCTCCACCATCGCTGGCTCCATCATTACTGCCACCTCCTTGACGTTTTCCCTCACCGTCGTCGCACTTCAACTGGCCAGCAGTCAAGCCTCACCGCGACTCCTGCGCCTCTTTTCGAGCGACCGCATGGTGCACACAACACTCGCCACCTTCCTCGGCACGTTCACCTTCTCCCTCATGGTGCTGCGCAGCGTGCAGAACAGCACAGACGAGACCGCCGCCGCCGTGCCCAGCATCTCCATCACCTTGTGCCTGCTGCTCACGCTCACGAGTATCGTCATGCTCACGCTCTTTCTCGCCCATCTCGCCAAACAGCTCCGCGTCGAAACCATGCTGCGCAACGTACATCGCGAAACGAAACGCACCATCGACCTTGTGCGCACCACGACAGAAGATGGCCCCGCTGAGGTGCCCCCTGACATCCGGCCGAAGAAGTTCTATGTTGTCGACGCGAGCCACTCGGGCTTTCTGCTTTCCACCTCACGAAGTCGCGTTGTGTCCATCGCCACCGATCTCGACCTCGTCGTCGAAGAAGAGCACAGTGTCGGCGCCAGCGTGATCGCTGGCGTACCCATCGTCTCGTGGTGGCCGCGCTCCGGCGAGCTTCCTGAAGACTTCGATCGCGAGGGCTTTGACCGCGTCATCCGCTCCGCCTATACGACCGGGTACGAACGCACCTCTAGCCAAGACATCGGATTCGGGCTTCGGCAACTCGTCGACATCACCATCCGGGCACTTTCGCCGAGCGTCAACGACCCCACAACGGCGGTGCATTCGCTCAGCCACATTTCGGCAATTCTGGGCCTCATCGTGGACCTGCCAGCCCAACCGGCCGCGCTCGTGGATGACGACGGAACGATTCGCGTGATCGTGCGGCCCCACCGCTTCGACGCTCTGTTGAACCTCGCCGTCGACCAGCCGAGGCTCTACGGTGCTGGTGACCCGGATGTTGCGGCCAGGCTCTTCTTACTGCTGCGCGAGGTCGCGATCAACACCAGCAAGCCTCATCACAAAAAGTCGATTCAGGCTCAATACGAGCGGTTGCAAGCCTCCGTGGATGCGGCTGACTATGACGAACGTGATCGCACACGCTTTCGTGAGCTCGCCGCATCCGTGCAACACGCCCTCGGATAGGATGGAACTTCACGGATCGCCCCCGAACTAAGGAGCCACCGGCCGGTGACTGCCACATCTGAATCACGCCGACCGGATGCCGACACCGTCGCGCACGCCCTCGAAACCCCCGGCCACGAGCAGCCGTTCGCAGCTCTCGGGTTGAAAGCTGACGAATACGCGGAGATCCGTAACATTCTTGGCCGCCGACCCACGAGCGGCGAACTCGCCATGTATTCGGTCATGTGGAGTGAGCACTGCTCCTACAAGAGCTCCAAGATTTACCTGCGCCAGTTCGGTGAGAAGGTCACCCCGAAGATGCGCGAGAAGCTCATGGTCGGCATGGGGGAGAACGCGGGCGTCATCGACATCGGCGAAGGCTGGGCCGTTACGTTCAAGGTCGAAAGCCACAACCACCCCTCGTTCATTGAGCCGTTCCAGGGTGCGGCAACCGGCGTCGGCGGCATCGTTCGCGACATCATCTCGATGGGCGCACGCCCTGTCGCGGTCATGGATCAGCTTCGATTCGGCGCCATCGACCACCCAGACACTCCACGCGTCGTGCACGGTGTGACCTCTGGCATCAGCTTCTACGGCAACTGCCTCGGCCTGCCCAACATTGGCGGAGAAACCTACTTCGACTCCTGCTACCAAGACAACCCGCTCGTGAACGCCCTCGCTGTGGGCGTGCTGCGGCACGAAGACCTACATCTTGCGAACGCCCGCGGCGTAGGCAACAAGGTCGTCCTGTTCGGTGCACGCACGGGTGGCGACGGCATCGGTGGCGCATCCATCCTCGCCTCCGACAGTTTCTCTGCGAGTGGGCCTACCAAGCGCCCCGCCGTGCAGGTGGGCGACCCGTTCGCCGAGAAGGTACTTATCGAGTGCTGCCTCGAACTGTTCGCCGGTGAACTCGTGGAGGGCATCCAAGATCTTGGTGCCGCCGGAATCAGCTGCGCCACGAGTGAACTCGCCGCCAATGGCGACGGCGGAATGTACATCGAGCTCGACGGCGTGCTCTTGCGCGACCCGACTCTCACACCAGAAGAAATTCTGATGTCAGAGAGCCAGGAACGCATGATGGCCATCGTGCACCCCGACAAGCTCGACGCGTTTCTCGCGGTCACGGCCAAGTGGGACGTCGAATCAAGTGTGCTGGGTGAGGTCACCGACACCGGTCGTCTCGTCATCAACTGGCACGGCGAAGAGATCGTTAACGTCGACCCGAGCACGGTTGCCGTCGATGGGCCAGTGTATGAGCGACCCGTCGCATACCCGACCTGGATCGACGCGTTGCAGGCTGACTCGGCCTCTAAGCTCGCGCGTTCAAGCGACCCTGATGAGCTGCGGTCGCAGTTCCTCAGCCTGCTCTGCTCCCCCAACCTCGCGTCCAAGGCGTGGATCACCGACCAGTACGACCGCTACGTGGGCGGCAACACCGCGCTTAGCTTCCCCGACGATGGCGGCATGATCCGCGTCGACGAAACTAGCGGGCTCGGCTTCGCGATCGCCGCGGATGCCAACGGACGTTACGCCCAACTCGACCCGTACGAGGGCGCCCGCCTTGCCCTCGCTGAGGCGTACCGCAACGTCGCCGTCACCGGCGCCGTTCCCGCCGCAGTCTCCGACTGCCTCAACTTTGGCTCCCCAGAGAACCCAGAAGTGATGTGGCAGTTCTCCCGCGCTGTTGAAGGTCTCGCCGACGGATGCCTCGAACTCGAGATCCCCGTCACTGGCGGCAACGTGAGCTTCTACAACCAGACCGGCGACGTGCCGATCCACCCCACCCCGGTGGTGGCAGTGCTGGGTGTTATCGATAACGTTGCGCACCGCATTCCGAGCGGATGGCAAGACGAAGGTAACAATATTTACCTTCTGGGCACGACATCCGTAGAGCTGGACGGCTCAGCGTGGGCCGGCACCGTGCACGACCATCTCGGTGGGCGCCCACCCGCCGTTGACCTCGCGCAAGAGAAGAAGCTTGCGGCGCTGCTGGCCGCTGGCGCAGGGCAGTCGCTCATCGCCTCCGCGCACGACCTCTCAGATGGCGGCCTCGCTCAGGCTCTCGCCGAGAGTGTTCTGCGTTTCGGCGTTGGCGCACGTGTGTGGCTCGGTGAGATTCTCGACCGCGACGGAGTGGACCTCACCACGGCGCTATTCAGTGAATCCACCGGTCGCGTGATCGTGAGCGTGCCGCGCGAAGATGACGTCAAGTTCCAGGGCTTGTGCGAAGGTCGCGGCTACCCGGTGTTGCGCATCGGTGTGACCGACAAGCTCGCGCCAGCCCTCGAGATTCAGGACGTCTTCACGGTGGCAATCGACGAGTTGCGGGGCACCCACACCTCAACACTGCCGAATCGCTTCGCCTAAGCGCTCGCCCCTTGTCTCCCCTTCCACCTTCTGGCCGGGGCCTGTAGCCAAACGCGCGGCAACCAGTTTGCTGATCGCGACGTCCTCAAGAAGGCTCTCGACCTGCTCAAGAAGAGCCGCTGGGATGATCGCCCCAACGGGCCTGCGGTGTGAGCCAAAGAGCACGAGCTTGAAGTCAAGGCCGAGGCGTTCGATCTGCTCACCAATTCCTGGCGAGGCGCTACGAGCTTCGGTACTGGTCATAACAGGAGTACCAGACATGACTCCAGAGCAACAGAAACACGGACGTTTATACGTTCGCATTTGCTCACGCTTTTTCGCTCACGCAGACTCACGTCGCTTGGCGGCAGGTCACTTCCGTTAATGGCGTCGCCTGGCGTGAGCGATTCTAGATACTATCGATGAGCCGCAAAAGTGGCTGCTAACAACGTGCGGTATTGCGCGATCAGCGACCCGTGCTCGTCCTCGGCGCGGTAGCCGAGCTCATCGCCTCATCGAATAAAAGTGATGGTTCCATATTCGTGATCAAACGCACCGACCATGGTCCATGCCCCTGGCGCGCGCTCTTCGGCTGCACGGATGGGGTGCCAATGCCGGCTGCACTGGCTGCGGTGACACCGAGCGGCGTCTATTCCATCTTGTACTCGGTGTGACATTGCCAAGGTGTGCCCTTTCATGGCGCTGCCCGGCCACTGTGTCTGCCGATTTTAGACTGCGGCTTCGACAGCCGCTTACGACTGACTGCAGCCCGATTCGGAAGGTCTAACGCAACAAGTTTGCTGCACCACCACGGAAGGCCCGCCGAGCACTAGACGCCAGGAGCGCCGAGCCTTATGGTTGTGCCGTTCCACTCCTCGACCCTCTCAAGCAGCATGTTGCTCAGTTCACCGGCCGTGCTCGAATCAAATAGTGCTTAGCTCCGTGGATGACGACCTCAATGCGCGAAGCCAAACTACAGCAAAAGTTTGCGCACAGGAGTAAAAGAAAAGAAGGAAGCAGAGGTGTGACTTGCTCAAACTTACATCCCTCGCGAAGATCAGTTAGGCGGCGCGGTCGCCCGCTTGTGTATTGGTGATGTTTCTCGTCACAGAGATCCGCGTACCGATTCCGGCGGGGGAAGGTTGCCAAAACTTCGTGCCGGAATCGTCACGCCGTGCACGCTTGCGCTACCGACGGTGACGCCAGTGACCGTGACGGACGTGTGCCGTGACGGCGAATCGGAGGCGACTTCGGCATCCGTGACGACGACCATCGTGACGAACCTGCTCGCACTTGTCGTGTCGTGTCGACGAGCACGGGTGGATTGCGCGCGGAGGGGTGCTCGGCGGCACTCGTGAGAGGCAACGCAGCAACAGCGCCGGTAGCCGCCACCGTCACGAGGTCCTTGAGACCGGCAAGCGTTTTGGTGAGACATTGCTTTCGAAGTACCCCCGGTGTCCCACACCCGCACCCGCACCAAAAGTCACCATCAAAACGGTGACATCAATCCTCACCAACACGAGAACCAGCACCGCGCCGAGGACCACCCGAAAACGGCACGAGCGCGAGGCCGCGAGAGAATCTGCGAGCGACATACGCTGCCGCCACGATCAAGCACCCGGACCGAACGCGGATGGGGGCTCATCGGTGAAAACTATTCCAACCCCACACATGTGCACGAGTGGCTGTGCTGACGATCTCGTCCACCGCAAATTCCATGGCCTACCGCCAAACGAGCTATCCACAACAGGGACTCGATAGGGCGTACCCGTTCCGATGCTCGTGACAGTGACCGTGTGGGTCAAAATTTCAACAACACTAAGGAGTCCAAGCGTGTCGCCGGTCTCTCCTCGCCGAGAGAGCTACGTAGCCCACAGAACCCACGAAGACTCCTCCGAGCACGAGGGACCACCACGCGAATCCGGGTTCGGATGACATTGCGCCCGCGACAATATCCCGTGGGGTGTCGATTCGCTCGGCGTAGACGACATAACGGTGCGTGTTTATTCCCAGCGGGGTGCAGGTGAGCAAGGTCAGCAGATCGCGTCCCTGCTCTATCGGGTTCTCGGCGGCGGCGTTGGGAAGCAGAGTCTCGGTGTCGTAGACCTTGTAGGTCAACGTCTCGCCCATGACCTCGACGTACACCAAGTCTCCCTTGACAACGCTGGTGAGTTTAGAGAACCCGACCGTGTTGGCAAGACCTCGGTGAGCGGCCAGGACAGCGTTCGTGTCTTCCCCCCCGACAGGCAAGGAGGTGAAATCAGCGTGACCGACGCCGTGAAGCAGAGCGTCGTCCCCCATGCCGTGACGAACCGGCTGGTCGAGGTCAATCTTGGGTATGCGCAGACGCGCCATGACATCCGATCCCGGAGTCTTAAGCAGAGTGTTGTAGTCGTAGCTGTCCGTACCAATCCGCGTCGTCAGGGTCGCGTTGTAGGCTCGCGCCTCTTCCAGCATTTCATCACGGATGAACGGGCCTGCCTCCTCGACGGAATGGCTCATGGTCTCGTTCGCTTCGTTCTGCCCGACCTGCGTGAACCACTGCGAGATTTGGGGGTACATAAAAGTAGTCGTGCCCGACAAGAGCATGCCGGCCACAACAAGGGATCTGGTCAGGTTCTTCATGGTGTGAGTGTGTATGTGCCTGCGCGGCTGAGGGGAAGCAGTCCGGTGGCCGCTCCCCCTCAGAGGTGCCCTACGCCGTCACTAGCTCTTTACGACGACGAGTGGTGAGCAGGAAAGCTCCGGCGCCAGCGAGGAGCAATCCGCCGACAACGTAGAGGATAATCGCCTCGGTAGAACCTGTCTCAGCTAGGAATCCGAACGGGAGCTGCGTGTTCTCAACCGAGAGTAGAGTCGCCCCAGCGGTGGAACCCACTGTCACCAGAACGGAGACGGGGTCGTTAGACCCGACGTATCCTGCCGGAGCCTTGGTCTCCTTGACCCAGTACGTCGTTCCCACAGCCTCGTCAGCGACGAGTCCGGGTACGAGTACAGTTCCGTCTACGCCAGAGATGAAGGTGGTGACACCATCGACGGTGATCGGGTTGGTCTCGGCGATTGCGTCAGCCTCGGTGAGGAAGACTTGGAACTCAGCTCCCGTCAAAGGAAGGTTCGCGCCGGTGAACTTGAAGATGCTAAGTGCACCCATGAACGCCTCGACGAAGACCTCGACTTCACCACCGTTAACAAGGATGGTCGCGTCGTTGCGAAGAGTTCCGTTACCAATTGACTCAAGGGTCGTGGTGATCGCAAGCTTCACCGAATCGACGTCGGCGGCTAGGGCGATCCCCGGGGCCAACAGCGTCATGGTGATGTCGTTGTTGTCGTTTACGATCATGTAATCGGTGTCCTCTACGAGAACGGTGTTGTCACTCAGCGTGACCGTAGCCGAAACGTAGCTGACCTCAACCGGGAGCGGGTCGTTGATGATGAAACTCTCCAACGTCGTTCCCACAGCGAAATTCGGAATATCTCCGGTGATCGTCCAGATGACATCATCACCAATGGCGTGAGCACTGTTGTAATCCAGCTCCTTGCTGCCACCCAGCAACGTGTTCTTCGGATAGGCGTTTACGTCGTAAAGCCAGTCACCAGGGGTTGCTCCCGGCGTCGGGATCGCGATAAGGAACGGCTTCATCGGAACCAAAATCTGGTTCGCACCCGGTGCCGTCTCGGTGATGTAGTAAATACCTACCGGAAGGCTACCGAAGGTTGCCACACCCGCCACATCGGTGGTCTGAACCACTGGCGCACCAAGAGTTGCCCCGCCCGGTGTGAACGTATCGGGGTCCAGGAGGTAGCTCTGAACCGCGTCCCATGACGCAGAGTCGCTCAGTTCAATCGGCACGCCGCCGATTGCGGTGACCTGGTTGATGGTGAATTCCACTCCCTCCAAGGGGACAGCACCAGCAGGCACGGTCTGAACGCTGCCGTCGCCAGGAAGACCTGGAATCGTTGGCTGCGAATACTTGTGCATGGTGATCGACCCAATGGCACCGGGATCGATGTTTGACGGAGCCGCTGTTGCGGATGTTGTTATCCCGAAAATCGAGATTGCTCCCACCGCTGTGGCGAGGAGAGCAGCGCCAAGGCGCTGTTTTAGCTTAGACATTACTGTCAGCCTTTCCGTCGGACACTGCCGACTCCGTCTTGCGACGGGTGGTTCCCATGAGCAGGAGCGCTCCGAGAATGATTACTACCCCGAGTCCGAGATAGAGGGAAACGCCAAACCCTCCGAGATTCGGAAGCGGGATAGGCCCGCTCCAAATCCATGTCCGGTGGTCTGTGGTGCAGGGTACTTCTGTGGTGCAAGCGTCAGGCGGGACAATTCCCGCGCCATAGACGCTGTTCTGGAACTCGACACCCCACGCGTCCTCGTTCACCGTGATGGTGTACGAGACCTGCGCACTCTGGCCGGGGGCAATCTCTGGGATTGCCCACGTGAGCGTTGTGTTGTCGAGCTCAAGTTCTGTGGGGAGCACTCCGGATACGACCGCATGGGCAAGTACTTCGCTCATGTCATCTGTCGCGGTCAGGTCGCTGAGGCTGAGATCCCCCGTGTTAGTGGCAATCAGCGTGTAGATAACATCGCTACCTGCGCTGATGAGCGTGCCGGATACTGGATCGCTCGACTTACTCATCGTCCACTTCGGCAGCCCCAGCGGCACAGCTTCCCAGGGGTCGGTGTCTGTCACAGGAACGTTGGTGATAACACCGACGCCGGTGACTGTGAACTCATCGGTGTGTCTGATATCTGCCACCCTCATACTCGGCAGCGTCGCGGTGCAATTGACGGTCTCGCCCGGAGGAAGCACTGTTTCCGTGGTCACTGGAACGCCTGCATAGAGGCACACGAGGTCCACCAAGTCCGGGCCAGCCGTAGTCACATCGGTGCCGACGAGGTTGGTCAGCGCATCCGTTCCGGTGTTCGTCCACGAGATCGTGACCGGCGTGAGCGCAGTGTTGCCGCTCGCGTCAACCTGGAGCGAAGCTGGTTCTCCGGCGATACTGGTTTTGACGACCTCGATACCGGCCGCCGCAACTATCAGCCCGGCGTTCACGTTGGGGGTGTTCGCGCCCGAAACCACAGTGGCGAGATAGGACTGGGCTGTGGTCGGATCAGCGCACGAGCGGTTGCCGACACATCCCGCATTCCGGAGGGTGATTCCATACGAGTAGGCGGTGCCTGTGGGCAGCCCGAGCGCCGCGATGATCTCCGGGGTCGGTGTCGTGCCGCGCACCTCGAAGGTGACCTGATAATCAGAGCCGGGCACGAGATCTGGGAAGAGGTAGTTTCCGTTCACGTCCGTGAACGTCTCACCCCGAAGCTCGGTGCCTGCGTAAAGGTAGACCTTCACGCCGCCCACACGAGGCTCGACGGATGCGCCATTGCGGTAACCGTCCCTGTTCGCATCGACCCAGACATTGCCCGAGAGCGATCCCGGGATAACCGTGGCAGCCGGAATGAGCACTGGTACCTGATCGCAGGAATCTGGGGTGATGTCGTTTTGACCACTGATAGTGGTGTCGCACTGAGCGTTTCCGGTGATGCCTTCCGGGTTGAGCGATCCAACCGAAGGCGACACAGGAAGTGGCGGCTTGATCTGTCCCACAGGGAGAATACCGGCGATAGGCGTCGTACTTGAGGTGAACCATGCCTGGTTGGAGATGACCGACTGCGCAGCAGCCTGGTTCACCTTGCCGACGATGACAATGTTGAGCTTGCCACCCACCGGAATGCTAGTAACCGGGTAGGTGCGCTCCATGAACGCACCGTTGGGCACTATCGAGACAGCGGGAATAGCGCTGTCACCAAGGACGAACCGGCTATCGAAACCCAAGACCTGCTCTGGCGAAAGAAGGGCGCCCGCAGCCCCACCATTTCCGTGTCCACCGCTACCGGCCGCTGCGTATCCCCAAGAGACAAGCGTTCCGTCGTTCTTCAGCGCCAAACCACCAGAGGCGGCCCGCTGGTAAAGGTCTTTGGCGATAAGACCGGCGATGGGTTGCGCGGTCGTTTGGTTCGCCGTGCCACCCGAACCTAGCGCGTTGTTATTAGTTCCCTGGCCCCAGGAGTACACAGCCCCCGTTGAAGTGTGCGCATAACCCACACCCGGACCCACAGCGAAGATGTCGGTGACCACAACGCCGCCCAGCCCCTGAACGATGGCTGCCGAGTTGTTGACCCCGTTACCACCGTTGCCGTTGGAGCCATTGTTTCCAAAACCCCACGAGTAGACAACACCTGTTGTGCTCAGGGCATAGGCCCCGCTACCTCGAACAGCAATATCCTTGATGCTTACGCCAACAGGAATACCGAGGACTGGAGCTGCGATGTTGTTGTTATTGGAGGCAGTTCCGTTACCGTTCTGCCCACTCGCACCTACGCCCCAGGAGTAGACCCTGCCATTGGAGCCAATCGCGTACGAACCGTTACTTCGGGTGAATACCTTGACCACCGTAATGCCGGCCAGTCCCTGAACAAGAACGGGAGTATCACGGTTGGACGTCGTGTTGTCTCCGTTCTGACCGGAGTTACCAAACCCCCACGAGTAAACCTTGCCGTCGTTCGTCAGGACGGAAGGGTTATAGGTGCCGCGAATCATCAACTCTTTAGCGTTGGTGATGCCCGGGATCTGCGTTGCGACGTAAACGTCGTCGACCATCTCACCGAGACCGCTGGTGCCGTTGGAGCCGTGACCCCAGACGTAGACCAAACCATCGGTCGTCACCGCATAGCCACCACCGTTGTTTCCCGACGCGCCTGGTCGGTAGACGACAGATTTGACAGTCTTGCCGTCGAGACCCTGAACGAGCTGAGCGGTGAGATTGTCGGCGCCACCACCGTTACCGTTGCCACCGCTGAGACCCACACCCCATGCGTAGACTTTGCCGTCGGCGCTCAGAGCAAAACCCCCTGTTTCACCGCGCTGGATGACCTCAGCTACGTTGACGCCCTCGAGACCCTGAACGAGCTGAGCGGTGAGGTTGTTATCGGTGCTACCGTTTCCGTTTCCGCCACTGGCTCCGCCGCCCCAGGCATAAACCTTGCCGTCATCAGTCAGTGCGTAGGCGCCAGTTGCGGTGCCCAGCTGCACGCGAGGAATGACATCGACGATGGTGACACCGTCGAGACCCTGAACGACTTGCGCCGTGAGGTTGTTAGCCGTACCCCCGTTGCCGTTATCACCATTGGCTCCCATGCCCCAGGAGTAGACCTCCCCCCGCTTAGTAAGAACGTATCCGCCGACGTTAGCGCCGCTGGCTCCGTTGCGCGGGAAGACCCTGTCAATCTCTGGCTTCGGAATGAACTCGCCAAACATTGCCTCCACGTTGTACAACCCAGAGCTTGCGGTGTCTGTGATGCTGCCGCTGGAAATGGGGGTGTTACCAAGGTTGGTCACGGTGAGGTTATAGGTCACATCACACACCGAACCGTCGCAGACCACGTCGCCAGCGGACTTGTCGACGTCGACCTTTGGCAGAGCCTTGAAGAATCCGTAGTCCACGTCAGTGATCGCAGCGCCGACAGCGAGGACGTTCACCGAGGAAGTGAGACTCGCCCGCTCGTATGCCTGGTTGACAGAAGAATACGTCTGCTCTGTGTCGATGTCCTGCTGGTAGTACGAGACGGCCGATGCGGGCAGGTTCGCGCCCCGTGAAACGACGCGGGTCACATAATCGCCGTGGACAAGACCGTCGAACTTGTAGAAGCCCTGACCGTTCGTCTGCGCGGTCTCGATCGGAGTAGCTTGCACTACGCCACCAACGACCTTGAACAAGCCAATCGTGACGGCCGGGATGCGCGGCTCGGAGGCCCCCATTGTGGCGCTGTGGTTCTCATCCCACCAGACGGTTCCGGAGATGGAACCCATGATGACCTCGACCTGTGCGGGCCACGGCATCGGGGCTGCCGTCGCGCCCGTGTTGCTCTTAGTCTCCCCCGCCCACAAAAGGTAAACATCGTCTTCGAGGTTCCCGGTCGGGTTCGCGGTCACATTCACGCGAGCTGCGGTGCCAGCAATGTTCGCGGGTGAAACCACCTTGAGCGCTGTCGCGCCCGACAGGGCTGGAACGCCGCCAGTACCGGCAGCGGAGACGAGGTGCCATACCGCCACGGTGGACGACGGGTCGATGGAAGGGTTCGAGGCGGTGGTGAAGTAGAGCTGCACTCCAGCCGAGGTGTCGCCGGGGCTGAGCGAGGCTGAGGCCACCGTGTATGAACCGGTGAAGTCTGAGCTTGTTGCCGAGGGGTACGAGCCGGGGTTCGAGACGCCACCGAAGTATGCGGCACCGTCGTTGTTGCGCGGCAGGGCAATAATCGTCGACGAACTGCCCGTGGCGAGCGTCGAGGTCAGATCTACCTGCCATTTCAGCGGACTCTGGATTTCGACTACCGGCGGCACTGCCGCGACAACGGCGGCGCTCACCGACTGCGGGAGCACAGTAAGCATCGCATCGTCGCTGACCGGGAGCACCTCGCCCATATCCGCAAGAGTCAAAACAGCCGAGGAGGTGAGAGCACCGTAGGCGGCGTTGGAGACGCGAGCGCTGTAGGTGATGTCCGAGAACTTAGCCGTCGCCGTCGATGCGCTCCATGACACGGGGTCCGTTATCGGGGTGAAGATGAGCTTGGCGGGTACAGCGCCTGCGTCACCGCAGGTGCGACCGGACGGACCGGCTGAACCCGGTGTGATGACCATGTCCCAGCCCGGCGAGGTGTTCACCGGGTTGGCAGCGCACGGGTCGAGAGTCACCTCGACAGAGACATTGAGTCCGTTGGCGAGAGTCGTCGGGTTGACGACGGAGATGCCATTGACCGTGAACACCACCGGTGAGCCGGGAAGCGCGTTCTCCGGGGTCACGATGTGGTTGATCAGAAGTGACGGGGTAACCGGCGAGACGAGGGTGACCGCGTTGATGCCAGAGACCGGCTCGTGACCACCGACGCTGCCCCACATCTTGTCTACCAACACGGATGCGTCCAGTGCAGTGAGATCGCGGTCGACGATGACCGGGATGTTGAGGATGAGGCTGCCGTTAGCTCCAGCTTCGGCTCCGACGGGAACCGCGCCTGGGTTGAGTGTCACGCGCACTGCTTGAGCGCCTGCGGGGGCGTTAGTCTGTTGCACCCAACCGGTCGTCACCGATGCGTCACCAACGCTCGCGCCGGTAGCCGTCGTTGACCACCACACCGTGTAAAGACTCGGGTCTACAACCGCGCCGCCGGGGAGGGTCAGATAGACAGGTCCGTCCGAACACTGCTCCGCGATGTTCCACTCGTCACCGAGAGTGATCGAGACGGGGTTCGCGTCCTCAATCATGGATAGGACTACGAACGGCTGCGCAAGCATCTCAGTGCCCGCCGCGACCTTAGCCGGGTTCCCATCCCATGAACCCGCCGTGACAAGCGAGTCAGCGAAGGTCATGTTGCCGGATTCGAAGATGGATTGGTTCGGGTTGCGGGGGACGAGCATGCTCTTGCCGAAAAGATCACCGATGGGGGTGACGGGGCGGAAGACCTGGAAGCGGGAGTAGTCATTGTTCGGGTAGGGGGTACCGGCAGTTGCGCCGTGGTTCACATTAAATGTCGTGGTCGAGCGGGAGATTCCCGTGCCGGGCTGCGTCCCGTTTCCGTTGTTGAGGTAGTCGGGGGTGGAGAAAGCCGTCTTCGGTACGGTGATCCCGATGTCGTAGAACTCCGTCGACCCCTCGTCTTGAGTTGGCCATACATTGCCCGGCATGACGAAGGAGAGCCGCTGGCTGCCGGTTCCGGAGACGACCAAGGTGTTTCCGATGACGGGGACAGCGACAGCGGGGCTGCCAAGAGTCCACGTTGTTCCAGCGGGGAACGCCGACACATCAACCGTGGCGCTCCACTGAGCCAGCGTCGAGGCACCCTTCACTGGGGAGTACCCGGGATACGCCAGAGGGAGCACGTTGAGGTCGAAGTACCCGCGACCCGCGCTGGTCGTGTAGGCGAGGTTGTTCTTGCCGTCCTTCGGGATGATGACGAGGTCAGCAGCCGGAGCCGAGACGACAGTAACCGTGGCGGCGTTCACTGTTGCATACGTCGGGCTGCCCTCCAACCCCACGGACACGGAAAGCATCTGGTCGGCGATCGCGAGACCAGCGGTGTCTAGGGCGGTCATTGTGACCGAGCGCGTCACCGATGCGGTAGCACCCAAGGCAACAGAGAAAAGGCAGGTGTTCCCAGAGATCGTCGCGGTGATGCCGGGGGCTGGGGCGCAGAACGTGGACTTGCCGTCGCGCCACTCCAGCATCTCTGTTGTGGACATCGACACTGCGACTGTGCGCGCTACGCCCGCTTTGATTTTCAGCGATACGTCATAGCCAACAATGTCCCCCGAGGAGACAACACTGTCGGTGGCGCTGTTGTCACCTGGAACGAAACCGTTCGCACCGTTGACGAACGTCGCGGAAGACGTGCCGAATCCCGTTCCATCGAAGATCTTCGTGACCGAGATATTCACTGAGGGGTTCGGTCCCGGCGCAGCAGAGGCGGTAGATGGTACAAAAACTATGCCGGCAGCCACCACGGCGAATGCGGCGAGGGCAGACACGATACCTAGCCGACTGCTCTTTGGCGCGACGTGACGGTGCGCAGCGCGAACGATCTTCGGCCTCAAGGAATGCTTGCTGTTGAGGCGGTGTTCGGGATTCATCTTTGTACCCCTATCTATGTGGCCATCTAAGCCTGAAAGCTTGCAACCCGCGCTCCCCCCCATGTGTGGGTCAATGACAAACTACACAGCTGATTTTGCTAATCCCCGCAGCCGAGCGGTCAGCTCTTTGCTCGACAGACCGGAGTTGATCAAAAGCCCTATTGTCAATACATCATTGGGAACGAACAGAGATACGCATGGATTGCTTCACGTTGAGTGTCGCCAAACAAGGATTCAAACCGTCACCCATACCAGCGGCGATGAAGAGTCTGAATGGCGCTCGTTTTCACCCTGTGATTCACCCTGGGAGGCGGACCGCTAGGTTGCGTTCGTTGATGAAAGGTTGTCGACGTCGACAGCCAGCGTCTCCGTGCCCTCTTCGGCGAAAACATCCGTGGTTTCAGCGTGAGGATCAAGACCAGCCCATAGGAACTTGCCGGAGTAAGTGCGATCCGCGATCGCCTCGGGCAAGATCTCGCCTTAGGCGAGCATGTCCTTGAGAACGTCTGCGAACAATGTGCGTATTCTTTCAAATGCATCGTTCAGATTGCTCGCACGCCACCATAGTGACTGCATCTCTGCCACAGTGCCGATGAAAGACTCCTCGTCGTAAGCCCAGCTCACTCGGTGGGTGGAGTGCTCCGGAGTTGCCTGCGTCACGATACTTCCTCTTCAGCAGTTTCGTCACTTGCGCCGCGCCGCCATGGCATCACTACTGGTCCCAGTCTGGAAATAGCAGATCCTGGCGCCGGGATCCCGTTGCGCGGCGGCACGCGGCGGCGGCGTCGTCGCGCTAATCCGGGTGCAGCCCGGCACACGCTAGTCCGAGAGCAGCCCGTGATCGACGGCTATGAGGAGCGCCTCATCCCGGGAATTCACTCCGAGCTTTCGGTAGATGCTGCGCATTTGGCTCTTGACCGTGTTGGGTGAGACGAACAGCGCAGCAGATAGTTCAACAATGTTGCCCGTGTGCACGAGTTGCCTGAGTACGACGATTTCTCGATCTGAGAGGTGCATTCTGGGAAGCGTCTGCAACATGACCTCTGGCACGGTGCTCAGATCTGCGAGCAGTTCGTGTGCGAGAGAGTCAGCTTGTGCTGACGCCGTTTCACGTAGTGCCTCGAGGTTCGTGCGAGGCACGAGCATCAGCGGGAATCGCAGGCCGCGATCCCTCATCAACGAGGCCATCTGATTAAGGTTCGTCATTGCCGCGGTGCTGTTGCCGAGCTCCAGGGCGGCAGCGGCGCGAACGAGCAGGGCTTCAACTCGCGTACGCACCGAGATCTCTTGATTCGTCGCCAGATGATTGAGCATCTGGATGGCCTGCTCAGAGTGCCCCGTCAACAATTCGAATCTCGCGCGGATCACCGCTAACGCCAGTTCGTCAGCTGGATGACGTCTCAGTAACTTCGCGACGGCACCTGGGTTGCCGGAGGCGAGCAGCAGCATGGCATGGCTCGCGTCGATGCGCACCCTGGTGAAGCGGGTGACTGATGAACGCCCGCCTCGCGTCAACGCCGCGGCGAGAGTGGTTTCGCCCGCAACGGCCCGCCCTTGCCCGAGGTCGATCATCGCTTGCACGTGTGCGAACAGCGGCCAGTGTTCCAGGGTGTCCAGATGGGGCTCCATGACGGTGACGTGCGCCTGGGCGGACTCGAAGTCGAACCTCTCAAGACAGAGGAACGCTTTGGCAAGGTGGAGCATCGAGCCGATATACCCGTTCTTCCAAGCGTCGGGCCAGTGCAGGGTCGCCGCTTCGTCGACAAACCGTTTCGCTTCTGTCATGTCACCGTTCACGGCGTGCATGCCACTGAGGAGGGCAATCGAATGGAACTTGGAGCGATCCCGCCCACCCCCTCCGTGCGTGTAGGCGGAGGAGAATGCTCGCAGCGCCTCCCCGCTTCTCCCCGAGTAGAAGAATGTGAGACCAATCTGGTTGAGCACCAACCCAATGTTGATCCCCAGCTGGTCGCGATCCTCCGCACCCAATCGGTCCAGGGCCTGCATCCCCTTCTCGGCGACAGGAAGCGCCCGGTCAATGTGGCCGCTGACACGCAGCGCCGCGCTCTCCGCAGCCGTCAGCAGAATCTTCTCGGCGGCATCCGTCGGCCTTGAGAGCCGGATCGAGGTGATGGCCAGAGCGAAGGTCTCGAGTGCCCGAAGGCGATGACTGCCATCCGCGTTGTAGCACAGCGCCAACATCATGAGGAGCAAAGGGTGCGCGCGGAGCTTTCGCCGCGGGATCGGCCCCAACACGTCGATGACTCTCGCGTTATGCCTAGCAGCAAGTTCGAACCAGGGTTCATGGACCATTCGACTGGCGAGGGCGAAGTCTCCGATGTCGACGGCAAGGGAGAGAGCATCCATCCACCGTCCGTGGTGCGCAGACCACTGTGCGGCGGCACGCCAGAGGTGCGCGCGTTCGGCAGGAAAACGTTCCCGCACTTCTGCGACAAGAACGGCCCTGACCGCCGGTGTGTAACTGAAGTTGCGTCCGTGCACGCCTCGTGACCACATGCCCAAACCGTGTGCTTCTGCGTCATTCAACATGGTGTCGGCATCCGAGAGGCCGCTCAGTTCGCGCGCCAGTTCGACGGTGAGCACTTCAGCGACGGCGGTCCTGATAGCGAAATCAAAAAGTCGAGGAGGTAAGCCGCCATCCGACATCATTTGGTGCAAGAAATCCTCGAGTGATTCTCGCAACCGTCGCTTGGAGAGAAACGGGGATAACCCGGAGGGGTCTTTGCGGAGGGAGATCACAGCGGCGCGAGTGGCCAACGGATTTCCCGCCGTCGCGTTGTGAACGGTTGCCGCCAGATCCCGCTCCGACTCGATAGAAGACAGCGCCAAAATCTGTGCCGTTTCTTCAACTGTCAGCATGAGTTCGTCCGGTGCGATAAAAGTCGGATCGAGGTGCACCGAATCGACCGAGTTCTCCAAACTGCCCAAGGTTCTGGTCGCGAGGGCGACCTGCAGCCCCGCGCAGTTTCGCAGTATCCAGGCAAGGTCTTCGTGCACCCGGATGTCTGTCACCAGCTCGAATGAGTCGAGCACAAGGGTGAGTCCTTCAGTGAGGTGAGTGAACGCTCGCAGCAGCTCTCTTCGCAGCTGGTGGGGGTTCTCGAGGGCGGATATGGCATCCACGAGTCGAACTTCGTCATCCGCGATCCCGGCATCAAGTACTGCCTGGAGCACGGTACGCCACAATCCTCCACGGCTGGAGGCGGATCCGTCCACCGTTACCCACACGCCGGGAGCGCTGGCCGAACGTACCTGCACCCACTCAGCGAGGAGAACTGTCTTTCCACTGCCCGCTGGGCCGCGTACCACTGTCAACGCCCCGGCAGCCTCGAGCAGCGCAAGAAGTCGCGGTCGCGCGAGCAGGTGCCGCGGCAGCCGCGGAGCGCCATAGAAGAGCACTCGCCCGGGATCGGAGGCTTCGATCATGCCGCGATCCTTTCCTGTCGGCAGGCTACCCACCGCAAGTAAGTTAGCGGTTGCCGCACGATTCTAAGGATAACGCGTTGATGCACACGGAACGCCCCCGCTGGGGGAAGCGGGGGCGTTCCATGACTCTATCGATTGATAGGCTACTCGGCCGGCACGAGCCCCTTGCGGCGACGGGCCACCAACATGGCGCCCAGACCCGCGAGTAGCAGCAGTAGTGCACCGGCAGCCACGGGCAGCACCTCAGCACCCGTGAACGCCAGGTTCTGCACCGCGACGTTCGCCGAGCGCGTCAGTGTCGAACCATCGACACTAGACACCCCAGAGGCGTGCACTGTGTAGGCACCTGGACGGATGCCCTCCGGAATAGTGAACTTCACGATCGCCGTGCCATCGGCACCGACCACTGCCGTGCCCAGCACCCCCTGCCCTGGCCGCAGCTCGACCGTGAGGGTCGATCCAGGCTCAAGGCCACCACCGCGGGCGGTGAGGCTCTGGCCAGCAGCAAGCTCGGCACCCTCGAGTACCTGCGAGCCATCAGCAATGAGCTGAATACCGGGGGCCGTCGGTGCTTCTTCCGAACCCGTCGAGGCCGGGAAGTTGCCGATCGCCGGAGCCGACCAGTTGATCATGCAGTCGCCAAAACCGATGAAGTACAAGCGTCCATCGATGATCTGGCAGATTTCGGATGAATCTGCATCCACCTCATACGTGATAGCAGCACCGCGGTCAGTCACCGTTGGCAACAACACCGGAGCATCGCCAATGGCATGACCCGTGATCGTGTCGAGCAGCGTCGGGTTCAACTGCTGCGTCCACACCAAAGCGCTGCTGGCCGACTGTAGTGCCGCCAGAGCAGCATCCACTTCAGCCTGCGTCGCGTTCGGGTCTGCCAAAACAGCCTCGGCATCCGCCAACGCATCCGCGTAAGCCGGCCAGGTTGCCGGAGTGAAGTCGCCCTGCTGGCGGTCTGCGTCATTCTCAAAACCGACCAACTCGGTCAGGTCGGAAATGTCAACGAGCGCCAAACGTGCCGCCTCGAGATCAGCCTCAGCGGCATCCACCTCTGCCTGGGTAGCGTTCTGGTTACCCAGCACCGCCTGCGCAGCAGACAACGCGAGCTGATAGTCAGCCCACCCACCGGCAATGTAGTCGGACTCGACAAGACCTCCCGCAATGTTCGCCTCCGCCTGCAGCGCAGTGAAGTCAGCCAACAACAACAGATCGTTGGTGGCCGCCCGCAGAGCGTCAGCCGCCGCCGTGACCTCGGCCGCCGTGGCGCCCGCGTCATTGTTGAGAATATCCAGTGCGTCGGCAACCTTCTGCACATACACCGCCCAGCTCGCCGGCGTGTAGGGCGCCGAACTCGTCACACGATCCGCATACGCGTTTCGCAGAGGAGTCAAGTCCACCAATGCCACCTTGGCCGCCACCAGATCTGTCGTCAGCTGATCCACATTTGCTTGGCTCACACCATTCGGGCTCTGTGCAGCAACGGCTGCCGCTAGGGCGCTCTGGTAGGCGGCCCACGTGTCGGCCGTGTAGTGCGGGTCGCCGTTGCCATCGAGATTGCTGACGATCTTCGCCGCGATCTCCGCATTCAGAGCGTCGTAGTTAATATCAGCAACAAACGTCAGCGCGTATGCGAACGGAGTGTAACTGGCATCACCCGGTGCAGAACCAGTAATGGTGCAATCACCATCGGCAAGAATCCGCACCCGCTGCACACCACCCTCTGTCACCAACTCACAGATTGCTGGTGTGCCGCTGGCCCACGTCACCACCTTGCCCTGCGCGGTCTGCACCGGAAGCGAACCCGAGATCGAGCCGACCTTCAGCGCGTTCAGAGCAGGCATGCCGTTCACAAACTGACCAATGGCAGAAATGGGCGCGGTCTTGGTGAACAAGAACGGACGGTACGCGGGAAGGGCGCCATTGGTGCCCTCCGCCGAGGCGGTGATCACGCAATCGCCACCACTGAGGATGGTGACCTGGTTGCCAACGACCTGACAGGAGCCACTCGCCGTGTAGGTCAGCGGCTGACCCTGAACCGTCGTTGCTGGCAGGTTGAACGGTGCATCGCCGAACTTCTTGCCATCCAACACCGACAAGTCGACTGTCTGCATATCACGCGGATCGATCGTCACGACCTCGCTGTATGTGAAGGGCTCGTAGTTCGCATCCCCCACATTCGACACCGTCACCAAGCAGTCAACTGGTGCATCAGTTACCAAGACCGGAGCATCGGCACCGGCGAGAACCGCACCACCAGAAATGGAACACACATCCGTCTTCGTTTCGGTAGGAGCCTTTACCGCCAACCAGTTCGTCAAGGCAATACCCTGTGTCGTGGTCGTCGGCAATACACCCGAACTCGAGGTCGCAACCGTCAAGCTGTTGTAAATGCCAGGCATGCTCAACGTCTGAATGCCCTTGCCGATAACAACCGTCTTCGTGTCTGCATAAGCGAGGTAGCCGTTCGTGCCACCCGTGCCGGCCGGAGCCGTCACCGACAGAACACAGTTACCAGCACCTGTTGCCGTCAACGTCGCACCACTGACCGTGCACACCAGAGGCGTCGACGAGACATAAGTGACAGCCTCCCCACCCACCGTGGTGGTCGGCGGCAGTGAGTGCGTCTGGTTCGTCGCGTGATAGCGAATACCATTCAGACCCGACATATCCAGCGACTGCGGCTGAGCACCCGCACCAATCACAAAGCTAATGACCTTCGTCATCGGCTCGAACTGGCTCGCG
This sequence comes from Actinomycetales bacterium, assembly GCA_038243605.1. Lineage (GTDB taxonomy): Bacteria > Actinomycetota > Actinomycetes > Actinomycetales > Microbacteriaceae > Terrimesophilobacter. The sequence goes on from JBBSQX010000001.1 coordinate 122,230, forward strand.
TTGCCGGACTGCGTGACCGTGATCTCACACGTTCCCTCGCCCAAAGGCTGCAGGTAGCGCTGCGCGTTCGTGGTCACACCGTCATACGCGCTGAGCTTGCACACTGCAGGGTTACCCGCAGTCACCGTGTACGTCAACGATGCCTGGTTGGCCGGAGCATCCGTCGAAATCGGCAAAACCACCGGCGAAGAATCCGTCGTCAACCCCGTCAAAATTGCACCAGGAGTAGCCGTCGTGCCCAGTGCCGCGATATTTTGCAGCTGCTTACCGATCATGACCTGCCAGTAATCCGACGAAATCGGCTTCACTAGTGCACTTCCAGTGAACGACCGCGTGATATTGCAATATCCCGCATAGTTGGCCGTGACAACCTCCGTGGTCGGGTTAATCGAACAGTTGCCCGACATCGCATACGTGACCGGCACACCGTAATTGGTCGTGCTCTCGGCCGTGACCTCGGTCAACTCGAACGCCGGCGTACCGTAATTGAACGTGCCCGCGGTGCGCTGCACCAGATTCGCCGGGTTCGGCGCAGCATGCGTCTTATACGTCTCACCATTACGCGGAACCAACGTCAACGGCAAGTCCTTCAGCGTGTGCTCAAACTTCCACACCAGATTCGGCACCTGAACGTTGCGAGCTGGGCTCTGACCCGTGACAATGCTGTTACCGGCTGTGGAGACCACGCCCTCGACATTGCCCACCTTCGAGATGACGCTCAGGTGGTGGTAGCCGGCACCGATGGACTCGACCCCAGACAGCTCGGCACCGTAGGTGGCCGCGTCCAGGTCAAAGTTCTTTACCTTCGTCGCGCGATTCGTCGAGCCGCCATTCTGGTTGATACCCAACTGGCCACTGGTGTTCAGTCCCCACGCGTACACGGTGGAGTCTGCCGCCACCGCAAATCCGGTCTGATCCCCCGAGGCGAGCGCGGTAGTACCGGTGAGGGCGTTACCATCTACATCGAGCACGCGGCCGGGTAGATTGGCCACGCCATCTCTTCCCAAGAGACCGCTGGCTTGTATTCCCCACGACCAGACCTGCCCTTGGTCGTCCCGGGCATAAAAGCTGGCGTAGTGGTGTCCAACGGAAAGATCAACGATGGTGCCGGTCATGCCGGAGGTTGTCAGCACCGGCAGAGGAGAAAGAAGATAGAACGCAGAGCTGTCGACACCGAGAATCCGGGCGTCGGCATTGTTAGTGCCCCACGCGTACACCTTTCCATTAGCCACGGCGCCAGCGTTCCAGTACCCGGCGTCAATATCGGTAACGCCGCTCAGCACGGTGTCAGCGATCTGGGTGGCGTACAGCTTCGAGAGGGTGTTGCCGTGGCCAAGCTGGCCACGGTTACGGCTGGCGACTCCCCAGCTCCAGACATGCCCGCTGTTATCAAGGGCGAGCGCATAAGTGCCACCCCCCGCCACCTTGGTGATGCCCTGCAGCTCGGTGCCCGCCGCACTGAGCACGAACCCCGGCGTTGCCGACACCGCGGTGTTGCCGCGGCCAAGCTCACCGTTGGAGTTACTACCCCAGGAGATCAAACGGCCTTCGCTTGTCACAGCAAAAGAGGCGTCGTCGGATCCGGCGACCTGCACGACCCGCTCACTAGTCGCGAGAAGGGCTGCGACAGCAGTCACCTCCACCGGGGTCGGCGTTGCAACGGTGCTATTGCCCAGAACCTGACGGTAGTTGTTGGCGCCCCACGCCCACACCGCGCCATCCTCATCAAGGCCGAGCTGGTGCTGGGAGCCACCCTCAGACAACTGCACCATGCGTGGGCCCGCATAGCCCGTCAGGTCTGGCGTCGTCGAAGGCACCGGCGCGGCAGTGGCCGCCATCGTTCCTGCCACGAGTCCAGCGGCAACAACCGCAAGAGTCGCGAGGACAGACGTGACACTCAGCAGACCGCGACGCATGCGCTTTCGCGCTTTCGCAATCAGTATGGTGTGGCGACGGGTGACGGTATTACTCACGGCTTGCTCCTCGGTGGTGTAACGGCTATTCGAGAGCATCCTCCGATCTCACAACCCCTGAAAGAACCGGGCCCATGAGAGAAAAGAGGACGACAGACAGCATCACTTTATGGTCGTCGGTCTGCACAGTAGGAAGACCGATGCCTGTTTTCACCCCGGCGTTCACCCTCACCACCCTCATTAGGGGTACAACGACCCCCAAAAGGCTCACCAGCGGGTCGCCGCCGCCGCCGTCCACCATGGACCCCGCGACAGTCAAGGGGTACAACGCTCAGTAGCATGGACGGATGCAGGGGGACACGTTATCGCGGCGCATCTGGAGCGCCTTCATCGTTGTCGGACTCATCGGGCAGGTTGCTCTCACAGTGGAAGGCGCCTACCTCAACCGTTTCGTCTACGACACGGTCACCGATAACCCGCACATCATCGCCACCATGGTCGCCGCCAGCGCCACCGCCGCCACCCTCAGCACAATGGTGATGGGTGCGATCAGCGACCGCGTCGGCCGCCGCCGCGCTTTCGTGGCGGGAGGCTACCTACTCTGGGGCGCCAGCATGATCGGCTTCGGGCTACTCACAATCGACGCGTTCCGCCCCGCAGCATCTGTTCTCAGTGCTGTCACCCTCACCGTCATCGCCGTCATCGTGTTGGACTGCATCGTGAGCGTATTCAGCGCCGCAGCGTACAGTGCCACCTTCCAGGCGTGGGTGACGGATGTGACCGACGTGAGCAACCGCGGCCGGGCCGAAGCCGCACTGGTAACACTTCCCTTGATCTCCTTGCTCGTCGCCATCGGGTCACTTGCGGGTCTCGCCAAGCACGGCCAGTGGGTGCTTCTCTTTGGGGTCGTCGGTGCGGTCACCATGGTGGGCGGCGTGCTGGCGTGGTTCCTCGTGAAAGATGTGCCGAGCGTCCGGCCGCAGCGGGATGGCGTGGTCGCCGCGATCGTGCACGGCCTGAGGCCACGGACCATGCGCAAAAATCCAAGGCTCTACCTGGCGCTATCTGCCCTCGGCGTGCTGAGCGTCGCCACCCAGATCTACATGCCGTACCTACTCATCTACATCGAACGCTATCTGGGGATCGAATCGTACGCGCTCATTCTCGGAGTCACCATGCTCGCGGCATCCGTCATCAGCGTTCTCGGCGGCCGGCTCATCGACCGGGTGGGCAAGCTCAGGTTCATTCTGCCCGCTGCCGCGCTCTACGCTGCCGGGCTTCTTCTCATGTTCTTGGCTCGCGGCATTGGGCCCGTTATGGTGGCAGGCACCACCGTCATTGCCGGCTTCATGCTGCTCGCCGCCGTGACCGCCGGGCTGGTTCGGGACTACACGCCCCGAGACCGCACCGGAGCGGTGCAGGGGGTGCGCATCCTCTTCATCAGCCTGGTGCCCTCCCTGATCGGACCCTTCGTCGGGGCCGCCGTCATCATCAACGCCGACGAGTATTACGTCGACCTCGGAGTGCTCAAGCAGGTGCCAACCCCCGGCATCTTCCTCGCCGCCGCCATCATCCTCACCATCATTCTTATCCCGGTTATCGCGCTGCGCCGACTCGAGCGGATGACGGATGTTGCGCCACAGCTGCGTCCTTAGCGTCGCTCGCTGCCCTGGCCCCGGCCCCGCCAGACCTCAGCCCAGCCCCGCCGCGCCAGGCCCCGCCGCGCCAGGCCCTCCCGCCGCCCCGCCCCGCCGCGCCACACCGACACCCACACCCACACCCACACCCACACCCACGATCGCCCGTTTGTGCACACTTTTTGTCGACTTAAGCACGCTCAAAGCGACCAAAAGTGTGCACAAACGGGATGCGGCGACGGGGGGAACGTCTTGTGGTTCGGCAGCGGGGGCACGGCACGTGCGGAGGCACAGCGCCCACACGGCACAGCACCCACACGGCACGTGCGGGGGCAGGGCGACGGCATCGGTCAGAGGTGGAACGTGGTATCTGTCCAGTTCTCGGAGAGCGACCATAGCCCGCGCCCGAACTCCTCTGAATAACTAGACGCCTCGGGTGTATTGAGCACAGGTCGACCGAAAATCGGCGTTGTCCGCCCCCAGTACTGCCCACCGGTGGCCTGCGGATCGACGGCAGCGCGAACGAGAGGCCAGGCCGCGGCTTCTTTGCTCCCGCCGGCCACAACACCCAAGCCCGCCAGGAGTCGCCGCCCAAGACTGGGTTCGTTCACGCCTGCACGAAACGGAGTGAGACCGTCTTGGGCGCCACCCGGGTGAGCGACCAACGCCATGACGGGGCTCCCAGACGCACGCAACCTGCGATTTAGCTCGAACCCAAAGGACTGCGTGGAGTGTTTTGACTGCGCATAACTCGAGAAAGAGGTGTACTTCTTCTCGCTCTGAAGATCATCGGCTCGCAGACCCACAAGCTTCGTCACGCCACTGCCCATCGTGACAATGCGGCTACCTTCTGTGCGCGCGAGTGCGGCAAAGGTGAGCGACGTGAGGGCGAAATGACCAAGATGGTTTGCCCCGAAGGTGAGTTCGTGACCATCAGAGGTGACCAGTCGTTTCGGTCCGGCAAGAATGACGCCCGCATTCTCTAGCAGGCCATCTATGCGGTCGCGCTCAGTGAGTTGGGCTGCCGCCTCGCGAACGGACTGTAACGACGCGAGGTCAAGCGCCACGTACTCCACCTGCGCACCGGGCGTTCGCGATCGGATGACTTCTGCCGCGGCAGTGAACTTGTCGCGCGACCGCGCAGCGATCACCACCGTGGCCCCCGCCCCTGCAAGCTGCTCCGCAGCGAAGTACCCAATACCTGAGCTACCGCCTGTGACGACGAACGTCTTTCCGTGCTGAGGTGGCAGAGCACGTGGGTTCCAGCCAGTAGACACTAGAGAGTTTCGATAGTGCCGGTGGAGGCAATTCGTTCGTGGTGGTGGATGACCTCGGCGACAACGAAGTTGAACCACTTCTCTGCGAAAGCCGGATCGAGGTGGCTGTCAACCGCGAGCGCCTGCAGCCGGGCAATCTGAACCTTCTCGCGCGCAGCATCCGACGCCGGCAGTCCGTGAGTCGCCTTCAGTTTGCCCACCTGCTGGGTGAACCGGAATCGCTCTGCCAGAAGGTGAATAAGTGCGGCATCGATGTTGTCGATGCTCAGCCGAAGGCCCTCAAGTTGCTGCTGCACTTCGTCGTTGTTCTGTGTTGCTCGATCGTCGCCCATGGTACGAGGTTACTGTGCCGCACCCGCCACCGGGCGGCGTCTGATGCGAAGACGTTCTTGCGTGAACAGGATGCCGATGAGCACGAGAGCGGCCCCGACGGGTTCGTGCCATGACAGCGTTTCGCCCAGAACGAGGAAGCCGAGCCCCACCGCAACGACGGGAATCAGGTACGTGACCGTGGAGGCGTTCGTCGCACCCCACGCCCTCAACACCGCGATGTTCCAGATGTAGGCAATGCCGGTTCCGAACGCGCCGAGCAAAAGTAGGCTCCCGACGACCTCCCATGAGAGGTGCACGGGGCCAATCGCCACGATCGGGGTGAGGAACAGCATCACCACTGCTGCTGTTCCCACATTCATGAACGCCACCGTTGTGCCACTGATCGAGCGTTGGGTCACAAACTTTCGAAGGTATCCGGTGGCAACGCCGTACAGGATGGCGGCGGTAAGACACGCAAGCTGGCCCCACACGTCGGCACTGATATCCGTGAATTGCCACGGGGCGATGATGACGACAACGCCCACAATTCCGAGGAGCACTCCGATGACCTGCCCGCGGCTCAGTTTCTCGACCCGGTACACGAGCGCGACCATCAGCGCGGTGGCGATGGGGGTGAGGGAGTTGTAGATGGCGGCGAGGCCAGAAGAAATATGTTGCTCAGCCCACGCGAAAAGCAGATGAGGGATGACACAGTTGGTCAGCGCGATCACGAGAAAGTGAAAATACATGATCGGTTCGCGTGGCAGTCGGTGGCGGCCAATGAGCATGACAACACCGAGGGTGAGCGCACCGAGGATCTCCCTCGACCATGCAATCTGCCCGTACGAGACTCCGTCGAGCGCAATTTTCATGAACAGAAAACTGGAACCCCACGCGATACCCATCGCGATGAATTGAATGGGGATTCCGTATCGTCTGGCCCCCGTCAGTACTTGGCTCACAAGCTGACACTACAGCCCGGCATCGCCCCCACAATCACGTGCGAGGTGTGCGAAAGAGCACGGGGCGGCCCTCGTACTGTTCGAGCCTTTTTTCGAGGCCCTCGCGCACGGCAGGCCAGTCATCGATGATGATCGAAAACACTGCAGAGTCGCGCCAGGTGCCATCCGCTCGAGGCTGATCGCGACGCACGACGCCCTCGAATGTCGCACCAAGTTTGGCGATGGCCGCACGCGAGTGTTCGTTAATGAAATCTGTCTGGATTTTGACTCGACCGAACCCGGAGTCGAACGCGTGTTGCAACAGCAAGAGTTTTGCTTCGGGGTTGACTGCCGTTCCCCACACACGCGGGTCGTAGCCCGTCCAACCGATGTGGGTGGCTTCGCGAGGTTCATCAAAATCACCGAGCGTTGTCGTGCCGACGATCGTTCCCTCACGAGGCCCACCGACGAGGATCACGGCGTAGCGATTATTCTCGTCCGTGAGGTAGGAGTCTGACCACTCACGAAATTCTTCCAATGATTCAGGAAGGACACTGAGCCCGCCGCCATATCCGAACTCAAACACCTCACGGCGACCGATGGCCTCGTACAGCCCTGGCAGGTGCTCGTCGTTCAGCGGTTCAAGCCGAATGAAGTCGCCGACAAGGGTGGTGGGTTCTGGTCGTTTCGCTGGCACTCCTTGATTCTGGCACTACTCGTGCCACGATGGAACGCATGCAGAATGTTGTTCTCTTCGAAGAATCTGCGCGCAGCTTTTTTGGTCTGCTTGCCCGCATAAATCCGGATCAATGGGATGAACCTGGACTGGGTGCATGGACAGTGCGGAGTCTCGCTGGTCACACGCTGCGCGCCATCACGACGGTCGGCGAGTACCTTGCCGTTGAGCCACCATCAGTCGCAAGTTGCGCGGATGCCGAAGCCTACTTGCTCGGAATCACCGCGGGTGCGGGGGTGAACGACGCCATCGCGCAGCGCGGCATCGCCTCCGGTGAACTGCTGGCCGCCATTCCACTCGAACAACTCACCCAGGAGCTCAATCGAACTTTGGCGCAGATCGCCGCTCAGCCTGTAGCGCGGGTGCTGGCGGTGCACGGCGGGCGAAGCATCCTGCTGTCTGAGTACTTGCGCACAAGAAGTTTCGAGCTCATCGTGCACTCCATGGATATCGCACGCGCGACCGGCATCGAGCAGGTGCTTCCGATGAGGTCGGTCGAGGATGCCGCAGCACTCGCCGCGCGCGTTGCCGTTCGGCAGGGCGACGGGAAGGCAATTCTGAACGCATTGACCGGCCGGATTCCTTTGCCTGAAAGTTTCAGCGTGGTCTGACTTTGGCGTGGTCCAACTTCTACGGGTGTAGCTTCAACGTGATCTAACTTCTGCAGGTCTCACGTCAGCGGGTGTAACTTCGACGCCGTCTCACGTCGGCGCCGTCTCACGTCGATGCCGTCCGCGCTCAACGCCCGCGGTGCTTCTTTCTGGATTCAGCACGCTTGCGGTTCGCGGCATGTGCCGCTCCGCTGCGTTGAGCCGCAGCCCCCGCCTTCGTTGTGCCTTTCGCCGTGCCTTTTGCTGCACTCTTGGCCGCACCCTTAGTCGCGCCCTTTGATGCACTCTTGGCCGCGCCCGTTGCGCCGCCCCTTGCGGCACCCTTGGCGGCGGCTTTCGCCTTCGCCGGTTGCTCCTTTGTGGCTGAGCCTTCTGCCAACGCTGTGGATCGAGAACTCTGTGCGGTGCGACCACGCACTATGCCAATGAAATCTGCGATCAACTCTGCGCTGGTGGCATCGCTCACCTCACGGCCAGAGTCCACACCGGAGCCCGCGTCCGCATCCGACTCAACGGAGGCGGGAGTCGCGCGCCAGACGAGAGCGATCTGCGTCTCGGGGGCATCCGTAATCGGGCGCACGACCACATCTTTGCGGCTTTGCATTCGAGCGATGGACTGCGGAACCACGAGCACGCCAACACCAGCAGCGACAAGGTCGAATGGGCCACGATCATGGTGTTTCGCGCCAGCGCTCTGCAGTGGCTCCCCCGCGAGATCGGCGAGCGTGACAGCATCTGCCGCGGCGATCACGTGATCTTTTGCGGCAACGGCAACGGCGCGTTCCCGGTACAGCGGAATGACGTGAAGGCCATCCGCTTCTAACGGCAGGCGAACAAAGCTGAGGTGGGCAGTGCCCTCAAGAACGACACTGGTTTGTTGCGGTTGGTCCGTCGGAAGGATGAGGAGAGGAATCTCGGGATGGCGCTCGGCCCAAATTCTGGTCCATTTGGTGACGGTCACGCCCGGCACGAAGGCAACCGAGAGTGCGGGGCGCTGCTCCATGTGAAACCCTCCCCTGCAAGTGTTGCGGTGGCGCACATGCGAAACCGTTTTTCACAGGCTAACGCAGCGGATACGCTTGCCAGATGACCGCGCAACACTCCGACCAGACGATGAAGCCCGAAACTGCGGCAAAAAAGCTGGCGATCTATCTTCCAGCAGCCCCCGAAGAGTTCCGAGAGAACCCCGTCACCAGGGCACAGCTCGCCGCCCTCATGGCTGAGCCACCGCAGTGGCTCGTCGACCTGCGCAAGAATGGCCCACACCCCCGCCCGGAGGTCGCGCGAAAACTTGGCGTTTCGATCAGCGGGCTCGCACGTGGCGAGCTTACGGAGGCGCTCACCACCGACGAGATAAGCGAGTTGCTTCAGGTGCGACCGGAGTGGCTCGTCATCGAACGCGCCACTCACGCCGAAGTGCAGAACGAGAACGCCAGGGTGAAAGCGGTCAAGGCCAAGCGTGCAGAGCGAACCAAAGACAGCAAATAGCTGACCCGGTTTTAAGCGGAGTCTTTTGCGCGGGTTCTTTTAAGCAGAATCGCCGAGCAGGTCGTGCCGCACCACGATGGCGTCACGCGCTGGCCCGACACCGATCGCTGAAATGCGCGATCCGCTCATTCCCTCGAGCGCGAGCACATAGTCTTGCGCGTTCTTCGGAAGATCTTCGAACTTACGCACGCCAGAGATGTCTTCTGTCCAGCCCGGGAAGTTCTCGTAGATCGGCTTCGCATGGTGAAAGTCTGACTGCGAATACGGCATGTCATCGACGCGCTTGCCGTCCACTTCATAGGCCACGCACACTGGGATACTCTCGATGCCGCTGAGCACATCCAACTTCGTGAGAACGAAGTCGGTGATGCCGTTAATGCGAGAGGCGTACCGGGCCATGGGTGCGTCGTACCAGCCGCACCGTCGCACGCGCCCGGTAGTGGTACCGAACTCGGCACCCTTCTGGGTGAGAAACTCGCCCCACTCATCAAACAGCTCTGTCGGGAATGGGCCAGCGCCCACGCGAGTTGTGTACGCCTTGATCACGCCGATGACGCGGTCGAAGCGGTTGGGCGCAACGCCGGAGCCGGTGGCCGCGCCGCCACTCGTCGCGTTCGAGGAGGTGACAAACGGGTACGTTCCGTGGTCGACATCCAGCATCGTGGCCTGGCCGCCCTCAAAGAGCACGGTTTTGCCCGTGTCGAGAGCGAGGTTCAACTCAAGAGCGGTATCGGCGACCATGGGCCGCAGCCGGTCAGCGTAGATGAGCAGCTCGTCTACAACCTCGTCGACGGTGATCGCTCGTCGGTTGTACACCTTCACGAGAAGTTGGTTCTTCTGCTCGAGCGAGCCTTCCACCTTTTGGCGCAAAATATTTTCGTCGAAGAGGTCTTGAATCCGGATGCCGACCCGGTTGATTTTGTCGGCGTACGCGGGCCCGATCCCGCGACCGGTCGTGCCGATCTGGCGCTTGCCGAGAAAACGCTCTGTCACTTTGTCGATGGTGCGGTGGTAGGTGGTGATGACGTGCGCATTCGAGCTGACCCGAAGCCTGGAAACATCCACCCCGCGCGCTATGAGCGCGTCAAGCTCCTCGAACAGCACGGCGATGTCGACGACGACACCGTTGGCGATCACCGGAATGACGCCCTCGGAGAGGATTCCGGAAGGGAGCAGGTGCAGAGCGTACTTCTCTGTGCCGATCACAACCGTGTGCCCGGCGTTATTACCACCGTTAAATTTGACGACGTAGTCGATGCGGTCACCGAGCAAGTCGGTCGCCTTGCCCTTTCCTTCATCGCCCCATTGGGCGCCGATGAGAACGATGGCGGGCATGGCAAACATCCCTTTCGATTGGTGGGGGATTACACCCCAGTCTACCGATCGTTAGCGCGCGAATTCCACGTGCTGCAATATCCACGCATGCATGGTCACCGCGGCGGCAGCAGAGGCATTGATGCTGCGGGTGCTGCCGAATTGGCTGATCTCCACCACGGCGTCGGCCGCGGCGATGGCCTCGTCTGAGACGCCAGGCCCTTCTTGCCCGAACAGCAGAACGCAGCGTTCCGGAAAATCAAAAGTTTCGATGATGACGCTACCCGGTACGTTATCGATGGCGAGGATCGGCAGGGATTCGGCGCGCGCCCACTGCACGAAGGTGTCGACATCCGGATGCTGCAACACGTGCTGGTAGCGGTCGGTGACCATGGCGCCGCGCTTGTTCCAGCGGCGCCGGCCGATGATGTGCACGGTCTCTGCCCCGAACGCGTTAGCGCTGCGCACGATGGATCCGATGTTCATGTCGTGCTGCCAGTTCTCGATCGCCACATGAAACGGATGCCGAGCCAGGTCGAGGTCGGCAACGATTGCGGCCATAGTCCAGTAGCGGTAGCGGTCGATCACATTGCGTGAATCACCGCGCGCCAAAAGCTCGTGGTCGTAGTGGTCGTCGGTGGGCAGTTCGCCCTGCCATGGACCCACGCCGTGCGTCGACTGTTCGGGGTGGTCCATGGTGTTAACGCTACTGGTTCAGGACAGGGCCACTTTCACGACGGCGACGGATCAACGCGAAGCCCAAGAAGAGCACTCCCCACACGAGCAACCCGAGCGGGATCAGAGACAACGACACCCACGACACTGCGGCACCCGTATACGCCAACTGGAACGAGTTGACGAATCGGATCTCGTTCGCTGCGGGATCACCTGTCCATCGCAAGGGCGCAAGTCCAGTAGATGTTCCCTCGAACGCAGAACCAAGACTTCCGTCTGCTTGCGTCAGCGACAAGGTCGTCTTGGAAGCGCCGCCAGTGACGGACTCTCTAACGTTGCAGTCTGCACCTTCAGCAAGTTCCGTCCAGGTCACGGTCATTCCATCGCGGATGGTAGCTGCTGCTGGTTCCGCAGCAACGATGTCGCGGCCGTCGAGCGTGCAGACCAGAGTCATCTCAAAGGCCATCGCGGAAGCGATGGTTCCGGCCGGTGCATTAATGACGGCCTTCTTGACGGAAACGTCCGCGAAACGGTACATGTTCTCGACCTCGAGGTTGGGCTGCGCCTGATCAGCCACAGCCAGCACGGTGTTGTCGACCGCAATACTGAACTCTCCGTTCGTCACGGGGTCGCCATTGGCATCGAGGATCCGAGTAGCACTCGCACCACTCCGCTTCGTCTCGTTGAGCGCACAGTCCGCCCCTGACGCAATCCCGGTGTAATTGGCAACGGGAAGTGCTGCCGTCACGCTGCGAGTTTTACCGCCGGGAATCACCACGTCAACTCCATCACGCGTGCAGGTGAGCGTGAACTCGAAGCCGACCTCAGGAATTGGGTCCCGCGCGAACTTGTCGATCGCTCCGGCATCACCGGCAAAAACCTTGGTGACCTGAACAGAGCCGGCCAGATACCAGTTGGTAACGGCAATACTGACGATCGGGGAGGGAACGGGAGTCGATCCCGGGACGGTAACGGAACCCACCGTAGTGTCGCCGGCGTTCGGGGTGATCACCACAGCATCCGCACCCCGGAGGTTGGTTTCCTTGAACGTGCACTTCGAGCCAGCAAGAACGTTCTTAAGTACTTCTTGCCAGGCATTCCCCACGTTCAGTAGCAGAGTTCCGTTGTACTGAACAGTTGCACCGAAAGTGCACTCGACGTCCACACTGAAAGTTTTGTTCTGACCGAACTGCGCAGCACCACCGCCCACAACATCTTTCGTGATGATGAGAACAGCGGGAGCATCGAATCGGTTGTTGAACGTGGTGGTGTTTGTCACCCCAGAAATGTTGTCTGGACTGATTCTCGTGAAGGTCGCAGACGGAGTCGTACTATCTACCGCCACCGTCGTTCCGGGGTTCGATGCGTCGGTCGCTGCCGTCACGATCGTGTTATCCGCGCTCTTCGTATCGGTCTCTGTCACAACACAGTCCGAGTTGATGGGGATGCCGCTGATTGTTCGAGACTGCGTTGCGTCGAGAGTGAACACCGCATCTGCCGCCGCGAGGGAAATCGGCACCCCGAGGAAGGTGCAGGAGACGGCGAAGGCGAATCCGGTCGGGATGACGGGTGTCGCCGAGCCGGTGTCCACTGTCTTGGAGACCTTCAACCCACCGAACTGGTAATCGTTCTTCAGCTCTATCGTCGGAAGGGTCGTCGGCGGCTCGATGAGCGGGTCAACAGTGACCGTCGTCGAGGTGTAACTCGACTGGCCACTCGTTGTGGTCTCCGTCACCTTGCACTTGGCACCGCCAGGGAGGTTGTCGAACTGAACAGCAGCGACCGTTCCGCCGCTGAGTGTCATGGTGAAGGGTCGCGTCGTAGTTTGGCCCACAGACATGCACTCGAGCTGGCCGGTGAAGACCTGACCGTCGGGGATGAGGGAGGCGGCAGGCCCGGTGAGTTCCTTCTCAAGGCGAACACTGCCCGTTGCGAGAGCGACCGAGACCACCGAATAGTCGAGGGCGGTGACCCGCGTCGCAACGGTTCCAGTTTTCGTTATCGCTGAGGCTGAAAGCGAGTTATTCGCCATCCGGTCCTCTCCCTCCGTTTCCGAGAGTGCCGCTGTTTTCGTCACAACATCGATCTTGATGTTGTCTGCAGGACCGAAGGGATGCGCGTCGGGGAAGTCGATCACAAACTGAAGGCTCGTCACTAAAGTCGGATCAGTGAGAACACCAGCGGTCCACAGCGCCCAACCATTGGTCGGATCATTTCCACATGCATTCTCATTGGATGGGTTCTGCAAAACGAGCTTGCACGGCACTGCTGCCGTCGTGTAATACACCCTCATGATGGCGTCGGGGTTTCCGAGGTTCCACATGATCTGGTCAGCGAATCCCGCACGCCACTGAGAGTCACGCACGAAACCATCGAGGATCGTCTTATCGCTCACGTTGGGAAGCCGTGTCGACAAAACCAGTCTCGGCATATTTGTTGTGCCAGTGTTTTGCGCATGTAACCGCCATGTTTCCTTCTGACCAGGCAAGGTCAACGGGACGCAGGGGAGCCGAGAGAAGCCATCGGTGTCTCTTTCGGCTGTGCAATGTACGTTTGTTCCGCCTATGAAACCTTGGTCCGCCGAGTAATCAATCGGGTCTGTTTCTGCTTTCACCACCATGAGGGCACGCAAGGCGGCCTGCTCAGAGGGTCGCACCGTCGTACCGATAGTGCATTCGTTTGTGGCCGTTTTGTAGGTGGCCGTGAACCCGGCGGGTGCCGTGCAGGTGCTCGGGTCAATCGGACGGTCACCACTAATACCGAAAGTGTTGGTCACATTGGTGTTGTTGATGAGACCTGGGCGGAACATCATCGGAACTTTGATGGTGTAAACCTGACCGACCTCCAGCACAGAGCCCGCGGGAAACGTGAATTGTATCGCCCTCGGAAGTCCATGAACATCACTGTCGACATGAACGCTCGGCCCTGACGTACCTGTGGGAAGTGCCGTTCCCGTTGCCGGAGCGGGCGCGGCGCCGGTCAACGCGTACTTGTACGTCACGACTGGTTTGTCGGGATCGAAAATCAATTGCGCGCCATTGGCGTCGCTCGGAATGTAGTCGGTAATCACCGGGTTCAGAATCGGCCAGGTGCCGGTGTTCGTGACGGAAAGCGTGTAGTCGAAAGTTTTGCCTGGTGCCTTCACGCCTGCTGGTGTTTTCTGCACTTTCACAGCCGTCTTGGCCTGCTGGTACACGTAGGTGGCCGAATGGCTTGCGGTTGCCAGGCTGTCCCAGATTCCGCGCACATCTGCTGTCACTGTATTCGTCGTGACCCCCGGAACGGTTTCTCCCGGCGACGGCGCATTGCCCGGAACGGTGGGAGTGCTCGGCATGTTTGTGAGCACAGGACCGCCCGTGCGCAGGGTGATTCTTCTCTGCACGAGGATCGGAACGTTCACGATGGGTGCTTGAGGATTCTCCCACTGCGAGTTATTGGCCCGTCGAATGGTGAGACGAAGACCCTCTACCTGAGCCGCCGTGACGCCGGTCGGCAGGAAGGCCGTGCGCGCTTGCCCCTGCGTCTTCCACGTACCCGCGCCTACCCAACTGCCACCTCGGTCGACACAGCCTGCATCGGGATTGGCACTGACGTGGACGGATGTCCACCAGGCGGAGGCTCCGACACACGCCTCCACCTGGATTACCGTTCCGCTTCCCGCGGGAGCGGGGCTGAAGACGGGAAGGAGCAGTACGTTCGTGGGCGTGCCGGTGTAGTCGAACGCATTCCAGAACGTCGCTTTGTCATCCGTGATGGTGAGCGACTTTACTCTCTCCGGACCACCAGGAGTGGCAGTGAGGGTGAGCCGTGAGCTAGCGCGTGCGGGTTCCGTTTCGATTGCCGTGGCGAAAAGTTTTGATGTCGTTACAGAGATGTCGCCGGCAACAAGGGTGATGGTCGCGCCATTCGGGGCGGACCGCACCTGGTCGCTGAAGGTTGGGTCTGTCACTCCACTGGCGATATCCCAGCGAAGGTCTGCGACGGAGCCCTCGGTTGAGTTGTAACTCGTGCCCGGGCCAACCGGTATGAGACTGGTTCGCTGAAGCGTTCGCAGCCCAAGGTCGAAGACCACGGTTGCCACACCAGTTGTGGCACGGATCTGACCCGTGAAGACGAAAGTGAAGGAAGTTGCATCGACTAGGTCCGTGGCGTTCCACGCAGCTATTGCGCTTCGCATCGTTGTGAAATTAGTGCCCGACAGTATGCGGGGCGGACCCACTGCGTAGTTCACCGTCACCGTCAGCGCGGTTGCTCCCGCGGGCTCGGTAAACGACTGGAATCGTGTGAGATTCCAGTCCTCGAATGGCGAGTCATGGGCGGGCGTCGCCGCAGACATATTAGGTTCACTGATCGTCAAGGAGTTCACCTTCGACGGGGTCTGATTGGTGGCCGTGAGCGTGACCCGGCTGGTTGGTCGCACCGTCGCAGGGTTGCTGGGAATGGGGACATCCCCACCCGCCCAACCCTTGGTAGCAGCCACCGCGAGCGGGATGTCGCGAATCTGAAGCGTGTCGTTTGCGCGATCGGTAAGCAGACCGCCCGCTTTGAGGGCCGCCTGTGCCCACGCATCGTTTTGTATGACGCTGTGCTGCGGAGTGCCAGCGAGGTTCGCGTTGTAACGGTATCCGTCAACGACCGGCCAACCGTTGCTGCGCAACGTGTCACGCATTTCGAAAACGAGATCGATGTTCCTGCCATTGCCAAGGGAATCCGCAACACCGCTCCCAGGAGCGGGGTTGAATCCTGGGCGAAGACTTCCCTCGGTGAACGTGAACTCCACGCCAACGAAGTCGAGCCTCTCCGGTACCGTAAGCGCATGTGCTGAGCCGACTCCGCCATCACACGGGAGCGCTATCGTGCAATAGCCGGGAACTTCAACCAACGTGCCGCTTGTCTTGCTGAAGAACTTGATCGTCACCTTGTCGTACTTCATGAGCGTGTCGACGGTGCTGATTTTGGGAATCGACACAAGGTCGTACGCGTCGTACATGCCTCTGCGGTAATCCGCGGTAGGACCAGGGTTTCCGAAGGAATCGACCGGGCCGTCATAGATGACCATCTGGTCGACACCCGTGTAGCCATCCGTAGACCACGAAAGGCGTGCGCGCGTTTGCTGACTGTTGCGGGTACTCATGATGCCCTGGACGTTGGTATTCGCAGTCCTGATGAACTTCTTGTCGAGGATGTTCGCGTTGCCAGGGCCTAGCACGTAGGGAACAAGCGTAACTTTGGGGCAAGGGTTCGACGTCGTAACTCCCGTTGCCAAGTCGCCGGGATCACTCCCGCTTGTTCCGCTCGACGCGCTGCAGTTCGTCAACTGGATGGCAGCATTCGGTAGAGACTCGTTCGTCGCGCTGTCTCGCAACGTTGACCGCAGGGAGTACCCGATATTCGCTTCGAGGGTCTGGTTCGGCTGGAACCCTGTTGTCGTATCCCAACTGAGTTTCAGGCCATAGATGCTGCCTCTCATCCCTGGGTCGATGTCGTAGTTAGCGATTCCAGGGAGGAGAGTCGTGAGCGGAAGGTAGCTGCCCGCGAAATCTCGGTACTCAATCTTCAGCGTTGCGTCGCCCGGTACCGGGGTCATCACGATACTTGTGGCATTGAAATAGGTGTACCAGGGAGTCAAGCCGCTGCTCGTGGATGGGTCGAGCATCTCGATGTGACTAAGTGGCCTGGTGGAGTCCGGATAGGCAAGCACGTGAGTGGTGAGTGTCGCTATCGTTGATTGCCCTGGCGCTGCGCGAAGACTCGAGCGGGTGAGTGACTTTGACGTCTCGAGGTTGACTTGGTCAGCGAGCACGGTCACGGTGTCAGTGGCATACTTCGGAACGACACTCGTGGTGTACTCGTCGATTCCCGTGACCTTGACCTGATTTGTGTAGAGCACGCTCGGGTCAGCTTGAGCTGTATTCGCGTTGATCGTGAACGGCAGGGTTGCCACAGCGCCGTGCATCATTCGTCCCGTGAAGGTCACGCTGAATCCGGTCACGCGCAGCGCAGAGACGGGAACGGGCAGTCCCGAGGTGGTGGTCGTGATTGTCTCGCTAGGGCCCGCGACGAAGTAGTACGTGATGGAAGCAGCCGTTGCACCGGCTGGCCACGTCACGCCGCTCGTAAAGCCACCAAAGAGCAAGCCACCGCCAACGTGAGCGGGGGCAAGAGAGTTGGTCGAGTCGAGAGTCGCCGGGGTCGATGGTTCCGAAATGGTCATCGACGTCAGCGGGATCGACCCCGTGTTCTCTCCCGTAAGTGCCACGGTTCCCGTCGTTAGATCAAAGGAGCAACACGCCACTGTGGACATTCGATCCGGAGTAATCGACTTGCCAGCCGCCACGTTGCTCGAAGCTGAGGTCACGACGTAATTGGCGGTCGCTTGTGCGGTGGCGTTGCTCGAATCACGTGCGACATCTGACCTGACGATATTCGGGTACGTACCAGCGGTGACACCGACTCGGTTTTTGAGGTTGAGCACCATTCCGGCACTTGCGTTTCGCGGGATGTCCGCGGATGCGCCCGACGAGAACACAACACGAATTCCTCCCGCGCTCTCAGGGGTAACGTCAGAAGGCAGCAGTAACGGATCTCCAGCATTAACGGGTGGTGCTTCCACCCAGGCCGGTGTCGGGAGAGTCGAATTCCATAGTGATACGACAGCGGTAGTCGCCCCCGACGGCCACGTGGCGCTCTGGAGTGACTGAAGTTGAAGTGCCGTTCTCATCATGTTCGCAGGAGCTGAAGGGTCAACCGGGTCCTGAATCGTCAGTGACGAGACGGTGGCGTTAGAGGCGTTGGAGGCTCCAAGCGTCAACACCGTGCCCAAACCAGGAACAGAAAGGTTCGTGGCCGGCGAGAATGATTTGGTGGGCTTTGTACCCAATTCCAGCGGAACCTCGATGTCGATGGAAGCCGTGCTCGGGAGCATCGGGGCGTTTTCCGCAACCATCTGTGAGGTGTTGTAAACAGTCCGCGGAGTCGGTGTGTAGTCAAGGTCCGAACGAACCGTGACGGGGATCGTCACCGTCACCGTGCCGTTCGTCAGGCCCTTCGTACCCACCGGGCTGACGAGATTCTGGGCGAAGGCGATGGTAACCGTCTGACCAGTTATCGTGATGGTTCGCTCCGACGGGTCGAGCACGGGGGTAAGAAGGATGTCGGCAGCATTCGGAAGGATGAACTCTGGTGGGATGGTGTCGGTCAGTACGGCATTGACGCACTCATCGCTGAGCACCGAACACCCGACCTCGATCTGCCAGTCAAAGGTGTTCCCAGGCCCAACGATCGTCTTATTTGCAGACTTGACGTTGCGCACTGCCGCAGGCTCTGCCGCAAACGCCCCAGCCGTGGGGATGAGAACCGAACCGATGACAGCAAATGCCGTCAACGCCGAAAGCAGCACACGCACAGTCTGGCTACGGGCCGACTGTTTTGGTCGTGATCGCAGGGGGGTTAAAGCGCTGTGTGAAGTCAAGGTCGGGTCCTCGGGTTGTTTTTCTGCAAAACCCGACAACAGGCGACACTCACCACAGCAGTCATAACGTTGCTTGGTGAAAATTTTCCGGTTCGGGTCCGGTGACTCAGGGCATTGAATCGAACCTGAGGCGTTAGTACTTTACCCCCCCACGGAAGCCTAACGATTGATTTCAGACCCCCGCTCCAACCCCCAAAATAGGGGTGAAGTTTCCTTACCTTCGAGCGCTGACGGGCTTCTCGCAGGTGTCGCTACGGCTGCACGTTAGTACAGATTGTCTGGCCCTGAAGGAACGGCAGCAGTTCAACTCTTCCGCTGGTGGTAACCGGGTTGGCGTACACGGCGACACCCAATTGTCCGTGCAGCACCCTGGCAAGAACGTCTCGATCTCCGCCAAGGAGCCGAATGCGTGTTGTGGCGATGTCGCCCGCCTGCACTCGTGCATGCCACCGCACATCTGATTCCACGAGCACTTCGGCGACCGCAACGGGGGAATCATACTGGTGGAACATGTCGATGAGATCGGCGTGTAGCGGCATCGCCGTGCTGATCGCTATCGCCGAGCGCGTAATCGCCGCGGCCGCCAAAACACGCACGAGCTGTGTCATGGACGCACCCTCGCTGAGCCGCACGGTCACCGCCACCGGGAGGTGCTTGTGCTCAATGCGCTCGTACTCTGACTGAACTATTTCTTTCGTGGCGTAGTCGGAGTGCCACGATCTTTCATCGCTCATCGCCCCGGCACGCGCCCAGTCAAATCCGGCAAAATCTATGCCGGACTGGGCGGCGGTGATCAGGCGTGCGACGGGTTCACTCATGCCCTTCAGCGTCACGGTCGTTCCCGGCTCGATGGGGACTGCGCGCCACTGACCGAGCGAGACAACAGCGTCGAACCCACCGGCGTTGACAGTGCCGACCGTTGAGCGGTTCCAACCCTGCACGGGAGCGCGCCCACGCGAATCAGAGCAGGTGGCGCAGTTCACGCTCAACAAACCGGCCTCCACGGCATCCAACCACGTATCGATTTCGTGTTGATCGAGGGAGTGGATGCCAGCGCTCAGCCCGAACCCTTGCGAGTTCTGGATGTCGATGGCCTCAGCAAGTGTGCGCGCTCGCACGATCCCGAGTACTGGTGCGCGGTTTTCGGCCTTACAGAACGCGGCCTCTGATGACACCTTGTCGCGCAATCCTGGTGCCCACCAGCGACCAAGAGCATCTACCTGCCTGGGTTGAACCCGCCAGGTCTCGCCCTCGTCCAGAGTTTCAAGCGTGAGTCGTTGCGACGCAGTTGCTGGCCGTGACAGCGCCGAAGTTGCCGACGCCGTCGCGATGGGAGCGGCAACCGGAACCGACGCAATGGCGTCGGTGAGGCGGCCGAGAAACCTCGCAGACTCTGCCACACTCCCCACCACGATGACCGTGCTGACTGCCGTTAGTGACTGCCCAGCGTGGTCGAGTGCGCTGGCGACAATGTCGTCGATGGCGGCCTCAAGGTGCGCGCTGGGGGTGACGATGACGGAGTTGCGGCCACCGGTTGTCGACGATATTCGCGATTCCGCTCGCCACGAGTGAAAGACCTTCGCCGCGTGCCGGCTCCCCGCGTGAAGTATGTGATCCACCCGCGGATCACTCAGGAGGGCCTCCGCGAGCGCCTCTTCGTCCTCCAGAATCGTGACGAGCCCGGGCGGCACTCCGCCAGCGGTGAGCGATTCAACGAAGACAGCCGAACTTCGCCTTGTTTCGGGCGCCGTTTTGATGATGACGGGGCTCCCGGCACCAAGCGCGCTGAGCACGCCGCTCGCCAACATGGTGATCGGTGCCGTGCGCGGGCACACCACCACGACAAGTTGTGGCGGCGAGTATGTGGCGTCGTGGATTAGGTCAAGTTCGCGCGCTGTCACCGCGGATCGACGAGCAAGTTCAATAGCCGCCGTGACGTCGGTGTCAGCCTCCGGCAGCGTCATGGCACTTTCGCTGACCATCGTTTCGACGAGGAGCCCGCGCCATTCCGCAAACACCTCCGCCACGCTTTCTAACACTGTTGCCCGTGTCGAACCGCGCCGTTCGCCCCACGAACCACCGTGCGCCATCGCCGAGGTCACCGCTTCATCGAGCTCGAGTTCTGTTCCGATGCGTGAACGCGCCAGGAGGGCTTCACCGGATGCTGAATCCGGTGTTCGTTCCAGCACGGCGGATGCCCACTCCCGCGTGGCCTCGACACTAAAGTCGGCAACCTCCGAACGCAAGGAACTCTGGGTGCGATAAGTGGCAACCGGCAGAGAAGCAGAGCACTCGATGGAGGCAAGAAAGCTGTCGCGTTCACTCGCAAAGCCCTTCTTCTCGCCTCGCGTCGACATCGTCGCGAGGTGCCCGCCGCCCCGCGAAAGGTCGGAGAGCCTGCGCTTCAGGTACGGCGCAGCCAGTGAGAGATTGCCCGCCTGCACAACAGGCGCGAACAGGCGAATGCCCCCGACATCCCGTTTGACGGCCTCCATCTGAGCGGTGGCGACCCCCAGCATGAACTCGTGTTGCAGGCTGCGTTCAACGCCTCTCGCTCTGGCGAGACGCCAGGCGTACGCCACGGTAAACAGGTTGTGGGTGGCCGAAATCACGGTCACCGCGTCGGTGCGCTCTGGTGTCAAGACATGGTTGAGCAGGCGAAGGTAGTGCGCGTCAGTGTCAGCACGAGTTGCGAATGGTGCTGGCGTCCACCCGTTCTTGTGTGCCTCCGCACGTTCATGCGCAAACTGTTCACCCCGGGTGAAGCGCACCGTCACGGCGGCGCCACCCGCTGCCCGACGCTTCTGTGCGCGGTCGATGATACGCACCAACGCGGATAGCGACTCGGGCAAACAGGCCGGAAGTGAGATGCCCATGTCGAGCTGGGGGTGGAGCGCCATCATTCTCTCAAAGACGCGCAGCGTCACCTCAAGTTCCTCGTGCAGCGCAATGTCGAGGTTGATGAACTGACGGGGCACTGCCTGGGCGGCGGTGTCATACAGCGGAGTCAACAGTTTTACCGCAGAGGCCACCTCCGCCTCAAGATCGATGAGCCGCGGCCTCCCCAGAAAAGCGGCCGGTCGCGTCGACACCGAGTCGACATTGGGCAGCCGAAGAATTTCGTTCAGGTCATCAACCTGCCGTTGCCTCTCACGATCACCACTCGCCACCGCCGTCAACGGTGCCACTGTTGGCCGGATGCCACCCACCTCGGTGATGCCGGCGAGGTGCTTATCGATGTCCGCGGAGCTGCCGCGAAGAAGCAGGTGCCCCACTGATTTGAGAAAACGTTCGCGCGCGGCGGGAACGATGGCGGCGGGCATCAGTGGTGCGAAACCACCCGTGAGATGTGTGCCGGCACCTTCGAGCCAGTTCACGTTGAGAGGATACTCCCGCGAGACGCGTTCAAAGTTTTTGCTTGCGACGGCGAGATCATCTGGGCGCATCACCAGATCAACAAAGTCGATGGCGAACTGTGCACCATCGTCGTCAGCGAGCAGCCGGGCAAGCTTCGACTCCACTGCCGGGGCCGGGGCATCGGTCACGCTGAGCCAGCGTTCCACTGTCGTCACAGCTTCGTGGGCAATGTTTTCCATGCTTGCGGCAGGGGGCAGGCCGCTCGAATCCATTTGACAACAGTAGCGACGGTTTCTGTGTTCCCGCCTGAGCGTCAACCCGCGGCGTCGAGGCAATCATTAGGCTCTGTTCATGGGTGCAAATAGTGAGATCGTGATCGTCGGTGGCGGGCACAACGGGCTTGTCGCTGCAGCGTATTTGGCGAAGGCTGGCCGATCAGTCACGGTGCTCGAGAGGCTCAACCATGTGGGCGGTGCGGCTGTCTCCGCGGACGCGTTCGCGGGGGTTGATGCGCGACTTTCCCGCTATTCATATCTCGTCAGTTTGCTGCCAGCGCGCATCATTGCTGACCTCGGTTTAGATATCCAACTGGTTCGCCGACGCTACTCATCCTTTACTCCTGAACCGGGGAGCAACCGCGGGCTGCTCGTCGATAACGCGGATGCCGCGGCCACGACAGCATCATTCGCCTCCGTGGGCGCTGCGAGCGACGCCAGCGCGTGGAATAAGTTTTATGGCGACACCGGGCGCCTCGCCAGAGCAATGTTTCCCAGCGTGTGCGAACCCCTTCTGCACCGTTCGGAGGCGCGGCGTCTTCTGGGTGACGACGCACTGTGGTCCACCATTTTTGAGCGACCGATTGGTGAGGCGATTGAGGCGACGTTCTCGAATGACCTGGTGAGAGGTGTCGTTCTCACGGATGCCCTCATCGGAACTTTTGCTGAAGCGCACGACACGACACTTGCCGCCAACCGCTGCTTCTTCTACCACGTCATCGGCAACGGAACCGGGGACTGGGATGTTCCCGTCGGCGGCATGGGTGCGGTCACCTCGTCACTTGCCAACGCTGCGCGTGTGGCCGGGGCGACGCTTGTCACCAGCGCGGAGGTCATCGCGATCACGCCCGATGGCGAGGTGCGCTACCAGCACGACAACGGTGAACACACGATCAACGCCACCACGGTTCTCGCGAATGTAGCCCCGTACGTGCTACAAAAACTTGTCGACGCGGGCAGTGAGACAGAAGGTATGCGCACTGGATCGCCAGCTGGTACTTGCTCCGTGGCCCGGCCGGAGGGCGCGCAGGTCAAGGTGAACCTCATGCTCTCTCGCTTGCCCACATTGCTCGATGCCTCCGTCGACCCGGCCGCGGCTTTTGGTGGCACGTTCCACATCAATGAGCTCTACAGCCAACTGCAGACTGCCTACGACTCCGCGAGTGCAGGAGCCGTTCCCGACCCGGTCCCCGCAGAGATCTACTGTCATTCGCTGGCGGACCCCAGCATCCTCTCCCCCGAACTTCACGCCTCCGGCGCTCACACGCTCACGGTCTTCGCCCTGCACGTACCGGATCGAATGATCACCGCCGAGAACAACGACTCAATGCGGGCGAGTCTTCAATCCGCTGTGTTGGCATCGCTCAATTCGGTGCTCGCCGAACCGATTGAAGATGTTCTCATGACGGATGCCCCCGGCGAGCTCTGCATCGAAACGAAGACCACGCTCGATCTTGAGCACGCGCTGGGCATGCCGGGAGGCAACATCTTTCACGGGCCGCTGGCGTGGCCGTTCCTTGACGACGACGCACCGCTCTCAACCCCCGCAGAGCGGTGGGGTGTCGCCACAAAGTGGAACAACATTCTGATGTGCGGTTCCGGTGCACAACGCGGGGGTGCGGTGAGCGGGCTCGGTGGCCACAATGCGGCGATGGCCGTGCTGGAGACACCGTGACCCCTTTACCTTCTGCGGCGCGCAAGTTAAACTCCTCCAACGGCACATCACACACGACAGCGGGAGGAAAACGTCATGGTTGACTTCGACCCGTTCGCCAATCAGGGTGGCCAAGCGGCCTGGGATCCCCAGCATTCCGCTGATGTGAAGAAGCAGGCGGATGAGCTGAGCCGCCGACTCGCTGCCGATACTGATCAGTCAGGCAACGAGCCTTCGCCCTTCTCTGACGACGACAGCGCGCACGATGACAGCACTGACAATGACAACTCAGACAGTGACGACTCTGATGCCGCTGCCTCGGATGTTGAGAACATCGAGCTGCCAGATGGCACGGCCTAGGCGGTAATTTTCTCCACGACTCTGGTCAGGTGCGTGGGTGCGCAAAGATGGTGTCATGGCTATCGGCATTCTCACGAGCGGCGGAGACGCCCCAGGACTGAACGCGGTGATTCGCGCAATCGTCTTCAGCGGCTCCCGTTCCCACAATCTGACGTTCCTCGGCATCCGAAACGGCTGGAAGGGGCTCATGGAAGAAGACGTCTTCGAGCTCGAACGCCACCACGTCATGGGGATCAGCAAACAGGGCGGCACAATCCTTGGAACTTCCCGCACGAATCCTTTCGATCACGGTGGTGCTGAGCGGCTCCGCGAGGTGATGGCGCGGCTTTCGATGGACGCCCTCGTGGTCATCGGCGGTGAAGGAACCCTCGCCGCAGCGAAGCGTCTCTCCGATCTCGGACTCCCCATCGTGGGAGTGCCCAAAACTGTCGACAATGACCTGAGCGCCACCGACTACACGTTCGGTTTCGACACCGCAGTGCAGATCGCCACCGAATCGATGGACCGGCTGCGCACGACCGGGGATTCCCACCATCGCTGCATGGTCGCCGAAGTGATGGGGCGTCACGTCGGCTGGATTGCACTGCATTCCGGTGTCGCGGCCGGTGCCCACGCCATCCTGATCCCCGAGAACAAGCTCTCCATTGAGGAGATCTGCGGATGGGTGACGCACGCGTTCGAACGCGGGCGTGCACCACTTGTCGCCGTGGCGGAGGGGTTCTTGCTTGACACCATGACAGATGTGCACAGCGAGCGCGGACTCGACGCGTTCGGGCGCCCCCGCCTTGGCGGCATCGGGGAACTGCTCGCGCCGCTGATCGAAGAGAAGACCGGCATCGAGACCCGCGCCACAACGCTGGGGCACATTCAACGCGGCGGCACCCCCACAGCTTTCGACCGGGTTCTCGCGACTCGACTCGGGTGGGGTGCACTCGACATGGTGATCGCCAAAAAGTGGGGTTACATGGTCGCGCTCCACGGCACCGAGATTGTTGATGTTGCGTTTGAGGCTGCCCTCGGCTCGCTCAAAACTGTGCCAGAGGCACGCTATAACGAGGCCCGCGTGCTCTTCGGCTAGCTGCTGCCTCGCAGTTTCGGCTCCACTCGAGCCCAGCACTTATCGACGTTCAGCGCCGATCAAGCTGCGACTCGATGACCTCTGGGCGAAAACCTCGACCGACGATCCTGGCGGTCACCCGACGAAGAATTGGCAGAACCAGTGCGGCGATAGCGCGCTGCCACCACGTCATCGGGTTTGCCAGGAATGCGCCACCACCTGGCTTGGCGATCATTTTGTGCATCCGCAGTTGGAGCGGCTGCATCCGCGCCACGGGGTGCAGCCGACGCTTTTGCACGCGGGCAAGTTTCTGAGCGGGCACTCTGCCAGACCGAAGGTCACCCACCAGCAGATTCGCGGTGGCCACGGCATCCTGAATCGCGTAGTTGATTCCCACACCAAACGCGGGCGACATTGCGTGAGCAGCATCACCGATACACAGCAAACCTTCTTGCCACCATTGGGTGAGTCTGTTGACCTGCACCGCGAGCAACTTCACCTGATCCCAGTCGTCGATCGAGTCGACGACTTCCGCCAGAAACGGTGCCACGCGCGTGATGCGCTCATGAAAGGCGGGCAAGCCCTGCTCTTGCACAGCGCCAAAACTGCCCTTCGGAATGAGCATGCCGGCCTGATAGTAGCCCTCACGCGGAATGGTGATGAGCATAGATTCAGCGTCCACATAGGCGAGCGTGTCCGGCGGATCGGCGATGGTGCGGGGCAGATGAAACCACAGCACATCGATCGCAACCCCGTAGTCGGTGGGGATCATTCCCGCGGCATCCCGCACCACGGAGGCTCGACCGTCGGCGGCCACTGTGAGCGTTGCCGAGACCTCAACCTGACCGTGTGGAGTCGAAGCGGTCACGCCGGTGACACGATCACCCTGCCGAACGATAGCTGTCGCCTCAGCATTCATCATGAGGTGAAACTGCGGATACTTCGCACCCTCCTCGGCAATGAGTGATAAAAAGTCCCACTGCGGCATGAGCGCGATGTAGTTGTTCTTGCCGTGCAGGTGCGAGAAATCGACGGGGGTGAGACGGTTGCCATTGACCACAACATCCAACGTGTGAATGTGACTTTGGTGAATCGCATCGAATCGCTCCCGGAGCCCAAGCTGATCCAGCAGATCGATAGTTGAGGGGTGGATCGTGTCGCCGCGAAAATCCCGAAAGAAGTCACCGTGTTTTTCTAGCACCACGGTCTCAATGCCCGCGCGCGCCAGTAAGACTCCGAGCATGAGCCCAGCGGGGCCTCCGCCCACAATGCAGCACTGAGTAGAAAGGGTTGCGGCAGGCATCGGGAATCCTTCCCGTCCAAGGTTAGAAACCCCGGGCGTACCGTGCCACACTAACCCTCGTGGTGTCAAAGTTGCAGGTTTTGGCGCTCATTTTCGCGATCATTGCGACGCTCGTTCACGCGGGCATTTTCGTACTCGAAAGTGCGTTGGCAAAACCGCAGCTCTGGCAGGTGGGCGCTGCGCACTGCCCCACATGCCCGTTATCTGACGACCAGCTCAACTAGGGCGTCGACGAGCCCCTCTGCTGTGCGGTACTCCGCAATGACGTTCACCAGGATGCCGGCTTCCCGCGCGTCAAATGCCGTGCGGGGGCCGATAGCTACCACCACAATTCCTTCGGGAAGCGGTGCCAGTTGCTCTTGAATCTCCCGCACAACGCTCGCGGAGGTGATGAGGATGGCGCCGATCTCCCCCGCCGCCACATCGGCGGCAACGTCGATGGGTACCGCCACCCCGATCGTGCGATAGGCGGTGACGAACTCAGCCTTGACACCCATGCCAGAAAGCGCAGTGGCAAGCGATCCGTCAGCAGATTCCGACTGGAGCACGAGCACAGCACCAGAGGGAGGGGCTTGTGTCCACTCTTTGACGAGCCCGCGCGACGAGGTGTCGTTTTCGGGAGTGAAGTCGGTACGGTAGCCGGCGAGAGACACAGCGGATGCCGTCAACTCCCCGATGGCCGCGATACGCGTGGAGTCTGGAACACTCACGTCGTGGCCGGTGAGAACATTCACGGTGGTGGAACTCGTGACCACGAGCCATTCGAATTCGCCGGCTTCGAGTCGGGTGAAGGCGTGTGCCAGCTCTTCCCTATTCTGTGAGGCAGCGAAGTTGATCATCGGGGCGACGATCGGGGAGGCGCCATGCTTTCGCAGGGCAGCAGAGACGTTATTGCCCCATTCCCCGCCGCGGGGAACGAGTACTCGCCACCCTGCCAGTGGCTTGGAACTACGCCGAGTTGTCATGCACTACTCGGTAGGCGGAAAGTCATGTCGTCTATCCTGCACCGTTCGACCACCAGCGCCAAAAGTGGGGGATAGAACGATTAGTCGTCTCCAAGTATTGCCCAGGCGATAATTCCACCCACAACGACAACGGCCGCAGCGGCCCCAATAATCCAGGGCACCGGATTGTCTTGCCAAGAATCCTTGGCCCTTGTGCCCATAATGCCCAATTGCTTCGGCACATTCAGTTTGTCTTCGATCGCGTCGAGAGCCTCTTCCAGCTCTGCACGCGCCGCCGCGCTGCGTTCGGATGCCGCTTTCATGACGTACTCCGCTTCGTCGTTCCCTTAATGACGCGTACGTCGCTGCGCACACTCTCTATTGTCTCTGTGGGCTCCGGGCCAGTCTTCTTCAACTGGGCGATGCCCATGAGAACAAAGACCGCCACAATCACCAGAAGCGCTACCGCGACGATGAGTGCGGCGAGCCAGGCAGGAAGCACGACGGCCAGCCCAAGAATTGCCGCCGCCGTCAACACCCCTGCCGCGAAAAACGCGAAGACTGCCGCGACGACAAGAAACCCAACGCCGATTCCCGCGTGTTTGAGCTTGCGAAGTAGTTCTGCCTTAAGCTGCTCAAACTCACTCTTCACGAGCTCAGTCACCAGGCTCGGGAGGCTAGTGACCAAGGCAATGAGCGAACGCTTCTCGGTCTTGATCTCTTTCTGTGCAGTCACGAAGATTCTCCGGTTACTTCTTTGTCGATGTCGACGAGCTCGTTGACTTCGTTGCAGACTTTGCCGTCGACTTCTTCTGCGTTCCGACCGACTTCGTGGTGCCCGACTTCGTGGTGCCCGAGGTCGAGGCGGCCGACTTTGCCGACCCCTTCGCTGGTGCACGGTGGATCACTTTCTTCGCGGTGTCGCCGATAAAGTCAACGACCTCTGGGGCTTTGTCTTTGGCGAACTGCTCAACGTTGTGAACTTGATGTGAGACGCGTGGATCATTCCAGAACCGGCGGGCAACACGTTTGATGTCGTCATAGCGTTCCCGACCGGCGCGCGCTCCGAGCACGTATCCGATGCCAATTCCGACTAGCAGAACAACTTTGCCTCGCATCATTTCTCCGTCCGTTCGAGTAGCCGACATTCCGTAGGCCCCCTCTAGCGTAGCGTCGCGAATTGGGCTACTGGTCAGCTATTTCACAGAATTACCGGGGTCGGGCAAGGGTTGTGGGCCAAATTTGTCGGCCAAAAGGGTCAGGTGCCCCACCTCTCCACCCGAAGCGGGAGAGTGGGGCACCTGAGCTCTATGGAGCCGACAGGATTACTTCGCGCTGGCGCGGAATCGCCTCTCAAATGCGATGACCGCTCCACCGATCAGAAGTAGCCCACCAGCGAGCAGCAAGCCAGAAGGTCCGCCTGCGCTGCCGGTGAAGGCGAGAGTCGGGAGGGCGAGCGTGGCAAGGCAGTCAGCGGAGCTGGCGTACGTGAACGTCCACTCTGTCTGAGCGTCATCTTCCCAGCCGTAGTTGGCATCGAGAAGCTCAGCGTGAATCTTCACGGTCGATCCAGAGTTGACCTTGTAGGTGCCGGGGTTCTCCTGAGTTTTCACTCCGTCGATGTCCTGGTACCAGACCACCCCGGTCGTGTTCGCCAGTGTGAACGTTCCAGATGAAGCACAGGTCGCCTTCGTGGCCGTCGCCGTTGTCGAGATCAACCCGTGCGTAACGAGTGAACAGCCCTTCGCTGCCTTGATGGTGAACGGCCATTCGCTTTGCTCGCTGCCCAGCGTGTATCCCGCCTTCGCCGTTGCGGTCACCAAGTAGTCGCCTGCGGCAAGTGTGTTCACTTCCTTTGTCGCGACGTAGTTCACTCCCGGCCCGACAATCCGATACTCCAGCTCGTTTGGGAGGTTGCCGCCGAGGTCGACCCACAGGTGCCCTGGCACCGTCGTGTCTGCGTCGAAGACCGAGCAGCTTTCATGCACCGCGTACGGGTCGCCGATGGAGATCGCGCAGAGCGCTGGCGACACAGATACTGGCCACTGCGCAGTGGCATCCGGGGCAAGCGCCATTCCGTTCAACGCCTTAACGCTCACGGTGTAGTCCCCTGGGGCAAGTTCCGTGAACCCGGCCGTCACGACGGTCGAGGCGTACACAGTTTTTCCGACGCCGATGATCGTGTATTCGAGATTAGTATCGACTCCCACGGTGACTCCACCCGTGGTGCGGGTGAAACCGCTACCGTTCTGTTCCGGCAGGCACTGCTGCGCGGTGGCGGTTGGCGGGGTCGGCACAACAACGACACAAGGTGTATTTGTGAACTGGAACGACCACGACGTCACCGTGCCTTTCGGAAACACAGAGCCGGCTACTGGTGCTGCTGTCACTGTGACTAGGCCAGCACCGTTAACGCGGTCATCCTTGGTGGTGAAGTCGATCTCCTTCGTGTCGGTATTGCCAACGATCGTGTCATGGGCGATTCCGCACTGATCGGTGAAAACCACGCTCGGTGTCGTCACCACCACAATCACGTGGCAGGTGGCGGCATCACGGTTCATATAGGTGGGAGTAGGGCCGCTGAAACCCATTTCGTGAAGAAAGTGCTCAGCGTAAGGAACTCGAGACTTTGTCAGAATCTTGGCTGTCGGGTACGGCACACCGGGTGCGATGAAGGTCGCATAAATGTCGCCCTGACCACATCCCACTTCCGCGCCGTAGGGGTAGGTACCCACCGCGTCGATCATGTTTCCGCCGTTGGCGGCAGCCCACTTGTCGAGGGTCTGAGGCCACATTGTGTTTCCGTCATAGGTCCAGCTCGCTGCCGTCACCCAAAACGGGTTGCACAGTGTTTGGCCCTTCGTTCCGCTGACCTCAATCACTCCACTGTTCGTGGTGGCGTCGTAGGTGTAACTCACGGCACTGTTAGCTAAGCAGGGTGGAGCGGGGCACGCGCCGGTGGCAACGAGCAAAGTGCCAGAAAAGGACTTTGTGCTGCCATCCGAGCCAGGGTCCCCCTTCACGAATCGGTGATTACCGACTGCTGTCGCCGTCACCATGAAGTCGAGGTTGTCGGCACCGCTGTAAGTAACGGCACCCCAAGTGGCATTTTCCGTTGCTCCTAGAACGAGAGTCTGGGCGGCGTTACAGGTCGGCGTAGAGAACGTGATCGCCGCAGTGGCATCCGTCACCACGCACGGAACTGACGTTCCGGATTTCGAACCCGAGTAACCGTACGTTCCTTTGGGGTCGTCTCCGGCGGTGTAGTCAACTTGCCAGGTGTGAGCGGCGGTCTTATCTGAGAACGTGTAGCTCGTGACGAACGTGTCACCAAAGTTCGAGTTTGAATCGACCTGCTTGCCATCGATTTTTACGGCCACCGTGTTCGTTTTGTTTGCAATGTAGTAGGTGAGGCTGACCGTCAGTGTCGAGCAGGTAGCAGTGGCGTCTGGAACGTGCGCATTGGCTGAGCCCGCCGACAGGGTAGCGATACCCAGGGCCAAAACAACGGCACCTGCCGCCGCCAAGATTTTGGTACGTAACTTAGTACGCATGGAGTTTCTCCTTTGAAATACAACAAGCAAGGGGTGCTTTCGGGTGTTGCTGCATCGTTGGCGGGGCGCAGGAGGCTCAACAACGACGAGACGAGTGCCATTCAGAAAAGCACATCGGATCGGGGGTAAGTCGTGGAGCGCGAGGCCCAGCGATGCGACCGAGGGGATCGGTCAGAAAACGGTGTCGGGTATCACCTACTTATGTGCACCAGTCGGGGGTCAGCGTTGTGAGATTCGGGTTCCACAGCGCTCAGGTGCGACACTAAATGTACTACCCCCCCCGTTCGAGGCGCAACCCCTTTGGGGGGCAAATCTGTTTTAATTCACGAACTCGAGAAGATCTAACCCGACCGTTCGCATTGCCTCCAGAACGCGCAGGCGATGCGAGAGTGATTCATCGTCAAACTGCACCGTGACGGCATATGAAACCGCTGAGCGAGGCCCCTGAAGAATGCCCACCTCGCTGCGAACACCAACATCGGTGCCCGTCTTGTTCACCAACTGGATTCCGTGATCCGTCGACCGATGCGAGAGCGGATCGAGCCCAAAGGCGCTCGCCACCATCGACAAATCGTTGTTCAGCGAAAGCCAGCCAACAACGCGCCGACTCGTCACCGCATCGACGACCTGCCCGCGATACAACGCGCCAAACAACCAACTGAGCTCGGCCGTTGAGCCTACAGAAAGTTGAGGCGCATCATCCGGACCCCGAATATCGCGCACGAGGTCGAGCAGAGCAGTTCGCGAGAGCCCGAGTGACTCTGCGCGCGCTCGCACAGCGTCGAGCCCAATCTGGCGCAACAGCACGTTCGTGGCGAGGTTGTCGCTTGTAGCCCCCACTAACGCGCCCAAGTCGGACACCGGCAACGACGGCGCCTGAAGGTGCTGCCAGAGCCCAGACTCACTCACCGTATCGAGCGGGGACTTGTCGAGGATGCCGTATCCAGAGAACTCTCGCGCGGTAAGTCGTGCAGAGACTTCGATCAGCAGAAGAACCTTGCCGACACTCGCTGTCGGCAGAACAATGCGGTCATCGATTGAGCACACAACAAGACCAGTGCTGAGATCGACAACACTCGCCGAAACCTGCGCGCCCTCGTACCCGAGCAATCCGAGCGCAGTAAACGTGCTGGCAAAATTCTCTACTCCGCCAGCACTGCGATGCCGGGGTTCTCGCTGTACGCGAACCCGATCACGCCGTTCTTGGTTTCGGGTGGGTACTACCAAATAGTCACGCGCTCTTCTGGGTCTAGCCAAAGCTCATCGGCTTCGGTTACATCAAAGGTCTCATAGAACCCGTCAAGGTTGCGAACAATCTGGTTGCAACGGAACTCGTTCGGCGAATGCGGGTCGAGAGAAAGTAAGCGGATGACTTCTTCATCTCTCGCTTTCAGCTGCCAAGACTGCGCCCACGAGTAGAAGAACCGCTCAGCTCCGGTCAACCCTTCGATCACGGGCGACTCTTCGCCATCGAGGGAGATGAGGTAGGCCTTCCATGCGATTCCGAGCCCGCCAAGGTCTCCGATGTTCTCGCCGATGGTCAATGCCCCATTGACGTGGTGCTCAGGCACCTGCCGCGGCGCGAGATCGTTGTACTGCGCGATGAGCGAGCCGGTGAGCTTCTCGAACGCGGCGCGGTCCGCCTCCGTCCACCAGTCGGTGAGTCGGCCATCTCCGTCATACTTTGAGCCCTGATCGTCGAACCCATGACCGATCTCGTGCCCGATAACCGCGCCGATCGCACCATAGTTTGCGGCCGCATCCCTGGTCTCGTCAAAGAACGGGAACTGCAGAATGGCGGCGGGGAACACAATCTCATTGAACCCGGGGTTGTAATACGCGTTAATGGTTTGCGGGGTCATAAACCACTCGTCGCGGTCGAGGGGTTTGCCGATCTTGCCGAGCTCACGCTGAAATTCGAACTCGCTAGCGGCACGCAGGTTGCCAATCAGGTCGCTAGCGCTGGTCTCAAGCGTGGAATAGTCACGCCATTTGATCGGATACCCGATCTTCGGGGTGAACTTCTCCAACTTGTCGAGAGCACGAGCCTGGGTCTCTTTCGTCATCCACGAAAGCCCATTGATGCTCTGCCGATATGCCTCGATGAGGTTCGCGACGAGAACATCCATGGCGGTCTTCGCCGCGGGCGGAAAATGCCGGTCGACATAGATTTGACCGACAGCCTCGCCCATGAGGCCTTCGACAAACGAGACCCCGCGCTTCCAGCGCGCACGCAACTCCGGCGTGCCGGTGAGGGTTTTGCCGTAAAACTCGAAGTTCGCGTTAACGAAATCGCTGGAGAGATACGCGGCCGACGAGCGGATGACCTGCCACCGCATCCAGTCCGTCCAATCGTTCAGGCGCTCCTCAACGAACAGCGTGGCAAGCCCGTCGAGAAAGCTCGGCTGCCGCACCACGACATTGTCGAAGGAGCCCTTTGGCGGGTCAAGCTCTGCGAGCCATCCGCGAAGGTCGGGGCCGCCAACATCTGACCACGATCGCAGATTGTAGGTTTTCTCGCTGTCGCGGCACGCCACGTTGTCCCAGTGGTGGGTGGCGATGTTGGTCTCGAGGGCGAAGACGCGCTGTGCGCGCTCGGCGGCGTTATCAAGCCCAGCGAGCGTGAACATCTTCTCAAGGAATGAGAGGTACTGGTGTCGTATCTCAGCGAACTTCTCTTCGCGATAGTACGACTCATCAGGCAGACCGAGCCCACCCTGCTCGAGAAATACCAAGTAGCGCTCCGGGTTGCCAGGGTCGTTGTCGACAAAAAGTTGTGCGAAGCCCGTGATGCCGGTGCGTTCCAGCTTGCCCAGAACGTTCAGCGCGCCTGAAACGCTGTTGACACCGTCAATATTGGCGAGCATGTCGGTGAGGGGTGAGCTGCCTACCTCTTCGATTCTCACCTCGTCCATGAAGCTCTCGAAGAGGTCGCCGAACTTGCGCTCCTGCGTGCCCGGCTCTGCTTTCTGTGCGTCGGCAATGATGTCGCGCACCGCCTTCTCTGCCTCTTCGGCGAGCAGATAGAAGGAACCGTACCTCGCCTTATCGGAGGGGATCTCGGTGCGAGATATCCACTTACCGTTCACGTGATAGTAAAGATCGTCTTGTGGCCGGATGGTGGGATCGAGCTCGTCGGTGTGAATACCGGAACTCAGCGCAGTCGATTCGGTCATGTTCTCAGCCTAGGAGTAATTGCTGAGCGCGGGAGAACCATATCAAGGGCTTGACGCGCGGGGTAGCTTGGTAGCTAGACGAATACTTCGTAAGGAGTGACCGTGGAGACCAAAAAGCGAAAAGTACTCATCGTCATCGGTACGAGACCTGAAGCGATCAAGCTTTTACCCTTGATTCTCGCGTTTCAGAAGAGCGAGTCAATCCACGCTGTCGTGGTGTCGTCTGGCCAACACTCCGAACTTGTCCGTGAGGTGCTCGGGCTCGCTGGGATCGAGCCCGACGTAGATTTGGGCGCAGCAGTGCCTGGCAACACCCTCAACGAGTTGTTTGCTTCCGTGATGACGAAACTCGAGAAGTACGTTGTTGATACGTACGGAAAAGCCGCCGATCTCGCGGATCGGTTCTCTCCACGCCCACGCAACTTTCCTGTGGCGTGTTTTGTTCACGGTGATACGAGCACCGCCGCTGCTGCCGCACTCTGCGCCTTCCATCTGCGCATTCCCGTCGCGCACGTGGAAGCTGGCCTGCGCACCTCTGACACGCTGTCGCCGTTCCCCGAAGAAGCGAACCGGCAACTGGTGTCGAGACTCACCACCTTCCACTTCGCCCCCACGTTCCGCAACAAGGTCAACCTCGTGCGGGAAGGGGTTCCGTGGGGTCGAATCTTTGTGTGCGGCAATACTGCGATCGACGCCCTGCAGTGGGCTGCCAGTCTGAAAGTTCCGTATGGGGACCCCGCCCTCGAGGATCTCGAAACCGACGAGTCTCAGCGCGTGATCGTTGTCACCGCACATCGGCGCGAGAACTGGGGTGCCGGGCTGGAGCGCATCGGCGCCGCCGTGGCCACCCTCGCTGAACGATATCCGGATGTTCGATTTGTTGTTCCCTTGCACCCCAACCCGCGGGTGCAGGCAACGCTTCGACCGCTTCTTGATCACTTCGACAATGTGAACCTCATCGCACCGATGAGATACACGGCGTTCGCGCGACTACTGCAGCGTGCATACCTTGCCATCACTGATTCCGGC
The DNA here is from genome assembly GCA_038243605.1 of Actinomycetales bacterium. Taxonomy (GTDB): domain Bacteria; phylum Actinomycetota; class Actinomycetes; order Actinomycetales; family Microbacteriaceae; genus Terrimesophilobacter. The sequence goes on from JBBSQX010000001.1 coordinate 157,314, forward strand.
GGGATTCAGGAAGAAGCGCCGTCACTTCACACTCCCGTCATCGTTGTGCGAGAAACGACGGAGCGACAGGAAGGTGTTGACGGTGGAACGCTGCAGCTTGTCGGGACCGACACGGACCGCATCATTGCTGCGGCGACCACGTTGCTGGACGAACCAGAGCTCTATCGCGCGATGAGCACACGCCCTAACCCTTACGGCGATGGCCATGCTGCGCCGCGAATTGTCGCTGCCAGCAAGTACATCGCTTTTGGTGGCGAAGCACCCCCGCCATACGGAAACGGTTTTGACCGCATAGAAGTTTTGCGCGCTGCCGGTTTCCACTTTGATCCCTCCGACTTTCTCACGAATCCCGACACAATTCGTGCCCTAGGGAGCTGATGTGCCGGCGGACTATCCCTGGTGGGATTTCTTTCAGGGCATCGCCCTGCCACTTCAAATTCTCTTCTGGATTGTTCTCGCGATCGGGCTCTCTTCCGTATTCTCTGTCACCGTTCTGGCCGTCAATGCTGCACGCCAGCGCCACAAGATAGCCAGCCTCCAGAACCGCCCCTCCGTGGAGTCTGACTACCTGTGGGTGTTCATGGTCGCCGCCCTCAATGAGGAGATTACGGTCGCGGATGCCGTCGGCCGACTCAGCGAGACGGAGGCAACCCACCGTGTCATTTTTGTCATCAATGACGGATCCGATGACTCGACCGGCGACATTCTCGCCGCAATGGATGAGCCAAACCTGCACGTTTTGACACGGGTTCTTCCCCATGCCCGCAAGGGCAAAGCCGCCGCACTTAATGATGCGTATCGGTACTTGTTGAGCAGCGTGCTGGTTCAACCTCGCTACGAGCACTGGTCTCATGACCGCATCATCGTGGGTGTGATCGACGCGGATGGCCGTCTCGACCCCCACGCCCCAAAGGCTGTCGCTCGCCACTTTAGATCTCGTCGAATTGGTGGTGTGCAAACTCTCGTGCGCATCTACAACATTCGCGGGTACCTCACGTGGGCGCAGGATGTCGAGTTTTCGATGGTTGGCCGATTGGCTCAATCTGGTCGGTCATGGTGGGGCACCGCGAACATGGGGGGAAACGGGCAGTTCAACCGCCTCAGCGCATTGGGCGATGTAGCGGACGCGATCGGGCCATGGCGCAACCGGCTCACAGAAGACCAAGACTTGGGCGTGCGTTTGATTGAGAAGGGGTGGCGTTCTGTGCAGGAGAACACCGTCGCGATTAGTCAGCAGGGCCTGCATTCCCTTCGTCGCCTCTACCGACAGCGCACTCGTTGGGCTCAGGGTGGGTGGGAGTCAATTCGGCTGCTGCGGGGCGTGCGGGGGGCGCGCATGGGGTTTGCTGCATCGAGCGACTTCATTTATTACCTGCTCACACCGGTGTTTCAGTTGATCACGGGCGCCGGTTTTGTTGCCGCGATCGTGATCAACTTTTTTCGCGATGTTCCGTTCATCCCCGCGTCGTTTCCTGTGCTGCTGTTCTTTCTTTCGCTGGGATTTCTTCCCGGGTTCATCGCACTTCTCCACCGGGGTCGCGGCGTCGGTGGCACTCTGCTCGCGGTTTTGCTGTCGATTCCGTACCTGGTGTACTCGTGGCTTCTGTTCCCCGTGCTCGTTCGGAGTCTGTACCGACACCTCACCGGTTCGACGAGCTGGTCGAAGACCGCGCGCGAGCACTTGGAACCGCAAACAGACGTCACCTCATGACGTAGTCTTTTCGGCATCAGAACCCTTGACCGCGACATCCTGCGCCTGGCAGTGCCAGCCCTCGGTGCCCTCATCGCCGAACCCCTGTTTTTACTCACGGATACCGCGATGGTGGGACACCTCGGCGAGGTGCCTCTCGCCGGGCTGAGCATCGGCAGCGCAATTCTGCAGACGGCAATCGGCCTTCTCGTTTTTCTCGCCTACGCAACGACCCCGGCGGTAGCCCGGCGGCTGGGTGCCGGAGATTCGGCGGGGGCAATCCGGGCCGGAATTGACGGGCTCTGGTTGGCCATTGGGCTTGGCGCCCTGCTTGTCGTGCTCGGCGTGCCCGGTTCACGCCTCGTCGTCGAACTGTTTGGCGCCAATGTAGAGGTCACGGCTGCCGCCGACACCTACCTCAGCATTTCAGTGTGGGGTCTGCCCGGCATGCTCATCGTCATCGCCGCAAACGGGCTTCTGCGCGGCATGCAAGACACCCGCACTCCGCTCATCGTTGCGGTGGCGGGTTTCGCTGCTAACGCCGCACTCAACGCCGTGTTCATTTACGGTTTTGGGCTTGGCCTCGCCGGCTCCGCCATTGGCACCGTGATTGCGCAGTGGGGAATGGCCGCCGTCTACGTCGTCATTGCCGTGCGCGAAGCTCGTTCGAAAGGCGTGATGCTCCGGCCGGGCCTTCGCGGTGTCGGCAGCGCGGCGGGGCTAGGAGGTTGGCTATTCCTGCGCACCGCCAGCCTGCGCATTGCGATGTTGGCCACCGTGTTCGTTGCGACCGACCTGGGTATCACCGAACTCGCAACCTTGCAGATAGCGATGACCGTCTTTTCCCTTCTCGCGTTCATCTTGGATGCCCTCGCCATTGCCGGCCAGGCTCTCGTCGGTCACGGATTGGGGGCGTCAGACCTTCATCGAGTGAAAGCCGTCACCAGACGACTCATCCAATTTGGGCTCGCGAGCGGAGTTGTGCTCGGGGTGTTGGTGGCGTTGGCTGCGCCGCTTGCCGGACCAATATTTACCAGTGACCAGAACGTTCGCAGTCTTCTCACCATGATTATGGCCGTGATGGCGTTCGGAATTCCGCTCGCCGGTTTTGTTTTCGTTCTGGATGGCGTGCTCATCGGTGCGGGTGACGCACGCTATTTGGCGCTGACCGGCCTGATAAACCTCGTTACCTACCTGCCACTACTCGTTCTCGTTGAGCTGCTGCGGCCGGAGCCGGGGCTCGTGTGGTTGTGGGTTGCGTTCGGCCTTGGCTACATGGGCGCCAGAGCGGTGACCCTCGGTCTTCGTGCTCGTGGCACGCGGTGGATGAGATTGTACGTAGAGTGACCGTTTCTGCTTACGCTTGATCGTGTTCGAATCCGCGTCAACCTCATCGGGCGTCCCCCACCAGGAGCTCGTGCGGTGGCGCAACGGAATTTTTGCAGTGTTCGCCATGTGCGGTATCGCCCTCGCGAGCTGGATGGCGCGCACCCCCGCGGTGAAGGACGCCCTCGACGCCACCACAGCGCAAATGGGTTTGCTCATTTTGGGTCTGGCCATCGGATCGATGATCGGTCTCACCATCTCGAGCCACGTCATCGCCCGTTTTGGCACATCGACGGTGCTCATGTGGTGCCTCACCGGGATCCCTCTCGGGGTTGTTATCGCCGGGGTCGCCGTGAGCATCTTTGCAGCATTCTGGCTCGCCTTCGTCGGGCTGTTTGTGTTCGGGGTGGCGCTGGGCACCTGCGATGTAACGATGAATCTTTCGGGAGCGGCCAACGAACGTCTTCTCGGGCGCACCGTGATGCCCGTCTTTCACGCGTTCTTCAGCTTCGGCACGATCATCGGCGCGGCCATTGGTGCTGCCGCTGAGTTTCTCAAGGTTTCCATCGCCGTGCAGTCGGTCATCGTCGGTTTGATCATCCTGAGTGTGGGTGTCTGGGGTGCACGCGCGACCCCGACAGAAACAGTCACGCCGCCCTCTCCGTCGATCTCGCCCTCTGGCCTTCCTGAGCCTGCTCCGCGAAAAGGATGGCGCGAGCGGATGTCGCTGTGGCGTGACCAGCGCACACTCCTCATCGGGGTCATCGTGCTCGGCATGGCCTTCGCGGAAGGTTCAGCAGAGGACTGGCTCTCGCTTGCCGCCGTAGAGGGTCACGATGTCGACAAGCCAACGGGGGCGATCGTTTTCGTCATCTTCGTCACCGCGATGACGCTCGGTCGGCTCGCCGGGTCTCGCGTGCTCGATCGTTACGGACGAGTTCCCGTGCTGCGCGTATCCGCGGTGCTAGCGGCACTCGGTCTTCTCATTTTCATCACCGTACCCGTGCTGTGGATCGCGATTGTGGGAGTCGTGTTGTGGGGCCTTGGCTCAGCCCTCGGGTTCCCCACCGGAATGTCGGCGGCAGCGGATGACCCCCGCACCGCCGCCGCGCGCCTGAGCGTCGTTGCGACGATCGGTTACCTCGCGTTCCTCGTCGGGCCGCCCGTGATCGGGTTCCTCGGCGAACATTTCGGGCTTTTGCGTGCCCTGCTTCTCTCGTTGGTGCTCATCGCGTTCGCGGGCTTTGCCTCCGGCGCGGCCCGCGAACGCTCTCACTCTGAGCTAGACGGCTCTTAGTCGTCGAGCACGAAAGTCACTTCGAGCACAACGCGCCATATGGTGATCTTGCCGCCAGAAACTTCAACTTTCTGGTCCTTCACCCAGGCGCCAGAAACCCCACGAAGAGTTTTGTTCGCCCGCTCGATTCCGGCGGAGATCGCGTCTTCGAAAGACTTGTCTGAACTCACACTCAAGGTTGTTACACGTGCAACGGATGCCATGATTCCTCCTCATTGATCGATCTGGTGCTGAGATCCTACGCTCCGACCCTGAGGCCGGTCTGGGTCGCCACTGTGGGCTTCTTCGGGCGACTTTCGTGCTCTGCTTCGTGCGCTGCTGCGCCGGCCCAGCTCCTCTGGGCTACCCTCGTACTCGTGCGTCTCGTCATTGCCCGTTGCTCCGCCGACTGCGCGGGGCGGCTCACTGTGTACCTGCCTCCGGTCACTGTTCAAAAAGTCGCGAGGTTAGACCTGTGATCGACTTCGCACTCCGCCAGGTACCAGACGGCGTAGTCGAACTGCACGACGCGCGACGCGATCGGCGATGGTCGGTCGAGATCGAACCGTTCGAGATCGCCGAGATCGCTGTGACGGAGCAGCACTATACGAGTGATTCGGGGCCCATGATTGGCGGGCAGCGACCCGCAACATCCGTGAGTTGGCTCGACGCTGTTCACTTCTGCAACGCCGCCTCGGAGCTTTCCGGATTCGCCCCCGTTTACAAATTCGAGGGAACGGATGTGGTGTGGCGCACTTCGGCATCTGGTTACCGCTTGCCCACGGAAGCCGAATGGGAGTATGCCTGCCGTGCAGGCACGGAAGGGCCACACTATGGTCCGCTGAGCGAGGTGGCCTGGACGTCGAAAGATGGTACCGAAGCCCCGCAGCAGGTCGGAAGGAAAACAGCAAACGGGTTCGGTCTCTACGACATGCTCGGCAACGTGTGGGAGTGGTGCTGGGACTACCTGGATCCCGCGCGATACGGTGACTACCGTGTATTTCGAGGTGGCGGCTTCGCCGATGACGCCTGGAACGTGCGAGCGTCCGTGCGGCGCGGCGGCGCGCCGGGCATGAACCATCCGGACCTTGGCTTTCGTCTCGCTCGTGGCGGCTTTGATCGACAGGATATTGTTCAGGGCTGGTCGTCTGCTGCGGATGCCGAAAGTAGCATGACTGGTGGCCCACTCCCGTCGGGATGGACTCCCCGAGGCATTGACCACAGATTAGGGAAGGTGGAGTCGTGAGGCTCGTTATTGCCCGCTGTTCCGTCGACTACGCGGGCCGTCTCAGTGCGCACCTGCCTCTCGCCACGCGCCTTCTCGTGCTCAAGAGTGACGGCAGCGTGCTCGTGCATTCCGACTCGCTCTCCTACAAACCTCTCAACTGGATGAGCCCGCCGTGCACCCTGGCCGTGCTTGTCCCTGAGCACGAACAGGTGGAGGCCGGCGTCATCGAGCTGTGGAAGGTCAACCAGACGAAGACCGCCGACCTGCTGGTCATCTCGATCCACGAGATTCTGCATGACAGCGCTCACGAACTCGGTATCGACCCCGGGCTACAGAAGGATGGCGCGGAAGCCGATCTGCAACGGCTGCTCGCCGAACAGATTGAACTACTCGGCGAGGGTTTTCACCTCGTGCGTAGGGAGTACATGACCGCCATCGGCCCAGTGGACATTCTGGCGACGGATGCCGATGGCCGCAGTGTTGCCGTCGAGATCAAGCGCCGAGGTGACATCGACGGCGTGGAGCAGCTCACCCGGTACCTCGAGCTGATGAACCGCGACCCCCTGCTCGCCCCGGTCAGCGGGGTGTTCGCCGCGCAGGAGATCAAACCGCAGGCGCGCACGTTGGCAACCGATCGCGGCATCCGGTGCCTCACCCTCGACTACGACGCGATGCGCGGGCTCGACGACAGCCATCTGCGTTTGTTCTAAACACCCCACCAGCCTCACACCCTCCTGAACGATGAAATCCACGGGGATCTCATAGGGTGGAGAGTGTGAAATCTCCGTGGAGCTGCATCCTGTTCGATCTTGATGGCACGATTGCCGACTCTGCGCCCGGAATCACCGCCTCGCTTGGCTACATGTTCGAGAAGCTCGGTCGCCCTGTGCCATCTCAGGAAGACCTGCGTGCCTGGGTTGGCCCACCCATTCTCGACTCGTTCCGGGACCTCGCTGGCATGGATCAGGTCGAATCGGCTCAGGCTCTCGCGATCTACCGCCGGCACTATTTGGCTAACAGCGCGGGTCACGCAGAAATTTACCCCGGCCTTCCCGGCATCCTTCGTGCGATCCACGAGGCCGGAGTGCCCCTCGCGCTCGCCACCTCGAAGCCGGAATTCGCTGCCTCCCTCATTCTGGATCACGGCAACATCACCCAGTACTTTCGGGTGATCGCAGGGTCGTCGATCGACGAGATCCGAAGCGCGAAGCAGGATGTCATCGCCGAGGCACTGCTGCGTTTTGGCATGATCGAGGCCGACACGAGCAACCCGATCATGGTCGGGGATCGGTACTACGACATCGAGGGCGCCAAAGTGCACGGTGTACCGACCATCTTCGTGGAGTGGGGCTACGGTGTGGATGGCGAAGAAGCGGGTGCTCTCGACGTCGTTTCGACGAGCGCACAGCTGAAAGCACTGCTCTTCCCGTAAACAGAACCCACTTGGCACGTCGTCAGCACCTCGTCAGCACCTCGTCAGTACCTCGTCAGTACCTCGTCAGTACCTCGTCAGTGTTACCCCGATTCGCCACAGCGAGACGCGATCGGCGCTAAGGTAACGCCATGGGATCAGCGTTGACCACCATCGGATTGCCCGTCGCTCTCGGCATCATCATGTTCGGGCTCGGCCTCAGTCTCACCGTTCGCGATTTCGCGAGGGTGGGCACGCATCCGAAGGCGGTGTTCATTGCGTTGGTCTGCCAACTCGTCGTGCTGCCCGCCGCCTGCTTTGGGCTCGTTCTCGCGTTCAACCTGCCCCCGGTGCTGGCGATCGGCATGATGCTGCTCTCCGCCTCGCCCGGCGGCACGACCGCAAATCTCTACAGTCACCTTTTTCGCGGGGATGTCGCCCTCAACATCAGTCTCACCGCGCTCAACTCTGTCATCGCCGTGATCACTCTCCCGATCATCACCAACATCGCGATCGCGTACTTCGCCCCAGGAGATAAGACGCTCGGGTTGCAACTCGACAAGGTCATTGAAGTTTTCGCCATCGTGCTGCTTCCCGTCGTGCTGGGGATGCTCATTCGGCGCTGGAAACCAAGCTTCGCGGATGCCATGGATAAGCCAGTGCGCATCACCTCGGTGATCATCTTGGTCGTCGTCATCGCGGGCGCTGTGGCCAAGAACATTGACATTTTGATGGAAAACTTCGCGGGCCTCGCCGCGATCACCGTGATCTTCTGTCTCGTGAGCCTCTCGGTCGGCTACTGGGTTCCACAGTGGTTCGGTGTGCGCCGCGCGCAGGCTGTCGCGAGCGCGTTCGAGATTGGTGTGCACAACGCGACCCTCGCGATAGTGATCGCGCAGACCGCGCTCGGAAGCCTCGAGTACTCGCTGCCCGCCGCGGTGTACGGAGTACTCATGTTCTTTGTGGCGGCGGCGTTCGGTTTTGCGATACGCGGAAAGCTCATGAAACCTGATCTGGCGCCGGAAGAGACTGGACCTAATTCCACCACAGCAGACGCAGGCGCCACCGCAGACGCAGGCGGAGGCGCAAACACAGACCTGGGACAAAGCGACCGTTAGACAAAGCGACCGTTAGATAAGGCGACCGTTAGATAGAGAGAAGCGTCGTGCCGGTTAACGGGCCAGCCGCTCAACGATCGCGCCGTACACGAAGGGCATGTTGCGTGCCAGCGGCACAATCGATCCACGAAGTGGTGAGTTGCCAAGGGCGACAAGCCCAGAGGTGAGCACCCGAAAGTCTCGTGTCACACGATGCCACTCTCGTTCGTAGCGTCGGGGATTGTTGGCCACAATGCACTCGATGGCCACTTTGGCCTGCGCGAGCCCGACCCGAATGCCCTCCCCCGTGATGGCATCGACGTAACCGGAGGCATCCCCGACGAGCATCACGCGCCCGGATGTTCTCGCGGTCGTTCGTTGCCGAAACGGCCCCGCCCCTCTAGTGCTTGTCGTTGTGGAAGCGTGACTGAGCTGCTCAGCAAGCGCGGGAACAGAGTGAATCGCCTCGTCGTAGTCGGTGTGTGGTGGGCCAAGCACCGCGACGCCAACCTCGTTCTCCCCCACGGGAGTGACATAAAGCTCTGCCGTTGGCGTCCAGTGCACCTCGACCAGGTCGCTCCACGGCGTCACCGCAAAATGCCTGCGGAGCCCGAACCGTCGTGTTCCGCGAGACGGCGCTGCTAACCCGGCAAGGTGACTCACGGTCGAATGCAGGCCGTCACATCCGATCAACCACTGCGCGCTCACCGCGCCCCCACCGGTGAGATGAGCGAGAACAGAGTCGGAGTTCTGCGTGAATGCCTCCACTTTGCCCGAGGAGGTCTCGACGCCGAGAAGCTCTGCACGCTTAGCCAACGAGGAATGCAACGTCGTTCGACGAACTCCTCGACCAGCACGGTGACGAAACTCATGATCCACCCGACGGCCATCCGCTTGATAACTGATTCCGGCGATGACATGCCCTGACGGATTTACTCCCAACCGTTCCAGTGCCGCGAGCGCACCCGGCATGAGGCCCTCGCCGCACGCTTTATCGATGGGCTGTTCACGTGGTTCCACGACCCGCACAGAGAGGCCCGCCATCCGCGCCTCGATGGCCGTGGCGAGCCCGATCGGCCCACCTCCCACCACGAGAACATCGATCACGGTGACGTTGGGCTCGGAGTAAGGGTGGCGAGCGCGCGATTCTCTGTCGGCAGACGAAAGCCGACAAGGAGTACAGCGTTCAGCACCGTGAAGACGAGCGCGGTGACCCACGCCGAGTGCACGAGTGGCAACGCGAAGCCCTCAATGACGACGACAACATAATTCGGATGGCTCATCCAACGGTAAGGGCCTCGCGTCACGAGGTGCAGATCTGGCACCACGATGACGCGGGTGTTCCACTGGCTGCCAAGAGAAGAAATGCACCAGTAGCGCAGCAGTTGACTCACCACCACGAGCGCGAGCATGGGCCAGCCGAGCCACGGCAGGAACGGCCGGCCGGCAAAGAAAACCTCGGCAAGGCAGGCCAGAAGCAGGCCGGTGTGCAGTGCCACCATCCACGGAAAATGGCGCTGGCCGAACTCGACGCCTCCGCGCGCGAAAGCAGCACGCGCATTACGCGTAGAAATGACGAGTTCCACCACGCGCTCTGCTCCGGTGGCGAGAATGAGCACCAGATATGCGATCACGGCCACTCCAACAAGACGAATTCGGCGCTGACCCCTGGACCAAGCGCAAACATGAGCCCGCGTGTGCCTCTGGGCTGCTGGCCCACATCGCTCAGCACGTGCAACACAGATGACGAAGACAAATTTCCGACTTTATGAAGAGAGGCCCAACTTGCATCGAAGGCGCTGCGCGGAAGCCCAAGTGCGGTACCGAATGCCTCGAGAACGCGCGGGCCACCTGGGTGCGCTAGCCAGCATCCGATGTCATCAACCGTGAGCTTGTTGTCGGCGAGAAAGGATTGCACATCTGCCGGAAACTTCTTCTCGATGAGCTCAGCAACACCCGCGGTGAGCACAATTTCGAACCCGCTCGCCTTCACCTTCCAGCCGATCACGTCGCCGCTGTCGGGATAGAACGCGCTGCGCGTATCGATGATGCGGGGACCGCTGTTGGCCATTTCCGCCGCAGCGATCTCGCCGGTGCTCGTGCCGGTGCTCACCTCATCACCCACCATCACCACGGCAGCTGCGCCATCGCCAAAGAGGCCAGTGGCGACAAAGTTCGCCATCGTCGCATCGCCGCGCTGCAAAGTGAGCGAGCACAACTCGACGCTGATGAGCACTCCCACTTCACGTGGATGCCCCACCAAGTAGTCGTGTACACGCGCGATACCTGCCGCCCCCGCCACGCATCCGAGGCCAAAGGACGGCAATCGTTTCACATTGGAGCGCAGCCCAAGGCGAGGAACCAACAGCGCGTCAACGGAGGGCGCCGAGATTCCGGTCACCGAGGTGAACATGATGAAGTCGACATCGCCTGGCGACAAGCCTGCCGACGACAACGCTCGTGCCAGAGCACGCTCCGCGAGATCGGTTGCCACGTCGATGAAGATATCGTTCGTCTCACCAAAGGTGCCCAAGTCGCTGTAACGCTCAAGGGGCAGCGCCGTATGGCGCGTTCCGATGCCGCTCGCCCCGTGCATCCGCTTCAACACTGCCTGATGTGACGGGTTCGATGTGACGAGTTCGGCGAGCACCTGAGTGATATCAGCCTGCGAGTACACGTGCGGTGGAAGCTCCGGCGCTACCGAAACAATTCGCGTCATTCGGTGACGCTAGCACGCGGCACCGCGAGAATACTCGTCATGACCTCAACCTGGTCACGAGGGGCTCGGTTCCACCCAGTCGAGGGTGCGCTGCACCGCTTTCTTCCACTGACGATATTCGCGCGCCCGGCGGTTATCGTCGATCGCGGGGTCAAACGTGGATTTCTGCTTCCAGGTGGCGCTCAACTCCTCTTGCCCAGACCAGTACCCCACGGCGAGGCCGGCCGCGAAAGCCGCCCCGAGAGCAGTGGTCTCTGCCACTTCGGGAAGTACGACGGTGAGGTCGAGGGCATCCGCCAGAATCTGCAGCAGCAGCGAGTTCGTTGTCATGCCGCCGTCAACACGCAGCTCGGTGAGCTTCATTCGCGTGTCAGCGACCATCGCATCAACAACCTCTTTGGTCTGCCAGGCGGATGCCTCAAGAATCGCCCGCGCAATGTGCGCCTTCGTGACGTAGGCGGTCAGCCCCACCAGCACCCCGCGCGCATCGCTGCGCCAGTGCGGAGCAAACAAACCAGAGAATGCGGGCACGAAGTAGCAATCACCGTTGTCGTCGACACTCGCGGTGAGCGCCTCGATCTCACTCGCGTCGTTGATCGCTCCGAGCTGATCCCGGAACCACTGCACAAGCGCGCCAGAGACCGCGATCGACCCCTCTAGCGCATACACGGCAGGGGCATCACCGATCTTGTAGGCGAGAGTGGTGAGCAGACCATTTTGCGATTGCACGGGCTTCTCCCCCGTGTTCAACAGCAGGAAGCATCCGGTGCCGTACGTGCTTTTGACGTTGCCCTTCTCAAACGCGGTCTGCCCGAACAGCGCAGCATGCTGGTCACCGAGCGCACCAGCCACCGGAACACCGGCCAGTACTCCCGTTGCCGTTCCGTACACCTCGGAGGAGGAGACAATCTCGGGCAGCGCTGCCCGCGGAATGAGCATGCGGTCAAGAATCGTCTCGTCCCAGTCAAGCTCGCGCAGATTCATGAGCAGGGTTCGACTGGCATTGGTGACATCGGTCACGTGACGGCCGCCATCCACCCCGCCGGTGAGGTTCCAGATCAGCCACGAATCAATCGTGCCAAACAGCACATCGCCACGCTCTGCACGCTCGCGCAGGCCATCAATGTTGTCGAGCATCCAACGAAACTTGGGGCCAGAGAAGTAGGTGGCGAGGGGCAAACCCGTGCGTTCGCGAAACCGCTCCGCACCCACAGGGATCGCAAGTTCTCGCACGAGATTTGCCGTTCGGGTGTCCTGCCACACGATCGCGTTCGCCACCGGCTCACCCGTCTCGCGGTCCCACACCACCGTGGTCTCACGCTGGTTGGTGATGCCGATCGCGGCAATCTGCTCTGCCTTCAGGTTGCCGTCGGCGAGCGCGCGCTTCACGACATCCTGCACATTGTTCCAAATCTCGGTTGCGTCGTGCTCCACCCAACCGGGCTGAGGAAAGATCTGCTTGTGCTCCTTCTGGGCACTACAGACAAGGTGACCAGCCTCATCGAACACGATGCACCTGGTCGACGTCGTTCCCTGATCTATTGCAGCGACAAATTTCTTCTGGCCCATTGTGTGTCCTCGGAGTGTTTTCTCGGCTGTAGCCCGGTACGAGATCTTCCGTTGCGAGCCTATGACATCGACGGCAGCTGGTGCGGTGTGGTTGACGGGGTGTGGCTCGCCACTCACCCGTGTGGCCGGCGGGCACTTAGGCTCGGAGCATGTCTGATTCGGTGCGTGTTGACGCGTGGTTGTGGGCGGTGAGGGCCTTCAAGACGCGCTCGTCGGCGACAGCCGGATGCCGCGCAGGGCATGTTCGGGTGGGCGGGGATCGCGCGAAGGCGGCCCAATCGGTGCGGGTTGGTGATGAGGTGCGCATCCGTATTCAGGGGTTTGACCGCATCCTCACCGTGCAAAAGCTCCTTGTAAAGAGAGTGTCTGCCGCGCAGGCTGCTGAGTGCTTTATCGACCTGACTCCACCGCCACCACCGCGCGAGACGATTGCGCTCGCACCAGTTCGCGACCGCGGTGCAGGTCGGCCAACCAAGCGCGATCGACGTGAGCTTGAGAAGCTTCGCGGCCGCGATGCGGCTGCTGCTGAGCAGGGCTTCAACCTCAGCCTTGACGATGACGACAATGGCTAACGGCGGCACCCAGTTGGCACCGCCGTTAGCCTGAGTTGCACTTTGCTCAAGCCTCTGTCCGATCGCGCTTTGGTCAGCTCACGCTGCGAAACCTCCGCAGCCGCAAGCTATTCGTCACCACAAACACCGACGAGAATGCCATCGCGGCACCCGCAATGAGCGGGTTCAGTAGCCCCGCCATCGCCAGTGGAATCGCCGCAATGTTGTAGGCGAACGCCCAGAACAGGTTCCCCTTGATCACGGCAAGTGTGCGCTTCGCCAACCGAATAGAGTCGACAACCCCGTTCAGGTCCCCGCGAACCACAGTGATGTCACTTGCCGCAATCGCGGCATCCGTTCCGGAACCCATCGCAATGCCAAGGTCTGCGGCGGCGAGCGCAGCGGCATCGTTCACACCGTCACCCACCATCGCCACAACGCGACCCTGGCTTTGTAGCTCACGAATTACGTCGAGCTTGCCCTGAGGGCTGATGCCTGCGCGCGCATCATCGATGCCAACGCTCGCGGCGACGGCGGCAGCAGCACCCTCGTTGTCGCCGGTGAGCAGAATCGGGTTGAGCCCCATCTGACGAAACCGCGTGATTGCTTCTACGCTCGTGGGCTTCACGGTGTCGGCGACGGTGGCGATGCCGCGCACGGTGCCGTCCCACGCAATCGCGACGACAGAAGCCCCAGAGGTCTCCCCCTCTTTTGCCGCAGCCGCAAGGTCGGGTGGGGTCGGTGACGCCCACTCACTTTCGAGCCACGGCATCCGCCCGATAAGCACGACGCGGCCATCCACAGTGCCTCGCACTCCGCTGCCAGGTTCGGCGATGAACGACTCCACGTTCGCGAGCGTAATTGCTCGCTCCTGTGCCTCAGCGACGATGGCGGCACCCGTCGGATGCTCGGAGCCTTGTTCGACGGCCGCGGCCATCGCGAGTACTTCTTGCTCGTTTTCGCCCTTCGCTACCGTGATGTGTGAGAACGCCATGTGGCCCGTGGTGACGGTGCCGGTCTTGTCGAGCACGATCGTGTCAACCTTGCGAGTTTGCTCGAGCACCTGCGGCCCACTGATGAGAATCCCAAGCTGCGAGCCCCTGCCGGTGCCCACGAGAAGAGCGGTCGGGGTTGCGAGTCCGAGCGCACACGGGCACGCAATGATGAGAGTCGCGACGGCAGCGGTGAACGCCATGACGAGCGTGCCACCGAGAAGCAACCAGCCAATCAACGTCGCGATCGCGAGCACAAAAACGATGGGAACGAACACCGACGACACCCTGTCGGCGAGACGCTGCACCTGCGCCTTTCCGGTCTGAGCATCCTCAACGAGGCGGCCCATGCGCGCGAGCTCAGTGTCGGCGCCAACGCGCGTGACCTCCACGATGAGGCGGCCAGCCACGTTCACTGTTGCACCAACAACGCGGTCGCCTACTGCAACATCCACAGGGTTCGATTCACCCGTGAGCATGCTCGCATCCACGGCAGAGTTGCCCTCGACGACGAGCCCGTCGGTGGCGATCTTCTCGCCAGGTCGCACCACAAATCGGTCGCCGACCTTGAGGTCGCCAATAGGAACGCGCACTTCCGTGCCGCCGTCGAGCTTCACCGCCTCTTTCGCCCCGAGCTCCAAAAGCGCACGCAGTGCTGCACCGGATGCCGTTTTTGCCCTGGCTTCCAGGTAGCGCCCTGTAAGCAAAAAGACGGTGACGGCTGCCGCAACCTCAAGGTAGATTTCGTGTGCGCCTGAACCGGGCTCGGTAATGAAGTGGAACGACATCGTCATTCCGGGCATACCAGCTTCACCGAGAAACAGGGCGTACAGCGACCAACCGAGCGCGGCGAGAACCCCAACGCTCACGAGCGTATCCATCGTGGTGGCACCGTGGCGCAGATTCACCCAGGCTGCGCGATGGAACGGCCACGCCCCCCAGATCGCGACGGGGGCAGCAAGGGTGAGGGCGAGCCACTGCCAGTGGTTGAACTGGAGGGCAGGGATCATCGACAGCACTACGACTGGTGTGGCAAGAATTGCCGAAACGATCAGGCGGTGTCGTAGAGAAACCATCTCGGGGTTTCTCCCGTGAGTGCCGTCATCAGATTCCGCCCCTGCTGCGGTTTTCGGCGGTGCCGGTTCAACGGCGGTGTATCCGGCGGATTCCACCGCAGAGACAAGCGTGGCAATATCGGTGCCCTGCGGCATGCTCACGAAAGCTTTTTCGGTGGCGAAGTTCACGGATGCGGTCACGCCAGGAAGCTTGTTGAGTTTGCGTTCGATGCGGTTCGCGCAGGAGGCGCACGTCATCCCTCCGATCTCCAGATGAAGGTCGGTGGGCGCGGCGGCGTCAAAGCTGTCGATGCCAGCCGCCTCGGATGCTGACGTCGTGGCAGTCTGGTTGGTCATGATTCCGGGGTCACCAGCTCGTATCCCGCTTCAACAATCGCGGCACGCACTTGCTCTAGGTCGAGTGGTGCAGCGCTCGTGACGGAGACGAGTGACGCCACCCCTTTGTTGAGTTCGACATCGACCGAGTCGACCCCAACTAGTTCGCTCAGCTCTTCTGTGACGCTCGCCACGCAGTGGCCACACGTCATTCCGGTGACCTCATATTTTTGGATTGTGGTGGACATTCGATCCTCCTGGGAATTCGATTTTCGTTGAACTTTGAGACCTAAGACCGCACGAGTCTTGCGATGGCGGCGGTGGCTTCCTGAATTTTTTCGTCGGCAACGGGACCGCCTTCGCGTACGGCCTCCGTAACGCAGTGCGAGAGATGGTCGCCAACGAGTGCGAGCGCCACCGTTTCGAGTGCCTTAGTGACGGCGGAAACCTGCGTGAGCACATCAATGCAGTAGGTGTCTTCTTCGATCATCCGGTGGATTCCGCGCACCTGTCCTTCTGCTTTGCGCAGGCGAAGAAGGAGCTTTTGCTTGTCATCTACGTATCCGACCATGGTTATACCCTATACCCTCATGGGGTATAAATGTAACATTGATGCAGAATCGAATTCTCGAGATGATGGCGTTGCAATGTGAAGTACATATCAAAAAGACATGCGAAGAATTTGGTCTTTTCTTTACAAACCTTTGAAACTTGCGCACATAGCGCTCTCGTCACATCTTCGCGGCCAGCTCCAACGCCATCCGCTCGACTTCCTCGCTGTCCCACTGCTGCTCGATGCCCGGCATCGCGAGCACCTGCTCCATGATGCGATCTTGGCGGAGCCCCTCATTCCAGGCGTCCAGGTATTCGATGTTGCTGAACTTCACCTGGCTGTACAACGGCATCCACTGGTCTGGGTGCTTGGACTGCAGACGGCCCTCGATCTTCTTACGCAGCAGGAACTGCGGGTCGGCGACCAGGTCACGCATCTCGATGAAGTTGCGCAGCGACAGGTCGGCGATCGCGTCAGCGTTTGGCTTGCGGGAGGCCGCGTATCGCACCAACACTTCGTGCCAGTTGTCATCGCCTAGCTCGTCGAGCAGGTCGTTCAGAACCTTGCAGTCCTCGTAGCCCGCGTTCATTCCTTCGCCGTAGAACGGCACCACCGCGTGCGCGGCGTCACCCACGAGGGCGGCTTTGCCGTTGACCTGCCACGGGTCGCAGCGGATGACCGTGAGGGTGCTTTGTGGGTTGGTCAGGTACTGCTCCACCACGTCGGGCACCAAGGGAAGCGCATCGGCGAAGTGCTCGGCGAAGAATGCCGTGGCCTGCGCTTCGGTCTGTACGGTATCGAAACCGGGGGCATCCTGTGTGTGCGTGTTCGGCATGAAAAGTGTGCCGGTGAAGCCGCCATTTTGATTCGCGAGACCCATCATCATGTAGAACCGTCGCGGCCAGATTTGCAGACACTGGGGGTCCATCGTGGGGGTGCCGTCGTCGTTCGCGGGGAAGGCAATTTCTTTGTAATCGTGCTCGAGGAACTCCTGGCTGTAGTTAAAACGCCCGCGCATCATCTTTTGCCGCACGGCACTCGAAGCCCCATCGCAGCCGAAGACGACGTCGGCGTTCACGGTCACGGATGCCCCCTCGTGGTGGAACACGCATGTCGCGTTGCCGAGGTCCACATCCACACACTCGTGGTCGAAGTGCACGCTCACGTTGGGCAACTTCTCTGCCTCGGTAAGTAGCTGGCGGTTCAACTCTCCCCGAGAGACAGAATCGATGGCGAGGTTGTCGATGCTGTACGGCTGACGGTTCAGCGTTCCATCGCGGTCGTGCGTCATGCGTGCGTAGACCGGAACGGTGATCGCCCTCACGGCATCCTCCACACCGGCCGCTCGCAATGCGGTCCAGCCGCGGTGCGAGACCACAAGGTTGATGCTGCGGCCGGCGTACACGTCGGTCTTGCGCGGGTCACCGCGCCGTTCGAACATCGTCACCTGATGGCCCCGCTTGGCGAGGAATATCGCGAGAAGGCTACCGACGAGGCCGGCGCCGACAATGGTGACGTTGCTCATGCTCTTCGTCTGGCTCATCACGACGCTGAGATCAGCTGAGTGAGGGCATCCGCTACCCGCCAGCAATCGTGGAACGTTGAGTAGAAGGGGATAGGCGCAAACCGGATGACGTCGGGCTGGCGGGCATCCGCGATGACGCCGAACTCGCTTCGCAGTCGGTGCGTGAGCGCACTCACATCGATGTCATCGAACTGCACGGAAAGCTGTGCTCCGCGGCGATTCGGGTCACGGGGCGTGATGACACGCATGGGGCGGCCCTCGCTGACGATGTCGAGGAGGCTTTCAAGGTACGCGGTCAGTCGCACACTCTTCTCTCGCAGCGTGTCGATCCCGACCTCATCAAACATTTCGAGCGAGGCGAGCACGGGCGCCATCGCGAAAATCGGCGGGTTAGACATCGCCCAGGCGTCGGCCGAGTTCGGCTCATCAACCACGGGTTCCATCTGGAAGCGGGTTTCGGGTTTGGTGCTCCACCAGCCGTGCAGTTTGGGCCTGCTCAAATCTCCAAGGTGACGCTCGTGCACGAACGCGCCCGCCGTTGCCCCCGGCCCACTGTTCATGTACTTGTAGGTGCACCAGGCTGCCCAGTCGACGCCCCACTCGTGCAGCTTCAGCGGCACATTGCCGGCCGCGTGAGCGAGGTCGATCGCCACGATCGCGCCCTGCTCGTGACCAGCGTCGGTGATCGCCTTAATGTCGATGAACTCACCGGTGTAGTAGTTGACGCCACCCAGAAGCACGAGTGCGACGCTCTGGCCGTGCTCGCGCAGGTAGCTCAGGATGTCCTCGGTGCGCAGCGTAAATTCGCCGTCGCGCGGTTTCAGACGCACGATCGCCTCATCCGGATCGAATCCATGCAGTGCGGCCTGGCTGCGCACCGCGTAGCTGTCGGAGGGGAACGCGCTGTCCTCAATCACGATGACGTGACGCTCGGCGGTCGGCCGGTAGAAGCTGATCATCATGAGGTGCAGGTTCACGGTCAGCGTGTTCATCATCACGACCTCGTGCGGCAGCGCACCAACCAAACGCGCGGCTGGCTCCCTGAGAAGCTCGTGGTATCTCACCCACGGGCGCATCGCCTCGCTGTGACCCTCTACGCCAAACTGAGCCCAGTCATCCAACTCCTGTTCAAGCCTGCCCCGGATGACTTCTGGCTGCAGTCCCAGCGAGTTACCCGCCATGTAGGCGATCTCTCCGCCGCCCTCACGCGGGAGGATGTGGAATTCGTCGCGGCGGGCCGGGAACGCATCCGTACGGTCGGCCTCGCGTGCAGACTCCTCAGATGGCAGTTGCTCGTTCATATTTATCAGATCCTTCGGGGATGTATCGCCTGAGCGCTCATGCGATGAACTAATTGTTAACCTAAAAATCTTTCCGCGTTTGATCGCAAAATCTTGATGCGATCCGTCTCGTTCAGAAAACTTGCCCGCCTCACCAAACCGCCGGCCGGGCGCTCGCCAAGCGGGTACGGGTAGTCGCTTCCCACCATGACGTTGTCGGCGCCAAGGGTGTCGACCAACAGCCGAAGTGGTTCCTCGTTGAACACCACAGAGTCGACCGAGAACCGCCCAACGTAGGCGGAGGGCGGTTGCTCACTCGTCGCAATGATGTCGCCGCGTTGGTGCCACGCGTTCTCCACGCGTCCCAACCAGAACGCGAAAGAGCCGCCGCCGTGAGCGAAGCAGAGACGCAACTCTGGGCTTACCTTGTCGAACACGCCACCCAAGATCATTGCGAGGATGGAGAGGTGGGTCTCTGCCGGCATGCCGACAAGCCACCGCGCCATCCAACGCTCGAGCCTTGGCGATGACGGCATGTCCCACGGATGCACGAACACGGGAATGCTCAGGCTCGCGCAGTGCTGAAGAAACGTGACAACGCCCGCGTCATCGAGATCGCGGTCACCGACGTGGTTTCCGATCTCCACACCACGATGCCCGTTGGCCACGGCACGCTCAACCTCTGCGCACGCGGCATCGGTATCTTGCAGGGGAACCTGACAGAACGGGATCAACCGATCGGGAGCATCCGCCGTAATTTCTAGGGCGAGGTCGTTGAAGATGGCCGCAATGCTGGCCGCCTCCGCACCGGTGTTTCCGTAGTGAAAGAACACCGGCGTGGGCGAGACGACTTGCTTTTCCACCCCGTCGGCATCCATGTCAGCGAGGCGCAACTGGGCGTCCCACGAGACGGCAGGGATGCGTCGAAACTCGCTGGAGCCGAGCATGATGGTCGCCTCGCGCTCCGACTCCACCCGAAACCAGAGGGGATCGATCCCTGACGCGTTCGGGAGTTCTGGCCAACCCTTCGGCACGAAATGACTGTGAATGTCGATGGATTTCACACCATCGACAGACACAAAGCCTTCCGACATTTTCTAGGCTTTTCCCGGGTGAACTGTTCCGCAGTTCTTGCACACACGAGCCTGCTCGTCGCTGTAGAACTCCTGGAACACCGGTGGCAGGTCGACAACAATGTCGCGCACCTGCAACTCGGTTTCGTGCACAAGGTTGCTGCAGTTTTCGCAGTACCACTGGAACTTCTCCAGTGTGCCTTCTTCACGAATGCGCTCGATCACCAGACCGATGGAACCCTCTTCTGGGCGCTGCGGGGAATGGGGCGTGTTGCCCGGCAGCAGCCAGGTTTCGCCCTCGTGGATGTCGATGCGCTGCACTTTGCCGTCAACGACGATGTTGACGTGCATGTTGCCCTTGATCTGGTAAAACCATTCCTCATAGGGGTCAAGGTGAAAGTCGTTGCGCTGGTTTGGGCCACCGACGATCATGACAAGAAAGTCGTCACCGACACTCATCGCCTTGTTACCGACTGGCGGTTTGAGCTGGTCCTGGTTGTCTTCAATCCACTTCATGAAGTTCATAACGGGAGGGATGGTGCTCATGATTGCTCCTTCGCTTGTTGTTGGTGTGAGTTGAGCTGGTGGTGTGAATTATGCGTCGTGCTGCTGATCAAAAGAGCGTGCTTCGCCGAGGTACGCGACCGCCTGAATCTCAATGAGAAGCTGCGGGTGTGGTAGTTGGTGCACCGCAACGGTCGTTCTGGTCGGGCCGTTCTCGTCGAAGTGTTCGCCGTACACCTCGTTGTACCCGCCGAAGTCGTTCATCGAGACGAGGTAGCTGGTGATCTGCACGACATCGCTGAGGCCGAGGCCAACCTCCGCCAGAATGTCGGCAATGTTGTCGATTATCGCCTTCGTTTGAACCCGGATGTCGAGGCTGGTTGTGCCGAACTCGTCGACAGTTGCGCCGGCGATTGTGTTGTCGGGCAGCCGACTGCTGGTGCCGGAAATGTACACGAAGTCGCCCGCGACTTTCAGGTGCGGAAAGCGGCCCCGCGGTGTGGCTTTTCCGGCGACTACCCGAGCGTGATCAGTCATGAGCGCGCTCCTTGGGTTGATGTGGCATCCGTTGACGCTGCTTTCGTTGACGACTCCGCGTGCACCATGACCGAACCGAGGCCAGCAATTCGACCGTCAACTACGCCGGGCACGAGTGGCACAGCTTCGGTCGCCGCGCCTGCGAGCACTGTCTCCCCCGCGCGAAGCACGAGCCCGTGTTCGCGCGCGAGCGTGCGCAGTTCGGTCAGGGCCCGAAGTGGATCTCCAAGAATCGCCGCCGTCGAGCTCAACTGTGCAGGCTGGCCGTTGACGTCAAGTTCGGCGGACAGGTTGGAGAGGTCGCGGTGATCCCACGCGAGCCAGGGGCCGAGAATGTACGCGCCAGCGGAGGTGTTGTCTGCGACAACTTTGCCCAGGTCGAAGCCAAACCCGGCGAAGCGGGAATCAATCACTTCCATGGCAACAGCGACTGCATCGATGTGCGCGGCGGGGTCGCAGAGCGGGTCCGTGAAGTCGACATCCGAACCCATGCGGAATGCCACCTCCAACTCGATGCGCGGGTGAATGAAGTCGGAGAGGTCAATCACACCGCCATCGGCGACGAGCGTGGCCTGCGTCAGCTGGCCGGCGATCACACTGTCGACACCCATCTGGCGCATCTTTGCCTTGTTGGTGAAACCCATTTTGAGCCCGGATGGCACCTCGCCGCGCTGCACCCGCAAGGCAATACCCTCGTGCTGCACGCGGTACGCCTCGTGCACGTTGAGCTCATACGTGAAGTCATTTGGCCCGAGCGCGCGGCGGTTCTGACGGGCCTGGTCGAGCGTTGCCGCGACGACAGATGTCGTGCCAGACGCCGTGTTGGACGTCATGCCAGACGCCGTGTTGGACGTCATGCCAGACGCCATGCTCGATGTGGCATCGGATGCCACGCTCACGCGCTCGCCTTCCGTGCGTTCACAAGATCTAGGGCAACATCCACGATCATGTCCTCCTGGCCGCCGACCATGCGCCGCTTGCCCAGCTCGATCAGAATCTCACGGGTGTCGAGTCCGTAGCGTTCTGCTGCCCGTTCGGCGTGCAGCAAAAAGCTGGAGTACACGCCGGCGTAACCTAGTGTGAGGGTTTCAGTGTCGACCCGCACCGGGCGGGTTTGCAACGGGCGCACCAGTTGGTCGGCGGCATCCTGCAGTGCGAACAGATCGCAGCCGTGGTCCCAGCCGATCAGATCGGCCACCGCAATGAACGGCTCTGCTGGGCAGTTACCTGCCCCAGCACCTTGGCCCGCGAGCGCAACATCCACCCGGTAAGCCCCATGCTCGACCGCCGTGACACTGTTGGCCACGCTCAGTGAAAGGTTCTCGTGCGCGTGGATGCCGATCTGGGTTTCGGGTTTCAGCACCTGACGGTACGCGTCGATGCGCTCGGCGACATCCGACATCAAAAGGCGCCCGCCGGAATCGGTCACGTAGACGCAGTGCGCGCCGTACGACTCCATCAGCTTCGCTTGCTCCGCGAGCTCCGCCGGCGGGTTCATGTGCGCCATCATGAGGAAGCCAGAAACGTCCATGCCGTTTTCGCGGGCCCACGTGATGTGCTGAGCAGAGACATCCGCTTCTGTGCAGTGCGTGGCCACCCGAACACTCTTCACTCCGAGATCCTTGGCACGCTTCAGGTCTTCGATGCGGCCGATACCGGGCAGAATCAGCGTGGTCAGCACGGCATTCTTCACCGCGGATGCCGCCGCCTCGATCCATTCCCAATCGGTGTGGGCGCCGAAACCGTAGGTGGCGCTCGAGCCACCGAGACCGTCGCCATGGGCGATTTCGATCGCGCTCACGCCCGCGGCATCCAGCGCAGCCACGATGGTGCGCACATGCTCGGTCGTGTACTGGTGACGCATCGCGTGCATTCCGTCGCGCAAGGTCACATCCTGAACGTAAATTTTGGTGCTCATGCTGCTACCCATCCGCGAGTCTTCGCAATCTTTTCGGCCGTCTGCAGTGCGGCCGAGGTCATGATGTCGAGGTTTCCTGCGTAGCTCGGCAGGTAGTGCGCGGCACCAGAAACCTCAAGAAATGTGGTCACCTTCCAGCCTGAGAATGCGGTGCCAAGTGCAGGCAGGAACGGTACGTCAACGCGGTCGAACTGCACCTCCTGCTTGAGCGCGTAACCGGGAACGTATTCGCTCACCGTCGCAACGCTTGCAGTGACGGATGCCGCCACAGCGGCCTGGTCAAGCTCGTCGCCCTCCACCATGCAGATCACGGTGTCGCGCATGATCACGGGGGGCTCTGCCGGGTTCAGCACGATGATGGCCTTGCCCTTGCTCGCGCCGCCCACCTCTTCGATGGCGCGTGCCGTGGTCTCGGTGAACTCGTCGATGTTGGCGCGAGTGCCAGGGCCAGCCGACTTGGAGGAGATAGAGGCGACAATTTCGGCGTATGCCACTGGGGCCACGGCAGACACTGCGGCCACAATCGGGATGGTTGCCTGCCCGCCACAGGTCACCATGTTGACGTTCGGGACGCCAGCCTCAAGACCAGCAAGGTTGACGGCCGGAATAACGTACGGGCCAATCGCCGCAGGGGTGAGGTCGATCATGAGCTTGCCGTGTTCGGCGGCGATACGCGCGTTCTCGATGTGCGCGTGGGCGGATGTGGCATCGAAGATGATCTGAATGTCGGCGAACTCCGGCATCGCGATGAGGCCATCCATGCCTTCAGCGGTGGTCGCAATGCCCAGCTTGGCCGCTCTGGCGAGCCCATCGGAGGCGGCATCGATACCGACCATGGCTTTAACTGTGAGCTGCTCAGAGAGCCGCATCACCTTGAACATCAGGTCTGTTCCGATGTTGCCGGAACCGACGATGGCTACCCCTACGCTCATGAAGCGCTCTCCTTCTTTGACTCAATGAACACGGCATCCACCCGGCCCATGCCGCTGAGCGACAACCGGTACCGACCGGGTGCGCTCACCCCGACCATGGGCCCGAGTGCGCCAGAAAGAATGATTTCGCCGGCCTTCAGCGGGCTGCCGCGGCGAGCAACTTCCCGAGCAAGCCAGGTGACGGCGTTCACGGGCGACCCGAGGCACGCGGAACCGGCGCCGACCGACACGGGTTCGCCCTGGTGATCGAGCACCATGCCGATCTCCATGAGGTCGAGCCCACGCAGCGAGTATGGCGTTGTTCCCAACACCACAGCACCGCTCGAGGCATTGTCAGCGATCGTGTCGGTGATGCGGATGTCCCACCCGGCAATGCGCGAATCCACGACCTCGATGGCGGGCAGCACGTAATCGGTCGCGCTCAACACCTCCGCCACCGTCGTGGTCGGGGAGTCGAGATCACGGTTCAACACGAAGGCGATCTCCCCCTCCACTCTCGGCTGCAGAAAGTTCGCGAGGTCGAGAGGCTCGGCCGTGCCGTAGATCATGTGGTCGAAGAGCACGCCGAAGTCGGGTTGATCGACCCCAAGATTCTGCTGCACAACCCGCGAGGTGAGGCCGATCTTTCGACCGACGAATCTGCTGCCAGCCCTGCGTTCAGCGTCGACGTACAGTTCCTGCACCGCGTACGCGTCATCCTGACTCGTCTCGCCAATCAGATCGCGCACGGGAGCGCACGGTTCACCTGTCGCGCGCGCCTCCGCCAGCCGCGCTGCAGCCCGTTCAACGTTGCTCATCTCACTGTTGTCCGTATCGTTGTGGCTCATAGCGCCAAGCAGACGTTCGTGGGCTCGCTGAAGAAGTCGTAGGAGTGCACGCCACCTTCACGGCCGATGCCGGATTTGCCCATCCCACCAAACGGCGAGCGCAAGTCGCGCAGGTACCAGGTGTTCACCCACGCCATTCCGACGCGCAGGTTCTGGGCGACACGGTGCCCGCGGTTGATGTCTTGAGTCCACACCGAAGCGGCCAGGCCGTACTTGGTGTCGTTCGCGAGCGCGATGGCTTCTTCTTCTGTATCGAACGGAATGAGTCCGGCGACCGGGCCGAAGATCTCTTCGCGCATGGGTACGGAGTCTTGAGTAAGCCCGGTCCACAGAGTTGGTTCAATCCAGAAGCCGTCAGCACGATCACCGGTCAGGTGCGGCACACCGCCACCGACGACAATCGTGGCCCCGGCTTCTTTCGCGAGTTTGTAATACGACAGCACCTTCTCGCGGTGCACCTCAGAGATCAGTGGGCCGATGGCAGTTTTTCCGTTGGCATCAACCCCGCGCTGGTCGAAGACGAGGTTGCGTGCGCGCTCGGCCAAGCCGTCCACGATCTGCTGGAAGATGGGGCGCTCAATGTAGACGCGCTCGGTGCACAGACAGACCTGCCCGGTGTTGAAGAACACGGAGCGGGTGAGGCCATCCAGTGTTTTCTCGATGTCGGCATCCGCGAAGACAACAGCG
The DNA here is from genome assembly GCA_038243605.1 of Actinomycetales bacterium. Taxonomy (GTDB): domain Bacteria; phylum Actinomycetota; class Actinomycetes; order Actinomycetales; family Microbacteriaceae; genus Terrimesophilobacter. The sequence continues at coordinate 182,400 of JBBSQX010000001.1, forward strand.
GCGTTCTTGCCGCCCAGTTCGAAGGAGACCGGCAGCACACGATCCGACACGGTGCGCATGATGGCGCTTCCCGTGGCCGTCGAGCCGGTGAAGGTGACACCGTCGATATCCGGATGCTCGGTGAGGTACGAACCAGCGGAATCCACACCGAATCCGTGCACCACGTTGTAAACGCCATCCGGAGCACCTGCCGCCGTGATGACCTCGGCAAGCAGAGTCGCCGACTGCGGGGTGTCGTCGGAGGGCTTCACGACAACAGCGTTGCCGGAGCCGATGGCCGGGCCAAGCTTCCAAGTCAGGAGCAGCAGAGGGAGGTTCCAGGGCACGATGACAGCAACAACACCGAGCGGCTTGCGCACGGCGTAGTTGAGTGCGGCCTTCCCCGCGGCAAGTTCGGTGTGGAAGGCCGCGAGACCGGTGGATTCAAGGGTCGAGGCGAAGGAGACAAAATTCTGCATCGCCCGAGGCACATCCATGGTGCGGCACACGTCGAGCGGCTTGCCAGTATCGGCGGCTTCAGCCTGCACGAATTCTTCGAAGCGCTCGTCGATGCCCGCGGCGATCCGGCGCAGGAGGCCTGCACGCTCCGCAACCGTGGCGTGCCCCCATGGCCCATTCATGACGCTTCGCGCAGCGGCGACGGCAGAATCGACGAGAGCGCGATCTGCCTCGTGCACCTGGGCAATAACTGTTCCGGTGGTGGGGTCGATGTCGTCGAAAAGTTTGCGGCCCTCGACAAAGTCGCCATTGACGAAGTTCTTGATCAGCTTCATTGTCTGCCTCCATCGCCGAGCGTAACCTCAGATGTTATATATTACAAGATCTGAGGATGTTTGACGCCAAGACCGTAGGATGTGCGATGTGACCACGACGAGCTTCCAGCGCCCCAGCACGACGCAGCGCGCCGTGCTCGAAGAGTTGCGGCGTTGGATTCACAGTGGTCAACTGCAACCCGGCCAAAAAGTTCTGCAAGAAGACGTGGCGTCAAGCCTCGGCACGAGCGTGATCCCGGTGCGTGAAGCTCTCAAAACTTTGCAGTCAGAGGGCATGCTGGTTCACTATCCCAATCGCGGCTTTTTTGTCACGAAGCTCAACCGCGACGAACTTGTCGAGCTGTGCCTCATCCGCTCAGCCCTCGAGTCGCTCGCGGTCGAGAAGGCGTTGGCCATCATTGATGACGACGTGATTGCTCAGATGGGTGAGCTCATCACGGCGATGGAGGCTGCCGATAAGAACGAGCAGATCGAAGAGCTCATTCGTCTTGATCGAGCGTTCCACTTCACCCTCTTCTCTGCCTCCCACTCACCGCAGCTTCTTCGGTTGATCGAGATCACCTGGGATCAGTCCGATGCCTACCGCAGCGCGTTCTTTGTGGACCCCGAGCATCGCGCGGCCACGCATCGCGAGCATCACCAAATTCTGGATGCCGCCACCAACCGAGACGCCAACGCCGCGAACATTTTGCTCGACGCACACCGCATGACACCAGTGCAAACGTTCGACGCTGATCAAACCGAACTCTAGGGACCGTCTGATGGGGAATGCTTTTCGCAATGTCGGCGTTCAAGCCGCCCTTGTCTCTGCGCTCCTCTTTGGCGCTGGTACACCGTTGGCAAAACTTCTACTCAATGCCAACGTGAGCCCGTGGCTGCTCGCTGGGCTCCTCTACTGCGGGTCAGGGATCGGCCTTGGGCTCTACCGTCTGGTTCGCCGCGCACCGCAAGTTCGCATCACTCGGGCAGAGATATTGCCGCTGGTTGGCGCGGTGTTCTTCGGTGGAATCGCGGGGCCCGTGCTCCTGATGTTCGGGCTCTCAAACATGCCGGCATCCGGAGCCTCGCTCCTGCTCAATGCAGAAGGTGTCTTCACGGCAGCATTGGCGTGGTTCGTTTTCCGGGAGAATTTCGACCGACGAATTGCACTCGGGATGCTCGCGATCGTCGCCGGGGCTGTTGCCCTCAGCATCCCCTCCGGTGCGAACTTCGGAAGCCCATGGCCTTCGCTCGCGATTCTTGGTGCATGCCTGAGCTGGGGCCTCGACAACAACCTCACGCGAAAAGTTGCCCTCAACGATGCGACCTGGCTGGCGGCCATCAAAGGTGGGATTGCTGGTCCCGTCAACCTGATACTCGCCTTCGTGCTCGGGGCCCAGCTCCCGGGGATCTTCAATATCACCGCGGCAATGGTGATCGGATTCTTCGCGTACGGCGTCAGCCTGGCACTCTTCATTGTCGCCATGCGTCACGTCGGAACCGCACGGGCCAGTGCGTACTACTCGATTGCGCCATTCTTTGGCGCCGTTCTCGCTATCGCCATCGGCGATCCCGTCAGTTGGCCCATCATCATCGCCGGGCTGCTCATGGCTATCGGGGTGTGGCTTCATCTCAGTGAACGTCACGAACACGAGCACACCCACGACGAAGTGACCCACGATCACTGGCACACCCACGACGAGCACCACCAGCACGATCACGAAGAGAATCAACTGGTCGGTGCACGGGGTGGGCATAAGCACGTGCACACCCACAAGCCGCTTACCCACACCCACGAGCACTACCCAGACAGTCATCACCGGCACGGGCATCCGCGTTAGGCATTCACCTGCGAGCGCTACCCCAGAACAAATAGCGCTCACGTGGCCACTAGGTGCGCAAGGTTAGTACCATCCACGTCGCACCGAGGTCCTCGGTGAAAGCAATTCCGCGTTCATCGGCAACGTAGATACGTTTGCCGTCGACGGCGAGCGCCTCTGGCTGACCGGTTACGGTACTTCCTGACGTCCACACTCCTCCTGCATTACGCGTCCAGAGGGTTCTGTTGATGTCCACGCCAACAAGTTGGCCTTCGTGATCCGCTGCCACTAAGTAGAGGTCTGGCGCACTCGAGTCGATGACGAAGGTGGAGCCATCGTCGTCGCTGACCGCAAGGCCATCCGGAGTGGTGGCGAAAAGTTGCTGACCGACTGCGAAGATGTCGCGGGCAACAATCTCGGCACCCTCACTCCAGGTTCGTCCGCCATCCAAGCTGCGCTGGATGCGCTGTTTGCTGGTGTCGATCCCGAACACCCGCGCGTCGGTGTTTCCATCGACAGACGCGGTGAGCGCATGAAAGTCGGTCACCCCGGTGAGTGAGACGCTGGTCCAGTTCTCGCCCATATCCGTGCTGGAGATGAGCCCAAGGTTTGGCGTGCCAAAGGTGCCTGTCGTGTCCGCCCCTGGATGACCGGAGGCGAAGGCCGTGCCTCCCGCAATGGCAAAGCCCATGAGATCGAAGTCAAAGCCGCCGACGGGGCCAACAACGGTGGCCTCACCGTTGGTTCCGAGTACCAGTCGGTAGAGGCCATCGTGAGCTGCGACCAAGAGGCCCCCGTCGGCCTGCCCTGCTTCGAGCTTGTGGATGTGTTGAAAGGTCACTTCGGTCGACGGTATCGACCCCGGGGTGCTCGTGGCAGCGCATCCCGAGAGAAGAAGCGTTGCGGTGAGAATGGTGGCGATGCCCGAGCCGAGGGCGACCGCAACCATTCCGGTCTTCTTCCGCCCACTCGCAGAGCCGTAGTTCCTGGCAGGTGGAATTGGTGTGTTGTGTTCATTCATAATGAGGTTCATTTCTAAGATTCGGGCCCGGATGGGGTCAGCAAGATTGCGGAGTAAATGGCGCTGCGCTGGCACACGCTGAAGGCGGAAGAAGTGTTAATCACTCACCACCGTCACCGTGAACCTAGACGGGCGAAATCACGTCCGGCTGATCGAGAGAGCAAGCAACGAAGGCGGCATCGAGGGTGCCACTGCTCCTACACGTTGTGAAAGACTCTGCATCCTTTGCACGAACGGACGCCACGTAGCCGTGATCCGGGCAGCGCCTATGAGAAGGAGAGGCACCAGCAGCGCAATCGCGCATGTCGCCGCCATCATGGAGTGATCTTGACCGCAGGGGCCCTGGCATGTTGCCACATGACCCAGAGCGCCGGAGCCCTGGGCCGTCGAGTTAAATTATGCCAGAGTGCGCGACTATCAGCAGTTTCAAAGACCTCGAATCTATCTTTGAGCCGAGCCAGAAGGAGCCTTCTCATGATGTTCGGAAATGGATACGGATCGGGATGGATGTGGCTGTGGGGATTGGTGGCGATTGCTGGTCTGCTGCTCCTCGTTTTCGTCATTGTGCGAGCAACCACCGGCGGGATTACGCGCAGTAGCGCTAGCGAAGTTCAATCTGGTGTGGCCGCAGGAGTGGCAACGAGCACACCTCGTCAGATTCTGGAGGAGCGCTACGCCAAAGGCGAGTTGACGACGGACGAATATCGGGAGCGCCTGTCGGTGCTTGGTGAGTCACCGCTCGGTAAGGATGGCTGATGCAACCCATTAGCCGCCGAAGCGCTCTCCTGCTGGGCGGTGTTGGTGCTGCTGGCGTGCTCGTCGGTTCAGCCGGTCTCCTTGCTGGTTGGATACCAAGTCCGGGCCCGGCTGCCGGAGACAAGTTCTTCGAACCTCACGCCCTGCGGAGCGCGGGTGGAGTTTTGCAAACGCGCCTCACCTCCGCGGCAGGACCAGTTCATCTTGGCGGCCTCAACGCCACAGCTCTTACTTACAATGGCGGGATTCCCGGCCCTACCTTGTTCTTGCGGCCCGGAGATTTGCTCCGCGTAACCCTCGATAATCAGCTGAGCGACACCACCAATTTGCATGTGCACGGGTTGCACGTGTCGCCAGAGGGCAACAGCGACAACGTGCTTCTGGCTATTGAGCCGGGCACTGCCTTCGACTACGAGTACCAGCTGCCCCCGAATCATCCGCCAGGGGTGTACTGGTATCACCCGCATCACCACGGCAACGTTGCCGATCAGGTGTTCGGTGGGCTATACGGGACCATCGTCGTGGAGGATAACGAGCCGCTTCCGGTAACTCGGGAGCGGGTTCTCGTCATCTCCGACATCACCCTGGATACTGGCGGAGAAGTTGTTGGCAGCTCACCCATGGATCGGATGATGGGAAGAGAAGGCGCCCTGGTGCTCGTGAACGGGCGAACTTCTCCGCATGTGACATCTCATCCTTCAACGCGGGAGCGGTGGCGCGTCGTCAACGCGTGTACGTCGCGGTACTTGAAACTGCGACTCGATGGACAAGTCATGCACTTGCTGGGGATTGACTCTGGACGCTTTGCGATCCCGCAAGACGTGGAGGAAGTAGTGCTGGCGCCAGGCAACCGTGCGGACTTGCTCGTCACCATGATGGCTGGCCGGTCGGTTCTGCGCACGCTACCCGTCGATCGCGGCGGCATGGGGATGATGGGAGCCAGCGCCGCGTCCTCCAGCACCGACCTTCTCACGCTCGACGTCACGGGCGAAACGACGACAGACGCACTCCTTCCTCTGCCCGAGCAGGCGAGCTCACGAGATCTGCGAACCGAGCCGGTCACCGGTCGTAGGGAACTTACCTTCGACATGGGTATGACAATGGGCGCCGGAATGATGAGTTTCACCGTCGATGGGAAGCCATTCGACCACACCAGGGTTGACACGGTTGTGCAAGCAGGGGCGATGGAGGAATGGACCCTGACCAATACGTCGCCGATGGATCATCCAATCCACTTGCACGTGTGGCCCATGCAAATCATTGGTACTTCGCTGAGCGACCCTCCCCAGTGGCAGGACGTCGTCAACGTACCCGCCCTCAGTAGCGTGACGGTGCGTATCCCGTTCGAGGGTTTCACCGGCAAAACCGTCTACCATTGCCACATCCTCGACCACGAGGATGCCGGAATGATGGGCATCATCAATGTGCAGTGACGTGCTCAAAATTTGCCGTCATTTTGCTTCTCAGGGATTGAATGATACCCCTGTGGGGTATAGGTTAAGAGCATGAGCGACAAGCGTATGCATAATGACAACCATCACGACACCGAGAACGAGCCGGGCATGGGCCACGACGACGACTCGATCGGCACTCAGACTGTTGAACACTCTGGGCATAAAGAGTCCGAGCAGGAGGGGCACACAGAAGACACGGGTCACACGGGCCACGCAGACCATGTCGCGCAGTTCCGGCGACTGTTCTGGATCATGCTGGCGATTGCGGTCCCGGTTGTTGCCTTCAGCCCAATGTTCGCGAACCTGCTTGGTTACTCGCTTCCCAGCAACTTCGTCGTGACGTGGATTTCACCGGTTCTCGGAACGGTCATGTACGTGTGGGGCGGCAAACCGTTCCTCACCGGGGCTCTCTCCGAGATCCGTTCCCGCAAGCCGGGAATGATGCTCCTGATTGCGCTGGCTATTACGGTGGCCTTCCTTGCCTCGTGGGGGGCCAGTCTTGGACTTCTCGCGTCCGAGCTGGAGTTCTGGTGGGAGCTCGCCTTCCTGATAGTGATCATGCTGTTGGGGCATTGGATTGAGATGCGGTCGCTCGCGCAAACATCCACAGCTCTTGAATCGCTTGCTGCTCTGTTGCCAGATGAGGCGGAGCTCATTGACGGAGACGACATCCGCGTTGTCTCACCTGCGGATCTTCATGTGGGCGATCTGGTCATCGTTCGCCCCGGCGGTCGAGTTCCCGCCGACGGCACGGTGACGGAGGGCACGGCGGATGTCGACGAGTCGATGATCACCGGAGAGTCGCGCACGGTCAGCCGTGGCCCTGGCGCCCAAGTTGTCGCGGGAACGGTCGCCACCGACACAGCTCTGCGAGTGGAGATAACAGCGGTAGGGGCAGACACTGCCCTCGCTGGTATTCAGAAGCTGGTTTCTGAAGCGCAGAGTTCCTCCTCGCCCGCGCAACTCCTTGCCGACAAGGCTGCCGGCTGGTTGTTCTGGTTCGCCCTGGGTGCCGCGGTCATCACCGCCATCGTGTGGTCTCTGGTCGGCAGTCCGAACGATGCGATTGCGCGCACGATCACGGTGCTCGTTATCGCCTGCCCTCACGCCCTCGGGCTGGCAATCCCTCTGGTCGTTGCGATCTCGACCGAACGTGCAGCGAAGGCTGGCGTGCTCATTAAGGACCGGCTCGCGCTGGAAAGCATGCGCACCATCGACACCGTACTGTTCGACAAGACCGGCACGCTCACCAAGGGCGCACCCGTTGTCGTGCACGTCGCTGTGGTCGGTGGCACGAGCGAAGAAGATGTGCTCGGTTGGGCGGCCGCCGCAGAAGGCGACAGCGAGCATCCACTGGCACAAGCGATTGTTCGCGCAGCTCACGACCGCGAGATCTCAACCCCATCGGCAACTGGCTTTCAGGCATCCGCCGGAATCGGCGTCACCGCCACCGTCAAGGATCGCAAAATTTCTGTGGGAGGCCCCTCTTTGCTGGCCAGCCACAAGGCAACTGCCATGGGTGAAACTGAGGTCTGGGCCAAGGACGGAGCCACCATCCTTCACGTACTCGAGAACGGTGAGGTCGTCGGCGCGATCGGGCTCGTCGATGAGGTTCGCGAGGAGTCTCTGCAGGCAGTGAGGGAGCTCCAATCGCGCGGTATTCAGGTCGTCATGATCACCGGGGATGCAGATGCAGTGGCGCAGTCCGTCGCCGCTGAGCTTGGTATCGATCGAGTATTTGCCGGCGTGCACCCGGAAGATAAGGCGGCGAAGGTTGCCGAATTGCAGCATGAGGGTCGAAAAGTCGCCATGGTCGGAGACGGTGTCAACGATGCCCCCGCGCTTGCCAAGGCGGATGTCGGCATTGCTATTGGGGCGGGCACGGATGTCGCGATCGCCTCCGCCGGTGTCATCTTGGCCAGTGACGACCCGCGTTCAGTTCTGTCCGTGATAGAGCTCTCCACGAAGAGTTACCGCAAGATGACGCAGAACCTTTGGTGGGCCGCTGGCTACAACCTGATCTCTGTTCCGCTCGCTGCCGGGGTACTTGCGCCGATCGGGTTCATTCTCCCCATGGAGGTCGGCGCACTTCTTATGTCGGCATCCACCGTTGTGGTTGCACTGAACGCGCAACTGCTTCGCCGGCTCGACCTGCGACCCAAAAACTAAGAAAACCGCTGACCCAAAAGGTTCAACGGTTTCCTTTGTCCTGAGACAGGACAGTCGTGCGCGAGGGGGGACTTGAACCCCCACACCCTTGCGAGTACTGGCACCTGAAGCCAGCGCGTCTACCAATTCCGCCACCCGCGCAGCGTAGTGAGATTATCACAGCGCGGTGCTGTCGTGCGCTCCCTTATCTGGCCGACTCGCACTGGTTTCAGCTGGACGACGCTGTACGCCCAACCGCAGCGGCTAACATCTACACAGTAAGAAGGGAGATCCGTGGGCCTCTTAGACAGTTTTGAAAAAGGACTTGAGCGCGTCGTCAACGGCGCTTTCGCCAAGACCTTTAAGAGTGGACTCCAGCCCGTCGAGATCACTGCAGCCCTGCGGCGAGAACTTGACACCAAAGCGGCGATCGTGTCGCGCGAACGAATTCTGGTTCCCAATCAGTTCATTGTTCGCCTTGCAGCGCGAGATTACACGCGGATGACGGGGATCGGGCCTTCGCTCATCGACGAGTTGACGCAGCTGGTTCAGACTCACGCCACTGCCCAGCACTACCAGTTCGCGGGCGGGATCAGCATCAAGCTTGTCGAGGACCTCACTCTCACAGAGGGTGTTGTGCAGATCGACTCCACCAACGTCAAGGGTGAAATCTCCTGGACGCCGATTCTCGACATTGACGGGCAGCGCTACCCACTCACAAAATCGCACACCGTCATCGGCCGCGGCGCTGAGGCGGACATCACCGTCGACGACACCGGAACATCCCGCCGCCATGTCGAGATCTTGTGGGACGGCAAGCGTGCGCAGGTGAACGACCTTGGCTCCACCAATGGTTCAAAATTGAACGGAGTTCCGGTGACAAAGGCCGCGCTTCCTGCCGACTCGGTGATTTCTATCGGCAGAACCCGTATCGTGTTCCGAGTGCTTGCCCAATCCGCATCGATCGACCAGTTCAACGACCTCCGCGTCGAGCGCCCCACGGACGGCGGTACTAGCTGGTGAGTGAACTTACGCTGCTCGCGCTTCGGTTCGGTTTTCTTCTTGTGCTGTGGGCCTTCATTTTCGCCATCGTGTACGCACTGCGCTCCGACCTCTTCGGTCAACGTGTGCGGCGGATGCCGGCAGATGTGGCGCAAACCTCATCCTCAGCGCCTTCCGTTGAACCTCGTCCAGCGAGCAAGCCCTCCCGTGACGTCACGATCGCCAACCTCAACAATGCGAAGCGGCTCGTCATCACTTCTGGCGCAAAAGAGGGCCTCGAGATTCAGCTCACTGCCGAGCCGATTACCATCGGGCGCTCAGCAGAAAGTGGACTCGTCATTCGAGACGATTACACATCGACCCATCATGCGCGTTTGTTTTTTTGGGGCGATAAGTGGGCCGTTCAAGACCTCGACTCCACGAACGGAACGTACCTCGACGACGCGCGGGTAACTGTGCCAACGCCTGTTCCGCTCAACACTCCGATCCGCATCGGTACAACCAGCTTCGAGCTGCGGGGCTAACACAATGCCACCCACAGGTAAGAGCGCTGCGGTATCGCACGTCGGCAAGGTCCGCGCCAATAATCAGGACTCCGGATACGCGGGCCGTCACCTCTTTCTTGTTGCGGATGGCATGGGCGGGCACGCGGGTGGCGATGTCGCTTCCGCGATCGCGCTGAAGCGCGTCGTCGAAGCAGACGCTCTCTACTCCTCCCCGCAAGACGCTGAATTCGCTCTGGAGAGCGCCCTTCGCGCGGCGAATACAATGATCGCCGAAACCGTCTTCGATCACGCAGAACTCACCGGCATGGGAACAACGGTGAGCGCGATGGTGCGCGTCGAAGACAAAATGGTCATCGCCCACATCGGTGACTCGCGCATCTACCTTTACCGCGCCGGAGTTCTCGAGCAGATCACCGCCGACCACACCTTCGTTCAACGCCTCGTCGACAGCGGCCGAATCACGCCGGAGGAGGCAGCGGTTCACCCTCGTCGGCACGTTCTCATGCGCGTGCTCGGCGACATCGACTCCTCTCCTGAGATCGATACAGCAATACACGAAACGCGCCCTGGCGATCGCTGGCTGCTCTGCTCCGACGGGCTCAGTAGTTATCTCACCGACGAGAAAATTGCGGCAACGCTTAAGACGTTCACCGGAATCAAGGATGCCTGCAACCGGCTCGTGCGGGAAACACTCGACCAGGGAGCCCCCGACAACGTCACCATTGTGATGGTGGATGTGGGAGACGGCCCAGAGTCGGCATCCAGCCCGCCCCTCACTGTCGGCTCAGCTGCGCTGCCGTTGACCTACGAAGCAGAGAGCGCCCGCCGCGCCTTGCGGCTGCCGACCCTTCTGCTTCACCCGCTCAAGTCGACGCAACACGAAGATAGCCACTTCGAGCCCGAATCTGAGGAGTATCTCGACGAGCTCATTCTGGAAGACAAGAGGCGAGCGCTTCGACGGCGCATAACCTGGCTTGCCGGAATCGTGCTCATCATCGCCGCGATTATCGTCGGTCTTCTCTTTGGGTATCGCTGGACGCAGTCGCACTATTACGTTGGCGCAAACGGCGAAACTGTGGCCATCTATCAAGGAGTTCAGCAGGACTTGGGCCCCATTTCTCTGCACAGTGTCTACCAGCAAACCAGTATCAAGCTAGAAGATTTGCGCGCGTACACTCGCTCCACTGTCGTGGACACCATCAGTGCGAAAGACCTCAACGACGCTCGCGAGATCATCGATCGATTGGGCCGTTCGATTAATGACTAACGCGACGGCAAAGCTGACTCCAGAGAAACCTCCCTCTTCAGAGGAGGCCACCCCTCCCTCCTCACCCTTGCGGTTGCACGTTCACATTCCCGCAAAGATGCGCAACCTCGAGCTTCTGTTACTTGTGGTAGCTGTCGTTCTCAACGGTGCCGCCGTCATGCTCGTGCAACTTGGTGCGCTGGGTGAGATCCACACTGAGATCATTTGGCTTGGCGGGGTGTTGGCGCTGCTCGCCTTCGGGCTCCATATCGCTCTTCGTTTTGTCGCGCCAGAAGCAGACCCCTTCATCTTGCCCATCGCGACGCTGCTTAACGGCCTCGGCATCGCTGAGATCTATCGGCTCGATATAGCCGAGAAGCTCACCGGGTGGAGCGCCGACGGTACTCGACAGATCGCCTGGACCGCCATCGCGATGATCATTGCTCTCGCCGTGGTTGTCGTGTTTCGCAACCCTCGGGTTCTGCAGCGTTATCGCTACATCGCCATGTTCACGGGCATCGTTTTGCTGCTTCTGCCACTGCTGCCCGGTATTGGCAGCGAGCGTTTTGGCGCGCGGTTATGGTTGGATTTCGGCTTCTTCTCGTTCCAGCCTGGTGAACTCGCAAAGATTGCTCTCGCGGTCTTCTTCGCCGGGTATCTTGTTCAGGCTCGGGACAGCCTCTCTCTTGTGGGCAAGAAGTTCCTTGGAATGCGTTTTCCGCGAGCACGCGATCTCGGCCCGATCCTTGTTATTTGGGCTGCTGCCATGGTCGTGCTTATCGTGCAGAAGGACCTCGGGACTTCTCTTCTCTACTTCGGGCTGTTCCTTGTCATGATTTATGTTGCGACGGGAAGGCTGAGCTGGGTCGTACTTGGTCTCATACTTTTCGTCGGCGGGGCCTTTGCCGCGAGCCAAATTTTCAGCCACGTTGCGTCGCGTTTTCACGCCTGGCTCGACGCGTTTAACCCTGCCGTTTACGATGCAGTTGGTGGCAGCTACCAACTTGTTCAAGGGCTGTTCGGCCTGGCGCACGGCGGCCTTGTCGGCACGGGGCTCGGCGAAGGCCGACCGCAACTTGTTCCCTTGGCGCAGAGTGACTACATCATCGCGAGCCTCGGAGAAGAGCTCGGTCTGGGTGGCCTGTTCGCGATTCTCGCGCTGTACCTTATGTTCGTTTCCCGCGGAATGCGCATCGGTTTTGCCGGGCAGGATGACTTCGGCCGACTGCTGGCTGTCGGTTTATCCTTCGTGATCGCGCTGCAAGTCTTCATCGTCGTTGGCGGGGTGACGCGAGTAATTCCCCTCACCGGGCTCACAACACCATTTCTCGCGGCGGGTGGCTCATCTCTCGTGGCGAACTGGATCATTGTTGCGTTGCTCTTGCGTCTGTCCGATTCTGTGCGTAATCAGCCGAGGCTGGTGATCGGCCCATGAATCGAGAGCTCAAGCGGGTGAGCGGCGCCATCCTCATCATGTTTCTTGCGTTGATGGTCTCGACGACGACGATCACCGTTTTTCAAGTGGATAACCTTCGCGCTCACGATCAGAACACGCGAACCCTGTACGACAGTTATTCGGCCGAGCGTGGCCCCATCCTCGTTGCGGGGGAACCTATTGCTGAGTCAGTCCCCGTCGATGACAAGTACAAGTTCCAGCGGGTCTACAAGAATCCCGAAATGTACGCCGCCATCACCGGCTACTTCACGCTCAATCAAGGTAATACTGGCATCGAGAGTTCCCTCAACGACTACTTGAGCGGTACGGCGAATGACCAGTTCCTCGCAAAGTTGAACTCAATTCTCACCGGGCAGAACCCGAAAGGCGCTGCCGTTGAACTGACGATCGATCCCGATGTCCAGCAGGTGGCGTGGGACGCCCTTGGTGACCATCCCGGTTCGGTCGTGGCGATCGATCCGACTACTGGCGCCATTCTCGCTATGGTCTCCAAACCATCCTTCGATCCGAACCGCTTAGCGTCACACATCGATGACGAGGTAATTGCGGCCTACGACGAGCTCCTTGATGACCCGAGCGATCCTCTTTTCAACCGGGCCATCAGTGGCGATCTGTACCACCCGGGCAGCGTCTTCAAACTGGTCGTTGCGGCCGCCGCGATAGATAGTGGTCGCTTCACCGCCGACAGCACATTCCCCAATCCCGCCACACTGCAGCTGCCGTTGAGCAATTCCGTGATCACCAACTCCGACAACGGAAAGTGCGGCCCTGGCGACACGGTCAGTATTGCGGATGCTCTGCGGCTCAGTTGTAATATTCCCTTTGCACAGCTTGGGGCAGCTTTGGGGCAGAAGGACTTGCGCGACTATGCGAAGCGATTCGGGTTCAGCTCTGAACTCGGCATCCCGATGTCCGTGACGCCAAGCACCATTCCGGACTCACTGGATGCCCCGCAACTCATGCTCTCGTCTTTCGGCCAAGCCGACGTGCGGGTGACTCCTCTCCAGATGGCCATGATTTCCGCCGCCATTGCCAATGGGGGGCAGATGATGAAACCAACTCTCATACGGTCTGTCATTGCCCCAGATCTGACTGTTCTCGATCCTTTTGAGCCCAAAGTGCTCACCTCGCCGATCAGTAAGCAAACGTCATCAACACTCACTGGCATGATGATCAATAACGTCAACAATGGCGCGGCAAGCAATGGCAGAATAAGTGGCATCGATGTCGGTGGAAAAACGGGAACAGCGGAGAACGGCGAAGGTGCTCAGTACACTCTGTGGTTTACCGGATTCGCACCGGCAGACAATCCGAAAGTTGCCATCGCTGTCGTCATCGAAGATGGTGGAACCAGTTACGGGAATGCTGTTGCTGCTCCAATCGCACGAAAGGTTATTGAGGCGGTGCTGAACAAATGAGACCCACAAGCGGCCTCACCTTCGGTGGGCGGTACCAACTCTCCAACCGCATAGCGATCGGAGGCATGGGCGAAGTTTGGCAAGCCACAGATCTGGTCATCGGGCGTACCGTCGCGATCAAGATCCTCAAAGATGAGTACCTTGGCGACCCCGGTTTTCTTGAGCGCTTTCGCGCAGAAGCCCGTCATGCTGCCTTGGTTAATCACGAGGGCATTGCCAACGTTTTTGACTACGGCGAAGAAGAAGGCAGCGCCTACCTCGTCATGGAGCTCGTGCCTGGCGAAGCCCTCTCCACCATCCTTGAACGCGAGCGGGTTCTGGCCACCGATAGGGTTCTCGACATTGTTGCGCAGACGGCTTCTGCGTTGCACGCTGCTCACTCCGCCGGGCTGGTTCACCGCGACATCAAACCAGGCAATCTGCTTATCACCCCCGATGGCCGGGTAAAGATCACCGACTTCGGTATCGCCCGTATCGCCGATCAGGTTCCGCTGACGGCGACCGGGCAGGTCATGGGTACTGTTCAGTACCTTTCTCCCGAACAGGCAAGCGGGCATTCAGCCTCACCCACCACTGACATTTACTCCCTCGGCATCGTCGCGTACGAAGCTCTTGCTGGTCGTCGCCCCTTCACGGGGGAATCTCAAGTGGCTATTGCCATGGCGCAGATCAATGACACCGCGCCTGACCTGCCGGCGACCGTCTCCGAACCGGTGCGCAATCTTGTGTACTCGTGCATCGCCAAGAACCCCGCTGATCGCCCCGGTTCTGCTGCTCACCTTGCTCGTGCAGCGCAGGCGCTTCGTCGCGGGGATGTTGGCGCGGCGGCTACCGCTGTGCCCAGCGTTCTCGGAGATATTCCGCTGAGCGCGTCGTTTGGTAGCGCCTCCACCACTCAGATTCTTCCCGCAGTAGACGGTGGAACGCAGGGCGCTCATTCGTTGGAGACAAAGCGCCGAAACCCGTGGACTTGGCCACTCATCGCGCTCATCGCCGTTCTGGTCGTTGTCCTCGTGGGTGCGATTATCGCTCTGTTTGCGCAACCTAATGTTCCAGTCGAACCCAGCACCCCCCCGTCGACGGCTGACACCCCGAAACCTAAACCCTCAACGCCCACCCCAACCCCAACATCGACCCTCGTCAACATCAACCTTTCGCAGTTCGAGGGCATGACGAGAGACGAAGTGCAGGCGGCGCTCGACCTTCAGGGGCTCTCCTATGACGTCACGGAAGGCACTCCGGCCGAGAGCAAAGCAAAAGAGGGCAAGGTTTACGCCATTAGCCCTGCCGGTAATGTTTCAAAAGGCACAACGATCAATGTAAAGATCTACTCCGCCGTTCCAGCGCCAACGGCAAAGCCCGGCGACCTCACCGCAACACCGGCGGGGCCATACACGGTATCCCAGTCGATAACTATCAACTGGTCCGCATACTCTGGCTGCCCGGCGGCCACGCCACTGAGTGGGTACAGCGTCGCCATCGAGAACGGAGCCGTGACGAGTGTTAACCCAGTTGTCAGCGGCACCACCGCCACGATTACCCTCGCGACGGCTCCTGGTGACACCAAGGTTTCGTATACGGCAACCTGCTCAGGAACACCCTCACCGCCGTCAGACGCGCTCACGCTGACGGTTCCATGACCGCGCATCGACTGCGGGTACACTTGCTAGAAATTAACCCTGCACCCGGGAGACATACACGTGACTGAAGGCACTCGCCTGCTTGCTGGCAGGTACCAGATCGGTGCGCTTCTCGGCCGCGGTGGTATGGCAGATGTTCATGCTGGGATCGATACCCGGCTGAATCGCAAGGTTGCCATCAAGCTTCTGAAGCCGTCACTCGCCAACGACCCAAAATTCCGACTTCTGTTCCGTGAAGAGGCGCAAA
Source organism: Actinomycetales bacterium (assembly GCA_038243605.1). GTDB lineage: Bacteria > Actinomycetota > Actinomycetes > Actinomycetales > Microbacteriaceae > Terrimesophilobacter. The sequence continues at coordinate 197,866 of JBBSQX010000001.1, forward strand.
AGGCGGCCCGCATGGCGCATCCGACAATTGTGCGGGTTTTTGATGCGGGAGAAGAAACGGCTCGTGACCCGAGCGGTCTTGAGTCGCAAGTGCCGTTCATTGTGATGGAGTTCGTTGACGGGCGCCTTCTGAAAGACATCGTGTCTGATGGCCCTCTAGAACCCAACGAAGCTGCGCGAATTGTTGGCCAGGTTCTCACCGCGCTCGAGTACAGTCACCGAGCACTTCTCGTGCATCGCGACATCAAGCCTGGCAACATTATGGTCACTCAAAATGGCCAGGTTAAGGTGATGGATTTCGGTATCGCCAGGGCGGTTTCTGATAATTCAGCTACCGTCGCCGACACCAGTGCCGTCTTGGGCACCGCACAGTATTTCTCGCCTGAGCAAGCGCGGGGTGAAACTGTCGATGCCCGCACCGACCTGTATTCCACCGGCGTGGTTCTTTTTGAGTTGCTTACCGGTGAGCCACCATTTCACGGCGACCGCCCGGTGGCTGTTGCGTACCAACACATCAGCGAGACTCCGGTAAAGCCCAGCTCACTCAACCCCAAGGTCTCACCCGCCATGGATGCTGTCGCAATGCATTCTCTCGAGAAAGACAAGTTCAGTCGTTACCAGTCCGCTGCCGAGTTCCGCACGGCGCTTGAGTCAGCGGCCTCGGGCGAAGTGGTGAAGACCAGAGTGATCAAAGACGACTTCAATGCCACGCTCTTCGGCGTCAACCCGGCATCCCGCGCTGGGTCGGAAGCAACAATGCGCCAGCTGGCCAACTCTGCTGATGATCGAGTGGTTCGCACGCAATCCAGACCGCCGGTGGCGTGGATCTGGGCCGGTGTGACCATCATGGCCGTGATTCTCGTTGCCGTGATGTTGTGGGTAATGAACCTTCAGCCCACACAAATTGGCACCGATCTCGCGGTCGAAGTTCCTGACGTGGCGGGAATGACCTACGAGAGTGGTGCGCAAAAGATCACTGATCTTCAGCTGGTTCCTAGCCGCTTGACGGAGCCGAGTGAGAAGACCCCAGAGGGAACCATCACTCGCATAGACCCCGCGCCCGGAACCAAGGTGGGCAAGGACTACACGATCAAGGTGTGGGTCTCGACGGGCAAGACTCTCGTGTCGATTCCGATCGTCACGAACTTGACGCTGGACTCGGCAATCGCAGCGTTGACGGATGCTGGCTTCACGTACGGCGCCGCCACAAACTCACACTCTATTTCTGTGCCGGCCGGTATTGTCATGGGAATGACTCCTGAGGGCGGCGTCACCGCGCGCGCGGGAACAGTGGTGGACCTTGTCGTCTCAGATGGCATGATTGACGTGCCTCAGGTTGTGGGTGCGTTGGTCGCCGACGCCAACCGTGCTTTAGACCCACTTGGGCTGAACCTCGTGCTGACCGAAGATGCCAGTTGCGCAGGTCAAGTCGTGACGGCCCAGAGTTTGGCGGCCGGCGTGCATCCACAAAGGTCAACAATGACGTTGACCTACTGCTCTGGGAGTTAGTTCAGGTTCACCAACGGGGTGAGCCCGACGGCGGCGTCTTTTGCGGTCGTGAGCCCGGCGATTGTGAGCCAGTTGGCAATGAGCTGATAGCCGCCTTCTGTGAGCACAGACTCGGGGTGAAACTGCACACCATAGATTGGCGCCTTTGCGTGCTGTACGCCCATGATCACGCCATCGTGAGTGCGTGATGTCACGGTGAGCTCTGGTGGCACGGTCGAGTTCACAATCGCAAGGGAGTGATATCTGGTTGCGGTGAACGGTTGTGGTACGTCGTCGTAAAGCTCGCTGCTATCGTGCGTAATCAGTGACGTCTTGCCGTGCATGAGCTCCTCGGCAATGGTCACGGTTGCCCCCAGCGCCTCCGCGATGGTTTGGTGGCCAAGGCACACGCCAAGGAGTGGCTGGTTCGACGCGAGGGCTGCGTGTACAAGTGCGATCGAGATTCCGGCGTTTGCTGGGGTGCCAGGGCCCGGTGAGAGAAGCACGCCGTCGTATTTGGATGCTTCACGTGCGATATCTACGGCATCTATGTCGTCGTTGCGCACCACGGTGGTCTCTGCACCCAACTGCAGGAGATATCCGTTGAGCGTGTACACAAAACTGTCGTAGTTATCGATAACGAGGATTTTTGTCATCCGTCGACCGTCACTTCCTGGGTCGGGAGCAGGGAGTTCACCCAAGGAAAGACCCACTCAACAAGGCTAAACAGCACGGCCGCGAGCAGTGCAAGAACTATTAGAATTCGAACCCATGCGGGGCCTGGGAGGATGTGCCACAATGCTCCGTACACTTCTCAGCCCCTCGCATTCACGATTGCCGCGATCTCTGCCGGTGGTCCAGCTGAGGTTGGTTGCCACGACTCGAACACAGCGTAGGCAATAATTCGTTCCGCCACAGAGAATTTCGGATTGCAACTCATGATGGTGAGCAGGCTTTCGGTGGCCGCCTCCCCCGCTCGCTGTGGCACAGGCTCGAGCACGCCGACACCGCTCGGACCGACGTATTCCAGGTTGCGAAAGCTGTAGACGTAGTATCCATCTTTTGTTTGAAGATAGAGCTTGTCTCCAAGCCGCAACTGGTCGATGTCTTTAAACGGTGCGCCGTAGGTGAGTCGGTGCGCGGCGAGGGCAACATTTCCAATTTGGCCCGGTAGCTGAGTCGAAGGGTAGTGACCGATTCTCCTCGTGTTGAGAACCTCACTGACGCTGATTCCTTCTGCCACCTCGCGCAACCAGTCACTGCCAAATCGAGGTGCGTACATGACAGCAAATGTTGAATCTTCTTGAGGTTGTGCTGTGACGGCGGGCTCACCAAAGTCGGGGTCGACCTCTTCATCATTCGTGCTGGAGTTGCCGGGATCCCACGTCTGACCCAAACTAGCGGCAGTGTGATTGTCTTCTGCCCCGACAATGATGTCGTTCAACCAGAGTTGCCAACCGAGAAAAAGGAACACCAAAAACCCTGCGGTAATGAGAACCTCGCCGATGATCCCCACCACACTGAGTCGGCGCCGTTGGCGTCGCCGCGCACGCGTGATGGCTCGGCGAGACGCCACCGCAGGTTCGGTCATGAGTTCGATTCTAAATGAGTTGGCGAGTAACCCCGCTCTAGTGTGGATGGAAGGTATGTCTTTCAGGCTAGAATTCGGGCATGGCAAGAAGCACCGCGAACTCAGACCAACCGCAGGAGACCCGCTCGGGCAACGACGCTCCGAATGCGGTGTGGTTCAAACCGATCATGTTCGGTCTGATGTTGGTCGGCCTCGCATGGATCATCGTGTTCTATGTGAGCGCCGGTACCCTGCCGGTCGCCTCCCTCAAAGACGGGAACATTCTCGTCGGATTCGGTATCCTTTTCGTTGGATTCCTCATGACGACTCGGTGGCGTTCATAGGCACTGTTGCTCATAGACAGCAAAGTTGGATGATCGCCACAATTACAGTCGTGTAATTATCCCCACTGTGGATAACCCTGTGGGAAGTCTTAGCCGAAGCGCGCGTGCAGCAGTCCTACGCCGACGAAGGTCAAGACGATGAGGCCCACGAGAACGCCGGCCAACAGCAACAGCTGAGGGTTCTTTTGCCTCGGAGATCTCGTCTGAAAGAGGGCGTACGCGACGATTCCGCCAACGACGAGCCCACCCAGGTGCGCTTGCCACGCGATGTTGGGAATCAAGAACCCAATCACCAGGTTGATGGCGATCACGATCATGATCTGCACGTTCTTACCACCGAGGCTGCGCTGGATGATGAAGAAGGCGCCTAGGAGTCCAAAGATCGCGCCAGAGGCCCCAAGTACGCCCGTACCGGGAGTCAGAAGAAGCACGGCGACGGAACCGCCAAGACCGCTCAGCATGTAGAGGCTCAGAAACCGCCATCGACCCAAGGCCACCTCAAGGGGCGGCCCAATCACAAAGAGCGAGAACATGTTGAACAAGATGTGCAGGTATGACCCAGGGGAATGCACGAACATGGAGGTGACCATTCGCCACGGTTCAACCTCCGTTAAGTACGGCGGATAGAACAGGGCGTTGGTCACAGGATCTGACACTGCGTCAGTCAGCGCGCCACTGACAAGCTGTGCGATGTAGACGAGCGCGCAGATCGCGATCAGCGAATAGGTGACCACCGGCGTTGAACTGTTCGAACGAACGGCCATCGCTACGCGGGATTTTGTTTTCGGCGCAGACTGCCGCGCTTCTTTCATGCACTCAGGGCAGTGGTATCCGACAGCCGCAGGAGTTTGGCAGTCAGGGCAGATGGTTCGTCCACAACGCTGGCAAAGAACAAAGCTCTGTCTTTGCGAATGCCGGTAACAGACATCCGATGACCTTGTGGACGAATCACTCACTCTTAAAGCTCGGTGATGGTGATGCTCTGAATCACTACCGGCTCGGTGGGCCGGTCATTGCGGTCCTTCTTGACCGACTCGATTTTCTTCACCGTGTTCTTGGACTCTTCGCCATCCACGACACCGAAAATGGTGTGCTTGCCCTGTAGCCACTGGGTGGGAACAGTCGTGATGAAGAACTGTGAACCGTTCGTGCCGCGGCCACCCTGGGTGCCGGCGTTCGCCATGGCGAGAACGTAGGGCTCATTGAAGTTCAGTTCGGGGTGGATCTCGTCATCGAACTGGTAACCGGGGCCACCAATACCCTGCCCGAGCGGGTCACCGCCCTGAATCATGAAGTCATCGATGATGCGGTGGAAGATGACGCCGTCATAAAGCGGACGATTGGTTTTTTCGTGCGTGGCCGGGTCGGTCCACTCAATGCTTCCCGTGGCCAGTCCAACAAAGTTGGCGACCGTTTTGGGTGCGTGGTTGGCGAGCAGGTTGACAGTGATGTCTCCCAAGCTCGTGTGAAAAACGGCGACGTGTGTGTGTGCAGACATTGTGCAATTCTTCCACAGTGTGTGACCGGATGGCTGCATCCGGTGTCAGCATTCACCCAGCGTGACAGTGTTTGCTGCCAGCATGGCTCGTGGGAAGATAGAGAGAGTGTCCAACCACCCAAAAGACGGAGGTTACCGATGAAACTGTCACGGAAGCGTCAGCGAGAAATCAACCGGCTGAAGCGGGGAGCGTCGGAGCTCTGGGACGACCAGAAAGATGTTCTCGACCACGCATCCAAAGTTGTCAAAGAAGCTCGCAAGCAACTTGCCAACGTGAGCCGCGAAGAGGTTGTCCCTCGAGTGCGCGACGTCTACGAGTCCCGCGTGCGCCCAGGTGTCGAGTCAGGGCTTGATGCCGGGCGTCATTTCGCGGATTCGGCGAAAGACAAAGTGACGCGCGATGTTCTTCCCGCCGTCTCTTCGGCCTTAGGTACCGCGCTGGCGGCCCTAGAACTGGCGAGAAGCCCACAAGTCCGTCAGGCCCTCAGCCGAATCACCCATTCGGCGTCAAAGACTGTCGTGCCCGTGAAGTCCAGTAGTGGCATCGGTCGCTACATCCTGATTGGTGTCGGCGTTGTGGCGGCAGCGGGAATCGCTTATGCCGCATGGCAGACGCTAAGGGCGGATGACGAGCTCTGGGTCAACGACGAGCCCGAAGCGGCCATCGCGGACTAGTTCGTCGCCACGTGCTCAACGCTTGAGTGAGCGTGGCGACCGGATGCGTGGCGACCGGATGCGTGTCGGTCGGGTGTATCGCGGTCGGTACGACTCGCGCAAGCCATCCACGCGCGGATCGCTTGCGCGGTGAGGAAAATATGTGGAGCCTAGGAGAATCGAACTCCTGACCTCCTGCTTGCAAAGCAGGCGCTCTACCAATTGAGCTAAGGCCCCCCGCTAGCTTGCACGCCGGCGCTTCTCGCGCGGTGGGGCTTCGAGTGAAAGCCATTTCTGGCGTTCACCGCGACCCCAGCGCCGAGTGCCATCTCGACACCCGGTACACCATGCCAACTACTTACTACCAACTACCAACTACCAACTACCAACTACCAACTACCAACTACCAACTACGGTCGTGCGTGGGGATACCAGGACTTGAACCTGGGACCTCTTCGTTATCAGCGAAGCGCTCTAACCGCCTGAGCTATATCCCCGAGTGAGGCAGATACGAGATTATCGCACCGACCCCCTGATCGTGTAATCCGATCAGTTATTCGTAAAGCCTACGAGCAAACCACCCGTCACTTTCACGCTCATGTTGTAGATCAACGCGGCGATTGCACCCAGTGCTGTGCCAACCACCACACTGAGCAACGCGACAACAGCGCTGAACAACATGACCTTCGGCAAGGCAACGGCCTCCAAAACGCTAAACGTTGGATCGCCGAGAACATCGACAAGAACGCTGGATAGTTGTGTGAAGATTCCGGTGGAGTTGAGCACTATCCAGATGAGGAATGTGGCGACAATCTGCACGATTGCCACGCACACAGCGAGCAAGAATGACAACTTCACTGCCGACCAGAAGTCAATGTACACGAGCTTCAGGCGAACCTGCTTGGTGGCTGTCGCTTTACGCGACTTACGTTGGAGCTTTTCTGCGAGGCTACTCATTTGCCGTGTGATCCTTCCCTACCCGGTCGGAAGTTTCGGGAGTTTCATCCAGTGACTGTTCACTGTCATCCTCCGTTTGCCCGGCCAGGTTGCGTTCACTATTTTTCGCTATGGCAATAATCTTGTCGTCGTCCGCGAACCTGGCAAACACTACGCCCATGGTGTCACGGCCCTTGGCCGGTACTTCGGCCACGGCAGAGCGTACCACTTTGCCGCTGGAAAGAACCACAAGGACTTCGTCGTCTTCCTCGACGATCAGGGCTCCCGTGAGGTCGCCTCTGGCCTCCTGCAGTTTCGCCACCTTGATGCCGAGCCCACCGCGGTTTTGAACGCGATACTGGCTCACATCTGTGCGCTTCGCGTAGCCACCCTCGGTGACCACGAAGACGTAACCATCATCGGCGACTACTGAGGCTGAGAGCAGCTGGTCGCCATCACGGAAGTGCATTCCGATGACACCGCTGGTCGCCCGGCCCATTGGGCGCATCGCCGCGTCATCCGCACGGAAACGGATCGACATCCCCTTGCGCGAAACGAGCAACACATCGGATGTCTCTTCGACGAGCATTGCCGACACAAGTTCGTCTTCTTCGCGCAGGTTAATCGCGATGATTCCGCCAGAACGGTTCGTGTCGTACTCGGTGAGCCGAGTCTTCTTCACGAGTCCATTGCGGGTGGCCAGGACCAGGTAGGTGGCCTCTGCGTAGTTGGTGATGTCGAGAATCTGCGCGATCTCTTCATCGGGCTGCATTGCGAGAAGGTTCGCAACGTGCTGACCCTTCGCGTCGCGACCGGCCTCCTGCAGCTCGTACGTCTTCGCGCGGTAAACGCGCCCCTTGTTGGTGAAGAACAGCAACCAGTGGTGGGTCGTCGTGACAAAGAAGTGCTCAACAACGTCATCGGCACGCAGCTGCGCGCCCTTAACGCCCTTGCCGCCGCGGTGCTGGCTGCGGTAGTTATCACTGCGGGTGCGCTTGACGTAGCCGTCACGCGTCACAGTGACCACCATCTCCTCTTCGGGGATGAGATCTTCAACATTCATATCGCCGTCGAAACCGTAAAGGATCTCGGTGCGGCGATCGTCGCCAAACTTGGTGAGAATCTCGGTGAGTTCTTCGCTCACAATGTCGCGCTGGCGCTGCGGTTTCGCCAAAATGTCTTGGTACTCGAGGATGAGGCGCTCAAGTTCTGCTGCCTGCTCCTGAATCTTCTGACGCTCCAACGCCGCCAGACGACGCAATTGCAGGTTGAGAATGGCGTTGGCTTGCAGCTCGTCCACGGTCAGAAGGTCCATGAGGCCTGAGCGTGCTTCGTCCACCGTTGGTGAGCGACGAATCAGCGCAATGACATCATCCAGCGCGTCGAGCGCTTTCAGGTAGCCACGCAAAATGTGGGCATCCGCTTCGGCTTTCTTCAAGCGGAACGTCGTGCGGCGAACGATGACGTCAATCTGGTGTTCGACCCAGAGTGTGATGAAACTGTCTATCGGCAGCGTGCGCGGAATGCCATCGACGATCGCCAGCATGTTGGCGCCGAAGTTTTCTTGCAGCTGTGTGTGCTTGTAGAGGTTGTTGAGCACAACTTTCGCAATGGCGTCACGCTTCAAAACGACAACCAGTCGCTGGCCGGTGCGCCCAGAGGTTTCATCCCGAATATCGGCGATGCCCGAGATCTTGCCTTCCTTGACAAGCTCGGCGATCTTCAGCGCAAGGTTGTCGGGGTTGACCTGGTACGGCAGCTCCGTCACAACGAGGCACTGCCTGCCCTGCAGCTCTTCGACGTTGATGACGGCGCGCATCGTGATCGAACCACGACCAGTGCGATAGGCATCCTGAATGCCCTTCACCCCAAGAATTTGTGCGCCGGTCGGAAAATCTGGCCCCTTGATGCGCTCAAGAAGCGCCTGAACTAGTTCCTCTTGCGTTGCCTCAGGGTTGGCAAGGTGCCAGAGCGCACCGGAGCCGACCTCGCGAAGGTTGTGCGGCGGGATGTTGGTGGCCATACCCACAGCGATACCCACCGAACCGTTCACCAGAAGGTTCGGGAACCTGGCAGGAAGAACCGTTGGCTCTTGCGTGCGGCCGTCGTAGTTATCTTGGAAGTTGACGGTATCTTCTTCGATGTCCCGCACCATCTCCATAGCGAGGGGGGCCATCTTGGTTTCCGTGTACCTGTGGGCAGCGGCCCCGTCATTACCGGGAGAGCCGAAGTTTCCCTGCCCGAGCGCGAGCGGGTAACGAAGACTCCACGGCTGAACGAGGCGCACAAGGGCGTCGTACACCGACGAGTCGCCGTGCGGGTGGAACTGCCCCATCACGTCGCCGATGATGCGGGTGCACTTGGAGAAACCCTTGTCTGGGCGGTAGCCACCGTCGTACATCGCGTAAATCACTCGGCGGTGAACGGGCTTCAACCCGTCGCGAACGTCAGGAAGCGCCCGGCCCACGATAACGCTCATCGCATAGTCGAGGTAGCTGCGCTGCATCTCCATCTGGAGATCTACTTGATTGATCTTGTCGTGCGCGAGGTCTATCTCCACACCCGGGATGTGGTCGTGGTCGGCGCTCGCGTTGTCTGCGTTGGTGCTGTTTGCGTCAGCGTTGTTTGCGTCAGCGTTGCCCGCATCAGCATTGTCTGGAGTGGGAGTTTCGTCAGCCATGTGTTCTCAGTTCTCGATTCTTCCGGCGATCAAATATCGAGGAAACGAACGTCTTTTGCGTTCTTCTGGATAAAGTTTCGGCGTGACTCGACGTCGTCGCCCATGAGCGTGGAAAATATTTCGTCCGCGGCGAGCGCATCTTCCAGAGTGACCTGCAAAAGCGTTCGGGTTGCCGGATCCATCGTGGTCTCCCACAATTCCTTGTAGTCCATCTCACCGAGACCCTTGTAACGCTGAATACCGTTCTCTTTGGGGATGCGCTTTCCTGCAGCGAGACCATCCGCGACCAGCGCGTCACGCTCACGATCCGAGTACACGTACTCGTGCGGGGAATTGCTCCACTTGAGTCGGTACAGCGGCGGCTGAGCCAAGTACACGTATCCAAGATCGATCAGTGGCCGCATGTAGCGGAACAGGAGCGTGAGCAGCAGCGTGGTGATGTGCTGGCCGTCCACGTCAGCATCGGCCATGAGCACGATCTTGTGATACCTGGCTTTTTCGGGGTTGAAGTCTTCGCCAATGCCAGCGCCGAACGCGGTAATCATGGCTTGCACTTCATTATTGGCAAGTGCGCGATCGAGCCTGGCCTTTTCGACGTTCAGGATCTTTCCGCGCAGCGGCAAAATCGCCTGTGTCTCTGGGTTTCTCCCCTGAACGGCAGAGCCGCCGGCGGAGTCACCCTCAACAATGAAGATCTCAGAGAGGCTCGGGTCTTTGCTCGAGCAGTCGCGCAGCTTTCCTGGCATGCCGCCTGATTCGAGCAGACCTTTGCGTCGGGTCTGCTCGCGCGCCTTGCGCGCCGCCATGCGCGCCGCCGCAGCTCCAAGCGATTTGCGAATAATCTCTTTCGCCTGTGCCGGGTTGCGGTCAAACCAATCATTGAGCTGGTCACCAACAAAGCGCTGCACAAAACTCTTGGCCTCTGTGTTGCCAAGCTTCGTCTTCGTCTGGCCCTCAAACTGCGGTTCGGCGAGCTTCACAGAAATCACGGCAGTGAGACCTTCGCGGATGTCATCACCCGTCAGGTTCTCGTCTTTCTCACGCAGAATCGCTTTTTCGCGTGCGTACTTGTTGACGAGCGTGGTGAGCGCGGCGCGGAATCCTTCTTCGTGCGTTCCACCCTCGTGCGTGTTGATTGTGTTCGCGTAGGTGTGCACGCTCTCCTGGTAGGAGGTCGTCCACTGCATCGCGACCTCGAGAGAGATCTTGCGCTCCAGGTCTTCTGATTCAAACGAAATGATTTCGTCGTGAATGGTTTCTGCTTTTTTTGCAGAGTTCAAATACTCGACATAGTCGACAAGACCGTTTTCGTAGAGGTAGGTCTGCACGACTGGCTCGCCCGTGCCGTCAAGGTCGCGATCATCCGTAAGTGTGATCGACAAGCCTTTGTTCAGAAAAGCAACCTGCTGGAACCGTGCGCGTAAGGTATCGAAGTCGAACTCGACGGTCTCAAACGTGTCAGTGCTCGGCCAGAACGTGATGATTGTTCCTGTACCTTCAACTTCTTCTTCCTGCGCCAAGGGTGCTTGCGGAACACCGTGCTGATATTCCTGGCGCCAGGCGTGCCCGTTGCGATGAACCTCAACATCGAGTCGGCTCGACAGCGCGTTCACCACGGACACACCGACACCGTGCAGACCACCGGAGACTGAGTATCCACCCCCGCCGAACTTTCCACCCGCATGAAGGATGGTCAAGACGACCTCGACGGTGGACTTATTTTCTTGCTTGTTTAACGCAACCGGGATACCGCGGCCATTGTCGTCAACGCGGATGCCGCCGTCTTTTTGCATCGTGACGTAAATGTGGTCGCAATAACCGGCGAGGGACTCATCGACCGAGTTATCGACGACCTCGTAGACCAAGTGGTGCAAACCACGTGGACCAGTCGAGCCGATGTACATGCCGGGGCGCTTACGCACGGCCTCAAGACCCTCAAGAACCTGGATCTGGTCGGCACCGTAACTGTCATCAGGCTCAGAGTTCTTGGGATTTTCTGACATGGATGGATCGAGCTCCTACCTGATGGTTTCTTCGGGCACCGCTCCTGAACCAGTAGCTGCCTCGATGACTTTTCGATTCTATCAAAGTAGTGGCCCCCACAAACCGAATTCGGGCGGCTGTGGACTTTATTTAGGTTCGGCCACCTCTTTTGCCCACTTAGCCGTAAGTATCGCGTGGGCCACGCCCTGGAATTGATCTGGGGCCCTTTTTCCAGGAGGGTACGCCCGGCCCGTCAAATCGTATGCTTTCAATTCCGGCAGCAGGAAATCGGTCGACAATGCGCGTGATGATCTGAGATCTCATCAACCTCAACTGAGTTGCCCATGCCGTGGAGTCGCAGGAGACCGTAAGAACACCATCGTCGATTCCGATCGGTGACGAGTGTGCTGCCGTCTCTTCTCCGACTAACTCGTGCCAAGAAGCGAGCATTTCTGACTTGGCCAGCGGTGAATTCCAACCGAGCTTTGTCGTCAACGCATCCATCACCTCGGCGATCCCCTGGGGGTCACGCCCCTTTCCAAACGGAGTTGTCGCGCCGGGATCGCGGGAGGCTCGTTTTCGAGCATCTGCCGACGTGGCCGCGCGGTTACCGAAGACTCGCCTAAACCGCTCGAACACAGCGATGTGCTCATTACTTGAGTGCTCTGGTGTCACTCGACAATCGCCCCCTGAGAAATGCGAACCGTGTTGTGCGCGAGCTCACCGGGAACATCACCGTACACGGCAGCAGTAATAAGAACCTGTTCAAAGTCGCCAATTGCCGCGGCCAGACGATCCCTTCGGGAGACATCCAGCTCCGCGAAAACATCATCCAAAATGAGCACCGGATCACCCACCGTTGACTCTTCGCGCAGCACTCCCGCTGAGGCGAGCTTGAGAGCGAGCGCGAATGACCACGATTCGCCGTGGCTCGCGTAGCCCCTGGCCGGCATTCCGTTGAGCCCAAGAATGAGATCGTCACGATGTGGGCCCACCAAGGTGATTCCACGGTCGAGTTCACTTCGGCGGAGCCGGTCAAGTGATTCTCTAAATCTTGCCGCTGCATCAGTTGCCGTCACCAACGTTGAAACATCGTGATCTTCTGTTTCGGCGTCTGGATCGCCCGCAAGAATACTCAATCGGCTTGTCAGCAACGCGTGATGGTCATCTCCCGCGACCGCGATGTAGGCGGCCGAAACTCTCGGTCGCAAATCAGCAACAAGCTTCATTCGCGCTTCAATCAGCTCAGAACCGAGGGCGATAAGCCGCTCGTCCCACACATCCAATGTGGGAAGGCTCCCCGAGCGAAGGCCGGATGATCTGGCCGATTTGAGCAGAGTGTTACGTTGGCGCAATACTCGTTCGTAATCCGAGATGACACCCGAGAACCTCGGGCTGAGAAGGACGAGTAGCTCGTCGAGAAAACGGCGGCGCCCTGAAGGCTCACCTCGAACAAGCGCGAGATCCTCTGGCGCAAACAGCACGGTGTGAAAGTAGCGCGGTAACTCTCGCACCTTGATCTGGTTTCTGTTGAGCTGGGCACGGTTGGCGCCCACTCGATTGAGCTGAACTTCGAGCAGGAGTTCTTTGTCTTCGTGCCGCACACGCGCCCGAATTATCGCAGCATCTTCTCCCTGACGAATCATGGCGTGGTCGCTGGAGACTCGATGAGAACTGAGTGTGCTCAAGTACCCCAATGACTCAATCAGGTTCGTTTTTCCTTGACCGTTATCGCCGACGAACAGGTTTGCTCCCGCGACCAACTCAAGATCGACTGACGTGTAATTTCTGAAGTCAGTAAGACTAAGCCGTGAAACGATCACGACAAGAAGAGTGGCCTGTGGCGGTTCATGCGGCTAGTCAGTCTTCTTGACTGCATGGCCGCCAAACTGATGACGAAGTGCGGCGACGGCTTTCATTGCGGGAGATTCATCTCCTTGTCGTGAAACAAAGCGAGCGAAAATCGATGCAGAAATAGCGGGCATAGGCACGGCATTGTCAATAGCTTCTTCCAGGGTCCACCGTCCCTCCCCTGAATCGTCGACATAGCCGTCGATGTCAGCAAATTCTGGATCTTGTTCCAACGCTCGCACGAGAAGTTCGAGGAGCCACGATCTGACCACTGTTCCTCGCTGCCAGGCTTTAAAAGTCCCCTTAACGTCTTTAATGAGGTCTTCTCGCTTATCTAGGAGTTCGTATCCTTCGGCGAAAGCCTGCATCAGGCCATACTCGATACCGTTGTGCACCATCTTGGCGTAATGCCCAGCTCCCACCGGGCCAACATGAACGAAACCCTCTTCGCGCGGACCTTCTGGTCGCAACGCATCAAAAATTGGCATTGCGCGCTTTACGTGCTCATCGGATCCACCGACCATGAGTCCGTAACCGTTCTCTAAACCCCAGATACCTCCTGAGACCCCAGCGTCCATGAATCCAACACCACGCTTATCGGCCAGAACAGCATGCCGTTCATCCTCGGTGAACCGAGAGTTACCGCCGTCAATAATGAGATCACCTTTGTCGAGAAGACCAACAAGTTCTTTGACAACGGAATGGGTGATATCCCCGGACGGAACCATGACCCAGACAATGCGCGGCGTTGGTAATGCCTCAACGAGATCTTTCAGTGTGGTGGCGTCGGTGACGTCTGGGTTCTTGTCAAAGCCTGTGACGTCGATTTTGTGATCACGAAGTCGGGTGCGCATGTTACTGCCCATCCTGCCGAGACCTACTAAACCAATATGCATGAAAAGAACCTCGTTCCTACCTCCGTGCGTAACTACCCAACTGCAGTTCTAGGCGATTCAACCCCTAACTAACTCAGCGCAACAGGAGGTTCGGTTGCAACAAGTATTTGTAGTTGTCCGCGCCAGGCTGGTCTTTCGACGACTGACTCGTAATCAGCACCGGGCCCGGTTTGTTTGGGTTGTCTGTTTTAGTGAACGATATCCGCACAAACTCGGAATGAACTGCACCAAGTCCATCGAGCAAAAATTGGGGCTTCAATGAAACGACGGTGTCGTCACCATTGAGATGACCATCAATAGTTTCGGATGCCTGGGCCTGTTCGGATCCGATTGCTTCGAGAGTGACACCATCGATCGTGAAGGTGAATCGCAGCGCGGCCTCGCGCTCAAGAACAAGCGAGACCCTCCGTACTGCCTCAATGAGCTCTGCTGTGTTGACCACCGCATAATTGTCTGCACTCTCGGGAAACAGTCTGCGAACGGGCGGAAAGTTGCCTTTGATAAGAAGCGAGGTCACAGTCTTCTTGTCTGCACTAAACGCGATGAGTTCCCGGTCATCACTGTTGGTGATCGATACCGAAATTGTTCCGCTGTGCCCAAAAGTCTTTCCCACCTCCATGAGCGTGCGTGCCGGAACCAATGCGGTTAAAGTTTCGGATGTTCCGGTTCCCGAGGACTCCCAATCGACTTCGCGAATGGCAACTCGATAGCGATCGGTCGCTACGAGACTGAGGCTGTTCTCAGTGACCTCAAGCTGCACCCCGGTAATGACCGGGGTGACATCATCTCGGCTTGCCGCGACAGCCACCTGCGAAACTGCAGCCGAGAAGGCCTCTGCAGCAAGGAGCCCTGTGGGCTCTGCAATCACCGGAAGTGTTGGATACTCCTCCACCGGCATGCTCAGAAGAGTGAAGTTAGCACTGCCGCATTTCACGATGATCTTGGAACCGTCAGTTGACACATTGACAGGAGCGTTAGGGAGTCTGCTGGCGATATCGGCAAGAAGCCGGCCAGACACTAAAGCACGCCCACCTTCATCAACACTCGCGCTGATTGTGGTTTGCGTAGATACCTCGTAGTCGAATGACGAAAGCGTGAGGCCTTCTTCTGTTGCATCAATCAGCACTCCGCTGAGGATCGGCAACGTTGTTCTCTGAGGCAACAGTTTTACGGCGAACGAAACAGCCTCACTGAAGACATCACGATTGACTTGAAACTTCATGTTCACCTCTGTACATGCGAGTGCGGTCCGGGCCTTAATACTTGCATAAGGCCGGCCCTTGATCGCTTAAGGGTTATTTACTTCAATATTCATTCTTTAAAGACTAATTACATTAACCGCTGTGGGAACTGTGGAGAGCTTACGTAATGCTAGTAATTCACGGGAAACTACAACGGTGTGAGATGTGTACATCCTGTTCATCGATAGTGAGAAGCCTCGAACAACAGGAATTTTCGATGTGACCGTATTCACAGCCTCCGTCTGTTTTACACAAGCTAGAGGGAAGTTATCCACAACTTGCTCACATGTTGGTAGCAAGCCTGTTCAATTCTTGTTGTAGCGATGGTTTTGTTTGATCCTGCTGGTAAGTTCCGTGACCTGGTTGTAGATCGAGCGACGCTCTTTCATAAGTTCACTGATCTTCTTGTTCGCATACATAACTGTTGTGTGATCTCTATTTCCGAACAGTTGACCGATCTTCGGCAAGGAAAGGTTGGTCAACTCACGGCAAAGATACATGGCAATCTGTCGTGCAGTGGCGATCGCCTGGGAACGTGAAGAACCATAAAGGTCATCCATCGTGAGCTTGAAGTAGTCAGCGGTGTGGTTAATGATGTCGACCGGCGCAATGACATTGTCTTCATCGAGGGTGATGAGATCTTTCAAGACAGTCTGAACGAGGGCAAGATCGACCGGCGTTTTGTTGAGACTCGAAAATGCGGTGACGCGGATGAGGGTTCCCTCAAGCTCCCGAATATTCGATGACACCTTTGAGGCCATGTACTCAAGAATGTCGTCAGGAACTTGAAGACGCTCGCTCTGAGCCTTCTTGCGCAAAATGGCGATACGGGTCTCGAGGTCGGGTGCTTGAACATCGGTGATGAGACCCCACTCGAACCTCGATCGCATTCTGTCTTCAAAGCCGGTGAGATGTTTAGGAGGTAGATCACTCGTGATGACCACTTGTTTGTTGTGGTCGTGGAGTGTGTTGAAGGTGTGGAAGAAGGCCTCCTGTGTGGAGTCCTTTCCTTGCAAGAACTGGATGTCGTCGATGAGCAAAATATCAATCTCGCGATACCGGGACTGAAACATTGATGCTCGGTTGTTGGCGATCGAGTTGATGAAGTCGTTTGTGAATTCTTCGGAGCTCACGTATCGAATTCGGATGCCAGGATAGAGATTCTCTGCGTAGTGACCTATGGCGTGCAGGAGATGAGTTTTTCCGAGGCCGGACCCGCCATAGATAAAGAGCGGGTTGTACGCCTTGGCCGGCGCTTCTGCGACGGCCACCGCTGCAGCATGAGCGAACCGGTTTGACCCGCCGATCACGAAGTTATCGAAACTGTATTTGGGGTTCAGTCGGGAATCTGATCGTCGCCCGGAATCAACCGGGGTCGGGATCAACGTCTGCTCAACGTAGGGCTGATCGGTAGCCGTGGCCGGCTTGTCGAGAAAGTCTTGGGTGATGTCGGGGTTGACGACGATGGCGAACGTCGTCACGAGCTGGTCGTCACCGAGCGCAGCAATGGCGTTGAGTAGCGGAAGGCGAACGCGCTGTTCCAACATTCCACGGGTCAGATCGTTCGGAACCTCAAGGTAGAGGGTACCGGCCATGATGCCTTTTGGTTCAACCAGTGACAGGAAGCCTTCAAGTTGAGGTGTGATTCTGTCGTCAGAGCGAAGAGAATCCATGATCGATTGCCATAGTTCCTTCGTCGGATCTACGCCATCTTCCATCGTTTGCCTCGTATTCCACGTTAGTTACTCACAGGGTTATCCACCGACTGTGCAGTGACACCACCTTAGTTTGTTGGTGCTTGGTGCGGAGATTTAGTTCTCAATGGTTGGGGAGAACCTATACTTGTTCGAACTGGGGGTTTGACCCTGCGCCATTAAGGCCGTAGTTTTATTCAGTTGACTTCTGCCGAATAGGCACCCTACTTCCCGGGGCCCAGCGTTTGTGTTGCTGATTGCCCAGTGGAGATCACGACACTGTGGAGATAATGCAATGAGCAAGAGAACTTTTCAGCCAAATAACCGTCGCCGCGCGAAGGTTCACGGGTTTCGTCTTCGGATGCATACTCGTGCCGGGCGCGCCATTTTGAGCGCGCGTCGTCGTAAGGGCCGCACAGAGCTCTCCGCCTGAGTTCACTGTGCTGGCGAGGACGAATCGCCTGCTCACCGCAGCCGACTTTCGTGGTGTTCTTCGACGTGGCAAGCGTCACTCGATGAGTTCCATGACGGTGAGCATCGTGACCACGCCCGAGAGCTCGTCAGCGCGGTTTGGATTCGTCGTCACGAAGAAGGTGGGAAACGCTGTGGTCCGCAACCTCGTTCGACGGAGGCTAAAGGCGGCTGCGCGCGAACTTGTTGATGCTGGGCTCGTGGGTGTCGATGTTGTGGCGCGTGTTTTGCCAGGTTCCGTGGACCGTGACTGGGCTACTCTTCGTCATGAGCTTGTGATGACGGTGAAGGGGGCCGACCAGCGATGAGAACTGCGGTGACGTTTCTCCTCTTGCTGCCGCGCAACGTCTGTGTTGTCATCTTGCGCACCTATCGCGCTGTCATCTCCCCACTGTACGGAAACGTGTGTCGTTACTACCCCACTTGTTCGCAGTACGCACTGCTAGCCATTCAAGAGCACGGCGTGATTAAGGGTGTGTGGCTTGGGGCTGTGCGGATTGCACGCTGTCACCCCTGGGCCGCAGGCGGCGTTGATGACGTTCCCGCGAACGCCCGAAAGAAGTATGCGGTCACGCGCTTCGGTTTCGTGACCCCCACCAACGGAAAGGCCTGACGCCCGCATGCAGTTCATTGACACAATTCTCTGGCCCATTAAATGGGTTATCGAGGCGATTCTTGTAGCGTTTCATTCCCTTCTCACCGCTATCGGAATGCCCGCAGCCGACGGGGTGACGTGGGTGCTGTCCATTGTCGGACTCGTGCTCGTGGTGCGCGCTGCTCTGATTCCAATCTTTGTAAAGCAAATCAAGAGCCAGCGTCGAATGCTGGAAGTTGCACCGCACCTCAAGAAGATTCAGGACAAGTACAAAGGCAAGAAAGACCAGTTCTCGCGCGAGGCGATGTCGCGCGAGACGATGGAGATGTACAAGAAGACCGGCACGAACCCCTTGAGTTCGTGCCTTCCACTGTTGCTTCAGATGCCGATCTTCTTTGGCCTGTTCTCTGTTCTTCGTAACGCGCAAAGCGACATTGCCGGTGTCGGGCTGTTGACTAAGCCGTTAGCAGATCTCTTTGGTAGCGCAGTATTTTTGGGCGCGCCCCTTAAGCTTGCGATCAGCACGGCAGACGGAAACATTGCCGTAATTGTGATCGCATCACTGATGGTCGTGGTCATGACGACGTCGCAGTTCATCACTCAGCTTCAGATAATGTCAAAGAACCAGTCGCCAGAGATGAAGGCGAGCCCGATGTACAAGCAGCAGAGAATGCTGCTCTACGTACTCCCCTTCGTATTCTTGTTCTCTGGTTTTACCTTCCCGCTTGGGGTGATGTTCTACTGGGTCGTCTCCAACATTTGGACGATGGCGCAGCAGTTCCTGGTTATTCGGAACATGCCGACCCCTGGCAGCGAAGCAGCGCTCGCCCGCGAGGCACGGATCGCCAAGAAGAACCGCCGCCTTGGCATCTCGATCGTCGAGGATGGCGTCGAAGAGCAGCCAGAAGAACTAAAGTCCACGCAGCGCTCCCAGCCTGTGAACCCCAAGAACCGTAAGAAGAAGAGGTAACAGGTGTCTGATCTCTCCCCCGTCGAAGAGGATGTCGTAACGCTGGTGTCGGATGCTGACGCCAATGACTCGCAGGTGGCAAGCGGCGACCGTGACTCGAAGCGCACGGTTGAACAGCTCGAAGCCGAAGGCGATATTGCGGCGGATTACATTGAGGAGCTTCTCGACATTACTGACCTCGATGGCGACATTGATATCGACGCTCGTGATGGTCGTGCCTACATTTCCGTGAACTCAGAGAGCGAATCGAACCTGCGACTGCTGTCAAAGCCCGACACCGTAACGGCACTTCAGGAGCTCGCTCGTATCGCGGTTCAAACGAAAACAGGGTCGTTCTCCCGCTTGATCCTCGACGTCGGTGGGTCTCGTCAAGCGCGCGAGGCGGAGTTGTCGCGACTCGTTGACCGAGCTTCAGAGCGTATTGGTGACGGCGCAGAGTCTGTCGATCTTCCACCGATGTCGTCGTACGAACGTAAGCTCGTTCACGACTTGGTCGCAGGTAAGGGATTGGTTTCCGAGTCTGAGGGCGAAGGCCGGGACCGCCACACCGTCATCACTCGCGCGTAACGGATTAATGTGCACAATGTTTCACGTGAAACAGTGTTGATTGTTTCCTATGTCGCATGAAATTGATCCAGAAGATGTGGAGTCAGAGCCTGACTTCGCGGTGAGCTTGTTTGGGCCCACGATCGATGTGGCTCGTCACTTCACCAAGACGCTCGCGGAGCGCGGTGAAGAGCTGGGTCTCATTGGGCCGCTTGAGCTACCTCGCTTGTGGACTCGACATGTCGCGAACTGTGCGCTGCTCGCTCCACTCGTGAGGCCGGGGCGGGTTGGCGACGTTGGTAGCGGTGCCGGGTTGCCTGGCATTGTTCTCGCGATTGCCCGCCCGGACGTGGAGTTCGTGCTCATCGAGCCTATGGAGCGTCGAGTGAATTGGCTGACTTCCCAAGTGAAAGAACTCGCGCTCGGCAACGTGGAAGTCGTGAGAGCGCGGGCAGAGGAAGCCACGCACTTGCCGGTTTTTGATCAAGTTACCGCGCGGGCAGTGAGCGGGCTTTCCAAGCTCATTCCGATTTCTGCGCCGCTGGCGCGCTCCGGCGGGGAGCTTCTCTTTCTCAAGGGCGCGGGCGTGACGCGCGAACTTGACGCGGCGCTCAAAGCGATCAAGAAGGCGCGACTCAGCAATGTGGAGGTGCTCACTCTCGGCGAGGAGTATGGCACGGAGCCCACCCGAGTGTTTCGGGCTAAAGTTGACTGATTGTGTGGGGCGCTGGCTGCTGCCAGCTGAGCCGACCACTAGCTACATTTCAACCCCAATTGAGCGAGGTTTCACGTGAAACATCCTGACCAGACGACGGAGGTAGCGAACACTGCGCTCACCGCAGATGATTCGACTCCGCTTGCTCGGGAACTCGCGGACCTGACTCGAAGGCGCCACGCCCTCTCCGGCACAAACCTGCCTTTGCCCACGACCACACGGGTCTTTACGGTTGCCAACCAGAAGGGCGGAGTTGGCAAGACCACCACCACGGTTAACCTGGCGGCGGCTCTCGCACACTTTGGAGCGCGAGTGTTGGTCATCGACCTCGACCCGCAAGGCAACGCCTCGACAGCTCTTGGTGTTGAGCATCGATCAGACACTCCGAGTGTCTACGACGTGATCATCAACGACGAACCAATAGCAGGGGTGGTGCAGCGCAGTCCAGAGTTCGAGACTCTCTATTGCGTTCCGGCCACGATCCACCTCGCCGGGGCCGAGATTGAACTCGTATCACTTGTGGCTCGCGAACAACGCCTCCACACCGCTCTCGAGACGTTTCTCGAAGGCTCGAGCGAAATGTTCCATTACGTTTTCATCGACTGCCCTCCGTCGCTTGGGCTCCTGACAATCAATGCGTTCGTCGCGGCCACGGAAGTGCTCATCCCGATTCAATGTGAGTATTACGCGCTGGAGGGCCTCAGCCAGTTGCTTTCCAACATCCGGCTTATCGAAAAGCACTTGAACCCGAAGCTCAAGGTGTCGACGATCTTGATGACGATGTACGACGGGCGCACGAATCTGGCCCACCAGGTCGTTGATGACGTTCGAGAACACTTTCCAAATGAAGTTCTTGCCACGCTCATCCCGCGATCCGTTCGGATCTCTGAGGCGCCCAGCTATGGGCAAAGCGTGATCAGTTACGATGCAAGCTCCCCCGGTGCGATCTCGTACCGGGAAGCCGCGGCAGAGATTGCACAGAGGGGTCTACGTCACTAATGGCAGCACCAAAGAGAACCGGGCTCGGGCGTGGAATTGGCGCATTGATTCCCACTGACGACCTATCGTCCGATCGTCCAGTCGATGTCTTCTTCCCCACTGGCGGCGGCACTGGTCTTGTCGCCGTACCTGGCGCGCGACTGGTGAACCTCTCCCCCGATCAAATCGTTCCCAACTCAGTACAACCGCGCACCGAATTCTCCAAAGAAAAGCTCGATGAACTCGTGGCCTCCATTCGCGAGGTTGGTGTCCTTCAGCCCATCGTTGTGCGCCCGCTCGGGGGCGGGTCCGGCACTGGTGCCGGTGGCACAGAGAAGTTTGAACTCATCATGGGTGAGCGCAGGCTCCGTGCCACAAAGGAGCTTGGTCTTCCCACGATTCCCGCCGTCATTAAGAACACCGCGGATGAAGACATGCTTCGCGATGCTCTTCTTGAGAACCTGCATCGGGCGGATCTCAATCCGCTGGAAGAGGCATCCGCATACCAGCAGCTCCTCGCCGACTTCGGCATCACCCAGGAGCAGCTTGCCACCCGTATTGGTCGATCGCGGCCTCAAATCACCAACACTATTCGCCTTTTGAAGCTCCCCGCTTCTGTTCAGCGAAGAGTGGCTTCTGGCGTATTGAGCGCTGGCCACGCTCGCGCGGTGCTTTCTGCCGGCGATGACGCAGCGATGGAAAAGCTTGCGGACAAGATTGTTAATGAAGACCTGACGGTGCGCGGTGCAGAAGCGGCCGCCGGAGTGGTGTCGACGAAGGCGCCTCGGTCGCCGAAGCCCACGCAGGGCAAGCGTCAGGCACAGCTCGGGGAGATCGCTGATCGCCTTGGTGACCGTCTTAACACTCGCGTCAAGATCTCCTTGGGCGCAAGCAAAGGAACCGTCACCATCGACTTCGCCAGCATTGCCGACCTCAACCGCATTTTGGGCGAAATTGGTGAAAACGGCTATTCCTGAGTGTGCTCTAGTTCTGCCTCGATCACGCCGGCCAGCCTGCGTATTCCCTCACGGATGAAGTCTGGCGAAGGGTAGGAGAAGGAGAGACGCATGTTGTTGCGTCCGTTGCCGTTAGCGTAGAAGGCGGTTCCTGGGGTGTAGGCGACGAGCTTGTCGACCGCTCGCGGCAGCATCTTCGTTGCATCGAGTTGGCTGGGGAGAGTAAGCCACACGTAGAATCCGCCATCGGGAACAGTCCAGGTCATGCCGGGCAGGTGCTCATCTAGCGCGCTAAGCAGGGCGTCTCGTCGTTCCCGGTAGACATGGCGAAAGGTGGAAATTTGGGCGCGCCAGTCCGCTGCCTGTAAGTACTCAGAGATGACGATTTGGGTGAAGGAACTCGGGGAGAGAATCGCTGCCTCGTTCGCAAGAATGAGTTTATCTCGGATATCGGAGGGCGCAAGCACCCATCCGACGCGCAATCCAGGTGCGAGCGTTTTGGAGAACGTACCCAAATACACAACACCGTCTCCATCAAGGGAACGAAGCGCATCCGGTGCTGGCGAACCGAAATAGAGCAAGCCGTAAGGGTTGTCCTCGATCACGAGGATGCCATGACGCTGTGCGATCTCGAGGATCTCGCTGCGCCGGGACAAAGCAAGTGTGACTCCAGCGGGGTTGTTGAAGGTTGGCACCGTGTAAAGAAACTTCGGTTTACGCCCTCTGGCGGCTAAAGCGTCAATGTGCTCACTGAGAGCACTCGGAATGAGCCCAAGGTCATCCATCGGAACATGGTCGATCTCAGCTTGGAACGAGCGAAACACCACAAGCGCCGTGACATAACTTGGCCCCTCAGCCAGAACGACGTCACCTGGATCAAGAAACAGCTTTGCGAGAAGTTCGAGAGCGTGCTGCGATCCCGTGGTCACCACGACGTCATCAGCGTGTGCGCTGATACCTTCCAGCGCCATCACGTCAAGAATTTGTTCCCGCAACAGAGGTACGCCTTGACCAGACCCGTACTGCAGGGCTGCCTCCCCACGGTCACGGAGTGTGCGCTGAACTGCCTCAGCGAGTAAATCGTGAGGCAGGGCAGCGACAAAAGGCATCCCGCCAGCAAGGGAGACAACTTCGGGACGCGAGGCCACGGCGAACAAGGCGCGCACTTCAGAGGCGCTCAGAGCCGCTGTGCGCGTTGCAAAATGTCGTTCCCGAGGGTTGGGATCGAAGCCGTCAGTCATGTCTTCCCCTAGTCGTCCTTCAACCATAGAGAGCAGAACTGCACGTACTGGGTCACACCGCGCCGAGAACCTACTTCAAGAAGTCGGAAAGCTGTGCTTCCAGCGCTGGTTTTGGCATTGCGCCAATGATGGACTTGACGACTTCGCCGCCTTTGAATACCTTCATGGCCGGAATCGAGGTGATCTGGTACTTCATAGCCACGCCTGGGTTGGCATCCACATCGATCTTCACGAGCCGGATCGTGTCGGGGTTCTCGGCGGCGATCTGGTCAAGGATGGGCGAAACAGCGCGACATGGGCCGCACCACTCTGCCCAGAAGTCGACCAAAACAGGGATGGTCGAGTTGAGAACTTCATTTTCGAAGGTGTCGTCGGTGACATCGAGAACTGTTGACATGATTATTTACTCTCCTTGCGATTACGAACTACGGATTACGGGATAGAGATATCGGCTCATGCAGGAACTGTTGCGGGTTCATAGGCACTCGCCACGACGTCGCGGGGAAGCGAAGCGAGGTAGTGCTCTGCGTCAAGGGCCGCAACGGTTCCGGAGCCCGCCGCGGTCACGGCTTGGCGATAGGTCGGATCGAGCACGTCACCCGCGGCGAACACCCCCGCAATGTTGGTACGTGATGAGCGGCCATCAACCTTGATCGTGCCCTCAGTGGTGAGGTCGATCTGCCCGTGAATCAAGTGAACACGAGGGTCGCTGCCCACGGCAATGAACAAACCGTTGAGGTCGAGAGTGGATTCGCTGCCATCAACCGTGTCGCGCAGAACAACACTGGTAAGTAGCTCCTCGCCCTGCATCTTCTCAATCACCTTATTGGTGAGGAACTCGATCTTCGGGTTCGCCTTGGCGCGCTCCAGCATGATTTCTGATGCACGGAACTCTTCACGCCGGTGAATGACGTAGACCTTGGAGGCAAATTTGGTGAGAAAGTTGGCCTCTTCCATGGCGGAGTCGCCACCACCGGCCACAGCGATTATCTTGTCGCGGAAGAAGAATCCGTCACAGGTTGCACACCATGAGACGCCTCGACCACTCAGTCGGTCTTCACCATCGACACCGAGCTTGCGATAGGCGGAACCCGTGGCGTAGATCACGGTAAGGGCTTCTTCGACAACACCGGAGCCAAGGGTGACCTTCTTGACGTCTCCCTCGAGCTCGAACTTGACGGCGTCATCCAACACCACCTCTGTGCCGAAGCGTTCTGCCTGCTCCTGGAAGAGAGCCATCAGCTGCGGTCCCTGCACACCCTCGGGAAATCCTGGGTAGTTCTCGACCTCCGTGGTGTTCATGAGTTCTCCACCGGCCTCAACGGAGCTTGCGATGAGCAAGGGTGAAAGATTCGCCCGCGCCGCGTAAATTGCGGCGGTGTAGCCTGCGGGTCCTGAACCGATGATGATGAGCTGACGCACGTGGTGCCCCCTTTTTCTGTGTCCAGCGACTACAACACATACTATTCGGCGACTATTCCGCACCCCGTCGACGAAGACGACGAAGCAGCGGATTGGTCAGGGTCGCGAACTCAGGATTTCTCGTGATGGCGAGCAAAATCGCGTAGATCACGGCCATAAGGGTACCAACGAGCGCCATCGAGAGAATCGCTTCGCCCCGACCGGCCTGGGCGAATCCGGATGCTGAGAACCCTCCGAGCAGAACGAGAAGCGCCACACCGGCCACACCTGAAATCACCGAGAGCACAAAGTAGTTCACGTACCGAAGTGTCAGAGTACGCCCGCCGACTCCGCCGAGGCGGGTTCGCAACAAAACAACACCCACCACCGCGTGGGCGATTCCGGCGATCGTGGTCGCCCCGGCGACGCCCACCGCGATCCACTCGCTTGGCAACATGACGCACATGAGCGCTATGCCAATAAAGATGACGGTTTGAAGGCACTGCAGGTAGAACGTTGTGCGGGTGAGCCCAAGCGCGTAAAACGTGCGCTGCACGATAAAGAAAGCCCCAAATGGTACGAGTCCACCGAGGAACGCCAGAATAACGTTCCCCATGGCCAACACTTTAGGAAAGTCGGTCTCAAAGACACGGGCGAACGGATACACGACGACGGCAAGGGCAACAGCCGAAAAGACGAGCATGAGCCCGATCACGCGCAGGGATTGTGAAACGTCACTGCGCACCGCGATGAGATCGCCTTCCGCTGCATGTGAACTGATCCTGGTGAAGTAGACGGTGGCGATCGAGATCACGATGATCGAGTGCGGGAGCATAAAAATCAGCCAGGAGTTGCCGAAGGTAGAAATTGATGCCGCGTCACCGGAGGCCATCGACACCACCCTGGTCTGTATGACACCGGCGATCTGGGTGACCAAAACCATGCCGAAGAGCCAGCCAGCGGCCTTTCCGGTGGCGGCGAGGCCAACACCCTTCCAGTGAAAGTCGGGGCGAAAACGCAACCCGGCGCGCTTCCAGAACAGTGCCAAAACAAGTGCCTGACCAGCAATTCCGATAGTTGCAGTTCCCGCAAGTAGCCAGATCTTCTCCGTCGTCCAGCCCTCCACCGCCGAGTTTTGCTGCGCCTGGCCGAACAGCGACATGAAGAGGATGAATCCGGCGATGGCGACAACATTGTTGACGATGGGGGCCCACGTGAACGGGCCAAACACGTTGCGAGCATTCAACACTTCACTGAGCAGCGAGTACAGCGCGTAAAAGAAGATCTGAGGCAAACACAGGTAGGCAAACGAGGTCGCTAGGGCGAATGCTTGCGGTGTGAAACCTGGCCCCCCATCCGACGACTGTGAATAGAGGTTCACGAGAGCAGGAGCCAGAAGCACGGCGATCACGGTGACAACAGCAAAAATGGCGATACCGAGCGTCACGATCTTGTTGACGTATGCGGCGCCCCCATCTTTGCCGCGGCTGGCTTTGACAATTTGAGGAACGAGCACCGCACTCAACACTCCCCCAGCAATGAGGGCATAGATGTTGTTGGGCAATTGCGTTGCGATGGCGAACGCATCGGCGCTGGCACTCCCCGTTTGGCCGATTGCGGCAGCGAGGATGGCAACCTTAAGAAACCCGAGGATTCTCGAAACGATCGTTCCCGATGCCAGCATGATGCTCGCACCACCAAGTCGAACCTTGCGGACACTGTCGGTACCCGGTTTGGCGTCGGGTTCGCTCACGATAGTTCTTTCTGCTTGCTTTCAGTGGCCGCCGTGCGCAAGGAGCGGCGCCTCAGAACGGTGCGCCAGACGCCCGCTCCGAACAGCACGAACACGATGATCGCGAGCACGACGGTCGCGGTGGTCTCCCACCCGGCCTGAACGTTCAAAATGATCGCCCCCGGTTGCGAGATCGCGACACCGGTGGCACTGCTCAACGTCACGGTGGTTCGTACTTCGCCATTGGCAATGGACTCCACCGGAACGGATGCTTTCGCCTGAGAGTTAGGCTCAATACTGAGCTTTACCCAGTTGTCTGACACCGTGAGGATCGCGCGCTCAGGACGCACAGTGACGTACACGGTGACGGGAAAACTGAGCTCGTTCCTCACCGCGATAGGAAGGTTTCCCTTTTCCTGCAGAAACGTGATCGAACTGCTTTCCGGAAGATGAACAGACGACAGCATTTCGTCGTTGAGAGCGAGCTGCTCCCGCACCGCCTCCGCCCAGGCTGGAAAATCACTTGCCCAGGTCGCAGAAGCCAACGCGAGAAGATCAAGGCGCTGCGGCCCCGTCACGAGAGTCGGATCGTCGACCACGGAAGAAAAGCGTGCCAATGAAACCTCTGAAGCGAGAAGATCTGTGGTCAACGGAACGCGTTCGAGCGCACCATCATCGATCGTGGAATCAGGAATCGCGCCGGTGACGGGAGCGATCTCGAAAGCATTCCTGAGGGTAATCGGCCTCGCCAACCCCAGCGATTGGATTGCCGTCAGCGTGCTATCCACCATGCGGGAGTTTGACGCTGACGCACGACTCACTGTTGCCACCAAGGTGGCCCCAGGGCTTTGGGCGGCGGTGGCGGTGAGTTCCGCCGTCAGGTTTGCCGCAGCGCTGGCCCACTCGCTCTCAGTGCTGGCGCTGGTTGCCACGCTCAGCGCCGCTGACACTCTCGCATCAGAGACCGTCGTCTTGTGCTCACCCACCATGACATTTGGCGTGCTAAGCGCACTCCCGGTCACGTCGGTCGAGGACAGAAGGGTTCGCGACGATCCGCCGGTGGAGAGGAACTCTAAGTCATCTTCTGACGTGAGCGCCCTGCCGGGCCACGAAAGCCCATCAATGGTGGTGCGCATCGAGAGAGGACTTCCGGGGATTGGATCTGCATCAATCGCGGCAAGATCGGTTGAATCCCCAGGTGAAGCAGACTCCGTTGGGCTGGGTGTCACAGTGTCTTGGTGTGGGAACGAGGTCGGTTCAACCGGGGCGGTCGCACCAGCCTGACGCAACAAAAGTTGATCCGAATCCGCGTACGTGAGCGCAAAAACGTCATTCTGAAGGCGATCAAGTCGCTGGAGCCAATCGAGAGCTGGTTGTGGCGCGCTATCACCAAGCACTCTGATGGAAGCAACAATCATGGGGTCAACCCCGATTGCTACCGGGTGGCTCATTGCGGTGGTCAATTGGTCGTCAAGCGATCCGCCCGGAGACGTGAGCGCCGTGAGGGCTTCGGCATCCAGAAGACCATTCATGGAGCCACGCGTGCTGAGAGGGGTGACGATGGCGAGGCTCATCTGCGGACCCTCTGGTAACCACGAGATAGCACTGCGCCGAGTAGCAAGACTCAGCTGATCAGCTGTGAGGCGAATCTCGAGCGGGTAAACGCCCGTTGCTCCGTTGATGAAAGCTAACGAGGCCGCGGGTACCGTGATCGAAAATGATCTCGATTGACCCACCGCGAGTTCGCCAATTCTCACTTCACCCAACGGATCGCCTGTGGGTGATTCCGCCACCGTAGTGTCCTCTGACAACCAGCGCGCGAGTGCGGTTCTTGTCACCATCTTGGAGGAAGAAACATGAACAGTCGCGGTTCCAGCATCTAATGTACGGCCGGTGTCGTTACTGATCGTGCCCGTCACCAACAGGGGTAGGCCGGGGCGCAACACGCCAGCAGAGGCTGGGGCCGCCACAATTCTGACATCGCCTTCTTGGGGCGCCGCGGGCACAGAAGGCACGACAAAGCCCCCGACACCAAGGCCGAGTGCGAGCAGGAGTGGAATGATCTTCATAGGTGTGAGGCGATTCTATTGGCCGCAGCCTGAGTAGTCTTGAGGCCATGGAAAGCGCCGCGGCAGCTCTTGCACAACTTGGCTCGCTCGCAGCATCCTCTCACGTGAGCCTGTTGGCAACGGCGTTTGCTGCGGCGGGTGAAGAACTGTCTCTTGTGGGTGGCTCGGTGAGGGATGCGTTTGTCGGCGTTCCGTTTCACGACCTAGATTTTGCGACGAGCGCACACCCGGACAAAATTCTTGAGATTGTCACACCCATCTCGGAAACCCACTGGGATATTGGGCGTGCATTTGGCACCATCGGCGCGGTAGTAAAAGGTCACACGGTAGAGATCACCACCTACCGTGCGGACGCGTATGACGGCGAGACGCGAAAGCCTGTCGTCGAGTTCGGTGACACTCTCGAGGCCGACTTGCGACGGCGAGACTTCACCGTGAACGCGATGGCGTTGCGACTACCAGCCTTGGTCTTGGTTGACCCCTCAGGCGGAATTGAAGACATTCTTGCCGGCAGGCTGACCACGCCCGGCGCTCCAGAAGTGTCCTTTGGCGACGACCCCTTGCGCATGATGCGCGCCGCCAGGCTCACCTCGCAACTCGGATTCACTGTCACAGAACCCGTGATGCAGGCAATGCGCGATCTCGCCGATCATCTCTCCATCGTGTCGGCGGAGCGGGTTCGGGATGAGCTCTCCCGTTTGCTGTGCACTGCGGCTCCGCGAGCGGGCCTTGAGCTCATGGTCGAAACGGGAATTGCGGCGCTCGTACTTCCCGAGTTGCCTGCCTTACAACTTCAAGTAGATGAACACCACCACCACAAGGATGTGTACGAGCACAGCCTCACCGTGCTCGACCAGGCGATTGCCCTTGAACAAGCGCGGAACCCGGGTGAGGCACCAGATTTGACGCTTCGCCTCGCCGCACTCCTTCACGACATCGGAAAACCTGCCACGAAGCGGATCGAGGCGGGAGGGGTCGTGACGTTTCACCACCACGACGTCGTTGGCGCGAAGCTCGCCGCAAAACGGATGCGTGAACTGCGCTTCGACAAAGAACGCATCGGTAATGTGGCGCGTCTCATCGAACTCCACCTCAGATTTTTCGGGTACACGGAAGGGGCGTGGACCGATTCAGCCGTGCGCCGCTACGTGCGAGACGCCGGCCCGCTTCGTGAGCGCCTTCACATCCTCACGCGGGCAGATGTCACCACGCGCAATCGACGAAAAGCTGATCGGCTTTCGTTCGCGTATGACGACCTTGAAGACCGCATTTTGACACTCGGCGAAGAAGAAGAGCTCGCCGCCATCCGTCCAGACCTTGATGGAGAACAGATCATGGAGATCTTGAATCTGACACCGGGCCGAGGGGTAGGCGATGCGTACCGATTCCTGCTGGAGTTGCGGCTCGCTGAGGGCCAACTAGGTGAAGCCGAAGCCACCCAACGGCTGCGTGACTGGTGGGCTAGCCGCTAAACCGCACCGCTAGTCTTCACCGCTGGCGTTCACCGTCTCATGCGCTCCAGTCAGGAATTTTCACTGATGAACTCTTCGAGAAGCCTTCGTGCTTCCTCATCCGGATGCTGCACCGGCGGTGACTTCATCAAGTACGCGGATGCTCCCACGAGTGGGCCGCCGATTCCGGCGTCTAGGGCAAGCTTCGCTATGCGGATCGCGTCAATCACAACACCCGCCGAGTTGGGCGAATCCCACACTTCAAGCTTGTACTCGAGACTCGTCGGGGCGTTACCAAACCCGTGGCCCTCAAGGCGAACGTAGGCGAACTTGCGATCAGTGAGCCACGGAACATGGTCACTCGGGCCAACGTGCACGTTCTCTGGATCCAACTGGGCACTGATATTGCTGGTCACTGCGCGCGTCTTGGAGAGCTTCTTCGATTCGAGGCGTGAACGCTCGAGCATGTTCTTGAAGTCCATGTTTCCACCGACATTGAGCTGGTAGGTGCGATCCAGCACGAGGCCTCGCTGTTCAAACAGGCGGGCAAGCACTCGATGGGTAATCGTGGCACCAAGCTGACTCTTGATGTCGTCACCGATGATGGGAACTCCTGCGTCGGTGAACTTTGCGGCCCACTCAGGGTCACTGGCCACAAACACGGGGAGAGCGTTGACGAGCGCGACGCCCGCATCTATCGCCGCCTGCGCGTAGGACTTAACCGCGGCATCCGACCCCACCGGCAGATAGCAGACGAGAACATCCACCTTCGCCTCACGAAGCGCCTGCGCTACATCGACGACGGGGGCTAAGGATTCTTCAATCGCGTCTCGGTAGTACTCACCGAGGCCATCTAAGGTTGGGCCCCTCTGTACGAGCACACCGGTGGTCTTCACGTCAGCAAAGCGCAGAGTGTCGTTGCGGCTTGCCCACATGGCCTCCGCTACATCAACGCCGACCTTGAGTGCGTCGACATCAAACGCCAACACAATTTCGAGGTCTTTGACCGCGAAACCACCGAGCCGGTTGTGCATGAGCCCCGGGATCAGTTCTCCTTCCGCTGCGTCCTGATAGAAGGTGATTCCTTGAATGAGCGCATTCGCGCAGTTTCCGACTCCAGCAATGGCGACCCGAATGGCCATATGTATCCAGCTCCTTGTAAGTGTTAACAGACAATGACTACACTAGGCAGGTTGCCCTCGGTTTGCTGACCGAAGGCACGATGCCACAACCCTCCTGTTACAGACCGTCTGTAACCGTATAAGTCCGAAGGAGGTGGGTTAGTTATGCATCAGTACGAACTCATGGTGATTCTCGATCCAGAGATCGATGAGCGCACCGTCGCCCCCAGCCTCGACAAGTTCCTTGGTGTCATCCGCAATGCGGGCGGCACTATCGACAAGGTCGACATCTGGGGCAAGCGTCGTCTCGCTTACGAAATCAACAAGAAGACCGAGGGCATCTACGCCGTCGTCGATATGACGGCAACGTCTGAGGCGACGATCGAGCTCGACCGTCAGTTGAAGCTCAGCGAAGCCGTCATGCGCACCAAGGTGCTCCGAGCCGAAGAAGGTATCGCCCAGGTCGCAGAGGCCGCAAAGCTTTCTGCAGAGAAAGCAGCCCGCAAGGCTGCTGCTGGACCGAAGGTTTCTGCTGCTTCGAAGGCTGACGCTCCGAAGGCTGACGCTTCTAAGGTCGACGCCGCACCCAAGGCCGCTGCCGCAACGAAGGTTGCCGCTGCCTCCAAGGTTGCCGACGCTGCGCCGTCCACACCGGCCACCAAAGAAAAGGCTTCCGACGAGAAGGCCCCCAAGGCTGACGCGGAGAAGACTGACGCAGACAAGGGTGCTTCCGACAAGGACGCTGAATAGTCATGGCGGGCGAAACCAACATCACCGTCGTGGGTAACCTCACTGCAGATCCTGAATTGCGTTACACGCAGACAGGGCTTGCCGTGGCCAACTTCACGATCGCGTCTACTCCACGCAGCTTCGACAAGGCGACAAACGACTGGAAAGACGGAGAAACATTGTTTCTCCGAGGTTCCGTATGGCGTGAGTTTGCCGAGCATGTTGCCGGTTCACTGAGCAAGGGATCCAGGGTCATTGTCACTGGTCGCTTGAAGCAGAGTAGTTATCAGACGAAAGAAGGCGAGAAGCGCACGAGCTTCGAAATCGAAGTCGATGAAATCGGCCCGAGCCTTCGCTACGCAACGGCTCAAGTCACGAGAACCACTTCTGGTGGTCCGCGTGGTGGACAGGGTGGCGCGCAGGGCGGCAACCAAAGCGGCGATGAGCCGTGGGCATCCGCACCGTCTTCCGACTCCGCATCGGGTGACGTCTGGAACTCACCGGGTAACTTCAACGACGAGACGCCGTTCTAAGGCGCGCTGGAGCTTAGAGTGAAGGCCATTTCTGGCCTTCGCCGCAGCGAAGCGTGCCAGCGCCGGTCGCCGTCTCGGCGGCCGATCCCACAGAATTACTAATGAAAGCAGGAAATCATGGCTGGAAAGTCAAGCGGCGACCGCCGCAAGCCACTCCGTGGCGCGAAGGGCGGCAAAAATCTCGCCCCCGCGAAGGCAATCAGGGTTGGTGTCATCGATTACAAGGATGTCCCCACCCTTCGTAAGTTCATCTCCGAGCGGGGAAAAATCCGTGCTCGTCGAATCACCGGTGTCTCCGTTCAGGAACAGCGCCTCATCGCCCGTGCAGTTAAGAATGCACGCGAGATGGCGTTGCTTCCCTACGCTGGCTCAGGCCGTTAGGAGCATCCGATATGTCTAAATTGATCCTTACGCACGAGGTCACCGGCCTCGGTGCCCCCGGCGACGTGGTGGAGGTTAAGAACGGGTTTGCCCGTAACTACCTCATCCCCCAGGGCTGGGCAGTGACGTGGACTCGCGGTGGCGAGAAGCAGATCGATCAGATCAAGGCTGCTCGTGCCGCACGCGAGCATGCAACGATCGAAGAAGCGCAGGACCTCAAGGCGAAACTGCAGGCAACTGCAGTGACGCTCAGCGTGAAAGCAGGAGAGGGCGGCCGTCTTTTCGGTTCCGTCAAGACCTCCGACATCGCGGATGCGGTTGCCGCAGCTGGACTCGGCACCATCGATAAGCGCAAGGTTGAAATCACCACGCCTATCAAGGTGACGGGCGAGCATGAAGCAACGGTCAGGTTGCGTGACGACCTCGTCGCGACGATCACGATCAAGGTGGTTGCAGCGAAGTAGTTTAGTGAAAAGCGGCGGGGGCGAATTTGGTTCGCCTCCGCCCTTTTTTAACGAAAACTGCCCCGAACGGGGGGTAGAGCGCGAGAGTTCTTGTACACACGTTCGACCCCGTGCAGTCAACCCTCAACCACAACTATAAACATGTTTTTGCACATCGCTCACTATCGGAGAAACCGCTGGTCAGAACGGCTATTCGGTTAAATACTCGTTGAGTTTCCACAGTTCTATCCACAGGTTGCCAACAAACCACGCGGCGTTTCGCGCAGATGATCCACAGGGTTGTCCACAGGCCCTGTTTGGTGCTCGGCTCCGTTGTTCCTAGTGTGGAGGCGCATCGATAACGACAGCACATTCGTTGGCTGGGATTCCACGAATGTCGTCGGTGCGAGGTACACCTGAATGCAGAGGGTTCGTCGAATTCGTACCACTGCATCAGGATTCGGCGTGCCCGGCGCACAGGTATAACTCGTTGCGCCTGGTGACGTTTACAGGCGCATAATTGTGAAGCGAAAGGGTTGTGAATGTCGATAGCCCACCTCGGCCTCGCGGGCGATCAGCGGCCCGCCACCGAACTACGTCAGGGTGATCGCACACCTCCTCACGATCTTTTGGCCGAGCAAAGTGCCATCGGCGGAATGCTGTTGAGCAAAGACGCCACAGCCGACGTGCTCGAAACCGTGCGAGCGATAGATTTCTACATCCCGAAGCATGAGATTATTTTCGACGCCATCCTCACCCTGTATTCCCACGGTGAACCGACTGATGTTATCGCGGTAACCGATGAGCTCACAAAGTCGGGTGAGCTCGGTCGCGCGGGCGGAGCAGAGTATCTTCACACTCTGACTGGCCTCGTTCCGACCGCCGCGAATGCTGGGTATTACGCGAGCATTGTGGCCGAGAAGGCGGTACTTCGCCGGCTTGTCGAAGCGGGAACGCGCATCGTACAGATGGGGTACGCGAGCGAGGGCGAGGTTGTTGATCTCGTCAACAATGCTCAGGCAGAGATCTATGGCGTCACCGGAGGGGTAGAGGCAGAAGACTTCGTGCCGCTCACCACGGCCGTCGAGGCTGCGATCGACGAGATCGAGGCCGCGAAGGGCCGCGATGGCACGATGACCGGAATCCCCACCGGCTTCGCGGAGCTCGATGACTTGACGAACGGTCTTCACCCTGGCCAGCTCATCATCGTAGCCGCGCGCCCAGCACTCGGTAAGTCGACTCTTGCACTCGACTTCGCCCGCGCCGCATCCATTAAGCACGACATGCCGTCGATCGTGTTCTCCCTCGAGATGGGCCGCAGTGAGATTGCGATGCGTCTGCTCTCGGCCGAAGCATCCGTTCCACTTCAGAACATGCGCAAAGGCACCGTGGATGCCCGCGACTGGACGACGATTGCGCAAACGCGTGGCCGCATCAACGATGCGCCGCTCTACATTGATGACAGCCCCAACATGACGCTGGTGGAGATTCGCGCGAAGTGTCGGCGACTCAAGCAGAAAGTTGGCTTGAAGCTCGTGATCATCGACTACCTGCAACTCATGACCAGTGGCAAGCGCGTGGAGTCACGGCAGCAAGAGGTGAGCGAGTTTTCGCGTGCGCTCAAGCTGCTTGCGAAAGAACTTCAAGTGCCGGTCATTGCGCTGTCCCAGCTCAACCGTGGCCCGGAGCAACGCTCAGACAAAATGCCGGCGCTGTCTGACCTTCGCGAATCGGGCTCTCTCGAGCAAGACGCAGATATGGTCATATTGCTGCATCGCGAAAGCGCGTACGAGAAAGACAATCCCCGTGCCGGCGAGGCAGACTTCATCGTGGCCAAGCACCGCAACGGACCGACACGCACGATCACCGTTGCCTTCCAGGGCCACTTCTCTCGCTTCAAGGACATGGCGCAGGCCTAACCGCACGTTACGGTCAGCGGGTGAACGCGTAAGCTGGAAACGCCCGCACGTTCCGCGGATGCATCACGCCCAAGCACCAACGGTGACGGCGTTCGCTCGGTGAAGAAAAGAGGTCGCGTGTCTTCAGTACCAGCGCGGCACCAGTATTGGCCGGTACCGCTCGTTCGTGCGGTACCCGCACTCATTATTGGGCTCGTGATCACCTTCTCTGTCGATCACTCCGCGGCATTCGGGCTCGTCGTTTTTGGGGCCTTCGCGCTCACCACCGGCATCATCATCGGGTGGGGTGCTCTTCGGCTCGAGCACCGGGCTGTCTCGTTCGCGCAGGCCGTGGTGTCCGTACTCATCGGCATTGCGTCGCTCGTGCTCATGTCGACAGGGGCGGGAACGCTCTTTCTCTTCGTGACCTCCTTTGCCGCCATCACCGGCTTCCTCGAGTTGTACCAAGGGTTACGAGCGCGAGGCAGCGATCCGTTGGCCCGCGACTGGATTACTGTCGGCGTGATCACCGGATTGCTGGCTATCGCGGTGCTCCTGGTTCCCGCCGACTACGCGGCACCGTGGAGTGTTGTGGATAAGGCTGGTACCGCTACCGGCATTCTCACCTCACAGATCGTTGTTGTGGGAATTATCGGTGCTTACGCAATTCTTCTTGGTGTGTACCTTGTGATCGGGGGCCTCTCTGCACGATGGGCAACCCGCGAGGACGCTGTGATAACAACCGCAGCGACAGAACAGTGACAGGACAATGAATATGCAAACTCCCAGCATCCGTGAGCGGCTTCGGCCCTTTGAGCTTCTTGGAATCTCTGGTGTCATCGGCCTCTTCACCGGGTTGGTCATCCTGCTGACGACCCGCGAATGGTGGTTGGCGGGGATCGGTTTTGGCGTCGCGTTCATTCTTTCGGTGATGCTGATCGCCTTACTCGCGTTGTCGGCGAAGCCAAACGACGCAGAGCGAAGCGATCTAGAAGAACAGGACCGCGCGGGGCACTGACGGCCCACCGCTTACGGCAGGAACTCCAGCAAGTCGGACGCCACACCCGTGTAGGTGGATGGCGTGAGGCCCAAAAGCCGTTCCTTCGCCTCGGCCCCGATGTCGAGCCCACCAATGAACTCAGCGAAGTCATCTCGCCCAACCCGACGACCCCTGGTGAGGTCCTTCAGTAGAGCGTAGGGGTCGGTGATCTGGCTTCTTCCCGCCGTGACCTCCGCGCGGATCACGGTTTGAATCGCCTCCGCGAGCACTTCCCAGTTTGCGTCGAGATCCTCCGCAAGGCGTCGCTCGTTCACCGCGATCTCACCGAGCCCACGTTGGATGTTGTCGAGCGCGAGTAGGGAGTGACCGAAACCGACCCCAATGTTTCGTTGGGCACTCGAGTCGGTGAGGTCGCGTTGAAGACGTGAGGTCACGAGAGTTGCGGCGAGTGAGTCAAGAATGGCGCACGAAAGCTCGAGGTTCGATTCAGCATTTTCAAACCGGATGGGGTTCACCTTGTGCGGCATGGTGGAGGAGCCGGTCGCGCCTTCAACGGGCACTTGGGTGAAGTACCCCATCGAAATGTAGGTCCAAACATCCGTGCACAGGTTGTGAAGAATTCGGTTCGTGTGGCTGATCCGGGAGAAGAGTTCTGCCTGCCAATCATGCGACTCGATTTGGGTGGTGAGGGGGTTCCACGTTAGTCCGAGCGACTCGACGAAGGCGCGAGAGAGCGCAGGCCAATCGGCGCTCGGGTCGGCGGAATGGTGCGCCGCGAAGGTTCCGGTCGCTCCGCTGAACTTCGCCAAAAATTCGGAGTGTTCAATCTGGTGTGCCACGCGGCTCAGGCGGCTGACAAACACGGCGACCTCTTTACCCATGGTTGTGGGTGTCGCCGGCTGACCGTGGGTGTGCGCGAGCATGGGAACCGATCGGTGCTCGCGTGAAAGCTGGGTGAGGGTTCTGATCACGTCGTGGAGTTTGGGGAGCCAGACCTGGCTGACCGCGGCATCCACACAGAGTGCGTACGAAATATTGTTGATGTCTTCGCTTGTTGCCGCGAAGTGCACGAGCTCAGACACACCGGTGATTCCGAGAGTGTCGAGCCGGTGCCGCACGAAGTATTCGACGGCCTTAACGTCATGTCGCGTTGTCGCTTCAAGTTTCGCCAGTTCGCGAATATCTTCTTCGCCAAACTCGCTGACCGTACGGCGCAGGTCGGCTTTGCTCTTCTCGGCAAGCGGCGCGGTGCCGAACATGCTGCGGTCGGTGAGAAATAGAAGCCATTCCACTTCGACGCGCACCCTGGCGCGGTTCAATGCTGCCTCGGAAAGATGTTCACTGAGCCCGGAGACAGCGGTGGCGTACCGCCCGTCGAGGGGGCTTAGCGGTTGCTGCGACGCGAAGCTCATGGCTTCATTCTCCCGCAGATTTGGTAGGGGCCGCGTCACTTCTCCCCCACAGTGTTTGCCGGTAAAGGAGAGTGCGCGAAATTTGCGGTCCGCGCCAGCATGGCCATGTCGGAGCGCAAGCATTGGTGTACACCGCGCGCCGTGTGTTTCGAAAGGACATCCCGATGGAACTGAACGACCCCTCAGCGGCAGAATGCCTGCGAATACTGCTCGACGACCAGTGCCGTAATCTTCGTGGCACCGCGCAGCGCATCGAATCGCTTCATCTGGACGGTACGCGAGCGATGCAGCCGGCGCAGTGGTTGGGGCCTGCGCGCGCTGCGCACGACCGGCTCGCAGAACAGATGCTGTCAAACCTCACCCTTGCGCGCAGTGCTGCGAGTCATGCGGCCGACGAAAGCGCACGCGCCGCCGCAACCTTGGCCGGCCGTGTCGGATGACATTGCCGTTGGTGGGCCAGGATCAACCTCGGTGCTCACCACGGAACTTGTGCAAGAGGCGATGCTACTGACCCAGCTTGGTTGCGAGATGGAGTGGATGCTGCAGGAACTTAGGTCGATTGACCGAGTGGTGGGCAACGGAATGCTGGGTGCAGCAGATGCACCACTGAGCGCGCTCAACGCTGAGGAGGCCATCGACGAGGCATCCTCGGCGATGGAGATGGCAAGGGAACAGTGTGACCGGATGAGCAAGGCGCTCACGAAAGCTGCTGATCACTACGAGTGGACTGAGCACACCATAGGGGTGCTTGAGCAACACGTCGCGGCACAACTTGGGTATCTTTTGGGCAGGATCGCCCCTCTGCTTATGCGGGTGCTGTTGCCCGGTGCCATCGTTGCTGCAGGAGGGGCAGCGCTCTTTCTTGCACGCCTTCCAGAGCAGACGCGAGCGATCCTTCTCGGTTCCCTTGGCTCGTGGCTGAGCCAGAATAGTGTCTCCCTTACGGATCCCCGCGTCGTGACTGCCGTGCGCCTTTCGGTGATGAGCGCCGATGATTTCGGTGCGGGTGTCGTGGGAATTCCTCCGGGGGTTGCGAATGCCCTGGGGGATGAAGGCCTGGGCGCCTTCGGACTAGATACTTCCGCTCTTTCCCCCCGGGGGCCGGGGCCCGCGCTTGGTCTGTTAAGGGAAACCCCCGTGCGGGTCACCGCAGGAGCGACGATGCGGGGAGTTTCACCTGTGGAGAACACTCAGGACAGGCTGGAACGCATCCCCAGCAATCCACACCAGATTCGCATCGATCGCGTTTCTGCCCCTGGCGTTCCTGACCGATTCGAGGTCTACATCGGGGGCACAGAAGACTTCTCCCCCATCAGCAGCACGGAGCCGTTTGACTTGACGAGCAATATCGCGGCCATCGCGGGAGGCAACGACGGCGATGGCGCGGGTTCCTATCGTGCAACGGCCGAGGCTTTGCAGCTTGCGGGAGTTGACGCCACCTCCCATGTGGAGTTCAACGGGTACTCGCAGGGCGGGCTCATTGCCGCCCAGCTTGCCGCATCCGGTGACTACACGGTAGATGGACTGGTCACGATTGCGGGACCGGCCGGTGGCGTTGCTGTTCCGCACTCGATTCCGTACCTGGCGATCGAGCATCCGGATGACCTCGTGCCAGCGCTCGGCGGGTTCTTCACCTCATCCGATCCCGTTGTCGTGACAAGAAGAGCGTTCGATGGCCCGCCGCAGGGAGATCAACCGGTGATGCCTGCTCATCGACTCACGCGCTACATGGAAACGGCGGCACTCATCGACGAATCAACGAACCTGCGACTTCGCGAAACTCTTCAGCAACTGTCACACCCGCCCGCGCAGAGCATCACGTCTACGTTGTATTTCGCGGAGCGAATAAAGGAGTAACGAGGGGTGTGGTCAGCGCTTCTTCACGAAGGGACGCAAGATGATTCCGATGAGCCAGCTGAGCAGTGCCAGTACCAAAGCACCAAGAACGCCAGCCCAGAGGAAGCTATCGACGTGAAGACCGAATCCAATCAGACCTGAAATCCAACTGACGAGCAGCAATAGCAGCGCATTCACGACGAGGGCGATCAGACCCAGCGTGAGGATGTAAAGGGGAAAAGCAACGATGCGAATGAAGTTGCCAATCACGCCATTCACAACGCCAAAAATCAGAGCGACGAGAAGGTAGGTCAGAACAACGGCGAGCGTATCCCCTGGGGCGAACGGCGTCACGTCCACGCCGGTGACAATGAGCGTGGTGAGAAAGAGGGCAATGGCGTTAACAATGAGGCGAATGAGAAAACGAGACATGCCACAACTATGCCCTGTTGCTTTACCGACGCGCAATGAAGCACCACCGGCAATAGGCTGGATGCTGTGACCGATTCCCCAACAGAACACGCCCCCAGCGAACTGAGTGTCAAACTGCGCCCCGAGATCATGGCGTCAGCACCGTACCGCCAAGGAAAGCCTGCCCCCGCGGATGCCTTCAAGCTGTCTTCGAACGAGAACCCGTTTGATCCGCTGCCCGAAGTGCTCGAGGCCATTGCGACGGGCACCATCAACCGGTATCCGGATGCTGCAGCAACGGCGCTCAGCGATCGGCTGGCCGAGAGGTTCGGTGTTGAGCGAGCGGGAGTGCACGTTGGATCTGGATCGGTCTCGATTCTTGCGCAACTAATTCTGGCAGCGGCAGGGCCAGGCGACGAAGTGCTCTACTCCTGGCGCTCCTTCGAGGCCTACCCAGGGCTCGTCACCGTGGCAGGGGCCACCAGCGTCATGGTGCCGAACACCGCGGATTACCGCCACGACCTTGCGGCGATGGCCGCGGCCGTCACCGAGCGCACGAGGGTCGCTATCGTCTGTACGCCGAACAATCCGACCGGAACAATCGTGACAGCGTCCGAGTTCCATGACTTCATGGCTGCCGTGCCGAATGATCTCCTAGTTCTTCTCGACGAGGCGTATGTGGAGTTCGTGACGGATTCGGAGGCGGTGAACGGGCGCGACCTCATGGGCACGTACCCAAACCTTGTGATTCTCCGCACATTCTCGAAGGCGTTTGGGC
Source organism: Actinomycetales bacterium (assembly GCA_038243605.1). Taxonomy (GTDB): domain Bacteria; phylum Actinomycetota; class Actinomycetes; order Actinomycetales; family Microbacteriaceae; genus Terrimesophilobacter. Next base: position 238,367 of record JBBSQX010000001.1, read on the forward strand.
TTGCGGGGCTGCGGGTGGGTTATGCGGTCGGGCCGGCGCGAATTCTTGATGCTGCCCGCGCCACGGCCATTCCCCTGTCGGTAACGGAGGCTGCCCAGCGGGCGGCCATCGCGGCGCTGGATCACGAGGATAAAGGGATGCAGCGGGTTGCTCTGCTCACGAAGCGGCGCGACGAGATCGTGGCGGCGATTCGCGCTCAGGGTTGGGTGATACCTCTCTCCCAGTCAAACTTTTTCTGGCTTCCGACCGGACCAGATACGGTTGCCGCCAACGACATCCTTCTTGCGCACGGCATCGTCGCGAGGGCGTTGTTGCCGGATGGCATCCGCGTTTCTATCGGTGAGGCTGAGTCCGTGGACGGAATTCTTGCCGCCACGGCAGAGATTGTGCAGAAGTTGCCGCAGGTGTTGTAGCAGGCGTCGCCGCAGGTGTTGTCGCGGGCTTTATGCGCTATCGACACTTGATGTTGACAATCATTATCAATAAGGGTTAGAGTGATCGCACCGCAACGGCGTCACTGCTGACCTTGCCAACTTTCCGAGCGGTCCACACCGTATAGACAGGTCCACCCCGTGAAAAGAGTCGCGTTCGTCGCCGTTTTCGCGCTCGCCGTCACGGCGCTCGTCTCGTGCGCGCCGGCATCCGACAACCCATCTGGCAACGCATCCGACAGTGCGACCGTCGTGAACATCGTGGCATCAACGAATGTTTACGGCAGCATTGCCGAAGCGGTCGCTGGCCCACACGCAACGGTAACGAGCATCATCGACAGTCCGGCCCAAGACCCGCATGCGTTTGAAGCTGGTGCGCGCGTGCAGCTTGAACTTTCACGCGCAGACGTGGTCATCTCGAACGGCGGTGGCTACGACGACTTCGTTGACACGCTGATGGCCGGCGCCGCAAACTCCGGTGTTCAGCACATTTCTGCGGTTGAGGCGTCCGGCTTCACCGCGGAGCAGATCTCACAGAATGAGCACGTTTGGTACGACCTGAACACGGCCACCACGATTGCCACAATGCTGGCTGACGCCTTGGCGCGGATCGATCCCCCGCACGCGACCGAATATCACGCAAACGCCCAAAAATTCAGCTCCTCGGTGTCAGACCTGAGCGAACGCGTTGCCGCGATTGCGCGTGAGTTTGGTGAAAGCACGGTGATGGTCACCGAACCTGTTCCGTTGTACCTGCTCGCCGCGGCTGGGCTAACCGATGTGACGCCACACGAACTCAGCAAAACGATCGAGAACGGCAACGGGGTGCCTCCCGCCGTCATGAACGCGTCGCTCACCCTCCTGCGCAGCGGCAACGTCTCCTTGTTTGTCTACAACGAACAGACAGAGGGGCCAGAAACAGCGCAACTGCTCTCAGCGGCCACGAAACAGGGTGTTCCCTCCCTTGCAGTAACCGAAACCATTCCCGATGCCCTCAGCTACCTGGCCTGGATGTCGGCGAACATCCAGGCGATTGAGAAAGCGCTCCAGTGAGCAGCAGAGACAAAATCGAGGCAGAAGACGAGGTGACGAAAGAGTCGGTGGTCAGCTCGCCCACCACGCTGGAAAGCCGCGAGGCGACGGGCGTATCTTTGTTGCGGATGACGAAGGCGTCATTGGCGTTTGGAAGCCGCACACTGTGGCGAAACCTTGACTTGACCATCCGTCCGGGAGAGTTCTTTGCCGTGCTTGGCCCGAATGGCACCGGAAAGACGAGCCTTCTCAAAGCCATCCTTGGCCAGCAAAAGCTGACGGCCGGCTCGATTGAACTTCTTGGCGGGCCGGTGCGTAAGGGGCTACGACAGATCGGGTACATCCCGCAGCAGCAACTCATCGAAAGTGGAACCCCGTTGCGGGCACGCGACCTGGTGCAACTTGGCGTTGACGGTCATCGTTGGGGCCCCCCCGTGGCGTCTGCTGCAGTAACGAAGCGCGTCGACGACGTGTTGGAGGCTGTCGGGGCAACCGCGTATGCCAACGTGCCGGTGTCGATGCTGTCGGGTGGTGAGCAGCAGCGCGTGCGGGTGGGGCAGTCGATTGCCTCCCACCCGAAACTCCTGTTGTGTGATGAGCCACTACTTTCGCTTGACCTGCACCACCAACGATCCGTGAGCGAACTCATCAACGAGCAGCGCACGGCCCTGGGTACCGCTGTGATTTTTGTCACCCACGATGTGAACCCGATCCTGCCGTTCGTGGATCGGGTGCTGTATCTCGCGGGCGGCACGTTCCGGGTGGGAACCCCGGATGAGGTGCTGCGCTCCGATGTGCTGAGCGACATGTACGGAACCCCGGTCGAGGTCATCCGCTCGAAGGGTCGCCTTGCTGTGTTGGGAACTCCGGATGGATTTGGTGGTCACGACCACATCGGCGACCTCGATCACGTTCACCGCGCCGACCTCGGCGGAGGTGCCGTTTAATGGACACAGACTTTTGGTCCCAGATTTTTGGGTTCAGTGACTATGGCGAACTGCTGTGGCTCGTCAAGAACTCCATTCTGGCGGGAGCGTTGCTGGGTGTTGTTGGCGGACTGATCGGCACGTTCGTGATGACCCGGGATCTGGCGTTCGCCGTGCACGGAGTGAGTGAGCTTTCGTTCGCGGGCGCCTCAGCCGCGTTGCTGTTCGGTGTGAATGTTGTTGTCGGATCTATCGCTGGCTCGTTGATCGCGGCGATTCTCATTGCGATACTTGGCGCGCGGGCACGCGAACGCAACTCCATTATTGCCGTACTGATGCCCTTCGGGCTTGGCCTTGGCATCCTGTTCCTGTCACTCTATGGCGGTCGAAGCGTGAACAAGTTCGGGCTTCTCACCGGTCAAATCGTGTCGGTCGATAGCCCGCAATTGCTGTGGCTCGTTGTTGTCTCGGTCGTGGTGATCGCCGTACTTCTGGTGGTCTGGCGTCCTCTGGTCTTTGCGAGTGTTGACGAGAATGTCGCGGCAGCCCGTGGGGTTCCCGTCAAAACGCTCTCGCTCGTCTTCATGGTGCTACTCGGATTGGCCACGGCAGTGTCGCTGCAAGTCGTGGGTGCGCTTCTGGTTCTTGCACTGCTCGTGACTCCCGCCGCCGCCGCGATGCGGGTGACGTCTTCACCACTACTCACTCCCATTCTGAGTGTGGTTTTCGCCGTGGTTTCGGTGGTGGGCGGCATTCTTCTTGCGTTGGGTGGCGGCCTGCCGATCAGCCCCTACGTCACCACGATCTCTTTTCTCATCTATTTGGTGTGCCGCGTGATCGGTTCGCGCAGGAAGCGCGCCGGCAGCACGGGTCGAATGCCGGTTCTGCAAGCTGCGGAATAGGATGCTGGCATGAAGCGAAACACGTGGCAACGAGAAGCGGTCACCGCGGCCCTTGCCACTCAAGATGCTTTTGTCAGCGCGCAACAGCTTCACAGCGTGCTGCGCGAGGGTGGTACCGGAATCGGGCTGGCTACCGTGTACCGCGCTCTGGCCGACATGGCGGCCGGCGGTCGAGCAGACTCACTGCAGTCGGCGGAAGGTGAGGCCCTCTACCGTGCCTGCACGCCAGGTGAGCACCACCACCACCTGATTTGCCGCACGTGTGGTCAAGCAGAAGAGATTGAAGCTGTCGAGGTAGAACAGTGGGCTAAGTCGATTGCCGCAGCCCACGGCTATACCCAGCCTGAACACGTTGTGGACGTCTTCGGGGTGTGCCCCGCGTGTACTGCCGCGGCGACCGCTCGCGCGTGATCGGGTGCCTTCGGGCGCCCTAGGGAACGGGGCATCCGTTCCCTAGCTCTCTCGAAGTGAGCCTCGCCAGCACCGGTTGTTCTCATTTGTCACTGTTGGTCGCTCTCGACCTGGACGGATCGCGGCAAACGGGAACAGTCGCGGCAAGTGTGACTCGCTTGCGGCAGGGGCGACTCGCTCCCTGCGCGAGCTGCTCCTGGAACGACCTCATCCCACTCCGAAGCGAACTATTACAGCTTTCCGCGCTTCTGCGCCGCCGCGAACATTCGCGCTGCAGCACGCGCCCGGGCCATTGACCCGGTTCCGGTGACCACATCGCGAATGGTGCGAAGCGCAAATGCCGGGCCTTGCACGAGCATTGTCGTGACCACGGATTCCTCCCAGGCAACCAGCTCATCACGGATCTTCTCCGGTGGGCCGATGAGGGCGAGTTCCTCCACAAGCTTGGTTGGCACCGCGGCGATGGCTTCCTTCTTCTTGCCGTCGAGGTAAAGATTCTGGATGAGGTCGCACACGTCTGTGTAGCCGAGTCGGTCGATGACGTTGCGATGAAAGTTCGCACCCTTCGCCCCCATGCCCCCGACGTAGAGCGCAATCATGGGTCGTACGAGATCAGCGGCGGCCTCGACATCGGGGTGCGGGATGACGGCAAGCTGCACCGCAACCTCGAACTCATCCCGCGACCGAAGCGAGGGGTCTCGCAGGGCGAAGCCCTGCTCGAGGTGGGCAGCGAACTCGGCGTTCGCTCGTGGTGAGAACAAGAACGGTAACCAACCGTCCGCAATCTCTGCCGCCAGAGCAACGTTCTTCGGGCCCTCCGCGGCGAGGTAAATCGGAAGGTCTGCCCGTAGCGGATGCACGGTTGAGCGCAGCGGTTTGCCAAGACCGGTGGCATCCGGCCCCGTGTAGGGAAGCGGATAGTGCGGCCCAGCCGCCGTCACGGGTTCTTGGCGCGCGAGCACGTCACGCACAATTGCGATGTACTCGCGGGTGCGGGCGAGCGGCTTGGGGAACGGCTGCCCGTACCAGCCTTCGACAACCTGGGGCCCGGATGCGCCAAGCCCCAAAATCATGCGCCCACCGGAGAGATGGTCGAGACTCAACGCTGCCATCGCCGCGGCGGTGGGCGTTCGGGCAGAAAGCTGAGTAATTCCGGTGCCGAGTTTGACGTGCTTCGTCTGTGAGCCCCACCACGCGAGTGGGGTGAACGCATCCGAACCGTAGGCCTCCGCCGTCCAGACGGAGTCGTAGCCAAGCCGATCTGCAGCCTTGATGGCTCGCAACACCCCGCGGGGTGGGCCTTGCTTCCAGTAACCGACGGCGTAACCAATGCGCATGTCTCTCAGCGTAGCCAGCGACGCAGAGTTGCCGCACTCCCAGTCTTCGCGTACGCTTGAGCGGTTGAGCATTCCTGCTCGACTTGTGCGCACCTCCACCACCAAAGATCTCGGTGGAAATGTGCGTGCCGACAAGTGACCTTGGGTAGGGCATTACGCCCCTACGGTATTGGAGGAAAACCATGGCCGCAGTGTGCCAGGTGACCGGAGCCGTTCCCGGCTTCGGACACAACATTTCGCACTCGCACCGTCGTACCAAGCGACGTTTCGACCCGAACATCCAGAAGAAGACCTATTACGTGCCGTCGTTGCGTCGCAGCGTCACGCTCACATTGAGCGTCAAAGGCATCAAGACCATTGACGTACGTGGCATCGAGTCCGTAGTCAAGGATCTCTTGGCCCGTGGGGAGAAGATCTAGTGGCAAAGCACCAGGACGTACGTCCGATCATCAAACTCCGTTCAACGGCCGGAACCGGGTACACCTATGTGACCCGCAAGAACCGCCGCAACAACCCTGACCGCCTCGTGCTGAAGAAGTACGACCCCGTCGTACGCAAGCACGTCGAATTCCGCGAGGAGCGCTAAACATGGCCAAGAAGAGCAAAATTGCCAAGAACGAGCAGCGAAAGGTTATTGTCGCGCGGTACGCCGTCAAGCGCCTTGAGCTTAAAAAGGCACTCGTTGACCCCACCTCCACCGACGAGCAGCGCGAAGCTGCACGCCTCGGTTTGCAGAAGCTTCCCCGCGACGCATCCCCCGTGCGCGTGCGTGGCCGCGACGCAATCGACGGTCGTCCGCGTGGTTTCCTGAAGCAATTCGGTGTTTCACGTGTACGCTTCCGGGATATGGCACACCGAGGCGAATTGCCCGGAATCACCAAGTCAAGCTGGTAAATTCAGCAATACCGCAAGAACTACGTCCTAGGAGGACCCCCGATGGCTGACAAGTCACTAAACCGTACAGAGCTCGTCGCGGCCATTGCCGCTGACTCAAACCAGAGCCAGGCTGCCGTCAACGGCATGCTCGACTCGATGTTCAACACCATCGCCAAGAACGTGGCCGATGGCACCAAGGTCTCCATCCCAGGATGGTTGTCCTTCGAGCGCACCCACCGTGCAGCACGCACCGGCCGCAACCCCTCCACGGGCGAAGCGATCCAGATCAAGGCTGGCTATGGCGTGAAGGTTGGCGCTGGCAGCAAGCTCAAGGCTGCGGCAAAGGGCTAAGTCCCCAGTAGTTGTCAAAGGGCGTGGTGCTTCGGCACCGCGCTCTTTGTCGTTAACGGGGCGAATGCCGTGAATCTGGCCGTTCAGGTAACGCAGTGACGCAGGGTGCTGCTGCGAAGAATAGGCTGGAGTGGTGCCGAGGCTTGTGAAAATCGCTGGGCCAGCCTTGCTGCTGGTCGTCGCCCTGCTATCCCTTCTCATTGCCCTTCGCTTCGGGGGCGGAGCTGAGGCGCCAGGCCTTGCGGATCCGGGGGCCGCCGTGCGGTTCGGTCTTCCCATCGCACAGTTGTTGTTCAACATTGGGGCCGCCGGAACCCTGGGGGCTCTTGTTCTCGCGTGCTTCGCGCTGGACTCGTCAAAGCCGGAATTCAACGCCACACTCGACTTCGCTGCGGGAGCCGCCGCGTTCTGGACGATCGCCGCCGCCGCGACCGGTTTCTTGACGTTCATGAGTGTGTTCCTGCAGCCCGTCACGTTCGACGACCGGTTTGGTCAGCTATTCGGCAACTACCTCACGAACATCCCTCTTGGCCAGGCTTCGCTCGTGAGCACACTTGTTCCCGCCATCACCACGGTGTTGTGCTTCGCCGTGCGTAACCAGACGGGGCTATTCTTCGTCACCGTTTTTTCGGCAGTCGGACTTGTTCCGATGGCGTTGCAAGGGCATGCGGCAGGCTCAGCGGACCACGCTCAGGCGGTGAGCAGTTTGGGTTTGCACGTTGTCTTCGCCGCTATTTGGCTTGGAGGGCTCCTGATGCTCGTCGGAACGCGGCGAACGCTGGAGGGCGGGCGTCTTGGCCCCGTGCTCAGCCGCTACTCGACAATTGCGTTGATGTGTTTCGTAATCGTGGCCGCCTCCGGCATCGCGAACGCGTCGCTACGCGTGGGAACGCTCGAGAACCTCGGCACCCCCTACGGCATCCTCGTTGTCGTCAAAGTTCTTGCACTTGGGGCATTAGGTGTTTTTGGACTTATTCAGCGTCGATTCCTGATCGGACGCATTAAAGAGAAAAAGAGCGGAGCGCACGGCTATTTCTGGTGGTTTGTTGCGGCGGAACTCGCCTTCATGGGGCTCGCTTCTGGTGTTGCGGCGGCGCTCGCCCGCACGAGAACGCCCATTCCGGAAGAACTCGTCACCACCACTCCCGCACTGATTCTCACCGGAGAACCACTGCCCACCGAACTCACGCCCCTCCGATTTATCACGGAGTGGAAGTTCGACATCCTGTGGATTGTGGTCGTGGGCTTTCTCGCCTTCTTCTACCTCGCAGGTGTGTGGCGGCTCCACCGCCGCGGAGACCGGTGGCCGGTTCTGCGAACAATTTCGTGGCTCGCAGGGCTCGCGGGGCTTTTCTACATCACCAACGGCGGTGTGAACGTATACGAGCAATACCTGTTTAGTGCACACATGCTCGCACACATGGTGTTGGGGATGGGGATTCCCGTTCTTCTCGTGCCCGGTGCGCCGGTGACACTTGCCCTGCGTGCCATCCGAAAACGCAAGGATGGCAGCCGTGGAATGCGGGAGTGGATACTGATCGGCGTGCATTCGCGTATTGCGGCATTCTTCTCCCGGCCGCTCGTGGCCGCCATTTTCTTCACCGCGTCGCTGTGGGGGTTCTACTATTCCCCGCTCTTCAGGTGGGCCGCCGAAGACCACATCGGTCACACGTTCATGATCGTGCACTTTCTCGCGACCGGATATCTGCTGGTGCTGACCCTGATCGGAATCGATCCGATGCCGTACAAGGCACCATATGCGATTCGACTGCTCGTACTTTTGGGCACCATGGCATTCCACGCGTTCTTCGGGTTGACGTTGATGATTGGCGACAACCTGCTCGCTGCTGATTGGTATGGGGCCATGGGCCGAACGTGGGGCCCGAGCGCGATAGCGGATCAGCAGATCGGCGGCGGGATCGCCTGGAGCATCGGTGAGATCCCCACTCTTGTGTTGGCGATCTCTGTCGTCATCATGTGGGCGCGAAGCGACTCGGTGCTCGCGAGACGACTTGACCGTAAGGCGGATCGTGACGGTGATGCCGACCGCACCGACTACAACGAGATGCTACAGAAGCTCCAAAACCAGCCGTAGAACCTCGGCTGCTGGGCGTTGACTACTGCTGGACGTCGATCCGGTCTCCGTTGATCACCATGATCCAGCTCACAGCAAACGGTACGTCTTCATCAAACGTTGAGAGGCTTCCATCAAAATAGGAGCGAACATCAACGGTGAGATGTGCGGTGGCCGGTGCCTCGGGGATAACCCACGATCCGGGATCGTTGCCCGGTTCGATCGTCACAACAGGGTACGTCGACAGTGACCAGGTTGGGGTGCTCTCAACCTGGTTATAGATCGCCTGGCCGAACGGACATCCGGTGGGAAACAAAACCTCGCTCGTAGTGCAGTTGTCGAGAAACTCGTCTACTTGCTTCTGGATCGAGGTGACAAAGTGGCGAGACGCTTGGATGTCGAGATTGGCTGTCACCGTGCTACCCGGTTTTGTGACGACGGTTCTCAGTGGCGTGGCGGTGAGGTAACCGGAATCGTGCGTGAGTGTGAAAGTACCGGGCGTGAGCACTTGATAGCTGTTCGCGACGCTCGCACCAAGTGGTGAAACCAGGTTGATTCCGTTCACGTTAAACGAGGCGTCGTGCAGAGGTGTCACCTGCAACTCGCTGACGGGGCTCACCAGAAAAGACCAAGTCGAAAACACACCGAAACGCTTGCCACCCGCCAGCACCTGAAAGGTTCCTCTGGCTGGCATCCCGTTGAGCGTTGCCTCGTAGCTGACCAGATGAACGCCGCTGCCTTGGTCTATGTCGGAGGTGATGCTCACCTCGTCGATGGGGCCGAGGGCCTCTGCGGTGAGAAGTTCAGCACTCGCACCGACAAACTTGATGACGCCTGGGGTAGAAAGCGCTTCGTCAATATCTCCACGCTGGAGAGCCTGCACGTACGAGTTGGCGAAGCCACCAGCACTAAAAACGGTGGAATTGAGGCTGAGCACGGTAAGAGCAAACGCGCCGATCAGTGCGACGAAAAGTGCCAACCAAATAACCACGATGTGCTGAAGAGAGTGCTCTGGCGCCTCTTCTGCGTCGGTTGACATGCCCCAATCCTAAGCTCGCGCACCTGTGGACACGGTTCTTGACCGCACCACGACGCGGTAGATTGGATTTTCCATTGACACGCCTGGGCCGGCATCCGAGAAGTGAAGGACCCCCGTGACCACGCTCGAACTCTCCGCCGAACAGGCCGCAGTGTTCGCGACGATTGAGGGCACGCGCGAGAACATTTTCGTCACCGGCCGAGCTGGCACCGGAAAGTCGACACTTCTCAACCACCTTTCATGGAACACGTCCAAGCAGTTGGTGATTTCTGCCCCCACTGGGGTTGCTGCGCTGAACGTGGGCGGGCAGACCATTCACTCCCTGTTTCGGCTGCCGATTGGGGTCATCGCCGATCACAACATTGACCAGAATCCGGCGCTTCGCAAACTGTTGAACACGATCGACACTCTCGTGATCGACGAAGTATCCATGGTTAATGCCGACCTGCTGGATGCGATTGATCGCAGTCTGCGTCAGGCGCGACAACGCCCCCACGACGCCTTCGGCGGAGTTCAGGTGGTGCTTTTTGGCGACCCGTACCAGTTGGCACCCGTGCCAGGTGATGCTGACGAGCGTGCGTACTTTGAAGACCAGTACCGCTCCATGTGGTTCTTTGATGCCAAGGTGTGGAACGAAACGGACCTGCGTATTTTCGAGTTGAATACCATTCACCGCCAGCACGAAGAAGAGTTTAAGATCATGTTGAACGCTGTGCGGCACGGCACTGTGACGGCCGAGATCGCTGGCCGACTCAACGAGGTGGGCGCGCGCCCCGCGCCGCGAGAAGAAGCAATCACTCTGGCCACACGCAACGACACGGTGAATCGAATCAACGCTGCTGAGCTCGCGAAGCTCCCGGGCAGAGCGCGCACGGCGCGCGCGGAAGTGAGTGGCGATTTTGGTGGCAGAGCCTTCCCCGCGGATGAATCGCTCGAGCTCAAAGTCGGGGCACGCGTGATGTTTTTACGCAATGACCCAGACCAACGATGGGTGAATGGCACGGTCGGCACGGTGAGCAAAATCGAGTCGACAGTTTACGTCGACGTTGACGGCGAAACCCACAAGGTGGAGCCAACGGTGTGGGAGAAGTACAAGTATTCGTACTCGGCGGCAACCAAACAGCTGACGCGCAACATTGTGGCCGAATTCACGCAGTTTCCGCTCAGGCTCGCGTGGGCGGTCACCATCCACAAGTCGCAGGGTAAAACGTATGACCGTGCAATCGTTGACCTCGGGCAACGCTCCTTTGCGCCGGGGCAGACCTATGTGGCGCTGAGCCGCATAAGTGAGCTCGACGGGTTGTACCTCAGCAGGCCGCTTCGGCCATCCGACATCATTGTGGATGAGAACGTGAAGCGTTTCATGTCGAACGTCACACCGATCCCTGGGATCGAAGCTTCATAGGATCTCGCCAGCCCGCCGGTCACTTGTGTGACTACGCAGCAGCCTTCGCCGCAGAGAGATCCTGGAACACTTCGGTGTTGAGACGGTAGGCGACCATGACCTCGTCGATCACACGCTCGCGCTCGTCGTCATCCCAGTCGACAGAGTTGAGCTGTTCGCGGTAGATGTCTTTGAACGCGGTCGGGTCGGCAATCTCGTCGAACAGGTAGAAACCTATCCCGTTCGTGTCAAAACCGAAGCGCTTCTGCATCACCTTGTAAATGTGCTGGCCACCGGAGAGGTCGCCGAGGTAGCGCGTGTAGTGGTGGGCGATGAATCCGCCCGTCCATCCGGTGATCTCGTGGATGCGATCAACGTAACGCAGGGTCGATGGCAGTGGTGCGCTGCTGGAGGGCCAGTCAGGACCGACCAGAAAATCGAGGTCTGCAACGAGGGCGGGGATGCGGGTCAGATGCGGCGTGATGAAACGACTCGCTACCGGGTCGGCGGTCATGGTCACTGCGGCAGCCTCGAGTGCCTCATAGATGTAGTAATGCTGAACGACGAGGGCGATATAGTCTTCGCGCGAACCCTTGCCGCTCATGAGGTCGTGCATAAAAGTGGCACCCTCTGCGTGGCCGTGAGTCGTGCGGGTTCGCTCGCGCAGTGCATCGGAAAAAGCAGTGACAGACACAGGGGGCTCGCTTCGATTGCTGGTAAGGTCACCCTAACCTTACTCGAGAAGACCTCGGATGTGTAGAAAGGTTAACCGTGTGCGCGCGGGGCAATCCCAAGCTTCGCGCAGGCCGTGTCGTAGAGCACGACAACTTCACGTCGAATCTCGGGCCTCGCACTGATCTCGTTCGACCACGGCACCGACAGTTCATGGGTGGCGCCGTTGAGCGTGAAATTCCACACCCCGGAATAACAATCGAGACCGATCATCACTGCAGATTCGGCGTTGCGATCCCCAAATGCTCGTGCGATGAGCAGGTTGTCGTCTGGGTGGTCTCCGTTCATGTGCGTCGTCACTGCGGTGACGACGTGCGCATCGAAAGTTGCCATGGATAACACCGTACCGGTTCACATCCAGCGCGGAGGTGTGGGCACAGCCGCCCCCACGCCGGCTGAAATACCTAGGGTGCTGCGACCGGTCGCCCACCTCGTGAGATCGACTGCCGTTCCACGCAGCGTGATGGCATCGGAGCCGTTACGATCCCCAACAGCTATCGGCACACTGTGGTCGATGGGGTGAAGAACGAAATTCGGGATCGACTCTTCAGCGCGTCGGCTTCGCCACGTTGAGACCACATCGAAGAGTAACCGCTCGGTCAGACTGCGCGGAAAGTCGGCGAAGCTCGCACCGCTATCAAGATCGACTGCGTGAAGCCACACCTCCCGTGTGCGCAACCAGATCGTGTGGGTTGCCCGAAATGATGGGCCCTTTGCCATGCTCACATGAGCATTCCACGCGCGATCGGAGAGGCCTCGCCACGCGGCATCAAGAGCCTCTGCTGATTCCCGTGAAAGCGAGCGCAGTTCACCAGTCGTAAGCTCAGCACCTTCTTCGATCTGCGCCTCTCGTGCCTCCGAAGATTCGTACATCTGTTTCTCAACGCCCGTCGCTGCCCACTCAACCAAACGGCAGAGCGCTTGCGCATTGAACGCAACATGGGCGACCACATGTCGTCGGGTCCAATTGGGTAAAAGTGAGGCACCCAAGAAGTGAGAGTCCGGCAGCGTCGCGAGCGTGCGATCGAAGTACGCTGTGCCCTCGTTCACAAGTCGAAGCGCGGCGCGGATTTCGTGGTCATGGGTGAGGTAGCCATCCTGCGTCATAACCGGTCCCTTCGGTTCGTAGTTTTTCCATTCTCGCCTGTCTGAGGCGGCAAGAGGCAAGGCCAATGTCGGAGGCGTCGGCGTACACTCTGGAGTCAAGGCCGGTTGTCATTCTTTTCTTTGTGTGCACCAAGGAGGAACACGTGGATGTCACGGCTCTGACTCAACAATTTTGGCAAGTCAAGATCGAAGGCGAAGTCGTTGGCTACGTGGATGAGATCGATGTTGCCGGCGAGACGCGCTTTCGAGCACGGCGCCTCAAATACCCTGACGGTCGTTGGGTTCTCATCGGGGAGTGGTGGGACTTAGATCCGGCGCTCGCAGCATGCGCGGATGTGCCGCGAAGCAAAACGCGGGTGCGTAAGCTCGTTGTACCGCCACAGAATCGGTGGCGTTAGAACGACGAAGGACGGAAAAATGCCAGATGGCGAAGAAGAAGCCTCTGCTGTGGGACCCAATCGCTGAGGCCGAGCGCCAGTGGCGGCAGCACGGTTGGGAGGGGCAAGCCGACGGCATGGCGGCGGTGACCTCCATCATGCGGGCCCAGCAGCTCATGCTCGCCAGGGTGGAAGCGCTGCTGCGCCCTTTCGACTTAACGTTCGCGAGGTACGAGATGCTACGCCTCTTGAGCTTTACGAGGGGTGGCGCGCTGCCGATGGCGAGTGCAAGTGCGCGGCTTCAGGTGCATCCGACGAGCGTGACGAACACAACTGATCGACTGGAAGCTGCCGAACTCATTGAGCGCAGCGCGCATCCAACAGACGGCAGAGCGACAGTCATTCGCATTACGCCCGAGGGCCGAAGCGTGGTGGATGATGCGACTACCGTCATCAATCGGGAGTTCTTCAGCGACGTAGGAATACCGCACGAAGATCTGATTAACTTGGTGGGCATTTTGGCGCGGTTCCGCAGAAATGCTGGCGACTTTGAGGACTCCTCCTCACACCAGCCATGATGACGAGTCGGTGCGGTTGAATGGGTGGATGAAGGCTTTCACCATCCCCACGGCAGGTTCCAGCGTTGTCGAACTCACTGAAGTGCCGGTTCCGACCATCGACGCGGATGAGTTGCTTGTTGAGGTGAAGGCGGTCGGCGTTGGCATCCACGACTCATATTTTCTGCCGAATGACGCGCACTACCCGTACCCGATCGGCATCGAAGCGGCAGGCGTCGTCGCCGAGGTGGGGCCAGCAGTCACCGGGTTCGAGCCCGGAGACCGGATTTCGTTTGTGAGTTCGATGCAGCCAAAGGGTGGCACTTGGGCTGAGTTCGTTGCGGTGAAAACCGAGAACATGATTGTGCCGATCCCCGCAGGAATGAGTTTCACTGATGCCGCCGCTGTGCCGGTTGCCGGAAACACGGTGTTGAGGGCGATGACCGCGATCACGGGAGTATCGAACGGAGGCACCCTGTTCATTGCCGGTGCTTCTGGCGCGATCGGCACGGTGGCAATTCAGTTAGCGCGTCGCCTCGACTGGCGGGTGGCGGCATCCGCTTCTGAAACCAACCATGACTATCTGCGCTCGCTCGGGGTTGAGCTCGCCGTCGATTATCACGATGCGAACTGGACCGATCAGGTTCTTGAGTGGATTCCGGGCGGCGTGGATGCCGCGATGGCGGTGCAACCTGGCACGTCGGTGGAGTCAGCGATTGTCGTGAAAGATGGCGGTACGCTCGTGACAATTTCTGATCAACCGATAGACGCTGGTCGTGGAATCAAGGTGGCGATGGCGCCGTACCAGGTAGACGTGCGTGAGGGTCTCTCCGACCTGCTCAATGATGCCGCTGCCGGCAACTTTCATATCGAGCTGGAACGCGTGTACCCTTTCGCGGAGGCGCTAGCCGCGCTCGCGAAGGTTCAGTCGCGTCGCGCCCGCGGCAAGCTAGTTCTGACGCTGGAATAGCTGACGCTGGAGTAGCTGACACTGGAGGAGCGTTCACACTTCGCCGATCTTCGCTCCGTAGCATGGGTGGAAGGTTACTTTCGAAGAAAGAAGGGGTTGAGTCGATGGCCACAATGAAGGTTCTGATTCTCGGTGCAGGGTTCGGTGGGCTGGAAGTGGCTGCTGGCCTCTCGGAGCGCTTCGGAACGGCAATTGACGTCACTCTCATCGACAGCCGCGACCATTTTGTTTTTGGTTTCTCCAAACTGGATGTCATGTTCGGTAAGCAAACTGCTGGCGAGGTGAGCCATCCGTACAGCCAGCTGAACAAACCCGGTGTGACTTTCGTGAAAGCCAACGTGCAGTCGATCGACCCGGTGCAGCGACGCGTTGACACGGATGCCGGCCAGTTTGAGGCAGATTTTCTGGTGGTCGCTCTTGGCGCAGACATGGACCCGGCGGCAACTCCGGGACTGGTGGAGGGCGGCCACGAGTTCTATACGAATGCAGGAGCTTTTGCCGCTCGCGAAGTACTCGCGAATTTTGCGGGGGGTCGTGTGGTGATTGGGGTGACGTCGTCGCCGTTCAAGTGCCCGCCAGCCCCGAGCGAAACTGCCCTGTTGGTGCACGAGTTTCTCACCGAGCGTGGTCTGCGGGAGAAGTCCGAGATCGCCGTCGTGATGCCGTTGCCGACACCGGTGCCACCATTGCCGGCCGCGTCAGAGGCCCTGCTTGCCGCCTTTGCTGAGCGTGGAATCGAGTGGCATCCGAAGCGTCTCATCCAACGGCTCGACCCTGCCGCACACACCGTGGAGTTTGAGGACGGCAGCACGATGCCGTACGACTTGTTCCTTGCGGTGCCGAGGCACGTGGCGCCGAAGGTTGTTGTGGATTCGGGGATGACGGTGGATGGTTGGGTTCCGGTTGACCCGCTCACCCTCGAGACGAGCTTTCTGAGTGTGTACGCGATCGGCGATGTGACGAGCGTGGGCACTCCGAAGGCTGGTGTTTTCTCTGAGGGCCAAGGGTCTGTTGTCGCGGAGGCGATCGCAACGCGCATTGAGTCTGGCGAGAAACCGCGCACTTACGGCGGCAACGGCGTGTGCTACGTGGAGTTCGGGGATGAGGGCGTTGCGAAGGTCGATGTCACTTTTCTCGCCGGTCAACCGCCTTTTGGGGAATTCACCGCGGCGTCAGCGGGCTACGCGACAGACAAGAGCGAATTTGAAACTAGTCGACTCATTCGATGGTTTGGCTTACCCTCGTAGCTCGTCTTCTGTTCCCAACCCAGCTGGAGAAGGGCGCGACCGCGTATGGCAGATACCCAGACCGCGGCGATCAGTCGCGAGTGTTGCCCTAGTCCTTGATATCAATCGTTCCGTCGTCGGAAACAGGGAAACCGGGGGCGAACGCCGCCTCCCAGAGGTGACCGTCTGGGTCCGCAAAGTATCCGGAATAGCCACCCCAGTCAGCTTTGACTGCGGGCTTCACGAGAGTTGCCCCGGCATCAACCGCCTGCGCAAGGGCGTCGTCAACCGCCACGGTGTCGTTGAAGTTGAGAGCGAGCGTGATGCCCCGAAAACTTTGTGGCGGATCTGGGTGGAGGCCAACATCCGCGGCAAGATGATCGTGCGGAAAGAGCCCTAGCCACGTGCCAGACGTACGAAACCAGGTGATCCCCGCTGAGGCATCGCCTCGCTGCTCCCACCCGAGCGCACGGTAGAACGCAATACTCGCCTCCATATTGGAAACACCCAGAGTGACAATTGTGAAGTTCGGGGCAATACTCATGCGGCAACGTTAGCGAGTCCTACCGACAACGAAATGTATGTTGTGCAACATACTGTGACGTATGACTGATGTAAACACGAACCAACTTCCGCCGCTCGTTGTCGGCACAGACCCGAAGGGTGTCTGGAAGGCCTTTCGGCCGGCCATCCTTTTGTATGCGGTATTCACCCCGGTGTTTGCCGTCGCGGCGGTAGTACTCGCGGCGTTGGTAGCAGGAACGTCAGGTTTTGGAGCTGGCGTTGCGGCCGGAATCGTGTTCGCCATGATCACCGTCTACTTCAGCTTTTCTGCCATCTATTTTACGAGTATCGCGGCAACCCGCGCTGCGGCCGGAACCGTCGCCACGCTCGACGGCACGGGGCTTGCCTCGACCACCCCCAACGGAAATCTTGTGCTTCCGTGGCAGGCGATCGCCTCCGTTCAGGTAAAGAAACCTCTCCGCAAACGCGTTGCTATCTTTCGAATTGCCGACGGCATTACGCATGACAGTCCGGGGGTTCAGACGTCCATGACACCCGCTGCCTTCCGTCGCCTTTGCGCGAAGGGATTCCACATCGGCGCGGCAGGAATAGATGTGCCTATTGAGGCAATCCTCGACGCGGCGGCCGCCTTCACCGCTGGACGTCTGGTGGCGCGCTAACGCTGCACAGCTTTTCGTTCAGCCGAGCATCCGTCGAACGGCATCGTCGATGGTGTGCTCGTTGAGGAGTACTAAGTTTGCCGCGTCGGCCAGAGGGATGAAAGAGTTCAGGCTAGAAACTCGCGCCAACTCTCCCTTATAGCCGACGTCGATCAGCGCCGTGATAACCGACTCAGAGACACCGCCGCGCGCGCGCGTCTCATCGACCACCAACACCTTGTTTGTCTTACCCACCTGTTCCACGATGTCGTCGAGGGGAAGAGGGTTCAGCCATCTCAAATCGACGACGACGATGCCGCGACCTTCTCGGCGCAACCGGCCCGCAACTCTCAATGACATGCCGACGCCGTTTCCGAACGTGAGAATTGTGAGGTCTTCGCGGGGAGCGTCTGGGGGGTAAATTCGTGCGCGACCAACGGGAACGTGCCCTTGCTCCCACAATTCCGGTGGCGAATACGGATCGAGCAGTTTGCTGTCGCCCGGCTCTGACAAGTCCCGTGAGTGGTACAGCGCGATCGGCTCCACGAAGACGGTAACGGTTCCCTCCACGCGCCCAGCGGCCAAACAGGTTCGCAACATGGCAGCGGCATCCTCACCGCGGCTGGGCACAGCGACAACGACTCCGGGTATGTCGAGGAGTGCGGCGAGTGAATTGTCATTGTGAAAATGGCCGCCGAAACCTTTTTGGTATGCCAGCCCTGCTACGCGAATCACCATGCCGTTGCGATAGGCACCGTTCGAAAAGAACTGCTGAGTTGCGGCCTCACCCCTGATTTGATCGATCGCGTTGTGCACATATGCGAGGTATTGAATTTCTGGCACCGGAAGAAATCCGCTCAATGCCGAGCCGAGTGCGAGGCCAAGTATGGATTGCTCGTCGAGGAGGGTATCGAAGACACGAGTTCGACCGAATCGTTTCTGCAGCCGGGTGGTGACGCCGTACACGCCGCCTTTTCGACCCACATCCTCCCCAAAGAGCAACATGCCGTCGTCCTTTGCCAGGCCATCAGCGAGGGCACGATTTATCGACGCGGAGAGAGTCAACGGTCCTTCGTTTTCGGGGAGGCGCTCGCCGAATACTGCCTGTCGGCGATCGGTTGACGCACTAGCAGAAGCGCTCGCTTTGATCAATTCTGGATCTCGGGGGGCAAGAGGCGACATGATCTCGTCGGCAGACTGCAGCCCGCGCTCGCCGCGCAGGAGTTGCGATCGTTCCTGCACAGCCGTGCGGCAGTTTTCGTAGACAGTGAGAAGGTCGTTGACGCTGTAGCGGCCGCTGTGGATTAGTGCACGCGCCGTTGCGAGTAACGGATCTTGACGGTAGTCCGCCTCGATCTCGCGTTGAGTCCTGTAACCCAATTCGGCATCGGAGCCTGCGTGCGCCATGAAGCGCACACATTTCAGGTGCAAGAACGCGGGCGCGCGCGTGCGGCGAACGTGATCGACCGCATCACGGGTGACGGCCAAGAGTTGACCGGGATCGCCGCTGTTGGCGAAGAAATATTTAAGCCCGGGCCGACCGGAATAGGATGCCGCAATCCAGTCCCGTGGCGTGGGAACACTGATTCCTATTCCGTTGTCCTCACACACAAACAGGATTGGCATCTTCAGTCCTTGAAAGGCTGTGTGGCTCACAGCGTTAATCGCACCAAGCGCTGTGGAGTGATTCGCGGACGCGTCACCGAAGCTGCAGACAACAATTGCGTCTTGTGGCCACTCGCTCTGAACGCCAACGTTTTGCGCTCGATCAAGAGCAAACGCTGTGCCCATGGCGCGGGGGAGGTGTGACGCAATAGTCGAGGTGCTGGGAATAATGGAGAGCTCTTTGCGCCCAAAGACTTTATGCCGCCCACCCGAAATCGGGTCAGCGGCAGCGGCGGAAAGGGAGAGCAGAACGTCGGAGATCCCGTCAATTCCGTCTACCTGATGTGCCCGAGCCTGGTAAAAGGCACCGCTCCGATAGTGCAAAAACGCCGGATCGTTCGGCCGAAGTGCGTCGGCGATGTACGCATTCGCTTCATGCCCTGACGAACCAATGGTGTAAAAGCCTGTGCCCTCGGCGCGCATTGTTCGCGCTCGAATGTCTAGATGGCGACTCGTTACTTGAGCCTGAAAGATGTGAAAAAGACGCTCAACATCGAGGTTCTCAGCTGGCCCGTTTAGCCAGTCATTAAATGTATCCCTGAGTGCCTGCGAAAAGTGCGTGTCAAGGGGTTCCACCGGATGTTCGCGCCTCACTCAGCACTCCGCGTTTGGGAGACCTGATTACCGTTATACAGCCTCCACCGTTGTGTCGCTTCTCGCACACGTTAAGTCCGGGGGATTCGACCAATCACACCGTCCACTAGTTGGCGGTTGTCGACAGCCGCCACGGCGAAGAAAAGGTGCCGGATGTCGTGAGCAAGTCAATAGCGTCTTGGCGCTCCTGTTCGAGGCCCACCAGGGGGAGGCCTGCGTAGTGCATGCCGATCACGGCCGCGTAGGCGAGGAGGCTACGCGCCTCTGCCTCTCGCGGATCGGTACACAGTGCGTGCATTTGCTGGAGTAGGTAGTCCATGCGGTAGCGGGCAACCTTTGCGAGACGAGTGGCGACCTCAGCATCTCGGCGTGCCCACTTCCGGATCGCGATGTCGACCTCGAGCAACCCCTGAGGAGCCCAGGTGGGACCGAAAGCCTCGATCTCATAATGACCGACAAGACAAACCCGAGCGGGCTACCCTTCACCTCGCTCTGTGCGGCTCGGCCTGTCGGTCGAATGTCGCAACCGGATGGGTGCTGCCGTTTGGCGTAAAGTCGCTCCCGTGCATCGCAAGATGGGCAGCAGACCACCTCGACATCCCAGCTTCCAACTCAACTCGACGAAGAAACATGACCGGTCATGGATCGGTCAGCAAGGTCGCAGAAAACATGAAGCATCCGTGGTTGATATTGCGGCTGTGTACCTCGACAACACCGTCTTGGGCAAGCACCTTGGCAAGCGCTGCCGGTGCATCCGTACCATCGTGTCTGGTGGTGGCGGGGTGAATCCAGCCCCGCTCGTCGTAGGCGCGCAGCACTTGTGGCCGCGTGAGCCATTCGGTTGGGTATGTCGAGTCTGATTCTGGCCCGCCGCAGACAGTAGCGTGCGCAAATACCGCACCCGTTTCGAGATAGGGGCTCGCAGCAGGAAGCGGTGGCCGATAACCGAAAAGGAGGAGGTTGTCTCCGGGGAGCGCGTCAGTGAGACAACAGCGCAACAGCTCGCCACCGTCGGCGATCATCGTCGCGACCGGGTTTCCGTTCACGTCAACTCCTGTGCGTCGGGTTTGGTCCAAGACGGCGGGGTCAACGGTGTGAATTTTGAGGTGATTTAGGTTCACACTCTGTAAACGGATCCAAGGACTGAAACGTGAGGTGCGACAAATACACACTCAATCGGGTGCGCGCGACCGTGATTCGATCTAGCGACGACACCATCGAGCGGGTTTCACACGCAGACGGTGGTGTCAGGAAATCGCGCCTCATTCCAAAATGATTGTGATCAGCGGTTAAGGGCCCGTAATATACCCGAAAGGGCTACCAAGCGGAACGTATCGTCCGCGACAAGTACCTCACGGAATAGGGTGCGTTTCGCCTACACAAGTTCATGCGCACACCGACCTCTACTTCAAAGTTCAGGGCGCTCCGGGTCGACCGGAAATGCTATACCCACTGTTGATGTTGAGTTCGCGACAGCGGCAATCTGGGAGGCATAGAGTGAATGTTAATCAGAACTCGTTGGCGAGTTTTATCCGGCCACCGAAGACCGCCGGCCTCATCATGCTTCTGACAGTCTCCATGTTGTTGGGCGGGTGCACGCAGAGCCCACTTACCGATCTTCCGCACGGGGTGCAGGTCAGCGTGCAGCAGAATCGTCCAGACGTCGCGGACCACCGCTTGCAGGTGCAACTCAACAACTCTTCTGACACCACGATTATCGTGAGGTCGCTGCGTTTCAGCTCGCCCGCATTCGCCGTCGCATCAGAGTACCCAAAAGTCCCATCGACCATTCGTGCCGGCAGCACTATAAATCTTCCCGTCATCCTTTCTGCCCCGGTCTGTGAGGCAAAAGATTTCACCCCCCTGGTTTTCATTGACTTCACGATAGGCGATCGTGAAGGCCATGCGAAGGTCACCCCGTCAGACCCGATGAACCAGCTCTCGGGAATTAGCTCCCTTCAATGCTTTACGGCGTCGATCGATGAGATTGCCACCATAACGATGCCGGAGAAACTCCGCATCGAAGAACATTCAGGCAAACTCGTCGCACTTATCGATCTCGGCATCCGACCCACAGGAGCGGCCGGAAGTTTCACCCTCACCGCAATTGAAGACACGGTTTTGTTCGCGCCAATCGTGGGAGACGAACCCTACCCAGTACAGTCTCTTATTCAAAACGTCGTCGTAAGGGGTACCGATGCACCCTCCACGCTCACCATTCCGGTGGTCCCATCGCGGTGTGATGCTCACGCGGCGGTAGAGGATAAGCGGGGAACCCTGTTCCCACTTCGAGTCACGGTGGGGGCGACGGAAGGCCTCAGCTACCTTGCCACCACACAGGAGCTCACCGGAAAACTCCTTTTATTCCTTGGGGATGCGTGTTCCTCCCGCTGAGGGCATCAGTCCGCTGCCTCGCGGCGCAATCGACTTACGGCACGCACGCCTCTTAATAATGGAGCGAGTGACGGTGTCTGGTTTCAGGACCTTGTGAACGGGTGTCTCGCGACGTTGTGAACGATGCGCTTGTGGGCGGCTGGATGTCTCACGACATTGTGAACGATCTGGGTGCAGTGTCTTGGGATGAGCAAACCCGAGGTCCTGATCCAGGCGGTTGTCATTGAAGGGCTCTCTTACGGGCAGGCTGCTACCCGGTATGGGGTATCGAAATCGTTGGTGCACCGCCTGCACCACCGATGGCTGGTTGAGGGTGATACCGCGTTCACGGCCCGCTCTTCACGACCGCTGTCATCCCCAAACAAGACCAGCTATCACGTCACTGCACGCATCCTTGAGCTGCGGGACGAGCTGACGGGGCAAGGACTGGATGCCGGAGCAGACACGATCCTGACCCATCTGGGACGCAGCAATGATCTCCCGTCCAGGGCAACTGTTTGGCGCATCCTCAAGCGGGCCGGACACATCACCCCGCAACCACAAAAACGACCCCGCGGCTCATTCCTACGCTTCGCCGCCGAACGCCCAAACCAGACCTGGCAATCCGACTTCACCCACTGGAGACTCACCGACGAAACCGACACCGAAGTGATCGGCTGGCTTGACGACCACTCCCGATTCCTGCTGCACCTGAGCGCCCACCGCCGCATCAACGGAAAGACCGTCACCGATACCTTCACCACTGCAGCAGAGGTTCATGGCTTTCCCACCTCAACACTGACCGATAACGGCAACGTTTACACCACGAAATATGCGGGAGGCGCCCGCGGGCGCGGCACCGCGAACGCCTTCGAAACACTCCTCGCTTTGGAGGGCATCACCCAAAAGAACGGGCTCCCCTACAAACCCACCACTCAGGGCAAGATCGAAAGGTTCTGGCAGACACTGAAGAAATACTTAGCCGTTCACCCCACGGCCACAATCGAAGAGCTACAAACTGTCCTCGACCAATTCCGCAGCTACTACAACCAGAAACGCCCACACCGGGCACTGAACCGACTTCGCCTACACCCTGATCCCGAAAGCCGAACCCACCACCCCCACCGACCCAGACCTCTGGCGGGTCCGCTACGACACCATCGATACCGGCGGGAAAGTCTCACTACGCTACGGCAACCGAATGCTCCACCTCGGAGTCGGGCGAGCCCACGCCCGCACCGAGATCATCATCCTGATCCACAACACAAACGCGACCATCATCAACCTCGATGGCACCGTCATCGGCGACTACACAATCAACCCAAAACAGTCCTACCAACCAAAAATGAAAAACTGTCGAACCCCAAAACCGCGGGTTCAACCGTTCACAATGTCCTGAGACATCACATGGAGCGAGTGACGGGAATCGAACCCGCGCTATCAGCTTGGGAAGCTGAAGTTCTGCCACTGAACTACACTCGCGCATCCGATCGCTTCGACGGGCTCAGCGAACGGTACGGGGTAATACTACCAACCCGTCGAAGTGCCAGAATCAGAAGCAATTTTGAGGCTCATCTACTGCAGTGCTCGGCGACAGATTGGGCTCACCGTCTTGCCGAAGTAAATTTGTTGAGAAAGTTTTACTCGAAGTAGTGACACCGAGTGTGCCCACTCAATACAGTTGGCTATCGCACTCCAATGGCGCAGCGCGGCGAACTGCCATTGTGGGCCGCTGCGGCCGCTGCGGCCGCTGCGGCCGCTGCGGCCGCTCATGATCGGGGAGTGCCTACCCTGAAAGGCTGTCATGGCGAAAGAATCGGTGGCTCGCAACTCCTCGCTCGAAGATGATGCGCACCTCAAGAAACTCGGTTATGAGGGAAACTTCAACCGCTCCCTCTCTGTGTGGGGAACTTTCGCCCTTGGGTTCACCTACCTCTCGCCGCTTGTCGGCGTGTACTCCCTGTTTGCCTTCGGAGTAGCTGCTGGCGGTCCGCCGGCAATCTGGTGGCTTTTGATCGTCGGCGCTGGCCAACTTCTCGTCGCTCTTGTCTTCGGGGAGGTGGTCTCCCAGTACCCGATCTCGGGAGGAATCTATCCGTGGGTCCGCCGACTCTCCAGCGCACGCTTCGCATGGATGGCGGCGTGGGTTTATATCTGGGCCGTTATCGTGACCGTCACATCGGTGGCCGAATATGGCACCAGCTTTCTTGCGAGCCTCTTCGACCTTGAGGCGACAAAGGAGCTCACGCTCATCCTTGCGGTGGCATTCCTCGTCGTTGCGCTCGTCGTCAACCTGAGTGGAACGACAGCGCTCGCAAGGGTCGCCAAGATTGGGCTTGCCGCAGAGCTGATCGGTGTTATCGGGGTTGGCCTGTTCCTGATGATTTTCGAACGCAAGAACGACTTCTCTGTGCTTTTCGACAGCTTCGGCACCGAGGGCGACGGCAGCTATTTCGCCGTCTTTATTGGTGCGGCACTCACCGGTCTGTTCCTCTTCTACGGGTTTGAGGCGTGTGGCGAGGTTGCAGAAGAAGTTTCGAATCCTGCGCGAGCCATTCCTCGCGCCATGATCATGACGATTCTTGTCGGTGGCGTCTCCGGCATCGTTGCCTTCCTTGGTTACATCCTGGCGGCACCAGATCTTGCCGCGATCGTGAGTGGGGAGGATGCCGACCCGATTGCCGGCATCCTCGAATCGTCGCTTGGCACGGTGGGCTCGAAGATCTTCCTCGTGGTCGCACTCACCGCGTTCCTCTCGTGTGTGCTTAGTCTTCAGGCCGCCGGCAGTCGACTTCTCTACTCCTTCGGGCGTGACGGGATGATGCCAGGGCACGCGTGGCTCTCGAAGCTCTCCACCAAGAAGGTGCCGCGCAATGCGCTGCTCGTGGCCTGCATCGTGCCGATCCTCATCTGCCTTCTGATCTATGTGGGTCAGGATGGGCTGCTCAACCAGATCACGGCGTTTGCGGTGCTCGGCATCTACATCGCGTTCCAATCGGTCGTGCTCGCGTCACTTATGGCGAGGTTCAAAGGCTGGAAGCCTGCAGGCCCCTTCAGCCTTGGCGCCTGGGGAATGATTGTGAACATTGTGGCCCTCGCATACGGCGTTTTCGCGATGGTCTTGTTGGCCTGGCCAGGTGCCAGCGGCGACTTTCTCACGGACTGGATCGTGCTCGTAGGGCTTGCTCTGGTACTGGTCACCGGGGCTATCTATATGATGATCGCTCGGCCGGGGCGAAACTCAAAGATTCCTGAGGGTGACGCCATCGAGATCGCTGCTTTGCTCCGAAAGGGCTAACCAGCGCTGGCGCCACAGCACTGAGACTAACCCGAGCCTGATCGCCACACTTCACTATTGCAGTGAGGGGCGGTCGGGCTCGGCTAGTAGTCTCTTGTCATGCTGCTCTCTGACCGCGACATCAAGGCCGAACTCGACGCGGGGCGTGTGGGTCTTGACCCGTATGACCCCACCATGATCCAGCCGTCAAGTATCGACGTGCGTCTTGACCGCTACTTTCGGTTGTTCGACAACCACAAATACCCCTACATCGACCCCGCGGAAGACCAGCCTGAGCTCACTCAGCTCATCGAGTCTGAGGATGACCAGCCATTCATCCTGCACCCCGGCGAGTTCGCCCTTGCCTCCACTTTCGAGCAGGTGACGCTGCCGGATGACGTGGCCGCCCGCCTCGAAGGCAAAAGCTCCCTGGGGCGGCTGGGCTTGCTCACGCACTCGACCGCCGGATTCATCGACCCAGGCTTCAGCGGACACGTCACGCTCGAGCTGAGCAATGTGGCCACTCTGCCTATCAAGCTGTGGCCGGGAATGAAGATTGGGCAGTTGTGCTTCTTCAAGCTCTCATCGCCGGCCGAGAATGCGTACGGCGCGGGGGCGGATGGCTCGCGCTACCAGGGCCAGCGTGGCCCGACGGCGTCGCGGTCGTTTCAGAACTTCCACCGCACGAGCACCAAGCGGTAGACCTTTAGGCAGAAAGTTCAGCGAACTGCATTGCAATCCACGGGCTGAACGCGAAGGGGGCAGCTTCGACGGCGGTGCGGAGCGACTCCGGGTCAACCCACTTCCACTCCGAAACCTCGTCTGGGTTCGCATCGATCTCGTCTGATGTGACCGCGCGAAATACCGGGCAGATCTCGTTCTCGACGATGCCACTCGCGTCAACAGCGCGGTAGCGAAAGCCGGGAAGCATCGGCTCAATGTCGGTCACAGTGATTCCGAGCTCGATTCGCGCACGGCGATCTATGGCGTCATCCAGCATCTCTCCTGGGGCCGGATGCCCGCAGAACGAGTTCGTCCACACTCCAGGCCAGGTGATCTTGCTGAGCGCGCGGCGAGTGACGAGCACTTGCCCGCGGTCGTTGTTGACGTGGCACGAGAACGCGAGGTGCAGTGGTGTCGCCGTCGTGTGTACGGCAAACTTCTCGACCGAACCGGTCGGGTTTCCTTCGTCGTCAACAAGAACGACAAGTTCAGGTTCAGTACTCATGATGGAAGACTATCTGGTTGGGAATAATCGAAGCTGAGGGCCTCGGGATAGCCGCCCAACCCGGTCAGTTCGGCGGCGGCAGCCTGCAGGTGGAACATGGCAAGAGCCAACGGTCTGCCGCCAAAACTTACGCGGCAGACGCCCAGCTTTGCGAGTTGTTTGAGCGGAACGGATGCCACGCCGGCGATCACCGACACCGGCCCGTCGAGCTCATCCACCGCTCGTTTCACCTTGTCTTCAGTATCGAGTCCGAACATGAAGATCACGTCGGCGCCCGCCGCGTGGTAGGCGTTGCCTCGCTCGCGAGCCTCTGCCCAGTCACCACCAGCGAGAAGCGTGTCGACGCGAGCATTGATGACGATCGGCACGCCAGCTTTGTTGCCAGCGGCTCGTGCCGCGGCCACGCGGTCTGCAGCGGTGCGGATGTCGTACTGCCCATCGTGGATCTCACCGACGCTGTCCTCAATGTTGAGCCCGGCAGCCCCCGCCGCGATCAGCCGAGCGACGCTGCGTTCTACGTGCGCAGCGTCAACGCCGTAACCCTTCTCGAAGTCGACGGTCACCGGCAGGTCAGTGGCAGCAATGATGACTCGCGCTGCCTCCACGGCAGCATCGAGGCCGAGACCACCGCCATCCGCAACACCGTGCGCATCACTGATGGAGTGGCTGGCGGTGGCGAGAGCCTTCACGCCGGGCGCTGCGGCGACAACCCGAGCGCTCACGGCATCCCACACGTTCACCAGAATGAGCGGGTCACCAGGAACGTGCAATGAGCGCAGCAATTCAGCCTTGGTCGCGGTAGTTTCCATGCCTACATTCTGCGCCGAACTAGGCGCGGTTGCTGAGGGGCGGATGCCTAGGCGCGTGAGTGCGCCGGGGCCTTCACAAAGGCGAGAAGAACGAAGCCAATGGCAAGGATCACCGTGATTCCGAGGATGCCGTACAGAATCTGGCTAGCGGCAAGCGCGATGAAGACTCCCCAAAGAAGGGAAGCCATCCAGCTCGCAGCACGCCCCGTCGTTGCGTAGAGGCCGAAGATTTCGCCCTCACGCCCCGCAGGAGTTACCCGAGCGAGGAAGGACCTTGACGACGCCTGAGCAGGACCAACGAGCGCGGCAAGAATGATGCCGACCACCCAGAACATCGGCTTGCCTAGATCGGCGGCAAAGAACACGGTCAGCGTGCAGACGATGAGTCCACCGATAGCGAACATGATGACCGGCTTCGGCCCGACCCGGTCGTCGAGTCGACCAGAAAGGATGGTCGACAGCCCCGCGACGAGGTTGAGTACGATTCCGAAGATCACGAGGTCGGTGAAGCCGAAGCCGAACACGGTACCGGCGATGACCGAGCCAAACGTAAAGACGGCGGCAAGTCCATCACGGTAGACGGCGCTGGCGAGAAGGAACCAGAACGTGGGGCGGGTCTCGTGCCAAAGTCGAATGACACTCTTGACCAGCTCGACGTAGCCGCGGAAGAAGCTGACCTTCTTCACAACGCCCAAGCTAATGGGCTCTGGAACATTGAGAAGGATGGGGATGGCGAAGATGATCGTCCAGACCGTGCACCCGAGAGCAACAATGCGGAAGGTCCACGCGCTATCCCCATCAAGTACGCCGCCGAGAATCGCGCCCACGACGATGGCGAGTGCGACGATTCCTCCGAGGTATCCGAACCCCCATCCGAGCCCAGACACCTTGCCCACCGTTTTTCTTGTCGAAACGGAGACGAGAAGCGCGTTGTAGTTGACGCCGGCGATCTCACTGACCACACTGCCGAAAGCGATAAGCGAAACGCCCAGAAGGAACCACTCTGCTCCACCATCGACAAAGAAGAGCCCGAACTGGCTCAGAACAAGCAACCCGGTGAAGACCGCAAGCTGCAGTTTCTGCCGGCCGGCGGCATCCGCTCGTTGGCCCATGACGGGCGCGAGCAGGGCAATCAAAACGCCAGCGGCCGTGATCGCCCAACCAAGGTTGGTGGCTAACTGCCCGATGCCGTCGCAGTAGGCATTGCCGGCGGCGGAGGCATCGCACTTGATGAAGGAGCCATCGGCTTGACGGCCCTGCGCCGCGATCTCATCTGCGAGAAAGAAGTGCGAGGTGAGAAAGCTCGGCACCCAAACGAACGTCAGCAGCACGGTGTTGAAGGGTTGAGTCGCCCAGTCCCAGAGTGCCCACGAGAAAATGCGCTTTCGTGGAATCGGCGTGTCTCCCTGTAGATCGAGTCCCATCGCCGCAATCGCGCCAGTGTTGGCGGTCGCGGGAACACTCTTCGAGGTGGGGGCGGCGACACCATTGTTGGGAGTCTCTTTGCTCATGGTGCTTAGGGTAGCGGTGAAGTGCTAACGAGCACATCCTTAATACTTGAGCCATTCACACTCAACTTTCAGCAAGCCGACTTGACAAAGCTATTCGCAGGATTCAAACTTGAGTAGTCGCGACTCAAGTCCGACATCTGACTTTGTAAGGAGAACAGAGCGCATGGCTCGAGCAGTAGGAATCGACCTCGGAACGACCAACTCAGTTGTTTCAGTCCTTGAAGGTGGAGAACCCACCGTCATCGCCAACGCGGAAGGCTTCCGCACCACGCCATCCGTCGTGGCCTTCACGAAAGACGGCGAAGTACTCGTCGGCGAAACCGCGAAGCGTCAGGCAGTCACCAACGTTGACCGCACCATCGCGAGCGTCAAGCGTCACATGGGCACCGACTGGACAGAGAAGATTGACGGCAAGGACTACACGCCGCAAGAGATCTCGGCACGCATTCTCAGCAAGCTGAAGCGTGACGCCGAGCAGTACCTTGGTGAGCCGGTGACGGATGCCGTCATTACCGTGCCCGCATACTTCAACGACGCAGAGCGCCAGGCCACAAAAGAGGCCGGAGAGATCGCGGGCCTCAACGTGCTGCGCATCATCAACGAGCCCACCGCGGCCGCACTTGCTTACGGCCTCGACCGTGGCAAAGAAGACGAACTCATTCTTGTCTTCGACCTTGGTGGCGGAACGTTCGACGTTTCGCTCCTTGAGGTGGGTAAAGACGACGACTTCTCCACCATTCAGGTGCGCTCCACCTCTGGTGACAACCGCCTCGGTGGTGACGACTGGGACCAGCGCATCGTTGATCACCTGATCAAGAAGTTCAAAGAGACCACCGGTGTTGACGTCTCGAAGGACAAGATTGCGAAGCAGCGCCTCAAGGAAGCTGCTGAGCAGGCCAAGAAGGAACTGAGCTCCTCGACGAGCACCAGCATTCAGCTGCCGTACCTCTCCCTTACCGAGAATGGCCCAGCAAACCTCGACGAGACGCTGACCCGCGCCCAGTTCGAGCAGATGACCTCTGACCTGCTTGACCGCACGAAGAAGCCGTTCGCCGATGTCATCAAAGAGGCCGGAATCAAGGTCTCCGATGTCGCACACGTTGTGCTCGTCGGTGGTTCCACCCGCATGCCTGCAGTTGTTGAGCTCATCAAGAAAGAGACCAACGGCAGGGAGCCAAACAAGGGCGTCAACGCGGATGAGGTGGTCGCCGTTGGCGCCGCCCTCCAGGCTGGCGTTCTGAAAGGCGAGCGCAAAGACATTCTGCTCATCGATGTGACCCCATTGAGCCTCGGAATCGAGACCAAGGGCGGCATCATGACGAAGCTCATCGAGCGCAACACCGCCATCCCGACCAAGCGCAGTGAAACGTTCACGACGGCAGACGAAAACCAGCCATCCGTGGCGATTCAGGTGTTCCAGGGCGAGCGCGAGTTCACCAAGGACAACAAGCCGCTCGGAACCTTCGAGCTCACCGGCATCGCCCCAGCACCACGCGGGGTTCCGCAGGTGGAGGTCACCTTCGACATCGACGCCAACGGCATCGTGCACGTCTCTGCCAAGGACAAGGGCACGAACAAGGAACAGTCGATGACGATCACCGGCGGCTCGTCGCTTGCCAAGGAAGACATCGAGCGTATGATTCGCGAAGCCGAAGAGAACGCGGCAGACGACAAGGCTCGTCGTGAAACCGCAGAGATGCGCAACTCGGCAGAGCAGCTCGCCTTCTCGACCGAAAGTCTTCTCAAGGAGAACGCTGACAAGCTCTCTGACGACGTGAAGACAGACGTTCAGGCAGATGTTGACGCGCTCAAGACGGCCATCGCGGGCGAGGATGACGATGCTGTGAGCACCGCATTCGAGAAGCTCACCGAAAGCCAGCAGAAGATTGGCGAGGCCCTGTACCAGCAGAGCCAGACCGCAGACGCGACTGCTGCCGACTCGACAACCGGTGAGCCGGCCACAGCAGACGACGAAGACATCGTGGATGCTGAAGTTGTGGATGAAGAGCCTGAAGGCGGCACGAAGTAGCAATGGCAGCCGACAAGAACAAGAAGAAGCGTGACTCTTCGTCGAACTCGGAGCAGTCAGACGAATCGGTGAATCCGGTCGTGCGCGACAAGCGCAGGATCGACCCAGAAACGGGTGAGCCTCGCGTGGCTTCTGATTCCGTCGCCGAGACGAATGAGGGCGAGACGGACGACGAGACGGCAGACGACGAAAATTCGTCCGGCGGCTCGGAGTCTGTTGGCGCAGAGTCGGGCGATGACGCGACGATCTCAGACGAAGAACTCCTCAAGTTTCTCGAGAATGCAGAGGGACCCAAAGATTCGTCTTCGGAGCATCTCGAAGACCTGAAGCGAGTGCAAGCTGAGTACGCCAACTACCGTAAGCGGGTTGACCGTGACCGATATGTGGCGCGTGAGCTCGCGGTGGCCGAGGTGATGACGGGCATCCTTCCGGTGCTCGACGACCTCGACCTGGCGCGAGCACACGGTGACTTGGAGGGCAGCCCCCTCGAGCTCGTTGCGCAGAAGATTCGCACGTCGTTCGAGCGGTACGGGCTCACGCAGATTGGTGAGGTCGGTGAGGAGTTTGATCCCAAGTTCCACGAAGCGATCGCCCAGTTGCCGACCAAAGGCGTGACAGTCGAGACTATTGCAGACGTGATTTTGCCCGGATACATGTTGGGTGAACGTTTGCTTCGTGCGGCCAAGGTCGCAGTTTCTGTACCTGAGGGCTGACCGTGGCAAGCCAGGACTGGTTCGAGAAGGACTTTTACAAGGTCTTGGGGGTGGCGAAAGACATCTCCCAGGCTGATTTGAAGAAGGCCTATCGCAAGCTTGCGCGCAAGTATCACCCCGACTCGAACCCCGGTGACGCAAAATCGGAGTCGAAGTTCAAGGAGATCAGCGAAGCGAACGCTGTGCTTTCGGACGTTGAGCAGCGCAAAGAGTATGACCAAATGCGCGCAATGGGTCCGGGGATGCCGAGGTTCGCGGCGGGTGGTCAGAACGGTGGCTTCGAAGACAGCTTCGGCGGAATGTTCGGTGGCGGAGGTAATCAGCGGGCCGGATATCAGGCGAGTGGTTTTGAAGACATCTTCGGCACCATGTTCGGAGGGGGAGGTTTCGGTCGGCCATCCGGCGGCTATCGCGGTGAGGGAGGCCCCTCAAAAGGTCGAGACCTCACCGCATCCACAACGCTCGACTTTGTGACCGCCATCAAGGGTGACACTGCACGACTTCAATCCGCCGGTGGTAAGCCCATCAGCGTGCGCATCCCAGCCGGTGTTGCGGACGGCCAGAAGATTCGGCTGAAAGGCAAAGGCGAACAGAGCCTGGATGGTGGGGCACCAGGTGACCTAACGTTGACGGTGACCGTGCGCAAGCACCCCGTTTTCGAGCGCGATGGTCTGAACCTTCGGGTCGATGTTCCGGTGACCTTCGTCGAGGCAACACTGGGGGCGACGATTGAGGTCCCCACCCTCGACGGCGACCCGGTGAAGCTTCGCGTTGCCCCTGGAACGCCGAGTGGAAGAATTCTTCGGGTCAAGGGTCGTGGTGTAACAACGACGAAGGGCTCTGGCGACTTGCTCGCTGAAGTTGTCGTTGCAGTTCCCGCGCACCTCACCGCGGAAGCGAAGGAGCACCTCGAAAAGTTCGAGAAAGCGATGCCAACAGAGAACCCGCGCGCAGAACTACTTGCGAGGGCGAAAGAGTGATGGACGACAACTCCCCACTCTTTGCGATCGCCATCGCCTCAGACCTGAGCGGTCTTCACCCGCAGACGCTGCGGCAGTACGACCGTTTAGGGCTCGTGTGCCCGAAGCGAACTCAAGGAAAGTCCCGTCGCTATTCGATGCGGGATGTTTCACAGTTGCGCGAGATCGCCCGGCTGAGCGCAGAAGGTGTGAGTTTGGAGGGCATCCGGCGCGTATTGGAGCTTGAGAATCATGTCGAACAGCTTGAGTTCAGGGTTCGTGAACTTGAACGAACCCTCGCGGATGAGCTTCTCACCAGGCCAGGGCGGCGTGTTTTTGCTGCCGGGGAGTCCGGAGACGTTGTTTCGCTTCGCGCAGGAACCCGAGCGCAACGAAATACCCAAGTCGTCGTATGGCGACCACTGAGCAGATGAACAGTTGACATGCGTAGCGGCTAAACAGCTCAGCGGCTAAACAGCTCAGCGGCTAAACAGCACAGCGGCTAAACAGCACAGTCGCTCAATCGCCTATTCGGTAAACCGACACTATTGGCCACGAGGAGAAACTGACGATGACCGACCAGAACGCGGGACCGCAAGGTGTTGCGCCCCAGCCGGGTGCACCGCAGTATGGCGCTCCGCAATACGTCGGCTATCCGGCGCCGCCACGCACTCCCGCTCGCCCACCGCTTACGCGAGGCGAAAAGAAGGGTGCTTTCCTGGCGGGGGCAGTCGGCTTCAACTTGCTGACCTTGGGGTTCACGGTGTTCGTGATACCCATCGCCGTGGGGCTCTTTGGTGGATTTCTCGTCTGGATGTTGAGCGTTGCGGAGAGCAGAACACAAGGGCTGGACGACGATTTCTACTTTCGTGCGCAAGAGTTCCTAGGTTCACTGAATATTGGACTCTTGATCGCCCTCGGTATCGCCATGTCGCTCATTGGGCTTGCCATCATGGCGGGGGGGCTTTTTGCGAGTAGAAAGATTTTGCGCTCCTTCGGTGTGATTAAGGCATGGCCCATCACCTGGTCAGCTGCGGGAATCGCGATCTTCGCCTTCTCGATACTTGGTCAGATTCCTGTTGGTATCGCCCAAATTTCGACGTATCCGATGATCATGTCGGGAGTGGATGGTGTTTCCAGCACCATCGCAGCTGCCGTGGTGTGGTTCATCCTTACGATCGCGCTGACGACACTATTCGGGTGGCTTGCGTGGTGGTGGATGACGTTTGCATTCCGACCAGCAACACGAGACAACGCACCACAAGCAATAGTTCTTTAGGGGGACCAGATGGCAAACATGCAGGGCGCACCGGCATCCGACGAGGAACCGAAGACGGCACTCGAACAGTACGGCGTTGACCTTACGGCTATCGCCCGTACCGGAAAGCTTGACCCGGTCATCGGCCGCGATGCCGAGATTCGGCGAGTGAGTCAGGTGCTCACGCGGCGCACCAAAAACAACCCAGTTCTCATCGGCGAACCAGGCGTCGGCAAGACTGCCGTCGTCGAAGGACTTGCACAGCGGATCATTGCAGGCGACGTCGCAGATTCGCTCAAGGGCAAGCGACTCGTCTCGATCGACTTGGCGGCGCTGGTGGCGGGAGCCAAATATCGCGGCGAGTTTGAAGAGCGCCTGAAGGCGGTATTGAAAGAGATTAACGAGGCGGATGGGCAGATCATCACGTTCGTCGATGAACTTCACACGCTCATGGGGGCTGGTGGCGGAGAGGGTTCCGTGGCGGCCGCCAACATGTTGAAGCCCATGCTGGCGCGCGGTGAGTTGCGTCTGATTGGGGCGACGACGCTCGACGAGTACCGTGAGTTCATTGAAAAGGATGCCGCGCTTGAGCGTCGCTTTCAGCAGGTGTACGTCGGCGAGCCGAGTGTGGAAGACACCATTGCGATTCTTCGTGGGCTTAAGGAGCGCTACGAAGCGCACCACAAAGTTGCTATTGCCGACACAGCGCTTGTTGCTGCTGCAGCGCTCAGCGACCGCTACATTTCTGGACGGCAGCTTCCCGATAAAGCCATCGACCTTATTGATGAGGCCGCCAGCCGGCTCCGCATGGAAATCGACTCCGCCCCCGTCGAAATTGATGAGCTTCGTCGCCTCGTGGATCGCCTCAAGCTGGAAGAACTCGCGCTCAAACGCGAGAAAGATGAGGCGAGCAAGGCCAGGTTGCAGAAGCTACGCGACGACCTCAGGGTGAAGAGCACCGAGCTCGCGGGGCTGCAGAAGCGGTGGGAGCACGAGCGTGCATCCCTGAACCATGTTGGTGAGCTCAAGGGCAAGCTCGACACTCTTCGCCAGCAGGCGGACCGTGCACAGCGCGAAGGAAACCTCGAACTAGCGTCGCGTGTTCTGTACGGCGACATCCCGGTCATCGAAAAGGAACTCGCCAACGCAGAGCAGTCTGAGGCTGAAACGCCGCTGATGGTGAACGATCAAGTGACGCCTGAAGACATTGCGGCGGTTATTGCCGCGTGGACAGGCATCCCGGTAGGGCGCCTGCTCCAGGGTGAGACTGAAAAGCTTTTGCACCTCGAGTCTGAGCTTGCCAAACGCATCGTCGGGCAGAAGCCCGCCGTTCGTGCAGTGGCGGATGCCGTTCGGCGCAGCAGGGCGGGCATCGCCGACCCGTCGCGCCCGACAGGCTCGTTCATGTTCCTCGGGCCGACAGGTGTAGGTAAGACAGAGCTGGCGAAGGCGCTCGCCGAGTTCCTGTTCGATGACGAGAAAGCGATGATTCGCATCGACATGAGTGAGTACGGTGAGCGGCACTCCGTCGCGCGCCTGCTCGGTGCCCCTCCCGGCTACATCGGTTTTGAGCAGGGCGGTCAACTCACCGAGGCGGTGCGCAGGCGCCCGTACTCCGTTGTGCTCATGGATGAGGTCGAAAAGGCTCACCCTGACGTCTTCGATGTGCTGCTGCAGGTGCTCGATGACGGCCGGCTCACGGATGGCCAGGGCCGCACCGTGGACTTTAGAAACGTCATCCTCATTCTGACCTCGAACCTCGGTAGCCAATTTCTTGTGGACCCTGCGCTGAGCTGGGAGCAGAAGCAGGATGCCGTGAACGGAATGGTTCGTCAAACCTTCAAGCCGGAGTTCGTGAACCGCCTTGACGACATTGTCATCTTCTCGCCCCTCTCGATGGATGACCTCAGCCAGATCGTCGAGTTTTACGTTGACAAGCTGGAGCACCGCCTCGCGGAGCGCCGACTTGGCCTCGCGGTCACGCCGAGCGCGCGCGCCTGGCTCGCGGAGAGCGGCTATGACCCGATCTACGGGGCACGGCCGTTGCGCAGGCTCATGCAGCGGGAGATTGACGACCGTTTGGCGACGGCGCTGCTGGCAGGCACCATCCGAGACGGAGACACGGTGCTGGTGGATCTCGACGACCACGGTGAAGAGTTGACTGTTCGCAGTAGCTAATAGTCAGGGAATGGCGGCAACGTTGTGGCCGCGGTGCGCGTTGTTATGAGACGGGTTCGGCGTGCGTGCGGCCGGGTTCCGCGTTGAGGCGATATCCTGAACCGCTATGAGTACACCGCCCGCGCGTGACCGCCCCACGAAGGCGACGCACTTTCTTCCGCACGTGCAGGGCCTGCGAGCCATCGCCGTACTTCTGGTTGTTTTCTATCACGTGTGGCCCGGTCGAATTTCTGGCGGCTACATTGGCGTCGATATTTTCTTCGTCATTTCGGGATTTCTCATCACCGGCCAGCTTGCGCGTGAGCTGGAGCGCAAAGGCAGCATCAACCTGCCCACGTTCTGGGCCAAGCGCGCGCGCCGACTGCTGCCGGCATCCATCACGGTGCTCGTATTTAGTGCGCTGTGTGTGCTGTTCATCTTGCCGCTGTCGAGCCTGGTGGCCGAGGTGCGGGAAATTCTCGCGGCCACGTTTTACATTGAAAACTGGCAGCTTGCCTCCAGCGCCGTCGACTACCTCGCCTCGCATGACGCCACGACAGTGCAGCACTACTGGTCGCTGTCGCTCGAGGAGCAGTTCTACATTGTGTGGCCGCTACTTTTGCTTGGAGCTACCTGGCTTGGTGTGAAGTACTTCGCCACGAAACGTTGGATTCCGATGGTCGCGGTCATCGCGCTCGTGAGCGTCGCCTCCCTCGTTGCCTCGATTCTGTACACCCAGTCGAATCCGGCGGAAGCGTACTTTGTCACCTGGACTCGTTTCTGGGAGTTCGGTGCAGGGGCACTTCTCGCACTGCTGCCGCGCCTGCGACCCACTGGTGCCTGGTGGCCGAACATCATCGGGTACGCGGGCCTGGCCATGATTCTCGGCGCCGGATGGTTCTTCGATCGCGACACCCCGTTCCCCGGTTACATGGCGCTCATTCCGGTGATCGGAACGGCCATGGTCATCACGACCGATCGCGCACAGCACTGGTGGGACATCGGGCGTGTACTTGGCGGGCCGCCCCAACGATTCTTTGGCGACATCTCATACTCGCTGTACTTGTGGCACTGGCCGCTCATTATTATCGCCCCCTATATTCCTGGCTGGGGCCTCTCGGGCCTGAACCGGATTGCCCTCATCGCCATCTGTATTCTGTTGGCGTGGCTGACCAAAAAGTTCATCGAGGATCCAGGCAGAGAGTGGAAGTTCTTCACTCTGCGCAAACCTCGGTTCACCTACCTTGGGGCGATCGCCCTCATGGGCATCTCCAGCCTCTTTGTCGGGGTGGCGTGGATCGTAAATCACCCCCGGTACGAGGCTGAGGCGTCGCAATTGCAAGCGATCAGCGAAAACCTGCCGGCCTGTTTCGGCGCGCTCGCAGGGCCAGGCTGCCAGAACCCTGAGCTTGCGGATGCCGTCATCCCCAGCCCCGGCTTTGGTAACGCGGATTCACCGGACCGCGCAGCGTGCTTCGTGCAGTTGAACGAGTCGAAGGTCGTGAGCTGCCACTTTGGGTCGGATGCCGTCGCGGCGCCGCGAATTGCGCTTATCGGTGACAGCCACGCTTACCAATATATCGATACGCTTATTTCTCTTGCCGAGAAGAACGGATGGTCGCTGACCACGTACCTCAAGGGGGCGTGCCCGTGGACCACCGCACCGGTCACCGATTCGAGTGCCGCCTTCACCGCATCCTGTGTCACGTGGCGCGCGGGGCTCGAAAAGAAGCTCGCCACGGCGCCGCCGTATGACGTGGTCTTCACCGCTGCGCTCGCCCACACCCCCTACGCGGTGAGCGAGACCGACCGCATCGACGCTGTGCGGGACGGATTTGTGGGCGCATGGAAGCAGGCTAACGGCGCCGCTATCGTCACCATTATCGATAACCCGAAGTTCACCGAGGACCCCAACAAGTGTTTGCGCACGTCGGCCCCCGATTCCTGTACCGAGCCGCGCGCCGATGTTCTCGACGAGGTTGACCCGCTGGGGCTCGCAGGGAAAGTCGCGGGTGCCACGGTTCTCGACTTCACCAGCGCGTATTGCAACGAGACCGTGTGTTTCAGTGTGATTGGTGGGGCTAACGTCTATCGGGATCAGGACCATCTGACCCGCACGTTTGCCCTCACGCTTGGCCCGGCAATTGGTGAGGCAATCGCAGCGCAACTTCGGTAGTTCTCCTTTGACGTGTGACCTTGACGTCGTTTATGTTAGTCACTAACATTTACGCGTGATCAAGAAACAACTAACGAAGCAGAAACTGCAGGCTGCAGCTCTGCGCCTTTTTCAAGAACAGGGCTACGAGGCAACCACGGCTGAACAGATCGCCGCCGAATGTGGCCTATCGACGATGACGTTCTTTCGCCACTTTCCCTCGAAAGACAAGGTCGTGCTTGACGACCCGTATGACCCGATGATGAGCTCAGCGATCGCCGCCCAGCGGCGCAATTTGCCGGTGCTCGAGCGCGTGCGGCGTGGCCTCCTCGCCGCGTGGATTGCCTTGCCGGAGCCCGACAACGATGACCAGCGTGCCCGGGTACGCATCATTGCCCGCACTCCCGAACTGCGAGCAAAAGCATGGGAGAACAACGCGGTCACGCGAGCGGCCATTGTCGATGTACTCGTAAGCCAAGATGTTGATCGATTGAGCGCCGAAGTTGCCGCCGCCGCCTGCCTTGGCGCCCTTGAAGCGGCGCTACTGGATTGGGGTGTCAGTAGCGAAGGAACCCTGGGTGAGCGCATTGCCATGGCACTCGCCCTACTTGCGCAGAAAGCAGAGGCACCCTGTGCTTGATCATCTGAAGGATTCAGCGATTCGCCTGCAGGGAGTTTCGAAGTCATACAAAACCTTGCGTGCACTAGAGAACGTCGACCTCGTGGTGGCGGCCGGCGAAGTCCACGCGCTGGTCGGCCTCAACGGCGCAGGGAAGACGACCATGCTCCGTGTGCTGCTGGGGGTCATCGAACCCGATCGAGGCAGCGTGTGGGTTCGGGGCAAAAATGTTGCCCGCATGGCATCCTCCGACTGGAGAGGAGTTGGTCACCTCATCGAGACACCTTTCGCCTACCCAGAGTTGACTGTGCGAGCCAACATCGAAGTCGCCGCTTTGCTCTCGGGTGTCGCACAGAAGCAGGCTCAACGCGCGGTTGATTCCATCGTGGATGAGATGAACCTGGGGGCGTGGGCCGGGCAGCGCATGCGCTCGCTGTCGCTGGGCAACCGCCAAAGGGTGGGCCTGGCTGCCGCGCTTGTCGGAGAGGTGCAGATTGCGGTTCTTGATGAGCCAGCGAACTCCCTCGACCCCGCCGGAGTCGTACTGGTGCGCGACGCCATCCGACGACGCGCACACGAGGGGGCCGCGATCTTGGTGTCGAGCCACCACCTCGACGAAGTGGCACGGGTCGCTACCGACATCACCGTGATCAGTACCGGGCGAGTCATGGGAGCCCTCGAGCCCACCGGGATAGACCTTGAGCGCCAGTTCTTCGCGCTCGTTGAAGCGGATGCCCGAAGCACCGCAGAAGCCCTGCACACCGCAGAATCGAGGGCAACAGCATGACATTTAGCGCCCAATTTTCGACGGCGATCACCGTCGAATGGATGAAGTTTCGCCGCGCCGCCGTCGTGCTCATTACCACTCTGCTGCTCGTGGTTGGGCTGCTCGCACTGTGTGGAGGGCTGCTTTACGCGATTCAGACGGGTAACCCACAGCTCATTGCGAAGGCCGGACCGATGGCGGCGGCAGGCGGCTGGATGGGCATCTTCGCTGTCGCAAGCCAAGTTGTTCCCACCGCAGGGTTGCTGGCGTTCGGTGTGGTCGCCGGATGGGTTTTTGGCCGAGAGTTCACCAATGGAACAGTGATCGGACTCTTTGCGCGCCCCGTTTCTCGCACCGCAGTTGCTCTGGCAAAGTTCACCATTCTGCTCCTGTGGATTGTCGCCTGCACCGCGGGCCTAGTTTTCTCACTGCTGCTTCTGGGAATCGCTCTCCGGCTGGGGCCGATCGATTCGGGCATTCTGAGTTTTGCGGCAAAGCTCACGATTGTCGGTGTGCTCACCGGACTGCTCGCGCTCATCGCAGGGCTTGTCGCTACCTGGACGCGAGGCTACCTCTCCGCCATCGGCACCACCATTGGCGTTGTGGTGCTCGCGGTCATCGCCAGTTTTGTGGGGGTCGGCGGATGGTTTCCGTTTGCGGCGCCCGGAATCTGGGCAGCGATCCCGAGCGCCACTGTGCCGTCGACAACCATGCTGATTCAGCTACTCGCTGTGCTGCCGGTCGCCGCCCTCATCGCGGCGCTCACCGTGCGAGCGTGGAGGCGCCTTCAGTTGTGAGACGAGGCGGTGCAGACACTACCGCAAGGCCACCAACGCTCGACCGGGCGAGAGCCCATGCACCAGCAGTAGCGAGGGCCAGCACGACGAGGGCAGCAAACCCGGCTGCCGCATCCGTGCTCCACACGTTGTTGAACTTTGCGAGCGCGGTCAGCGTGCAGGTGGGGACACCCAGCAGAATCAGAAACCACGCGGTGAAGCGAGTGAGCGCGGTCTTGTCGAGGGCAAGGAGCAAAAAGAACAGACTCCACATGATCGCCCAAGTCAGCCAGATGACCGCAAAAATGGGGTCAGTGCGAATGCTGATGACCGCGTGATAGCCGGCGATCGCCGCCACAAAAGCACTGAACCAGCCGAACCCCTGCGGTTCAATCGAGTACAGGATATTGAGCCCGAAGTACAGGTACGTAAACCCGAACAGATAGGTTGGCCAGGTGGCGGCGAGCACCCCGACATCCGAACCGTGCTGAATCAGGATGATCGTGGGCAGAACAACCTGCAGCGAACCCACAAACAGGTTCAGTACGGCCGCACTGCGATCAGGCACCACCCCGAGGGCGTTCAACCCGTTCACGAGCAGCACGATGCCGACAAAGAGCAGTCCGATATTTGCCACGGTCACACCCCCAGCAAGTCGATGAACCTGTCAGACGAGATGACGGGAGCAAAAAACTGGTTGATGCGCTGGAAAGCGGCCGC
The DNA here is from genome assembly GCA_038243605.1 of Actinomycetales bacterium. GTDB lineage: Bacteria > Actinomycetota > Actinomycetes > Actinomycetales > Microbacteriaceae > Terrimesophilobacter. Next base: position 278,871 of record JBBSQX010000001.1, read on the forward strand.
CTCAGTCTCGGGGCGATTGCATCCCGTCGCGTCGCCGATCACGATAGGCAGCAACCCATGATCGCGGGCGGCCCGTGCGTTGCCTTCAATGCACCAGTCAGTGTGGATGCCGGTGATGACCACCACCTCCACCTTCTTGCGAGCAAGCTCCAACGGCAGATCGGTACCGACGAAAGCAGTTTGAAGCGCTTTCTCGCTCAACTCGCTGTCTCCGGGGCGCACCAGCTCGCGCAGTTCTGGAACAAGCTCGTCATCCCACGCGACCTCATCGGGTGTGGCGTTGAGGTGCCCAGTCCAGGAGTCGTACTGCACCGCGTCGAACGCGTTCTGGGGGTACTCCTGGCGGAACACCGAATAACCGATCCAGTTGAACGAAACAAAGTTCGCACGAAGGCGGGCAGCCTGCACGGAACGCACCGTTGCCTCCAAACTGCCGCGCAGGTCGTGGCGCTCGCCGAACTGAACACCGCCGGGGCGGTAAAGAGAATTTGACTGACTCACCGAAAGGAAGGCGGCTGGCCTTTGCAAGATTTGCGCGAGGTCAAGCTTCTTCCAATGGTCGGCAAGCTCTGGAATGGAACTGACATTGGTTGTGGATGGTGCGACATCGGCGATCGTCATCGTGGACTCCCTAGTTGTTGTTTCGACAGACTAAAGAGACCAGCGGATGCCCCGCTTCACCATGACAAAGTGTGACAAGCCCGAGTGACAAAGTGTGACTTAACGCGTCGGGGTGTGACGCCATCTCGCCACAGCCCGACACTATTTTCGCGTGAGATTCCCGCAGGCTAGAGAAGCGCGGGCATGACCTTGCGCTCGAAGAGTTCGACACCGCTCAGGTCGTACGCTGCCTCAGGGAAGTAGTGGATGGCGTAGCCGAGCCCGGCATGCTTCAACGCGGTGAGCCGCTCCACGACTTGCTCCGGAGTGCCCACCGCGGCGGAGCCCTCGTAGTCGCGCATGTACTGCGCCGCCTGTGCCGCACCCAGGTACGGCAGAACGCGGGCCTTGATCGAGGCAAGACGCTTGTGCACATCTGCTTCGGTGGCGCCAATAACAGTCATAAAGTTTGTGCTCCGCACGATGCGGTTAAAATCGGTGCCGACCTCCGCGCAGTGCGCCCGAAGAAGCTCGCTTTTCTGGGCGAAGACATCGATGTTTCCCCCGGCGAAGTTCGTGTAATCGGCGTACTTTGCTGCGATGCGAAGAGTGACTTTCTCGCCACCGCCCGCGATCCAGACCGGAATGCCGCCCTTCTGCAGCGGAAGCGGCCGCACGATCGCGCCATCCGCGTCGAAGTGCTTACCGTGCAGGGTGGCCTTGCCGGTCTTCCAGGCCCGCTGCATGATCTGCACGCCCTCATCTAACTGAGCAAGGCGCTCCCCATCGGTCGGGTAGCCGTAGCCGTAGGCGCGCCACTCCTGCTCGTACCAGCCAGCTCCGATGCCCATCTCCACTCGGCCGCCAGAAATGATGTCGACCGTGGCGGCGACCTTCGCGAGGTAGGCCGGATTGCGGTAGCCGATGCACGTGCACATCTGCCCAAGGCGTACTCGCGAGGTTGTTGCGGCAAATGCTGACATGAGCGTCCACGCTTCGTGCGTGGCCTCTTCTGTGGCGATCGGCACAGTGTGAAAGTGGTCGTACACCCAGGCCGACTCCCAGGCTCCCTTGTCGGCGTAGCCGACAACAGCGCTCATCGCTGACCACTGCTCTGCCGGGTCAATACCGACGAGGTCATGACGCCAGCCCTGGGGGATGAACATTCCAAACTTCATGCTGAGAGCTCCTTCTTGATGGCGGCGACGAAGGCATCAATGTCGGCCTCCGTGGTGTCAAAGGAGCACATCCAGCGCACCTCGCCGGCGGCAGCATCCCAGTCGTAGAAACGGAACGACTCGCGCAGACGGTCGGCGGACCCGGTGGGGAGGATGGCGAATACCGCATTGGCGGTAGTGTCTTGGGCGAAACCCAGACCCGTGATTGTGCCAGCCTCGATTGCGTCTTCAAGTGAGCGGCGCAGGTGCCCTGCCATAGCGTTGGCGTGGCTGGCAGAGCGCAGCCAAAGGTCATCCTCAAACAGGGCGAGGAACTGCGCAGAGACGAACCGCATCTTCGATGCGAGCTGCATACTCAGCTTGCGCAGGTAGAGAATGCCGGCGACAGCATCCGGGTTCAACACCACGATGGCCTCGCCATACAGCATGCCGTTCTTCGTGCCACCGAAGCTCAACACATCAACACCGGCGTCGGTGGTGAACTCATGGAGACCGACACCGAGTGCGGCAGCAGCATTCGCAATGCGGGCCCCATCCATGTGCACGGTCATACCCTTTGCGTGCGCGTGGCTGGTGATCGCCTTGATCTCGTCGATCGAGTACAGGGTGCCGAGTTCGGTTGTCTGCGTAATGCTCACGACGAGAGGCTGAGCGCGGTGCTCGTCGCCCCACCCCCACGCCTCCTGGTCGATGAGCTCGGGGGTGAGCTTTCCGTCTGGTGTCGTGACGGTGAGCAGTTTGAGCCCGCTGACGCGCTCAGGCGCACCACCCTCGTCGCTGTTAATGTGGGCGGTCTTGGCCGAGATCACTGCCCCCCAGCGGGGCATCATGGCGGTCAACCCTGTGACGTTCGCCCCCGTGCCGTTGAAGACGGGGAAGGCTTCGGTACGGTCGCCGAAGTGCTGCTTCATCATGACCTGCAAACGCTCCGTGTAAACGTCACCACCGTAGGCGACCTGGTGGCCCTCGTTGGCGTCAGCGAGGGCGGTCAGAATCTCCGGATGCACACCCGCGTAGTTGTCGCTGGCGAAACCTCGGAGCTGGGAATCATGGAGTCGAGTCACCGGCCCATTCTCTCACTGCTTGCGACGCGCGAGTGCTTCGGAGAGCTTCACCTTTGCTCCCGTGCGCAAGAGTGCGTTGGAGTAGATGCGGGATCCGAGCATGATGACAAGGAGCGTCGTCAGCAAAAGGATCGCGAGCGAGAGCAGCGGCTCCCACCATGCCGCCTGGCCTAGGAACACGCGCATCGGCATCCCCACAGGCGCAGAGAACGGAACATACGACATGATGCCGAGCACGAGGGGGTTGTCGTTGAAGAAGATCACCAAAAAGTAGGGCAGCATCACGAGGATCATCACGGGGGATGTCGCGCTTCCGACATCTTCCTGGCGCGAGACGAGCGAGGCCGTCGCCGCGTACAGGGCGGCGATCATCACAAACCCGAAGACAAAGAACACCACAAACCACGCGATGGAGGGGCCGAAGCTTGCCAGAAGCTCAGCTTGACCGGTGATCGCGAGGCCGACAGAGGCCAGTATCGCGATCAGTGAGATCTGGGCAAACGCGAGGAGGCTGTTGCCAAGCACCTTGCCCGCCATGAGCGCGCGCACCGAAATCGTGGACATCAGAATCTCCACAATGCGTGTTTGCTTTTCTTCTACAACGCTTTGCGCGATCGTGGTGCCGAACGTCATGGCCGACATGAAGAACACGATGCCGAAGGCAATTGCGGCGAGATAGGCGAGGAAGGGGTTCACGTCGCTCGGCTCCAGCAGCTCCACCTTCGGGGCCACGCTGAGCATGGAGACAAGAGTGTTCGGCACGGAGTCGAGGGCGATGATTGACACGCCAGCGGGGGTACCTTCTGCTGGCACGATCGCCGCCGTGACAGTTCCCGCGTGCACGAGTTTCTTAGCCTCGTCGACAGAGGCGACCTTGGTGACCTTCATATTGGGCAACTGTTCGGCGACAGCGATGGCAGAGCCGGTAGCGGCCACCGACGTCTTTATCGGGGAGCCGCCAAGGAATCCGCCGAGAAGAATGGATCCGAGCACCGCCAGCATGAGCACGGCGGTCGAGATGAGAAACGCTTTGCTCCGCAGTTTCATGGTAATTTCGCGCCGAGCAACGAGGCTTACGCTCTGCATCACCGCGGGAGTACGGTAGTCGCTCACTGGATCACCTCACGAAAAATTTGGGCCAAGCTGGCTTCTTGCGGGGAGAATCGGATGACTCGACCTCGGCCGAGCGCCTTCTGCAGCACTGCTTGCGCCGCGTCGGGCGTGTCCGCGTGGAATACGGCGTGCGTGCCCTGGATGGTTGCGGTGGGGATGCCTGGTTCATTCTGTACCCACTCGGCGGGCGCATCGAGCACCAGGTCGTACTGCGAATTACCGTGCTCAGCACGCAGGCTTTCCGTCGAACCGGATGCCCGAATCTCGCCGTTTGCGATCACCACGAGGTCGTCGCAGAGCCGTTCAACGATGTCGAGTTGGTGCGAAGAAAACAGCACAGGAATGCCGGCATCCGCGCGATCCTTCAATACCCCTTGAACGGCGTCAACCGCGATCGGATCAAGACCAGAGAACGGTTCGTCAAGAACGAGAACATCGGGGTCGTGCACGAGCGCTGCGGCGATCTGCGCCCGCTGCTGGTTGCCAAGCGACAGGCTTTCGACCGTTGTGTTCGCGCGTTCGGTGAGACCGAGGCGTTCGAGAAGAGCAGCGGTGTTGCGCTTGGCGGCGGCTGGCGTGAGGCCGTGCAAGCGCGCCAGATAGACGATGTGTTCGGCAACCTTCATCTTTGGGTAAAGGCCGCGTTCCTCAGGCATGTAGCCGAACCGTCGCCGATCCACGTCGGAGAGGGGCTTGCCATCCAGCGTCACGGTGCCAGAATCACGGGAGAGCACCCCAAGGATGATGCGCATTGTCGTGGTCTTGCCTGCGCCGTTGGCGCCGACAAACCCGGTCATCCGACCTCTGCCCACCGTGAAGGAGACGTCGTGCAGCACCCGGTTCGAGCCGAAGGATCGGTTGATCTGGTTTATCTCAAGCACCCAACCACCCTAACGCGAGTGCCTGCGTACGCCCGGCCCCTGCCGTGCCCGGCCGTGCCCGGCCCGTGCCCGGCCCGCGCTCTAATGCCCGTTTGTGCACAATTTTTGTCGGAAAGACCTGCGTCATACCGACAAAAACTGTGCACAAACGGAGCTGGGCTGGGCGAGTGGGCTGGGCGAGTGGGCTGGGCGGGCTGGGCTGGGCTGGGCTGGGCTGGGTGGCCGGGAGGGGCCGGGCTGGGCTGGGTGGCCGGGAGGGGCGCCGCCGGGGGTGGGCGCCCGCCAGGAGTGGGCGCCCGGCGGGCGGGGGCGCGCGGGCTAGTCGCTCGCGCCCGTGACGCCTGCTGTCGACTCAATCACGGCCGTCATCTTCTTCGACAGTGCTTCATAGAACATCGAGAGCGGAAACTCGTCGTCCATCACGTCGTTCGTGATGTCCTTCGGCAGCCCATCGAGTGGCAGCTCACGCTTCGCCCACTTCGATGCGGGATGCGGCGTCACCGTCGCCGACACCAGCTCATATGCTGCGAGCCAGTGTGCCACCTTCGGGCGGTCGATCGAGCGCCAGTACAGGTCGCCGATCGCCTCACCGAGTGCGTTCACGACATCCGGCACGTCGTCCCAGTCGATCGTGAGCGTGGTGTCTGTCCAATGCAACACGTGGTGTTGGTGCATCCACGCGAACAGCAACTGCCCACCAAGACCGTCGTAGTTGCGCACCCGGTTGCCGGTGAGTGCGAACCTAAAGATGCGGTCGAAGATCACCGTGTACTGCACCAGTTGTGCGTGCTTGCGGGTCACCGGGTCGGTGTCGTCTGCGCGCACAAGCTTCACCGATTCGCGGAACGCTGTGAGGTCACAGCGCAGTTCCTCGAGCGAATAAAGGAAGAATGGCATCCGCTGTTTGATCATGAACGGATCAAACGGCAGGTCGCCGCGCATGTGCGTGCGGTCGTGGATGAGATCCCACATCACGAAGGTTTCTTCCGTGAGGTGCTGGTCTTCGAGCAGTTCCTGCGCATCGGCAGGAAGTTCGAGGCCGGTGATCTCGGCAGCAGCTTTGACGACGCGACGGAATCGCGCAGCCTCGCGGTCGGCGAAGATCGCACCCCACGTGAACTTCGGGGTTTCGCGCACCGAGACGGTCTCCGGAAACAGCACAGCGGCGTTCGTATCGTAGCCATCCGTGAAGTCCACGAACCGAATCGGAATGAACAGCTTGTTCGAGTACTCCCCAGCCTCCAACTCAGAAATGAACTCTGGCCAGATGACCTCGATCAGTAAGGCCTCGACCAGGCGGTCGGTGCTGCCGTTCTGCGTGTACATCGGGAACACGACCAGGTGTCGAAGTCCGTCGATGCGGTTGTGCTCCGGATGGAATGCCACGAGTGAGTCGAGAAAGTCGGGAACACCGAAACCATCGGCTTGCCAACGCTCGAAGTCCGCAATGAGTGCCGTGAGGTATTCCTCGTCGTGGGCAAACAGCGGCGCGAGTTCGTTGATGAACGTCGTGATCTCGCCGACGAGTTGCCCAGCTTTGGCGTGATCTGCGGCGTTCGGGATGCTTCCGTCTTGCACCTGAAGCGGGCGAATCTGAGTGACTGCCTCCTTGAGGCCGAGCCATGACACGCCATCCTCGACGACCTCGGGCTCGCCAATGATGGTCTTCTCGTTCATGAGTTGTGACATGGTTCAACCTCCTGCCGTCATCGATTGGGAAATCACTACAGATAGAGGATATCCGACACCGATCACACGGGAGGTGAGTCTGACTCAACTTTGCTCGTGACGGGCGCTATGAACACGTGCGAAAAGCGAACGAGCCTATGATTCCTGCGGGATTTCGATTTTGCCGACGAGAGACATGGCCTCGTGCGCAAGAGCGACATCTTTCGTGCGTACAGCATCAATGAACATCATCTGGGCGGAAGAAAGTGCGGTGACGTCGATATTTTTGGGCAAATGCAGGCTGCCGAGTCGAACAATATGAACCACGGAAGTGAGGGTGCGGAGAAGTGCAGCATTCGTGGTGATCGTGGATAGACGGTTGAAGAAAACGAAGTTCGCGGTTGCCACGGCATCCATATCCATATTGGCGATAGCCTTCAGAAGTTTCTGGTGATCGCTCGTGATCTCTGCAAGGACCCTTTGGTCGGTGCGCGGGATGACTTCGTCGAGAAGCGCGTCGAAGAGCGCACGCCACACGACCATCGCTTCCGCTGTTTCGCGAGGGCTCACCACAGCAACACGGGTGAAGCGATTGGCGGAAGCCTCGATCACGCCGATCTCACGAAGCCTCTGCAGGGCTTCCCGCACGGGGGTTCGCGATACCCCATACTTTTCGGCCAGCTTGGTGTCGCTGATGTGCTCGCCTGGCTTGAGGTGACCATCGTGGATCGCCTCAAGCACTTGCTCAAATACCCGGGTAACAACCGTGCTGGTGGAAATTCCAGCGTCGGAGCTCGCATGTGTATATGTCACGCGTTGAATTTCATCGGGCACTCCTGAGACTTTACTGTGTACAAACCTTGAACGCTAGAAAATCATCGGTCTGTCGAGTTCATCCGTTTCAGTGGAATCAATGTCGACAGCAACGGGAACATGATCACTGGGGGAATCGCCTTTTCGTTCCTCGCGGTGAATCTGAGCGCCAGTGACGATGTCAGCAAACGCCGGGTTGCCCAGAATGAAGTCAATGCGCATTCCCTCATCCCGTGGGAAGCGCAACTGTTTGTAGTCCCAGAAGGTGAAGCCCTCTGGAACGAGCGGGCGCACGACATCCTCAAATCCGTTGTCGAGAAAAGCCCCGAATGCGGCCCGCTCAGGCTCAGAAATATGCGTAGAAGTGCCTGCAACAAAAGTTGGGTCGCCCATGTCGCTGTCAGTGGGGGCCACATTCCAGTCGCCCATGAGCGCGAGCGGCTCGCCGGGGTGCGCTTCCACCCAACGCTGCGCTTCCTTGTTTAGCCGTTTCAGCCAGTCGAGTTTGTACACAAAATGTGGGTCGTCGATGGCGCGCCCGTTGGGAACGTAGAGGCTCCACAGGCGGATGCCATCGACGCTCACCCCCATGGCGCGCGCTTCGAGCGGCTGGCCTGGCCCTTCTGCGCCTTTAAGAAATCCTGGTTGCCCGGAAAAACTTGTTTCAATATCCGTCATCGGAAGGCGGCTGGCGAACGCGACACCATTCCACTGGTTGAGCCCGTGCGCAATGACGTCGTACCCTGCGCGCTCGAACTCTTCCATCGGAAACTGGTCGGGGCGACACTTGATCTCTTGCATCCCGAGCACATCAACGTCTTCGCGCACCAACCAGTCAACAACCCGACCGACGCGAGTGCGGATTGAGTTGACGTTCCAGGTGGCGACGCGCATGCCACAACGCTACCCGGTAGCGCGCGACTCCCCTGAATGATGAATAGAGTTGTCACCGTGAATGATGACCGCAGCAAACTGATCGACTACATTTCCGCTGATGCGGTATTCCACGGTGACTTCACGCTCTCCAGCGGACTGAAGGCCAACTTCTATGTCGACCTTCGGCGGGTGAGCTTAGACCACCGTGTTGCGCCGCTCATTGGTCGCGTAATGCTTGACCTGATTTCTGACATTCCGGATGTTGTCGCCGTCGGTGGGTTGACGATGGGGGCAGACCCGATCGCCTCCGCCATCATGCATCAGGGCTCTGCCGCGGGGCGCGCATACGATGCGTTTGTTGTGCGCAAGGAGCCAAAAGATCATGGCCGCGGTCGTCAGGTTGAGGGCCCGGATCTCGAGGGCAAGCGCGTCATCGTGGTCGAAGACACCTCTACTACTGGCGGGTCGCCGCTCGCCGCGATTGCTGCGCTCGAGAAGGTGGGCGCGATCATTGCTGCCGTGGCGGTCGTCGTCGACCGCGACACGGGCGCGAAAGAAATCATCGAGGCTGCCGGGTACCCCTACCTTTTCGCGCTCGGGCTTGCAGACCTTGGCCTGGCTACATGACAGAAGAGCGTGAGTCAGAGCCGGGCAACGTTGGCGACGGCGTTGGCGGCGGCATTGGCGACGGTTCTGGCGACGCCGCTGAGCACCCGTTGCCCCCACCAACTCTTCCTCCGATGACGGAAGAGTTAGAAGGAATTCCGCCGGCAGCTGAGTTTCCGCCGTCGCCGACGGAGGCTTTCGCTGACGTATCGGGATCGGTGGTCCCCGAGGGATCGTCGGAGCTGGATTCGCTGTTCGGGGAGACCAAGTTCGTCGAATATGACGAAGGCCCTTCGGCGTCAGAAAACCCGTTCGTCAAAAAGTCAGTAGATGGTGCAGTGCCGCCCGACGGCGTAAGTGCTCCCGCCCGAGATGCCAAGAAGCCTCAGCCAGTGTTGTTGTGGGTGGCTGGTTCGCTTGTGGCTGTGCTCGCGCTCGGCGCTCTCTTCATGCTCGGAACAAAACTTCCCGCGCTTCTTGGCCCAGCCCCCGGCGCACTGGTGACACCGACATCCACCCCGACGCCGACCCCAACAGAGGTTCCACTTGGCCCAGTAGAACCGGGGGAGTACCAGTGGGATGCCCTTCTTGGCGGCGAATGCCTTAAGCCTTACGATGGCCCGTGGGAGAACAAATACACGGTAGTTGATTGCGAAGAACCCCATGCGGCGCAGCTCGTGATGCGCGCAAAGTTTGCTCCCGTCGATGGCGTCACTGCCTACCCAGGAGTCGAGGCGCTTCAATCGCAGGTGAACCTCCTGTGCACGTCGCCGGCCGGTGTAGATTACGGCAAAGCGAACGCGTACACCGACCTCCAGTTCGAGGCGAGCTATGCGCTCTCAGAGCAAGACTGGAATGACGGGAACCAGTTCTACAACTGCTACCTCTCCAGGAGCGCAGGCGGGGAGATCACCGGAACGATCGCTGTGCCGCAGGTTGCGCCGCCACCCGTCTCGAGCGAGGAACCGGCGCCCTAGCCTGATCGTCGGCCCAGCAGCGTGGTCGTCAATCCCGCAGTGCGGCGGTCACGAGGCTAAGAGCGTGATCAGTGTCAAGCCCGAGCGAGCGGATGCGCTGCGCGAACACGGTGGCAGCCTCCTGCGCTTGTCGCTCAGTTGGGTCACCGTGGCGAGAGACGAACGAGCCGTTGCGTCCCCGAGTTTCTATGACGCCATCCGTCTCCAGCTCGCGATAGGCACGGGCGACCGTGTTCGCTGCGAGGCCGAGGTCTTCAGCGAGACGTCGCACCGGGGGCAGTCGTGTGCCCGGAGCGAGTTCACCGTGTGCAACGAAGTCACGAACCTGCACCCGCAGTTGTTCGAACGGTGGCACAGACGATCCGGAGTCGATCAGGAGGGAAACAGGCAGCATGGGTACCATGTGAACGACTGTAGCAATACGCGTACTTGTGCTTGCGAGCCTTGCGCGCCGTGCAGGCAGGCTGACGTGCAGGCAGGCTGACGTGCAGGCAGGCTGACGTGCAGGCAGGCTGACGTGCAGAAGAAAGTTGACATCGTGGTTGATGGCCTTCTTCTGCGGTGCCGAGAGATCTACTGGCGTAAAAAGAGAGGAAAAAAAGATAATGGGGCGACGTACCCGCATGATCCTGATCGCTATCGCTGCGGTAATTTGTGTCTGCGTGGGGGTGCTCATCACTTTTTCAGTGATAACCGCCGTCAACGTGAAGAATGAACCCCTGACTGTCGACCAGATCGTGCAGAGCCTGAAAGAGAACACGGACTTCCCCCAGCGTGTCGATCCCGCGACAACCTTTGACAACGTCAAGGCAGAGCCGTCCGCGATCCACTACTTCTACACACTGGATGAGGGCTTCTGGCAAAACACCACCCAGACGCAGATTAGAGAATCGGTGATGCAGGGGCTCTGCGTCGACGAGGCGTCCAAGGAGATGCTCGATAGCGGCATTGATCTGAAGTACACGTACAAACTCGGGGGCACCGATGACACGTGGGACTTCGAATACACGAAGGGTTACTGCCCGTAGGTCGCACGCGGTGGCTCTGCCACGGGCAGGCTTAGACGGCGTAGACCCGCGTGCCGCCCACGAAGGTCTGCAACACACGAGTGTTGCCAATCTCTTCCGCCGGATGCACAAACGGATCGCGATCGAGCACGGCGAGGTCAGCAAGCTTACCGACCTCAATGGTTCCGCACTCGTTGAGGTGGTTCACGTGTGCAGATCCCGCGGTATAGGCGGTGAGTGAGGTTGCCAGGTCGAGGCTCTGTTCAGGCAAGAACGCCTCGTAGTCGCCCTCCGAGTGCGCGGGCGCTGACTTTCGATTCACCGCCACGTGGATGGCGGCCATCGGGTCCGGCGTGCTCACAGACCAGTCGCTGCCCGCGGCGAGCGTAGCGCCACTGCGCAACAAGTCGCCGAACGGATACTGCCATGAGCTGCGCGGGTCGCCGAGGAACGGCAAGGTGAGCTCGACCATCTGAGGCTCGAGCGCTGCCCAGAGTGACTGCATGTTAGCGATCACCCCGAGCTCGCGGAATCGCGGCACATCCTCTGGGTGTACAACCTGGATGTGGGCGATGTGGTGGCGCAGGTCGTTGCGGCCATTGGCCGCGATCGCCGCCTCGACGGCATCCAAACATTCGCGCACTGCGCGGTCACCGATCGCGTGAAAGTGCAACTGAAAGCCCAACTCATCGAGCAGCGGTACCGCCTCGGCGAGCACCTCTGGGGGCACAAACGAGATGCCGTCGTTGATGGTGGGGTGGCCGTGGCCGTCGAGGTACGGATCGATCATGGCGGCGGTGAAGTTCTCGGCAACGCCATCCTGCATAATCTTGATGCTCGTGGCCTTGAACCCGCCGTGGCTATAGCCCTCGCGCTTGGCGACCAGGTCGGGAATCTGCTCAACGCCACGCGTGCGATCCCACCAGATCGCACCAACAACGCGGCCGGTGAGGAGGCCCTGTTCGCTCGCGGTGCGGTAGGCGGGGCCGGCATCGCCCGCATCCCCGTAGAAGCCGATGATGGCATCCTGCCACCCGGTGATGCCGAACGAATGCAGGTGCTTCTGCCCGACTAGGAGTGCCTCCACGAGAGTCGCGTCTTCTGTGCGCGGCAGCAGATGATTGACGAGCGCCATCGCGCCCTCGTGCAGGGTGCCGGTCGGGTTACCGCGTGCGTCACGCTCGATGCGGCCATCCGAGGGGTCGGGGGTATCTCTCGTAATGCCGGCCAGCTCGAGTGCGCGAGAGTTCACCCACGCACCGTGGCCATCACGGTTCGGCAGAAATGCTGGGCGGTCGCTCACCACGGTGTCGAGATCGCTCGCGAGAGGATTGCCACCAGGGAACCCACTCATCGACCAGCCACCACCGAGAACCCACTCAAGTTCAGGGTTCGCTTTCGCATACTCGCCGACGCGTGCGAGATAGTCGTTGCGAGTGAGCAGGTCGCCGAGGTCGCACCGCATCATGTCGAGGCCGCCCCAGACAGGATGCACGTGGGCGTCCTGGAAGCCGGGAACCAGCATCCGCCCGGCAAGATTGACAACCTCAGTGTGTGAACCGACAAGTTCGCGTACCTCGTCATGACCGACAGCGATGATGCGATCGCCTCGCACCGCCACGGCGCTCGCCGTTGACCTCACAGTGTCGGCGGTAAACACCTTTCCGCCAATAAAGACGGTGTCTGCTGCGGTCATGTTGTGTCCTGTTCTTTGCGCGCGTCAGTTGCCGGCCATGGTGCGGGCGATATCTGTTGCGGAGTCGCCTGAGCGCTTCAGAATCCACGCCACAATCGCAAGAGTGAGCAACGTAAGGATGAGCATGAGCGTCGAGACAGACGCGATCTCCGGCTTCATGCCGCTGCGCACGACACTCAGCACGTAGACCGGCCATGGCGTGGTGCCGGAGACCTGCACGAAGGACGCAATGATGGTGTTGTCGAGACTCAGAGTGAACGACAACAGCCCTCCGGCAAGAACGGCGGGCATCGCCAACGGCAACGTGATGCGCCAGAATGTGCGCCACGGTGGAGCGTAGAGATCCGCGGACGCCTCCTCCAAGCTTGCGCTGATTCCGATGAGCCGCGCGCGAACGATGTAGCTGACTACCGCGATAGAGAAGAGTGAGTTGCCGACAACTAGGCGGAAGATTCCGTCGTTGAAGATCGTCAAGCCGAGGTCTTGACCGAGAAAAACTACCCACGGCAGCAGCGAGACAGCGTCAACAATTTCGGGGGTCACCGTGACAAGAACGAGCACGGTGAGAAACCAGCCCACCCATTTGCCGGGCCTACGCGCCATCGCGACCCCAGCAAGGGTTCCGATTGCTGTGGCGAAAACGGCAGAGAGCACGCCAGAGCGGATGGACACCCACACCGCGTTCTGAATCGCGGGCTTGTTGAAGATCGAGAGGAACGGGTCGATCCCGAAACTGTCGAAGGAGATGAGAAGTCGCCCCGTGTTGAACGAGTACACGATTATTACGAGGATCGGCGCAAATAGAAAGAGAAGCACAATAACTCCCCAGATGCCGAAAAGTCGATCAGACAAGGAGAGTCGAGGCTTAAGTGGCTTTGCGTGCGGCCCGGTCTTGGCAGCCACATCGCGCGAGGTCTGCTCTAGCGCGATGCGCTTGGTCGCCGTCTCACTCATGCGTTCGCCCCCAATCGGAGTCGGTAGTGGCTGCGGAATGGCATCGTCGCGAGCCAAATGATGAGCCCGAACACTGCGGCGCTCAGCAAGATCGTAAGGATCAGTACCACCGCCATGGCCGAGCCAAGAGCCCAGTTCTGCCCCGTCTGGAACTGAGCGGCCACCATTTGCCCCGCCATGTTGCCCTTCACCCCACCGAGCACGGTTGCGGTGATGTAGTCACCCATGAGTGGGATGTAGACGAGGAGAAGACCGGCGATAAGCCCAGGTCTTGCCAGCGGTACGGTCACCCGAAAAAAGGTCTGCAGCCGCCCAGCCCCTAAGTCTTTTGAGGCTTCTCGCAGTGGATCCCCGACGCGATCAAATGCCACAAAAAGAGGGAGGATCATCAGCGGTAAATAGTTATAGACCACGCCGATCAGCACCGCGGTTCGAGTGTCGAGGATCGCGAGAGGGCCATCGATCCACCCCAAATTTTGCAGGGTCTGAGACAGCCAGTTTTTGGGAGAAAGGATGATCTGCCATCCGATGGTGCGCACCAAGAAGTTGGTCCAAAACGGGATCATAATGGCGGCGAGAAGCAAGCCTCGCTTGGATGGTGGTACTTTCACTGCCATCCAATACGCCACCGGCATGCCAATGACCAAGCAGATTAAGGTGCCAATGACACCCACCCAGAGTGTGTTGGAAAACGTCGAGAAAAAGGTTGGCGACAGCGCCTCGGTATAGCGGTCGAACGAGAGGATGTCGTTCGCGTGCGTGCCAAAAATGCTCGGTTTGTATCCAAAGCTGTACCAAATAACCAAGCCGACCGGCGCGGCAAAGAACGCCAAAAGCCACGCCCACGCTGGAAGCGCGAGAGCAGCTTTTGGCATCCGAAATTTAGGCACCCGCAGCGGCCTTCATGGCGCCCCAGATCGCCACAACGCGTTCCTGGTTTTCGTTCAACGCACCGTTTTTCATGGTGGCGAGCTGTTCGGGAGTAAAGAAGACCATGTCGAGTAACTCAAGGCCCTCGGCCTCTGCCGACTTCTCGATGTCAGCGGCACCCGTGTGGTAGCCGATGTAGTCGAGCTGCACGAGTTGGGTCTCTGGCACCATCGTGAAGTTGATGAAGGCGTGGGCAGCCTCAGCGTTCTTCGCACCTTTGGTGATCGACCAGTTGTCCATCCACAGTTCGGTGGCGGGGGCTCCAAGACGCCAGGCCCAGCGATCCGGCTCTCCGCCCTCGATGATTCCGAGTCGTGCATCGCCGTTCCAGATCTGCATGAGGATTCGGGAACCTTCCGGAAGCGCAACGCCGCCAGGGTAGGAGTCGAACGCTGAGACGTGAGGTGCGAGTTCGTTGACGAGAAATTTTTCGGCAGCATCGAGGTCTGCTTCTTTGGTGGTGTTCCAGTCAATGCCATTCGCCCAGTAGTAGATACCGGTGAGCTCGGCAGGATCATCCAGGACAGAGGTCGAGCCGCTCGCCTCGTTCTGGGCGGCGTCGATGAAGTCATTCCACGTCTGCAGATCACGCTTGATGATCTTCTTGTCGTAGACGAAGCCTGTGGTTCCCCACGCCTTGCACATGGACCACTTGTTGTCTGGATCCCATTCCTGTGCGAGAAACGCGGGATCCATGTACTTGAGGTTCGGCAGCAGGGCGTGGTCGAGATCCATGATGAGGCCGTTCTCGGCAAGCTGGGGCACGAAAACCCCGGTGGGAACAACGATGTCGTAACCACTTGTGCCCTTTGCGGCAATAAGTTTCGCGATCATCTCTTCGTTCGACCCGTACGAGTCAAACGTGACATTGGTGCCAAGCTGCTTAGTGAAATCCTTGACGACCTCAGGGCTGTCATAGTCGCCCCACGAGTAAATATTCAGGCTCGACGAGGCACCTCCTGGCGTACATGCGGCGAGAGCGGCGACAGAGGCAGCTGCTGCGGAGAACGCCAGAAAGTTTCTGCGAGAAAGCTCGCGCTTGATGATCGGTATTGCCGCTCGGGAGGCGAGGATGCGGATCGGCTCTTCACTCATTCTTGGTTACTCCTTGTTGTAGCGGTGCTGTGGCTGTGGCTGTGGGTGTGGCGGCGAGTGTTGGAGTTGAGGCCGCTACGGTGCGGTGCTGTCGGAAGCGAAAAACTGCACACTGTGGGGCGAGAAGGTGACAATGGCGGCATCACCTTCGCGCAGTCGTGGTGCGGACGGCGTTGGTAGTCGCGACTGAATAGTGATGCCGTTGCCAAGATCAACGAGGAACTGCACGGTCTCGCCGAGGTGCGACGTGCTGAGCACCGTGCCGTCGAGGTGGTTGAGGTTTCCGTCGACGGTGGCATCGGCGGTGTGAAGCTGCACGAACTCGGGGCGTACGGCTACGGTCAGTGAATCCCCTGCCGCAAACGTGGGCGCCGTGCCGGAAGAGATGACCTTGCCCACGACGGTGTCTGCGCTGCCATCGGCTCTCGCTGTGGCCTCAAGAAAGTTCTGCTGCCCGATGAAGCCCGCCACATAAGCGTTTGCCGGGTTCGCGTAAATAGTGTCGGCATCCGCAAGCTGCTCGATGCGCCCCTCCCGCATGATGGCGATGCGGTCGCTCATCGAAAGCGCCTCATGCTGGTCGTGGGTGACAAAAATGAACGTGATGCCCACGCGCGATTGCAGCAGCTTGAGCTCCAACTGCATTTCTTCGCGTAGCTGGCGGTCAAGCGCACCAAGCGGCTCATCCAGGAGAAGAACGGATGGCCGGTTCACGAGCGCGCGCGCGAGGGCGATGCGCTGCTGCTGCCCGCCAGAAAGTTGCTGCGGTTTGCGATCGGCGAATGTTCGCATCCGCACCATCTCCAACGCATCGGCGACGCGGGTGCGAATCTCTGACTTTGCGACCTTCGTCTGCTGCAAACCGTAGGCAACATTCTCTGCAATCGTGAGGTGCGGGAACAGCGCGTAAGCCTGAAACACAGTGTTCACATTGCGCTTGTAGGGAGGGATGCCGAGCACATCTTTGCCGGAGATGCGGATGGACCCGCCATCCGGCTGCTCGAATCCGGCCAGCATGCGTAGCGTCGTTGTTTTGCCGCACCCGGAGGGGCCGAGCAGGGAGAGAAACTCACCTGGCTCCACCCGGAGATCGATGGAGTCGACGGCGGTGGCGGTGCCAAATCGCTTGGTGACCGACTCGAGCACAACGGTGCCCGTTGGCTCATCCCCCGCTCGCGGGTTCATCGTGGAATTGGTCTCCGGAGCCTCTTCGGTCACACTGGTCACGTCGTGACGCCCTTTCCGCTCGACTCTCGACTTTGTGAGTCAACTGAAGTCAATCGGATATCCGTCGCCACTGCAACGATATTCGCGCATTAAGCGCCGTTTTAGCCACGGATTCAGCGGCAAATAGCGAAAATCGCCATCGATATCGATGCTTACGGCCAATTAGGCCGTTGCGCATGCGGTCGCGATATCCTGCCGTAGTGAACCTCTGGTGGCGTACTCTTCTTCGTTTTCTGTTGCCGGCGCGCGTGGATTCCGGCCCTCTTGACGTCGTGTCGACCGCGTTTCGGGTGCTGCCGACCGACCTTGATGTCTACGGCCACATGAACAATGGTCGGTACCTCACAATCTCGGATCTTGGTCGATTTGACCTGATGCGACGCACGGGTTTGTGGCCGCGCCTGAGCAAACGCGGCTGGTATCCGGTGGTCGCGAGCTCCACCATCACCTATCGCAAATCGTTGGCACCGTGGCAGCGCTTCGTCATCGAGAGCCGCTTTCTTGGTGTGGATGAGCGCGATGTGTACATGGAGCAGCGTTTCGTTGTGAAGGGCGAGATCTACGCAAAGCTCGTCATTCGCGCCCGTTTTCTTCAGAAAACGGGCGGGCACGTTCCGATGGAGAATCTCGTAACGTTGCTCGGTGATCAACCGGTGATTCGTGACGTGCCCGAGTGGTTGACAACGTGGGGTGCGAACTCCGCTCTGCCGTCGTCGAAGGCTGCGGCACCCAGTGAGTGGCGCTAAAGATTCGCTGGAGCGTGGCGTTCTAGAAACGTGAGCACGGCCGAACTGTCGACCCCAGTGAATGAATCCGAGGGAAGCGCAGCGAGCAGAGAGGACTGCAATCGTGGGCTCGGGTAGGTCAAGCCCGCCCATTTCTCGGTGAGCGCTGCAGGAGGTTGCCGACAGCATGATGGGTCTGGGCAGCCCGATGTTCGCCGATGTTGGGTGTCTCTGCCCCGGAACCATTTGACGTAAGTGAACGGTGTGCCGACGCTCACCGAGTAGTCGCCGCGTGACGTCGACTGAATGCTGGAGGAGCACCAGTAGGTTCCGTTGGGCTTGTCCGTGTACTGGTGATACGCGCTAAAACGGTCAGCGACCTCAAACACCTGCCGTGCGCTCCACTCCCTGCACACGGTTTGCCCTTCGACCGCGCCGAGCACATCCGTCGGAAAATGTGCGTCATCGTTCTCATACGCCTTGAGAATTGTTCCGGTCACATGCGTTTTCAGAAAGTGCACGGGGATTCCGAGGTGCTTCGTTGCGAGGTTCGTGAACCGATGCCCCGCCGTCTCGTAGGTGACAGCGTAGGCATCGCGCAGGTCGTCGACGGAGAGTTCGCGGGCGTCCCTGGCGCGGGTCAGAAAGCCAACGGCATCTTTCTCGGGAATCATGAGCGCGGCAGCGAGGTAGTTGGTTTCCACGCGCTGCAGCAAAAACCCTCGGTAATCTTTGGGCTCCTTCGCGCCCAGAACCTGGGCGGCGAGCGCCCTCAGTAGGGCGCCACGCGGGTCGCCGCCCGCACTGGTGGGCAGGTAGATGCGGTGGTGCGCGAGGTCGCTAATGGATCGGGTCGAGTCTGGCAGGTCGGTTACGTAGTGCAGGCTGAAGCCGAGGTGCGTTGCGAGGTCGGATGCCGCGCGTTGAGAGAACGGACCACCCGTGTGCCCAACGGCGGCGAGAAGTCGCGAGGCCTCTGCCTCGAGGGCCGGAAAGTAGTTGTTCTGTTCGCGCATTTGGCGGCGCAGCTCGGTGTTCGCACGCCTGGCCTCTTCTGGGGTGGCCGCGCGCTCGCGGTGCAGGCGCTCAAGCTCGGTATGCAGACCCAGAATAGTTTCGATCGCGTCGTCACTGAGGGTTTTGCGCACGGGCAGCGCTGGCAGGCCGAGAGAAGAATACAGCGGGCCCCGCTGGGCACGCTCGAGGGCGATTTCGAGTTCTGCTCGCCGATCTGGGGGCGAGTCTTGAAGGAGAATCGCCAGCTCCACATCGAGCGCATCCGCCACGGATTGCAGGTCGCGCAGGCGTGGTTCGCGCTTGCCGTTCTCCAGCACGCTCACGTGTGAGGCAGCTCGGCCGATGGCGCTTCCGAGCGTTTCTAGCGTCATCCCCCGCGCTGTGCGCAGGCTTCGGATGCGTTTGCCGATGGTGAGCGCGTCTGCCATTTAACAATCCTGCCCGACGTATCTCCTGCCGTTCAGTATTCAGGAGGTGCATCATGCTGCTTTTTTGATGAAAACAGAAATTCTACAGTTTTTTTGTTTTTAACACCTTATTTGACACTAAAGTGTCCCATCCGGTGAAAACAACCTCCAAAGAATAGTGGTTTTTCAATTCACAGAAGTTTTCAACAAGTTCGACTCCTGAATGATGAAAGCCGGCATGCTCCTAGTTGCACAGTGGAAACACCGCAGCAGAAATGCAGCAGCAGAAAGGCAACACCGCAAGCACAGCAATGCCAGGAGGGCAGCCATCATGAACGACACCACTCAGCCGGCAAGGCCGGGAGACCAGCGACAGACGGCATCCGAACTCGAGACAGAGTGGAAGACGGATGCGCGGTGGAACGGCATTGCGCGCGACTACAGCGCTGAGGATGTCATCGCCATTCGCGGTAGCGTGCGCGAAGACCGCACTCTCGCTCGCCGCGGCGCGGAGAACCTGTGGAGTCTCATTCACTCGGAGGAGTGGGTGTACGCACTCGGTGCTCTCACGGGCAACCAGGCAGTTCAGCAAGTGCGAGCTGGTTTGAAGGCCATCTACCTTTCCGGATGGCAGGTTGCCGCCGACGCGAACCTTGCGGGGCAGACCTACCCCGACCAGAGCCTGTACCCGGTGAATTCAGTGCCAGCTGTTGTGCGCCGCATCAACAACGCGCTCATCCGCGCTGGTCAGATCGAGGGCGACGACATCGACTGGGTTGCGCCCATCGTTGCGGATGCCGAGGCAGGCTTCGGCGGCCCGCTGAACGCCTACGAACTCATGCACTCGATGATCGAGGCGGGCGCCGCGGGTGTGCACTGGGAAGACCAGCTTGCGAGCGAGAAGAAGTGCGGGCACATGGGAGGCAAGGTGCTCATTCCGACCGGCCAGCACATCCGCACGCTGAATGCTGCACGGCTGGCAGCGGATGTCTCCGGTGTACCCTCGCTCATTATCGCGCGCACCGATTCGCTCGCCGCCACCCTCATCACGAGCGACATTGACGAGCGCGACCAGCCGTTCATCAACGGCAATCGCACGGCCGAGGGTTTCTACGAGACGACTCCCGGCATCGACACGGTGCTCGCCCGCGGTCACGCGTACGCACCATACGCCGACCTGCTGTGGGTCGAAAGTGCCGAGCCAGATCTTGAGCTTGCGCGCACGTTTGCGGAGAGCATTCACAAGGAGTTCCCCGGCAAGAAGCTCGCCTACAATTGCTCCCCATCGTTCAACTGGAAGAGCCACCTCGACGACGCCACAATCGCGACGTTTCAGCGGGAGCTTGCGTCGATGGGGTACGCATTCCAGTTCATCACCCTGGCCGGATTCCACGCTCTTAACCACTCCATGTTCACGCTCGCAAAGGGTTACAAGGAGCGGCAGATGAGCGCTTACGTCGAGCTGCAGGAGGCAGAATTCGCCTCAGAGGCCGACGGTTACACGGCCACGCGCCACCAGCGCGAAGTGGGCACCGGCTACTTCGACCGGATCGCCACCGCCCTGAACCCCGGAAGCCAAACCCTGGCTCTCGTGGGTTCCACCGAGGCCGCGCAGTTCTAGCTGCTGCGGTTTCCCACCCAGTACCCACCACGCAACTTTCATCATTCAGGAGAAGAAAATGACCAGCATCGATATCCGCGGCCCGCTTCGCGAACGCTACGACGAGATCCTCACCCCAGAGGCTCTCGACTTTCTCACCGAGCTGCACGATCGCTTCGCGGGGCGACGCCACGACCAGCTCGCCGCCCGCATGCGCGTGCGCTACGACCTCGGCAACGGACGCAACCTCAAGTTTCTGCCAGAGACCGCCCACATTCGCGACGACAAAGAGTGGCGCGTTGCCGGTGCCGGCCCAGGTCTCGAAGATCGTCGAGTTGAGATCACCGGACCCACCGATCGCAAGATGGCCATCAACGCGCTGAACTCCGGTGCGAACGTGTGGCTTGCCGATCAGGAGGACGCCACGAGCCCCACCTGGGGCAACGTGATCGAAGGCCAGCTCACACTGTTGGATGCCGCCAGGAACCGTCTCGAATTTACGAGCGAAGAAGGCAAGAACTACAGCGTGACGGGGGAGACCCCCACGATTGTTGTGCGCCCGCGCGGCTGGCACCTGGTCGAGAAGCACCTGTTTCACACTGACAATTCGGGGCGAAGCATGCCGGCATCCGGTTCCCTCGTGGACTTCGGGCTGCACTTCTTTCACAACGCGAAGCAGCTCATAGCGAATGGGCAGGGTCCCTATTTCTACCTGCCGAAGCTCGAGAGCCACAAAGAGGCTCGCCTGTGGAATGAGGTGTTCTCATTCTCAGAGCAGCGCCTTGGTGTGGCGCACGGCACCATCCGCGCCACCGTGCTGATCGAGACGATCGCCGCCGCGTTCGAGATGGATGAGATTCTGTACGAACTGCGTGATCACTGCGCCGGGCTTAACGCTGGCCGCTGGGACTACATTTTTAGCATCATCAAGAACTACCGTGGCCGTGGCCAAAGTTTCGTTCTGCCGGACCGCAATGAGATCACCATGACGGTGCCCTTCATGCGTGCGTACACCGAATTGCTCGTGAGCACGTGCCATCAGCGTGGGGCACATGCGATTGGAGGCATGAGTGCGTTCATTCCGAACCGTCGCAACCCGGGGGTGACCGAGAGGGCCTTGGAGAAGGTCGCCGCCGACAAGCACAGGGAGGCGGCAGACGGATTCGACGGCACCTGGGTTGCCCACCCAGACCTCATCGCCACAGCCCGTGCCGAGTTCGATGCCGTGTTCGATGGTCAGACGAACCAGCTGAGCCGCCTGCGCGACGACGTGCACGTTACCGCTGATCAGTTGCTCGACATCCGCTCGGTTAATGGAGCGATCACGTACGCGGGAGTGCGGGGAAACGTGTCGGTGGCCGTTCGCTACATCGAGTCGTGGCTGCGCGGAATCGGCGCCGTCGCCATTGATGATCTGATGGAGGATGCCGCCACGGCGGAGATCAGCCGGTCTCAGGTGTGGCAGTGGATTCACCAGGATGTCGTCACGCAGGAGGGCACGCTGATTGACCGCGAGCTTATCGAGGGCATGCTGAGTGACCTTCTTGCCTCGCTGCCGCGCAACGCGGGAGATCGCTTCGAGGATGCTGCAGAGGTGTTCCGCGAGGTTGCTTTGCGTGACGAGTACCCGACATTCCTCACGCTGCCGGCCTACGCGCAGTACCTCGTGCAGGAGCCGGAGCCCGCACTCATGTGATCGGCCCCACGTGGTCGTTCACCGCCGCCCCGGGTACACGGGGCGGCGGTGCTTGAGAGGCGACTACTCCTCGTAGTTGCGATCAATGAGCTTGGAGAGCACTATCGCCGAGCGGGTGTGGTCCACGTTCGGGGCAAGCCGCAGCTTCTCGAGGGCGACCTCGAGGCTCGAAATGTCGCGAGCACGCATGTGCACGATGGCATCCGCACTACCGCTCACGGTGCCGGCGTCAACAACTTCTGGCACGGCCGCAAGGATGCGACGCAAATCATCTGGCGACACCGTGCCGCGACAGAAGAGCTCAACGTACGCCTCTGTTGCGAGGCCGTCGACGTTCGGGTCCACCTGCACGGTGAAGCCGCGAATCACCTTGTCGGCGACGAGACGATCAACACGGCGTTTGACTGCGGAGGCGGAGAGCCCAATAACTTCGCCAATGTTTCCGTAGCCTGCGCGGGCATTCTGGCGAAGATGGTCGATGATTTTGTAGTCAAGGCTGTCCATCCGCCCACCATACGGTGAATTTTTGTGTCAAAGGGCCCCATCACGCAGCATCAGTGCGCATTTCGCCAAGAAGTGTTCGATACGGCCGTGACAAACTGGTAGTGGCGTCCCGTTCCGGGGCTCAAGCGAGTGACAGTGTCCGCCATCGACTCGGAGGACGACATGACCCAAACGCACGCCCAAAACCAGACCGCGACCATTGAACGCAAGGTGTCGAAGAGGTCGGTACTCATGTGCCGCCCCGATTTCTTCACGGTCAACTACAAGATCAACCCGTGGATGAACCCGGAGAAGCCGACCGATACCTCGCTCGCGGTGAAGCAGTGGCAAGACCTTTACGACATCTACGTTGGCCTCGGATTCGACGTGCAGCTCATCGACCCGATTGATGGCCTGCCCGACATGGTCTACGCCGCCAACGGCGGGATTGTGCTCGACAACATCGCCTACGGTGCAAAGTTCACGTACGCGCAGCGCCAGCCTGAAGGCCCCGCCTACATGGACTGGTTCCGTGAAAACGGCTACGACGTTCGTGTTCCGAAGAACACGAACGAGGGCGAGGGCGACTTCTTGCTTGTCGGGGATGTCATCCTCGGCGGCACGGGCTTCCGCTCGAGCACCGACAGCCACCGTGAGGTCTCGGAGATCTACGGCCGCGACGTGATTTCGCTCGAGCTCGTGAACCCGAATTTCTACCACGTGGACACCGCGATCGCCGTGCTCGACCCCGAGCCGGCCACCGATGGTACCCAGAACATCGCCTACCTGCCGTCAGCATTCAACGAGAAGGGCCTCGCGGTTCTGCAGGAGCGCTACCCGGATGCGATTCTCGTCAGCGAAGAGGATGCCGCCATCCTCGGCCTCAACTCGTACTCCGACGGCTACAACGTTGTGATCGCTGCCAAGGCGAAGGGCTTCGAGCAGCAGTTGCGCGATCGCGGTTACAACCCCATCGGCGTTGACCTCTCCGAGCTGCTGCTCGCGGGTGGCGGCGTGAAGTGCTGCACGTTGGAACTGCGCCACTAGAACTGCGCCACTAGAACTGCGCCACGAGAACTGCGCCGCCAGAACTGCGCCGCCAGAACCGCGCCGCCAGTAATAGAGCGCCGGGGTGCGGCTCAGAACTTTTGACCCTCGGCCTCTACGATCGCAATTTCTTGTGTGGCGAGCTCACGCGCTGCTGCTTCAGTGGCGTAGCCGAGGCTCAACTGTGGCCAAGAGCGCGAGTAGTGCACGCGCACGTTCTTGTACCGCATGAGCCAGTACAGGCAGACGGCGGCGGCGAGGATGCCAGAAATGGCAGCAACACCGAGGCCCCACCGGGGTCCGAACTGGTTGACGACCCATCCGACAAAGGGGGCGCCGATCGGGGTTCCCCCGACAAAGATGGCCATGTACAGCGCCATCACTCGCCCGCGCATGCTCGGCTTTACCGAGGTTTGCACCATCGAGTTGGCGGTGGTGATGAACATCAGGGCCGAGAAGCCAATGAGTGTCAGAGACACCGCAAACATCTCGAACGTGGGCATGAAGGCTGCCAGCGCGCTCGCCAGCCCGAACAGCGCCGCAGAGAGAAAGATGGTGCGCATCCGTGGCCGCTCCTGCCGGGCAGAGAACAGGGCCCCCATGACGGAGCCTATGGCCATTACCGAGCTGAGCACGCCGAACTCCGCCGCACCCTCGTGGAACTCAATGGTTGTCATGGTGGCGGTGTAGATCGAAAAGTTCAGACCAAACGTTCCAATGATGCCGACCATGATCAGGATGACGACGATGGCGGGTTTCGTGAGCACGTAGCGGAACCCTGCGACGATCTGGCCGCGTGCTCGCGGTGCTCTCGGCTGCGCGCGCAGCTCACCAACCCTGATGGCGATGAGGGCGACGATGGTCGCGAGGAAGGTGCCCGCGTTGATGAGGAACACCAATCCGGCACCAACGATGGCGATGAGCACACCGGCGACGGCAGGGCCGATCATGCGCGCCGCATTGAACGACACTGAGTTCAGAGAGACAGCGTTCGTGAGGTCCTTCTTCTCGACGAGCTCTGAGACGAAGATCTGTCGCACGGGGGCGTCAACAGCAGAGACGACTCCGAGCAAAAACGCGAACAGGTACACGTGCCACAGTTGCGCGGTGCCAGTGATGACAATGATCCCTAGGCCGAGCGCGAGTGCCCCCTGCGCTGCCTGGGTGAAGAAGAGTACTTTTCTCACGTTGAGGCGGTCGGCGATGAGGCCAGCCCACGGCATGAGGATCAGCACGGGGCCGAGTTGCAACGCCATGGTGATGCCCACGGCGGCCGCGTTGTGGTTGCTGAGGTCGACGAGCACGATCCAGTCCTGCGCGGTGCGCTGCATCCAGGTGCCGATGTTGGAGGCGAGCCCTCCGACGAACCAGACCAGATAGTTGTGTTCCCTGAGGGAACGGAACATCAAATTCACTTCTCGGCGAGCTCCTTAAGGATGGGTACTGCGGGCTCGAGTATGCGACGCTGCTCTTCAGTGAGCGACTGAAGGTGCTGCGTAAACCAGACGTCGCGCCTGCGCCTGGTTTCGTTGACGAACGCGTGCCCCGTGTTGGAGAGGTCGATATGGATGCGCCGCCCGTCTTCTTCATCCGTTTCACGGGTGATGTGTCCGGAGGCCACAAGAGCGTTGACGGTGCGGTTCATGCTTGGCGGCGTTACCCGCTCGTGCTCGCTGAGCGAACCGAGTGATTGTCGGCCGTGAGTGCCAAGGGTGAAGAGTACTGAGCGCTGACTTTCAGAGATGTCATCGTCGGGGGCGTTAGATCGAATCCGCCGAGCGAGTCGCTGGATGGCCAGTCGCAGTTGTTGGTTGTTGTCCTTTTCCACAATTGCTTAGCCTAGCAAATTAGTCTGGCTAATGAATGGTAGAGATCGCACGAGTCAGGCCTCGGCAATACACTGTGGGGAGCTCAGTATTGAGCCAAGTAAGAGCCCTGGAAAGGGAGATACCGTGGCCACTCCAACGTCTACACGCGACGACCGCACCTACGTGGATGCCGAAGGCATCACGATTCACTATTACGTGTGGGCCGCCAAGAACCCTCGTGCCGTGATCCAGATTTTGCACGGACTCGGTGAACACGCCGCGAGGTACGAATGGCTCGCAGGTGAGCTCACCGCTGCCGGCTATACCGTGTACGCGGACGACCACCGCGGTCACGGCCAGACCGGGCTCGGGCAAAACGGTGGCGACCACGCGAAACTCGGCAAGCTTGGTGCTGGCGGAATGCCGGCCACGGTGGAGTCCATCCACCAACTGACCGGAATGATCCGCGCAGAGAACCCGAAACTCTCGTTGATTTTGCTCGGGCACAGCTGGGGATCCTTCCTCGCCCAAATTTTGGTCGACAAGTACTCGCAGGAATATGACGCGGTGATCCTCAGCGGTTCAGCCCTTCGCGTGTTCGGCCAGACGAACACGGGTGACCTGAACGCGAAGTACACGCACCTTGGCTCGACCGGGTACGAATGGCTCAGTCGCGACCCAGAGGTGGTGGCCACCGCGGCAGCAGACCCGCTCATGTTCATTGCGAACGGGATGAAGCTGTTCGGCCTTGTCGACTCCCTCCGGCTTCTGGGTAAGCCAGCCAAAAAGATCGAGAACGACCTTCCCGTGCTCATTCAGGTGGGTAGCAACGATGTAGTCGGTGGGGTCGTGAGCAACGAGCTTCTCGCCCAGGCGTACCTCACGCGCAGTCGCCTGAGCGATGTCGAGCTCATTGTGTACACGGGCGCTCAACACGAGATCTTCAACGAGACCAACAAAGACGACGTGGTGGCGGACACCCTCGCGTGGTTGGCCGATCGAGTGAAATGAGCACCCTTTTTACCCGCATCATCCGGGGCGAGGAACCAGCGCGTTTCATCTGGAAAGACGAGCTGTGCGTCGCCTTCATGACGATCGAGCCGCGCCAGCCAGGCCACGTGCTCGTGGTGCCGAGACTCGAAGTGGATCGTTGGCTGGATGCGCCAGACACCCTTATCGCCGAGCTGATGGTGGTGGCGCACCGCATCGGATTGGCGCAGCGCGAAGAGTGGGGCTCCGACCGCGCTGGTCTCATGATCGAGGGCTACATGGTGCCGCACCTGCACATTCACGTGTGGCCGTCCTGGTCGCCGCGAGAGTTTCATCCCTCCGGGATCGATCGTGCGGCGGAGCCAGCAGACCTTCAGGCTGCCGCCGTGCGCTTGAGAGCCAGAATGCGCACCAACGGCTGGGAGCAGTTCGTTCCTGCTGAGGATTAGTTCAATCGATCAATGGAGCGTGATCGTACGCTAGAGATTCATGGCGTAAAGGCTGCCAAATCCGATCTGAGCGGCTATCAACAGCAGCGCCAAGCCCACACGAAGCCAGATCGACCGACTCCAGTTCGCCGCCAAGACCGGGAGTGCGCCAATCAGAGCACTCAGGACAAACTTGTCGATGAGCCTGCCTCT
Organism: Actinomycetales bacterium; assembly: GCA_038243605.1. Taxonomy (GTDB): domain Bacteria; phylum Actinomycetota; class Actinomycetes; order Actinomycetales; family Microbacteriaceae; genus Terrimesophilobacter. Next base: position 305,970 of record JBBSQX010000001.1, read on the forward strand.
AAACCCGTCGCGAAGCCAGGCATGGCCAGGCTCATAGAACTCACCCCACTGCCACGCAGAAGCTGCGATCCACCACATCAACGCAAAGATGAACAGTGAGAGTGGAAGCGCCCACAGCAGATGCTTCCAGTTGGGAGTAGCAGAGGAGAACAACTTCATTGGCATTTAGTGCGCCCCAACTAGACCGGATCCTGATCCAGCAAAGCAACCGGCCGTGGTCTTTCCGTTCAGGTCCACAACCCCGTTGATGATCAACTTTCCGGCTGCATCGACGCTGAGATGTGAGTTGACTTGGGTGGTGTTGTTGGAGAGAGAAACGCTGCCAGCTGAACCGCAGATGCGGGCGCCCTTCGTTACAATGCTGACTCGGTGTACCGCGCCATCAGCAGACGTGAAACTTGTTCCGTTGACTGTCGAAAAACCATTGGCGTAGATGGTGAGATCACCACTCAACTGGACTGTCATCGTTTGTAGACTTACAGTTGCGCATCCTGAAGAGGTCGCATCGAGGACTGTGTCGCTCAAGATCGAGACCGTTGACCCATTGACGCTGGAGCCCCACGAGGCCATGGTGCATCCGGGGTTTGCGGTGAGCCCCTGTGACCAACTTGGTGCATTGTTAGCACGTGCTGTCTGGTTCATGAACTGGGTCCAGGAGATCGTTTGGCTCGATTGGTAGTCGGCTGGAGTGGTTTGCGCAGGAAGGCCGCCAGCCATCGTCTCGACGCGAGACCCCGGGAAAACGTCACCGCCAAGTGCCCCAGATGCATTCAGCTGGGCCACCGTTTTGCCATCGTTCGAGCTAAATATTCCCGCTGTGTAAACGTCGTGACCAATCTTCGCAGTTGATTGGGTCGAAACGCTCCCTACGGCCACGATGCTGCCCGCAACCAGTGGTGTCGAAGTAAGAGTTACGTTTCCGTTCGCGTATACCGATCCACCGATTGCACAGTTGTTGGTGAGTGTGACCTTTCCGGTAACTACGAGATCACCGACAACTGTTCCGTTGGAATTGCAACTAAAGTCGCCATCAACATGTAGGTTCCCGTTGATCTTGATGCTGTTCGTGAGCTGCATCGAACCAGCGAAGTAAGAGCCGCCATCACCAAGCATGACGTTCGACGTGGCAAAGTCGCTTAAGCCACCATCGTCCGTCACTTGTAGAGATGCTCTGGACTCTGTCCCCGACGCGAAGGTGTGATCCACTTCAACGCCGAGTTCGATGGTGCCGTCATCGAAGATCCATCGGTGCTGTGAAATTGAGCCATCCGGATCGGAGGAGGGGGCGGCGCTGAGGTGGTAAGTCGGGCCGGATCCCGTGACGAGAAACGCGGCAGTCGGCCGCGCATTTGGCTGAGGGGTGACCTCCGCCACAAACTGGACGCCCTCGCCGGCAGGCGCAACATCGGCACCATAGATCTCAATGCCCCACGTTCCCTGCTCGGGCGTGTCGATATCCCAATTCTCGAAGGTTGCCCCATTTTCGTGAGTAGCGCCATGAGGGCTAGTGCGATCGAAACGAACGCCACTGGGCGAGATCAGCGATGTCACCACGTCGCTGCCCGGCCAAGCCACGCTGACATGAATCGATGTACCTGAAACGAGGAGAGAGCGAGTCAGCGTTTGATTCTGATTGATCACAAATGTTGGCTGAATAGGTGTGCCAATAAGATCAGCAAGGTAGTTGGCGATCGCCTGATGGCCCTTTGAGTTGGGGTGGAATGACTCGGGCGCAGCGTCACTGAAGTCGCGCGAGATGAGTACGATTTGATTGATCCAAGGATCCCAATCGCAGGCCTCGTGCCCCTCGAATCCGTACTCCATGTTGAGGTAATCAAACCCGGACTGAACTGCGGCAATTCCGATCGACCCGTCAGCTTCGATGACCACATCGTTGAGCCATTGCTGATCTAGTGCTTTGACGATTCCGCATCCGCCCAAGATGCTGGGTGTCTCGGGAAAGAACTTAGGGTACGAGACGACGATGACGCGTGCGTACGGTGCCTTTGCGCGGATAGTGCGGTAGAGATCTCGCAGTGACCTATTGATCGCTCCATGGTTCAAATCATCTAACGTCATTTGGACATTCGCGCCTTGCGCTGGCTCGCAGTTGCTTGCGTAGATAGAGATGCTGAGAATGACGCATTCCGTGAGGAACGGCTTGAACCCTGCGTCATTGCCGCCGATGCCGATTGTTACTAGCCGCGTGTGTTGATCCAAATGATCCAGTTGCGAGCCTTCGTTCCAGGGCGGGCGGGTGGTGGACACAGAATTACTACTCGGATCGGGAATCTCCGCCCCAGAGCACGCAACGAAGTCCAGCTTGAGCTTTACGACGCCCGACTCCACTAAACGTTTTGGATAGGCGTTCGGCGACCGGTGGCACAGGTTGTTGTCTTGATCGGTTCCAGGCAAATAGTTCGCAAAGTCGCCCTCGCCAGACTGATAAGAATCCCCCAGAGCGACATAAACATTGTTAGCAACCGGCGTGCCGTTACGAACCGCGTACACATATCGACCGTTGATCGTCGAGTTCTCTCTGTGGTGAATGAGCCCGCTTGTCGAGTTGTCGAGGAATGCACCGTTGACTCCGGAGCCTTGGAGCTCCAAGGACGCGCCAGCGGTCGTTCTTCCACTCGCGAATCCGGCCCGGGCCGAATATCCGCCGAGGCCGGCGTTTCCACCGCTAGCACTGCCAGCTTCCCACTGCACCTTGTCGTAGTTGAAGACCGTGTCGAAGGCACCCACACCCTTATCTGGTCGGTCGACAATTAGAAGCTGAAAGGAATTGAGTTTGTCTGTAGCGCCCGAGAAATAGCCAACATTGATCCAGTTGACACAAAAAGCATCGTGCCCCTCAAAGGAGGTTTCTCCGTACCCGTATATGGTGAGTCCGGATCCTACGCCCCGAGTGTCGACATCGGCGAAGAACGGGGCAATTATTGGCGTACCAGCGCCGATGAGCCCAAACGGGGTGTATGTCGGGAGGGGTCCCATGAAAGTCACGTTGCCGTTGTTATTTACCCAGAGGTGGTCATAAGTCGAACCGTAGAAGTTCACGGAGAAGGGAAGGTCAACGCGGCCACTCGATCCATCGTCGTTCGCGGGAATTGTCGTGGTATTACACCCGTCGATATCGACAATCACACGCAGCGGGTCTGCATGTGCTGAGACAGACCCCAGCCCCGTCGAAGCAAGCGCAAAAACTACTACGGCGGCAAGCAGAAGCTTTTTCAATTTGTGTCCCGTCAGATTTGACTGAAAACCTACCGTGCCTTTAAGTCCGACCGCTAGCGTTAATGGACAAATTTGTCTACCCTCTTCAAGGTGGAAGCCTCGACGACGAATCAAATAAGGTACCGCGAGAATAGGAACCACTAGCAGATTCGTCATCCACGAGCGTTCGAGTTGAGGGGTTCGGATTCGCCGGAAGGACGGCCCGGGAGGATTAAGCTGGCAAGAACCATTTCGACTTCGACTTGATCTCGCGCCAGGGGTCGAACCCACGCACAGGAGGCCTTCTTGCACGGCGAATATAAAGTCCCAGGTGGAAAACTCGTCGTCGTCGACCTCGAGGTCGTTGATGATCGCATCGCAGATTTTCGCCTCGCCGGCGACTTCTTTCTCGAACCAGATGAGGCCCTCGACGCCATCAACGAGGCGGTGAATGGTCTTCCCGCTGACAGCGACTCCGCGTGGATTGCCGCAGCGGTCAAGGGCGCTCTGCCGGATGACGCGCTGTTGCTCGGCTTCAGCCCTGAGGCCGTGGCCATCGCCATCCGCCGTTCGCTCTCGAGTGCGCGAAGCTGGAGAGACTACGAGTGGCAGCTCATTCATGGAACCGCGTACCCGCCCGTCCTTCAGATGGCACTCGACCAGGTGCTGTCAGAAGAGGTTGGTGCTGGGCGCCGAAAGCCCACACTGCGCATCTGGGAGTGGAACGAGCCGGGCGTCGTGATCGGCAGCTTTCAGTCGGTGAAGAACGAGGTTGACCTCGAGAACGCCAAAAAATACGGCATGCAGGTCGTGCGCCGCATCAGCGGTGGCGGGGCGATGTTCATGGAGGCCGGATCGGTCATCACCTACTCGATCTACGCACCAAGCGACCTTGTGCAAGGGATGTCGTTCGCTGACTCGTACGCGTTTCTCGATGAGTGGGTGATCACCGCGCTCAAAGGCCTCGGCATTGATGCGTTCTACCAACCGCTCAACGACATCACGAGCCCGAAGGGCAAGATCGGCGGCGCCGCGCAGAAGCGTCTCGGCACCGGCGCCGTTCTGCACCACGTGACCATGAGCTACGACATGGACGGCGAAAAGATGGTGCAGGTGCTGCGCATCGGCCGCGAGAAGCTGAGCGACAAAGGCACCAAGAGCGCGGCGAAGCGCGTTGACCCGCTGCGCAGTCAGACCGGGCTCAGCCGCGCAGAGATCATCACGAAGATGGAAGCCACGTTCAAGGGTCTATACGGGCTGGCAGACAGCGATGTGACGCCAGACGAACTCACCCGCGCTGAGCAACTCGTGGTCGAAAAGTTCTCCACGCCCGAGTGGCTACACCGGGTTCCGTGAGGGCTGTACGGTGTTGAGCGAATGGTTTCGTAAACATCAACGCCGCTATGGCGGTGTGATTTCGATGGGGGATGAAGTCTTCTCACCCCTCAAGTACGAGGCGGCACTAGAAATTGGTCGCGAGACTCGGATGCCAGCGCCCGCCCCGCTTGCTGGCGACGAAGACAAAGGTATTTGGGGCGGAAAAATCGTCATCACTGTTGAGGAAGAAGAAGAATCAGCACCATGACGTGGACTCCGCAGGGCGAGAACCTGCTCATGCACGGCAACAACCTCGACGCCATCGCCGCGTTGCCGGATGCCGCATTTACTGTCGTATACCTTGACCCGCCGTTCAATACCGGGCGCTCGCAGAAGCGACAATCGACCACCAGCGTGCGCAGCGAATCCGGCAGCGTGGTCGGCTTCAAGGGCCAACGGTACGAGCGCATCCGCGGGGATCTGATGGCATACGACGACGAGTTCGAGGACTACTGGTCATTTCTTGAACCCCGGCTTGCGGCGGCCTGGCGCCTGCTTGCCGACGACGGAACTCTGTACCTGCACCTCGACTACCGCGAAGCGCACTACGCGAAAGTGCTGCTCGACGCGCTGTTCGGGCGGGAATGCTTTCTGAACGAAATCATTTGGGCATACGACTACGGGGCGAAATCCAAGTCACGCTGGCCCACCAAGCACGACACGATTCTCGTCTACGTGAAGAATCCGAAGGGTTACTACTTCGATTCAGAAACCGTGGATCGCGAACCGTACATGGCCCCAGGCCTTGTCACCCCTGAGAAGGCGGCGCGCGGCAAGCTGCCGACGGATGTCTGGTGGCACACCATCGTGTCGCCGACGGGTAAGGAGAAGACCGGGTACCCGACCCAGAAGCCGGAAGGCATTCTGCGGCGTATCGTGCAGGCCTCCAGCCGCGAGGGTGACTGGGTGCTCGACTTCTTCGCCGGCAGCGGCACCACGGGCGCGGTGGCAGGGTCGCTGGGCAGGCGCTTTGTGCTCGTGGATGAGAGCCGGGAGGCGATCGGTGTTATCCGCACGCGTTTGGGCGGTGCGGGAATTCCGTTCGCCGAAACCCCCCCGTAACGGTTACATCTCCCGCGCTGCGATGATGCGCTGGTACTCGATCGCGCTCGCCTTCGGCGTGCGTTCTAACGTGTCGTAGTCCACGCGCACCAGACCGAAACGCTTGTCGTAACCCCACGCCCACTCGAAGTTGTCCATGAGTGACCAGTAGAAGTAGGCGCCAACGGGCACGCCCAGGTCGATCGCGTCGAGCACAGCGTTCAGGTGTTGCCGCAAAAATTCGGTGCGCTCGGAGTCGTTCACCGCGCCATCCACCTCGACCACATCGTTGTAGGCAGCCCCGTTCTCTGTCACGGCGATCGCCACGCCTGCCGGTGCCGTGTACTCGTGATGGATGCGGGTGAGCAGGCGCGTGAGCCCCTCCGGCTGCACCTCCCACCCCATCCCCGTTTCGGGCAGCCCGCGCGGATGCCAAAACACACCATCGGCGGCGGGGAACGGTGAGCCTTTGGCGCGCTCGGATGGCGCTGCCGTCGTTATCGCGTCGACAGTGGGAGTGGCTCCGACGAAATCACCGTGGTAATAGTTGACGCCAAGCGCGTCGATCGGGGTGGAGACGATCTCCTGATCCCCAGGCTGCACGAGAGCCTCGAACGCGGCGCGCGCCCCGACGTCCTCAAGGTCGTGCAGCACATCCTCCGGGTACTGCCCACGAAAGATGGGGTCGAGAAAGAAACGATTGAACTGGCCATCGATGCGTCGCGCTGCATCAACATCACCAGAATCGGCCGGGTCAACGGGGTCGGTGACGGTGAGATTGAGGGTGATGCCCAGCTGCAACGTTGAGTCGCGCGTGCGGAGTTCGCGCGTGGCGAGCCCGTGCGCGAGCAACAGGTGGTGGGCGGCGGCCAGCCCGGCAGCGACATCCTGCCTGCCGGGGGCATGCTCGCCCCCGATGTAGCTCAAAAACGAGGAGCACCACGGCTCGTTGAGGGTGGTCCATGCCTTTACCCTGTCGCCGAGAGCATCGTGCACGGCTCCCGCGTAGTCTACAAAGCGGTGCGGAGTGTCCCGATTAGTCCAGCCACCGCCCGACCCACCACCGACGCTGGCTCCGCTGTCACTAACTTCGAGTGCCTGCGGCAAGTCCCAGTGGTACAGCGTCAGCCACGGCGTGATGTTCTTCTCCAGAAGCTCATCCACGAGCCGTGAATAAAAATCGAGACCCTTCGGGTTGACGGGGCCACCGTCTGGGCACACCCGCGCCCACGATGTGCTGAACCGGTACGTCTGCATGCCGAGCTCGGCCATGAGCGCCACATCGGCGGGGTACCGGTGGTAGTGGTCGCACGCGGTCTCGCCGCTGTCGCCGCCAACGACGGCGCCAGGAACGCGGCAAAAGACATCCCAGATGGAGTCGGTTCTGCCGTCGTCGTGCGCGGCCCCTTCGATTTGGTAGGCAGCTGTCGCCACACCAAACAGAAACTCTGGAGCAAAAGTTCGAGCCCGGGCAGTGCGTGCGTTCGATTCGTGTCGCGACAAGTTCGTCACTGTCTTCACCCCTGACTGTGTGCCGCACGGTGCCCGCAATGAGTGCGGGTTGCAAGGAAGAATACCAACAGCCAAGTTATGATCGAGACCATGCCTGCCGTTGCCTACCGCACCATTCTTGGTGGCGTGCTCGCGGCCTCGATCGTGCTTGGTCTTGCTGCGTGTGCGCCTGAGCGCGCGCCGATGCCGGTGCCCACGCCGACGGCCTCTGAAACAAGTGACGCTCCGCTTCCGGCGCCCGTGCAAAAAGAGAAGTCGTTCTTCGATAAAGGGCAGTACTCCATTGACGACCCGCTGAGCATCTGGGTGGTCAACGATAAGCTGCGCCCGCTGAATCCGATCGATTACATTCCGCCGGACATGGTGGATGCCGATGTTCCCTATGTTTACGAACCGCTCATGCGGCCGGAAGCTGCCGCCGCTATTGTTCCGATGTTCGCCGCCTCAGCGGCAGAGGGCGGCGGCACCATGCAGGTGCAGAACGCCTACCGCTCCTTCGAGACTCAGACGCGTAACTACAACCGCATGTTTGGCTCTATTGGTGAAGCTGCGGCAGACAACGACACTGCGCGCCCCGGTTACAGCGAACACCAAACCGGGTGGACGGCAGATGTCGCCTCGTATCCGAGTCAATGCGACATTCAGGAGTGCTTCGGCGACACCTCGCAGGGTGTCTGGCTCGCCGCCAACGCGTGGCGGTTTGGGTTCGTCATCCGCTACCCGCAAGGCAAAACCGACGTCACCGGGTATGTGTATGAGCCATGGCATATTCGCTACGTGGGCATTCCGCTTTCTACCGAGATGCACAACACCGGCATCCTGACGTTGGAGGAGTTCTTTGGACTGCCGCCTGCACCGAGCTACCCATGACGAATCCTGACGAAACTTACAGCTACCTGGGGCCGGCCGGTACCTTCACCTGGGCAGCGTTGTCGCAGGTTCCTGAGGCCGCAGGTAAACACTGGCGGGCAGTCAACAATGTTGGCGAGGCTCTCGACGATGTAGTTTCTCGCCGCAGCGCTGCGGCGATGATTGCCATCGAGAATTCCGTCGACGGCGGAGTGAGCGCTGCACAGGATGCGCTCGCGAACGGTCACGGGCTGCGAATTCTCGGCGAGTATCTTGTGCCGGTGAACTTTGTGCTCGTCGCACGGCCGGGCACCAAACTTGCCGATGTCACGGTGATCAACGCTCACCCTGTGGCCTACGCGCAGTGCCATCGCTGGCTTGAGCGCACTCTGCCACGCCACGGACATCTTCCGGCTACCTCCAATGTTTCGGCGGCCGCGAGCCTTCTCGATGGTTCTTCTCAGGGAGCGGATGCCGCTATCGCCCCGCCCGGCATCACAGAGCACCACGACCTCGAGGTGCTCGCGAACGACATTGGGGATAACCCGAACGCCGTGACCCGCTTCGTGCTTGTGGGCCGCGCGGAGTCGATTCCCGCCGCGACGGGTGCCGATAAGACGAGCATCATCGTCGAGTTGCCCTCTGACGAGCCCGGGGCGTTGCTGGACATGCTCGAACAGTTCGCCACGCGTGGCGTGAACTTGAGTCTCATTCAGTCGCGACCCATTGGCGACACGCTTGGTCGCTACCGCTTCGTCATTGACCTGCACGGTCACATTCTCGATGAGCGCGTCGCGGATGCCCTGCTCGGCCTCAAACGTTTCAGCCCCAACGTGATCTTTCTCGGCTCCTATCCTCGGGCCGACAAGGTGCGCACGGAGGTCAGCGGCCGCTACAACAACGAGGTTTTTGCTGACGCGCGTGACTGGTTGCGTGGGATTGTTGCTGGGGAGCCCGATCGTGACTGAGGTAGGCGATCCCGCAAAGTTGGGTGCCGGAAAGTTCGATCCGCGGTTTGATCCGCGATTTCAGCCGGGATATGGGGGTGATCCGAGGGGCAGTGAGCGTGGGGGTGCTCGACCTGAAACGGGGGAGCTTCGTGCGCCTCAAAGTGAGGAGACTCGGCGCGCGGAACCAGAGCGCGTGGAAACAGTGAGTGCGGAGCCAGGGCCAACGGAACCAGTGCCAACGGAACCAGCGCACACAGAACCAGAGCCGGGCATCGCTGACGAGGTGGAACCCAACCCGTTCGAACGCACCCTGTGGGTCGTTGCGTTAGTTCTCGTGGTTGGCGGGGTCGCTGCTGCGCTCTGGGCAAACAGTTTCAATTACGAGGCGGCGATCAACGCATGGGGCTGGCAGCAGATCATTCGGGTTTCGGCGTGGGCGCTTACGACCCCGATGACCACGGTTGGCCTTGCGACCGGAGTCGGCTTGCTCTTTCGCCGTGCCATCACGTGGAAGCCTGTCCGGTGAGTCGGCGCAACCCATGGCTCGGTGCGCTGTGGAGCATCGCAGCTGTACTTATCGTCGGCGCTCTCGCCGCGCAGTTTTGGGTTGCCTCTTTCTACTATCAAGAGAGCGTCACTGGCCCAGGCACTGAGGTGATAAACGTACTTCAGCAGCTTGCAGACACTCTCGTCATGCCCGCGTTTATTGTCGGTTTCGCGACGGTGGCCGGACTACTTTTTCTCCACGCGAGGAATCACGCGAAGAATCACGCGAAGAACCTTCCTCGCAACCACGCGAGCAAAGTCAGTCGTGAGGGTACTCAGCGAGAAGGCACTCATGCTCCATATTGATTTCGTCAATGACACGACACTGACTCAGGTTTTTCTCCTGACTCTGGCGTTTGTGCTCAGCGCGATTATCGGCGGTGAGCGTCAGCGCAAGCTCAAGAGCGCGGGGCTGCGCACTCACACTCTGGTCGGGTTGGGGGCTGCGGTCTTCACGCTCGTCTCCGCGTATGGTTTTGTGACGATCCTTGGCCCAGACGTTGTGCTCGACCCGTCCAGGATCGCGGCGCAGATCGTCTCTGGCATCGGGTTCCTCGGAGCCGGCGTCATCTTCGTTCGCCAGAACGTTGTCAACGGTCTGACGACGGCAGCAAGCATTTGGATGACGGCGGCCGTTGGCATGGCGTGTGGCGCGGGGATGGCGCTGATCGCGGTGATTGCTACCGGGCTGTATCTCCTTGCTGTGTTCTTTTTGCCGTTCTTGGGGCGGTTCATTCCCACCATCGACAAGAACGAGATTTTTGTTATTTCGTACAAGGAGAGCAGGGGCATTCTGCGAGATATTTTGACTGTCGCAACGAAGCTTGGTTACGAGGCATCCCTGACGAAGACGCACAGGGTCGAGCTGGAGGGCAAAGCTCCACGGGTTGAGGCTGACATGAGGTTCCGGCATGGGCGCGGGCCAATTGAGGATCTCGTTGAGGGCCTGTCGGAGATTAAGGGCGTGCTGTCGGTGCAGATCACGAAGGATGAGAACGAGTAGTCTGCGCCAAAAAGTTAAGTGTCTAACGTCAGACCGTTGACATTACGAGCTTCGGGGCGTGACAATCAAAGACACAGTTACCTGCCTGTCCCCCAAACGGGAAAGTCAGCGAATTATTGAGCGTGCTCAAGCTCACTCCGGTTAAGGTGCCGGGGTGCTTGCGTCAACCAAATGTTCACCTGCCCGGCGTACTTTCCGTGCGTGTGGTCAAAAAAGTCAGCTTCAACAATCGGAGAAACAATGTTCAAGTCTCGTAAGCTCAGCGGCTTAGCGGCACTGGTCGCGGTCGCAGCGCTCACGCTCAGCGGATGCTCGGCGAGTGACGGCAGTTCACCCAGTGGCAGCGCTGGCGCAGTTGACGCAGCTACGGCAACAAGCGCCACTGACTTCGGGGGTATGGATGCCCTCGTCGCCGCAGCGAAAAAGGAGGGCACGCTCAACGTCATCGCGCTTCCGGACGACTGGGCCAACTACGGCAAGATCATTGCTGCGTTCAAGACCAAATACGGAATCACGGTCAACTCCGCGAACCCCAATGGTTCGAGTGCAGATGAGATCAAGGCTGCAGACGACAACAAAGGTCAGGACACCGCGCCTGACGTCTTCGACCTTGGCGCAGCGGTAGCGCTCGCGAACACGGCAAAGTTTGCACCGTACAAGGTCGCGAACTGGGAAGAAATCCCGGCCGAGAACAAAGAGTCGACCGGTCTGTGGGTCAACGACTACACAGGCAGTATGTCGATCGGGTACAACTCAAATAAGTACCCGAAGCCGACAAGCCTGAAGGACCTCCTGAAGTCGGATTACAAGGGTGCTGTTGTCATCAATGGTGACCCGACACAGGCGGGCGCGGCCTTCGCCGCTATCGGTCTGATCTCGGCGCAAAATGGTGGATCCATGGATGACTTCCAGCCCGGAATCGAGTACATCAAGGAACTCAAGAAGGCGGGAAACTTCCTCACGGTTGACCCCACCCCGGCGACCATCGCCTCGGGTGAAACTGGCGTCGTCTTCGACTGGAGTTACAACAACCTTGCCGCGGCGGCAGCTGTTCCCGGGTGGAAGGTCACGACCCTTCCCGGAACCGCGTACATCAGCTACTACAACCAGGCCATCAACCTTGATGCACCGCACCCCGCCGCAGCTCGCCTGTGGCAGGAGTTCATCTACAGCCCAGAGGCACAGAACCTGTACCTTGCCAGTGGCGCGTACCCGGTGACCCTCGATGCAATGGTGACGGCGGGAACTGTCGACAAGACGGCGCTCGATTCGGTCGGAGAGCTTCCCAAGGAACGGGTCACCCCGACCGCTGACCAAACGGATGCCGCAAATAAGCTGCTCGCAGCTGACTGGGCTGTGGCCATTGGTTAGTAGAGTGTGGCCGTGACTGTAGCGTCTGCACCAACCGCCGCTCGTGGTGACGCCGGGGCTGCGCCCCGGCGTCACCCGCACGCTGGGCCCGCCATCATTCGGCGGCCACAGCGGCGCTTGGCCTATCTGGGGTTGACGCCCTTCGCCTTCTACGTCGTACTCTTTCTTGCGCTGCCGACAATTCTTGCCTTGGCCACTGGGTTTTTTGACAACGATGGGGCCTTCACGTTCGGCAACATTGCGGCCGTCTTTGAGCCGGTCATCCTCAACACGTTTATCTCATCATTTTGGGTTTCTGCTCTCACCGCAATTGTTGGGGCTATCGTCGGAGCCCTGGTCTGTTACGCCCTTCTTGGCACAAAGGCTGATGGTCGTCTTCGCCAGATTATCGAGTCTGCCTCCAGCGTTCTTTCGCAGTTCGGAGGTGTCGTGCTCGCCTTCGCCTTCATCGCCACCATGGGGATGCAGGGCTTGGTGACGGTGTGGCTGCGCGACCTTGTGAACTTCGACATCTATTCAGAGGGCGTGTGGCTCTACAGCGTGCCCGGGCTCATTCTGCCGTACATCTATTTTCAGATTCCTCTCATGATCATTACGTTTCTTCCCGCGATGGATGGCTTGAAGCCGCAATGGGCGGAGGCGAACGCCACCCTCGGCGGTGGGCGTATCACCTACTGGACGAAGATCGCCGCCCCCGTACTCGCGCCAGCATTCTTCGGCAGCCTACTTTTGCTCTTTGCTAATGCATTCTCCGCGTATGCGACAGCGGCGGCGTTGATCAGCCAAGGGTCCCAAATCGTGCCCCTTCAGATCAGAGCAGCACTCGTTAGCGAAACGATCCTCGGCAGAGAGAACATGGCGGGGGCGCTCGCCCTCGGCATGATCGTGGTCATGATCGTCGTGATGACGGCGTATTCGTTCCTGCAAAAACGTACGACCCTGTGGCAACGATGACGGCGCAGGTCTCTCGCACGGATATCGCCCCCAGCAAGCCTGCACGGTGGCTGATTCTGGGCATCGTTGGCCTTCTTTTTGCCATCCCCATCATCTCCATGATCGAGTTCACACTGCGCGCTGGACTTGCCGGCGGATACACCTTCTCGCACTGGACCGGACTGTTCGATCCGGCCAACGCCTCGAAATATGACGTGCTGTACACCGGTCTCACCAATTCGCTCGTGCTGGCGCTCGTCACGGTGGCGATCGTGCTTGTGATACTTCTTCCCACCATGGTGCTCGTGCAGTTGAAGTTCCCCGCCTTCCGGCGCGTTCTCGAGTTCATTTGCATCATCCCCATCACCGTGCCCGCCATCGTCTTGGTCGTCGGGCTGGCGCCCGTCTACTCGGTCATTGCGAAGATCTTCGGTAGTGGCACCTGGACATTGGCGTTCGCGTACGGCATCACCGTGTTGCCGTACGCCTACCGCACCATTCAGTCAAACCTCGGCGCCATCGATGTGAATGTCTTGAGTGAGGCGGCAAGATCACTTGGCGCGTCGTGGATGTCAGTGTTTTGGCGGGTGCTCATACCCAACCTGCGTCGCGGCATTATGGCCGCATCGTTCATCTCGGTTGCGGTGGTGCTCGGAGAATTCACCATCGCTTCCCTGCTGAGCCGGCAAAACCTTCAAACCTCAATTCTGCTGATGTCGCAGAGTGATCCGTATGTGGCCATCATCATCGCGCTCATTGCCCTCGCTTTCGTCTTCGTACTGCTTCTGGTCATCGGCTGGATCGGAAGTGCGGGCAAATCCAAACGCAACAAGAGCGGAGTGACATCGTGAGCTCACCCCAGAGTGTCGCCGTCGAATTGGTGAGCATCACCAAGACTTTCGGCACCCAACTGGCGCTTAACGCGTTGAGCCTCTCCGCCAAACCCGGCGAGATGGTCGCTCTGCTTGGTCCGAGCGGGTGCGGAAAGACGACGGCCCTTCGATCAATAGCGGGCCTGGAATCCGTCGACTCCGGCACCATTTTGATTGACGGAGAAGATGTCACCGATCGATCAACCAATAAACGCGACATCGGGATGGTTTTTCAGTCCTACTCCCTGTTCCCACACCTCACCGCGGGCGAGAACGTCGAGTTTGGGCTGCGGATGCGCAAAGTCGGCGCCGCAGAGAGACGAAAGAGAGCCGCAGAGACTTTGGCGATGGTCGGTCTTGACCGTCATGTCGATCGCTACGCTCACGAACTCAGCGGGGGTCAGCAGCAGCGGGTTGCGCTGGCCAGAGCCCTCGTCACCGAACCTCGGGTGCTGTTGCTTGACGAGCCGCTCTCCGCGTTGGACGCAAAAGTGCGAGTGCAATTGCGAGAGGAGATTCGCCGAATCCAAACTCAGCTCGGCATCACGACGTTTTTTGTGACGCACGACCAAGAGGAGGCGCTCGCTATTGCTGACCGCGTGGCCGTGATGCAAAAAGGAAACATCGATCAGATTGGTTCGCCGGAGGAGCTTTATCAGCATCCCACAACTCCGTTCGTTGCTGAATTCATTGGCCTGAGCAACCGCCTTGAGGGGGTTGTCGTCGGCGGCAAAGTCGAGGTCCTCGGCCACACTCTTCCGCTCCTGCACCCGGAGACCGCGCCAGGCCCAGTACGAGTGCTCGTGCGACCAGAGGATGTTGAGCTCGCGAGTGCTGGGATGCCTGGCACCGTCGTCTCGTCAAGCTTTCTTGGCTCGTTTCGACGCACCAATGTGTTGCTCGCCGATGGCAAGACGATCGTCGCCGTGCAGCACAGCGTTCGAGACAACCCCCAGCAGGGCGAGAGCGTGTTCCTCGCGTTGAACGGTGCAGCAGTGTCGGTGGTGCCGCTCTGATGGAGCGGCAGTGTCGGTGGTGCCGCTTTAGGCGGGCACCTTCACTATGAGTGAGCCGGCATCCGTGGTGCAGTCGATCGCCGTCACCGTGCCGAACTCGTCGCCGTCAAGCTGAAACTCTTGCGGGCTCTCGAGCCGTACCTGCAGCCGAGTGCCGCGAAAATAGGCAACGTCGCGCACGTCAGCAGTGAGATCGATGATCATGCGCCCAGCAGCGCTCTTGCGCAGCACGCCGTTCTCCCACGCGATTTTGTTCCACACGCGAAGCCAGCCGAAACGACCGCGAGGTTTGAGCGCCGCGATGTCGAGGATGCCGTCATCCGGCCGAGCGTCGGGTAGCAGCAGGATTCCACCGGGCAGCGAACCGCAGTTACCCACGATCAGCGTGTGGGCATTGAGCGGCTTTTCGGGGCGATCATCGAGACGAAAGTGAAGACGAACAGGTTTGAGCTCGGGAAGCGCCCGCATTCCGGCGTCGACGTAGGCGAGCCACCCGACAGCTTTCTTAAGGCGAGGGTTGGTTTTCGCGATCATTTTTGCGTCGAGCCCAATTCCGGCCATGACGAGAAACACATGCTCTTCTGACTCACCGTCAGGTCGAGTGATGGTGGCAACACCAAGGTCAAACTCGCGTTCGCGACCGCCAAAAGCGTTCTCCACGCAGGCATCCATATCCGTAAGGTGCAGGTCAATGTTGCGCGCGAAGATGTTGCCCGTTCCCGACGGAACTAGGGCGAGAGGCACCGTCACGTCGCGCAGTGCCTCGGCCACAGCGCGAACGGTGCCGTCTCCCCCCGCGGCAATGACAACATGGGCTCCGTCGCCAAGAGCCTTGCGAGTGATCACTTGGCCAGCATCCTGCTCGCTCGTTTCATACCAACGCGTGAGGCCCCAGCCGTGTTTTTCTTCCGCATTCTTGACCAAGCGACGAAGCTTTCGGTCATCAACCTTGACGGGGTTGTAGACAACGGCGGCATGGTTCTTGACTGTCGGCACGCGGCCCACCTCGGCTCCACCACTGATCGACACGTCTCAAACTTACGTCACAGAACCGTTCAATAGAATGGTGGGGTGATAGATCCCCAGTTGTTACGCGAAAACCCTGATGCCGTTCGGCAATCCCAGAGCTCCCGCGGCGACTCTGTCGACCTCGTCGATGCTGCCCTCGCTGCCGACCAAACACGTCGTTCGGCGATCAATGAGTTTGAAGCTTTGCGGGCAGAACAGAACGTTTTCGGCAAAACTGTGGCATCCGCCCCGAAAGAAGAGAAGCAAGCGCTCGTTGCTCAGGCTCAAGAACTCGCGGGCCGTGTGAAAGAAGCGAACCTGGCGGTCACGGAGGCGGAGAGCGAGTTCGACCGTATCGTCGGGTCGATCGCCAACCCCATCATCGACGGGGTGCCCGCGGGAGGCGAAGAGAACTTCACCACACTGCGCGAGGTGGGTGAGAAGGCAGAGTTTGCCTTCGAAGCACGCGACCATGTCGAGCTCGGTGAGGGGCTGAAAGCCCTCGATGTGACCCGTGGAGCGAAAGTTTCTGGCAGCCGTTTCTACTTTTTGACCGGAATCGGCGCGCGGCTCGAGATCGCGCTCATGAACATGGCTCTCGATCAGGCGCTGAGCGATGGCTTTACCCCGCTCATCACGCCAACACTCGTGCGCCCAGAGATTATGAAAGGCACCGGGTTTCTTGGCGAGCACGCTGACGAGGTCTACTATCTCCCTGCAGACGACCTCTACCTCACAGGTACGAGCGAGGTTGCGCTCGCCGGTTTCCACTCTGATGAGATTCTCGACATGGATGCGGGGCCCCTTCGCTATGCCGGATGGTCTACCTGCTACCGGCGAGAGGCCGGCTCTGCGGGCAAAGACAACCGAGGTATCCTGCGCGTGCACCAGTTCAACAAGTTGGAGATGTTCAGCTACGTGTTGCCGGAGGATGCGGTGGCCGAGCACGATCGCCTTGTTTCTTACCAAGAGCGCATGCTGCATGCGTGCGAGCTCAGCTACCGCGTCATCGACGTTGCTGCTGGCGACCTCGGCAGCAGTGCGGCGCGCAAGTTCGACATCGAGGCCTGGGTGCCGACGCAGGGTGCGTACCGCGAGCTCACGAGCACCAGCAATTGCACCACGTATCAGGCTCGCCGGCTCAACATCCGTTACCGCACAGAGTCGGGAAAGACCGCCCCGGTGGCGACTCTCAACGGAACGCTGGCGACCACTCGATGGCTTGTGGCGATTCTCGAAACCCATCAGCAAGCGGATGGCTCCGTGCGGGTTCCCACCGCACTGCAGCCGTACCTTGGTGGCCTTGAAATTATGGAACCGGTTCGCTGAATTGGAGCACCGCATTACTTCTGTTGAATCGCACGACCAGTGGCTTGTTGCGCTGGACGTTGACGGCACCATCATCCACGAAGACGAAACCCTCACGGATGTCGTGCGGGGCGCCGTGCAGAGGGCACGCGATGCCGGTCACCTGGTGACGATTGCCACCGGGCGCTCCTGGGCGGCCACTCAGCCGATCCTCGACAAGCTTGACCTCACGCCGGAGTACGTCGTGTGCGCGAACGGAGCGGTCACGATGAGGCGCGACACGTCCGTGGAAGGCAACTACCGTCGAGATTTGGTGGAAACGTTTGACCCGGCGCCCGTACTCACCCGCATTCGCGACGGGCTGCCAGAGGGTCGCTTCCTTGTCGAAGACGCCACCGGGCACCGCCTCTACACCGAGGGGATGCAGGAGTGGAACCTCGACAATGCACGGCAGGTGGAATTCGACGAACTGCTTGCACTGCCCGCCACCCGCGTGGTTGTCGTCTCGCCGGGGCAGGAACCCGCAGAGTTCCTTGAGGTGATTGAGTCGCTTGGTCTGCATCAGGTCAGCTACTTCATCGGCTGGACGGCGTGGCTCGATATTGCGCCGGAGGGCGTCAACAAGGGCACCGCGATGGAGCGGGTGCGCGCCATCCACGACTTCCCTCGGGAGCGCGTGCTCGTTGTCGGTGACGGCCGAAACGACATCGAAATGTTCGAGTGGGCGCGCGTCGGTGGACGGGCTGTGGCGATGGGTCAGGCCCCGGATGAGGTCAAGGCTGCGGCGACAGAAGTGACCGGTTCGGTGGTCGATGATGGGCTTGTTGCCGCGCTCGCGACACTGCCGGGCGTCGCTCACAGCAGCCGTTAGGTCATCCGTCGGTTAGAATCTTCAACGGCGTGAGAACGCTGATGGAGGGCTGTCCGAGCGGCCGATGGAGCCAGTCTTGAAAACTGGTGGGCAGAGATGTCTCGTGGGTTCGAATCCCACGCCCTCCGCACTGTGCCAAAACTTTGAGTAAACAGGAGTGAACCATGACTGAGTCTGAGCCGAAAGGTCGCCAAAGCAGCCGTTTGGCATCCGTGGCGAGGCATGGGCGCTTGCGTCGCAACAAGCCGTGGCTGGCGGTGCTCAAGTTCGTCGGTGCCGCAATGGCCATTGTCTTAGTGAGCGGCGCAGCTGTCGGCAGCTATGCCGTGTGGAAAATTGAAAGCAGCATCAAAACGGTCACAATTGTCGGGGAAACCGAGGGGCCACCTCCCGCACTCGGAGCATACGAGGGTGGTTTCAACATCCTTCTCGTGGGGAGCGATCGGTGCGAAGATCCTGAGGGATGTAAAGATCGTGAAGCCAACCTCAACGATGTGACGATTCTGCTTCACGTTTCTCAGGACCAAACCAACGCGGTGGCAGTGAGTTTTCCGCGTGACCTTGTAGTTCCTATCCCCTCCTGCCCACAACCCGACGGCGGTAGTTCAAACTCGATGACGGCCCAGCCGATCAACGTCACTCTCTATTACGGAGGGCTTCCGTGCACCGTGTTGACGGTCTCGGCATTGACGGGCCTTGACATCCAGTTCGCCGCGGAGGTGACCTTCACCGGAGTCGCCAGAATTTCTAGCGCCATTGGCGGGGTGACCGTGTGCGTCAACGGTCCCGTGATCGACGAATTTTCGGGAATAAACCTTCCAGCGGCCGGAGAGTACGAGCTTCTAGGCCACGATGCTCTTGCCTTTCTCCGCACCCGTCACGGTGTCGGTGACGGAAGCGACCTTGGTCGCATCAGTAACCAGCAGGTGTTTATGTCAGCTCTCGTGCGCACGCTGAAGTCGGATGGCGTGTTGAACGATATCGGTAGTCTCTACAACATCGCGACGGTTGCGAGCCAGAACCTCACCGTGTCGAACAGCCTCAAGAATGTCAACACGATGATCTCGATGGCGCAGGTGCTCAAGAAGCTTCCGCTCGATCGGGTGTTGTTCGTTCAGTACCCAGGAACGACGGGGCAGCCGGGGGTCTATCTGGGCAAGGTTGCGCCGATCAAATACGCTGCAGATGCGTTGTTCGCGAAGATCAGCGCGGACCAACCTTTCATCCTCGAGGCAGGAAACACGGGGAGTGGTTCAGTGGCCAATCCGAATGCGCCTACCGATGTTCCCGAGTCCACGACGGATGGCGTTGAAGTCCTTGAAGGGGTCAAGGGGCAAAGCGCCGCCGACTACACCTGTTCAAACGCGAACGACTAACGCGTCGATTGCGAACTACTACGCCGTCGATTCGGGCGGCACCAGAGCAGAGGCGGTCGATCTCGACCCCGCTCAGACGGTATGATTGCTGACGAGTATCTGGAGATGTCGCATAGTCCGGCCTAGTGCACCACCCTGCTAAGGTGGAGAACCCGTAAGGGTTCCAGGGGTTCAAATCCCCTCGTCTCCGCAAGTTTTTCTCCACTCAGCACGACGAGAACGGAGCGCGGATGAGCATAACGGTATCCGATCCGCATTCGGGCGTACGCCAGCTGACGATGGATCGGCCAGACAAAAAGAACGCCCTCGATGTTGAGTCTTACGTGGCGCTCACCGCGGCTTTGAGGGCCGCCGATGCCGATGCGAGCGTGCACGCGATCATCCTCACGGGGGCGGGCGGCGCGTTCACCAGCGGAAACGATCTTGCCGACTTTCTGCACCTGCGCGATCCGACTCCGGCCCTCACTTTGCTGCGAGCCCTTGTGGTCATCCAGACCCCGCTCATCGCCGCAGTAGAGGGGCCTGCCGTGGGAATCGGCGCCACCATGCTTTTGCACTGTGACCTCGTTGTCGCGGCAAGCACAGCGAAATTTCGCTTGCCCTTCGTTCCGCTCGGTCTCACTCCGGAAGGTGGATCGTCCTACCTTCTTCCCAAGATCGCCGGGATGAAGCTCGCCGCTGAGCTGCTCCTCTTTGGTGACCCCTTCTCTGCGGATGTCGCTGAGCGCGCAGGACTCATTAATCGGGTCGTCGCTGAGGGTGAGGCGCTGCCAACCGCGCGCGCACTCGCGGTTCGCCTCGGCGAGCTCCCTCCCGAAGCCCTCCGGGCTGCACACAAACTCCTCCACAGAGACCGCGACGAGATCCTCGCGGTGATCGATGAGGAGATCACGGTGTTTATGGAGCGCCTCACGTCGGATGAGGCGCGCGCGATTCTGAAGTCATTCGGCTACTAGACCAAGGGGTCGCGCGGTGCGTGGGCCAAAGAGCGTAACGCGAACGACGTTGGCAGATTTGCTGCGTAAATCCCCGCACCAGCCTCCAACAGCCCTAAGCTTTCGTCATGACTCGTGAGCGCTCAATAGCAGTGTTTCGTTACGGATTCGCGGCGCTCGGTCTTGCCGGCCTCACCGCGCAGTATTTGTACAATGTCGCGAACATTCCCGACTACAAGCCATCCAACTTCTTCAGCTTCTTTACCGTTGAATCCAACATCATTGCCGTCGTCGCCCTGCTGATCTCCGCGACCTACGCGTGGCGAGGCGCGCAACCGAAATGGGTTTATTACCTGCGCGGTGCCGCAACGATCTACATGACGGTAACCGGCATCACGTACAGTCTTTTGTTGCGCAATGTCGCGGTGGATACGGCGGTGCCGTGGGTCAACTTGGTGCTGCACTACGTCATCCCGATCGTGATGATCGTGGACTGGCTGATCGACCTACCACCGTTTCGTATCCGTGCCAGTTCGGCGATGGTGTGGCTGATCTACCCGATCCTCTACCTCGCCTACAGCCTCCTTCGTGGGCCGCTTGTGGACTGGTACCCCTACCCGTTCCTCGACCCACGCCCCGAAGGCTACATTCCTGTGATCGCTACAAGCATCGCGATTGCTGCTGCTGCGCTCATCTTCGCGCTCCTCATGTCGTGGACTACTCGCCTGCGCGTGAATTTCGAAAGGCAGTAAACGTCAGCCCTTAACGCTGCCGGACGTCACTCCCTGGATGAAGCTGCGTTGAAGGAAGATATAGACCAGCAGTGGTGGGATGGACATGATCACGGCGGCGGCGGCGAGGCCGCGCAAATCGGAGACATGCTCTCCCAAGAACAAACCGATACCCGCTGGCGCTGTTTGCAGGCTAGGAGACCCCGCGAGAACCAAAGCGAGAAGGAACTCATTCCAGCTCCACATGAAGAACAGAACCAGCAGGGTGACAATTGCTGGTTTTACCGACGGCACGAGCACGCGCCACAGAGTTGTCCACGAATTGGCGCCGTCGATGCGGGCTGCCTCGATCAGCGTTTGCATGTCGTCTCCGAACGCCGCGCGCATCCAATAGATACCGAAGCTGAGGAACAACGCAATCTCGGGAACGATCAACGTGAAGGGCGAACCGGTGAGACCTAGAGCATTCATGTCGTAGTAGAGCGGAACGATGGGGGCTTCGTAGGGCAAGAGTAATCCGAGGAGAAACGCGAAGAAGAGCAGCGTTTGGCCGCGGAAGCGCATTGTGGCAAACGCGTAGCCGCCAAGGATGGAGATGAAAGCGGCGATGGGCACCACGAACACGGCAACGATGACGCTGTTCTTCATTAGCACAGAGAAGTTGGCGACATCCCACGCACGGGCGTAGTTGCCGAAGTCGAGGGACTGAGGAAGCGCCAACCCGCTGATCACCTGGTCTTGCGGGTACAGCGAAATGAAAAAGATGCTCACCAGTGGCAACAAGGTGAACAGCGCGAAAAAGCCCAGAATCAAATGCGAGAGTGCCTGCGACGTCGCTGCGGGTTTGAGCCCCCTGCGGCGCCCGGTGGTGCGTGCGCTCACAAGGCCACGCCAACCGATATGACCGCGCTTTTTGCGCTCGCTGACGGCGGTCACGGTTCTCTCCTAAAGCGTTCAATCCCAAACGCGACAAGAACAATGAGAATAGTGAGCGTCACGCCAAGGGAAGCGGCCGAGCCGATCTCTCCTCGGTTGAAAGCTCGAGCGAAGATCTCGTACCCGGGAACAGACGTACTTGTCCCCGGCCCGCCTTTAGTCATCAGGTAGACGAGGTCGAACGACTTGAGAGCTGCCGTCACCGTGAGGGTCAACGCCACGGCGATCTCTGCCCTCAGGTTCGGAAGAGTCACGTAACGGAACTCATGCCAGGCGTTGGCGCCATCCAGTCGGGCAGCTTCATAAAGGGCCGGGTCAATCTTTTGAACGCCGGCGAGGAAAAGCACCATACACAGACCGATTTGGCGCCAGGTGCCCGTGAGTCCGACAGCGGGCAGTGCCCAGTCGAAGCTGCCGAGCCAGGCCGTCGTGACCTCGTCGCCGAACAGAGACAACAATTGATTGAGGATGCCGTTGGAAGCAAAAACCCACTGCCAGGCGATAGCGACAACGACCATCGACAGCGCTTGGGGAATGAATAGCACAGCACGGTAGCCCGTCATGCCCCGCACTCGCGATCTCGCCAGAACGGCAGTGATTAGCAAGCCAAGGGTGATCGGCACCAGCGCGTAGAAGAAAATCAACACCGCTGCGTGCCAAAAGAGCGAACGCAAGTCTGGATCGGTCAGAATCTCGATGTAGTTGTCGACACCGATGAAATCTGGTGCAGTGACGCCCGTCCATTCGGTGAGTGAGATCTGTACCGTGCGGGCCAGCGGGTAGAGCACGAACGCGGAGACCAACAGAAGGCCGGGGAGCAGATAAAGGTAGGGAACATACTTGGGCCCGGTAATTGACCCAGCGCCCTTTCGGGCGGGCCGAACGGGGAGCGCGCTCTTCGCGTGCCCCCCTCCCGGCCCGTTCCGATGGACTCGAAGGGTCACGTCACTTGACCTCGTAATACTTGTTCCAGTTCGCCTGGATGTCCTTCGCAACATTGTCAGCGCTGGTTTGCCCACCGAGCAGAGACTGCAGGTCAGGGAACATCTTGTCTCCCATCGACGGAGTAGCGGAGTCGAGGTATCCGACGAGCCCGTTGCTCTTGTTCATGGCATTCCACTCCGTGAGCACGTCTTGCGTGACCGGGCTCGCACCCTTTGTGGGATCGACTGCACTGAACGGGAGGAAGCCACCATCGAGGTTAGATGACGCCATCTCGTCGCCCGTGTAGAAATCCAAGAACAGCGCAGCCAAGTCGGGCTGCGCTGACTTCGTAGAGACCGTCATGGCACCGTCAAACGACCCCGTGGTCGCTGGCTGTGACCCCGCTGGTGCTGGAAGAACGAAGAAGCCTGCATCCTCGCCCATGGAGGCATAAAGCCCCGTGTTCCAGTTTCCGGTGATCTGATAGAGGCCCTCACCGTTCACGAACGCAGCGTTGCCATCGTCGTTCTTGATGCCATTGGTGTCCGCGGAGATGTAACCATCTTTCATCCAGCTCTCGAGTTCCGTAAGGCCCTTGACGAACCCGGAACTTGTAAAGTCTCCGCCAGCTCCGTTGATCCAGTCCTGAACCTTCTGGGGTCCTGCGGTGTAGTTGAGAATCGCTGAGAGGACGTGGTTGGCTGGCCACTGTTCCAGGTTGCCCATCACAATGGGCTGCACGCCCTTCGCCTTGGCGGTGTCGAGTGACGCGGTGAACTCGTCATAGCTCGTGGGCACCTCAAGGCCGAGCTTCTTCAGAGTCGCCGTGTTGTAGAACACGCCGACAATGTTGCCACCCGGTGCTGTACCCCACTGCGAGCCAGTACCGAAGGTCTTTCCATCCTCACTGACGGTTAACATTCCCCGAATCGAATCGGAATAGCGGCTCTCCCATCCGTAAGCCTTCGAATACTGGTCGAGCGGGTGAATCAGTTTTCCGGCGGCAAGCCTGCGGGCCATGACCGCGTTCGACTGGGCAATGTCGGGAGCATCGTTGCTCTGCATCGTCAGATCAATGGTCTTGCCGTAGTCATCGAATGACTTGAACGACGCGTCAACCTTCACGTTGCTGTATTTTGACTCGAAGGCCGTGATAGCGCGCTCCAGGGCTTCCTTTTGTCCGCCGGATGCCCATGAACTCACCGTGAGCGTGACGTCACCGAGCGCTGTCACCTGCTCGGCGGAGAGCTTCTCGCCGGTAGCTTCTGCTCCACCACCACCTGAAGAACAGCCGGTGAGGAGGGCAACAGAAGCGATCGCTACCACCGCCCCTGTCTTGAGGATATTGAACCGCATGTTGACGTTCCTTTCGTTGTGATGACGGGTTCGCCCCGAACCCGTTGTTGTGATTAGCGAGTGGGTGCTCGCAAGTTGTCGAGCGTTCTGTGAGCCATAAGGAGGCCGGCTTGGATGCGTTCAAGGTCGCCGCCCCACACGGGGTCCTCGTGTTCAACGGAGACGGTGCCTTCGTAGCCGCCCTCATAGAGAGCACCAATCACGCCGCGCCAGTCCACTTGGCCGAGACCCGGGATCCTGTACCGCCACCACCCGGTGTCCCACCCATCACGGCGTGAGACGGTGCGACCAAATACTGAGTAGCGCTGACGTGCTGCTGGATCAATCTCTAGATCTTTCGCCTGCACGTGATTCACGTAGGGCACATACTCTTTCAGTGCGGCGACAGGATCTATACCTAGCCACATAAGGTGCGAGGGGTCGAAGTTGAGGCGGAAGCCCATGTCGAGCATCCAATCCCATAGTTCGGGAGAGTATGCGAGGTTGGCAGGGTACCCGTCGGGGCCCCATCCCTCCATCGGGCAATTCTCGATCGCGAGCGTTACCCCGTGATCCGCGGCGTATTTCACCAAATCCGGCAAGACTTTGGCGCCTTCGCGCAGGTTGTCAGCGACGGAGTCCATCATGTTGCGTCCGATGAAGGTGCCGACGGTGGTGATTCCCAGCATTGAGGCGGTACGCACGCAGGCCTTGAGGTGATCGTGAATGTCGGCGCGGGTGGCCGGGTTGCCGTGCAGGTTGTTCTCGTAATACGCGAGTGCCGAAATCGACATGCTGGCGTCATGGAAAAGTGCTGTGACGTCATCCGCTTGATGCGCATCGAAATTTTGAACATCGAGGTGGCGCGCGTGATACACCGCGGGGTTATTCACTGGCCAGCACCCCACTTCAAGTGCTTCGAATCCGTGCGCGGATGCCCATTCCACGACCTCGTCGAGACGCTGATCTGCCATGCAGGCGGTGAGGAATCCGAGTTTCATTGCGCAACCTCCACCCATGCTTGGCGTTGCGCAGAGGCCAGAACTGCCTCTGTGATGTGAGCTGCTCTTTCGCCGTCGGCAAAGGTCGGTAGGCCATCTACGACGTCACCTTCCACGGCCGAGTAGACGTCGGCGATGAACGAGGTGAAGGCGCTGTCCCAACCCTGAGGGTGTCCGCTAGGCAGGCGATCGGTTCGATGCCATGCCCCTGATCCGCGGGCAAAGAGGCTCACGTCTCCCTTAGCGTCGGCGAACCACGCTTGCTCAGGGTTCTCGTGATTGAATGCAGCGGATCCGGATGTTCCATCCACTTCGAACCACAGCCGATTCTTTCGTCCGGCGGCGACCTGCGACACGCTCAGGCTCGCGGGCGTACCTCTCTCGGTGCGGAACATGATGGTGGCGATATCTTCTGTGTCGACCGTGATGCGCGGTGCATCATTGTCGGGGGCGGCCGTGAAGCTCGGCCCCTGGGGTGCTGGGCGTTGTGGCACAGAAATGGAAAGCTGGGCGACGAGAGTGGTGAAACGTTCACCCGTGATCCATTCGAGAAGATCACACCAATGCGTGCCAATGTCCGCGAAGGCGCGTGATTGCCCGCCGGCCGCTGACTCCACTCTCCAATTCGAGGCATTCGGGTCGAGCAACCAGTCCTGCAGATAGGAACCGTGAAGAAGCGTAAGGGCGCCGAGTTCGCCGTCGTGTACGCGTGATCGGATCTCCCGCACCGCGGAGTAGTAACGGTACACGTACGGAACTGCGGCCACGACCCCAGCCCGGGCGGCGAGTGCGGTCAGTTCGGAAGCATCGGCTGCTGATGTTGCGAGCGGCTTCTCGCAGATGACGTGCTTGCCTGCACTGAGCAGCACTCGAGCGTATTCGGCGTGAGTGCCAGTGGGGGAGCAGATGTGCACCACCTCAACATCAGAATCAGCGAGGTCCTCAATTGTCGAGAAGAAGCGAGAGGCGTTCCACTCCTGTGCGAGCGCTTCACCTTTTTCAGGGGTTGACCCCAGCACGGCGTTCAACGGCATATCTATCGCCGAGAGTGCGTGGCGATGGACTCGACCGACCATCCCACCGCCAATAATCGCGGTTCGTCGGTGTGGAGTCGTGCCGTTCATTTCAGCTGGAAAGCCTCTCTGCTTATCACTGAAGCGGGCGTTATATCGCTATATTCTGATGCTAGTTGTGACATTTAGGCTCATTCAAGCTTATATTTACGCCAGTTTCGACATAATGAATGAATGAATACAGCACTCGGGCACCCGCGACACCTCGGTGCGCATCAATACCGGTTGGAGTCCGGAGTGATTCACACGATGGCGGACCCTGCAGTCGCCATGAGCGTGATCTTGCGGCTCATTGCGTCCGGCGAAGCCACCACCCGCCCCGCCGTTGCCCGCGAGACTGGGCTTTCTCCCGCGACAGCGAGTAAACACCTCGACACCTTGCGGCAACACCACATGATCAGGTTTGGAACCCACACAACTCCCGCAGGCCGGGGGCGACCAGCTCGAGCCCTCGTCATCCGAGATGACGTTGGAGTAGTGATCACCGCCTCGTTCACCGCCAGCCACCTAGAAATCGCCGTGGTGACTCTCAGTCAGCTGTGTCTCGCATACGAGAAGCATGTGATCGCGATCGAGGATGGGCCAGAGATCGTTCTTGGGCTGCTCACGGAGCGCCTTCACGCCATGCTCGCCGAACTGCCAAAGAAACGTGTTCTTTTGATCTCCGTTGGCCTTCCTGGCCCTGTGGACTTTCACCGCGGGATGCCAGTGCGGCCCCCAATTATGCCCGGATGGGACGGCCACCCTGTCGCCGCTGAGCTCTCTACCGCATTTGGGTGCCCGACCATCGTCGACAACGACGTGAACCTGATGGCTCTTGGCGAATCGCGCGCGCTTCCACCGGGGGAGCTGCCGCTGCTTTACCTCAAAGTAGGAACCGGAATCGGCAGTGGGCTCGTGACGGCAAACGGACAGCTTCACCGCGGCGCGCACGGGGCGGCTGGCGACATTGGGCACATTCAGGTTCCGAACGACAGCCAAGAGGTGTGTAGTTGTGGCAACACCAATTGCCTTGAGGCGGTCGCCTCAGTGGCAGCGATGACACGTTCCCTGCGAGTGGAGACGGGGGACCCCAGTCTCACTCAGGACGATTTCCTCGACGCTGTGCGGGCAGGCACACCACACGCCACCCGCGCGGTGCGCCTTGGTGCTGGCATCCTGGGCGAAGCAGTTGCCGCGCTAGTGCACTTGTATAACCCGGCACGAATCTGCATCGGTGGTGGGCTCGCGAGCGCAAGCGATGACCTACTCGCCGGGGTGCGCTCAGTCGTATACCAGCGCGCGCTGCCACTGGCGACTCGAAACCTCACACTTGTGCATTCGACGCTCGACCAGGAAGCTGCGATAATCGGTGCCACGGTGGCGGCAATTGATGAAGTTTTGAGTGCGCGCTTCATCCGAGATCATCTTCTTCAGCAACGCGGTGATAGTGCGGCGCTCAACGATGCATGACCTCAGCGATCACGCGCCAACGAGCGTTAGCAGGAACCCCACAGGCCAGCGTTGGAGTCGCGCGCCACGGATTCTGCGGCGTCGAACAGCTTCCAATATGTGTTGCTTGGTGCGATGTTGAGCGCCTCCGCGTAGCCATTCGCGACGAGGTCGAGGTTCACGGAGCGGTCATCCGTCGTCCACAGATAAAGTAGGCTGCGGCCGTACTGGTCGACGGCCTCGCGGTCCGTCGTGATCCAGACTGCTGTTCCCTCAGGCAGCATTGCGCGCAGATAGTCGCGCGCCTCTGCTCCGAAACACTCCGACACCGGGCGAAGTTCGGGCGTATCGATGCCGATGAGGCGAACCTTGATCTGGTCATCTCGAGCGCTGGTGCCGTCTGGCTGCAAATAGAGAGTGTCGCCATCGTGAACATAGGCAACGTGGGAGAGCGTCGCGTCAGCGGGTCTGTCAAAGGCGTCAAAGCTCGATCGCCCTGGCGCGCTGACACTGCTGTTGGTGTTTGCAGTGTTTGCAGTGATGCCGGGGAGCTCAAGAAACTCTGACGCGAAGGCGAAAGCCACAACAATGAAAAGAACCACAGAGGCAAGGAGCAGCCGGCCTTTTACATTCCTTTTCACCACGCCACCTTACCGGCGAGCCGACTGATCGTTGAGAGTGCTCAGAGGTGCGAGCGGATGAACGCGCTCAGTTCCCCCAGCTCGAAATCAGAAACCTCGTGGCCAAGCCCTTCGTAAATGCCCTCAGTAAGGGTGGAGTGTTGTGGCAGCCACTGCTGCGTGTGCGCGATGAGGGAGGCAGGAATGACGGCATCTGCTGTGCCCCGCCCCCAGAAAACTGGTGGTGTGAGCTCGGAGAGGAGCGCATCCCCCGAGTGATCTGAGGGCAGCACGAATCCGCTCAACTGCACCACATAGTCGAAACGCTCAGGTTGTTCACGAAGCAACTCGAGCGCCATGGCACCGCCCTGCGAGAAGCCAAGAAGCCCAACGCCGCTCGACGACGTCGCGGAGACCCAGTTGCGCAGTGCATGAGTGACATCGGCGATGGAGTCGAAACGCTCGTTCGGGTCTGCATCATCCGACGGGAACCAGGTGTAGCCGTGCCCCGCAGGCAGCGGCGCCCGCAGGGAGGCGATCACGGGCTCCAACGGGAGCGAGCGAGCAAACGAAAACATGTCGCCCTCGTTCGAACCGAAACCGTGTAAAAGCACGAGCAACGGCCGTCCCGCTCGTTCTCGCTCTGGGGCAGACCACATGACGGCATCCGAGTCGATGTGCATGAAATCCTTTCGCAGCGTCGCGTTAATCCTCGCACCGCTCACTGTATGAGTGACAATGGAGCATGAGCTCAGTCGGAACCCCAGACCCAAATTCCGGATGGTTGTCTGATGACGAGCTGACCAGTGTGCGAATGCGACTGCCCCTTCTCTATGTTGAAGCCGTACCGGTGCGCATCGATGGACTCGGCAAAGTGGTCGAGGTTGGCGTGCTGCTGCGCGCGTCGTCGACCGGCGAAATGACCCGCACTCTCGTCTCTGGACGCGTCATGTATGGCGAGACCATTCGTGAGGCACTCTTTCGGCATCTTGAGAAGGATCTCGGACCCATGGCTTTTCCGCAGATGCCGCTCAGTCCTGTGCCGTTTTACGTTGCCGAATACTTTCCCATGCCGGGGATCAGCGCGTTCACGGACGATCGGCAGCATGCCATTTCTCTCGCCTATGTGGTGCCGGTAACGGGCACGTGTGAGCCGAGGCAGGATGCGCTTGAGGTCACTTGGCTGTCGCCGGAGGAGGCGGCAACAGACGAACTTTCCCGCGAAATGGAGGGTGGCAGAGGGGTACTGTTGCGCGCTGCCCTCGCCGCTGTCGGGTGCTTGCCCTAGCCGGTCGCCGGCGCTCCGTCTCGCTCTCGCCGCCTGCGCGGCGCGAGCCTGCCCGCGGCCCCCCCCCCCC
>JBBSQX010000002.1:0-285720 GCA_038243605.1 Actinomycetales bacterium
AGCAGCCTCCGATGCTGCTGGTGGTTTACTCGAGATTGTCTTCCCGCCATCCGCTCACCGATTCGGCATCGGCCAGCGCCTGCGCCTCCAGGTCTCCTCTGGTGCGCACCCCTTGCACTTGCGCAACTCGGGGATGGCGGATCCGGTGGAGGATCTTGCCGAACTTCGGCCGAGTATGCAACGTCTCGTAGTAGGCGACGTCGCGATCTCTGCTCTCATACTGCGTGAAGTGCGGTGAGTTAGCCGGTGTGTTCTCACAAGCAGTTCGAGATTTCGAAGTGCTTCGATGTCGGTGATTTTCACGTTACGCTCAAGTGAGATGGGGCTAGGAAGCCAACACCGAGCGAGAAGGCGAGGCGCCGATGACGAGCAAGCGACGGCGCGCGACGATCTACGCCATCGCCGAGGTTGCGGGCGTCAGCATCTCGACCGTATCCCTGGCAATCAATCATCCGCATCGAGTAAGTGACGCAACGCGCAAGCGCATCGTCGAGGTAGCGAAAGCGCTTGGCTACCGGCCCGACAACGCTCCGGGAACGGCTGGCAGCCAGCGGCAGGGTGGCATTGCCGTCGCCGGGCCCTTCAGCAGCTACCCCACGTACTCTAGGCGCCTCATCGGTATTCTCGACCGGCTGCGAGGGACCGCTATTGACATCACGGTGCACGACCTCGACTCTGCGGCGGCGGCGGAGTCGCCGCTGCTCGACGCACTGCCGATCAGGGCGGGAGTAGATGGCATCATCGTCATGGGCGTGCCGATGTCTACCGAAGGGATCGACCGCATCAGCGACTGGGGGCCGCCCATCGTACACCTCGATGTTCCCGACCGTTCTGCTCCTGGCGTTGTCGTAGACGACCATGCTGGGGGCTTCGCCATCGGGCGCCACCTGCACGAGCTTGGACATCACCATGTGCTTTTCGTTCATGAGCCGCAGCGTTCCTTCGACTACGTCTCGGCGGGCATGTTGAGGCTTGCTGGCCTGCGCGAAGGCCTCCAAAGTGTTGAGCCGCGTTCGGGGGATCGTACAAATTCGATCGATACGCTCGTCGCCAACATCGGAAGCGACGCTGGAGCTCTCGTCGCGGCAGCGATCTCAAGCTCTAGCAATCTGGCCACAGCGATCGTGGCGAGTCACGACGGTCTCGCAGCGGAGGTGAGATTGGGATTGCTCTCTGCCGGTGTGCGCGTGCCAGAAGATGTCTCACTCGTGGGCTATGACGACGGCCCCCTCGCGCGCGGTCTTGACTTGACGACCGTGCGCCAACCGTTCGAGCAGTCGGGCCGCGCAGCCGTCGATTTGCTGTTGGGGTTGATGTCTGGTGGCAGTAGCGAGATAGCTCGGGTCGAACTCACGGCAGATCTGATTGTGCGAGGCACCACGACGCCGCCCCGACGCTGACCCGCTGGCTCCCCACTCGGGCGTAGCCCGCGCGGAAGAATCGTCAATGAAGCAGCCAAGCAGGTAACGGGGCGGGTCGAGCTCAGGCGGGTCGACAGTGGGATAGTAGCGGCGAAACATCAGCGCACCCTCCGGATGGGAAGTACAGCGAGCGCGCCGAGGAAGCTGAGGATGATCGCCGTGAGGTACAGCGCGTGATAATTGTTCCCGCCACCAATGGCGAGCACGGGAACGGCGATGATCGGAACGAGCAGTTGGGGCAACTGGTACGCGAGGGCGACGATGCCAAGATCTTTACCTGCGTTCTCGAAGCTCGGCAGAACCTCCGTCATCAACGCGACATCCACTGAGATAAATGCGCCCTGCCCCGCGCCGACGACGGCAATCGCGAGTAAGAACGTCATCGTGTCGGTGGAGATGATAGCGAGAGCCAGCCCTATGCAGGTAACGAGGCACGAGAAGAAGATGATCGGTTTGCGGCGCCCAGTGCGATCGGAGATCCAGCCGAACAGAACGGTCATGCCTACATTGCCAATGAAGAAGAACAGAAGTGCTTGTGCCAGCACCCCGGATGCTTGTTCCTTAGGGATGCCGAGACTGTCGATGATAAAGAAGAGCAGGTAGAGAGAGACGGATACTATCGACATCGTCACGAAGAGGCGGCAAAACCACGCCCACGCGAAGTCACGGTACCGCGTTGGGTTGAGCCAGTAGCTTGAGAGAATTTCGCGCGCAGACAGTGGTGTGGCGGGGGCGGTACGAACGATGTCGCGAAGGGCAAACACCAGACCAAGGCTGAGCACGGCACCGATCGCACCGGGCACGAGAAACCATGTGGCGCGTTCGTCGTTGGGAAGAGAAGCCACGATCTGGGCGCCAATGATGGTGGCAATGCCGCCAGATACCCCCGTCGCGGCGGCGACCCGTGCACGGATTCGTCGCGGGATCTGGTCGGCCAGCAGCGCGTGTTGTGCCATGTTCGTTGCGCCGAAGCCGATCTGAACGACACACCAGCTGACCGCCATAAGCCACACTGTCGTGCTGAATGCGAGGCCAACAACGCCGAAGATTCCGATGATCGTGCCGCCAAGCATCCATGGCCGTCGCATACCGAACCGCGATCTGGTGCGGTCACTGAGTCGGCCGAATAGCGGTGTGATGATCATGAGCACGACACCGCCGAGTCCCGCGATCAGGGCGAGGTTATCGTTTTTTGCGGAATCATCGAGAAACGCGAGAGCTTTCGGTATCGCTGCGCCGCCGAGGGTGCCAAGTGCAAGCGTGATACCGAACCACGAGAGCACGAACATGGGCAGGAAAAGTTTGCTCTGCTTTGGGCCGGGAGCGACATCTTCGCCCACCGATACCGGGTCTGAAGCCATTGCCGCGGCTTCCGAGACTAGCGCTTCGGGCGTCACAGGTTGCTGGGGTGCTGACATCGTCGTCGGCCTCGCCTTCTTCTTGATTATTGGTTGTTTTCGGATCGGGAGATACTCGTGAGGTTCAGGCGGTCGGGTGCGGGCGGTGAAGTGTGCGGAGAACCGCGACTACAGAGTCATGCCAGTGGCGTGCGGCGAGGAGTCCGTTCAGATCTCCCGCACTGTCGTGGGTCTGACCGAGGGCAACCGTGGCACTCGCCGGCACGCCATCTGCACGCAGGCGTGTGTAATATGCCTCGCCATCGCCGCGCAGCACGTCGTACTCCGCGAGCATGAGATAGCTCGGAGGCAGTCCAGCGAGACTCGCCTGGTTTAGTGGTGAGACCCCAGGGTCAGCGGCATCGGTCTCGCCAAGGTAGTCATCCGCGATGCTGCGATTCTCCGCAAGGATCGGATCGAGCGGGATGCCAAGTTCGGCAAGCAATGAGAAGTCCATGTGCGCTGTGCTGAGGTCGAGCACCGGTACCTCGAGCAGTTGAAATTGCAGTTGCACGGCCTCCGCGTCCGCATCTCGGTTGCGCAGTGTGACCGCTGCCGCGATGTTGCCGCCGGACGACTGGCCGCCAATTGCGAGCCTATCTGGGTCGATTCCGTGCTGCGCGCCATGGGCTGCCATCCACGCGAGTGCGGCTAACCCCTGTTCTATTTGTGTCGGGTAGCGGTGTTCGGGCGCGAGGGCGTAATCGGCTGCGACGACGGCGATTCCTGCCTCCGCGGCGCGTGCCCGGTACATCCAGTCGGTGATCGGGTGGTGCAGCCCGCCTTGTCGGAACGCGCCGCCGAAGAACACGAGGTAGCCGGGGAGCGCGGTGTTGACGCCTCGAGGGCGATAAACGCGCAGAATAAGATCGGGATATCCGGGCACCGATATGAGATGGTCTGAAGTATCGACGGCGGGTTCTTGTACAACCTGTCGTTCCCAGAATTTTTCCTCGAACTTGAGGGCGGATGCCCGACGCGCTTCAGGCTCAGGTGTTCGGTGTGTTGCGGGCTGCGTGTCAACTGCGGCGCTCGCGATGTGCTCAGCGATCTTCGGGTCAAGAGGCATCGTCGTGCTCCGTTTCTCGTGGGGTTGCGTATGCGGCACGAAGGGCTTCTGTGCAGCGGACTTGCCACAATTCTGCGGTGGGAAGCGTGGCGGTGAGCGTGGAGCTGGCGTGAACGTGGCCTTCGCCACGGAGGAGAATGACGGGCACACCGGCGCCGTCGAGGCGCGCGGCGTAAAGCTCGCCTCCGTCGCGAAGGGGATCGTGTTCCGCGGTCATGATGAGGGTGGGCGGGTGGCCCTTCAGATTCGGATAGTCAAGCGGAGATGAATAGCCGTCGATGTCGATACCGTCGGGGAGGTACTGTTCGGCGAGTGTTTCCGCGTCGTCGAGACCGTAGCCGACTCCATACCGTTCGGCGGAGTCACCAACCGGCTGCAGAGTCGTCGCAGGCACCTCTAGTGCGAGGTGTCGTAGTTTTGGCCCTGACTCGTGTCGCCATCGCAGTGCCGCGCTCGCCGCGATGGTAGCCACTGCCGAGTTGCCTGCGAGGCCGAGCCGAGTCGTATCAACTCCGAGGGATGATGCGTGCTCCTCGAGTAGGTGAAGGGCGGTGATTGTGTCGCTTACGGCGGCAGGGTATGGGTGCTCGGGAGCGAGGCGGTACGACAGGGAAAAGATCTGGATGCCGGTCTGGTCTGCGCGATGGGCGAGAATTCGGTCATTCACCAACTCGTGTGCGGAGCCGGAAACGAACCCTCCACCGTGCAAAAACAGCTGAGTCGGGCTGCTGCCGGAGTCGTTGCTGCCTGCGCGCGACGGGCGGTACCTGCGCAGCCGAACGCATGTTGCTTCTGACCAGAGCGTCAAGTCGTCGATCGCCACGTCGGCGGGTGCTTTGGTGGTGTACTTGGTCGCAAGCATGTCGGACAATTTCTGCTGCGCCCTTCGGCGCCTTGCAGGTTTGGGCGATCTTAGCCCAGGAATTTTCGCAGAGTAGCGCTCGATATCCGCTTGCCAACGCACTATGGCGGGGTCTAGCACAAGCTCGTCTTGTGGCCGTAGAGACGGTTGTGGAGTGGCATGCTGTGCTTTCACGACTCTCCTCACCGGGGCGCGAGCATTCCGACTGCGCTCACGTTGAATGCTATCGAACCACTTCGATAAAAACATCGCAAGTGCCTTGTGGCCCGAATCACCCGTTACGCGTGAGTGCGACATACTCTCCCAACACTGTTCGGCAGGAGTAGTTCGCTCTGGTTGTGCACGCGAGTAGGCTCGTGGCCCATGGTTCGTTTTTTCCTCCTGGCCTTGTTCGTGGTGCTCGCAGCAGCGGCCGTGATTGCCTCCTCCTTTGGGTTTGTCGGATGGATCGTGCTCGGGGCGCTTGTGCTCCTGCTGGCGGTAATCGCTCTTCACGACCTGCTGCAGACCAAGCATTCGATCCTGCGCAACTACCCGTTGTTGGGTCGCATGCGCTACTTGCTCGAATCGATCAGGCCAGAGATCCAGCAGTACTTTATTGAACGCAACACCGACGGGCGCCCCTTCGATCGCGATACCCGTTCGTTGATCTATTCGCGGTCCAAGGGGTTAGACAGCCATAAGGCCTTCGGCACAGAGCGCGATGTGAATGCGGAGGGCTACGAGTTCCTGCTGCACTCCACAGCGCCAGTTGCACCCCCAGAGAAGCCCCACACGGTGCGCATCGGTGGGCCGGATTGCCGGCACCCCTACGACATCTCGCTGATGAATATTTCGTCGATGAGCTTCGGCTCTTTGTCTAAGAACGCCGTGCTGGCGATGAACAAGGGCGCAGCGCTGGGCGGGTTCGCCCACGAAACTGGGGAAGGTGGGCTGACCAAGTACCATCTCGCGTACGGGGCCGACCTGATCTGGGAGATCGGCTCAGGCTACTTCGGCTGCCGCGATGAGAACGGAAAGTTCGACCCAGAACTCTTCCGTACCAAAGCTGCGACCCCGCAGGTGAAAGCCATCACGCTCAAACTCAGCCAGGGTGCAAAGCCGGGCCTTGGCGGCGTGCTGCCCGGTGCAAAGGTCACCGCGGAGATCGCCGAAGCTCGAGGAGTTCCACAAGGCGTCGACTGTATCTCGCCGGCATCACATTCGGCATTCCATACTCCCCGCGAGTTGATGGAGTTTGTGGGAACACTTCGTGAGCTCGCCGACGGCAAACCGATCGGTTACAAGCTCTGCGTCGGGTCCCGCATCGAGGTGCTCGCCATGTGCAAGGCGATGCTGGCGACCGGGATCACCCCCGACTACATCATCATCGACGGCTCAGAGGGTGGCACCGGTGCTGCCCCGTTGGAGTACGAAGACCACGTAGGAACTCCGCTGACCGAAGGGCTGATGCTGGTGCACAACGCACTGGTGGGCACCGGCCTGCGCGATCGCATCCGACTGGGCGCGGCAGGCAAAGTCGCCACCGGCAGCGATATCGTCAAGCGGCTCATTCAGAGCGCCGACTTCACCATGAGCGCCCGGTCGATGATGATGGCCACCGGCTGCATTCAGGCCCAGATCTGCCACACCAACCGTTGCCCTGTCGGCGTGGCAACACAAAACCCGCGGCTCATGCGGGCTCTGGATGTTGACGACAAGGGCAACCGTGTGTACAACTACCACAAGCTCACAGTCGCTGAGGCGGGGCAGATCATGGCCTCCATGGGAGTCTCGTCCCCGGCAAAACTGAACCAACGGATGCTGCGCCGGCGGGTCGGTCACCTGACAACGAGCAGCTATGCGGCCATCTTCAACTGGTTACGCCCCAGCGAACTCCTGAAGGACCCACCGCGCGGCTGGGCCGTGGACTGGAAAGAGGCGGATGCCGACCGCTTCGGCTCGTTCGCACCGATGCCGTGGATGGAACCGGTTGATGGACACAGCGTTGATGGACACAGTGTTGGCAAATACAGCGTCGGCGAATACACCACTGACGGCGAGCGGGCTGCCAGCGGCGCGGCGGGAGGCGACCGACCAGACATGGGTCGATGGGATGAAACCCAGGCGATTCCCATAGTGGTGGGCGGCCCCAGCCGTGAAGACGTGAACAACACAGAAAACGGCACAACCAAGCGAGTCGAATCCTCGGGAACCCGCCCAGAAGCTCAGCCGGGCGAATAAAGCACCGGCTGCGAGTGAGAGAGGGATCCGTCACATGACTCACACCTGGCTGACCGAGCGTTTCGGCCTGTCCGTTCCCATCATTGGCGCGCCGATGGCGGGCCCGGCCGGAGGTCGCCTTGCCTCAGCAGTGTCCGTCGCGGGCGCACTCGGAATGGTTGGCGTCGGCGGGGTTCGGAAAGAACCGTGGATCCGAGAGCAAGCATCCATCGCCGCTGGCGGTACTTCAGAACGGTTGGCCCCAGAGGGTGTCGCTTCGGCCATTCAGAATGGTGCGCAACCGTATGGGATCGGCCTCATGGGGTGGGTATTGGATCAGGATGATGCCCAGCTCACGACAGTGCTGAAATTGCGACCGAGTTTGGTGTCCGTCAGTTTCGGCAACGTTGAACCTCACATTAGGCGACTTGTTGATGCCGACATCCCCGTCACAGTGCAGGTCGGCAATGTGGAGGAAGCGCTTCGTGCCGAGAACGCCGGCGTTGACTTCATCGTTGCCCGTGGCTCAGAGGCGGGCGGGCACGGCCGCAACGACATTGCCACATTGCCACTGCTCCAAGCAGTGCTCGACGCAGTGAAAGTGCCCGTCGTTGCCGCAGGAGGGATCACCTCCTCGCGTGGACTCGTCGCAGTCCTTGCTGCCGGCGCTGCAGGAGCGTGGGTGGGAACAGTACTGCTCACCGCCCTCGAAGCAGCCAACAGCCCCCGTGCACGAGCTCAGTTGATTGCGGCCGGATACGACGACACGGCTTATGGCCGCGTGTTCGATGTCGCGCAACGACTCGGATGGCCACCAGAATACGGCGGTCGCAGCCTTCGAAATTCGTTTTACAATACGTGGCACGACCGTCTCGACGAGCTTGCTGTCGACGAGTCAGCAGCCGAGCAATTCATCTCTGCCAGGGAGGTCGAAGACTATGACGTCGCCTACCTCTACGCGGGTCAAGGAGTGGGATCCCTCACGGAGGAGAAACCGGCCGCTGAAATCATCGCCGAGCTGGCCCGCGGGGTATAACCGTTCTGCTGGAAGAACTCAGATCAGCTGATGCCGACAGCGCGACGCGCGTTGACGTTCTTCACTTGCTGCGGGATCGTGAACAAGTCGACGATGAGCCCTATTCCGAACACGCCGCCAGTCAGCAGCCACAGGATTCCTCTACCGATCTTTCCCATGTAGAAGTGTTGAATGCCGCACACTCCAAGGAAGGAAAACAGCATGAGAGCATAGGCGATGCCGGCTTCTTTAGGCGCGAGGTATTGGGACATAAGCTGAGGTTAGCAACACGTGCCCGCACTTTTGCTGCACGACTTCGTGGATAGCGTAGAAGGTCAATCAGCCTTCCGCTCAGAAACGTGTTGCTGGTGGCAAGATTGCATCATGGTGGAGATTTCGGATGACGACTTCGAGAAGATGGTCACCGAGGAGTACGACGCAATCCCCGACAATATGTTGGGTGACCTCGACAACGTGGCGATCCTGGTGGCGAACCAGCCGATAGGGGAGCGCCCTCGACTTTTCGGTCTTTACAGCGGGCATCCGCTGACCACGCGTGGCATGTACGGCTTCGGGGAGCTGCCAGACCGCATCACCCTATATAAGAACAACATGCAGGAGCACAGCAACGATCTCGCCCAGTTGCGCGTGCGAGTGCGCATCACGTTAGTGCACGAAATAGGTCACTACTTCGGGCTCGACGACACGCAGCTGCAGGAACTGGGCTGGGCGTAGCCACGCAATTGAGGGTCAATGATCCTCGCGTGTGCGCGCACGAGCACGGTACTCGCGCCACGCCAACCACGCGCCGGAAGACCACAGCGCCCAGAGCACCAACACGGGCTGGAACAGCAACCGGATTGAGCGCGCCAGGTCGGTGTTCAGGCCGAACGAATCGGTGTGGGTGACGAGCTGCGAAATGTTGCCGGGGAAGATGGCGATGAAGAACAGGGCGACGATCCAACCGACCTGCACCCGGTAGCGGCCGAGAAGAAGAAGGGAGAGTCCCAAGACGATTTCGACGATACCGGATGCCACCACCACGAAGTCGCCATCAAGAGGTAACCAGGTGGGTACTTGGGCGAGAAAAGCTTCACGGTTGACCGTGAGGTGGCTGACCCCAGCGAGGAGCAAGAACGCGCCAAGCAACAGGCGAAAGATTGTGCGCAGAACCGTGGTGCGCATGTTCTGCGGGGCGAGGATATTCATTGGCACACTTTCGACAAACCAAATTCGAGCGAAGAAATGATGTGTCAACTTTCTCACCTTTCGGCGTCTACCGTGTGGAGATCATTTTCGTATCCCGTGTTGGTCACCGGGAACAGTGGAGACTCCACCGTTGTTGAACTGAGTGTCCACCACCACCGCCCACAAGCGAGGAGACCACACCATGGCATCAGGCAACGAGACTACGCAGCCAGAATCCGATCACGCCGAATCCGATCAGGCTGAGGTCGCGCAGGTCGTGGTCGCGCAGGTCGAGACGATGCAGGCGATGGCGTATGCCTCGTACGGTGGCGTTGATGTTCTCGAACGAATCCGTCTTCCCCTGCCGAAGGTGGCGCCGGGCTCAGTGCTCATCCGGGTGAAGGCCGCTGGCGTGAACCCGGTGGACTGGAAGATCATGTCTGGCGGGTTGGATGCGCTCATGGATGTGACATTTGCCATCGTGCCAGGCTGGGATGTTGCGGGCGTGGTGGAAGCAGTCGGCTTTGACACCCCAGAGTTTCAGGTGGGTGACGAGGTGTACTCGTACGGTAGGCGCGACACTGTGAGAGGCGGCACATGCGCCGAATTCGTTGCGCTGCCGGTGGGCATCGTGGCCCACAAGCCCGAGGAGCTGAGCTGGATGCAGGCAGCGGGCCTTCCACTTGTCGGCCTGACCGCGCTTCGCGCCCTCGATGCCGTAGATCTCACGAGTGGAGAAACCCTCCTCATCCACAACGGCTCCGGAGGGGTGGGCCGCGCCGCGATCCAAATTGCAGTGCAGGCCGGTGTTCGCGTGATCGCGACGGCGTCAGAGAAGAACCACGCCCGACTGCGCGAACTGGGCGCGGAACCGGTTAGTTACGGTGACGGGCTTGAGCAGAGGCTAAGGGACGTGGTCCCGGATGGTGTGGACGCGGTTGCCGACTTCGCCGGGAGCGTTCTAGAAGTCACCCTTTCCGTGCTCAAGAAGGGTGGCAGGCACGCCTCCATTGCCGACAATGCGGTGCAGCAACACGGCGGCCGCTACATCTGGGTGCGACCCGATGCCAAGGAACTAGACAGGTTGAGTGCGATGGTGCGCTCCGGCACACTCACGGTGGATGTGGGCATTACCTTCCCCATGCAAGAGCTCGCGAAAGCATACGAAGCAAGCATGTCGGGCTTCGGAGACGGCAAGATTGTGATGACCGAATTCACTGACTAGTCTTCGGGCAGGTGGTCGGCAGAGGCTCACCCGCTAACGGACAAAATCCCAACTCGAAGTGGCGCTTTCCTCGTTTGGCGCACCCGCGTATTCTGGAGCGCATCCACCTCCGCGGTGGGCGCGCGATGGGATCGAAAATGCCTACATTTCGGGAACTTCACTACTCTGAATCACCCCTACTCTTGCCCAATGCTTGGGATGTAGGTTCAGCGCTAGCGTTTGCGGCCGCAGGGTTCACGGCCGTGGCGACGACAAGTTTTGGTGTGGCCGCCAGCGTCGGCACGCCCGACGGCGCTCGCACCACCAAAGTGGCAACCACAGCGTTAGCAGCGCAGATGTGCCGGCTGCCCGTTCATGTCTCTACAGACATCGAGGACGGCTACTCCGACGACCCCACAGAAGTCGCGAAATTTGTGGCCGAGCTGGTGGCCATGGGTGTCGCTGGCGCGAACCTTGAAGACAGCAAAGACGGGCATCTTCTCGATCCGAGAATTTTTGCCGCCAAGATTGCCGCCGTGAAACACCGCTCCCCGGACGTGTTCGTCAATGCTCGTGTGGACAATTTTTGGTTTGACGAAGACGCCACGGTCGACGCGGTGCTGGCGCGCGCTGCCACCTATGCTGACGCGGGTGCGGACGGAATTTTTGTTCCAGGCCTCACCGACCCGGACGACATCCGAAGCATCACCGCAGGCACTGCGCTGCCCGTTAACGTGCTGCCGCACCCCTCGCTGACAGTGGCCGAGCTGGGAGAGTTGGGGGTGGGACGCGTCAGTTCTGGATCGCTTCCTTATCGTGCAGCAGTGGATGCTGCCGTCACCATCGCGACTGCCCTGCGCGACGGCACGCCTGTGCCAGCGGCAACCTCGTACCCGGAGATGCAGTCCCGACTCATTGAATTCAGTCAGGAAGAATCTCGGTAGATTCGAGTTCCGCAAACTTGGCCGCCATCGTTGGGTTCCCTCGAGTCAGCGACTTGATGGTCAGGCCGTCCGCCTTGTCATTCGCGAGTCGAAGGTTATTTGACGACTTCAGCAAGTTCTCTTTCGTCTTCTCGAGATCTTTGATCGCCTCATCGATTCGTTTGATCGATTCCTGAAACTGGTCGGATGCGAGCGAGTAGTTCCGGGCAAAACCTTCCCTGAAAGTGCGAAGGTTGCCTTCGAACTTTGTGATGTCGACGTTTTGCTCCTGAACGCGAGCGAGTTCGGATTTGATCTGCACATTGCTGAGAGCGGCATTGCGCAAAAGAGTAATGATGGGGATAAAAAACTGAGGTCTCACAACAAACATCTTCGGGTAGCGGTGAGAAACGTCGACAATGCCGCCGTTGTAAAGCTCGCTCTCTGGCTCAAGAAGCGAAACCATGACGGCGTACTCGCACGCCTTCTCCGTACGATCCTTGTCGAGTTCCTTGAGGAAGTCCTCGTTCTTCTTCTTTGTCGCCGTCGTATCGTTCTCGTTCTTCATCTCGAACATGATCGACATAATCTCGACGCCGGGGGTGCTCTCCTCGCGAAAGATGTAATCCCCTTTGCTTCCGGATTTCGCGTCATTGTCTTTTTCGAAATACGCGTTCGGAAAAGCGGCGGAACGCAGCCGATTGAACTCAATTTCGCAGTGCTGCTCAAGAGTCTCGCCGACCATCTTCGTTGAAAGCCGGGCCTTGAAATCTTTGTAGGAGTCGATTGTTTCGTTGAGGAGTTTGACCTCAGCACCGTGTTGTTCTTTGAGCGTCGATTCGAGCAATTTCTGCTCCGTCTCGACTGACTTCAGGTTGCGAGCCAGATCGTCACGCTCTTTCTCAAGCGAGTTGCGCGCCTCGTTCACCGCAAGCTGCTTAGCTACCTCGGTTGCCTTGAGTTCAGCTTTCAAGAGACTGATGGCGGAGTCTTTCTCCACGGCGCTCGTCGCTAACTCGTTCTTAGCGTCGTCGCGCTCCTTTTCCACGGCCTTGAGGGCGTCGTTGACCGCAAGCTGCTTCTCCATGTCGGTCGACTTGAGCTGCGACTTGAGACGCTCGATCTCAGCTTCTTGTTTCGCCGCTTCCTTTTCTAGCCCGCTCGCCATCTTGGCTTCCGCGAGCTCGATCGCTACCTTCTTCTCTTTCTCGGCGAGCTCCAGTTGGGAGCAAAGCGCACTCTCAAACTCGCGGTCACGCACCTGTTTCAGGATCTCGGCGTACCCGGCCTCGTCAATCGTGAACGCCTTATTGCAATGCGGGCAAATGATCTCATGCATTGAGAGGTCCTTCCATCGGATTGCCTAAGTGTGGTTCAGCAGCCTGCGAACCCAAGAAGCCCGTTCGACACACACTGTCAGGGTTCGCTCTGCCCGCTACCCCAGCACGGTAGCAGCTAGGAAAACAGTTTGTTAGGTATGCGCTAAGGGTATAGCCCGCCCCACCATCGTTTCGGGTGCCCACGGTAGTGATCGGCGAATCGATCCCTGCTGAGCTATTTACGTCAACCGTGAACGCTCGAAAGGACCCATCGTGACCGTACAAACTTCAGCCATAGCCGAGCCGCTGGCAGGCGGTTCTGAACGCGAAAACTTTGTCAAACGTCATCCGCTGATCAGCTTCTTCGTACTTGCAAACGTGTTGAGCTGGCTTGCGTGGTTGCCGTACGTCCTCTCCAATAACGGGCTTGGTATTTGGAATTACAGCTTTCCTGAAATTCTTGGAAGCAGCCAACTGCTCGGCGTACTACCTGGTGCTTACCTAGGCCCGATCTTCTCAGCCTTTCTCGTGACAGCAATCTCCGACGGGAAACCCGGGCTCCGGGCGTGGGTGGGCCGCCTCATGAGGTGGAACGTAAGCTGGCGTTGGTACGTGGGGGCGATCGTGCTTCCGCCCGCAGTGCTGCTGATTGCCGGCGCCGCGTTCTCTGGTGGCAACATCCAGGCACCAAACTTTCTGGTGCTCGTCGCCTACATCCCCGGCCTGCTCCTGCAGATGGTCACGACCGGCCTAGCCGAGGAGCCCGGATGGCGCGACTTTGCCGTGCCGCGTCTGCAGAAGCGCGGTGGCCCACTGCTGGCTGTCGTCGTCCTCGGACCAATCTGGGCGATCTGGCACCTGCCACTGTTCCTGACCGAGTGGGGCGGCGGGCCCGACGTGTCATGGACAAG
Organism: Actinomycetales bacterium; assembly: GCA_038243605.1. GTDB lineage: Bacteria > Actinomycetota > Actinomycetes > Actinomycetales > Microbacteriaceae > Terrimesophilobacter. The sequence continues at coordinate 13,512 of JBBSQX010000002.1, forward strand.
GCCGGCCACCTTCATCGCGTTGACTATCTTCCTCAACGTCGTCATGATCTGGGTGTTCAACCGCTCAGGTGAGAGCCTGCCGATCGTCATGCTGGTGCACGTGGGCGTCAATAACTTTGCGTCCATCGTGTGGGGATCGGTGTTCCCGACGGAGACCGCCGAGATAGTGCAGCTCGCCCTGCTTTCCGCCGCCGCCGTTCTGGCCATCACGCTGCTGATTGCCACACGCGGCAAGCTCGGCTTCCGACCTCAAGAGTGACGATGTGGGCCGCGGTGTCATTCATCGCGGCCCACTTGCGGCGCACTCGCGCGGCCCGCCGCGGGATGAAGCGCGATCTGACCGCAGACCCTTGTCGCTACGATCTCTTCGTGAGAAGTGCGCGCAGTTGTGATTCCGCCGACTCTAAGCGGCTGCCGTCAATCGTTTCTCCCGCCGCATAAAGATCGAGTACACGAGGGTCGACGTAACTCTTTCGCGCGATAGCGGGAGTATTGCCGAGAATCTCTGCAGCCTTCTCCATCGCCTCTCTCACCGCGCGTGCCTGATCGCGCTTACTCGTCGCCGGCCCATGGGATGCGAGACTTCGTGCGGCGGCAATGGTGCCGCGGAGGGAGCGAAAGTCCTTCGCGGTGAACTCACCATGGGTGCGTTCTCGCACATAGGCGTTGATGTCAGAGGCGCTGACCGAATGTTCCAACCCGCCAGCGCTCCATGACAGTAGAAGTTTTTCTTTGCCCCGGCGAACGCGGCCGCGCACAAAGTCGGCGAGATCGGGGTCAGTAATCTCGCTTTCCCAGAGTTGACCACTCTTCGCGGGAAAGCACAACGTGACGGTGTTCTTCTTCACGCTCACGTGATCGCACAGAAGAGTGGAAAGCCCGTGGCTTCCGTTCGCCTCCACATATCGTTCGCTGCCGATGCGAAGCGAACCGGTGTCGAGCATACGAAAGGCGGCGGCAAGAGTGCGCAGGCGCATGTCGTCGCTTTCGCGCAGGGTTCGCGTCACCACAGCTCGAGCGGCGGGCAGCGACGCGGCCAGAGCGAGCACCCTGTCGAACTTTTCACGATCATGACGTGCTCGCCACACAGGATGGTAAATGTACTGGCGTCGGCCGGCGGCATCCATTCCCGTGGCCAGAATGTGCCCGTTGGGGAACGGAGATATCCAGACCTCAGTCCACGCAGGTGGAATGGCGCGAGCCTTGAATTGCGCACGCAACTCGCTGTCGCCCACTGTGTTGCCAGAATCGTCACGATAGCTAAAGCCTTTACCGGAACGGATGCGGCGAAAGCCCCTCGACGACGGGTCGCTGCGTCGCAGTCTCACCACAATGGGTCCTTTCCCGAGTGCTCGACTATTGCCTCAACGAGGCGACCTGGCGATGATCATGCACACCAGTGGCCCGCATAGCTCTCATTATCTGCCCGGAATCGGGGATTGGGTTAGTGGATTTGAGATCTCGGCCTCCCGCCAAATTGGTGGAGGGGCAGAATCCCGAGGCGCGGTCCGAACGCATTGTCGTGCGCCTCAGCGGCCGGATCATTGCCGACACCACCGATGCCGTGCGGGTTCTGGAGACGAGTCATCCGCCCGTCTACTACCTGCCGATGGACGCGTTTCCCGTGGGGGTTCTCGTGCCAGTGGAGGGCACCAGCTTTTGCGAGTTCAAGGGGCAGGCGCACTATTTTGACCTGCTTGCTGGGGGAGTCGTCGCCGCCCGTGCTGGCTGGGTTTACCCGGAACCTACCCGTGGTTTCGAAGCGTTGAGCAGCCGCGTCGCTCTCTACCCGGGCCGGATGGACTCCTGCGAGATCGATGGCGAGCGGGTGACCTCCCAGGTGGGGGATTTCTACGGCGGGTGGATCACCTCCCATATCGTTGGCCCCTTCAAGGGCGCACCCGGCACGTCTAGCTGGTGAGCGCTGAGCTGGTGAGCGCTGGATAGGCGAGCACTGGCTTGGTGAATGCTGAGATGAACCCCGCACAGGATCAGCTGTCTCCGAGCCCGTAGCCTAGAGGGGTGAGTGACGGCAAAAAGTACCCACTGCGATCCCTTCGCCAGCGCCTTGGTCGGTCTTTTGCCAACCTCGCTGGCGGCGCGATCCGGAGTTCTGGCCCGCCGACTCAGATCATTTCCATGCCCGGTAGCGACCAGGAGCTGACGCAGCGACACGCGCGATTAGTCATCGACCTGTGCTTGCGTGCGGGGGAGGCGATGCTCTCCACGGGGGCTTCCGCGGCTGACGTTGTCGCCACAGTATTGCGCATCAGCACCGCCTACGGCATCAGTGGAATGCAAGTGGACATCACCTTCACTTCTATCACCGTGTCGATGCATCGCGGGTTAAATGAGGATCCAATTTCGGTGATGCGGATTGTGCGCGTGCGCACCACCGATTACACACGCCTACAAAACGTGTATTGGCTTATCGATGAGATCACCGGCCCCGGCAGCGCAGTGACGGTGAATGACGCCAGGGGGCAGCTCAGCTCGATCTTGACAAGCCCACGCCCATACCGCCGTTGGGTAGTGACAGCGGGCAAGGCCATTCTTGCTGGGGGCGTCGTTGTGTTGTTTGACGTGAGCTTCGTGCTCGTCTTAGTCGCCGCTATCACCGCCGTTATTTCGGACATCATTGCGCGCAAACTCGGCAAATGGTCGGTTCCAGATTTTTTCACCCAGATGACCGTCGCGGCAGTAACGACGGGGATTGCGGTGTTCATCTTCTGGTTGAGTTCTGTTGGAATCGAGATACCGGGAACGAACCATCCGACCGTCATCGTGATCTCGGGCATCGTGATGCTGCTCTCAGGGATCGGGCTCACGTCGTCAGCCCGTGACGCGATTGACGGCTACTACGTGACGGCCACAGCCCGCGGCATGGAAGTGGTCATGCTCACCCTTGGTCTCGCCGTGGGAATTTCGATCGTGGTGGGCGTTGCCTTGCGCATGGGAATACCGATCACCGTTGCCACCTCACTTGGTGAGGGCATCAGCCTGGTGCCCCGGATGGCGGGCTCTGCTCTCATCGGTGCCGGTTTCGCGCTCACGTCGTATATGCGGCTGCGTCTGATACCGCTCATGGCAATGGCGGCGGCTCTCGTTTTTGCCGTGTACGCGGTGGTGCTGCCAGCGACAACTCAGCCAGGCTTGGCACCCGCGATTGCCGGGGTAGTTGCCGGCATAATCGGCTACCTCACCTACCGCTGGCTCAGAGTGCCGGAAGGCGCGACGAACATGGCCGGCATCATTCCGTTGATCCCGGGGCTTGCCGTGTATCAGTCGCTCTACGCGTTCATGGGCTCTGAGTTCGGGGTGAGCGACGCCTTGCCCGCCATGGTGTTGGCGCTGGCGACCGGCATAGGGCTGGCGGCCGGCACCGCGATCGGGGGCTTTGTCGCTCGACGCATCTTCGGCTTTGACCGATCGGCCATCCTCGCCGTTCGACGCGCGCGACCGTCTCGCTAGGTTGGAGCTCGACGCGTAGTACCGCACGCTACAAACTGCGCCCGTCATCCCATAGCCGGTCCGAGGTGCCGCCGATCAGTGCGGCCGCAGACATTGCCTGCGCGTCAGTGAACGACGCGATGTAGTCGATGACGGCACGCGCACGCGCAAGTCGAGCGATGTCACCCCCGTAGCCGGGATCAGTACGCGCAAGTTCGGCGTACGACTCGATGGTCGCCTCCACTGAGTCGAGCAGTCGGCGAGGGGCCCGCGGGGCATCACTGGGGTCAGCAAGCCACGCATGAAAACCCTCGACGAGGGATTCAAGCACGCGTGCCTGGCCGCGCTGGTAAATGGTGAGGTCGGCCCGGTCGAGCACGAAGCGAGTGTGCACGAACTTGAGAACGACGACATCGTGCCAGGCGTCCTGAGCCAAACGCACGTGGCCGCTGCGCACATTCGGGTTCGCCTCGAACGCGATCGCCCCTTTGAGGCGATTGATCCAGTGACGCGTGAAAGCGTCGACCCTCCGCTCCGCATCGATTCCACCGTCGAAGGGGATCGACAGCAGGCTCTCGACGAGCCGCTCTTTTACACGGAGAACGGCATCCCGAAACTCGCCTTCATTGGCGATCCAGCCATCTTTCTTCGCGATATGCCGCCACGCGCGCTCGAGCGAATTTCCTGGAGTGCGCAGCGTTCGTTCGAGCGTCTCGTCGTCAACGCGGGAGAGAGCGGCGTGGTTATCGATCCAGCCATCCAGCTCACCAGCCACCGTCGGATACTGCAGAACACCTGCCCGGTAAAAGTCGTCGAGGTCATGTACGGAGTAGGCGATGTCATCGGCGACATCCATCACAGAGCATTCGACCGTTTGCTGATGCTCACCGATGCGCGGGTATCGACTTTTCACCTCCATCAGTTCTCGGGAATCCAGTGCGTAGGCCGAGAACTTGGCGGCCCCGCCCTCTGGGTCGACTCCGACGCCCCGCGGTAGCTGATGTGCCTGAGTCGCGGTTGTGGGGTTCCAATCATTGCGGGCCCACGGGTACTTGAGCACGGCGGCCCTCACCGCCACCGTCAGGTTGAGGCCTCGCTCGCTCACGTCGCAATTGTCAAGATCCGTCAGGATATGAAACGTCTGGGCGTTTCCCTCGAACCCATCGGCGAGGCCGAGGCGTTCTCTCGCCAAACGATCAAGCACTTGCTCGCCGAGATGCCCAAAGGGAGGATGCCCGAGGTCGTGGGCGCTCGCCGCTGCCTGAACGACGATGTGATCGCAACCGCCCAGCTCGGTGATGGCCTTCCAGTCAGCTCCACCCCGGTGGCGAAGCGAAACGGCGATAGAGCGTGCGACGGCGGTGACTTTGAGCGAATGGGTGAGTCGATTGTGAATCACCGTGCCAGACCCGGCCTGAGGAATCACCTGCGTGACAGCGGAAAGCCTAGAGAAGTAGGGGGAGAAGCGGATGCGCTCCAGATCGACCCGGAACGCGCTGTCAACGCCGTCGGGGAGGTTTTCGGCAACCGTGCGCTCCACGGCGCTGATCGATGACGTATCGCTCGTGTCTGCGGGGTGTTTGGTGAATTCTGAGTTGTGCATCCGCTCCAGTCCACCATGAGAAGTGGCTGCCTGACAAACATCTCAACAGCCATTCTCACGTCATGAAACGGATACCGTAGGGCCATGATCACTAATTTGCTCGGCCCTGACCCAACTCTTCTTTCCGAAGAACCTGATGTGCTTGCCTCGATCGCCAACGCCGACGTAGAGCCCGCCGACGTCGTCATCGGCCATCCGACATCGCCGCTGGCGTGGGCTCTGCTGGCGAACCACGCGTTCGAGGAGAAAAAGGTCATCGAATCTTACGCTTTTGCCCGGGTCGGCTACCACCGCGGTCTTGATGCACTGCGCCGTGCAGGTTGGAAAGGGCAAGGCCCCGTTCCGTGGTCGCATGGTGCCAACCGCGGGGTATTGCTGGCAATTTACGCCCTGCATCGCGCGGCGGATGCGATTGGTGAAGAAGACGAGGTTGAGCGCTTGGCGGCGTTTCTCGAAGACTCGGACCCGACGGCAGTCGCGAGTATTGAGGCCGAACTCGGGTGACAAACATGCCGTCAGATTTGGTACCTATTCCTGCCGGTACGTTTCTGATGGGGTCTCACCGCCACTACCCGGAGGAAGCCCCCCAGCACCGGGTTCGAATCGCTGCGTTTCAGATTGAGCGCGCACCAGTGACGAACCGACAGTTTGCGGTTTTTGTGGATGAGACCGGTTATGTGACGGTGGCCGAGCAACCGTTGGATATTCACGAGTACTCGCACATGACAGCCGAGCAGCGAGCGCCCGGAAGCCTTGTGTTCCACGAGAGCGAAGGGCCGCTCGATCTGCGCAATTGGCGCCTGTGGTGGGAGTGGCGAGCAGGCGCCGACTGGCGGCATCCGTTTGGCGCCGAATCGAACATCGATAACCGTGATGATCACCCGGTGGTGCAGGTTTCGTATGCGGATGCCTCGGCATACGCGTTGTGGGCAGGCATGCGGCTTCCCACTGAAACCGAGTGGGAATGTGCCGCGCGCGGGGGAGCGGATGGTCTTGACTTCGCGTGGGGAAACGAATTGCATCCGAACGGGCAACTGTTGGCAAACACCTGGCAGGGTTCGTTCCCGTACCGCAATGACGGCGCATTGGGCTGGCGCGGAACCTCACCGATAGGTAGCTTCACCGCCAACGGATACGGGCTTTACGATATGATTGGCAATGTCTGGGAATGGACGTCGAGCGAGTTCACCGCACACCATCGGGATGCGGCGGCAGTGCGCGCTGTCGAAGTCGAGACCGATGACACCGCGGATTCTGGTGGGTGCACGTGCGGGCCGTCTGATGACCCGCACTCTGTCGCAAAACCTAATCCGTCGATCCGGCGGGTGAGCAAGGGCGGCTCCCATCTTTGTGCACCCGAATACTGTCAGAGATACCGCCCAGCCGCTAGGTCGCCGCAGACCGAAGATTCCGCAACCACTAACCTGGGCTTTCGGTGCGCCACCGACGCGTGAGATCGGGAACGCGAGTCAGCCGACAGTTGCGTTCGCGCAGGCTTGCAGAAACGGGAACAGCCAGTAATACTTGAGCAACTGGGTCAAGCGTCCCACTTGTGGGATGTCGGGGGTCAGTTCCTGTGCGGGCAATGGCGCCCCAAGAGAGGACTGCTATGAAGCAGTGCAAACACGAACGTACGCAAGAGCATGGCTCTCTGAGACTCGACCAATGCGCACTCGTGCAACGCAGAACGCACTGATGAGCGCCGAGCCCCTGGTGGCACCGAACACCGAAGCTGCCATCCGCCCGGTTTCTCTCCCGTGGCTTATCGGATTCGGCATGGCCTGGTTCGGTTTCTGGCTTCTCGTCATGCTGCCGGGTCAGTTCATGGTGCAAAAACTGGTCAGTCTTATTTCACCAGAAAATAAAGAGACGGTCGCGTCATTTCTTCTCGGTCTGATGACCGTCGTTATTCTTCTTTCGGTACCCATTGTTGGGTGGTTCTGCGACCGAACCCGCCCGCGATTTGGTCGCCGCAAAACGTGGGCGCTGGGTGGTTTCGTCGTCGCCACGTTCCCGTTCGCCCTTATCGGATCGCAAACCTCAGTCGCGGTTGTTGCGGCACTTCTTGCGTTGGTCGCACTTGGGCAGGCGACAGTGCTCGTCTCGCTGTCGGCCATGATTGCTGACCAGGTGCCGCGGCGTCAGCGGGGTAGAGCCTCCGCCGCCATGGGTGTGCCGCAAGTCATCGCGCTGGCCGGCGGAATGGTGCTTCTCACCGAGTTTGTCACCGACATTTCCTCGAGCTGGATGGTGATTGGTGGCCTCGCGTTGGTAAGCCCCCTGCCGTTCCTTCTGACCATCAAAGAACCTGAGCTCGCGCCGCGAGAAACCATCGCCGCGCTACCGAGACTTTCGCTCGCCTCACCGAAGTATCGTGACTATTACTGGGCGATGCTGTCGCGCGTGCTGATCAACGCGGGCAATCTGGTGGGCACCACATATCTTCTGTTCTTCATCTCGGATGCACTGCACATCAAAGACGCTGATGGTGCACTCACCACTTTGATTCTGATCTACCTCGCCGCCTGCTTGGGAGCATCGTGGCTGGGCGGAGTGCTCAGCGACAGGTTGAACAACCGCCGCCTCTTCGTCGCCATCTCTGCCGGGTTGCAGGCTGCCGCGGCATTTGTGCTCGCATTCTCACCAACCTGGCCAAGCGCCATGGTCGCGGCCGTGCTGCTCGGTATTGGCTACGGATTGTTCTTGTCAGTTGACCAGGCGCTCATCACCGACCTGCTGCCCAATCCGTCAACGCGCGCGCGTGACCTCGGAATCATCAACTCGGCGCAGCACATCCCGATTGCCGTTCTGATTGGTGGGTTTGTTCTGGCCTTCGCTGGCTACACCGAGCTTTACGCCATCGCCGGTGTGATGATCGTGATTGGTGGGGTGGTTGTTTATCGCATCCGCTCTGTTCGCTGAACACCCTGTTTGGTTTGCCTAGGAGAAGAAGTTGAAAGCCATCGTCGTCATGTTCGACACCCTGAACCGGCATTTCTTGCCGCCGTATGGTGCGGAGGGCGTCCACGCGCCCAACTTTGAGCGACTGGCCTCCCGGTCCGTGCAGTTCGACAACTGCTACGGCGGCAGCATGCCCTGCATGCCAGCGCGGCGCGAGATGCATACCGGGCGGTACAACTTTCTGCACCGCGGATGGGGCCCGCTCGAACCCTTCGATGACTCTGTGCCGCAAATGTTGGGGGAGGCCGGCATCTATACGCACCTGGTCACTGACCACCAGCACTATTGGCTCGACGGGGGAGCCACATACCATCCTCGGTTTCGATCGTTCGAGTTCTTTCGCGGGCAAGAAGGGGACGAGTGGAAGGGCCAGGTCGCCGACCCAGACCTCACGAACGTCACCCCTTATGCGAGCAATCGCCAACTACGTAGGCAGGATGTGATCAACCGTCAGTACATGGCAGGCGAGGCCGATCATCCGCAAACCCAAACCTTCGACGCCGGGCTGCACTTCATCGATGTAAACAAAAACGAAGACGACTGGATGCTGCAGATCGAAACCTTCGACCCGCATGAACCGTTCTTCAGCTACGAGAAGTACCACGAGCTCTATCGCGAGGAGGGTGCTGGCACAGGAGTGACCCAGAATGGAGTCGACTTCGATTGGCCGGACTACAAACCAGTCACGGAAAGCTCCGAACAAATATCTCACGTGCGGAATCGCTACTCTGCGCTTCTGTCGATGTGCGACGCCTCCCTCGGCCGTGTTCTGGATGCCATGGATGAGAACGATATGTGGCACGACACCATGCTGATCGTGTGTACTGACCACGGTTTGCTCCTCGGCGAGCACGAGTGGTTAGGCAAGAACGTTCCACCGTTCTTCGACGAAACCATTCACACACCGCTGTTTGTGTGGGACCCACGATCCGAGCGGGCGGGCGAGCGAAGCGATGCGCTCGTACAGACCATCGACTTTGGGCCGACGCTGCTTGATTACTTTGGGCAACAACTGACTCCGTCGATGCAGGGCCGACCGCTCTCTGACGTGATGGGCAAGACTGATTCGGGTCGTGGGTCCGTGGATGCGAGTGATGCGCAGCACGCGAGTCCGGCGCCAATCCGCGAGGCTGCACTGTTCGGCATCCACGGTGGTCACGTGAATGTCACTGATGGACGATACGTCTACATGCGCTCGTGTGCCACAGACGACAATCTGCCGCTCGCAGAGTACACCCTGATGCCGACAAACATGCGTGGCCGTTTCTCCGTCGAGACGCTCGCTCACGCAAAGCTGGTGTCTGCGCTGCCCTTCACGAAGGGTCTCTCCGTTTTGCGGGTTCCCGCCATCGCCGCAACGAATCCCAGACCATTCGGCACCATGCTTTTCGACCTCCACACCGATCCGGCTCAGAAGAACTCTCTGGTCGATGACGAACTTGAACTGCGCATGGCCGAACTGCTGGTGCAATTAATGCGTGAATCGGATGCGCCGGATGAGCAATACGTGCGCCTAGGTTTGCCGCAAAACGGTGCCGTCACTTCTGAACATCTGCTTCTTCGCGCAGCGCCCTCTGATACGGGAGAGCCTGCTGGAGCTTCGCATGCCGAATTTGAGGGCACCCTGATCGCGACCCTGACGGTTCGTGAACTTCTCGATCGGGAAGACACCCGGGAGGTGTTACGCGCTGTGCTTGGCCCGATCGCCGACAGTCCGCTGCCTCAGGATGCCTACGACATGACGCTCGTTCAGATCGCTACTGTCACGGTGGGGATGCTCCCCGTCGAAGCATTGCGTGCGCTCTCAGCGGGGTTCAGTCAGCTCAGTGAGTGAGCAGACCGCGCTGCACAATCGCGTGACGCGCGTCTTCTTCCCACAGCGCTGATGGGTCTTCCAGCGGGTTGGCATTCAGGACCACTGCGTCGCCGTAGGCGCCCACCTCAAGGTGCCCAAGGCTGCTATCGCCGATGCGATCGGCGTTCACCGCGGTCATCGAGTGCAGCGCTTCCGCTGCCCCGATTGCATCAATTTGTAGTCGCACGCCGTTCAGTTGATCGTCTTCGACATCACCCATGAGGTCGGTTCCGAACCCCACACGTACTCCGGCGGCAAGCGCCAACTGCGCGGCCTCTTGCCCCTTTGACAGCACTTCAAGGTTCTTGGCCAATGAGATCGGATTGAGGCCAAGGCCAGCGCCCCGACGGTCCATTGCGTCATAAGCAGCAAGGGTGGGAATCAGAAACACGTTTCGCTCTGCCATCGCCTGCGCGGTCGCGCTATCGATGAGGTTTCCGTGTTCGATGCAGGTCACGCCGTTTTCGATGGAGTGCATGACCGACTCTGAAGAGTACGAGTGCGCGGTCACGTAGCTGCCACGACGCGCAGCTTCATCAGTGGCCGCCCGCAGCTCTTCTGCCGAATACTGCGGAATGCGCACAGGGTCGGTCAGCGAAAACACGCCGCCAGAAGTCATCACCTTGATGGCGTGGGCGCCAGTGCGCAAGCGATTCCGCACGGCAAGACGGATGGCTTCCACGCCATCCACGAGCTCGCACATGTGCCCATGACTGAAGCACACATCGACGTGTTCGTTTCTCGGGTCACCGTGGCCACCCGTTTGGCTCATCGCTGGACCGGTGAAAAGGTAGCGAGGTGATTCGAACAAACCGGCTTCGGCCGCACGCTGAAGACCAATATCTCCACCCGCCACATCGCGAACGGTCGTGAACCCACGCCTGAGCGCTTTCTCAAGTCGGCGTGCACCATTGAGTGCGGCGAAGCTGAGGGGACCGCGTTCGATTTCGAACCCGTCCATGCTGACCGCATAGGCGTGAAAGTGGGCGTCGATGAGGCCGGGGATTACCCACTTGCCCGATCCGTCTATCGTCGTGGTGGTGCTGTCGGGCCGCTCGGTCACTTTGCCATCAATAATGGCCACATCGCGCAGCACAAAGCCCATTTCTTTACCCACCCAGACGTGTGCGCCGGTGATGGTAAGTGAGCCTGACTGTGCCATGTGTGTACTCCTTTTGTTGCTGCCGTGATAGAAAGACCAAAATGTTCTCCCCCTGACCCTATGCCCACTGCTCATGCTGTAGCTGGGTTGACGCTCGCTCTGGCAGAGGTCGTCCCGTAGCGTGGATGACATGCAGATAGCCGGGGTGTGTTGATGGGTTCCGCCGAGCATCCGGACGGCCGCGAATACTGGGAAGAACGCTACGCGGAGCCTGGGCTTTCATGGAGCGGCGAGCCGAATCCAGTTTTGGTCGCCGAGATTGCCGATGTAACGCCCGGAGTAGCGCTCGATGTAGGTAGTGGCGAAGGTGCGGATGCGCTCTGGCTCGCACGGCAGGGGTGGTACGTCACTGGTGTCGATATCGCATCGAATGCTCTCGAGAAGGCGCGCGCTCACGCTGTGACTGTTGACCGGCATGCGGCGGCCCGCATCGACTGGCAGCAACAGGACCTCACTGATTGGGTTCCAGAGCCGCAGTCCTTCGACCTTGTCTCGGCCCAGTTTATGCAGCTCACTGAGCCAGCACGTTCAGTGATCTTTCGCTCGTTGGCGACAGCAGTTGCGCCCGGAGGCACGCTACTCATCGTTGGCCATGACGCCTCCGATTTCAGAGGCGACTCGGGCCATCGTGCGCACCTCATAGAGAAGCTCTTCAGCATCATTGACGTCGTTACCGCGATTGACGGGGAAGGATTGCACGTCGAGATTGCAGAGTCGCGTCAACGTGGCACTCCTGTTGCCGGTGGTGCTGACTTTCTGCACGACATAGTTGTGAAGGCCAGCCGTCGTGTCGACGGTGCATCCACTAACGTGGCCTAGTGCCTGTCGCTGAAGATCTCGCCCCCGCAGTTCGCGAACGTCGACTTTCTCCTTTTCGGGATACTCTCGGAAATTCCCCAGAGGCCCACGAATATCGCCTTCTGCGCGCTGCGCGCCCCGCCCTTCCGGTATTGAACTGGCTGGGTCAGTTCGCCAAGCCGCTCATGAAGGTGCCAAAGCTTGGCTGGATTACCGCCGACCCGCGCACGGCCCGTGCGCTCCTCAACGACCCAGAACACGTGACGCTTCTCGGTGAGGGCGGGGTCGGGCATTTATGGGCACAGATTCTCGGGGACTGGGTCACCGAACTCTTTGACGGCCCAGGGCATCATGACTTGCGCACCAGAAGCCGAGAACTGTTTACGGACAGGAACAGCCGAACCTTCGTCGAGAATGCCTGGGGTGATCGTCTGCAGCTTGCACGCGAAAATTTTGAGGCCGGCGCAGATCTCGACCTTGCCGATCTCAGCCGCATCCTCGTCGGCCACATGGTCACCGCACTGCTGGGTATTCCGGTGGATGCTTCACGCGGCGACGATGCTTACGGTGAAATATTTCAGACCGGGGAAGAGCTGGCGAGCATTGCGCTGGGGACTACCGCCGACACCCAACTGCCCCCGCACAAGGTTGCCGCAGCGAAAGCAATTGTTGAACGACTCACCGGGCACGTCGATGCAGTATTTGCAACCGCTCCCGATGACACCGTTATTGGCCGTTGCCGTGAGCTTGGCGTCACCTTGTCGCAGACGAAAGGGCTTGCGACTCTTCTCATGGTCGCCGGCACCGAAACAGCTGCCTCTGCAATGGCGCGGATGGCGGCGCTTCTCGCCGACAGCGGGGAACAGCATCGACTTCTCGCCATGCCAGAGCATCGCGAAGACGCGGTGCGCGAGGCCCTTCGTGTCACAAGCCCTGCTCCACTGATTGGGCGCTCAGTACTCAAAAATTTTGAGATCGGCGAGCGCATGCTGCATGCAGGAGACCGCATCATGATTCTCACCTGGACGGCAAACAACCTCGTTGGCGGGTTCCGAATCGATCGGCCGTACGTGGCACAAAATCGTCAACTCTGGTTTGGTGCCGGGCGGCACCTGTGCCTTGGTGCGCCACTCGCCAAAGCGGAACTTAATGCCGTGGTGGATCTGCTGCTGGGGGATGGAAGACCGTTCGAGATCGTCTCGCGCCAGTACGGTAAGCGCGTGCTGATTCCCGCGTACCATTCACTCGTCGTGCGAAAGGTTCGGTGACCAGCAGCTCACCAGTTCTCAGCGCCCTCCAGCGTTGTCGCGATCGGCGCAAAGCCGAGCTGGTCACGAGCGGCGGCCGTATCAAAGGTGCGTTCGACTCCGAGCTGACTCACGGCATACCTCGTGAGCCGCGGTCGGGTTTTGCGCAGTTTTGCGGAGGCCTCGGCCGCAGTTGCCACAGCAGCGGCGACGCCAGCAGGGATGCTGATGATGCGTGCGTTCACACCGCGGCGTTGAAGAAACTCGGTGACGATATCAGACAGCAGCACGGGTTCAGCATCGGCAATGTTGAATATGCCTCTGGGGGATGCGGGGGAGAGCGCGCAGCGCACCGCCGCAATGAGGTTGTTGATGTGAGTGAGCGAATGCTGCACAGCCCCACCTGCTGGTAATAGCAGTCGGTCGTTTCGCACTGCGGCAAGAATGCGAGGGAGCAGCGTCGTGTCACCAGGGCCGTAGACGGCGTGCGGGCGCAAGATCACAGCGTTCGCGCCATCAAGCTCTCGCTCGGCCAATGCTTTCGACTCAGAATACGTGCTGAGGAATCGACTCGGGATTGGAGTATCCTCGCGCAGCTGGATGCTGGGAGCAAACGCGTCGTACACGCTTGAGGTGGAGATGTGAACGATGCGTGCGTGCGCAAAACGTTTGCGCACGCGTGCTGTTCCGTCACGGTTCACGCACAGCGCGTCAGACCTCGGCGCCCAATCGTCGGCGAGTGCGGCGCAGTGGACGACGGCATCAACCATCAGCTCGTCCACACGGCAATTCCCGTCGACGAGATCCCACGTTTGGTAGATGGCGCCGGGATGACTCCAACCGTGCAGGCGGCGGCCGAATCCGGTCACCTCGTGCCCATCATCTGTCAGGGCTGTGGCCACAGCGCCCCCGATGAAGCCACTCGCACCAGTGACAGCGACTCTCATGCCATTTCCTGCATGTATTCGGCAACGGTGGCAGCGAGAGCCTTTCGGTCCAACTTGCTGCTGCGCCCAGAGCGCGGAAGGACGCCGGTGGCGAGCACCAGATCGGGGAGAGCACCGGCATCGATGAGGCCAGAAAGCGCGGGGCTGACTGACTTAACTAGCGGGTGATCAGCGGTCAATGATGCTGGTGCGCCAGCATCCGGCACGAGCACGAGCACAATGCGGTCGTCGCCGATCTCGTTGGGAACTCCGGTGAGCACGGCCTCTGCGACGCCGGGAAGGCCAGATACTATCGGCTCGTAGAGACCCGGATACACGTTCTGTGTGCCCCGAATGAACATGTCTTTGTTGCGCCCAAGAAGTGTGAGCATCCCGTCGTCGATTTGTGCCAAGTCTCCCGTGCGAATCTCGGTGAGGGGGGAGTCTGGCAAATCGGCAAGGTAGCCGAGCGCAAGGCCACTACCGGTCAGAACGAGCTCACCGTCGTCTATCCGCGCGTTTACGCTGGACACGATTCGGCCGACACTGTCGCCCCCTGAAGAGTTGATGCCCGCCTTGAGTTTTGCGACACCGTCAGCGATGGCAACAGGAAGAACCTCCGTCATTCCGTATACGGCTCGAATCGCCGCATCAGGGAACCGATCATTGATGCGGGCGAGGAGCGGATGCAAGATCGGTGCCCCACCCATCACGATCGTGTCGAGGTGTTTTGGCGCAAGATCGGGTCGCGTGTCGAGGGCGCGAAGAATCGCATCCATCGCCGCGGGCACCGCGAACAGAAGCTCGGCGTCAGGGAGCAAAGAAAGGTACTGCTCAGGTTGTGCGCCCGGGTTCGTACCGGTGGGCGGCATCGTCCAGTGAGCCCCGGCGATGAGCGCGGGGATGCCGACCATGAGCTGGTCAGTGAGCACGCGGTGCCCAGGCCGCATGCCGAGGCCGGCGGCGAAATCGGCAAAGCCGGCGCCGAGTGAGCCGCGCGAGTGCACAACGCCTTTGGGGGCGCCGGTTGTGCCACTCGTGAAAATAATGAGTGCCTCATCGTTCAGGTTCTCACTGGAGCTCTCACTCGCACTGGCGTCAGAAATTCTGTGGAGAATTGGATGCGTGGCGAGGCGTGAAACAGGCAGCGCGCCGTGAGGAACACCAGGAAGCCATGGCCCAGCCCGCAAATGGCGGGCTTCTGGAACAAGACGCGAATACTGGGCAAGCTCGAGCCCACGCTTGCGGGCAACAGGGCGCAACACTCGGCTCGATGCGAAATAAAGTAGCGACTCGGCGGCCACCCATCTGGGCGCCGCCAAAAGCGTGCGGGATCGAAACAGTGCTTCACCGGCACCAGGATCAGCAAAGACGACGGTGCCGCGCGCGAGCACGATACCCAGTGCGAGGATCACGGCATCTGGCCCGGGCCGAACGGAGAACAGCACACGATCTCCGCGCACCATGCCCTCAGCGATGAGCGCCGACGCGGTGGATCTGATGCGCCCCGCGAGCGTTCCATAGGTGAGAGTCTTCGCCCCGAACGTGAGCGCAGGGCTCCCGCGGTGGCTGTCTGCGGCTCTCAACACTGCAGTAAGGAGGTCGGTCATTGAGGTGCTCCACCCTGCAGAACGAGCGTCGAGTACGAGGGGATGAGCACGCTTTTTGATGGCCTACGTTCCACAATCCGCAGGTTTGGTGTGGCAAGCAGCGGCGCAAGCGTGGTGCGAATCTGTGCCATGGCGAGCGGGGCACCGAGACAAAAGTGCACACCAGCTCCGAACCAGAGTTGCTTGAGCTCGGCAGCAGGGTTTGTTTTTGGATCAAAGTTGCCGAGTGCGGTGTTGGCCCAATATGTGCCGAGGATGATCCGATCGCCCGGCTTTACCGTGACGTTTCCGATCTTTCCTGCGAGGGCAACCGATCGCAGCATCACCGGTGATGGCGTCGTGACCCTCAGTGCTTCAGCGATAGCAGCATCCACCATCGTCGGGTCTGCCCGGAGGCGTGCGTGCCACCCGGTGTCGGCGAGGATCGCTGCCAACCGCGGCACAAACGAGACAAGGGTTTCGGTGCCAACGAGCACGAATGCTCCGACAGCGCCGAGGGCCTCCGCTTCGTTGAGACCGAGGGCGCGCATCCGCCCCGGCACGGTGGACTCGTCGCCGGCGTACGCGCGCGAGGCGTGTTCATCAAGTTCGTGAAGCACCTCTTTCGCATACGCAATCTGGCGCGGAGTGAGTCGGGGACTTGCAAGGGAGATGAACCCGGTGATCGTTGAGGCCCGTGAGAAGAAGTCGTCGTTCACCACATCGATAGACGAGCCGACAAGCTTGCTGATCACGGCGCTTGCCGCCCACCGCGCGTGAGCGACGAGGTCAACTGGCTCGCCTGCCGCGAGGCGCTCGGTGAGGGTTTTCGTCAGCGGGCCAAGAGCCTCCGCGACAAGCGTGTCAACGAAGGTGGGTGAGAAGAGAGGTGCGAGCTTTCGACGTAGTGCCGTGTGATCGGCACCCTCCATGTTGAGCAGTGCTCGGGAACCAAGCACCGGATTCCACAGATCACTCGGTGAGCCAGGGCCGTTCTTGCGGAATGTGTCGGTATCCATGAGCACGGCGCGCAGCAGCGTGGCATCTTTCACCACAACGCCAAGGCGAGGAATGCGCCGAACTGGCCCTCGGATCGAATCGAGAAACGGCACGGCCACCGGATGGGCGGAGCGCAGCAGCCGCCGTTCGTGTCGACGCGCGAGCGCCACAGACGTGCGAGGCGGGCGCACGATGTTTGCGGGATCGCGGATGTCCACCTCCTGTGGCCGATACTGGTGATCTTTGTACCAGAGGAGCGTGTTCGCGAGACCCCACGCCTGCACGCGACGGCTGGAACCGAAGATGACGACATCCGTGCGCCGGGCATAGTCGCTGGTGATGCGCCGCACCGCGTTGACGAGCGCGCGATCTTCGTGCAGATCTTCAATGCGGGTGCGCGGAAACCCGCCCGCCTTCTCGTAGAGGTCTGACGTGATGCCGATGTTGCATCCTGCCGCCATCATGTACGGACCAAGGTAGGCGGGGTCGCGATTCGCAGCGCGAACACGACCGAACGCTTCTGCGAGGTGAACAGCTCCCCGTAGGGCTGCCCGCGTGGGCCAACCGAGACCTTCGTCACGTCGAGGCACGAGCTCGCCGCCAACCAGTTTGAGCCCTTTGCCACCATGAGCGCAGGGGGTGAGGGAACGGCGGATGGCGGCCGTCCAGTCGACGCGTGGCAGGCAGTCGGCGTCGGTGCGGGCGAGAAGTGCTGCACCCCCCGCGATGGCGACACGCATTCCTGTGTCGGCGGCGGCGCCGGTGCCCTTCTCGAGCTCGTGCACGATAGTCCAGCGGGGGAGCGCGTGGGTGTTGACGAATTCGCGAATGACGTCGGCGGAACCGTCTGTGGAGTTGTTGTCGACGAACACGACATCAAAATCATTATCGCTTTGGTTCATCAGCGCGTGAAGAGTGGGCTGAATTCCTGCCGCTTCGTTAAATAGTGGAACGACAACCGTGAGCTTTGGCTGAGTGACGACGGGCATCAGCGTGGTCACATCCTTACGATCATGAGGCCGAGACTGATCCCACCGGCCAGACCGATGAGCAAAACCAAACTTCCTGGCTTCACCATGCCGCGCTCTTGAGCGAGCTGAAGTTGAAGCGGCAGGGTAACGGAAGCGAGGTTTCCGTGGTCGGCGACGGTGACGATAGTGCGGTCATTCGGCACGCCAAGACGCTCGAAAATTGGTGGCAAGAATGGAACGGCAACCTGGTGAATAGCGACGAGGTCGAAGTCTGTTGGTGAGAGGTTGTGTTCGCGCAGCAGGGCAAGCACTGGCTCTGGTCCGAGATCAAGGAATGCCTTGTGCAGCCCGGCGCCGTCCATGTCGAAGTAGGTCGCCTCTGCGTCATGGGCGTTCATGGTGCCACCGCCCGGAAGAGTGCCGACCGACCAATGCTCTGACGCGGAGTGGAACGTGGAGGCGATAATGCCAGAATCCTGCGAATCTGTAGCTTCAAGAATGACTGCCGCGCCACCATCGCTCATGACGTAACCGGGAAAAGACCGGATGAACTGCGGGTGATCACGCAGTTGCCAACGCACCGCCGCCGTTGGTGCTTCACCGCTCGCGATCAGAATGCGCCGGTATGTGCTGGTGCGAATCAGACTGTCGGCCACCTGCATTGCGTTAATGACCGAGTTGCACGCGTTCTTAATGTCGAAGACAGGTACCCCAAGGCCGAGTTTGGCGTTAACAATGTGGCTGGTGGCGGGCTCGATCAGATCTTGGGTGGCACTGGCGAACATCAGCAAGTCGATCTCGCCAGGCGCCTTTTCCATGGCGACGCGTGCTGCGGCGACGGCCAGGTCAGATGCTTGCCATCCGTCGGGGCGTTCGTGAACGCTCTGAACGCCCGTCATGCGGGAGATGAGGCCCGTCGCGACGGGAAATCGGCGGTTTAATCGGCGAAGCTCACGCTCTGTTTCCCTCGTCGAGCGGGTGCGTTCAGGGAGGTGAGTGGCGATGCTGGCGATTCTGGATGACGGCACCCGACTGAGCATAGTGGCCGTTGCAGCATGCGTCGTCAGCGGGCGAGCGCACCTTTAGGCGAGGATTGAAACTATGACTATCGGCAGTGAACTATCGATAATAAGGGGCCAAAGCGCGTGAGCGACGACAGCAACAGGCTCACTCAAGAGGGGATTTCACTCCCGGACGAGTATCTCAACCACACGATCATCACCATGACCGGCCATGAATCGGTGCGTCGGTTTGAATCGACACCGGTGCCAGAGCCCATGTTGAAGGCTATTCTCACGTCAGCGCGCAGCGCGCCAACGTCATCAAACTTGCAGGCGTTCAGCATCATTGTGATTGATGACCCTGCCACCAAAGCGCGGCTTGCGAAACTCGCGGGCGATCAGGGTCTGATCGTTGATGCACCCTGCTTTTTTGTGTTCTGCGCGGATATCCATCGTCTTCAGTATTTGGCGGAACGCCAGGGGCGAGAATTCGGTGCACACACGTTGGAGATGTTTTTGCTCGCAACGGTGGATGCGACCTTAGCGATGCAAAACACGTTAGTTGCGGCGGAGTCCTACGGGCTTGCCACAACGCCCATCGGTTCGGTTCGCGATTATCCCAATGCGATTGCAGAGGAACTTGATCTCCCTCACGGGGTCTACGCGGTAGCAGGGCTGTGCATTGGGTACGAGAAATCTGACGAGCGTCGCGGTACTAAACCACGGCTGCCAGAGCACGTCACGGTACACCGTAATAGGTACTCAACTGAGACGCGTGAGCAGGGCATCCGCGACTACGACACAACGATGATTGACCGCGGAACCTATCGGGGTCGACAAGTGACGGTGCCGGGGGAGACTGCCATGAGTGAGCGTGACTACGCGTGGGCGGAGCACACCTCGCTCAGGTGCAGTGACCCGGATGTGATCGGTGGACACCCCCTACTGGGCAGGCGAGACCTTCGCCGCGAACTCGACGAACGCGGTTTCAGCTTCGACTGACGTGCCGTAGTTCGCGATCAATGGCGCAGAGGCTATCGGCGCTGAAGAAGGTACGACGTACCGTCGCGGTGATTTGTCCACACCATGGTGTTCGCATCCCACGCCACAATCCCATAGAGGGAAGCGCCTCCGTCCAGTGTGATCTCTGTTCCATTAAGTGTGATGTCGGCCGCATTCTCGGCCTGGCTCGTGGCGCCAGCGACGTCTTGGCAGTAGAGCATCCTGGAAGTTGAGGCAAACACGTAGCGGATGTCTGTTGTCGGTTTAAGCGCCTCGGAATCGATGTGGGTGTGCTGCCATGCTCCGATCAGCACGGTCGCGATGTCTCCGTTCTGACCGCGTGGCGCGCTCGCCGAGCCTGAGTCCATTCGCGGGGTTGCCCAATCGCACGATTCTTCTTGGGTAACAGGGGTGGCTTCCGGCTCTGCGGGGGTGGAGGGTTCAGTTCCTGGCGTGGCGGCATTGTCTGGCTGCGTGTTGGCACCGGTGGCTGGTTCGGCGGCGGGTTCGGCAGCGCACCCCGTGAGCACTAATGCCGATACGAGAAGAGCTGCGGCGAGTGGACCAATTTTTCGTGGCACAGTATTTTCTCCATGTTCTTACTTCCGTGAGCAAAACGATCATGGTGCACTATCGGGCAACAAAACGGTGTAGCGAGCCTGTTGAGCTTCTCTCGACCATAGCGAGTAACAGGCGCAAAGGACACTCGGAAATGCCCTCAGTCCATTGGTACGAAAATTACAGCAAGGTTTCGTAGATTGGCAGTTCGGAGATTGGCAGAGAGCAAAAGTCCACGGCGGAACTGGGAGTGCAAACACATGACGAAGAGATTTTCTACAGGAGACCATGTGGTCTGGAACTCTGAGGCTGGCCGTGTGAGTGGCACGATCACCGCCGTGCACACCGAGAACTTTTCTTTCAAAGGACACACGCGGCATTGCACGAAAGATGACCCACAATACGAAATTTCGAGCGATAAGACCGACCATATTGCCATGCACAAAGGCGCCGCACTGACAAAGGAATGAGTCGGGAACACAATGGTGGAGTGAGCGGTTGGCATTAGTGTCTAGTGCACGATCGTATAAAGAAGGAGAAAGCTCGATGGCTGAATCAACGGAAACCGCGCTCCTCGCTGGCGGATGCTTCTGGGGAGTTCAGCAACTCCTTCGCGCGCGACCGGGAATTATCTCAACGCGCGTGGGATATTCGGGCGGCGACGTTTCAGACGCGACGTACCGCAACCACGGAACGCATGCGGAAGCTGTTGAGATCGTGTTTGACCCTTCTACGATTTCTTACCGCGACATCCTCGAGTTCTTCTTTCAAGTGCACGACCCATCGACTAAGGACCGTCAAGGCAACGACATCGGCACGAGTTACCGGTCGGCGATCTTCTACCTGAGCGATGAGCAGAAGAGTGTTGCTGAGGAGACCATCGCTGATGTCAACGCGTCTGGCCTTTGGCCCGGAAAGGTTGTGACCGACGTCACTCCTGCCGGGCCGTTCTGGGAGGCGGAAGATGAGCACCAGGACTACTTGCAGACAAATCCGAACGGCTACAACTGCCACTACGTGAGGCCGGGTTGGAAGCTGCCTCGCAGGGCGAGTGAACCAGCCACCAGCTGACCTTGTAAATTTTCGATACCCAGAAGGTGGCGTGCGCTTCACGATTCCTCTGGATTTCCGACACTATTGATACGTGACGAATCCCGAGGTCAAGCGCATCCCCGAGCCCGACCCGGAGTATTGGCCATTCTGGGTGCGTATTTCGGCGTGGAGCGAGCGCGCGGAGTCGTGGCTGAAATCGCACGGCGGTAACGTACTTCGTTTCGGCATTCGCGCCTTTTGGGTGGTGATCGCCCTGATCGGGGTCATCTTGTTGGTTGGACCTGTGATCAACAAACCGCTGACTCTTACGGACATCTTGGATGCTCGAGATACAGCACCCAATCAGTGGATTGCAAAAGAATTTGCGGTTGATTATCGGGTCGAAACCTCACCTGACGGGACTCTGCAGGCGGAAGTGGAGGAGCGCATTACTGTTCTTTTTGGTCCGGGGATCAAGGAGAATGGCATCCAGCGCGTGGTGCCCACTCAGTATCAAGGTCATGCTTTGGCTCCACGCGACATCACTGCCACGATCGATGGACAGCCAGTCGACATCGTTCGATCCGATTCTCCGGATCGTGCAACGCTACGAATAAGTGGCGAGACGACGCTCTCGGGCACTCACAACTTTGTTCTGCACTACACGATAGAGAACTTGGCGTACCTTGCGGATGACGAACAGCGCGAGCAGCCGGTTGATTTTCTGCAGTGGGATGTTTTCGGTCCATCGTGGCCGCAAGGACTCAGTGGGTTAAATGTCCGCATAATTCTGTCGCAGCGGCTTGCCGACAGGCTCGTCAGTGAACCGCGCGGGTCGATGGTGTGGTTGCTCCCCGGGGACGGCACGATTCTTAGTCCGGAAGCGGATGGCACGACCGGGGATGTGATCTACCAGTTCTCGAATAATCATCGGACCCTGCCGCCCCACTCGCAGGCGACGTTCACGATGAGCTTCGTCGCGGGCACTTTCACTATGCCTGCACCGAATGCGTTCTACTGGGTGCAGGTGTTTGGGCCCGCCATTCCCCTCGCACTTTTGTTGTTGACTCTCCTTGTGGCGATGGCAGTAAGAGCGGTTGCGTGGAGCGATGAGCGAGGACGCCCCT
This sequence comes from Actinomycetales bacterium, assembly GCA_038243605.1. Taxonomy (GTDB): domain Bacteria; phylum Actinomycetota; class Actinomycetes; order Actinomycetales; family Microbacteriaceae; genus Terrimesophilobacter. Next base: position 35,793 of record JBBSQX010000002.1, read on the forward strand.
GGTTCGTTGCGCAGTTTGATCCCCCTCCCGGGATTTCACCAAAGACGGCGGCGCACATTCTTGGCGCGTGGGCCCCGATGGAGCTGGCCGAGGTGTTGCACATCGCGCAAGGATACAAGCCGCAAGGAAGCGAGAGTCGTGCGGCCCTGCTGGTCGCAGCAAAGGTGGCACGACGAACCGGACGGCTCGAAAATTCGCTGAGGGCGGTGTCCCTCTTTCTGTCGGCACCTGAACGCGACGCCCAAATCATTGCGGGGCTGCGGAGAATTCCGAGTGGTTTCGTTCGCGACTTTTTCCTGTTTTCTCCCATTGCCTTGACGATTGTGCAGTGGGGCCTCGTGCGCCAGATCTCTCACCAGGCAACCGGGGGTGTGCTGTGGTGGCCGTTTTCCTTTGTGGTGGTATCGACCATAGTTTCGGCATTCATCCTCGCCATCGCGTTGGTGCAGCGGCCCCTCACCGAGAAGGGCGCACTCGTGAAACAACATCTGTTAGGTATTGGGGAGCTTTCAACCAGCACAAGCCTCGTGGAACGAGGTAGTACGAAGAACCCCGTGTTGCCGTACGCCGTGTTGTTTGGGCGCGCACGCGCAACGGGCAGACACACTGTTGAACTAATAGAAGCTGAAGTGGGGGAATCGGGCGTGTCAAAACCGAGTTAAATGCTTCTTCGTGAGGTGCAAGCACCTGGACATTCTTACTCTTTCCGTTTCACGCTGTTCCGTGGTCGTGAACGCGTGTGGGTACAGACTCGAGCAGTTTGACGACATTATTAGGGGATGACTAACCCCGGAGCCGAGCGCATACCCGACCCCAAACCACAGTATTGGCCCTTGTGGGTGCTTCTCTCCGGTTGGGTTGAGGGTACTGAAGCGTGGCTGCGATCTTTCGGAGGATCGTGGCTTCGATGGAGTATCCGAGTGTTCTGGGCGATTATCGCCTTTGCCGGTCTTGTTCTTTTGATGGGTCCGGTCATTAACCAGCCATTGACCCTCGACGACATCACGGGTTCTGCAAAAACCGCAAACGAAACCTGGATTGCACGTGAGTTTGCCGCTGACTACCGTGTCACGCGGGATGCGGATGGTTCGCTCAACGCCGAGGTCGAGGAACGCATCTCTGCGTTTTTCCCCGAAGGAGTCACGGCGAGTGAAATAGAACGAGTGCTCGCTACTGAGTACCAGGATCATTCCCTAGCCCCTCGTGATTTCACGGCGACGTTGGATGGGCAGCCCATCACGGTGGGGCAATCGCGCTCGCCAAACTTCGTGACCGTCACGCTTCAGAACACGAGCGCGCTGACGGGCGATCATGTTTTTGTGCTTCGCTACAACATCAGTAATCTTGCCTACCCGGTCACAGATAAGCGCTTAGAAACCCCAACAGATTTGCTCGAATGGGATGTGTTCGGACCGTCGTGGCCGCAGGGGATTGCGGCGCTGGATGTGAAGATCACGCTCCCGCAAGACCTCAACAACAAACTCCTCCGCGAGCCACGTGGTGGAGTCGCGTGGCTTATCATCAGTGACAGTTCGAGCCTCGCCCCGGAGCCAGACTCTGCGCCCGGCGAGGTCACGTACAGCTTTACCAACGATCAGAGCCTTCCGCCGCACGCAAATGCGTGGTTCACGATGAGTTTCGAATCAGGTACTTTTGCGATGCCTGAGCCTCAAGCTTTCTACTGGGTCAAAGTTTTTGGTCCTGTCGTTCCTCTCGTCATCCTCGTTCTGACGCTTCTTTTTGCGCTCGCGGCTCGCGCGGTGGCGTGGAGCGATGCACGTGGAGCGCCCTGGTACGTGGCGCAGCTCGACCCTCCGAAAGATATTTCGCCAGGGATGGCCGCGCAGATTCTAGAGAACCCTGGTACGCGTGAACTCAGTGTGGCCTTGAACGAGATGAAAACCTCAAGCACTGATCCCGAAACTCGCCGCACCAGACTCGTCGCGGCTGCCAGGGTTGCTCGTCGCACGGGGCGAGTTGGCGATGTTCCCTTTGCGGTATCCAAATACCTCAGTGCGCCGGAACATCGAAACCAGTTATTCCACGGCATCCGTCGAATACCGCACGGTTTCGTTCGTGACTTTTTCCTCTGGTCTCCGTTTGCCTTGACTCTTGTGCAATGGGGCTTAGTGCGCCAACTCTCCTACCAACGCACAACGGCGCTACTGTGGTGGCCTTTCGCGTTCGTCGTCTTTTCGTCTTTGCTCGCGGTGATCATCGTGTGGATTGCAAAATCTCAGCGTCCACTGACGAAAAAGGGCGCGCTGATCAAGCAGTATTTGCGGGGAATCGAGGCGTTTTCTTCGCAGACGCAGATGCTGGATCGGGAGAACAGCAACGATGAGACGCTTCCATACGCGGTGTTATTCGGGCGTTCACGCAGCGTTGGCAAACGTGTTGTGGCGTTGATCGAATCTGAATTAGATGAGCGCGGCGTTTCCAAGCGATGGCTTACGAGTAGCTTTCTCACGTGGTCGCGAATACTGGTTCGAGCGTTCTCGGTTGCGTTGGTCGTGGGTGCGATCATCTTTGTGAGTGTTGCTCCCGGTTATGCAACACGACATTCTCCGCTGTCCTATGAGTGGGGCCCCTCTGGCAGTAACGACTCGTGGTCAGACGTGACGTCGTTTGACGCGAAGGCAACATTGTCACGTACGCCGGAGGGCAGGGCTCAACTGGTGGTGGTGGAAGACCTCGTGGTGATTTTTACGCACGAGGGTACTCGGATTTCCCAGTTTGCCCAGCAGTGGCCGAATCGGGTCGACGCTCAGGATCTCAATGTGAGGGTGACTCGCTTTACCATTGATGAAAAGAACGTGCCCTACGTCACCGAACAAGATGCAGACACCCTGCTGCTGAGAACGAAGCTCATTGAGGCGTTGGAGGGCGAGCACGAGGTTCGGGTCGAATACGTCGTGGACTCAGCGGCCGTCGCCGCAGAACAAGGTGGTGGGCTGGTTGACCGGGTTCGGTGGGCAGCATTACTCAAGGGCTGGAAATACGACTACCACTGGGATGCTGATCCTGGCCTAAAGAATTTTCGAGTTGAACTCACGGTGGATCGCGTGATAGCTCAGCAGTCGATTTCTGGTGGATGGATGACACGTGATACCTCGAGCGCAGATCGGGCCAAGGAGTGGAAGGAAGCTGTTGTGCCTTTCCCGTCAAAGGTGCTCCATGAGAATGCTGTGTCATACCACCTTGTTCTGACGCGTGACGAAAATGATTCGTGGCCTTTCGACTTCACGATTGCAGACCTTGGGCCACGTTTGGACTTTCCTGCGGGTACTTTCGTGGGGCCCGATGCTGAGGCTCTCCATCTCAAGCGCACTCTCGACGCGCTCCCGTTTGTGGTGGGTATGTCGGTGGGCGGGTTAGCGCTCATCCTCGGTTGCTACGGAATTTTTGCAGGAATTGGGCGTCGCGTTCGGGCTTTTCAGCCTGGTCTTGTCAGAGACGCCGTGCGGTGGTTGCAGCCAGCGTTCGTGTGCGTGTCGATCGTTGGGTTTGTGTGGATCTTCTCCGGCGTCGACGCGGCCGACTCCGTCGTGGTGCCGCTCGGTTGGTTAACGCTGGTGGCCCTCTCGACCGGAATTGCCTCCCTTGTTTTGACCAGGAGAACGCGAGGATTGACGAAACGTGACTGAGAACCGCAGCTTCCGACCCACCTTGACGTGCTCGATGACCACACCAAGCCCTGCGCGTTGCGGCAAGAACCAGTTGAATTAGCGTGCCCGCGGGGAAGGGTGTGCGACAATGACGCGATGAGCAACTCAGCTGAAGTTACCTCGAAGAGTCCTTTGCATACCCTCGCTGTGGTCTTTGCGTCACTCATCATTGCAGCGCCGATCGTCGCTAGCCGGATCGTGGAAGCGATCATGGACTCCTCAAACCCGGCCGGCCTTGACGACCTATCGGCTCCTCTCGCGTATTTGAGCGAGATTCTCATTGTGTCGTTCAGTGTTCTTGGAATAATTATTCTGTTATTCCTCTTTTCGACAATCGTGTTGTACATTCGCGAGCGCACGATCTCGGCAATCTCTTTGCCACTCACGGTAGCAATTGTTCAGCTCGTGCTCGGAGTGATTGCCCTCGTTCTCAATGGCGTCGTTTCTGGCGTGGGTGGGTAGCGGCTAGACCTCAGAACGATGACAGATGTTATTGCGCTCTCCGAGCCCTCGCGCGCCACCCTGCTGCGCAAGCTCCCGCCTGCGTTGCTGCTGTCGACCTCCGGCGTATTTCTTTTTGCGTTCGGCTGGAGTTTTGCTGGCTACACCGCGCTGGCGACGGCGCTCATGATCGCCGCCTTCGTCGACAGGGTATTGCTACGGGACCTCGCTCTCATTGCGGTCGGGCTGGTGATCATCAGTGTCGTTCCCTTGAACGCAGATTTGAGCATCGGGCACATGGTGCAGATGGGTACTGCACTTGCTTTGGCCGTCGCCGTGCCGTGGGCTATCTCGCGATTCATCTTTCGAGAAAAGGTCATCCGGTTTCCCGTACTTACCGGCAAGCGTTGGTCGCTACCGGCAAAGTTGTACCTGCCGGGAGTTGTTCTGTTGGGCTTCTTTATCTTGCCCGTCTATCTCATCTCGACCGGTGTTTATCAAAACTGGCCGGATGCCTCCTCGGACCCGACAGTGTTTTGGCGACTTTTCGTCGGCGTGAACTCGGTCGGAATTTGGGACGAGCTGTTCTTCATTTGTACTGCGTTCACGCTCCTTCGCCGTCACTTTCCCCTGTGGCTGGCGAACCTGCTTCAGGCCGTGATCTTCAGTTCATTTTTGTGGGAAATCGGGTATCAAGCCTGGGGGCCCCTTCTCACGTTCCCCTTTGCGTTGCTGCAGGGATACACCTTCACGCTCACGAAGTCCCTGAGCTATGTCGTGTCGGTGCATTTGCTCTTCGATTTCGTGCTGTTTCTCGCACTCGTGCACGCGCACAACCGCGATTGGCTGGCCATCTTTATCTACTGACCGTCGCTAGTCTTGAACCATGGCTCTCCTACATCAGGCCGAACTGCGGCCCACCAAATTGGAACTTCTCGCTGAGTGGGCTCCGACTCAGTCGTGGTTTGTGGGCGAAGCGGATGCGAAACTCACAAATATTGCCGCATTCCGTTTAGACGATCCACACGGTGAAGTCGGGGTCGAGACAATTCTCATTCGCGCAGGCGACGGCCCGACAATGCAGGTTCCGTGGACCTACCGCGGGGCGCCATTAGTGGGTGCGGAGGCGTTTCTGATTGGAACGATGGATCACTCAGTGCTCGGCAAGCGTTGGGTTTATGACGGCGCGGGCGACCCTGTGTATGTGCAGACTGTGGCAGACGCTGCACTCAATGGTGGGCACCAGGCCGAACTTGTTGTCGAAACTGCAGATGGCCGCGTAGATCGCGCTCCCAACGCACTGGTGTCGGGTTCTGGCTCTGGCTCTGGTTCTGGCTCTGGCAGCGTCAGGGTGGAGTTGCCGAGCGCTCACAAAATTGTGGTGAGTCAAATTGACGCCGAAACAGACGTGACTGCCGGCCCATTGCACCTTCGCGTACACCGCGTCATTGCTGACGACAAGGTTGGCAATGCTGAGCCCGGGTCTGGTAGTGCGGGGCCAACTGCCACACTCACCGGTACATGGACAGATTCTCCGAACACGCGCGAACTCATTCAGGTCACGCTGGACGCGTAATCAAGAAAGGGCCAAGGCGATGCTTTCGATAACTCACGCATTCAGCGGATTCAGCGTTGACGACGCAGACGTAGCACAAGACTTTTATCATCGGGTGCTCGGTCTCAACGTCACAAAGAATGACAACGGAAACCTGAAGGTGACGCTTCCGGGAGGCTACGAGGTGTTCCTCTACCCGAAGCTCGATCACGAACCAGCGACCTTCACGGTTCTTAATCTTGTTGTCACCGAGATTGATGCCGCTGTTGCCTCCCTGAACGCGTCAGGAGTGGCTACCAAGATTTATCAGGACCCTGACTTTCACACGGATGACAAGGGGATTGCCCGGGGTAAAATGGCAGGCTTCGGGCCAGACATCGCTTGGTTTCGTGACCCAGCAGGCAATGTGCTTTCCGTTCTGTGCGACTGAGACTCTTCGCACACACCACCCACTCACCAGAAACTCGAATAACGAATGGCAGATAGTCCGGCCGCGCCGACACCCTACGAAATCCTCGGCGTCGACCCGAGTGCAAGCGACGCCGAACTGAGGCAGGCGTACAGGCGACTCCTGCGCACGACGCATCCAGACACCGGTGGAGACCCAGCACGCTTTCACGCTGTGCAACAGGCGTGGGCGCGTGTGGGCGACAAGGAGTCCCGGCAGCGCTGGGATGCCGGCCGCCACGCGTCTGGTCGACATGATGCTGGCCGAAGCGCTGCTGGTCAGAGTGCTACTGACCGAAGCGCTGCTGGTCAGAGTGCTACTGGCCGAAGTGCTACTGGCCAGAGCGCTACTGGCGGGAACGCTGCAGGTGAGTCATTCGACTCAGGCTTTACCAGGTCAGGTGACCCCCACAGTTCATCGTCTGGATCCTCGGTCAGAGCTCGCGCGTACGGGCATCCGGGCGGGTTCGCACGTGAACGATTCCTTACTCTGATGCGTGAATGGGCCGGTCGAGGCGCTGAGCCTACTAACCCCTACGATCCAGCATTCGTGCGTTCTGCGCCGCGAGAGTTGCGCCACCTGCTCGCTCAGGCGCTGGCAGAAGAAGCGACAGCCAGGGCTGTCTCGGGCCTTGGTATCGGTTACACAATATGGAGTGGAGTGGCGACTCATCACGGCACCCTTGATCACGCTGTGCTGGGGCCAGCTGGCCTTTTCGCTGTCACGTCAGAAGATTGGGGCGGCCTGGTTCGACTCGTTCGCGGTGAACTGGTTGGCGAGGGAATTGCGTCAGGGGATGCCCCGGTGCGCGCCCTCGTGCGAAAGGCAAGATCACTGGGCCGCAGCTCTAAGGTTCGGTTCACCGCGACCATTGTTGTTGTTCCCGATGATGATCTCGATGAGCCGATTTCGCACATCGGTAAGAAGCGTGACGTGGCGGTCGTTCGACTCTCCGCGCTCCCCATGGTGCTCCGCGATGGTTTAGGCGCTGGGCAACGGCTCAGTATTGAAGATGTTTTTGACGTGCGAACACGGTTGCAGCAGAGCGTAAATTTCGTGTGAACCCGGCCATCGACTCCACTCGATAGGATCGGAGGCGTGGACGCAAAAATCGCAACGGATAAAGCAAATTTCGGAGATAAAGGCTCTGCAGAGCGCGAACGGTGGAATGAACGTCAAGCTCTCGCGGAAGCCATGATTCCCCTTATCGGCTCGCTGTACCGAGAACACGGGGTTGTCACGTCCATTTACGGTCGCCGACTGATCAACCAGTCGCCGGTCGACATCCTTAAGGCACACCGCTTCGCTCGCAAGGTGAGCGAAGCCGAGCTTCCGATCGAAGAAACCTTTCCACTTGTCAAGGCTCTTGCGCAACTCGCGCCGACGTCGGCGTCGATCGACATCGCCAAGCTTGTTGTGCGTTTTCGTGACGACGACAGAGACCTCGAATCGTTCCTTCGGGAGGAGCTCGCCCCCGCAGCGGAAGGCGAAACATCGAAGCCTGCGAGCACCGATATCGTTCTTTACGGCTTTGGTCGCATCGGAAGGCTTTTGGCACGAATTCTCATTGCCCACTCTGGCAATGGTGAAGGGTTGCGTTTGCGAGCGATTGTTGTGCGCAAGGGTTCTGGGGACGACCTCACGAAGCGGGCAAGTCTCCTTCGCCGAGATTCCATCCACGGGCCGTTTGACGGAACCATCACTGTCAATGAAGAAGACAACACTATCCTTGCCAATGGAACACTCATTCAAGTGATCTATTCGGATGATCCTGCCACCGTTGATTACACGAAGTACGGCATCCATGACGCGATCGTCGTCGACAACACGGGGCGTTGGCGTGACCGCGAGGGGCTCTCGCAGCACCTCAAGTCCCGAGGCGTTTCTCGGGTGCTGCTCACGGCTCCTGGTAAAGATGACATCAAGAACATCGTGCACGGCATCAACCACAACACGGTGCTGGCCGACGACACCATCGTTTCTGCGGCATCCTGTACGACGAACGCGATCGTTCCCGTGCTCAAAGCAATTCAGGACCGTTACGGAATTGTCCACGGCCACGTGGAGACAGTTCACTCGTATACGAACGACCAGAACCTCACTGACAACTTTCACAAGGGCAACCGTCGCGGTCGCTCTGCAGCCATGAACATGGTCATCACCGAAACGGGAGCTGCGTCTGCCGTCTCCAAGGCGATCCCAGAGCTCGAAGGAAAGCTCACGGGTAATGCAATCCGGGTACCGGTTCCCAATGTGTCGATGGCGATCTTGAACCTTGGTCTCGAGAAAGAAGCTCCGGTGGCGGAGGTGAACGCATACCTCAGAGGTTTGTCGCTCGATTCTGCGCTGCAGCAGCAGATCGACTTCATCGATTCTCCCGAGGTCGTTTCGTCGGACTTCGTTGGTTCGCACAGGGCGGGCATCGTTGATGGGCTTGCCACGATTAGTAGCGGCACCAATTTGGTGCTCTATGTCTGGTACGACAACGAGTACGGATACAGCAGCCAAGTTGTGCGTGTGCTCGAGTACATGGCAGCCTCTCATCCACAAGTTTTTCCCACGCGCTCAGCGGTCGCCGAAGCGTAAACCAGTGATTCGAGTTCAGACTTTGGGAGTTCGACCTCACGTTTGCGTGCGCCAGTGCGTTGTTGAGGTATGAGGCCTTTCGAGTCGATCGTTGAAGAGCACGGTGCGCGTGTTCTGAGAGTGTGTCGTGCCGTCGTTGGGCCGATTGATGCCGATGATGCGTGGTCAGAAACATTTCTTGCGGCACTGACCGCGTATCCGAGGTTGGCGTCTGACTCTGACATTCGCGCGTGGCTGGTGACGATTGCGCACAGAAAAGCAATCGACGTGATTCGCGCACGATCCAGAAATGCAGTGCCGGTCGGTGATGTGCCAGAGAAGCCAAGCACTTACGGCATTCCTGGAGCACACGACAACGAACTGTGGGCCGCGGTTGCTGCGCTCCCTGAGCGCCAACGGCATGCTGTCGCGTACCACTATCTCGGCGGGCTCTCCCACGGAGAAACAGCCGACATCATTGGCGGCTCCGTTGAATCGGTCCGACGAGCATCCTCAGACGGGGTCGCCGCATTGCGCCGCGTCTACAACGACAGTGCTGCAACGATGGCGAAGAAAGGTAATGATCATGATTGCGACGCTTGATGCTTTTGAGCACGTCAATTCCGCGCACCTCGACATGCTGCACGAGAGGCTGTTGCGCGCGTCCGATCGTGATGGCGTCTTAGACGTCGCCTATCGCACGGTGGAGACGCCTGTGGGCATCCTGTTGCTTGCCGCCACCGTGCAAGGAGTCGTGCGGGTGGCATTTGATAACGAGAACCACGATTCGGTGTTGATGGAGCTCGCGGCACGTGTGAGTCCGCGCATCCTCGAGGCTCCTTCTCGCTTAGATGACGCCGCGCATCAGCTTGACGAGTATTTTGACCATCGTCGCACTACCTTCGATTTGCCGTTGGATTTCAGGCTCTCGAAAGGTTTCCGATTGAGTGTTCTGCACCATTTGACTGACATCGGGTACGGTCACACCGAAAGTTACGCGCAGGTTGCCGTGGCAACAGGTAGTCCAAAAGCGATGCGAGCTGTTGGCTCTGCCTGCGCGACTAACCCGCTCCCGGTGATCGTCCCGTGCCACCGAGTTCTTCGATCCGATGGTTCGCTGGGCGGTTACCTTGGAGGGCTGGATGCCAAACGGGCGCTGCTGGCGTTGGAGTCGGCAGCGTGATTCATCTGGTGATGGGTGACGATGGCCTGCGGCGCCCACCGTGGGCAGCGACCGATCCCATGCTGCGCGAGTATTACGACACGGAGTGGGGCATGCCAGTGCGCGATGAGCGCGGCCTGTTTGAACGCCTCAGTCTTGAGGCCTTTCAGTCGGGGCTCTCGTGGTCAACGATTCTTCGAAAGCGACCAGCTTTTAGGCTCGCATTCGCGACGTTTGAACCGGATGTTGTTGCCGCGTTCACCGATGTCGACGTGGAGCGCCTGCTGGGTGATGCGGCTATTGTTCGAAACCGCGCCAAAATCACGGCAACGATAGCGAACGCGAAGGCGGTGATTTCGTTACGCGACGCGGGTGGGTTTGTTGACTTCATCTGGTCGTTTCTTCCAGAGATCACGCCAGCGCCCCGCGAAGGCGAGCCCCTCATTACCCAATCACCGGCGTCGCTTTCGCTCTCGCGCGAGTTGAAAAAACGTGGGTTCTCTTTTGTCGGCCCAACGACGATGTACGCGCTCATGGAAGCCATCGGTATGGTCGACGCCCACCCGGTTGGCAGCCATCGCCGTGGAACCTCCGGTGTGTGGCTTGGCTCGCTAGACTAAGGCGCTGTGAGGGCCAACGCTAAATATCAGGTGAGTTCGCGAATACTCACCGTGCCCAACATTCTGAGTTTTTTTCGACTCGCGCTCGTCCCTGTCTTTCTTATGTTGGTGCTTCTGGGTAACGACATTTGGGCACTGGCCGTGCTCATTTTCTCGAGTTTGACTGACTTTTTAGACGGAGTTCTTGCCCGCCGGCTCAACCAGGTTTCTCGGCTGGGGCAGCTTCTTGACCCTGCCGCAGATCGCTTCTTTATTTTTGCGACCCTTATTGGGTTGGCGGTGCGGGGAATCGTTCCATGGTGGCTTGTTGCGGTCATCGTTGGGCGCGATGTCATTCTTCTCGCGGCCGGAATCCTGCTCGCTAACTTTGGTTATGGTCCGCTTCCTGTGCATCACCTTGGAAAGGTTGCGACCTTCTGCCTTTTTTACGCTTTACCGATTTTGATGATTGGCCAAGCGTTCCCGACCACAGAGGCCTTCACCTCCCCGATCGGGTGGGGATTCGCGCTGTGGGGTGCGTTCCTTTACTGGTGGGCGGGCGTCATCTACATCGTCGAAACGATGCGCGTGATCAAAATTCCGAGGACCCCTGAAGCGTTAACATCAGATACTCTAGGTGCCTAGGGAGGATGACCATGGGCATGCCAGATGACGATGTGAAGCCTGTTGCACCGGCAGAGCGACGCGACGATACGACAGCGCATTTCGGTGAGGAATTTGCTGCGCAAATCGCTGCGATGGATGGCGAACTCAGTACAGAGGAGCAAGATGCCATTGCGTCTTTGCCCTCGGCCTCTGCTCTTCTGATTGTGCGTCGTGGCCCCAATATTGGTGCTCGTTTTTTGCTCGATTCCGATTCGACTACGGCAGGCAGGCATCCCGATGCCGACATCTTTCTTGATGACGTGACGGTGTCACGCAGCCACACGGATTTTCTTCGTCACGGCAGCGCTTTCGAGCTGAAAGATTTGGGATCGCTCAACGGCACTTATTTCGATGGGGTTCGTATTGAGAACGCTCTCCTCACCGACGGTGCTGAGGTGCAGATCGGTAAATTCCGACTCACTTTTTATGCGTCCCGCAAGGACTTAGCGCCGACGGGCAATCAATAGATGACTGCTAGTTCTGCACACGCACGGCGGCCAGGAACTTCCGGGCTGTTGAGTATTGGGCAAGTGCTTGCGCGGCTGCGGCCAGAGTTCCCGGAGCTCACACCATCCAAACTGCGGTTCCTCGAAGAGCGCCAACTGATTAGCCCTGCGCGAACCGAGTCTGGGTACCGAAAGTTTTCGTCGAACGATATGGATCGGCTGAGGTTCGTTCTGACGATGCAGCGCGAGCACTACTTGCCTCTCAAGGTGATCCGTGGATACCTCGACGAACTTGACGCCGGGCTGAATCCAGAGCTTCCTGGAGCGGCGACGGGCCCCATCCCCACTATTCTGCCAACCGATCGCAAGTATCGTCGCGATGACCTTGTGCGTGAAGCCAGCGCGACGCCGCAGTTGCTCAACGATGCGGTCTCAGCCTCACTCATCATTCCTTCAGAGTTCTATGGCGAACCGACGTTGGCGGTGCTGAAAGCACTTGTTGAGTTGCAGCGATCCGGGATTGAGCCACGGCACCTTCGTGGGTTCCGTGCGAGTGCCGAGCGTGAACTCGGGCTCATTGAGAGCGCGCTCATTCCGATTTCTCGTCGCAAAGATGCCTCCAGCCGCGCCAAGGCTAGTGAACTTGCGCGCGATATTGCGGGCCAGCTGGAAGTTGTGCGAAGCAGCCTCATTCGTTCGGCTTTGACTCGACTCGACTAGCTGCCGACTCAACAGACTGCTCGAGTTTTCGGTTGGTTCGTCGAACCAGAAAAACTTTGTTCAACGAGCAATTCCTCACGAAAAGCCGCTCATCTCTCGCAGGCGCTGGGGGAGTGGCGTCGGTTCCACGGTATGATTCAGGTTCAGCGATTTCGACACGCCGAGGCCGTTCGATCGAATGTCATTGCCTCTGACCGGCACCGTGAGTACCGTGGAGGCTGCGGACGTAAAGCGTCGCCAGCTCGCATGGAAGGCAGCCCAATGAGTGAACCCCGCAGTGCCAACGAGGATTCTCGATATGACCTCGGTCTGCTCTTCACCGACGGCCTCCCCGACCTCGACGATACCGCTGGGTATCGTGGGGCGATCGCAGCGAAGGCGGCAGGGATCAGTTACCGGCAACTCGATTATTGGGCCCGCACTGAGCTTGTAGAGCCAACGGTTCGCGGTGCAGCGGGCTCCGGGTCCCAACGACTGTATGGTTTTCGGGACATTCTTGTTCTCAAATTGGTCAAGCGACTTCTCGATACCGGAATCTCTCTTCAGCAGATCCGTACGGCAGTGAATCAGCTGCGAGAGGCTGGCGTGAATGACCTAGCTCAGACGACGCTGATGAGTGACGGCGCAAGCGTGTACCTCTGCACTACCGATGATGATGTGATCGACTTGGTGAGCCGAGGCCAAGGCGTCTTCGGTATTGCTGTCGGCAAGGTTTTGCGCGAAGTGGAGTCCAGCTTGGTTGAGCTCGACTCGGTCAAGGGCGCTGACCCATCAGATGAGCTCGCTGCACGTCGGGCGACGAGAGCTTCTTAAGCTCCGCACGAATCCTCGTCAATACTCCGCACGGCGGCAGCCTAAAATCCGCGCAGTCGGCTGTCTAAACTCCGCAGTGCTGGCCGCTTAAGCTCCGCGTTCGTTGTCGTTGAGACGCTGCGGTCTGCTCGCTCAGGCCCTGTGCTCGTGATTGCGTGGGCTGTCGAGGAACGAAAACAATTCCTCGGCAGGCTCCTGAGTGGGCGGCTGAGGGGTCTGCGGTTCCTGTTGCGCCCACGGTTGCTCGAAAGGCTGCTGCGGCTGTGACACTGGCTGCTGTGGCTCTTGAGGCCGCTCTGGCTCGTGAGGGTGCTGTGCCGGTGTCTCTGCTTGCGGCGGCATCGAATCGCGCTGAAGGGACTCAGCCTGTTCGAAAGGAACCCCGCCGACGGGAATACGCCCAGCGCGGATGACCCGATCGAGAAGTTGATCAAAATAATGCGCCATCTCTTGCGCGCCTTCGCCCGGCCACACGTGCAACGGCTTCGCGGCCCCTTGCGCCTGCTGCAGTGATGTGCGCTCTGGCAATTGCGGGCTCAGCACGAGCGGGCCGAACATGTCGCGCAACTCTTTGATTCGGAACTGGTGTTCAAGGGACTGAATCTTCGCGCGGTTCACGATGATGCCAAGAGGTTGCAGCCGCGGCGAGAGCCCCCGGCGAATCTCTTCAATCGCGCGCAGGGCGCGGTCGGCGGCGGCCACAGAGAACAGGCCAGGTTCGGTCACGATCGCAACGCGATCGCTGGCAGCCCATGCGGTTCTCGTTAAGGCGTTGAGGGAGGGGGCTGAATCGATCAGTACCAGGTCGTAGTCGCCCTCAAGGTGCGCGAGAGCTTCTTCAAGCTTCCAGATATCGCGGATGCTGGGGTGCGGTCCATCAAAGTTGATGGCGGAGGGGCTTCCGATCAAAACATCGATCTTGCCAGGGCGCCCGCGGGTCCATCCACTGGGAGAGATAGCCGCTCGAACGATCTTCTCTTTAGGAGAAGCGAGAACATCCGCGATGTTCAAATGGCCTTGAACGCTGATGTCCATGCCAGTAGACACGTCAGATTGTGGGTCGAGATCTACCACAAGAGTGCGTAACCCTCTGGCAAAAGCGGCAGAGGTTAAGCCCAGCGTCACAGTGGTCTTGCCGACGCCTCCTTTGAGGGAGCTGATGCTGAGTACATGCACGAGTAAAGACGATACCTTCACTAGTCTGAAAGAACCTAAATTTTGCCGCATCTTATTACCTGAACTTTGTCCACGCGGGTAGCTTCCGCGAATATTGTTGAACGGTTGCCAGAGAGGACACCAATGTTCCGGAAGATTCTTGTTGCCAATCGAGGCGAAATTGCTATTCGTGCTTTTCGGGCTGCGTTTGAGCTCGGCGCCAAAACCGTTGCGGTGTTCCCGTGGGAAGACCGCAACTCCCTGCACAGGCTGAAAGCCGACGAGGCTTATCTCATCGGCACGGAGGGGCATCCGGTCAGGGCGTACCTCGACGTCTCTGAGATCATCCGGGTCGCTAAAGAGTGCAACGCTGACGCCATCTACCCCGGATACGGGTTTCTCTCTGAGAATCCAGAGCTCGCCGAAAAGGCTAAGGCAGCTGGCATCACCTTCATCGGACCGAGCCAGCGCGTGCTGGAGATGGCGGGCAATAAGGTCACGGCGAAAGAACACGCGATTTCGGCAGGAGTTCCTGTTCTGAACTCGACTCCCGCCTCCCAAGATATTGATGAGTTAATGGCCGGCGCGGAGAAGATCGGCTTTCCTGTTTTCGCGAAAGCGGTTGCCGGTGGCGGCGGTCGCGGTATGCGTCGTGTAGATCGCGCAGAAGATCTGCGGCAGGCCTTAGAAGAGTCGATGAGGGAAGCCGATAGTGCGTTCGGGGACCCAACAATGTTCATCGAACAGGCGGTGCTGCGGCCCCGCCACATTGAGGTTCAGATTCTTGCGGACTCAACGGGGGAGACCATCCACCTGTTTGAGCGAGACTGCAGCGTGCAGCGACGCAATCAGAAGGTGGTGGAGATTGCCCCAGCACCAAATCTCGACCCTGATGTCCGCGATGCTCTTTACCGGGATGCCATAGCTTTTGCTCGATCAATCAACTATGTGAATGCAGGAACCGTAGAGTTTCTCCTCGATACGGTGGGCGATCGCGCGGGTGAGCACGTGTTCATAGAGATGAACCCGCGCATCCAGGTTGAGCACACTGTCACGGAAGAGGTCACGGATGTCGATCTCGTCCAGGCGCAAATGCGTATCGCTTACGGCCATTCGCTTCGTGAGATAGGTCTGAGCCAAGACAGCGTCAAACTTCATGGGGCGGCGTTGCAGTGCCGCATCACGACCGAAGATCCCTCTGAAGGTTTCCGCCCCGACACGGGAAAAATAACGTCCTATCGGTCTCCAGGAGGCGGTGGCATTCGCCTCGATGGCGGAACGATGGCCACAGGCACGCAGATTAGTCCGCACTTTGACTCCATGCTGGTCAAGATGACCTGTCGGGGTAGGGATTTTCCGGCTGCGGTGGAGCGTGCAAAGCGTGGGCTTGCGGAGTTCCGAATTCGCGGAGTGGCAACAAACATCGCCTTCCTACAAGCAGTGCTTGAAGATCCGTCCTTTGCCGCGGGGGATATCAGCACAGCCTTCATTGATGAGCGGCCTGATCTTCTCCGTGCAAGGCCATCGAAGGACCGCGGCACGAAGATCCTCACCTGGCTTGCCGAGGTAACGGTTAATCAGCCTCATGGCGATGGGGCCGGAATCATTAGTCCGTCGCTGAAGTTGCCGGTGATCGATCTCGATGCGCCGGCCCCAGCAGGCTCACGTCAAAGGCTCCTCGAGCTAGGGCCATCGGCTTTCGCTTCCCGCCTGCGCGCGCAGACGGCACTTGCCGTGACCGAGACAACGTTTCGCGATGCACACCAATCCCTTTTGGCGACACGGGTGCGCACCACTGATCTGGTCGCGGTCGCTCCGCACGTTGCGCGGCTCACCCCGCAACTGTTTTCTGTCGAAGCGTGGGGTGGCGCTACGTACGATGTCGCATTGCGTTTTCTCGGTGAAGATCCTTGGGATCGCTTGGCGGCTTTGCGGGAAACCCTGCCAAACATTGCGATTCAGATGCTCCTCAGGGGGCGTAACACCGTGGGGTACACGCCGTATCCGACCAAGGTCACTGAGGCTTTCGTTGAAGAAGCCGCCGCAACAGGCGTCGATATCTTCCGCATCTTTGATGCTCTCAACGACGTGGAACGCATGCGCCCGGCCATCGATGCCGTGCTGGCAACCAACACGACGGTGGCAGAGGTGGCATTGTGTTACACCGGCGACATGCTGGACCCTGGCGAAGATCTCTACACCCTCGACTATTACCTGCGACTTGCCGAGCAGATCGTCGACAGCGGGGCTCACATAATTGCGATCAAGGACATGGCCGGTCTTTTGCGTGCCAGCGCGGCAGAGAAGCTTGTCGAGGCGCTGCGTGCGCGATTCGACCTGCCCGTGCACGTCCACACGCACGACACGGCGGGCGGCCAGTTGGCCACGCTGCTGGCGGCCAGTCGCGCTGGGGCGGATGCCGTCGATGTTGCCAGTGCACCGATGGCGGGCACGACAAGCCAGCCACCAATGTCGGCGCTTGTCGCTGCGTTGGCAAACACCGATCGCGATACAGGGCTCTCGCTGACGGCAGTGTCAGACCTTGAGCCTTATTGGGAGGCAGTGCGCCATGCGTACCACCCGTTTGAGTCTGGACTCGCCGGTCCGACCGGCCGCGTCTATCACCACGAGATTCCAGGTGGCCAGCTTTCGAACCTTCGCACACAGGCGGTAGCGCTCGGCCTCGCGGACCAGTTTGAAAAAATTGAGGACTGGTACGCGCAGGCGAATCGTATTCTTGGTCGCCCGCCGAAGGTCACCCCTTCATCCAAAGTCGTCGGTGATTTGGCGCTTGCCATGGCGGCGGCGAATGCAGATCCTGCGGAATTTGAAGAGAACCCGGGTAATTTCGATATCCCCGATTCGGTGATTTCGTTCATGGCGGGTGAGCTTGGCGACCTTCCCGGTGGATGGCCGGAGCCCTTCCGCAGCAAGGTGCTGAAAGGTCGAAAGGTGTCGATTGACGTCGAGGATCTCAGTCCAGAAGACAGCGCCGCGTTAGACACCGGTTCCGTGGGCCGTCGCGCAGCGTTGAACCGGTTGCTCTTTCCCGTGCCCACCAAGCTCTACGAAGACGTCAGGGATCGTTACGGTGACCTCTCGGTCGTCGATACGGTCGACTATCTCTACGGCCTGCGTTCTGGAACAGAACACGTCGTGGAGATTGACACGGGCGTTAAGCTCATCATCGGTCTCGAAGCTATTGGCCACGCAGACGACAAGGGCATGAGAACCGTGATGACGGTCCTCAACGGTCAGCTTCGGCCCGTTTTCGTGCGAGACCATTCCATCAGCGTCGAATCGAAGGCTGCAGAGAAAGCCAACACTGCCGTCCCAGGGCATGTGGCGGCGCCGTTCTCTGGTGTGGTGTCCTTGAAAGTGTCGGTTGGCGACTCTGTTGAGGCGGGCCAAGCTGTTGCCTCTATTGAGGCGATGAAGATGGAGGCGGCGATCACGTGCGCGGTAGCGGGTAAGGTTGCGAGGCTTGCGATTCCAGAAACCCAGCAGGTTGATGCTGGAGATCTGCTTATCGTCGTCGAATAGTCCAATGGTTTGCCGGTGTTCTTGCTCTCGGCAACGTGGTTTGTTGTTGTGCGTTGTAAACTAGAGGGTCCAAATAGGAAGGCATTTTCACTGTGGATAAAAAAACCGAGCTGAACGATGGCTTTCCCGACTCCGGTGACGGCACAGAAATTGATGTTAGTTCCGGCCGCGATCTTCCCAAAAGTCTCAAAATTGATGTAACACTTCCAGAGCAAGTTCATGCTGCCCCAGACGACGAGCGTGCCGTCGCGATTGACGGCGAAACGGTGCGTGCTGGAAGCGTGTTGCAAAGCACGACCAGCACGACCTCAATTAACCTCATTCCGGTGATGCCAGACCCTGCAGTTGAAGCGGCGAAAGTTGAACGCAGAAAAGAGCGTCTTCGAGGGGCGATCACAGATGCCCCTGAGCCAGCCTCCATGCTGACTGCCGACCGTCTCCTTGAATATCGGGGGCGCAAACCTCCTCGTCCAGAGGGCTTTTGGCAGCTGATTGTGTACACACTTACTCTGCACCTGGTGAACCTTGGTGATTCACGAAAGGCGAGAGCCCGCAAGGCAGTCGACGCTCGTATTGCCAAGCGACTGGATGGCGGAGCTCGATTCATTCCCGTTCTCACAAGAAAGGGTGGCGTCGGAAAAACCACGATCACAGCTCTTCTTGGCATGGCCATGGCTGACGTTCGTGAAGATCGCGTGATCGCCATCGACGCGAACCCCGATCGTGGCACTCTGGCAGAACGGGTGAGCAAGCAAAACAAGTCCACGGTTCGCGATGTTGTCACACACGCTGGCTCCATCACGTCGTTCAGCGAATTTACCGAGATGGTCTCCCGTGATGACACGAGGCTCGACATTCTTGCTTCTGATACCGATCCGATGCTGTCGGAGGCGTTCGACGAGAACGACTACAACGTTGTCGCTGACCTTGCAGCTCGTTTCTATTCAATAGTTCTTACCGACTGCGGTACCGGCATAGTGCATTCTGTGATGCGGGCAACCCTGCAGCGCGCGGATTCTGTGGTGATCGTCTCTGGCGGAAGCGTCGATGAAGCTCGACTCGCCTCCGAGACACTCACGTGGCTCGAGGCAAACGGATACGGCGATCTTGTTCGCAACGCGATAGTGGCCCTCAATACGGCAACTCAAGGAACCAACATCGTGAAGATCGATGAAATTGAAGCGCATTTTCGTTCGAGGGTGAGAGAAATCGTGCGCATCCCGTACGACCCAGTTCTGGCCGCCGGTTCGATAGTCGACTATTCGCGGCTTCAGCCTTTGACCCGTGCGAGCGCGCGCGATTTGGCCGCACTTGTCCTCGACGGTCTGCCGTCGACGCGTGACGAGTAACAACCGTCGGGAGTTCACTCAATAATGACTGCTCGCCCTATCCGGGTTTTCGGTGACCCGGTGCTTCGCACTGTGTCCGCGCCAATCGCACCCAACGATCCAACCCTTGCCACACTGGTCGAAGATTTGATCGACACGGTCACGTTGCCTGGCCGTGCGGGTGTCGCTGCACCACAGATCGGGGTTGGACTGCGCGCATTCAGTTACAACATCGACGGAGACATTGGGTACATTCTCAATCCGAAACTCGTCGAGCTGACGGGGGAGCCGAGCCTCATCGACGAGGGGTGCCTCTCGGTGCCTGGTTTCTATTTTCAGAGAATGCGTTACCCGTGGGCCCGTGTTACCGGTGTTGACCTTGACGGCAATGCGGTTGAACTTTCCGGTGACGGATTGCTCGCACAGGCGCTACAACACGAAGTCGATCACCTTGAGGGCAAACTCTTCATCGAGGGCCTCGACAAGGAGCGCAAGCGAGAGGCTATGCGCCTGATTCGCGAGTCTGACTGGTTTTAGACGGCCTGATACTGGCCGACGCGGTTCTCGCCGACCAGAATCGTTGAGATCTAGCCGATGACCGACTGGCCCTGAGTTGGCGGTGCGTCGTCGTAGAGTCCGTCAATGGTGTCGACGAAATCCTTGAGAATGACGTTGCGTTTGATGCTCAACTTCGGTGTGAGGTGACCGCTGGCTTCCGTAAGATCGTGCGGAAGGATGACGAACTTGCGAATCGACTCTGCCCGAGACACTTTCGAGTTCGCTCGGTCAATGGCGCGTTGAATTTCAGCAAGTACCTTGGGGTTCGTGGATGCCTGCTCGATCGACATATTTGCGTCTTCGCCGTTGTTGTTGAGCCACACGGGGAGCATCTCTTCGTCAAGGGCGATAAGCGCGCCAATGAAGGGGCGCTGGTCGCCAACGACAACGATCTGCCCAACGATGGGGTTCGCGCGAACGGGGTCTTCGAGAATTGCGGGGGCGACGTTCTTGCCACCCGCCGTAACGATCATCTCTTTCTTTCGACCCGTGATTTCGACGTAACCGTCGTCATCGATCGTGCCGATGTCGCCCGTCTTGAACCATTCACCGTCGAACGTGTCTTTGGTGGCCTGCTCGTTGTTCCAGTAGCCGGCGAACACGTTGACACCCTTGGTTTCGATCTCACCATCAGGGCCAAGCCGCACGGAACAACCGGGCAGCGGTGGCCCGACCTTGCCGATTCTGAAGTCCGATGGAATGTTCACGGTGATGGGTGCCGTGGTCTCCGTCAAACCGTAGCCTTCCAGAATGGTGAGTCCAAGGCTGCGGTAGAAATGGCCGAGAAACAATCCAAGAGGAGCTGAACCCGATACTGCGTACTTGACGCGTCCGCCGAGGGCTGCGCGAATCTTGCTCAGCACGAGGCGATCAAACAGCCTGAACTGAAGCTCAAGGCCGAAGGGCACCTTGCCAGCATCGATGGCCTTCGAATGCGCAACGGCGACCGAGGCTGCTTTGCGGAAGATCTTGCCCTTTCCGCCACTCTCAGCCTTTTGCGCCGACGAGTTGTACACCTTCTCAAACACCCGCGGGACGGCGAGCAGGAAGGTTGGCTTAAACGACCCCATGGCGGGCAAGAGCTGCTTGGTGTCTGGCTGATGGCCGACCTTCACGCCTCCGACGATCGCGAGCAACGAGATAAAGCGCGCAAAAATGTGAGCGAGCGTAATAAAGAGGAGGGTGCTCGACTCAGTGTTTACCACCTCAGGTATTGCTTTGGTTGCGTTGCGCGTGAGCTCCACAAAGTTGGAGTGCGTCAGCATGCAACCCTTTGGCCTCCCCGTGGTTCCCGCGGTGTAGATGAGGGTGGCGAGGTCGTTGCCCTTTGCAAGGTTGCGGAGGCGCTCGATCTCGTCATCGGTAACATCCGTGCCGCTAGCGGCAAGCTTGTCAATGTCGCCGGTGTCGATCTTCCAAACATTTTTTATGAGAGGAAGGTCTGCGTGCGCCTCGTCGAATCGTGCGAAGTGGTCAGCGGTCTCTGTGATCATCGCAACGGTGCCGGAGTCGCTCAGGTTCCATTGGAGCTGAGTCGGTGACGACGTTTCGTAGATCGGCACCATCACCGCCCCTGCAAACCAGATTCCGAAGTCGATTAGCGTCCACTCGTAGCGGGTCTTGCACATGAGTCCGACCTTGTCGCCGGGTTTGATCCCTGCGGCAACAAACCCTTTGGCGAGGGCTCGAACCTGGTGGTAAAACTCGGTCGCCGTCACATCAGTCCACCCACCATCGTGAGTGGGGAGCGAGAAAATCGCCAGGTCGGGGGTCGCATTCACCCGATCCATGAGCAAATCTGTCGCGTTCGCTTCAGGATCAGCGGGAACGAGTGCGGGCATGTCGTAGTGGTCCACGGCAACTCCTTTGATACCGGTCAGTACAGTGAAATAACTCTATCGCGTCAGACTTGACGTTCTCTCGCCGCTTTATGGATGGGCCATCGCGGACTAGTGTTAAAGCGCTGTTCGTTTGAGCGGAACCCACAGGAAGGAAGGCGTCGAATGTTTTATTGGTTCATGAAGAACCTGATCGCCGGGCCTATCTTGCGCACCGCTTTTCGACCGTGGGTGACCGGCGAAGAGAATATTCCTCGTAACGGTGCCGTGATTCTGGCCAGCAATCATCTCTCCTTTATCGATTCTGTGTTCCTTCCGCTCGTCATCGAGCGGCGCGTGACTTTTCTCGCAAAAAGCGACTACTACACGGCCAAAGGATTCAAAGGTTGGGCGATTAAGAACTTTCTGAAGGCAGCAGGAATGCTGCCTATCGACCGCTCAGGCGGCAAAGCGTCTGAAGCGAGTCTGCGTACCGGCTTGGGCGTCATCCGCCGCGGCGAAGTGCTCGGCATCTATCCAGAGGGCACGAGGAGCCCGGATGGCAAGCTCTATCGCGGACGCACTGGTGTCGCTCGCATGGTTCTTGAGGGTGGAGTGCCGGTTGTTCCGGTGGCGATGATTGACACCGAAAAGGTCATGCCTATCGGTAAGCGACTTCCGAAGGTGCGCAGAATCGGCATCGTGATTGGTGAACCGCTCGATTTTTCGAGGTTTGAGGGAATGGAAAGCGATCGGTTTATTCTTCGATCCATCACCGACGAGATCATGTATGAGATCAGCCACCTGAGCGATCAAGAATACATCGATGTGTATGCGAGTAGCGTCAAAGAACTGTCGGCAAGCACAAACCGCACGTAGCCGTGTTTCTCGGTGTGGTCGTCACACTGCGCGATGAAAACTCATGGCGCGTCCATCACAGATAAGCTGGAATGCCCGGTGTAATACCGAAACCGTCTGCATTGTCGCAGCGCGTCATCCGCCCAGTGCGGTGCGTTCTCATGAGCGTGCCGAGTGCCCATGTAAGGAGTTTTTTGTGGTCGACCCATCCGAACCAGTCGTGATCGCCGAACCGGCAGTGATTGACGGGCTCGATCACTGGCGCACGCTTCCCATTGCGCAGCAGCCAAAGTGGCGCTCAGCCGACGTGCTGCATGCAGCATCAGAAGAACTTTCCTCGCTTCCTCCACTGGTCTTTGCTGGTGAGGTCGACATCCTGCGTGATCGACTGGCCAGCGCTGCCCGGGGAGAAGCGTTTCTACTCCAAGGCGGGGACTGCGCTGAGACTTTTGCGGCAGCTACTGCAAACCAGATTCGTGATCGGGTGAAGACGATTCTGCAGATGGCCGTCGTGCTCACTTACGGTGCGTCGATGCCTGTCATCAAAATGGGCAGAATGGCCGGCCAGTTTGCGAAGCCACGCTCGAGCGACTCAGAGACGCGGGGCGACGTTACCCTTCCCGCGTACCGAGGTGACATCGTGAACGGTTTCGACTTCACACCGGAATCGAGAGCGGCAGACCCCGCGCGACTCGTTCGCGGTTACCACACGGCCGCGAGCACGCTGAACCTCATCCGCGCCTTCACACAGGGTGGATTTGCTGACCTGCGCCAGGTGCACAGCTGGAATCAGGGCTTTGCTCGCAACCCAGCGAACGTGCGATACGAGCACATGGCTCGCGAAATCGACAGGGCTATCAAGTTCATGATGGCGTGCGGGGCTGACTTCGAAGCTCTCAAGCGCACCGAGTTCTACACTTCGCACGAGGCGCTGCTCATGGATTACGAGCGCCCGCTGACGCGCATTGACTCCCGAACCGGAACACCGTACGACACCTCGGCCCATTTCGTGTGGGTGGGGGAGCGCACGCGTCAGCTCGATGGCGCGCACATCGACTTTTTGTCTCGCGTGAGAAACCCTCTCGGCGTGAAGCTTGGTCCCACGGCGACCCCCGCAGATGTGCTGGGGCTCATCGACGCGCTGGACCCAGATCGCGAGCCAGGTCGATTGACCTTCATTACCCGCATGGGCGCAGACAAGATCAGAGACGTGCTTCCGCCACTGCTCGAGGCTGTCGCGGAGAGCGACGCTACACCATTGTGGGTGAGCGACCCGATGCATGGCAACGGACTCACAACACCCACCGGGTACAAGACGCGTCGATTCGACGATGTCGTTGACGAGGTCAAGGGGTTCTTCGAAGCGCACCGACAGGTCGGCACTCACCCCGGTGGCATCCACATTGAACTGACCGGTGACGACGTCACGGAGTGCCTGGGCGGTTCAGAGCAGATTGATGAATCGGCACTGGCGACGCGCTACGAATCTCTGTGCGACCCCAGGCTCAATCACATGCAGTCACTTGAGTTGGCGTTTCTTGTGGCCGAGGAGCTTGGGGCGCGCTAGACAAGAGGTTCGGCGTGGTCGATGGGGAGATCAGCCCTTCGGCTTCAGCTTCACGCCGATCGTCGAGCCCTTGTCTACCAACTTTCCTCCGTCAGGCGAGAGGTCTTGAACAACTACTTCGTCTGGTCTCGTTGCGTACAACGCGCTGAAAGGACCATTGAATTCGATGACGAAGCCGGCCCCTTCTAGAAGTGTTTTCGCCTCCGTCCAGGTCTTGTCGATGACATCCGGAATCTCGACTTGCTCGATACCGTCAGAGACGATGATCTGAAGCTCGGTGCCCTTCGTGACTTCTGTGCCCTCCGGTACTTGAACCCCGATGACGCTGCCCTTTGGCACATCATCGCTCCAGTCGTGCAGGCTGCCAGAAGTTGACCCTACGAGGCCCTTCTCCGAGAGCACCCTTTTCGCGTCGTCGACGGAGAGCCCCTTGGTGTCGGGGATCGGGCCAAGAGAAATGGCAAGGGTGACAGGCTGGCCATCCCAGTACTCAGTGACCGTGGCGAGGTCGAGAGTGTTGCCGTCGAGATCGACACCGGAGGCGGAGATCACAGTACCGGCAGGCACCTCGTGGTCGAAAAGATACTGTGACTCTTGAATATCAAAGGAACTACCCAACGCCGCAAGCGCAGCTTCTTCCGTGAGGCCAGCGAGCACAGGCATCTCGAGTGACTTGGGGCCTTGAGAGACGATGAGCGTCACGGTGCCGCCGTGGGCAACACTTTGGCCGACATCTGGGTCGGTTCCGATCACTTGTCCGAGAGGAATCTTCACGCTAAATTCTTGACGTTGAGTAGCGGCAACAACAAGGTCTGCGTCCGTCAGAACCACGGTTGCTTCTGCGACGCTTGCGCCTTCAACGCTGGGAATGATCACCTTTGAGCCAGGTCCTGAGCCGAAATACCAGCCCGTCGTGCCGGCGAGTATGGCGAGAACAGCCACCATAGCGACAAGCCAGCGGCCCCGCATACGCCGCTTGTCTGATCGTCGGGTGAGAGTGGTCGTGCTATCGAAAGCAACGGGCCCTGTTCGCTGTCGGGCGCGGGAACCAAGAACTTGGGTCTCCGCCTCAGGCGAGGCAACGAGAGGCCGCGGCATGACCATCGTTTGCATCGGTGAGTTTAGCGGTACCGTCGCCGTCGCATCACCCTGCAGAAGCCGCCGCGTCTCGTTCAGTTGGTCAAGCATCGCCTTCGCATCGCGGGGCCGCTGCTCAGGATCGCGAGCTGTTGCCCACAGAACGAGCTCATCAAGCTCCGCAGGAATACGGGTGTTCTTGCTGCTCGGTGTGGGAACCGTGTCGTTGGCGTGCTGGTGCGCGATCTGGAACGGCTGCTCGCCCTTGAACGGCTGCTCACCTGCCAGCATCTCGTACAGCATGATGCCCACCGCGTAGATGTCGCTGCGTGCATCCGCGACTCCGCGAGTAACGAGTTCGGGGGAGAGGTAGGCGATTGTGCCGAGGAGCGCATTCCCGGCAGCAGTCTGCGCAGTGGCGGCACGCGCGAGCCCGAAGTCACCAATCTTGATACGCCCGTCATCGGCAAGAAGTACGTTCTCTGGTTTCAGATCGCGATGCACTATCCCATTGCGGTGCGCGGCGGCAAGCCCAGAAAGCACGGCCTCCATGATGTCGAAGGCCTGCTCATTGGTCAGCGTCGGATGCTCGTTGAGTAAATCGCGCAAAGTAATGCCAGGCAAGTACTCCATCACTAGGTATGCCGTGTCGGCATCCTGCCCCTGGTCGTAAACATTAACAACGTTGGGATGGGCAAGGCGTGCCGCAGACCTTGCCTCTTGGATGAATCGTGCCTTGTACTGGCTATCGTCGGCGAGATGCCCGTGCATGACCTTGATCGCGACTCGTCGCTCAAGTCGAAGGTCGGTGGCCAGATAGACAGTGGCCATCCCGCCCCGTGCGATCCGCGAGCGCACTTGATAGCGGCCATCGATAAGACGGCCAACCATGGGATCGGTGGAGTTAGAGCTCACCGCAGAAGTCTACGGAGACAGTGCTGAATAGAGCCGCCAAAACACCGAGAACGACGAGTTCGGACCTCTTTAGCGAAGTTGTGAAAGCCACGCTCTGGCAGAAGTCTCCCACTTCGCGTACGCATCAGGGTAACCAGAGATCTGCACCGCTTGTGCTGCTTGCGTCACGGTCATTGACTGCCATCCCGGGATATCAAGAAGCCCACGAGTGTTGTCAGAGTTGGGATTGTTTGGCCCGCCGAAGAACAATTTGCTGGCGTACTCAGGGTCAGTAACCTGTGTGGGAGTGCCCCACCCGGTACTTGGCCGCTGCTGAAAAAGGCCAAGTGAGTCGAGGTCGCCGTAGTTGAGGTTTCGAAGAGTGGACTCCTGCATCGCGGCGGAAAGAGCGACAACAAGTCCGTAGTCGCTCACACCAAGGGATGTACCCACATCAATAATTGTTCGCGCGTTGGTTGCCATCTCCGCGGTGAGCGGCGTCACCATTGTGCCCACACTCGCTGGCGCATTCGTGATCTGCGGGATGTCGAGCGCACGCCCGGCGAAAATAGTACTGGAGTGATTCAGCCCGTTTGCATCGAGGATTGCCTGGACGCTGACGCCGAAAGCGACGGCGATGCTCGTGAGGGTATCTCCTGATGTAATCAGGTAGCTCGAACTGTGTGGGCCAGCGGTCGGAGCTTCGAAGATTGGTGTCACATCAGAAACTGGCGCGATATCCACAACGGGTGGCGCAACAACGGGTGGCGCATCGCCGCTTGGCGCGTCAGCTGGCGGGGCGATTGCGGGTGGTGTGACTGAGTCGGCCTCAGCCGGTTCCGCAGTGCCGGGAATAACGATGGTCTGGCCGGGGTAAATGATGGTCGACCAGCCCAACTGGTTTGCGGTCAGTATTGCCTGGGTCGAGACGCCGAACCTGCTGGCGATGGCACTGACGGTGTCGCCCTGGGTGATGGTGTATTCGGCCTGCGACGTCGCTGACGGCGTAGCGGTCGCGGGCGGTGCGATTGTCGAGGTGGGTGCCGCTGGGTTGTTCGTCAGTTGCAGAACCTGCCCTGGAAAGATGAGTGAGTTCCATCCGAGCCCATTGAGCGCGAGTACCGAGGCGGTAGAAAGGCCGTAACTGGAAGCAATCGAGCTGATAGTGTCACCGCTGAGAACGCGGTAGGAAGCGGGGGCAGTTGTCGTGGCGGCAACGGCGGGAGCACCGAGTGCTGACGTTGCCGGAGTGCCCGATTGTGCTCGTTCATTCGCCGCAGCGTTCATCGCTGTCGCAATGACGTTACGGAGCTGCTCGTTGGAGTCTTTAGGTTTGTCGTCGTGTTTGAGATTGGTGGTGTCAAGGGGGGCCGTCATGTTGAGGCTCATGGCAATGGTGCCGACTAACACGATGGGCAGAGTGTGCATGGCGCCTTTGGCAACCTTGCTCGCCGATTTCGAAACTGCGTGCTGCGCGCGATCGCGGCCACGAGTGGCGCTCTTGCGCGCGAAAAGTTCGGTCATGTTTTTTCCCCAGTCTGACTAGTTCAAAATGACACAGATAGAGGCGCATGTCAATTAGTGTGACTAAAGTGAATTGGGTTAATATGAACGAAACATATCGTGTCCTCCCACACTCTCGGCACCGATCTGGCACTCTTTAACCGTGGAAAAATCGTCAAACTCAGATTCGAGCGAAGATATTCGTTGGCTCACCGTCCCCGACCTCGTGGATGCTCTCGGCCTTGGTGTCAGCAGAGTGCGCAGCCTCATCGAAGACAGGTCGCTGCTTGCGTCCCGTGTCGACGGAGTGTGGCGTGTTCCCGAACTGTTTATTCGTGACGGAGAACCGCTGCCTGAACTCAAGGGAACGCTTATCCTTCTCGCCGACAGCGGGTACTCCGATGACGAAGCCATGCACTGGCTCTTGAACGACGAACAGAGCTTAGAGACGTCGCCGATCAGTGCGTTACGTGCCGGCCGAAAGGCCGAAGTTCGCCGGGTTGCTCAGGCTTTGGGTTTCTGACCGAAAAGGTGCTGGTCACGCGCTTCGGCGAATGACGATGTCCGTCAGACCCAGCAGCTCTTCCCGCGCACTCGATGCAATGTCAAGGTCCTGAAGAGAGTCCGCTGCGCGTGATACCTCGCGACGGATGATGCTCTCGACATCGTCTACCGCACCGCTGTCGCGAAGTGTTTCTTGCAGTAATCGCACTTGCACCTCGCTCAGGTCTGGATCTCCAAGAAGCTCATCGACGAATCGTCGAGCATTCGACGGCAATTGTGCACGCGCCAACGCCACCAAAACCGTGCGCTTTCCTTCACGCAGATCATCGCCGGAGGGTTTTCCCGTCACGGAAGAGTCGCCGAACACTCCCAGTACGTCGTCACGAAGCTGATACGCGATCCCAAGCGGCAGCCCAAACGCACGCAAGCCTGCCAAGACACTGTCATCGCCGCCACCGAGCGCCGCCCCGATTACCAAGGGCGCTTCAACGCTGTACTTCGCTGATTTATAGACGACTACCCTATGTGCCCTGCTGAGTTGTTCTGATTCTGGGTGGTTCATCCATGATTGTTCGTCGAGCACATCGAGATACTGTCCGAGCATCACTTCGCTGCGCATCCGATTGAATTCACGTCGTGCAGTTATTCGTGCCTTTTCTGATGCTGTAAGCGCGAGGGCCTCATCGAAAGCTTCGTCGCTCCAAGCCAGCAGTAAGTCGCCAAGAAGGGTTGCAGCAGATCGTCCAAAAGTTTCCGCCGAACCGGACCACGTGTTGTCGCGGTGCGTCATTTCGAATCGTCGGTGCACAGAGGGGCCACCACGGCGCGTATTGGAGTTATCGATGATGTCGTCGTGAACGAGAGCGGCGGCCTGAAAGAGCTCGAGCGCGACGGCGACCGCCACAATGGCATCCTCTCGACCAGGCGAGTCATCAGCGAGCGGATCGAGGGGATCCACGTTCGAGCTCACTGCACGCCAACCCCAATAACAAAACAGGGCTCGGAACCTTTTGCCTCCGCGCAAGAGGTCGCGTGAGTAGTCGATGAAGGGAGCAAACTCAACACCAATGTGTGCGAGGAGTGGCGCGCGTGCATCGAGAAAGCGATCGATTCCCTCCTGAACGAGGTCGACTAACTGCTTACTCTCAGGCATTCTTATAGCCTAGCCATCCCACTGCGCATACAATGTTGGGTAAGACAGCGTCGATCTCAAACCCGAGAGGAGTGACCATGCCGCTATCAGAGCAAGAACAGCGCCTCCTAGAAGAGATGGAGCGCAGCCTTTATCAAAGCGATGCCGACTTTGTTGCGACTGTGGGCAACCAAAACTCTCGTCCGAATTATCGTTGGATAGTTATTGGCATTCTCGTGGGCATACTCGGGATCGTCGGCATCATCGCCGGAGTTGCTTCTCAGATTCCGCTGATCGGAATCATTGGCTTCACGGTCATGTTTGTTGGTGTGCTCCTGGCGCTTAAGCGTTCTGTGGTGCCAACGGTGGCACCTACCGACCACACCTCCAGACCTCGCCAGCGTGCAGGTTTCATGGATCGAATGAACGACCGTTGGGATAAGCGACAGGACGAGCGCGGGCACTAGACGGCGTGTTGTGAACCGCTGTGTTGTGAACCGCTTGATTGCGAACCCCCGTGTTGCTCCTCAGTGCGTTAATCGCTGCGTTTCCAGCCCCTGAGTCGTCGAATCGCTCAGTAGTTCCCTTGAATTAATGCGTTCTTAGATAGGCCGGCGGAGACGTCGGCTTTTTTCTTGCCCACATGCGGGCAAAGTGAAGAAGATTCCTCCACCATCCTCCACGGTGAATTCCCCCTGCCTATCGGGCTGATTCGTGAATAGGGGAAGGAATTTGGCGAAATCTGATTGTTTTGTGGTGGTAAGTGGAGTAAAGTGGAGGCAACCTAAATCCGGGCCGGAGAACGAGGGGGAGGACCGCGGATGTTTCTTGGTACCTACGCCCCCAAACTGGACGACAAAGGCCGCATCATCCTCCCCGCGAAGTTCTGGGATGAACTTGAGGCAGGCATTGTCGTCACTCGCGGTCAGGAGCGTTGCCTCTTTGTGTACAGCACTCGGGAATTCGAAGAGTTGCACGAACGCATTCGCCAGGCTCCGGTGACCAGTAAGAAGTCACGCGATTACCTGCGACTCTTTCTTTCGGGGGCGCACTCAGAGGTGCCAGACAAGCAGCACAGGGTCACCATCCCTGCGCTCCTTCGCAGTTATGCCGGATTGGGCCGTGAGCTCACCGTCATTGGTGCAGGCAACCACGCTGAGATCTGGGACACACAGGCGTGGAACGAGTACTACGCCGAGCAGGAAGACAGCTTCTCCGAGATCACGGAGGAGGTGATCCCTGGCCTCTTCTAGCGCCTTGGTCTTGACTCCCCACCGAATCCGCTCCTGACACTCTTCCCCAGTGCCAGGCCTGATGCGGAGGGGAATCAGGCTCAAGGGGCAAGGCCCCTTTCATATGACTGAACAAAAACTCGTTCCGCAGCCAGATCCGGCCAGTATTCACACTCCCGTCCTGCTGCAGCGTTCACTAGAGCTACTTGAGCCTGCATTGGGCGTTCCCGGGGCAGTGCTAGTCGACGCCACGCTGGGAATGGGAGGGCACGCAGAAGCATTCCTCGACCGATTCCCAAAGCTCACTCTTATCGGTATCGACCGTGATCGAGATGCTCTTGCGATCTCTAGTGCACGACTGAGTCGATTTGCGTCACGTACTCACCTCGTGCACGCCGTCTACGACGAAATGGGCGACGTCCTCAATAATCTTGGGCACCGCGAGGTGGCGGGAATTTTCTTCGACCTGGGAGTCTCCTCACTTCAGCTCGACCAGACCGAGCGCGGGTTCTCGTACTCGAAAGACGCACCGCTGGATATGCGCATGGATGCTAGTGCAGAGCTCACCGCAGAAGACGTGCTTGCGGACTACAGCGAAAGCGACCTTCGACGCATCTTCTATGCCTACGGTGAAGAGAAGCTTGCTCCGCGTTTTGCTCGCCGCATTGTTCAGGAACGGGCAAAGGCCCGACTCGTCAGCTCTGCTCAACTTGTCACTCTTATTGCCGAGGCGACCCCGGCGGCAGCCCGCAGGGCGGGTCATCCGGCAAAGCGCGTATTTCAGGCTCTGCGCATCGAAGTTAACCACGAGCTCTCTGTTCTCGAAAGCGCGATTCCGGCCGCCATTGACAAGGTGGCCGTCGGAGGACGGATTGTTGTTCTCTCGTATCAGTCCCTTGAAGATCGGCTTGTGAAGCACGCCTTCGCCAAGGGATCCTCGTCGAGTGCACCTCGCGGACTGCCGGTGGAACTTCCGGAACACCAGCCAACACTGAAGCTGCTCGTGCGTGGTGCGGAGCGAGCAAGCGAGAGCGAAATTGCTGCCAATCCCCGCTCAGCACCTGTGCGGTTACGCGCTGCTGAACGCGTCAGGCGGCAAGCATGAGTGCCCTTCCGCTGAAGCTACCGTACCCATCCCCAGCGGCGTTGCCGCCGCAACCACGCAGGCTTGATGTCGTTCCCACACGCGACCAAAAGAAGGCACGACCAAAGTCTTTCTATGCACTCGTGACGGTCGGTGGACTCTTCGCGATCTTGGTCGCTCAGTTGCTGTTGAGCATTGTCGTGTCAAACGGCGCATACCAAATTTCGTCGCTGCAGCAGGAACAGAAAGAGCTCTCACGGGACCAGCAGTCTCTGACCGAACAGCTTCATGTTCTTGAATCCCCACAGCACCTTGCTGCCAACGCTGAGCAGCTCGGCATGGTGACGAACTCGAATACTGCATATTTACGATTGTCTGACGGTGTTGTGCTTGGCAACCCAGCAGCGGCGATCGCCAACGACGTAATCCAACTCGGGGCGGATGGCGGTCCGCTGGTTCAGAATCAGTTGCTTGCTGGTGTGCCGCTCGCATCAATGACTCCGGTCAGCTCAACTACCGCAGCGGCGGGCGCGCCTCAACCAGCAGTTGCCAACGGCTCTGTAGCCTCAAACGGTGCAGTACTTCCGTCACCAACTACTCGATGAATGGTGATCTCAAGGGCGTGAAATTGTGAACTATCAGCGAACGACCCGCAGGAGGCTCGCCCTCGCGATTCTTGTCACGCTCGCCGTCGTGTCGGTGTTCGTGATCCGACTCGTAGATATCCAGGTTGTTCGGGCTGCTGATTTCAACGTTGAGTCGCTTAACAAGCGAGCGATTGAGGAACCTATCCCGGCGCCGCGCGGGCAGATCGTTGATGAGAACGGCAAGGTTCTTGCCGACAGCGTCACGCGCTACGACATCACAGCATCGCCCCGGAATGCGGAACAGTTTTCACGCACGTCGAAGGATGGCAACGAACAGACAGTCAGTGTTCTCGACGCGGTCACTGAGATCGCCACGCTCACTGGTACCCAACCGAATGACCTGCTCACCTCGGTGACGGCAGATCCAACGGCCGACTGGGCGATGTTGGTGAAAAGCGTCGATACTGACACTTTCCGAGCGATCAGGGATCTTCGTATCCCGTGGGTTTATTACGACCCGCGCCCGCATCGTACTTATCCGCTTGGTGCCGTGGGGGGAAACCTTGTCGGATTCGTTGGCACTGATGGGCCTCAAAATGCACTCGAATCCACAGCGGATTCCTGCCTGGCAAGTACGAACGGTTCGTCGACGTACGAGCGCGGGGCAGATGGGGTCAGGCTCCCGGGCAGTACCGTGACGACGGAAGAGGCCATTCCGGGTGGAACCTTGAAGCTGTCGATCGACAGTGATCTTCAGTGGTTCTCGCAACAAGCGGTCGCGGAGCAAGCAATCGCTATTGGGGCAGAATCTGGCATGGCGGTCGTGGTTCGCGTCAAAGACGCCCACATCATGGCAATGGCCGATTGGCCGGCCGTTGATCCCAACAACGTGGATGGCACAGCTGTGCAGTTCTTGGGCTCTCGGGCCTTCAACTACATGTTTGAGCCGGGATCAATTATGAAGGCTCTCACCGCCTCGATGCTGATTGATCAGGGTGCGGCCACACCATCTTCTCAAGTTGAGGTTCCCTACCTGTGGTCGACGCCAGACGGTGCTCGGGTTCGTGATGACAGCTACCACGCTGACCAACACCTCACCCTCACCGGGGTTCTCGAGCAATCCTCCAACGTCGGCATGTCTAAGTTTGGGTCAAGTATCCCTCAAGATATCCGATACGACTACCTGCGAAAGTACGGCCTTGGGCAGGAGACGGCTGTCAAGTTTCAGGGAGAGGCAGATGGCCTGCTCGCGGAGAACTGGAATGTTCAGCAGAATTACGACATCACCTATGGCCAGGGCGTTTCTGTGACCCTCGCACAAATGGCGAGCGCGCTTCAGGGCCTTGCCAATGGCGGAGTTCGGCTACCTCTGACGTTGGTTCAAGGTTGCACGAAACCAGACGGAACTGTCGTTGACCAGCCGTCCACTGCCGGAACACGAGTGATCTCTGCTGAGGCCTCCACGACGACAATTCAGATGCTAGAAAGTGTCGTCACCGGTGGTTGGTTGTCGGATGTTCT
The DNA here is from genome assembly GCA_038243605.1 of Actinomycetales bacterium. Taxonomy (GTDB): domain Bacteria; phylum Actinomycetota; class Actinomycetes; order Actinomycetales; family Microbacteriaceae; genus Terrimesophilobacter. The sequence continues at coordinate 69,236 of JBBSQX010000002.1, forward strand.
CACGGTTCCCGGTTACCGAATAGCAGCCAAGACGGGCACGGCAGAGGTCGCAGCTGGCGGTGTGTACACGAATGACACGATCGTTTCCGTTGCCGGAATTGTTCCCGCAGATAACCCCGAGTATGTTGTGATCGCCACGTACGTGAAGCCGCAGACTAAGAAGACCTCAGCGGCCGCTGCCCCGACATTCAGTAAGATCGTGAAACAATTATTAAAGACCTACCGGGTGCCGCCGTCGAAGGGCCCAGCCCCCGGCTTCCCGACCACCTGGTAAGAATGAGGCTGAATTGACTGATCGGACGCCCCCGGTTCTGCGTCCAGAGCACCCCATGGCGAGGTCACTCGCGGGTTTGGTTGCCGACTTTGGGTTAGAAGTCGATGGCTCGATCGATGGCATCGAAGTGAGTGGCATCACAGTGAGCACGAACGAAGTGCATCCGGGTGACCTCTTCGTTGGCCTACCCGGAAAGAACAGCCATGGCGCGTCCTTTGCCGCGAAAGCCCGTGAGTGCGGTGCCGTCGCCGTAATGACTGACGTTGCAGGAATCGAACTCTCTCGCGAGTCTGGGTTGCCAGTTGTGATCGTTGATTCTCCACGGGCGGCCCTGGGCGACGTCTCAGCGTGGATTTACCAAACAGCAGAAGAACCCCCGTTGATGTTTGGGATCACTGGCACCAATGGCAAAACCTCTGCGGCATATCTATTGGAAGCAATCCTGCGTCAGCTTGGTCTCGTTACGGGATTGAGTTCTACGGCAGAGCGGCACATCGGTGATATCGTCAGCGTTCCCAGCAGGTTGACAACCCCAGAAGCAAGCGAGTTGCACGCGCTGCTTGCCAGAATGCGTGAGAGTGAAGCGCGTGCGGTAGTGGTCGAGGTGAGCGCACAAGCGCTGAGCCAGAACCGAGTGGGCGGCATCGTGTTTGACGTTGTTGCTTTCACGAACCTCAGCCACGATCACCTCGATGAGTACTCCACAATGGATGCGTATTTCGCCGCGAAACTTGCCTTCTTCGAACAGGAGCATGGGCGTCGCGGTGTCGTTTCTCTTGATACCGAGTGGGGTCAACGTGTCGTTGATGGGTCTCGCATTCCTGTGACAACCATTTCGACAGTTGCCGGTGTCGATGCTGAATGGCGTGTCGAGGTCCTCGAAGAACGTCTCGACTACACGTCGTTTCGCCTGACCGGCCCAGAGGGGCGATCTATCGAAACAACTGTTCCGCTGATTGGCTGGCATATGGCGGCTAATGCGGCACTTGCCATCGTGATGCTCGTCGAGGCTGGCTTTGAAATTGAAGCTATCGGACACGCGATTCAGGACGGCATCGATGTGTATCTGCCTGGCCGTGCAGAGCGGGTTTCTGGAGATACTGGGCCGACTCTCTATGTTGACTACGGCCACAGTCCAGACGCGTTTCTCAATACGCTCGTCGCCGTGCGCAATGTCACGTCGGGGCGAGTGATCATGGTGTTCGGTGCCGACGGCGACCGCGATGCTACAAAGAGACTTGAAATGGGGCGAGTCGCCGCGGAGTACGCCGATATCGTGATTATCACCGACTACCAGCCGCGCTTCGAAAATGCGGAAGCGATTAGAAAAACACTCATCGAAGGAGCAGCACTCGCTGAACATCCGGCAGAGTTGTATGAAGTGAGCCCGTCTGAGAAGGCAATTCGACGCGCTGTTGCGTTAGCGAAAGAAGGAGACTCAATTTTGTGGGCAGGACCTGGTCACGAGGACTTTCGAGACATTGCCGGCGTGAAAAGCTCGTTTTCGGCACGTGCAGAAGCGCGTGCAGCACTGCGTGAGGCGGGCTGGTGATCCACCTATCGGTGACTGAGCTTGCCGGCATCGTTGGCGGGGTCTTTCATGGCGACTCCATCGAGTCATCCGTCACGGGCCCGGTAGTGGTCGATTCGCGACGCGCGACTCCTGGCTGCATTTTTATCGCCATGCGTGGCGAGAATACCAATGGTCACGAGTTTGTCCCGGCAGCGATCGACGCCGGTGCGTGCCTGATCATCGCGGAACACGAACTCGATGTTGCCGTTCCCGTCATCGTGGTGAAGGATTCGCTCGACGCACTCACCGTTCTCGCACGAGAAGTTGTTGCGCGAGTCCGCGCTCGGGGAATCATGAAAGTTGTTGCCGTCACCGGATCAAACGGCAAGACGACGACGAAGAATATGCTTCGAACAATTCTTGAGACAGTGGGTAGCGTTGCTGCACCTCGCGAATCATTCAACAACGAGGTTGGCGCGCCCCTGTCGATGTTGGAGATCACCGAAACGACCGACTATCTTGTCGTCGAAATGGGAGCGAGTGCTGAGCATGAAATAGCGCGGCTGGTGTCGATCGTCGTGCCAGATGTTGCCATCGTGCTCAAGGTGGGGCTGGCGCATGCTGGCGGCTTTGGAAGCATCGAGGCGACCCAGAGGGCCAAGGCCGAGATCGTCACCGAGCTCCCCGCCACAGCTCTTGCGGTACTCAATGCTGATGATTCTCGAGTGGCAGAGATGGCCAAAATGACGCCAGCACGTGTGGTGACCTTCGGGTTCTCCGGCGGTGTCGATATTGGGGCAGAGGATGTCGCCACCACGACGCAGGGCACAAGCTTCACGCTTGTGATGGAGGGGGATCGTCACGACATCCAACTTCGAATTTTGGGTGAGCACAATGTGATGAATGCTCTCGCAGCCTTTGCGGCCGCGAAAGAGTTCGGTGTCGACATGGGTAAGGCGATCACGGCGGTGTCTGAGCTTTCTCGCGCCGAACACTGGCGGATGGAACTCCACAACACTCCAGAGAACATCACCGTTATCAACGACGCCTATAACGCAAGCCCAGACTCAATGTCTGCTGCGCTCAAGACGCTTGCCGAGATCACCCGAGATAAGCACAGAGCTGTCGCCGTTCTTGGCGAGATGTCCGAGCTTGGCGAATCCGCGGATGAAGAGCACGACCGGCTTGGCCGACTAGTCGTTCGCCTGAATATCGACAAACTGATCGTTGTCGGCCACGCGGCCCGTCACATCCATAACGCCGCTGGGCTCGAAGGTTCGTGGGATGGGGAGTCGGTACTCGTTGAGAATACTGATCTGGCATACGATCTGCTGCGTGACGTGTTGCAACCAGGAGATGTCGTACTCGTGAAATCGTCGAATTCAGCAGGCCTGAGAATGCTCGGCGACAGAATCGCGGGCGTGACCTAATGCTTGCTCTGCTTTTTGCTGCCGGATTTTCTATGGTCTTCACTCTTTTGCTGACTCCCTTGTTCGCGAAAGTGTTTCGACGACTCAATCTGGGCCAATTCATTAGGGCGGATACACCCACCGCACACGTGACCAAGCGCGGCACCCCTTCCATGGGCGGGGTCGTGTTCATCACGGCGTCCATCCTCGGTTACTTTGTCGGCCATTTTCTGGGCGGAGGCCGACCCAGTATCAGCGCGCTGCTCGTCATTTTGATGATGGGCGGCGTGGGGCTAGTCGGATTCGTCGATGACCTGATGAAGGTGAGCAAACAGAACAGCCTGGGACTCCCGGGCATCTACAAGATCATCGGAACCGCCGTTGTGGGCGTCATTTTTGCGGTCATCGGAATTAATTATCGAGACAGTCATGGTCGCAGCCCTGTGTCGACTGCCTTGTCCTTCATCCGGGATCTCGACTTCGACTTAATCGTGACGTTCGGCGTTGTCATTGGCACTATTCTGATCGTGTTGTGGATCGTCTTTCTCGCCGTGTCTACTTCCAATGCAGTTAATCTCACGGATGGTCTCGATGGTCTGGCGGCAGGTGCATCCATTTTCGCCATCGGGTCGTACATCATCATTGGTTACTGGCAGTCAATCCAGTCCTGCTACAGCCTGAATGTGAGTGCAGAGAACTATTTCAAGTGTTATGACGTCTCTTCTCCGCTCGAGCTAGCAACGATCGCCGCCGCCATCGTTGGCTCGTTGATCGGTTTTCTGTGGTGGAATACTTCTCCCGCGCAAATCATGATGGGGGATACCGGATCCTTCGCATTGGGTGGCGCGCTGACAGCCCTGGCGATCCTCTCCCGCACCGAGTTGTTACTCGTGCTCATCGGCGGCCTATTTGTGATTGTCACCGGCCAAGTGATAGTGCAGCGTTTCTACTTCAAGGTGACGAAGGGCAAACGTATTTGGCAGGCTAGCCCGTACCACCACCATTTTGAGATGAAGGGATGGCTGGAGGTCACTATCGTGGTGCGGTTCTGGATCATCGCCGGACTTTTCGTGGGCGCCGGTGTTGGGCTCTTCTATCTCGAGTGGCTTTCGGCGACGGCTCCGTGATGGTGACTCGCGACGTCGCTGGTCTCACAAGCTGGCATGCTGACTGGCGAGGGCTTCGAGTAGTGGTGCTCGGCTCTGGGGTTAGCGGTTTTGCTGCCGCAGACACGCTCGCGGAACTCGGGTGCGCTGTTCTTGTGGCCGCCACAACGGTCGACGACCAGACGAAAGAAATTCTTCGCGTACTTGGCGTTGACGTTGTCACCTGCGAGCTAGACGTTGCCGTCCCATCAGAGGTGTCTCACTTTAACCCCGATCTCGTTATTGTCTCCCCGGGCTTTTCTCCAACGCATCCCGCAGTCCAGTGGGCTTATCAGGGTGACAAAACTGTGTGGGGTGACGTTGAGCTTGCGTGGCGTCTGCGAGACAAGGTTGGTACTCCCGCAGAATGGATTCTGATCACTGGCACCAATGGCAAGACCACAACGGTGCAATTGACCGCAGCGATGCTAGTTGCTGGTGGCGTACGTGCGGCCCCGTGCGGCAATGTTGGAATTTCTGTTCTGGATGCCATCAGAGATCCGCAAGGATTTGATGTCCTTGTCGTTGAGCTTTCTAGCTTTCAGCTGCATTATCTCGGCGAGATTTCTCCGTGGGCGAGTGCTTGTCTCAATATTGCCGATGATCACGTGGACTGGCACGGCTCCGTCGACGCTTATCGCGGTGCAAAGGCAAAGGTTTACGAGAATACGAAGGTTGCGTGTGTTTTCAATCGGGATGACCTTGCGACGCGAGAATTGGTGGAGCAAGCAGATGTAGTGGAAGGTTGTCGGGCGATCGGATTTGGTTTGGGCGTTCCTGGTCCGAGTGATCTCGGCATCATCGAGGGGATCATGTGTGACCGAGCATTCGTCGAAGATAGGCACAACGTCGCACTTGAGTTTGCGACGACGCCTGAACTTCTCCCGATCGGTCTTGGTAGTCGACACATGCTGTCCAATGCTTTGGCCGCCGCTGCTCTCTCGCGGTCGTTTGGGGTTTCAGCTGAAGCGGTGCACACCGCCTTGCTCGCGTTCCGGCCGGATCACCATCGCGCAGAGGTTGTGGCGACTCAGTCGGGTATTCGTTGGGTCAATGACTCGAAAGCAACTAATGCTCACGCGGCCCGTGCGTCGCTAGAAGAGTTCGATCCTCTCGTCTGGGTTGTTGGTGGGTTGCTGAAGGGTGCGTCCATCGATGCTCTCGTTTCGTCGGTGGTGCCAAGGCTCAGGGGTGCCATTGTCATCGGAATTGACCGTGCGGCCATCATGGAATCATTAGCGCGACACGCCCCGGAACTGCCGGTATTCGAGGTGACGACGACTGACACTAAAGAGGTAATGTCGAGAGCAGTGCGGTTGGCCGCGAGTATCGCCGTAGACGGTGACACCGTACTTCTTGCACCCGCTGCGGCATCGATGGACCAGTTCCGTAACTATGCGGATCGTGGAGCACTTTTCGCCAGTGCGGTCCACGAACTGTTGGGAGGAGACGCAGATGACGACGAGCCCTCCGCGCTCCCAGCGGATGCCTGATCCGAGCGATCCAAGATCTACTCCCACCGCCTCGTCGCCTCCAGCAATGCTCGTCGCGGTCAAGCGTATTTTCGGATCCGAGAACGCCGATTACTTCGTTGTCATTGGCGCAACATTGTTTCTCGTGGTTTTTGGCCTTGTCATGGTGTTGTCATCTTCCTCAGTGGAGTCGCTCAGTTCCAGCGGTGACCCTTTTGCAGGGTTTTTGCGACAGGGAATGTTCGCACTACTGGGAATTCCCGTCATGTTTGTTGCCGCTCGGTTGCCTCCCATTTTCTGGAAGAAATGGGCGGGTACTGCGGTTCTTGTTTCGCTCGCCCTTCAATTTCTCGTCATCGCGACGGGGTTGGGTATCGATCGCAACGGCAACCGAAACTGGATTCGGTTTAGTGACACTCTCACCTTTCAGCCTTCTGAATTGGTGAAGGTTGCCCTAGTCGTTTGGCTGGGGCTGATGCTGGCGAAGCGCATTCACGTTCTCGATGATTGGCGAAACCTCGTTCGTCCCATCGGTTTAGTATCTGGCGTCGCCATTCTGTTAGTGCTTTTTGGCGGAGACCTGGGCACGGCGATCATCCTTGTGTCGATTGTGCTGGGTGCGCTTTTCTTTGCTGGTGTGCGGCTGAGACACCTCCTATTGCCTACATTGGTGATGGCAGGCGCCGCGCTGATCATGACGATGTCGGGTGGATCACGGCAGGACCGTATTCTCGCTTGGCAGAGTGGCTGCACATCCGATGGCGCTTATCACGGACTGTGCTGGCAAACTTTGCATGGGTGGTGGGCACTGGCTTCTGGCGGGCTTTTCGGTGTCGGTCTTGGCAATTCGAAAGCCAAGTGGTCGTGGTTGCCTGAGGCAGATAACGACTTCATCTTCGCCATCATCGGTGAGGAGCTCGGCTTGTTGGGCGCAATTGTCGTGCTTGCCCTGTTTGTTATTCTCGCTTTTTCTTTCATCCGGATTATTCGTAGGTCGACCGACCCCGCGGCCAAGATCACGATCAGCGCCATACTGGTGTGGATCATCACGCAAGCATTCGTGAATATTGCGGTGGTGCTTGGGCTCTTGCCTGTTTTAGGCGTTCCGCTACCGCTGATCTCTGCTGGTGGCTCGGCGCTGGTGACGACACTGTTGGCGATTGGTATCGTGCTCTCCTATGCTCGCCAACCGAGAACGAGCCAGGCGGTACGGTGACCCGTTACTTACTCGCCGGTGGGGGTACCGCCGGCCATGTGAATCCTTTGTTGGCTGTGGCCGATCGGCTTCGAAGCAATGACCCGTCATCCGAAGTGTTCGCGTTGGGAACGGCGAGCGGGCTGGAGGCACGTCTTGTTCCCGAACGTGGATATGAGCTCATCACGATTGATAAAGTGCCGCTGCCGCGTCGTCTCAGTGGGGACATCTTTCGATTTCCCGGGAGGCTTTTAGGGGCGATTCGCACGATTCGTGAGGTAGTTCGGGAGCGCGACATCGACGTGGTTGTGGGATTCGGCGGTTTCGTGTCGGCCCCGGCCTATGTGGCTGCGTGGCGTGAAAAACGGCCCATTGTTGTCCACGAGGCAAATGCTGTTCCGGGTTTCGCTAACCGGGTGGGGAGCACACTCACTCATTTTGTGGGCGTTGCGTTTTCTGGCACGAAGTTGAAACACGCGCGCGTCGTGGGAATGCCGCTCTCAACCGCACTCGAAACCTTGGATCGTTCAGAGAAGCGCGGGGAAGCATTACAGTTCTTCGGCTTGGGCGATAACAAGAAAGTTCTTCTTGTTACGGGGGGATCGCAGGGCGCGCGCCATATCAACGAGACAGTGTCTTCAGAGCTTCTAAGCATTCTTGATGCGGGATGGAATGTTCTGCATATTGTCGGTGCGCGTTCTGAACTGCGGGATAGCGGGCGTCCCGGGTATCGGGTTGTCAGCTATTGCGATCGAATGGATCTTGCTTTCTCTGTCGCGGAGTTTGCGATTGCCCGAGCTGGCTCTGCCACAGTGAGTGAGCTGACCGCATTGGGCATTCCAGCTGTCTACGTTCCTCTGCCGATTGGCAACGGCGAGCAGCAACGGAATGCGGCGGCCATTGTCGCGGCGGGAGGCGCAGTCGTGGTGAAGAATGCCGAGTTCACCGGGGAGTGGGTGAGGGGCACACTCGTTCCGCTTTTGAAAGACCCGGCGAAGATCGCGCAGATGTCAGCCAGGACCGCATCACAGGGCATGCGAGATGGTACGACCAGAACAGTGACGCTTATTGCCGAGGCACTCGCTCACGCGAAAGTGGAGTCAGATGATTAAGACTAATTTTGATCAGCAGTTGCCGGAGAATCCGCGGCGTGTGCACTTCATTGGGGTTGGTGGCGCCGGAATGAGCGGGATCGCTCGACTTTTTGCCGCCGCAGGTATCTCCGTCACGGGTTCCGATATTCGAGACACGCAGATCGTTCGGGACCTTCGTGACGTGGGCGTCGTTGTGACTGTTGGGCATCATGCAGAGTCAGTTGGCAATGCGGACACCGTTGTCGTTTCTGGTGCAATCGCCGAAGATAACCCTGAATACGTATTTGCGCTGAAAGCTGGTATTCCGGTTGTGCATCGCGCGCTCGCCCTCGCCTGGCTCACGAAAGGGCACAGGCTCGTCGCTGTGGCAGGGGCTCATGGCAAGACCACATCCACTGCGATGGTTGTCTGTGCCCTGCGCGAGCTTGGTGTAGACCCGAGCTTCGTGAACGGTGGCGTGATCAGCTCCCTCGGGGTGAGTGCGATGTCAGGCAGCAGCGACATTTTTGTTGTGGAAGCGGATGAGTCAGATGGCTCATTCCTGCTCTATTCGCCAACGATCGCTTTGATCACCAATGTCGACCCCGATCACCTCGATCATTTCGGGAGTGAAGCCGCGTTCAAGGATGCCTTCATCGAGTTTGCGTCTGCGGCCAGCGACGCAGTTATTATCTCTGCGGATGACGCTGGTGCCGTGGAGATCACTCCACGGATCGACTGTAGGCAGGTTTCTACTTTTGGCACTGACGCAACAGCAACAATACGGATTCATTCGATTGAGTCTGGCCCGACGGCGTCATTCGGGGTGACCTGGGGTGAGCGCGAGTTTTCTGCCCGTTTAACGGTGCCGGGGCGCCACAATGCGCTGAATGCGGCTGGTGCCTTTGGTGTGTTGGTTTCCCTCGGTTTCGAGCCGGCGGCCTCGGTAGCTGCATTGAGTGCATTTGAGGGAACCGAGCGCAGGTTCGAGTTTCGCGGGGAGGTCGGGGGAGTGCGGGTATTCGATGACTTTGCCCATCACCCGACCGAAATTGAGGCGGCGTTGAGCGGGGCACGTTCTGTTGTGGGCCGCGGGCGCGTCATTCCCATTTTTCAACCCCACCTTTACAGCCGAACCAAACGGATGGCGGGGGAGTTCGCCGCAGTTCTCGAAAAACTTGCTGATGTCACTATTGTCGTTCCCGTTTACGCGGCGAGAGAAGATCCAGAGACGGGTGTCACGGCAAAATTGATCACTGACAGGTTCGTTGATTCGAGCCGTGCAGTGTACGTGGAGTCGTGGGCAGAAGCGGTTGACGCTGCTGCCCGGATCGCACAATCCGGCGATATCGTCATGTCCATGGGGGGCGGAGATGTCTTCGGATTGATCCCTGATCTTCTGATTGCGTTGGAGGAAAAAAATCGAGTTGCCCCTGAAACGGGCCCACGACTATGAAGAGACCACAGGGCTTCGATTCTGCAGCAAGGGAACGTGATTCCGCAGAGTCAAAACCCACACCAAAAAGTCGGCGTACTCGAAACAAGTTGGCGCCATTAAGGACCGCGTCAGAGAAGCCAGATGCATCCTCACGCCCGACAGTTGGCCGCAGCGCACGAGTTCCGCGAGTTCCGCGAGTTCCGCGAGTTCCGCGAGAGCCTCGTGGGAGCCGCGCACGCCTGCGCGCATCCGCACGCGAACGCCGCCGGTTTGAGCGGAGCGAGGTTCGTCGGTTTACGCGACGCTCTCGGCACCGACGCCTCGCGTGGGGCGTCGCGCTAGGTATCGTTGTGATACTTGGCGGGCTGCTCGCGGTGGCTGTTTATTCTCCAATATTGGCGTTGCGCGCGATCACTGTTGATGGCGTTTCTAAAGTCAGCGCAGATGATGTGCGCGAAGCGATCGCCGGGCAACTGGGAACCCCACTGGCGTTGCTCGACTATGGCGCTGTGCGCACGGAACTTGATGCGTTCCCACTTATTCGTAGTTTTTCGACGGAGATTGTTCCTCCGTCAACGCTTAAGATTCATATCGTAGAGCGCGCCCCGGTGGGCGTTGTCACGTCATCTTCTGGGTTTGAGGTGGTCGATCCTGCTGGCGTCGTTCTTGAATCGGTGCCGCGGCGACCGGATGGTGTTCCGCTCATTGATCTTGCTGGTGGCGATACAGGTTCGGTGGCCTTTGCTGCTGTCGTCGACGTGATCCTTGCTCTTCCCGATTCGATCAGGTCTCGAGTAGATGTGGCTCAGGCGACGTCGAAGGATGACGTGCGGTTGGTCCTCGCCGACGCAGGTCAACGCGTGAGGTGGGGCAGCGCAGAGCGTTCAGCGCTTAAAGCTCGCGTTTTGGTGGAGCTTATGGCGACGCAGGGGGATGGCGCGAATGTCGAGTTCGATGTTTCGGCTCCGATGAGTCCCGTTGTGCGGTCTAACTAGCGAGAGTTCTTCCCTGCGCTGCTCTTTGTTCTCGCGCAACTGCGTTGAACTTCACGACACGCGGGAGCGCTTGCGCGCGGTGGCGGGTGGGGCAGCTTACCTTCAAGTCAGGAAATGCATACCGAGCATAACTTTAAACTTCAAGTAGAGCTTGAAAGTATCACCGGAGGACCGACGTGACATCGAATCAGAACTACCTCGCAGTGATCAAGGTGGTCGGAGTCGGCGGAGGCGGCGTCAACGCTGTCAACCGCATGATTGAACTTGGCCTGCGCGGGGTAGAGTTCATCGCCATCAACACGGATGCTCAGGCGCTTCTCATGAGCGACGCAGACGTCAAGCTTGACGTCGGGCGCGAACTCACTCGAGGACTCGGCGCTGGTGCAGACCCCGAGGTCGGTCGTCGCGCGGCGGAAGACCATGCCGAAGAGATCGAAGAAGCACTCGCCGGCGCTGACATGGTTTTCGTGACGGCGGGCGAGGGCGGCGGAACCGGCACAGGAGGTGCCCCCGTAATCGCGCGAATCGCGAAGTCTATCGGTGCACTTACCATCGGTGTCGTTACGCGTCCGTTCGGTTTTGAAGGAAAGCGAAGGGCATCTCAGGCCGAAGTCGGCATTGCCGCATTGAAGAGCGAAGTCGACACTCTCATCGTGGTTCCCAACGACCGGCTGTTGGAGATCAGTGACCGTGGCATCAGTTTCCTCGAGGCGTTCGCCACAGCTGATCAGGTGCTGCTCGCTGGCGTTCAAGGAATTACTGACCTGATTACCACTCCTGGACTCATCAACCTAGATTTCGCCGACGTGAAATCGGTGATGCAGGGTGCGGGTTCTGCACTCATGGGAATCGGATCCTCGCGAGGCGCAGACCGTGCGATTAAGGCTGCAGAGCTCGCCGTGGCAAGCCCGCTGCTTGAAGCAAGCATTGACGGTGCACACGGTGTGCTCCTTTCCATTCAAGGTGGATCAAATCTGGGCATATTCGAGATCAACGACGCTGCACGCCTCGTACAAGAAGCAGTGCATCCGGAGGCGAACATCATTTTTGGTGCTGTTATCGACGACACTCTCGGAGATGAAGTGCGCGTCACGGTCATTGCCGCAGGGTTCGACGGAGGAGAGCCGATCGCGAAGAAAGCCGACAGACGGTCAAACTACGTCATGGCAGGCGCACCAGCGACTGAGGCGACCGTCGAGTACGAAAACGGATTTGCTGCCCACGAAGGAGCGGCAGAATCGCCCGCGTGGAACGACGAGCCTGAGGTGCCCGCTGCTGCCACCGACCCAAATTTCGACGACGACAGCGATGACTTGGATATTCCCGACTTCTTGAAATGAGCGGGCAGTGGAGATTTCGCTGCCGGAGCGCCTTGGTGCCGTTCACGCAGACATCCGAGATGCTGTACGGGAATCTGGGCGTGACCCTGCGAGCGTCACCACGATTGTTGTGACCAAGTTTCATCCAGCCATGATGGTGCAAGAGCTCGCAGAACTTGGCGTGCGGGATTTTGGAGAGAGCCGTCACCAAGAGGCACGCGAGAAGGTGACAGAAGTTGCTGACTCCACTTTGACGTGGCAGTTCGTCGGACAAGTGCAGGGAAAGAAGGCGCGGCAGATCTCCGCGTATTCGAGTGTTATTCACTCTGTTGATCGCGAATCTCTCGTGAACGCGCTCGAATCCACTGAACGAACGACCGATTGTTTTCTCCAGCTCAATCTCACCGATGATCCGTCGCGAGGGGGAGTCTCCCTCGATGCACTTGTTCCCCTCGCGGATCGAGTGCTCTCTACTCCGGGGATTCGGCTGATGGGTGTCATGGCCGTTGCCCCGCTTGGGGAGGATTCTCGTCGAGCATTTTCGCGAGTTCGGCAGGCATCAGAGATGCTGAGAACCGTTGCACCTGACGCGGTATGGATCTCCGCGGGCATGTCAGGTGACTACCGTGAAGCGATACTAGAAGGCGCGACACACCTCCGCATTGGCACGGCAATCACGGGAAATCGCCCTCTGTCCGGTTAATCTCGAAGTCAAGCGTCACACCACTGGAGGCACAAAATGGCTAACCCGCTGCGAAAGACAATGGTCTACTTGGGCCTTGCGGATGAAGAATTCGATGACTATGCACCCACCCAAGGGGCAGCGGCACCGGCGTCGCCACAGGCAGTGCCGCAGCAGGGAACTCCGCAGCAGTCGCAACGCGCCCCCGTGACGCCGCTGCGTCGCCCAGCGCGTGCTGCAGCACCCGTTGCAGAGATGAACGAGATACTGACCGTTCACCCGCGTCAATACAAGGACGCTCAGACGATTGCTGAACACTTTCGTGACGGCATCCCAGTGATCATCAACCTGTCTCAGATGAGCGAGTCTGACGCGCGACGTTTGATCGACTTTGCGAGCGGGCTCTCGCAAGGGCTGTATGGCCGCATTGAGCGAGTCACAAACAAGGTATTTCTTCTTTCCCCCTCACACGTGGCAGTCAGCGGGGATCAGGGAGAGCTGGATTCCACTGTTGACGCCTCGTTCTTCCCAGAACACTGATTAGATTCGTGACGTGGATTGCTCCGTCGTTGCCATACGAAATTTGGTAACGGCGTGCCCATCATTTCTATCGTGGCGGGGTTCGCCTACATCTTCCTGATGATTTATTTTCTCCTCATGTGGGCTCGATTTATCATTGACCTCGCGCGCAATTTCTCGAGGGGTTGGCGTCCTAGCGGCATTGGGTTAGTGCTTTCAGAAACGGTTCTTACCGTCACCGATCCACCGATTCGCTTGGTGCGGAGGGTTGTTCCGCCTTTCAGAATGGGGCCTGCGGCTCTTGATTTTTCGTGGAGCATAGTGATGCTCATCGTGATTATTTTGATGTACACAGCGCTGGCCGTGAAGTCGTCCGGAGGTTAACGGGGGATTCACAAAAATTTTGATATCTTATAGCTGTACGTAGATTTCGACGTTTCAATGATCTTTGAAGGTGACTAACATGGCTCTGACTCCAGAAGACGTGGTCAATAAGCGTTTCCAGCCAACCAAATTCCGTGAAGGCTATGACCAAGATGAGGTCGATGACTTCCTCGATGAGGTCGTCGTAGAGCTTCGGCGTCTGGGCATGGAGAACGAAGAGTTGCGTCAGCGACTCGTGGCGAACGATTCGCAGGTCAATGATTTGCAGCGAGATGGTGCCCCGGCCGCACCCATGGCGGCTCCGGCCGCAGCTCCCGCTGCTGCTGCTCCTGTGCCAGCACCCGTTGTAGAGCCTGCGGCCGCAGCAGCCGGCTTCGCGGGCAGCGACCCGTCGCTAGATCCGAACAACACCAACAATCTTCTTCAGCTCGCGCGTCGCCTCCACGAGGAGCACGTGCGAGAAGGAATCGAGAAGCGTGATTCGCTTATTGCAGAAGGCCACGCTACTGCCGCACGCATCGTGAGCGAGGCGGAGCAGCAGCAACGCGCGCAGCTGTCGACACTCGATCAGGAGCGCCAATCGCTTGAAGGTCGCATTGACGACCTTCGGTCCTTCGAGCGCGAATACCGCGAAAAATTGAAGGGCCACATCGAGAGCATTCTTCACGACCTCGATGGAACCGCTGTGTCCGCAGGTGTGAGTGCACACTCCTCGACCGCTGCTGCGCAGTCGGAACCTGAGCCGTCTGAACATGCACAGTCTGAACATGCACAGTCTGAACATGCACAGTCTGAACATGCACAGTCTGAACCAGTGCAGTCTGCCCCTGTGCAGTCGTCACCTGTGCAGTCCCCACCCGTGCAGTCACCGCCGATGCAGCAGGAGTCAGCAAACTTCGGAGGGGTTCCGGCGCAGCCTCAGACGGGCTTCCCGGGCTTCGTTGGCAACTGAGCTTTCGGCCGAGACTGCGCCGCACACTCAAACACGAGCAAGTCTGAGGGTACTGCTAACGTTAGCGTTGGTCGCGGTCACCGTATACGGGTTTGATCAAGTCACGAAAATTCTCATCACTCAGAACCTTGATGAAGGTCAGCAAGTTGACGTGCTGGGTCATGTGCTCCAGTTTCATTTCGTGAAGAACCCGGGTGCTGCGTTCTCGTTGGCAAGCGGGTCCACCTGGATCTTCTCGATCGTTGCGACGGGTGTTACGGTCTTCATCCTGTGGTACTCACGCCGTATCCGTTCACTCTCTTGGGCAATTCTGTTTGGAATGCTCCTCGGAGGAACGGCAGGAAACCTCACCGATCGACTCTTCCGAGAACCTGGTTTCGGAGTAGGCCACGTGGTGGATTTTTTGCAGGTTTGGGGGTTTCCAGCGATCTTCAACATCGCGGATTCCTTCATCGTCGCGAGCATGGGTTTGTTCATCATTCTTTCGCTACGGGGCGTCCGGATTGACGGCCATCGCACCATAGCCGACGACGCCTAACGCATGGAGAGTCGTCGATTCCCGGTTCCTCCCGGCGTTGCCGGCGAGAGGGCAGACGTTGCGCTGGCCAGACTCCTCGGCTTCACTCGAACTTTTTCTGCCGACATTCTCGACGCTGGCGGGGTGAGCGCCGATGGCGTGACTCTTGTTAAGTCAGACCGGATGACTGAAGGTGCCGATCTGGATGTCTCGTGGCAGCCTAAGCGCGAACCGGTGGTCGTCGCGCGCGCGGTGAGCTCGTTATCGATCGTGTTCGAAGACGACGACATTGTTGTGGTTGATAAGCCGGTAGGGGTGACCGCTCACCCGTCAGTGGGCTGGGATGGCCCTACTGTTCTCGGGGCTCTCGCCGCAGCAGGCATCAGAGTGAGCACCTCTGGTCCAGCAGAACGGGCGGGCATTGTGCATCGTCTAGACGCTGGCACGAGTGGACTCATGGTGGTGGCGAAAAGTGACATTGCGTATACGCATCTCAACCGGGCGTTTCATGACCGTGAAGTCAACAAGATTTATCACGCGATCGCGCAGGGCCACCCCGACCCCCTGAGTGGCACGATCGACGCACCCATTGGGCGTCATCCCGGTGCGCGATGGAAATTCGCCGTAACCAACACCGGAAAGCCCTCTGTTACCCACTATGAAACGTTAGAAGCGTTCCCTGGCGCTTCTTTGCTTGAGATTCACCTTGAAACGGGCCGAACCCACCAAATTCGTGTTCACCTCGCTGCACAGCGGCATCCGTGTGTTGGTGACGAAATGTACGGAGCCGACCCTACGATGTCGAAGCGGCTGGGGCTCACTCGGCAGTGGCTCCACGCGATGCGGCTGGGGTTTCAGCATCCGACTTCTGGCGAAAAGGTTGAGTTCACGTCGAGCTATCCGCAGGATCTCGCTCATGCCCTCGACGTGTTGCGTGGCGATTGACGGCAGGTTGTTCGCGGCAGGTCACCGCGCTGGCCTAGTGTTGAAGGACCCCAATTAAGTCGGAGAAACTAGTGTCATCGAGCAATGATTCTTTCGTGCATCTCCATGTGCACAGCGAGTATTCGATGCTGGATGGCGCCGCTCGTGTTCGTCCACTTATAGAAGCGGCGGTCGAGCAGGGGATGCCCGCTATTGCGGTCACCGACCACGGAAATATGTTTGGCTCCTACGATTTCTGGCATACCGCCACGGAGCTCGGCATCAAACCTATTATCGGCACTGAGGCGTACATCACACCCGGAACCGATCGGCGTGACAAGACACGCACCCGATGGGGCAACGGCGGTGATGGTGATGTAGGAGGCAATGGCTCCTACACGCATATGACGCTCCTGTCGCAGAACAACACGGGAATGCACAACCTATTTCGGATGTCATCTCTGGCGTCCATCGAGGGCTTCTATTACAAGCCGCGAATGGATCGTGAACTACTTCAGCGTTATTCCGAAGGTGTGATCGCGACCACCGGGTGCGTCGGCGGAGAAGTGCAAACGCGACTTCGGCTTGGTCAGTATGCAGAGGCTCGCGCGGCCGCGGCCGAGTTCCAAGACATTTTTGGTAAAGAGAACTTTTTCTGCGAGATCATGGATCACGGGATCGACATTGAGCGGCGAACGATGTCAGATCTTCTCACGTTGGCAAAAGAGTTGAAAATGCCACTTTTGGCCACCAACGACCTTCATTACACGCACGCGGGGGATGCAGAAGCACATTCAGCGCTGCTGTGCATCCAGTCCGCCTCGACCCTGGATGATCCGAACCGCTTTAAATTTGATTCTCAGGAGTTCTATTTGAAGTCTGCTGGTGAGATGAGGTCGCTGTTCTCTGACTACCCAGAGGCTATTTCTAACACGCTGCTCGTCGCAGAAAAGTGTGAAGTTTCGTTTGAAAAGCGGGATCTCATGCCGCGGTTCCCGGTGCCAGAAAATTTCACCGAGGCGACCTGGTTCGCAGAAGAGGTCGATAAAGGGCTCGCCAGACGGTTCCCCGATGGTGTGCCAGAGAAGCATCGCGCACAAGCCGATTACGAGGTCGGCGTCATCAATCAAATGGGCTTCCCAGGATACTTTCTCGTGGTCGCTGACTTCATTGGGTGGGCGCGGGAGAATGGGATTCGGGTGGGACCGGGGCGTGGTTCCGCTGCAGGGTCTCTGGTTGCCTACGCGATGGACATCACCGGACTCGACCCGATCGCGCACGGACTCATCTTTGAGCGGTTCCTCAACCCAGACCGCATCTCGATGCCCGACATCGACATTGACTTCGACGACCGGCGCCGGGGTGAGGTAATCCGGTACGTCACCGAGAAGTACGGTGATGATCGAGTCGCGCAGATCGTCACGTACGGAACGATTAAGGCTAAGCAAGCTCTCAAGGACTCAGCGCGTGTGCTCGGAATGCCGTACGCCGTTGGCGAGAAACTGACGAAGGCAATGCCACCGCCAGTCATGGGCAAAGACATGAGCCTCGGCGATGTCACCGACAAGACGTCAGCTCGGTTCAAAGAGGCTGGGGACCTGCGGGCGCTTATCGACACTGACCCAGAAGCCGCGCGCGTGTTTGAAACGGCGCTCGGCATCGAGAACCTGAAGCGACAGTGGGGAGTGCATGCTGCCGGGGTGATCATGTCAGCTGAGCCCCTCATCGATGTGCTTCCCATCATGAGGCGCGAAGATGACGGCGCGATCATTACCCAGTTTGACCAGCCACCGTGCGAAAAGCTCGGCTTGCTCAAGATGGACTTTTTGGGGCTTCGAAACCTCACTGTGCTGCAAGATGCTTTAGCTTCGATCAAGTCAAACCGCGGTGAAGATGTGGTCCTCGAAGATCTGGACCTCAACGCAGACCAGACCACCTACGATCTGCTTGCCAGAGGCGACACTCTCGGGGTCTTCCAGCTCGATGGGGGGCCGCTGCGCTCACTGCTCAAACACCTCAAGCCCGACAGTTTTAACGACATCACCGCGGTTATCGCGTTGTATCGGCCGGGTCCGATGGGGATGAACTCTCACACCAAGTACGCACTGCGCAAAAATGGCTTGGAAGATGTTGACGCCATCCACCCCGAACTAGCAGAACCTCTGGCAGAGATCCTGGGGGCAACATACGGCCTGGTGATCTATCAGGAGCAAGTGATGGCGGCGGCACAAAAGGTGGCCGGTTTCACACTGAGTCAAGCTGACACTCTTCGCAAGGCGATGGGTAAAAAGGACCTCAAGGTTCTCAACAAAGAATTCGCGAATTTTGCCGCCGGAATGGAGGCGAACGGCTACAGCAAGGAGGCTGCAAGCGCCCTCTGGGACATCATGGTTCCCTTCTCGGATTACGGATTCAACAAGTCACACGGGGCGGCATACGCGGTTCTCAGCTACTGGACCGCGTACCTCAAAGCGAACTACCCCGCGGAATACATGGCCGCTCTCCTGACCAGCGTTGGTGATTCCAAAGACAAACTTGGTGTGTATCTGGGGGAGTGCCGGCGCATGGGTATCCAGGTGCTCGCACCAGACGTGAATGAGTCTGCAGGTGACTTTACTGCCACGGGTAAGGACATTCGATTTGGCCTCGGAGCTATTAGAAACGTTGGTTCGAACGTCGTCGAACTGATTCGGGTCGCACGGCGAGAAAAGGGTCGATTCGAGAGTTTTCACGATTTCCTTCGGAAAGTTCCCATTCAGGTGGCGAACAAGCGCACCGTCGAGTCGCTTGCGAAGGCCGGTGCTTTCGACACCATGGGCGCAACTCGTCGCGCTCTCGTTGAGATCCACGAAGACGCGGTCGAGGCTGTCGTGTCAGAGAAGCGGGCAGAGGCAAACGGCCAGGTTGGTTTCGATTTCGACAGCCTGTGGGATGAACCACAACCGCTCAATCGTGTTCCAGACAGACCGGAGTGGTCGAAACGCGACAAACTCGCGTTCGAGCGCGAGATGCTCGGGCTCTACGTTTCTGACCACCCGCTCGCAGGCCTCGAATTGCAGCTCGCCAAACACGCGACTATCAGCGTGTCGACCCTCGTGGAAGGTGAGTCCGTTTCCGATGGGGACTCCGCCACCATCGCTGGCCTCATCACGAGCGTTCAGCACCGCACTGCGCGAAATAGCGGAAACCCGTACGGCATCGTGCAGCTCGAAGATTTTGGCGGTGAGATTTCTGTCACGTTCTTGGGTAAGACGTATCACGAGTTTTCGCCTGCGCTCATCAACGATTCAGTCGTCGTGATTAAGGGCCGGGTGAATGTGCGTGACGACGGCATCGTATTGCACGCGGTGAGTCTCTACACTCCGGACCTTGGGCAGAGCCTCGGATCTGGTCCACTCGTTATCTCCGTCCCAGAGCATCGTGCAACTACCGATGTTGTGACAGCGCTTAACGACGTGCTGATTAGACATTCAGGAGACAACGAAGTTCGGCTCAAACTCGTCAAGGGCGACAACGCGCGAATGTTTGAAGTTCCCTACCCGGTGAGTGTGAGCGCAGATCTCTATGGGGAACTGAAATCACTCCTCGGCCCAAATTGTCTGAGCTAATTAATGCTGAGCTAATTAATGCTGAGCTAGTTAATGCTGAGCTAGTTAATGCCGAGCTAGTTAATGCCGAGCTAATTAATGCCGAGCTAGTTAATGCTGGGCTGATTCGTGCTGAACTGGCTCATGCTGAGCTGATTCACTCTGAGTGGGTTCACACTAAATTGACTCACGCGCGCCGTAGGGCACTCGTTGGCTCGCGATCGAACTAGGCTAATGGGGCCATGATCTCGACTATTGACATCCGCAGTGAGAAAGCATCGTCACTGGACCTCCGAACGCTCGTTCCACGTGCTCGCACTAGTACAGGCAACGCTGTGGCGCTTGCTGGTGAGCTAATTGACGATGTGCGTGAGCGTGGTTTGCCAGCCTTGCTCGATCAGTCGGAACGGTTCGATGGTGTGCGCCCTGGCTCAGTGCGCGTGGAGCCGTCAGAGATCATTCGGGCGGTAAAAAAGTTGAAACCTGACGTGCGTGCGGCTCTCGAGGAATCAATTCGCCGGGTTCGGCTCTCGTCCAAAGCGACCCTTCCAGTGCCTGTATCTACAGAGCTGGCAGAGGGTGCCATGGTGTCGACGAGGTGGCAGCCCGTTCGCCGCGTTGGTCTTTATGTTCCGGGTGGCAAAGCGGTTTACCCTTCGAGTGTCGTGATGAACGTCGTACCCGCGCAGATGGCGGGAGTGAAGTTCCTCGCTATCGCATCACCGGCTCAGAAAGAATTTGGTGGGGGAGTGCACCCCACAATCCTTGCCGCCGCCGGGATGTTAGGAGTTGACGAGGTCTATGCGATGGGCGGGGCTGGTGCCATCGGCGCTTTCGCTTTCGGTGTAAGCGCCATCGGTCTAGCGCCGGTGGACCTGGTGACAGGCCCAGGCAACGTGTGGGTTGCCGCGGCTAAGCGCATAGTGCGGGGTGTCGTCGGTATAGATTCGGAGGCCGGGCCCACAGAGATCCTTGTGATCGCGGATGAGCACGCGGACCCGGTATTGGTTGCCGCTGACCTCATCAGCCAAGCCGAGCATGATGAACTAGCAGCAGCAGTTCTGGTCACCGATTCTGAATCGCTCGCGGACCGGGTGAGGGCGGAGCTCGGATTGCTGGCAGAGAGCACTCGCAAGAGCGCGCGAGTCCGGGCAGCGCTGAATGCCGAACAGTCCGCCATCGTTCTCGTGAAGAGCCTAGAGAGCGCCGCGGAGTTCAGTAATGCTTATGGTCCTGAGCACTTAGAACTACAGGTTCGTGATCCGGAGGCGTTGCTTGCCTTGATCGATAGCGCTGGAGCTATTTTTATCGGTCCACATTCACCTGTGAGCCTTGGTGACTATCTCGCGGGTTCAAACCATGTTTTGCCGACCGGCGGCCAATCCCGATTTGCTCCGGGACTTGGTGTGCATACGTTCCTGCGGCCCCAGCAGATCGTTCGCTATAACGGGAGTGCACTCGCCTCTGTGGCCGGGCACATTGTGGCCATGGCGACCGCTGAAGACTTACCAGCTCATGCTGATGCGGTCACGGCGAGGTTCCGCGAACTCAACGGTCCGTTGTCGTAGGCTGGATCCACGATGTTTTGCCCCTTCTGCAGGTATCCGGATTCCCGCGTCGTTGACTCGCGCACAAGCGACGACGGACTCTCTATTCGACGACGAAGGCAGTGCCCTGAATGCGGCCGTCGTTTTAGCACCGCAGAGACGGCGAGCCTCAACGTTGTGAAGCGAAGCGGTGTCGTTCAGCCATTCAGCCGCGAAAAGATAGTCTCCGGCGTGCGCAAAGCGTGCCAGGGCCGCCCTGTGACTGATACAGATCTGGCAGTTCTTGCCCAGCGCGTTGAAGAGTCGATTAGAGCAACCGGCGCCTCACAAATTGACGCGAACGATATTGGTTTGGCGATTTTGGTGCCGCTGCGCGAACTCGACGAAGTTGCATATCTCCGCTTTGCAAGTGTGTACCAAGGGTTTGATTCTCTGGAAGACTTTGAGTCAGCGATTACCCTCCTGCGGGTCGAACACGATTCCGTTGACGTCAAAGATGGTTCGTGACGAGACGGCGATGCCGGGTTGTTCGTTAGGCTGACGATCGCATGTACCGATTACTCTTCAGATTATTTCTCTCGCGGCTCGACCCCGAGCGCGCGCATTCGCTTGCTTTCGTGTTCATTAGGTTTCTGGGATTCCCCGGAATTGGTACGCTCGCGCGACTTGTTACCCGTCCGGATCAACTGCTTGCCGTAGACACCCTTGGGGTGCGGTTTTCCTCTCCTTTCGGTGTTGCCGCTGGGTTCGACAAGGAGGCAACCGGCATTCGCGGGCTGGGCAACCTCGGTTTTGGTCATGTCGAGGTCGGTACAATCACGGCCATTGCTCAGGCAGGAAATGCTCGACCAAGGCTATTCAGGCTCGTGCGCGATAGGGCATTCATCAATCGCATGGGGTTCAACAATCATGGCGCCGAGGAGGTTGTGCCTCGCCTTGTCCAGCAACGGCGCAGGCGGAATGGGCCCATTGTCGGGGTCAACATTGGTAAGTCTCGCGCTGTGGCTCTTGACGACGCAACCGAGGACTATCTGATCAGCACGAGATTACTGGCGCCATTTGCTGACTATCTCGTTGTCAATGTGAGCTCGCCCAATACTCCAGGGCTGCGCGGGCTCCAGCAGGTCGACTTGCTCACGCCTCTGCTGTCGGCAGTTAAGGCTGAAGCGGGGTCGACGCCCGTTCTCGTAAAGATTGCACCAGATCTCACCAACGATGCTATCGCTGACGTGTGCACGCTCGTGGTGCAACTGCAGCTAGCCGGCATCATCGCCACTAATACAACGCTCGCGCGAAACGACTTGGTAACAGACCCCGCGACGGTAGACGCTGCGGGTGATGGTGGTCTATCCGGCGCGCCTCTCGCACCGCGCTCGCTTGAGGTTTTGAAGATCGTTCGCGCTCACGTGCCAGCAGATCTATGCATCGTCTCGGTGGGGGGCGTGGAGACGGCAGCGGATGTGGCAGAACGGCTCCAGGCGGGTGCAACACTCGTGCAGGGCTACACGGGTTTCATCTATCACGGCCCGCTTTGGGCGCGCAGGATCAACCGAGACTTAGCTCGAATGGCTACGCGGGGAACTCTCCACGCTTGACTTGAGGCTTCGGCAAGCGGATCATCCTCAGCTGCATCGCGCGCATTGCCGCGTACCACCGGGTTCCACTCTGCACATTCTCGGCACCGAACTTTTCGGCGAGTTTGCGCGTCACACGAAAACCAAGGATGATTCCGTCGAGAATTGCGACGATGAAGAAGAGCCAGAGTCCGAGAATGCCAATGAGCTGGAATAAGTCGTTGTTCACGAAGGTGAGCACAATGACTAGAAACATCACGGGAATAAGAACTTCTCCGACGCTAAAACGTGCGTCGACGTAGTCGCGAATCCATCGACGCTGAGGCCCCCTGTCGCGCACGGTCAGGTATTTTTCTTCACCGGCCGCCATTCCAACGCGCGCTACTTCACGGGAGTGGGCTTGTTTGGCGCGATATTCTTTGCGCGCAGCGGCGCGATCGTCACTGACGAGCGGGCGCAAGTTTGCGGCTTCACGTTCTTTTCGGGTCGGCGTTGGCCGCCCCTTCCCGGCAGAAATGCTGTCGGTGTTCAGTTCGTAACCGACGGTTTCGTCGGGTTTTCCTCGCTTGGCCACGTTTGATCCTTGCTCTCGGTCTGCGGTTAAGATTACCTGTATGACTTCTTCGCTGTCCGACGCCGCCGATTTTCTGTCCACGCTCACTGAAAATGTTGCCACCGGCATGCCGTCCGCAATAGCGGAACTGAGCGACCTTGTCCGTATCCCTTCGGTGTCGTGGGCGGCATTCGACCCCGCTCACGTGCATCGCAGCGCTGAGGCGATCCGCGTACTTGTCGATGGTCTGGGTGTTTTCGACACTGTGCAGGTGTCACAAGCGCCGATTGGTGATACGAAAGAAATGGGTCAGCCTGCCATCCTCGCAACGCGTGCGGCGAAGAACGGCAAGCCCACGATTATGCTCTACGCACACCATGATGTTCAGCCTCCGGGAAAAGACGAAGACTGGAGCACCCCACCTTTTGAGCCGACGGTGCGCGGTGACCGACTTTACGGCCGCGGTGCGGCGGACGACAAAGCGGGGGTGATGGCGCACGTCGCGGCGATCCGTGCGTTCGTCGAGACTGCTGGCGTTGACTTTGACCTCGGACTCGTTCTTTTTATCGAGGGCGAAGAGGAGTTTGGTTCACGCTCGTTCAAAAACTTTTTGCTTCAACACCAGACAGAGATGGCAGCTGACGTGATCGTTGTCGCGGATTCTGACAATTGGGACATTAACACTCCCGCTCTTACCGTGGCGCTTCGTGGCAACGCGACGTTCCGGCTCACCGTTCGAACGCTTGACCACGCTTCGCATTCGGGAATGTTCGGGGGAGCAGCGCCCGATGCAATGCTGGCAACGATCAGACTTCTGGCGACCCTGCACGACGAGGTCGGCAGCGTTGCTGTGGACGGGCTCACGAGTGCTGACGGTGAAACCCCAGAGTATCCAGAATCACAGCTAAAACTTGATGCTGCCTTCCTTGACGGCGTCGCATCGATTGGCACTGGCAGCATCCCGAGCAGACTCTGGTATCAACCATCTATCACGGTGACAGGAATCGATGCGCCCAGCGTGGCAAACGCATCTAACACTCTGAGCCCTTCAATCTCAGTGCGTATTAGCTCGAGGGTTGCGCCCGGGCAATCTGCAGAAGACGCCTTCGTCGCCATCGAACGTCATCTGCGTGCGCACGCACCCTTCGGTGCTGTCGTTGAGATCGATGATGTTGATCTTGGTGATCCTTTCCTTGTTGATACGAGCGGATGGGCAGTCGCGGAAGCCAAGGACGCCATGGCTCTTGCTTGGGGGGTTGAGCCTGTCGAGACGGGCATTGGCGGATCGATTCCCTTTATCTCTGACCTCGTGGAACTCTTTCCTGCCGCACAAATTCTGGTCACAGGCGTTGAAGACCCGGATTCTCGGGCACATAGCCCGAACGAATCGCTACATCTGGGAGTATTCCGTCGTGCGGTTCTCACCGAGGCAGTGCTTCTCACCAAGCTGAATTCTCGCGGCTGATGAGATTACACTGGATAGTGAAAAAAGGAGTAGTAAATGTCTGACACCAGCACAGTCGAAACCGAAACAGCCGAGACCGAAACAGTCGCGCCGCAGCACGGTGTTTCGCTGACGAGCACGGCGGCCGACAAGGTGCGTGCACTCTGTGAACAGGAGGGCAGGGATGACCTGCGACTCCGGGTAGCCGTTCAGCCTGGTGGTTGTTCTGGACTGATCTATCAGTTGTACTTTGATGAAAGACTGCTCGAAGGTGACTGCACTGTCGATTTTGACGGCGTCGAAGTTGTCGTCGACAAGATGAGCGTTCCTTACCTCGATGGCGCCTCGATTGACTTCGAAGACACCATTCAGAAGCAAGGATTCACCATCGACAATCCGAATGCGGGCGGAAGCTGCGCTTGCGGAGATTCGTTTAACTAAGTTTTCCGCCATTTTCTGACTCGTTTGGGCACGTCAGGGCGCGTCCTTCAGAGTAGGCTGGAGGCGTTCAATAGACTGCCAACAACCGTTTCCGCGTCATCCGAGAGGTCCCCAGTGCGTTCTCCTCGTCGTCTCCGATGGATCACCATCCCGGTCGCCCTAGGTCTTGCCCTTGCCCTAGTGGGCTGCACACAGCAGCAACTGAGGGGCTTTTTGCCTGGCGAGCCTGGAATCACCAACCACACCGATGACATCACCGGGTTGTGGGTAACGAGCTGGATCATCCTGCTTCTCATCGGTCTCCTCGTGTGGGGTCTCACCATTTGGGCGCTAATCGTCTACCGTCGCCGCAAGGGCCAGACCGGTCTTCCGGTTCAGCTGCGCTACAACATGCCGATCGAGATCTTCTATACGGTCGTGCCGCTGATTTTCATCATTGGATTCTTCGCGTTCACCGCGAGAGACCAAGCGCAGATTGAAGCGCCAACCGAGAACCCCGACGTTCAAGTTCAGGTGTTCGGCAAGCGGTGGGCGTGGGACTTCAACTACCAGAATGTCGGACCGAACGCCAAGGGCGTCTACTCGCAGGGCGTACAGGCGGAGGAGATCCCGGAGACACCATTTATTGATTACGACGCACTTCCTGTTCTTTACCTCCCCGTCGGCAAGTCGGTGGCCCTGAACATTGAGAGCCGCGACGTCGTCCACTCGTTCTGGGTACCCGAGTTCCTTTACAAGAAGGACATGATCCCGGGTAAGTCCAACTACATCTACTTCACCCCGCTTAAAGAGGGCGAGTACATGGGTAAGTGCGCCGAGCTGTGTGGCGAGTACCACTCGCTCATGCTCTTCAAGGTGAAGGTAGTTTCCGAAAGTGAGTACGAGGCGTATATCGATAGCCTCGCAGCCAAGGGGCAGACCGGGGCGCTTGGCCCGGAGTACAACACAAACACGAACCTACCGGGCACCGAAGCCCCGGCCGGTAACGAGTAGGGCAAGAACAGACTATGAGTACAACAACTGCACCCACGACATCGGCTCCTAACGCCCCGCAGCAACCCCAGCGTGGGTCAGGGGGAGGTAAAGACTTTGGGGCGTCTAAGGTGGGCTCCAAGGGCGACCTCATCGTCGACTGGATCACCACGACCGACCATAAAAAGATCGGTTATCTGTACCTGATCACGTCTTTCATTTACTTCTGCATCGGCGGAGTGATGGCGCTCATCATCCGAGCGCAGCTATTTGAGCCTGGATTGCAGTTGCTTCAGACGAAGGACCAGTACAACCAGCTCTTTACGATGCACGGAACGATCATGTTGCTCATGTTCGCTACTCCGTTGTTCGCCGGCTTCGTCAACGTGCTCATGCCGTTGCAAATCGGTGCACCAGATGTTGCGTTCCCGCGGTTGAATGCGTTCGCATACTGGCTTTACAGCTTCGGTAGCCTGATCGCGGTCGCAGGCTTCCTTACCCCGCAGGGTGCAGCGTCGTGTGGATGGTTCGCGTACGCGCCGCTCTCCGATACGACGTTCTCGCCCGGCGCAGGAGGAAACCTCTGGACGCTCGGATTAGCAATGAGTGGGTTCGGCACCATTTTGGGTGCGGTGAACTTCATTACGACGATCATCACTCTTCGCGCACCAGGCATGACGATGTTCCGCATGCCAATCTTCACGTGGAACGCCATGGTGACGTCGATCTTGGTCATCATGGTCTTCCCACCACTGGCTGCAGCACTGTTCGGGCTCGCGATCGACAGGATATTCGGGGGCCATATATACAACGTGGAAGCCGGCGGAGCGTTGCTCTGGCAACACTTATTCTGGTTCTTTGGGCATCCAGAGGTGTACATCATCGCGCTTCCGTTCTTCGGAATCGTTTCAGAGGTGTTCCCTGTCTTCAGCCGAAAGCCAATCTTCGGTTACAAGACGCTTGTGGGCGCCACCGTCGCGATCGCCGCGCTGTCGACCACTGTGTGGGCTCACCACATGTACGTCACCGGTTCAGTGCTTCTGCCCTTCTTCTCGCTCATGACGATGCTTATTGCCGTGCCGACTGGAGTGAAGATCTTCAACTGGCTTGGAACAATGTGGCGAGGCTCAATTACATTTGAGGCCGCCATGCTCTGGGCGATCGGCTTCTTGGTGACCTTCACCTTCGGTGGTCTGACCGGTGTGATTATGGCGTCACCGCCACTGAACTTCCACATCTCTGATACGTACTTCATCGTCGCGCACTTCCACTACGTGGTGTTCGGTACCGTCGTGTTTGCGATGTTCAGCGGATTCTATTTCTGGTGGCCAAAATGGACTGGCAAGATGCTCAACGAGCGACTTGGCAAAATACATTTCTGGCTGCTGTTCCTTGGCTTCCACACGACGTTCTTAATCCAGCACTGGCTGGGCGTCATGGGTATGCCGAGGCGGTACGCAACCTATCAGCCCGAAGACGGCTTCGTGTGGATGAATCAGCTCTCAACGGTCGGGGCAATGCTGTTGGGCGTTTCTATGATTCCGTTCCTCTACAACGTGTACATCACTGCGCGCAGGGCACCCAAGGTGACTGTTAATGACCCGTGGGGTTATGGTCGTTCCCTTGAGTGGGCAACGTCATGCCCACCGCCGCGTCACAACTTCACGTCTATTCCACGTATTCGTTCGGAGTCTCCGGCCTTCGATCTGAACCACCCAGAGGCCGCAGAAATGCAGTACGGCATTGGCCCAGGAAAAGATGCTCCTGACACGCCAGTAATGGACCTCAGCGATGAGAAGGTGAAGTAGCAAAAGATGAAGACCAATGTTCACGTTTTTTGGATACTGGCAGCCTTCTTTTGGGCGTCGGCCATCTTGTACACGGTGTGGAGTCTTCTTGACTCCATGCACGGCAAAATCGAATGGGTAGGCACTCCCGCTCTGACACTCTGTGGTGCTTTGTTTGCGCTCATCGCCTTCTTCCTGCAGCGCGCGCACAAGGCACAGGGCGGCGAGCTTCCTGAAGACATCCTGACCGCCGACATCGATGATGGCGATACTGAGGTCGGGTTCTACAGCCCGTGGAGCTGGTGGCCGATGGTGCTGGCCAGCGGTGCGGCACTCGTCTTCTTGGGGATTGCCATTGGACCATGGATTGCGTTTATCGGTGCTGCCGTGGCAGGCGTGAGTGTCGTGGGCTGGACATTCGAGTATTACCGCGGAAACTTCGGCCGATAGAGGCCATGGGCCTCCTGTCATGACGGGTAGCACTTCATTACCAGCGGCGCCGATGGTGAGGCGCGCGGAGCTGCGGGATGCGAGCGCTGTACGAGAGTTGCTCTCTCAGATGGGCCCTCTGTTCACTCCGGACCGCGATGTCTTTGACGCTGCTTACGCCGAGGTTCTTACTCAAGACGATGACCACCTTCTCTTTGTTGTCGACATCGACAAAATGGTCGTTGGTTACGCCCTGGCAACGATAGCCCGGCTTTTCTATACGAATGGTGACACCGCGCAAATTCACGAACTTGTCGTGGACGAGTCCTCCCGTGGGCGAGGCGTCGGCAGTCAGCTCGTTACAGCTATCGAACGTGAATGCCTCGACCGGGGTGTCAAACAGTTGACGGTGGCGACCCTCAAGAGTGCAGCATTCTATGAGCGCCTGGACTACCGCTCCACAGCTGACTTTCTCAAGAAGCGCTTCGCCGAATAGCCTGCGCGTTGCACCGTATCGCGCCAGACCCATCGCGCAAATAGCGAGTCCTCAAGCGATTCCCCTGCGTGCTCAACTAAGAGCATGCAGGGGACGGTGTTCGCTAGTGGTGGTCGCCTTCGCCCGACTCGATTTCATCGCGTGTAGCGGGAGAGATTCTGTCTTCGAAGAACCAACGGGAAATGACTGCCCTAACGCGTTGCATTGGGCCAATCTTTCCGTGAGCATCTGGGCGCACCATAAGCGGCTTGTAGTCCAGGTAGTCGACCAGACGCCACCGCTCGTAATCACTGAGCTGCTTGTGGACCTCGTGGTACTCGCCTCCAGGTAGACGCACCATTCGTCCGGACTCGTATCCGTGAAGAGCGATCTCGCGATCCTTCTTCTGGAGTGAGAGGCATACGCGCTTGGTGACAAGGAAGGCAACAACCGGGGCAATGAACAGAAGTGCTTGCAAACTGTGCGTGACGCCCTCGATGGTGAGATGGAAGTGTGTCGCCAGAATGTCTGACGCGGCGGCAGCCCAAAGAACCGCGTAGAACGTCACTCCCGCAGCGCCGATTGACGTGCGCATCGGAGCGTTACGTGGGCGCTCAGCAATGTGATGCTCGCGCTTATCGCCGGTTATCCACGCTTCAAGGAATGGGTAGAACATGACGGCCCCGATGAAGAGACCGAGCACGAGCATCGGAATGAGCACGGAGAACGTCAAGGTGTAACCGCCCACGACGACTTCGAGGCCCGGCGGAATCAAGCGCAGCGCGCCGTCTGCAAACCCGATGTACCAGTCAGGCTGCGTGCCAGCCGAAATGGGGGAGGGGTCATACGGCCCATAGTTCCAGATTGGGTTGATCGTGAAGAATGACGAGATGAGCACGATGGCACCAAAGACGACGAAGAAGAATCCACCGGCCTTCGCGGCAAAGTTCGGCATGATCGGTACGCCGACCACGTTGTTGTTCGTTCGACCAGGGCCCGCGTACTGCGTGTGCTTGTTGATCACCATGAGCAACAGGTGCAAGCCAAGAGCGGCGACGAGGATCGCAGGAATCAACAGAATGTGCAGTGAGTACAACCGTGGAACGATCACATTGCCGGGGAACTCGCCACCGAAAAGCAGGTACGAGATCCAGGTTCCAGCTACCGGGATGCCCTTTACCATTCCATCGATAATGCGAAGGCCGTTACCAGAGAGAAGGTCATCTGGAAGCGAGTAGCCCGTAAAGCCCTCGGCCATCGCGAGGATGAAGAGCACAAATCCGATGACCCAATTGAGCTCGCGTGGCTTGCGGAACGACCCATTGAAGAACACTCGAAGCATGTGCAGCCCGATGGCAGCGATAAACAGCAACGCAGCCCAGTGGTGCACCTGGCGCATAAGCAAGCCACCACGGATGTCGAAGGTGATATCAAGACTCGACGCGTACGCCGCGGACATTTGAATGCCCTTGAGCCCCGCGTAGGAACCCTCGTACGTGACATGCGCCATGCTCGGCTCGAAGAAGAACGTGAGGAACGTGCCAGAAAGAAGGATGGCGATGAAGCTGTACAGCGCCACTTCGCCCAACATGAACGACCAGTGATCGGGAAAGATCTTGCGGCCAAGCTCTTTGGTGAGGCCGGAGATACTGGTGCGCTCGTCAATGTAATTGGCGGCGGCACTGGTGAACCGTGATCCCCGTGTTGACGCTACTGCTGGCGTCGGTGTTGCCGTATCCTGCGCGGTGGTCATGAAGAACGCTCCCAGAAGCTCGGGCCGACGGGTTCGTAGAAACCGCTCCTGGCTACGAGGTAGCCCTGAGAGTTCACGGTGATGGGAAGTTGTGGAAGTGGTCGTTTAGCCGGCCCAAAGATAACCTTCGCTTCGTGGCTGATGTCAAACTGCGACTGATGGCACGGGCACAGCAAGTGGTGGGTGTGCTGCTCAGCGAGAGCAACGGGGCACCCAACGTGCGTGCAGATCTTTGAGTAGGCAACGATGCCCTGGTAATTCCAGTCTTCGCGGCCCTCTGACACGTGTAAGTCTTCTGGCTTGAGGCGCATCAGAAGCACGACGGCTTTCGCCTTCTCTTCAATGAAATCCTCAGCGCCCTCGAGGGTTTCGGGGATCACATGAAAAACAGAACCCAAGGTGACATCCGACGCTTTGATAGGTGTGTTGGATGGATCCCGCATCAGACGTACATCTTTGTCCCAGAGAGTTTGCTTGAGCAAAGGCACAGGGTTTGCGGCTGGGGCAAGGTCACGGAACATGACGACGGCAGGCAGGGGAGCGACGACCATCGCACCAATCAAACTGCGACGAATGAGAGTGCGACGACCAAAGCCTGACTCTTCGTTCCCGAGGCGAAAGACTTCTAGCGCGGCGGCACGAGTTTCTTCTGATCCGCGAGTGGGATGACGATCTTCGACCCACTCGCCGTCTTTCATGAGGTTCTTCGCCCAGTAGATGGCACCAAGTCCGATGGCGAGAAGCGCAATGGAAATGCCAATGCCTAGGAGCATGTTGTTGATGCGCACCGAGGAAAGATTTCCGGGAACGATGGGGAAAATAATGTACGCGACGATCGCGAACACACTCGCGGCCATGGACAGCAGGAAGAAACCACCTACCCTGCGTTCAGCGGTCTTATCTTTGCGGGAGTCCATGTCGGTAGAGCGCGGGAAATGCGGAGGCATTCCCGGGTTCTCAAAGGCCCCAGAGGGAACGACCGCTGTGCCGGCAGAGACTTTGTGCGGCGTGACCGTGTCTAGTCCTGAGCCGGCAGCGGTGGCGTTCTCGCCGTCGTGCTGAGTCATTACATTCCCTTCAAACTTCTTGTGTCGTTGGGCGATATCAATTGGGGCGTGCAGTGATCCAGATCGTCACACCGACGATCGCGCCAAGGCCGAAGATCCAGATAAAGAGGCCTTCTGAGACCGGACCTATGCTACCCATGTCGAACCCACCGACCGATTCATTCGCTTCTTGGAACTTCAGGAAGCTGATGATGTCTGCCTTGTCTTGAGGGCTCAGGTTGGTCTCGTTGAAGACCGGCATGTTTTGTGGCCCGGTGATCATTGCCTCATAGACGTGACGTGCTTCAACTCCCTTGAGGGAGGGCGCCCACTTGCCTTCGGTAAGTGCGCCACCGGCCCCCGCAACGTTGTGGCACATTGCGCAGTTGATGCGGAAGAGTTCACCGCCGCGAGAAATGTCTGAGTCACCAGCGAGCCATTTCTCGTCAGGAACGGCCGGACCAGGTGCGAGGCTTGCAATATATGACGCAACACTGTCGATTTGTGTCTGGCTAAACTGAGCAGGCTTCTGAGCGCCTTGCGGGCCCTGGTATGCCAGAGGCATACGGCCTGTTGCCATCTGGAAGTCAACGGATGCGGCACCGACGCCGTACAGGCTTGGCCCTTCGGCCGTGCCCGCAGCTTCCATTCCATGGCACGAGGCGCAGTTGGCGGCGAAGAGCTTCTGGCCCTCTGTCTTCGACGTCTGCGAGGCAACAGATGTCTCTGCCGATGCGGTAGTGGTGAACAGCGCATACGCGCCACCCGTCGCCATAAGGCCGATAGTGATGAGAGCTATGGACGCGAGCGGATGGCGGCGTCCAGCCTTTCGACGCTGTGCGTCAGAAGAACGTTGAGTGCGCATTCTCTTCCAGATTTCCTATTTGAGTACGTAGATGATCAGGAATAGCCCGATCCAGACCACGTCAACGAAGTGCCAGTAGTAGGAGACGACGATGGCGCTCATCGCTTCCTTGTGAGTGAAGATCTTGACACTGAACGCACGCCCGATGACCAAAATGAAGGCAATGAGACCACCGATTACGTGCAATCCGTGAAAACCGGTGGTGATGTAGAACGCGCTACCGTACGAGTTCGAGCTGAGGCTGATGTGCTCAGAGACAAGGTTCGCGTACTCGAAAATCTGACCGATGACGAAGACAGAGCCCATGGCGTAAGTGAGGAAAAACCACTCAACCATTCCCCACTGGCTTGGCTTCCACCCGGTTGCTCGTGCTTGCAGCCGCTCTGCGGCGAAGACGCCGAATTGGCAGGTCACGGACGAGAGCACGAGGATGGTCGTGTTCGCCAGGGCATACCCGACATCAAGTTTTGCGGTTTCGTGCGCCCAAAGACCCGCCGATGTGGACCGTAGCGTGAAGTAGATCGCGAACAAGCCAGCAAAGAACATTACTTCGCTGCCAAGCCACACAATCGTTCCCACAGCTACGACACTCGGGCGGTTGACGACGGGTGCGCCGACGTTATGCGAGAGAGAGGTGCTGGTCACGCTTTCCATTATGGCCGATATTACGTTCGGTTTTGCCATTCGGGCGGGCCAGTCTCGTCAAAAGATAGGATCTTTGCTGTGTCTACCTCTTTTACTTGGCCCGAATTGCTCACAAACTTGCTCGAAGGCAAGGACCTCACTATTAGTGAAGCGTCGTGGTCGATGCGCCAGATCATGGCCGGAGAGGCGACACCGGCCCAGTTGGCGGCATTTCTCGTCGCCCTGAAATCGAAGGGCGAAACGGTGGGCGAGATCGTTGGATTTCGTGATGCGGTGCTCGAACACGCACGCCCGCTGACGTTGGATCCCATGGCGATTGACATTGTGGGCACCGGGGGAGACCGCTTCGGGACTGTCAATGTTTCGACGATGGCCTCGATTGTCGCTGCTTCTGCAGGCGCGCCAGTGATCAAACACGGAAATCGGGCCGCAAGCTCCACTTCCGGAGCCTCAGATGTGCTCGAGGCCCTAGGCATTCGCCTAGATCTCACGGAAGAGCGAGTGGCCAAAGTGTATGGCGAGGTGGGCATCACGTTTGTGTATGCAGCGCATTTTCACCCAGGATTTCGCCACGCAGGTGCGGTACGCAGCGAGATCGGTATTCCGACGGTGTTCAATTTTCTGGGCCCACTTTGCAATCCGGCGCGCTGTGAGGCAAATGCGGTAGGAGTAGCAGACGCATCCAAAATTCCGCTATTTGTCGGAGTATTTCAAACCAGGGGAGCGACAGCTCTCGTGTTCCGTGGCGACGACGGTCTCGATGAGTTGACAACCACCGGGCACAGCCACATTTGGGAAGTATCTCGCGGAGCGGTAACGGAGCACGACCTGGATCCGCTCGAGCTTGGAATTCCACGTGCGAGCTTGGATGACCTGCGTGGTGCTGATCCACAGCACAATGCCTCGGTAGCGCGCAGCGTGCTCGCTGGCGATGAGGGGCCAGTGAGAGACATTGTGTTGTTGAATGCTGCTGCGGGACTTGTGTCGTTTTCGCTCGCTCAAGATCCGACGGAGGCGCAGAGACCAATCGTGGCGCGATTTAAGGAGCAACTTCTCATTGCCACCGAAGCAATTGACTCTGGAGCGGCATCGAAGAAGTTGTCTGATTGGGTATCAGCGACACAGCGTTAGGTTCTCTCTGAGGAGCTCTACTGCGAGATCGGTCGAGTGGTGTAACCGAGTTGCCCGTACCAGTCTCGCACCGCTTGTCGTTGCGATTCATTGCAGGTATATCCGTAACCAATACTCACTTCCCAGTATTGACTGCTGTTCATCCAGACCGTGTGATCGAGGGTCCATCCGTCGAGGTAAGTCAGGGCGAAACAATCAGCCATCGTCTCGTGATCGCCATCGAACGCGGTCACCGCGATGTCTGTTGCCGTGGGATTTGTGAACTGCAGTACGTGAGCAAATTCGTGGTACGCAACCCCGGTACGCAGCCACTCATTCATGTATTCGTTTGAGTTGGAAGCAGCATCGAAATGGATCAGATAAGGATTGTCAGAAGTAACGCAGGCTAAGATGTTCTTTTTGCAGAGGGTGTCAGCATCCTCGATAATCGAGGCAATATGTCCTCCACCGAGTAGATCGACAACTGTCTCGTAAGTGGAGCCGGTTGCATTTGTTGAAGCCTCGGATTCGGCATCTGAAAGCAGGGTCTCGAGGTCTCGTGTCGATGCCATCGCCGTCTCGGTATCTGCATCGAGCATCACGCCATCCCAGCGATGATCCCACGCTTGACGCGCTACAGACTCGTATTCGTCAGTCGGAACCATGTCAGCCATGAGCACGCCGTCAAATAGTTTTGCAGTGTCCATGAGGTCGTTCATGGCCAGACCAAAGGTTTCTTTTTTGTCGATCAAGTCCTTTTGTTCTTGGATCTCGCGCTGTTGTTGCGAAATCCGAGCGTTTGCTGCACTCAATTGAATGACATTCACCGCGACGAAAACCAACGCTACGGTCAGTCCAACACTCAACAGAATGATCGCAATGAGCTTTTCTACCGAACGCTTTGCCGGTGGTGTCGGCGGGTAGTACCCACCCGGCGGGGTCGGTTGCATATGCGAAGGCATCGCAAAATCCTGAGGGGGAGTGGGGTGCGTATACGGCGCTGTGGCCGCGTACTGAACGGGAACTGCAGGGTATTGAGAAGGTGTCGCGTGCTCGAGAGGTGGTGTCGTGTGCCCCCCTGGGGTGACGTACCCACCTGGTGGGGTGAAGTCAACGGGTGGAGGCGTGGGCGCGTCCTGAGGAGGGTTGTGAGCAGGTGCCACGTGCTCACTTAGTGATGCTGGGTGCTCAATAGGTGCAGTTTGCTGCGTGCGCTGTGCTTGGGTCGGATAGCCAACAGGTGGAGGCGGCTGGATCTGTGACGGCGCAGGATTGCCCTCGGGGGGCGGGGGCAGCTCCGAGGCCGAATCAAGCGTTGACATTGCGCTAATTCCCCAACCTGACATAATGTGCATTATCGGATACCATCTGGCGCCGTGCGGAGTCAGTCCATCGGTTTGAGACCAACTCGCTCTCGCATCGAACGACTTAGTTCATTGTTGCGGAGAATCGCCCTCAGTTTGCGGTAAAGCCAGAAATGTCACCCACGTATCGAGTGTTGGTGGCAGGAATCGGCTCCACGGCGGCACGTGCGACCTCGGCTCCGAATTCAGCGACGTTATAGAGCCTGCCTGCAGATTCTTTGCGCGCACTGATCGCGCCAGGGTTCGCGCGCTCCAGCAGCGTCGCCGTGATAGTGCCTTCGATCATGTCGCCGGAAACAACGACGAATCCGATCCCCGCCTCATCAAGTTGAGGAATCATCGCACGCAGTGCATCTTCACCCGCGCGTTTGCTCCGGGCCACCGGCTCGTACTCAGGCATCGTTGGCACAGTGTGGATGAAGTGCGCCTGATGGCTCGTGACAAATACCACGCGGGAGCCTGGCGAGAGAAGAGGCAACGCTGCGGTGAGAACATTCAGCTGAGCGTCGCGATTGAGTCGCAGAGCGTAGTCCTCCCCCATGCCAGCTTCCATGCCGCCAGAAGCATTGAGAACGAGAATGTCGAGCCCGCCCCATTGCTCGAGAATCGTCGCAAACATTGCGGCAACTGACTCAGGGTCGGTCAAGTCGGCACCGACGGCTATCGCCGTGGACCCCGACTCCTCCAGCTTCACAACGAGCTGCAACGCGCGCTTCTCTTTGTTGCGAAAATTGATGACGACGCGTGCGCCAGCTTCGGCAAGGTAGCCAACAGTTTCGGCGCCAATGCCTCGGGATGACCCGGTAACAAGTGCTCGTTTTCCATCAAGGGAATGTGTTTTCAACAGTGTGCTCACCTACGAGACCCTAGCAACATCCGCGTGCTAGTTTCAGTAGTAACACGACACAGAAAAGGTGCCGAATGACAGTGGAATTCCTCAGCAGCTACGCATGGATTATCTGGCTGGGTCTCATACTTTTATTTCTCGTGGGTGAGATGAACACTCTTGAGTTCACCTTTCTCATGATCGCTCTTGGAAGCGTCGGAGGATTGGTGGTCGCTGTACTCGGGTGGCCGTGGTGGGCACAGATCGTTGTTGCCGCCATCGTTGCGCTCCTGCTTCTGTTCGCTGTGCGGCCTCCCCTGCTGCGCAGGCTGAAACGCGGCGGCGACCCCACCAAGTCGCTCGTTGACGCGCTCATTGGCATGGAAGGCACTGTGACGAGCGATTTTGTCGGCAACCAGGGCCATGTCAAGCTCACAGTCGGAGAAACGTGGACAGCGCGAGTTTCTCCCTCACCCGATGTGCCCCTTGAGATCGGTGACCGAGTAACGGTGACCGAAATCGACGGCGCGACGGCAATTGTTATTCCAATGAAAGGCACCTCTAAATGAATGAGATTGGCAGCTTCTTGCTCGTCGCACTGATCGTTGTCGTCGCTATCTTCGTGATCTCGACGTTGCTGCGATCAATCCGCATCATCCCGCAAGCGAGGGCGGGTGTTGTTGAGCGACTGGGTAAGTACCACAAGACGCTTCTTCCAGGGCTTAACCTCGTTATCCCCCTCATCGATCGCGTGCGACCTTTGCTCGACATGCGTGAGCAGGTTGTGTCGTTTCCGCCGCAGCCCGTCATCACTGAAGACAACCTGGTCGTATCCATCGATACGGTCGTTTACTTTCAGGTGACGGATGCTCGTGCGGCGACCTACGAGATTGCCAACTACCTTGGTGCTGTCGAGCAGCTCACCACCACAACCCTTCGTAACGTTGTGGGTGGGTTGAACCTTGAAGAGGCGCTTACTAGCCGCGACAACATCAACGGCCAATTGCGCGTCGTTCTTGACGAAGCGACAGGAAAATGGGGAATCAGAGTCGGCCGAGTCGAGCTCAAAGCGATCGACCCGCCCCTCTCCATTCAGGACTCCATGGAAAAGCAGATGCGTGCCGAGCGTGATCGCCGTGCCGTGATTCTGACAGCAGAGGGCACCAAGCAGTCCCAGATTCTCGAGGCGGAAGGTGCTCGCCAGGCGGCCATCCTCAAGGCCGAAGGTGATGCTAAGGCAGCGATTCTGCGTGCAGAAGGTGAAGGACAAGCCATCACGACCGTCTTCAAGGCGATTCACGACGGCAAGCCTGACGCAGAGCTGCTCGCGTACCAGTACCTGCTCACTCTTCCGAAGATTGCAGAAGGCGAATCAAGCAAGATGTGGATCATCCCTGCGGAAATGACGGAAGCCCTGAAGGGCATCGCCAGCGGGTTCCTAGGCAATAAGGGTGCCCACGGAGCGTAATCGGGTGGGAGCGGGGCCATATTTCGACTCCGCTCCCCCGCGAGTTCTTGCGCATAGAGGGCTTGCCCTCGACGCCCCAGAAAACACACTGCTTGCTTTCGCAAAAGCACTGGCGACCGGTGTAAACCATCTCGAGACGGATGTTCACGAAAGTTCTGACGGAGTCGCAATCATCAGCCACGACGACACTTTGGAACGCGTTGCCGGTCGAAAAGTGAGCGTAAACCACCTCACTGCATCTGAACTTCGTCGCGTTGATCTTGGCAAAGGTCAAAGTTTCACTTCCTTGCGTGAGGCACTAGACGCATTCCCGAATGCGCGATTCAACATCGATGTGAAGTCTCTTGGAGCGATTCAACCCACTATTGACGCAATTCGAACCACAAAGGCGATCAATCGTGTATTGGTGTCGTCATTTAGCGATAGGGTTCAGCGAGCGATGGTGAACGGGCTTCCCGGCGTGGCAACCTCGGCGCCTATGGGCGCCATGCTTCGAATACTTTCAGCAACAAAATTCGGCCTAGTAGGTCGCGTCGTATCAATGCTGTCGGAGTTTGACGCAATTCAGGTTCCTGAACGCTGGAAAGGTGTTCGGGTTGTCACACCGCGCATGATTCGGCTCGCCCACGACGCCGGTGTCGAGGTTCATGTCTGGACAGTTAACGATCCTGATGACATGGTTCGACTGCTGGACATGGGTGTGGACGGGCTCGTGACTGATCGCGCAGATCTGGCAGTGAAGGTTGTTCGTTCACGGAAATAGGTTGTAGCAACGATTCGGCTAACCTGAAAATTTGCTGTGAACTCTGAGAACCCGCTGTGAACGGCGCGAGGCGGGAAGCATTCGCTCAGCTACGTGGTTTATAACTTGTGAAGTATTACGCACAAGCAAAAGGTAAAAAAAGGTAAAAAGGGGACGAGAATATGGCTGATCGAAGTTTGCGTGGAATGCGTTTGGGCGCACAGAGCCTGCAATCCGAAGAAGGCGTGACGTTCTCCCCGCGACGTCGCAGCACATACCAACTCGATGATGGTTCAACGTTTGACGTGACGTTCTCAGCGGACGCTGAAGTTCCTACCCTGTGGGATTCACCAAAGAGTGGCCGCGAAGGTCGCCTTCTCGGCGAGAACGGTAAACCGGTTCCTCTCGAAGAGGTCGACGTCAAAGTGCCACGCAGCCACTGGGACATGTTGCTGGAGCGCCGTACGCGCGAAGAACTTCAGGAGCTGCTTGATGAGCGTCTCGCATACTTGCGTGCTCGCCGGGGCAAGAAGCAGAAGGTCGGCGCGTAGTTCCTCGTTAGTCGCGACGTCGAAACAAGCCCCACGTTGTTACGCGCGCGAGCGCTTCGATGACGATGCCAATGTGCATTTTTGATCGTCCTGCCGAGCGTTCGACGAACGTGATCGGGTGTTCGATGACGGAGAGTCCAGAGCGCTCGACGAGCCACGCCATTTCAATCTGGAAGCAATAGCCTTGGGACGCTACAGAGTCCAGCTTCAGTGACTGCAATGCTTGCGCGCGAAACACTCTAAACCCCGACGTGATGTCGCGGATTTTCGAACCGAGCACGCGTCGAGCATAGGCGTTTCCGGTGCGCGAAATAGCTTGTCTTATCCAGGGCCAGTTCAGAACAGATCCGCCAACGACCCACCGAGACCCGAGAACCAAATCTGCCCCATCTTGGGCCAGAGCAAGCATCGCAGGCAAGGACGCAGGGTCATGGGAGCCGTCTGCATCGATCTCGACGATGAATCGGTACCCGTTCGCTAGTCCGTGCTCAAAACCTTCGAGGTAGGCCCGGCCGAGACCATTTTTTGCTGAGCGATGGATGACATTGACAGCATCATCGTTTTCTGCGAGCTCGTCGGCGAGTTCGCCAGTGCCATCCGGGCTCGAGTCATCGACTATGAGTACGTCGGCGGCCGGCACGGTCTGTCTCACCCGACCAACGAGAGCGGCGAGGCTTTCAATCTCGTTGTAGGTGGGAACGATGATGAGCGCATCAGCCATGATCCTTACCGCCTGTATCCCCTGTGCCGTACGTGCCGTCCGAGCCGTCTGTGAGTGCGGTGCTTTCTGTGAGTGCGATGCCTTCTGTGAGTGCGGTGCCCACGTGGCGCACATTGCTCCCCTTGCGCCACCGTGGATACCGGCTTACCCACGCGCCAAAGAGCAGCACAAGTATCGCGAATCCGCCGACGGTGCGGTCAACCCATCCCCCAAGAACCATTGCAGGGGTGACGGTGTCGCTTAACGGCACTGTGGTGACCATCGACGCTGCCGTAAATTTGGGCAGTTGCTCAATCGTGCTGCCATCCGGTGCGAAGATCGCGCTCACCCCAACTGTGGAGATTTGCACGACGCTTCGACCGGTCTCGATCGCCCTTAGCCGTGCGATGGCAACCTGTTGGTCAAGTTCATCAGTGTCGCCGAAATCAGCGTTATTGGTGGGCGCGAGAATAACGGTCGCCCCGGAGGTGACCATGTTCCGGATGAGTGAGTCGTCAACGATGTCGAAGCAAATAGCGAGGCCCGCTGTGATATCTTCGATGGTGAAGACGTTGTCCCTTGTGCCCATCGTATAGTCGCGGGGAACAAGATCGAAGAGCGATGGGGCAAACGGATACCAGAATTCACGGTCCGGTAGGTACTCAGCAAACGGCACCGGATGTATCTTGTCGTACTGGTCGACCGCGCCCTTCCCTGACTCCCACAAGAGCAGTGAATTGAAGATTCGCCCCTCGTCATCCTGCGTTATCGTGCCGGTGACCAACGGGGCGTTCATCCGCTCCGTGATGTAGTCCAGCGCTGATGCGGCATCCGGGTGCGTCAGTGGGTTCAGGTCCGATGCATTTTCGGGCCACACGACGAGGTCAACTTGCTGTCCAATCAGCGGGACAGTGCCAGAGAGGTGATCGTTCAAGGTTTGCCCAGGAGCGTGCTGTGCGAAGAGGCCCGAATTCGAGTTACCTTGCACCGCGGCGACCCGAAAATTGCCGGTAGTCGAGACTGGCCACGCTGGCACGATGAGCACAGCAACAAAAGCCGCTGTCGCGATAATCGCGCGCAGAGGTGCCCGCGTTTGGTGCTCTCGAATTACTTGCACGAGAAGAGCACTGAGCCAGGTGAGAAGAAAGCTCAGGCCAGAGATACCTACCCAGGCAACGATCGAACCGAAGGGCGAGTCGGACTGCGAGAACGCGAGCCGACCCCACGAGAAGCCGCCATACGGCCACGTACTCGTGATGGACTCCCGCAGACTCCACACCGCACCGAGTGCGGCAGGGAGCAGCAGGAGGCGCCCGAGCTTGCCCGGCCACAGCTTCGGTACCAGACGCCACGTCAACGCGAGCAGCATGGTGCCAACCGCAAAAAAGATTGTTTGCAGACCGGCGAGGGCTAACCACGGAACCGGACCAAGGTAAATCGTCAGCCAAAAGATAAGGGTTCCCCAATAGGAGAAGCCACCGAGCAGGCCGAGCACGAAGGCAGAACGGAGGCTTCGCCCTACCACTGACCACATCATCATGCCGGTTCCGACGAAAATGAGCGGCCACCAGCCGTAGGCGGGAAACGCCGCGGCATTAATCGGACCAGAGGCGAGAGCCAGAAAGGCGGCGAGCCACAGCGGCGCGATGCGCGGGGCAGCGCGGGGGGCAGTTTTCGGCCCAGCCAATCGCGTCACATTCATCATGTACTTAGTTCACGCTCGAATAGGCGACGATTCCACGCCGGATCGCATCGAGCGCGGCGCGCGCGTTGATGCTGACTTTGGTGTCGGCCACAATCGAAAGCTGATCAAGTAGGTCGATGGTCTGTTTGGTGATGCGCACGAAATCGCCTGCCGCGAGATTTGAGTCCTCGAGAACACTGTCGAGTGTCGCACCTTCCGCCCAGCGGTACATGGGGAGTGAGATCGTGGTCGAAATTGGCTGGCTTCCTGGCAGACGGTGTTCCGTCTCCAAATCATCGAGACTGCTCCACAGGGCTGTTGTGCGTTCAAGTGCGGAGCGAAATCCACCACGCGGAAGGTTTCGGTCAGAGAATTGGTCATCATCGCGCCGCGGTTCGTACACAAGCGCTGCTGCCATGGCGGCGATGCCAGCGGGTTCGAGGTTGTCCCACGCGCCCGTACGAAGGCACTCAGCGACGAGTAAGTCACGCTCGCCGTAAATTCGCCGCAGAGTGCGTCCTGAGGGCGCGACGGCGAGCTCTCCGTTCTCTGACATCGTGAGGTACCCGAGTTGAAGCAAAACGTCGGCGACACGATCGAAGACTCTGGAGATCGCCCCGGTTCGACTCGCTATCTGTCGTCGCATCTCATCTGAACTTCGCTTGAGCTTCCACCAGCGCTCCGACCAACGTGAATGGGCTTCTCTGTCGCTGCAGCCATGACACGGATGCTGGCGCATTGCATTGCGGAGTGCCGTCAGTTTGCGTTGACGACGCTCTCTATCGCCTCGGCTCATTGAGTCGACGCGACCGTTGCTCTTCTTCTCAAGGTCGGTGAGCTCGCGGCGGATGCCCGAATACTCGCGAAAGTCGCCGACGTGGCACGCCATGGCCTTCGAGTAGCCGTCGAGTGATTCCTCTTGCTCTCGCACTTTTCGTGCAAGATCGACCACGCCTCGGTCCGCCTGGAACTGTGCGAAGGATGATTCAAGAATCTCGCGTGTGCGATGCCGCCCGAACTGGGCGATCAGATTCACCGCCATGTTGTAGCTCGGGCTAAAGCTTGAATTGAGCGGGTAGGTGCGGCGCGAGGCGAGCGACGCCACAGCCTCCGGATTCAGCCCGTCTTTCCATTGGATGACCGAATGGCCTTCAACATCGATGCCCCGCCGACCGGCGCGACCGGTGAGCTGGGTGTACTCCCCCGGCGTGATCGGAACACGCGCTTCCCCATTGAACTTTTCGAGACTCTCCAGCACCACCGTGCGCGCCGGCATGTTGATCCCCAGTGCAAGGGTCTCTGTCGCGAAGACAACTTTCAAGAGTTTTCGGCGGAAGAGATCTTCAACGACCTCTTTGAACGCTGGAAGCATTCCTGCGTGGTGCGCCGCCACTCCACGTTCAAGCCCACCCAGCCATTCCCAGTATCCGAGGATTGCAAGATCTGACTTAGGAATGGCACGGCAACGATCCTGAACGATCGCGCGAATCTCGTCGCGTTGCTCTTTGGTCGTGAGCCTGACACCGGTGCGCAGCACCTGGTTCACTGCCGAATCGCACCCGACTCGGCTGAAAATGAAAAAGATAGCGGGAAGCAGGTTTCGCTCGTCGAGCAGTCGGATGACGGCACCGCGATCGGTTCGCTGTTGCTGTGGCCGGGAACCTCTGGAGTGGTAGCGGCCGCCATTGCGATTCTGTCGAGAGTCAACGGTTCGACTGCCGGATCTCGCAAGTTGAACGAGCTCAGGGTTGACTCGATGGGCACCGAACGGCCCCTCAGCGTCGAAAAGGTCGATGAGTTTTGTACGCATGAGAATGTGCTGCTCAAGCGGCACCGGCCGTTCTTCAGAAACGATGACGCTCGTATCCCCACGAACAGTTTGCAGCCAATCACCGAACTCTTCTGCGTTAGACACCGTCGCGCTGAGCGAAACAAGTCGCACGTGTGACGGCAAGTGGATAATGACTTCTTCCCACACGGCACCGCGAAACCGGTCGGCCAGATAGTGCACTTCATCCATGATGACGAAGCCGAGATCTGGCAGGAGGTCGGAGTCGGCGTAGAGCATGTTGCGCAACACCTCTGTTGTCATGACGACAATGCGCGCGCGGGAATTGATGTTGGTGTCGCCGGTGAGCAGCCCCACTTGGTCGGCACCATAGACCTCGACAAACTCCTGGTACTTCTGATTGCTCAGTGCTTTCATCGGGGCGGTGTAAAACACCTTCGTCGAGATGGAGTTCATGGCGAGGTGGATCGCGAACTCGGCAACCACTGTTTTTCCGGCGCCAGTCGGTGCCGCCACGAGCACGCTCCGGCCTTCTGCGAGCACTTGGCAGGCGCTGAGCTGAAAGTCGTCGAGGTCGAACGCGAGCCCCTGGCGAAAACTGTCAATCACGCGATACTCGGGGCACTGAGGTCGGAATTCAGCCGCTTCAACTTGCGTGCCGCTAGGGCGTCATGCCAGAACGCAATGCCCACGGCGACGAAGTAGAGAAACACCATCGGTATGGCCAACAGGAACATCGAGAACGGGTCTGCCGCTGGCGTTGCGATGGCGGTGAACAGGGTGATCATCAAAACGGCGACCCGCCACCCCTTGAGGATGGCGCGGGCCGAGATGACCCCGATGAAATTCAACAGCACAAGAAAAACGGGAAGAACAAAAGCGATCCCCACCGCGAGGATGAGTTTGAGAACGAACCCCAGGTAATCCTTCGCATCGATGTATGCCACATCTTCGTCGGGTACGAACGAGTTCAAAAGAATGACGATGTGTGGAACGACAAACCAGCCGGCAACGCATCCGCCGAGAAAAAGTGGAATTGCCGTGAAAACGAAACCAAAGGTGTACCGCTTCTCTTTGCCGGTAAGGCCAGGAACGAGAAAAGCGAAGACCTGGTAAAGCCAGACAGGACTTGAAATGAGGATGCCCGCGTAAATGGCAACCTGTATTTGTAGATCAAACCCGGTAGTGATGCCCTGATAGTTCAAAGCCGCGTTTTTGGATGCTGCAATGATGGCGATGGGGGCACGGAGCCCCTCCGACACCCATGGGTACACAAACCAGCCAGCAACAGCGCCTAAAAGTACCGCGAGTGCGGAGCGGAACAGTCGTTTGCGAAGTTCAATGAGGTGCTGCCCAAGCGACATTCGCCGATCGCGGTCCGCGCCTCGTTTTTCACGGG
The DNA here is from genome assembly GCA_038243605.1 of Actinomycetales bacterium. Taxonomy (GTDB): domain Bacteria; phylum Actinomycetota; class Actinomycetes; order Actinomycetales; family Microbacteriaceae; genus Terrimesophilobacter. Next base: position 113,798 of record JBBSQX010000002.1, read on the forward strand.
CGGCCATAGATACTACGGCTTAGGCGTTGATTGCGAGTCGTCGGACGTGTCTTTCGCCTTCTCATCCGCTTCGCCGGTCTTCATCTCGTTCTTGAAGATCTTCATTGACTGGCCGACACTCTTGGCAAGAGCGGGCAACTTTGTAGCGCCAAAAAGGAGCACGATGACAGCCAGAATGATCAGTGCGTGCCAACCTGTCAACCCATTCAACATCAGCAACATCCTCTACATCGTTGGTGCCGGTTACGAATAGTTTAGCCGGAATCGCGTGGCAGGGAGGCCCGCACAAATCTCATGCGGGTGAATCGTACCTGCGAGCGGCAGAGCCTGCCCAGTGCGCAACCGCTTTGCGCGCTTCTGGCGGGGCTAGCACCGTGATGAGACCCGGGAAGCTGGTGGCAAGCCGTTGGATCACATTGAGACTCGACACTTGGATTGTCACCTTCACCGAACCGTTTGATTGTTCCTGTGTCGTCGCGTCGAGCAGGTAGTCAGCGACAAGAGGCAAAGCTGCAGGGGCAATCTCAAGATCGACAGAAATGTCGTCGGGCGACCCTTCGAACAGCGTTTCTGGCAGGGACACATCTTCTGGGTGGAAAGTAATCGCGTCGGCAGTGAGTGTGGCATGAAGAATTCGGTCAAGTCTGAACGTGCGCAATGCGCCACGAAGGTGACACCATGCTCGCAAATACCAGTCAGCATCCACTGATTCGACGCGAAGTGGATCCACCTTTCGGCGCTCGTGTTGACCACGAGAGTTCAAATAATCGAACTCAAGCTGATGGCCGCTGGTGACGGCCTCCCTCACGAGGGCGAGCGTTGCGTCGGTGCCGGAAGCTTCTACCGCCACAGCGCTAGGAGCAGCGGACGCACCGCGTGAAAGCTTGGCCATGAGAACGGCAATGGCGCTGCGATCAGCGTTTTCTGGCAAAGCAGAAAGGTACTGCAGGCCGGCAATAAGGGCGGCCGCTTCCCGCCCAGAGAGCCTCGGCGAGTCATCGATGGCAACAAGATTCGTGAGCACGATCTGGTCGTTGTCGTCGAAGTCATCCCACGCGATGTCGAAAAGGTCATCGTGCTGATACGTGGACGTGTCACCGGGGATGCCCGACACGGCGATGAGCCGAACTGCTTCACGGATGTGCTGCTCGCTAACTCCGAAGTGTGTGGCGGTTTCACTCACCGAAACGCGGTCGTGATCAATGAGATATGGAACCAGAGAGAGCAGGAACGTGAGTTTGTCGCGAGCCTGCAACGGGGCAGCACCGTGATCAGGCATGCGCAGCTCCGCTCGAGGTTGAGGCGTGTTCTGCGGCCACCAGAATCACGCGGTCACGTACGGCGTGAGCGAGCTCGAGCGGCGACACCACAAGAACTTCTGGGCCGTAGCTGGCGAGCTCGTCTGCAAAAATGTTGATGTCGACGTAGTGCAGGGCGAGGTGGCCTTCTGCCGTCGATGTTGCGTCGCGCCGCTTCGACAGCCGAGCTTCAGCATCCGATGCCGGCTCAACAATGATCTCGGCAACGTGCGAATTCCAGACTTCTTGCAGTTCGCGAAGGCCCCGCTCGGCTTCGTCGGCAGGCGGAGCCGGGTTGGATTTGCTTGCTGTGGTGACCTGACCCACAATTCGCCGAAGCAAGAACGTTCTTCGTTCGCCTGATGCTCTTTCTATAGCGGTGCAATGCCAGCGGCCCTGAAATTGGATGAGCGCCAAAGGGGTGACCGTGCGGGCCTGGGCAAGCGACTCCCCCGGTTTCAGGTACTCGAAACGAACGGTGTGGTTTTTGTCGATGGCGGCGGAGAGCGGCTCGAATGAGCTATCTCGCACCCGAACTCGTGGCGCGTACGCGAGCACGGGTTCGAGCGTTTTGACTCCCAAAGACTTGAGCTTGATGATCGCGCGACGGGACTCCCCCGACATCGAACCCTCTCGCCAGACCATGCCAGCTAACGTCAACAGCGCGCTCTCTTCAGCAGAGAAGGTGATGTCACGAGGAAGCTCGTACTCGCCGCGCGGAATGCGGTACTTAAGGTTCTGGTTATTGCCGACCTGACCGGGAGTTTCGATAGTTTCTAACGGCACGCCAAGATCACGGATGTCATCCTTGTCGCGCTCAAACTGCCGCTCAAGATTGGCGTTGTCACCCCCAGATACGTACCGCTGACGGTAACCCTGCACGGTGGACAGAATGTCATTCTTGGTAAGGCCATGGTCGGTGGCAAGAAGCGCCAGAACAAGACTAAAGAGGCGCTCCTCTACCGGGATACGCTGCGCCGCTCCTGACCCCTGGCCTGCTGCGACCACGTTAGCCAACGGTTCCCAGGATGTCGACAACATAAATCAAGGTTGAGCCGGGCGGCACCCCTGTGGAGCCAGTAGAGCCGTAGCCGTCCTCAGGCGGGGCCACAATGAGCACTTGAGACCCAATAGTTTGACCCACAAGGCCATCAACAAGCCCCTTGGTTGCCTTCTCTGAAGGAGTAAGGGTGAGAACGCTCGCTTGGCCCTCTGTCCAGGTGGAATCAAAAACGCTGCTGTCTGACCAGAGGAGTGCTGTGTACTTGAGCACCGCGTTGTCGCCTGCTTCGAGCTTCTCGCCGTCGGCGTGCCGCAGTACATTCACGGCTAAGGCCGAAGGCGGATCTTCTTTGGGAACGGTCACTCCCGGCGTGCCATCTGGAGCAGTTACGACGGCCGGCATCCCAGCCTGAGCAATCTGAGGTGTGCCGTACGCCTTACCCGGAAAAGCGTCAACAACGTCGATCACGAACACGACGGAGTCTTTGACTTTGGCCGGGTCTTGACCGGCATCTGCCGCGTTCGACACGACGGCCACCCGCGAGCCCACGGTCACACACTCAAGCCCCTTTGTGACTGCGGGAGTTGGCGACGTTCCCAACGTGACGATGACGCCGAGCCCGTCATACTTTGCTTGCGCGACAACCTCACCGCTCGTGCCGTTCGCCATGGTGTACTTCATGACCACGACGTCGCCATCAGTGATCTGATGCCCTGTGCCCGTGATCAGCTCTGATCGTTCGATCTTCTTCGTGATGAGGGGGGTCGGGAAGTTGACGGTGGGCGCCGAGCCAAGGGCTCCCGTGGCGGTCACGACGGACGACGCCGGCCCCGACGTTACCGTGGAGTCACATCCTTGCGAAAATGGTGCGGTCGCGCACGAGCTCAGGCTCGCGACGATTCCAACGGCCAGAAGCAGCACGGGAAGAGTGCGCACGGATCCTCGATTCATAGTTCAGGGAATGCTGACAATTCTAAGCCGATCACTCGGGAGGTTCAGTTCCGCTCAGAGAACGTCGTGCAGATGTTTCGGCCTGTCGTGCTGCTTTGCGCGCCCGCTTGTCGCTCGACTGCCGCTGGCCAAGGGCGCCTGGAGTCCACGCCTCAACATCCTCGTCTGAGTATTCGGGCTTCACTTTGCGTTTGAGCTGAGGAAGTGTCGTATTGGGGGCTAGGCGTCGCGTCACAATGAGAAAGCCGGTGTGAGCAATCATGCGGTGGTCTGGGCGAACGGCGAGCCCCTCAACGTGCCATCCGCGGATCATTGTTTCGGAGGACTCGGGGTCAGTGAATGCACCCGTTGCGCGGATGCCCTCCGCGACGCGGGACAGCTGCGTCGCCGTGGCGACGTAACAGACCAGAACGCCGCCGGGTGTCAGCGCGGTCAGCGCCGCCTCCAAGCACTCCCACGGTGCCAGCATGTCGAGCACCATGCGATCGACGCTGCCCGGCTCGACCGTGCTGCCCAGCTCGAGGGCGAGGTCGCCGAGGTGCACAGACCAGTTGCCTGGTTCTGCGCCAAGGAATGCCGTGACGTTGCCTGTTGCGACGCGAGCGAACTCTTCTCGACGCTCGAACGAGAGGAGGGTTCCCTGCGGCCCGATAGCCCGCAGCAGGCTGAGCGACAGAGCTCCAGAACCGACACCCGCTTCAACAACCTTGGCTCCAGGAAAGATGTCGCCGACGAGAAGAATCTGCGCTGCATCTTTCGGGTACACGATGGCAGCGCCTCGAGGCATCGACATGACGAAGTCGCTGAGCAGCGGCCGAAGAGCCAAGTACTCGTCACCCGTGGTGCTCAAGACGACCGAGCCGTCCGCAGTTCCAATGAGGGAGTTGTGCGGAAGAATGCCGCGGTGGGTGTGAAACTCGCCACCGGACTCCAGCGTGATGGTGTTGAGCTTGCCGCGAGGCCCCGTGAGTTGAACGCGTTCGCCGGCTCGGAATGGCCCGCGGGGAATTCGTTCGGAATGCGCCGTCATCGTGTTGCTTCGCTTTCGGTGATGCGCAACCCAGAACGGTTTGCGAGGTTTCGGATGTCGTCAACGGTGCGGCCAGCAAGAGTGGGCCACAGTGTGTACGCGTCAGAGGGCAGAAGTTCGATATGCGCTGGCACCCCGACCGCGATGGCGCCCGCGGCCACCGCTGAGGCGAGACCAGGAACTGAGTCTTCGATGGCAACACATTCGGTAATTTCAACGCCAAGAAGTTGGGCGGCTCGTAGGTAGGGCTCCGGATGCGGCTTCGGGTTCTCTACGTCGTCACCAGACACGATGAGCTCAAAGAGGGGTTCCGCTGTCGCGTGCACGATGTGCTCGGCAAGAGTTCGCATCGACATTGTGACGAGCGCCAGCGGTATGCCTGCCGTGCGGAGCGAGCCGAGCAGTTCCAGTGCCCCTGGTCGCCAGGGAATTGCATCCTTTGCCTGCGCGAGAACACGCTCGGTGAGATGGTCGATGATCTGGGATGGCGAGAGGTCAACGCCGCGTGACTGCAGTATCGCTGCGGAGACCTCCAAACCCTGCCCAACAAGCGTGAGGCCATCCTGGGCCGTCCACGTGCCCCCGTGGGAGTGCACGAGGTCGCTCTCGGCGCTCATCCAATATGGTTCAGTGTCGACGAGCGTGCCGTCCATGTCGACGAGTACGGCGGCGGGAATTTGGCGGGTCACGACATCCGAGTCTACGGCGGGCTGGCAACGCTCTGACACGTGAACTCGGTGACGCGCGGGAGGCGCTTATCCTTGAAGCAGGGAGGAGAACTGTGACGGAAGCAAAGAACGGGCTGACGGGCCGCGTGCTCGTTGTCGCCTTCGAGGGTTGGAATGACGCCGGAGAAGCAGCAACTGGTGCTGTGAAGTCGTTGCGAGATTCCCTCGGAGTGCAACCGATAGCAGAGATCAATGCTGAAGGTTACTTCGACTATCAGTTCAATCGCCCCGTGACCTCGATGGGCGAAGACGGCAAAAAGGTTCTTGTGTGGCCGACCGTGACAATGTACGGCCCCCCGACATCCTCTGACGATGTGATTCACGGCGAAACACCCGAGAAGGGCATCTATCTGCTCCTCGGTACGGAGCCCGCCCGCAGCTGGAAGAGCTTTACCGCCGAAATCTTAGAGATTATTCAGGTGTGCAAGATCGATGTGATCGTGATGCTCGGGGCCATGCTCGCTGATGTTCCCCACACGCGCCCAATTTCGGTGTTCGTCAGCAGTGAGAATGCGGAGGTTCGGGCAAAGTTTGAGATCGAACGAAGCTTGTATGAGGGCCCGGTCGGTATTCTTTCTGTTATCTCCTCAGCGGCGGAGGATGCCGGAATCCCCACTTTGTCGATTTGGGCATCCGTTCCCCACTACGTTCACAACGCGCCCGCGCCCAAGGCGACCCTCGCGATGATCCAGAAGCTCGAAGAAATGGTCGAGGTTGTGGTGCCGCGCGGTGACCTCGTCGAGGAATCGACGGCATGGGAAGACGGCATCAATGCGCTTGCAGAGGATGACGAAGATATGGCCACCTACATCGCGCAGCTTGAGCGCGCGAGGGACACCGTTGATTCGCCAGAGGCCAGCGGCGACGCTATTGCTGAGGAGTTCGAGCGTTACTTGCGTAAACGCGACGGCAAAGCTGACGGGCGCGACCGCCCCTAGCCGCGCACCTCGCGATTGAGATGGCTGATCGTGGGTTGGTCTACTTTGCGCTGAGCAGATCGATACCGAGGAGCGCGGAGATTGCCTCCAGGTCGCCGTGGCTCGGTACTACCCCTGCGCGAACTTTTGCATCAACTACGGCGATGGCGGCTGGTGCGTCAATGTCGTGTGCGAGTGCGTTTCGAAGTTCGCTCAGCACACTTTCTTCGTAATCGGAGGGTTTCTGCGCCCATTCGAGCCAACTCGTGAGGCGGGCTTCAGCGCTGCTGAGGGTTTCTGCCGTCCACTCCCAGTTAGAGCGATAGTGGTGCGCGAGGAGGGCAAGCCGGATGGCGCGCGGGTCGACGCCCTGTGCGGTCAACTTGGAGACGAGCACCAGGTTTCCGAGTGACTTGCTCATCTTTTCGCCCTCGTACGCGACCATTCCGGCGTGCGAGTAGATATGCGACCAATCGACACCGGTGAGCGCGGCAGAATGTGCTGCGCTCATCTCGTGGTGCGGAAAGACGAGGTCGGAGCCTCCGCCGTTCACCGCGATGGTGGGGTCAAGATGGTGGGCACCGATGACCGAGCATTCGATGTGCCAGCCTGGCCGACCACGACCGATGGGCGACTCCCACGCTGGCTCGCCCTCGCGTGCTGAGCGCCACAGCAGGGGGTCGAGGGGGTCGCGTTTTCCTGCGCGATCAGGGTCTCCCCCGCGCTCGGCAGAAAGTGTGAGCATGGTCGAACGGTCGAGGTTGCTCTCCTGGCCGAGGCGCCACGTCGTGAGTTGTTCCGCCGCGGCAATGTCGAAGTAGAGGTCTGGCTCGGCATCCGGGGTCTCAACCCAGTATGCGTAACCGTCGGCAAGAAGGCGGGCGCATGCCTCGCCAATCAACTCCACAGACTCGACGACACCCACATAGTGCTCAGGCGGGATGATGTTCAACGCCCGCATGTCTCCACGAAAGAGCTCAATTTGCGATTCGGCGAGTTCGCGCCAATCAACTCCGGTGGCGGTGGCACGTTCGAGAAGGGGGTCGTCGACATCCGTGACATTTTGCACATAATTCACGGTGAGCCCAGCGTCACGCAGAACACGATTCAACGTGTCGTAGGTGAGGTAGGTGTTGGCGTGACCGATGTGGGTGGCGTCGTACGGCGTGATGCCGCACACATACATCTGGGCCACTGACTCAGGAGCAAGCTCCGCAACGTTGCCCGTTGGGGTATTGAACAAGCGCGGTGTGATGCCCTGCCCTGGTAGGCGAGGTACGTCAGGAGTGTTCCAGGACCTCACGGCAGCAACACTCCCGTCGCGAGAAGTACGACAAGCGCACCGCCCAGTAGTACGCGATAGATAACGAACGGGAGGAAGGATCGCTTCGTAATGTAGTTCATGAAGAACGCGATGACCACGAGCCCGATGGCGAAGGCGACGGCCGTTGCTGCCGCCGTTTCCCAGCCGTTGAACACCTCTGGCACACAGGTGGCCGTTGCGATCTCACACGGGTCTTTGATGGTCTTGTAGAGCTGGTAGAGGCCGCTGCCGAACACGGCGGGGATGGCGAGAAGAAACGAGTAGCGCGCCGCCGATCTGCGGTCGTAGCCCATGAACAGGCCCGCAGTGATGGTGCCACCTGAGCGGGAAACGCCGGGGATGAGGGCGGCCGCCTGTGCGAGACCGAAAATGACGGCGTGTGGCCAGGTGAGCTTGTCGAGGGTGCGTTCTTTGCGACCCAGGATGTCGGCTGCTCCGAGAAGAAGACCGAAGAAGATGAGAGTGAAGGCCACGATCCACAGCGAACGCAGGGTGGTCTCGATTTGGGTCTGGAAGATGAGCCCAAGAACGACGATGGGGATGCTGCCGAGGATGATGAACCAGCCCATGCGGGCATCCGGGTCGCTGCGAGGAATTTTACCGAACAAGGACTTGAACCAGGCGCCGATGATGCGCGTGATGTCATTCCAGAAATACACGACAACAGCGGTTTCGGTGCCGAGTTGCGTGATGGCGGTGAAGGCGGCGCCCGGGTCTGCCCCTGCCCCCAGGAATTCCCCCACGATGCGCAAGTGTGCGCTGGAGGAGATGGGGAGAAATTCGGTGAGCCCTTGAACGAGCCCGAGGATTAGTGCCTCGATCATTCCCACGTGGTTTGGTTCTCTCTAGTAGTTCAAGAGCAGGTCAGTGAGAACCTGCCTGCCAAAGACTAACGCGTCGAGTGGCACACGCTCATCAACGCCGTGGAACATTGCAGGAAAGTCCATGTCGGCTGGCAGCTTGAGCGGCGCGAATCCGTACCCTGTGATGCCGAGTCGACTGAGCGACTTGTTGTCGGTGCCGCCGGAGAGCAGGTACGGCAGTACTTCGGCGCCGGGGTCGTGCGCGAGAAGCGTGCGCGTGATGGCCTCGATGAGCGGCCCGTCGAAGGTGGTCTCCATGCCGATATCACGGTGCAGGGTGACGATCTCGATGTCGGGGCCGACGATCTCGGCGATCTGGGCGAGCACGGTATCCTCTTCGCCCGGGAGTGTGCGGATGTCGATGAGCGCTTCTGCCTTCTCGGGGATGACGTTGTGCTTGTAGCCGGCCTTCAGAAGCGTGGGGTTGCTCGTGGTGCGCAGGGTGGCGCGGATGAAGCCTGCGGCAGTTCCTGTGGCGATCGCGAGCTCGTCTGGACCAACCTTCTGCGGGTCTTTGCCGAGGATGCGGGCGACCTCACCGAGCAGCTCTGTGGTGGTGTTGGTGAGGGTGAGGGGCCACTCGTGCTGCCCCACCTTGGCGACCGCCTCGGCGAGCTTGGTGACCGCGTTGTTCTGGATGTAGCGCGAGCCGTGGGCGGCCTCACCCTTGGCGATGAGTTTGATCCAGAGCATCGCTTTCTCGCCCGTCTGGATCAGGTAGGCGCGCTGACCTTCGAGGTCGACGGAATACCCGCCGACTTCACTGATGGCTTCTGTTGCGCCGGCGAAAAGTTCTGGGTGGCTCTCGACCATGTACTGGGCGCCGAACTCTCCCCCGGCCTCCTCGTCGGCGAAGAACGCGATCACCAGGTCGCGAGATGGCTGCTTGCCTGCCCCGAGGATGTCCTGAAGCGCGGTGACGATCATGGCGTCCATGTTCTTCATGTCGACCGCGCCGCGGCCCCAGAGCATGCCGTCTTTGATGACACCGGCGAACGGATCTACCGACCAGTCTTCTGCGATGGCTGGCACGACATCCGTGTGGCCGTGAACGACGAGCGCAGGCTTCGTGGGGTCGACGCCCTCGACGCGGGCAACAACGCTCACGCGGCCCTTTGCGCTCTCATACATGCGCGAATCGAGCCCGAGTGCCGTGAGTTTCGCCGAAAGATATTCGGCGGCCTCAACCTCACCATTCGACTTGCCCTCACCAAAGTTTGAGGTGTCGAACCGGATCAGGTCACGCGCGATGATCACCGTCTCATCGAGGTTTCTGTCATCGGCGTTGTCAGAGTTGCTGTCTGCGTTCGTGTGGGTGGCGATCTCATCCGGCGCTGGGGTCATGGCTCAACGCTACCTTCTGGCCACCTAGTGGACTTCATCGCCCGCCGCGTCATGCTATTCTCGTGTGCGGTGCAGCGATGCATCACATCCTGTCCGGATGGCGGAAATGGTAGACGCGCTAGCTTGAGGTGCTAGTGCCCGTATAGGGCGTGGGGGTTCAAGTCCCCCTTCGGACACACAAGTTTTTCACCTAACCTTCTCTTTCGCGGAGGAGCGAATTTCCGTTCCTTGAGGGTGCTGCTTCTGTTCCCTGAGGAGGCTAAAGGCCGTCTCGAAGGGAGTATGCAAGGAAATCTATAGTGTCGATTGCCAATTGCGGTCGCCATGCTATTTGTTCTGCAACCTCTAATGCCCGGGCCCGAGCCTGATCAACTCTGCTTTTTACTAGTGCCCACAGGCAACACACTTCTTAACCGCCAGATTCCTACCTCTGCGATAGTTGTGGCTCGTATCCCATGGGTTACGAGGCATTTAGGTTACGAGACAGTGGATGGCCTCAACTCGAGCTGGTCGAGGCCAATGCGGCCCGCAAGAGGATCCTCTTGGGGACGTCCTGCAAATGATGCTTAAGATGGGCCGAATCGGGTTTGCTTGCAGGAGCCATCACGCGAACTCTTGTCTTAGTGAGCTTCCTTTGAGTTCGTCTCCTTGTGAACCGCCTCGATGTTGTTTCCGTCTGGATCGCGAATGAACGCGCAATACGCACGGTACTCATCCCAGAAACGGGGCGCGTTCTTCGATCGACCGCCGTTAGCGACAGCCGCCTCGTGGAACCTGTCAACAGCGTCCCGGTCCTGCGCAGCGAAGGCGATATGCAGACCACGAGTGATCGCATCTTCTGATGGCGACTGCTCCAAAGAGAGTGAAAGCTTGTCCTCGTCAGGATGCCAGTACTCCGCCATACCTTCGGCCCGAAACAATGCATCAATACCCAAGGCGTGGAGCACCGCCGTGAACATGCGCTCACTGGCATCGAAGTCTGATGCAAACACCGCAATGTGGTGGATAAATGGCGAGCGCATCTCGCTATTGTAAAGTCCCGCAGTGAAAGGCCCTCTCCCTCCTCGTCGCCGCAAGCCGATCGGCGATCAGAGCAGGGGATCAGAAAAGTTCAAGCGATAGATCAGCGTTGGAAGCCCTGAAGGGGTCCGGTCGTGACGGTTGAATGTAAAGCCAAGCTTTTTTGCCAATCCGATCGAGGCAACGTTGTCTGGGTGAATATTGGCAATCAAGTACTCGATGTCTGAGTTTGACTTCGCCCAGTTGATCCACGCCATACTGCCCTCGAAGGCGAGTCCCTTGCCTTGGGCCGAACGGCCGAGAATATAGCCGATCTCAACTTCGTTCCACTCCGGCCAGTAATGTAGCCCAATGCGGCCAAGGAACTCACCCGTGTCGCGGTCGAGTGCGGCGCTCTGCCCGTAGCCGCGCTGTTCCCATTCTTCCGCAAATGCTGCAACCTGCAAGGGGATAGTCTCCCCTGTTAGTCGTTCGCCACCTACGAATCGAGCCACGTCCGGGTCGGCATAAATAGTTGATAGGGCATTGGTGTGCTCCACCGTGAGCGGCGGGAGGAGGAGGCGTTTGCTTTCCAGACCCGGAGAACTGTTCATCTCGCAATTATTGTCCAGACCTAGCTCGTTTGGCATTCGCCCGTAAGCCGGTCCATCACCGCACAAAGTTTCAATAGCTCTAGGCGGTGCATTTGAGGTCAGGTTCCGCCTGGAGCTGGGTGCCCGCAGGGGATCCTCAACCGCTTCAGGTCATGGGGAAGTTCAGCGATTCGAGTTGCGTGGGTGGTTCTTGGCGGCGCGCTCGTTTCCATGCTTGTAGTTACCGGTGAGGCGGGCCATGAGCTCTTGCGGGTCTTGCGTTTTGACATCGAGGAGGATGCGTTCGGCCGCGCCCGCACGGAGTGTTGTCGCTTGGCGACCGTGGTGCCTAATGACCACGTCGCCGCCGATCATCTGGTACTCGAAGCCGTGGGGAGTGCCTGCCATTGGATCATTCTTCCTCATTACTGAATGTGTCTGGAGTCGTGAATCACTCCGGGATGGTGCAACGGTGTTTGGTCCGATGGTCTCATCGCGGTTTCAAAGTCGTCATTTTTCGTACTGGAGAGAAAATGATGGGTGCGGTGGCTGTGGCCATCATCACGGCTCCGACCATTGCCGCGGTCCATGGGCCTAGCCAGGTTGCCAGCGCACCGCCGGCGAGTGCTCCGAGAGATAGCGCACCCCAGGAGATGAGTCGGTAGCTGGCGTTTACTCTGCCGCGTAGTTCAGGAGAGATCGTTAGCTGGCGCAGGCTGACAGCTTGGCTGTTCGCAACTCCGATCCCGAGACCGGAGAAAAGGAAGGCGGCCGCGAGTGCGGCTACTCCACCCCAACCTGGAGCGACTACAGCCAGAACTCCGGCAATTGGGGCGGTGTTGCCTAACACTAGGGCGGCGATGAGAGATCGGCCGTATCCGAATCGCGCGGTGAGTCGTTGACTGAGGATGCTGCCCACAAACGCGCCCAGCCCCAGCGACATAAGTACGAGACCAAGTACGACTGGGCCATATCCGTACGTTCGCAGCAGCAGCACTGACAGCGCGATCATGAGTACTTCGTTTCCAAGATTCCAGATGCTTGCCTCGCTCACGAGAGCGCGCAGCACGCGATACCGCAGGAGCACAGTGATGCCGAGTCGGGCCTCGGAGAAGGCGGATGCGCGATCGGCACGAGGTCGTCGCCGCTCAGGTATCTTCACTTTTGAAATTAGCGCGCTGGAGAACAGGTAGCCGATGGCGTTGAGACCTAGTGCGATGGGCGCAGTCAATACTTGAACCAGTAGACCGCCAGCCCCGGAGCCGGCGACACCGATCACCGACTGGGTCGCCGTAATGCGCGCGTTAGCGTCGATCAGTGATTCTTCGCCGACGACGAGCGGGAGGAACGAGAAATCGGCCAACGAATAGAGCACGGTGAATGCGCCGACGAGTCCGGCTGCCCCGATCAACATCGGCACTGTCAGCCAGCCCGCTAGAGCGAGCCCGCATACCAAGAAGAGCAGAACGCCACGCGCAACGTCGGCGAATATCATGAGGGGTCGTCGCGGGGAACGATCGACCAATACTCCTAACCACAGAGTCAGCAAAAGGTAGGGCGCAAGCAGTGCCGCCCGCACGAATGACAACTCAGCGGCCGATGCTCCGAGTGTGATGAGGGCTAGCACCGGGATCGCCAGCTCGCCAATCTCCGCTCCCAGTGACGAGAACGCCCCAGCCCCCCACACGCGTCGGAAGTCAGGGAAACGCCATGCATTAGTAACTGTTGTCATAATAATGAAGGTTATCTAAAACCGCCAACAATGCAAAGAGGGTTATTGTTGTGGTGTGTCCAACTCCACGTCTGTCATGCCAGCCCCAGGCGAGTTAGAGTTCGTGCGCCAGTTTGTGAACACCTTCGACATCGATGCGGGCACCGATTTACTGAGTCAACCGAGGGTTTACCAGGAATGGGCGGCGGAGTTCGGAATCGATGGCCTGGCGACAGATACCGACCTCATCTTTGCGCGAGAGTTGCGCGAGGCGCTTCGCGCAGCGCTGATTGCCAACCACGACGGTGCATCGCTGCCGTTGCGGACCATCGATGCGCTCGACGGTGCAGTCGATAGATCGCAACTTACCGTTCGCTTCACCCCGAACGGTGTCAAGCTAGTGAGTGATGCCGTCGGGCTTGGAGCCGTCTATGGGCGACTGGTCGCTGCGGTAACGTCCGCGATCGCGGAGAAAAGCTGGCAGCGTTTAAAGGCGTGCGTCGCAGACGATTGCCAATGGGGTTTCTACGACACCTCCCGCTCACGCACAGGCCAATGGTGCTCGATGAGCATTTGCGGTAACCGCGCTAAACAAGCCCGCTGGCGAACCATTGCCCGGTTTGAGAACTAAAGTCGCGAAGTGTTCGCGTGCCCGATTGCGAGAGAGAACCTAGTCATTCGAACTCCATCATTGGTCGAACTATTCCTGCTCGATTCACACTTAGTGGTCGGGCATCGCTTCGTCAAGTCGTCCGCAAGAGGATCCCTCAGCGGGGCGTCCGCAAAAGAACGGGTACCGAAAGGTCTGGCGAATATCACCCTGTGAGAGGGATCGACTCGCTGTTCTCGGCACCGTTTTCGTACCAGACAAACTCAACGGCTGACGTGGTTTCTTCTGGTCGTTCGTTGAGGTCTCGCTCATGGGTGCCAAGCACTTTGCCCCATTCCGAGTCGTCAAGGCGCGCGCAATATGCCACGGAGAGGTGAAAGATCCAGTCCTCCAGCGACAGCTCGCCGATGCGCCGAAAGTCGGTCGCATTCAGGTGATCCGTGAGCGTCGAATACGAACCAATGAGAGTTGCGCTGCGAGCAAGTCGTGCGATAACAACCTTGAAAGGAGGCGGAAACCCATCGATCGCATCGACCCGAAGATTGATGGGACGCTGACGTGCCGCCCACTGATGCAAGGATTGCTTGAGTTCTCGTACTCTTTCGGGCTCGTAGAATCCGCGGAGTGTGGCGTGTCCGGTATTCGGGAACGTGGCAACGGGTGGCAACCCGAGACGCATCGAGGACTGCAACATGTTGTAGAAATCGGCGACATCCGCGGTGGGGCGCACGACTACGTACTGTTGCCCCTCAAGCGACCCGAGCTGGGCTGGGTCTGTCATGAACGCACCGGTCACTGTCAACCCCCGAGTCAATCCAATGGTCTCGAAAGGTTAACATCAGTTCAACCGATCTCCGCGAATGTGACGACCCCACCCCTGTTCGTGCAGATTAGCCGCAGTCGGCGATTGCTGTCTGGATCCGACTACCAATCCGTCGGCGCCCAGAGGCCATCTTAAATGGATCGCGCGGCAAGCCGACGCACCGCCAGCGGGTGCCCGCAAGCCTGACGTTCAGCGCGACAGATCAGGAGCCAGCCAGGGCCACAACGACCTCGTGGGCGCAGCCCATGGCAATAGTTCAAGCCACTCCTGCTCGTCCTCGCTCTGCCCTCGTAAGCTGTCCGTGCAACCCGACGGCTCAACCTGGAAGAATTGAGAGATGACCGTAACCCTTCAGCGAATCCTCACCAGCGATTTCCCAACGTGGATTGACCAAAGCTGTGCCGAGTACGTCGGTGATTTGCTTGCCCAGGGCCGATCACACGAGGAAGCTCGGCGCATAGCGGGCGAGAGCATGGCTCGTTCGTTCCCGGATGGTACTCAGAGCCCTGGCAATGAGGTCTTTCACGTCATGAACGAGGCTGATGAGGCAGTCGGATATCTGTGGATCGGGCAGGATGTCACCACCGATCCGGGGGTGTGGTGGGTCTGGGACGTTCTCATCAACGCTGACCAGCGTGGCCAGGGTTATGGGAGAACGGCGATGCTACTCGGCGAGGAATATGCACGCACACAAGGTGCGCACTCTCTCGGCCTCAGCGTCTTCGGATTCAACACCGGGGCCAGGGAACTTTACGATTCCCTCGGCTACGAGACAACTTCGGTGAAGATGCTCAAGAAGCTCGACTGAGCCTTTTCTTCGCTATCGCTGGTTGGCGTCACCGCAGGGCAGGGCCGAGATGGACAGCCGCAAGAGGAACGGTTAGCGAGTCAGGCAGAGGTCGGCGGCGTCATCGCCAAGATCCCGTCCAGTCATAGAGATCGGCAGTGGTCTGATACTCGCGAAGAGAGGCAATCAGCCCGTCTGACGAAGAAGAGATAGTGCACCCCTCGAACGAGGACCGTGTTCCCTCGAAGGTGTACTCAAAGACCCACTGGGCAGATTCGTAACCACCGGCCTGGAAGTGGTCGGTGACCGTCCACGCGTGGACGATCCCACCCGCCCGGAACCAGGCTGTGGCCCATTCCCGAACCCGCGCGCGGCCGTGGTAAACGGGCCCGTAACACTCTGTGATGATGCATGATTCAGCAACGCTCTCGGCGATCCTGTCGACATCGTTCGCGGCCCATGCCTCAATGTACTGCGTCAGAACTGACATTAGACAAGCCTAGCGCTCACCAGAAGACTGCCCTTAAGCCGGGCTGCCCGCGGACACCCCCACACCACCATCGGTATTGGCACGTCAGCGGACGTGTGGTCGTGCGTTTGAGCCGCCCGACATAAAGCCCGATGAACGTGCGTGATACGCACGAGCTCGAGGGCAGCACTTCACTACCCTGACGTCTCACAACCCTAGGGAAACGAGACGTATCAACCGAAGTTGGGACCGACCTCGGAAACTCCATGGCCCGCGATCGTCGCAACTATGTCTCACAAGTTGTTGGCTGACATGGAGTGCTGGTCGTTAGTTATGAGACTCGCGTAGCCCCTGACGACGTGTGGAGTCGCAGGTGCTTGCTGAAATTCAGTCCGTAGAAGACACCGCGGTCAGCCGCTTTGCTAGTGCGCTTTTTCTGCTGGATGAAGAACTTTCGGATCAGCGCACATCCAAGGATGCCTTGCATGATCTCGCGTTAGATCAGGTGATCGGTGCGCTGACGGCGCGAGAACCCTCCGGTGCGCTCGCGGAGGTGTTCCAGACACTGTTGACGACGGTCGACGAGATTCCGTGTGGAGATCGCTTGGTTACACTGACTGGGTATTGAGGTATTAGTCGACTGCGTGCTGGCCACCCACATCCTCACCACACGTGAATGGAGCGTCATGTCCCAGAAGGTTCAAGGAGTGATCGTGCGGGCAAAGAACGCCCCACTCGAAACTGTCACCATTGTCATCCCCGACCCAGGCCAGGGTGAAGCCGTCGTGGATATCATCACGTGCGGTGTCTGCCACACCGACCTGCACTACAAGCAAGGTCACATTGGCGACGACTATCCCTACCTGCTCGGGCACGAAGCTACCGCCGTGGTCTCGGCCATCGGTGAGGGCGTCAACAATGTGGCCGTTGGTGACCGGGTAATCCTGAACTGGCGGGCCGTGTGCGGTCAGTGCCGCGCCTGCGCCAAGGGTGCCCCTCAGTACTGTTTCAACACCGCAAACGCCACCCAGAAAATGACTCTGGAAGACGGCACTGAGCTCTCCCCTGCTTTGGGTATTGGGGCGTTCGCCGAGAAGACGCTGGTGGCCGCCGGTCAGTGCACCAAGGTCGATCCGGACGTGGATGCCGCCGCCGTAGGCCTTTTGGGTTGTGGAGTGATGGCGGGTATTGGTGCCGCAATGAACACGGGTGAAGTGAAGCGCGGAGAATCCGTGGCCGTGATCGGATGCGGTGGAGTAGGCATTGCCGCGATCGCCGGAGCCAAACTGGCCGGTGCGACGACCATCGTGGCGCTCGATATCGACGATGACAAGTTGGCGATGGCCACGAAGATCGGCGCCACGCACACCGTGAATTCCACGACTCACGACGCGGTCGAGAGCATCAGGTCTCTGACCGGTGGCTTCGGAGCCGACGTGGTCATTGATGCGGTTGGTCGCCCCGAAACCTATACGCAAGCGTTCTACGGCCGCGACTTGGCCGGGCGTGTTGTTCTCGTGGGTGTACCGAGCCCCGAGATGATGTTGGAGTTGCCGTTGCTGGATGTTTTTGGTCGTGGTGGATCGTTGAAGTCGTCATGGTACGGAGACTGCTTGCCCTCCCGCGACTTCCCCATGCTAGTGGAGCAGTACAAGCTCGGGCGCCTAGATTTGGATGCTTTCGTGAGTGAACGTATTGGGCTAGGTGACGTCGAAGCTGCCTTCACCAAGATGGGTGAAGGCAAAGTTCTCCGTTCGGTAGTGGAACTCTCATGACCGCGCAGATCGAGAACATCGTCACCTCTGGAACTTTCAGCCTTGACGGCGGCACGTGGGATGTCGATAACAATGTGTGGATCATTGGGGACGAGCACGAAGTCTTCGTGATCGATCCGGCCCACGAGCCCGACAAGATTCACGCAGTGATCGGCGACCGCACAGTGAAGGCAGTTCTGCTAACCCACGGCCACGACGACCACATCCGCTACGCACGCGAGTTCGCCGACGCGGTGCAGGCACCGATCTTTCTGAACCCGGCCGATCAGATGCTGTGGAACGACGTTTTTCCTGGCACCACCGCCGATAAGGACATCAGCGATGGCGACACCTTCGAGATTGCGGGCACCCCGCTGGTCGCGCTTCACACTCCCGGCCATTCGCCGGGTTCCACGTGCTTCTACGTGAAAGAACTGAACACTGTGTTCTCCGGAGACACGTTGTTCAACGGCGGACCAGGAGCGACCGGCCGCAGCTACTCCAGCTTCGCTACGATCATCGATTCGATCCGCGATCGCCTGCTCACACTGCCAGCGGATACCGTGGTGAACACCGGGCACGGCGACTCCACGAGTATCGGAGCCGAGGCGCCGAGCCTGGACGAGTGGATCGCGCGGGGCCACTAAAAGCGAGGCCACTAAGAGAAGATCGCGCGCACCGGGCCACTACGTGCCGACGAAGAACTCGAGCGCTATTCCGTCAGGGTCCTTGAAGCTGAGCGCAGTTCCGTAGGGTGCTTCGACGGGTGCGCTGTGCTCGATACCCACGGCCGTGAGATGGGCAACCCACTCGTGGATGTCATCCGTGCTGTCGACCGCCAAACCCACATGGTCCAGCCCGGGCCGGAACGGTGTGAAGCACTCCGTTGTCGTGGGATGGTGTTGCGTGAGGCCAAGGTTCGTGCCCCCTGGGAGTGTGAACAGTCGACGCTGCAGGTTCTCGCCACCCAACTCCATCGCCGGCGGAAACCCAAACACGAGTTCGTAGAACGCGGTACTGGTCTCGAGATCACTGACGGTGAGAGCAAGATGATGGATTCCGCTAAAACGAGGCATGGGGCTATCCAACTTTCGTGGTCATGGTTTCGAACCTTCTTCGCCAGGTTCGACATCCAGTTTCTCGGCAGCGTCGTCACTACTTTTCCGCTTGACGAGCGATCCAACTGCTCCAGCACCCCCAACAGCTGCGCCTCTAATCGACGATCCTGTGTGCTTTGCGGCAGTCAGTGCTCTCGCTTCATTCGGTACACCGTCACCATCGAGGTCAACCGAACGGAACACATCCACCACGTCAGTCGTCTTCTCCCACGCGGCCTCAGCGAAATCAGTGGTCTTATCCCAGGCCGCTTCTCCGACCTCTGTCGTCTTATCCCAGACCGCAGCCCCGAAGCCAGACACGTTGGCCGCCGCGGATTGCAGTGCTTTCGCGGCACGCGATGGCTCCACTTTCTCGGGCTTCTCGAAGGTGGTGAGCGCCTCGGGGAAATTGGCAGGAGACGTAAGGAAGGCGAGGCGCGCAGACTTGACCACGTCACGCCCAAATGTGAAGCTCCCGACCCCACCGACTACTGCACCGATGCCAAACGGGATCGCCTTACCTAGAGTGCCGGTGCCGAATTTTGCCCCAGCCTTCAGTGCCTCACGAGCGAGAACTGTAGCGAGCGGGGCGAGCGCCGAATCGGGGAGCTGCTGAGTGAGCACTTCTCCCCACCCTTTGGGTAGAGCCTTGCCCACGGTGCCGGCGGCGTGAGCGCGTGCATGGTTGATGCCGCCTGCGCCAGAGGCTTGGAACACGAGTTTCGTCACCTTGCTTTGCGACTTTTGGCCAAGCAGCATCCCGAAGACAAGTGGTCGTGCTCGTTCGGCATCCGCCACTTCGATTCCGTGGAGTTCTGCGGCCGCAAGAACGAACAGAGCGCTGGTCTCATAGAAGAACAGTAGATCAGTAACGCCTAGCCCCAGAGCGAGAGGGATACCCACGGCCGGAATGGCAGCTGAGGCCCCGACCCCTGTGCTCGTGATGGTCACTGTGGCGATGTAGCGCTTCTCGATAACTCTTAGAATCTCGGCCGCAGACGCATTCGGCTTCTCTCTGCGAATCGACTTCAGGTACTCCAAAACCACCGGTCGCTGCACCACAATGGCCTGGTAGATCTTCGCCTTCATACCGTCGGACTCAGCGATTTCGCTCGATTTCTTGACTACAGCGGCGAGGGCGCGCTTATCGGATGCGGTTGCGGATGTGGGCTGAATCGACGTCATTATTTCTCCGATCAGAGTCGAAAGAGAGGATGTCGGGCTATGAGGTTGTTGGCCACAACACTACCGGCGGAACTCCTGCCGTGACCTCAGATCAGCTCGCCAGCGACCGCTCCCGGTAAAATGGTGTGATGACCACCATCACCTTTCGGGCGGCCACCGCTGACGACATTCCCGCACTGATTGCCCTCATCAACTTGGCATACCGTGGCACAGAAGGCACCGTCGGCTGGACCACTGAAGCCGACCTGTTGGACGGTGTTCGAATCGATACCGAGAGGTTGCAGGCCGACTTCGAGCTACCCTGCTCAACATTCCTGCTCGCCGAACGTGATGGTCAACTACTGGCGTGCTCGAACGTAGCTGCCAGTCATGGCACCGGAACCTTCGGCACGTTCGCCGTAGATCCGGCCCAACAAGGCGGCGGTATCGGCACAATGATGATGGAGAAGGCGGAAGCTTACGCCGCGAATGAGTGGGGTGTGGCGACGATGCAGATGACCGTGATTGACGTGCGTTACGACCTGATCGCTTACTACGAACGCCGCGGCTACGCACGCACAGGCATCAAGAAACCGTTCCCCTATGGCAATGAGCGTGTGGGCATCCCCAAGCGCGAGGACCTACAGTTCGAAGTGCTCGAGAAGGCTCTGGCGACCAAACCCACGCGTTTACACAATGAATCGCAGGATGCGCCGTGAGATCAGGTAGACGGGGATAGAACCGAGTACCAGAAGCATCAGTGCGTAGGGGGCGGCTGCGGCGAAGTCGAGCGACTCGCCATTAGTGGTCCCCCATAACCCGGTCGACAGGGTCTGCACGTTGAACGGCAGCAGCATGAGGGTGGTGGTGAGTTCCTTGCTCGCGTCGAGGCCGACCAGAAGCGCACCCGTGGCGATGCCAGGAAATGCCAGCGGAAGCGACACGTGCGTGAGACGCTGCCACGCGGGGCGCCCCAGCGACGCAGCGGCTTCGTCGTATCTTACAAAGGCAGCCTGCAGCCCTACTCGCTGATTCGCGACCGCGAGAGGAAGGTACAAGATCACGTAGGCGATCACGAGCAATGCTGCAGTTTTGTAGAGCCCCGGCACGAGCCTGGTGGCCAGAAAAACCAGCGCGAGAGCGAGAATTGCGTTCGGGATCGAGTGCGCTAACCACACCGAACGCTCCGTCATGTTCGACCAGAACGAAGGTCGCCGGCTCACCCACCAACTCAGCGGGAGCGCGACCGCGGTGGCAATCACTGCTGCCCACGCCGCAAATGTCAGCGTGGCCCCGGTAGCCTGCAAGACCTCCGCCCAGCGCACAGCAGACTGTCGGCCGGGCGAGAGCAGACCGCGAGTCGTCATGAGCGCGGTAGGCCCTAGCGCAACCAGAGGAACCAGCATCGACAGTGTGAGCAGCGGAATCCGGGCACGCCCAAACTTCATTGCGCTGGGAGGGCGAACGGTGTGGGAACCCACTTTCTGCGCGTACGGGCGCCCAGACAGCATCCGTCCACCGATGAGAAAGATGAACGCCAGAGCGGCAAGCAGCAGCGACAACGAACGCGCCGACTCGTAGTTTCCGTAGTCGAGCATGTCGGCCATGATCGTCGTCGTGAGGGTGCGCTGACGCAACTGCACCATGGCGCCGTACTCCGACAGCACGTGCAACGCGACAATGATCACGCTCGCCGCGATTGCCGGGCGCAACTGCGGAACGGTGACGCGCCAGAACACGGATCCTGGCCGCGCGCGAAGACTTTTCGCGACCTCCTCCTGCGCAGGATCAATATTTCGCACCGCCACAACGCAGGCCAAAAACACGTACGGATAGAGCGACAGTGTCATGATGATCGTCGCCCCGATGAACGACGTGGCAATGTCGAATTTCGGAGCAAACATCAGGTTCGCAGAGTATGCGGCGTACGCACTCACGAAGCCAGGAACTGCCAGCGGCATGGCGAAGAGCACCGTCAAGGTGCGCCGAAGTGGCACGTTGGTGCGCACCACAAGAATGGCGGCGCCCACACCGATAACGATGCTGAGAAAAGAGATAGCGACCGTGAGTGCGACCGTGCGGAGGATGCGATCCGCTGTCGTCGGATACGTGAAAAGGGTCTGGATGTCGGCGAAAGACAGGCCAGCGATGAACAGGTATCCGATCGGAAGAAGGGACAGCAGGCCAACGGTGACCGAAAGAATGACGACAACCGCGCGCCCACTGCCCCGCTTCAGCATTTAGCCGGAAATACCGAGCGTCTTCAGCAGCTCTTCTGCTTCAGACTGATCCGCGTAGATGCTCATGTCGTAGGAGGGCGACTTGATATCGGTGAGGCTCCCGACAAGCTTGCTTGAGCTTCCCACCGCCACCGGGTACTGGGCGGCCGAACTGTCGATGCCACCGTCGGAGATGACCTTCTGGCCACCATCGATGTTGGTGAGCCACGCCACAAACTTCGCGGCCGCTGGCTCCTGCGTGCTGTTTTTGAGCACTGCGGCGCCCGACGACAGAATCAGGTTGCCAGCATCCGTCTCGGGAAAGTGGTAAATCTTCGACGTCATGTTGTCTGCGCCACCGACTTCGGCAGCTTTGATCCACCAGTAGTAGTGGTTGGAGAGGCCCATGGCGTGCTTGCCCGCCTCAACCGTGTCACGCACGTTGCCGTTCTTCTGCTCATCAATACCGTTATCCTTGAGGCCAGTCAGAAACTCGCTGGTCTTCTCTTTGCCGATCGTCGAAATCAGGTACTGGGTTGTCGCGACGAAAGCACCAGACGGCGCCCACGCAAACTCACCCTCGAACTGTGGCTCGACAATGTCGAGAAGCGACTTCGGTAGGTCGGCCTCGGCGATGAGGTTCGGGTTGTAATACAGAACTCGAGTGCGCGCCGCGAACGCAACCCACAGGCTCTCCGGCGAACTCAAGCCAGGTTGAACCTGCTTCACCGTGCTCTCGTCGATCGGCGAAAGCAGACCGGCCTTAGCAAGCTGGGCAACGGGTGCCGGGTCTTCAGAGAGGAAGATGTCGGCGAGTGATGCCGTACCCTCTGCCTCAATCTGACCGAACGTGGCATCTTGCTGGATGTTGAACTTCACACCCGTCTCCGCCGTATAGGCGTCCGTGAGCGCGGTAACAAACTCGGCGTGCTGGTCGGTATAGATCGTCAACGTCACCGGTGTGTCTGCACCCCCACCGGAGCTATCGGTCGCCGCGCCGGATGCCGAGCATCCGGTCATGGCGGCCACAATGGCGACGGCGGCCACGACGGCGGCGGTGCGCCGTGCGTGTGTTCTAAACATAGAGATTGCCTTCCAGTTGCATTCTTTGTTAATCGCCCCGTGGAGTTGGGGCGACGTTCTTGGGAGCGGGTTGTCGAGCGGCGCAGAGTGGAGTGCGAGGAGTGGAAGGTTGCGGGCGTTCAGCTCGCGTAGGTGCACACGCCGCGATCAACGACGAGTTGCACCTGATCCCCCACTGCGAACGAGCGATCACCCATGATGCGAACAGAAACCTGCTCGGCGATCTCCGGCACCTTCACGCGAATCACACCATCGTGACCGTAGAACGTTTGACCCTGAACTGTTCCGACGAGGCCGAGTTGAGTACCCGCGCCGCGCAACTGCTGTGCCGCGTGGCTGATGTTGATGTTCTCTGGCCGGATGAGCACTTCACACTTGCCGGTTTTGCCGTGCCATGCGGAGACGGGCAGTGTTCCAAAAACACACGACACCGCTGGCAAGTCACTGCCGTTCGGCACGATGTCGCCCTGGATGATGACTGCCTCACCAAGAAAGCGCGCTAGCTCGATATCGGTGGGCCGGTAGTAGGTGCTTCGGGGGTCATCCGCCTGCACTACCCTTCCGTCACGCATGACGACAACTTGGTCGCCGAGCGCCAACGCTTCAGCCTGATCGTGAGTGACGAGCACGACCGTCATGCCGAGCCTGGTGAAGAGGTCGCGAACCTCGGTGCGCAAAGATTCACGCAAATATTCATCGAGAGCAGAGAATGGTTCATCGAGCAGGATGACGCGTGGACCAGGTGCTATCGCTCGGGCGAGGGCGACACGTTGCTGTTGACCGCCGGAAAGTTCGTGCGGACGTCGCTTGCCAAGATGCGCAAGGCTCACGAGCTCCAAGGTCTCTTCGACGCGTAGGCGTCGCTCACGCCGACCCAAGTGGTTGAGGCCGAAGCCAACGTTCTGTGCCACCGAAAGGTGAGGGAACAGTGAACCTTCTTGCGGGACCAGCCCGACACCACGCTCGTGCGCAGGAACCATTCGGCTCCCGGACTCGAACACAGATTGGCCACCGATACAAATGGAGCCCGAGTCTGGCGTTTCGAAACCTGCGATTGCTCTGAGCAGAGTGGTTTTGCCGCACCCAGACGGCCCCACAATTGTGACGAGCTGCCCTTCGCGAACATCAAGCCGCACATTATCGAGCGCCGAAACGTGATTCGCATCACCCGAGTCGGGATCGAACCGTTTGGAGAGGTCTCGGATTTGCAGCACAACAACATCATATAGCAAAGGTAAGGCTAACCTAAATATGATGGACGACTTTGAGTGACTGCTCACCGACTACCCTCTCAACTTCGTTGAGTTTGCGGTCGAGAACGAGCCACGTGTTCAACCTGAGCGGTTGCCGAGTTCCCCGGCAACTCTAGGCTTAGCGATGTATCGTTAGGAATTGCTCGGGACCAATAATCAGGTCCATGTCACAGAACTAAGGATCATCATGACCAGCTCAGAAAAAACCACTCGAACGGACACGAATCAGCCTCACGATGGCGCGAGTTCTCACCAACCAGGCTTCGGCCTGTGGGAGACAGTCGACAACCTCCGCTCCGAATTTGAGCGCCGTGTAGGCCAGCGGATGGGGCGTGGCGACGTGCGCACCGCCATCCTCACGCTCCTCGTCGACGAGCCAATGCACGGCTACCAGATCATCCATGAAATCGAGAAGCGCAGCGATGGAACGTGGAAGCCGAGCGCCGGCTCCGTGTACCCAACTCTTCAGATGCTCGCAGACGAAGGCCTCATTATTGCCAAGGAAGCAGATGGCCGAAAGACCTACTCGCTCACGGCAACCGGAAAAACTGAGGCAGAAACACTCGGTTCTGCTCCATGGGAGAAGGTCGGTGGTCGCGAAAGCGCACCATGGTCCATGGTGTTGCCGAAGGCTGGAGTGAAGCTCGCTGAGGTTGTGGGTCAAGTTGCCCGTAGGGGCACCCCAGAACAGGTTGAGGAGGCCGTGGCCGTCATCGATGGTGCCCGCCGCAAGCTTCACGCCATCCTCGCCCAAGACTGAACGGATGCCGTCTCACAGTCGGCGTCAGGAAGAACCGATGATCAAAGCTAGGCATCTGCGCGCCCGTTACCGCAAGATCATGCGATTTGCGATGCGTTATATCGTTCAGGAGTGGTGGTTTGAGATAGCACTCCCCCGCGTTGGGCTCGCAAAAATCGGCCGCCGCAATCGGTTGGTTCGCGCGGGCAAGATCGCACGAAACTTTCACACCATCGCGATCGACCTTGGTGGGCTCATGATCAAGGTTGGGCAGTTCATGTCGTCCAGGCTTGATGTGCTTCCTCCGGAGATTACGAGCGAACTTGAGGGGCTCCAAGACGAGGTTCCCGCCGTGGAATTCGCACTTCTCCGCGAGTTTGCGGAGGCGGACCTTGGCATGCCGCTGGAGCGCGCGTACGCCTCCTTCGAGCCGGTGCCGCTGGCGGCAGCATCCTTGGGTCAAGTACATCGCGCCACCCTGTTGACCACTGATGCCGCTGACGTGGGGTTCGACCAGGTAGTCGTCAAGGTGCAACGGCCAGGAATAGACGAGATTATTCAGGTAGATATTGCCGCCTTGCGGAAGATCGCGGGATGGCTAAATCGGGTCAAGTTCATTTCGCGACGAGTGGATTTGCCCGGGTTGCTCAAGGAATTTGCGGTCATTAGCCTTCTGGAAGTTGACTACCTTCACGAAGCAGGCAACGCAGTGCGATTCACGGAAAACTTTGCTGACGATGCTCGTGTTCGCACTCCCGAGATCGTGTGGGAGCGCACGACGCGGCGGGTACTCACACTCTCCGATGTCACCGCGATCAAGATTAACGACACAAATGGGCTAGTTGCCGCAGGGATAGACCCCGTACAGGTTGCCGTTGAGCTATCGAGGGCAATGTTCGAACAACTCTTTAGCCACGGTTTCTTTCATGCTGACCCGCACCCAGGCAACATCTTTGTGACACCAGGCCCGTCGAATAATCCAGACGGTTGGGCCCTGACGTTTGTCGACTTCGGCATGATGGGAGAGGTTCCCGACACCCTTCGTCGCGGACTTCAGCGGCTGATTGTGGCTGCC
The DNA here is from genome assembly GCA_038243605.1 of Actinomycetales bacterium. GTDB lineage: Bacteria > Actinomycetota > Actinomycetes > Actinomycetales > Microbacteriaceae > Terrimesophilobacter. The sequence goes on from JBBSQX010000002.1 coordinate 139,632, forward strand.
GCCACCCGTGACGCTAAAGGCATTGTTGCGAGCATAAAAGACATGGGGGTGCTGCTGCCGTCAGCAGAGAGTAAGCCACTTGAGCTCGCCATGAGCGAACTCTTCGACCGCTTCGGTGGGATGGGCTTTGCCGAGCTTCAGAAGGTGGACCCAGACGAGTACGTCGATTTCGCCAAAGAGTTCGGCGATGTCATGCGCTCAATGCCGTTTCAGCTTCCCGAAGACTTTCTACTGATCATTCGTGCAGTCTCGGTGACCTCAGGCGTCTGCACGGCATTGAATCCCAAGTTCAATGTGTGGACGGCCATCGAACCCTACGCCGCGCGGCTCACGCAAAAGGGTGTCACCGAGACAGTGAAGATGTTCGCGCAGCAGGCGATCGAGACCGCGGGCCTTGTTGCCCGACTCCCGCAACAACTCGACCAGCTCAATACTCTCCTGCACCAGGGGAAGCTTTCCGTAAAAACCCCGGGAGTGGACGCTCGACTGTACGCACTAGAGAGGCTCGGTCAGCGAGTGGTCTCTGCGATCATCTTCTTTGGGCTCCTCTTTGGCGGCATCTTCCTCAAACGAACAGATGAAGTGTTCGGATGGGTGCTCATGGGAGCTTCTGCGCTCCCACTTTTGCACGCGGTGTTTTCTGGCATCGTGGGGAGAAACCGGAACCCCTAACCGTGATTCATCCCGCTGTGGTGCCTCTCATGAGGATGCAGCTCAGGAGTTGTCGCCCCCGGTGTCATTGATGACGACGGCGCTCGGGTCGGCGCCGGTCCACGCCCACTCTGCGACTTCTGGAATGTCCTCACCGTGCTCCCTCGTGTACTCGCGGGCGCGCATCCGAGTGTCTTGCATCTCTTGCCGCAGCATCGATTCCTTCGCACCCAGGCCGGGAACGCGATCGATCACATCCATCACCAGGTGGTAGCGATCGAGGTTGTTCATCATGACCATGTCGAACGGGGTCGTCGTTGTGCCCTCCTCGATGTAGCCGCGAACGTGAAGGTTGTCGTGCCCTGCGCGACGGTAGGTGAGGCGATGAATGAGCCACGGATAGCCGTGATACGCGAAGATCACCGGTTTGTCGGTCGTGAAGAGAGCGTCGTACTCGCGGTCATTCAGCCCGTGCGGATGCTCCCCCTCGCTTTGCAAACGCATGAGGTCCACGACGTTGACGACGCGCACCCTCAGGTACGGAATCCGTTCGCGCAGAATTGATGCGGCCGCGAGCATCTCGAGGGTCGGAACGTCGCCTGCTGCGGCGAGCACAACATCCGGTTCCTCCCCTGCCTGCTCCGTGCCAGCCCAATCAAAAAGACCAACGCCTCTCGTGCAGTGCTCGATCGCCTGTTCCATGGTCAACCAGTTCGGTGCCGGCTGCTTGCCGGCCACGACGACGTTTACGTAGTCGACAGAGCGCAAGCAATGGTCGTAGGTCGACAGCAAGGTGTTCGCGTCAAACGGAAAGTAGACCCGAATAACGTCTGACTTTTTGTTCACCACGATGTCGATGAAGCCGGGGTCTTGGTGGGTGAGGCCGTTGTGATCTTGACGCCACACGTGAGAACTCAGCAGGTAGTTCAGTGAAGAAATGGACCGACGCCACGGGATCTTGTGCGTTGTTGTCAACCATTTCGCGTGCTGGTTGAACATCGAATCCACGATGTGAATGAACGCCTCATAGGAGTTCATCAGACCGTGACGCCCGGTGAGAAGGTAGCCCTCAAGCCAGCCCTGGCACTGGTGCTCGCTCAGCATCTCCATGACGCGGCCGGCGCGAGCAAGGTGATTGTCGCTGTCGATGGGCCATATCTCGGCGTTCCACTGCTTGTCGGTGACCTCAAATACGGCATCAAGCCGGTTGGATGCCGTCTCGTCTGGACCGAAGATTCGGAAGTTGGTCGGATTGGCCGTAATCACATCGCGTAACCATTGCCCGAGCACGCGAGTGGCTTCACTTACCGAACCGCCAGGGCTAGGCACATCGACCGCGTAGTCGCGAAAGTCTGGCAGTTTCAGCTCTTGCCGCAGCAGTCCGCCATTTGCCACCGGATTCGCGCTCATGCGCAGGTCGCCCTCAGGGGTAAGCGCCGTCGCAAGCGGCACGACCGCTCCGGCATCGTCGAAAAGTTCTTCCGGTTTGTAGGAGCGCAACCAATCCTCAAGAAGCTTCGTGTGTTCGAGAGTGTCTCTCGCGTTCGACAGCGGAACCTGGTGCGACCGCCAGTTGTTCTCGGCAGGGTGCCCATCGATCACTGCCGGGCAGGTCCAACCCTTCGGGGTGCGAAGGATGATCATGGGCCAGGCTGGGCGGCCGTCGAGGGTTCCGGCAGCGGCATCCGCTTTGATCTGCGCGATCTGATTGAGAACGAGATCGAGAGTAGTCGCAAAACGCTTGTGCACCTCGAGCGGGTCTTCCCCGTCGAACCCACCCGACACGAGGTACGGGGTGTGGCCGTACCCGCGCATGAGTTCGAGAAGCTCGCTCTCTGGGATGCGGGCAAGCACCGTGGGGTTGGCAATCTTGTAGCCGTTCAGGTGCAGGATCGGCAGAACGACGCCATCGTTCAGTGGGTCAACGAACTTGTTCGAATGCCAGCTGGTGGCCAGAGGGCCGGTCTCCGCTTCGCCATCGCCGACTACCGTGGCGACAAGAAGGTCGGGGTTGTCAAACGCGGCACCATACGCGTGCGAGAGCGAGTACCCGAGCTCGCCGCCTTCATGGATCGAGCCAGGCGTCTCGGGCGCCACATGACTGGGAATGCCGCCAGGAAACGAGAACTGTCTGAACAGCTTTCGCAGGCCATCCTCAGTGTGATCGATCGAGTTGTACACCTCGGAGTAGGTGCCATCCAGGTAGGCATTAGCTACCATCCCAGGCCCGCCGTGCCCAGGGCCCACCACATAGATGGTGTTAAGCGAGCGTTCCCGAATGACGCGGTTCAGGTGTGCGTAGATGAAGTTGAGGCCAGGAGTCGTGCCCCAGTGCCCGAGCAGTCGCGGCTTAATGTGGTCGCGCGTCAGAGGTACACGAAGAAGAGGATTGTCGAGCAGGTAGATCTGGCCCACCGAAAGGTAGTTGGCCGTTCTCCACCACGCGTTCAGCTCGGATAACGCGGCAGGTTCAAGTTCGTGTGCTTCGACAGAGGGCCACAGGTTCGTCATTCGTTGGTCATCCACTTCGCTCGAATCTTTATTGTCGACAACTGCAGTTCAGCAGAATCGTCTCGCCGTCTCTAGTGGATTAGCACCTTAAGGGCGTTGTGCTGTGCCGCGTCACCAAAGATCTCATACGCCTCAAGCATGTCGTCAAATGAGAACTCATGGGTGACGAACTTGTCTGCTGGCAACTTATGTTCAGCAACCAACTTCAACAGCATCCCGAGCGTGTTCGTGTTGACCAGGCCAGTGCTGATATTGATGTTTCTAATCCAGAGTTCATTGAGAGCCAAGTCGACAGACTTGCCGTGCACACCCACGTTTGCAACGTGGCCGCCTGGCCGAACGATCTGGGTGGCCATCGTAAAGGTTTGTGGGATGCCAACAGCCTCGATAGCGACGTCGACGCCGAGCCCATCGGTGAGGGCAAGAACCTGTTCTTTCCAGTCCGCATCGCCGGAGTTGACCGTGTCGGTCGCGCCAAAGTCTTTCGCGCGAGTCAGCCGGGCATCGTCCAAGTCGATCGCGATAATTTTTGACGGACCATACAACCTCGCGGTCATCACTGAAGAGAGCCCAACGGGGCCGGATCCGATGACAGCGACGACATCCCCTGGCTCAACATGACCGTATTGAACAACGATTTCGAACCCTGTGGGCAGAATGTCGGAGAGCAGAATCCCTTCAGCGTCAGAAACACCTTCTGGCACCAGATACACCGAGTTCTCGGCGAAGGGTACCCGCACGTACTCGGCTTGTGTGCCGTCAATCATGTAACCAAAGATCCAGCCGATGCCTTCCACTCCTTCGGGATCTAGACAGTGGCTGTACAGGCCTTTGCGACAGTAAGCGCAGCGCCCGCACGAACTCACGCAGGCGAGGATGACGCGATCACCGACGTGGAGCCGTGTGACGCCAGAACCCACCTCGGTAACCACTCCGATGCCTTCGTGGCCGAGGATGCGACCAACCTCTACCTCTGGCACATCACCCTTGAGAATATGGAGGTCTGTGCCACAGATTGTGGTCGCGACCATTTTCACGATGACATCGGTGGACTGTTGAATCACCGGTTCGGGAACTTCTTCCCAACTCTTTTGTCCTGGACCTTTATAGACGAGAGCTTTCATGGTCTGCCCTTTCGCTCTGAGCAAAGACATAAATGCCGTTTCAGATTGCCCAGCAGCTGTGACACGCGAGGTGCTTCAGGGCCGGAGGTCCTGCCAAACGCTACTGCGGCAAGTTGTGAGGCAGATATGCGCGGAGGCTATATTCCCGCGTGGTCCTACTTGAGCAGCTTGACGGCGATGGTCCTTCGATCCCCGTTATACAAGCGAGAGAAGAAGAGTGGTGCTGTTGGCATACGCGCTCGGAACATCATCGACAGTGATCGTTACGCCGGGAGGACCCCCGTCGTAATGCGACTCCACAAAGTTTGGCGTGCTACACCCGGTGACAACTAACGCCAAGGAAAGAACCAGTGAGACGAGGCCCACACGGTAACGAGTGCGCTGTTTTTTCATGCTCTGATCGTAGGGTGTGATCTGTCATTTACTCAACGCTTAGCGCATGCCAACGCAATCACAGGGCTGCAAGCGCCGTGAAAGGCTCATCATTGATCGACGAGCGGGTTTGCCGAAAGGCTTTCGGTGTTGAGCAGCACGATCGTAGAGTTTGCGGTTACCCCCATTGCTTCACGGAGTTCTTTCGAGGCCAACGCGACCCGAATGCCGGCGAGTGATGCGGCGCCGCATGGTCCAGAGTCGAAACCGTAACCCTTTAGATCGTGCACTGCGTGGGCGGTTTCTGCCTCAGAGACGGCCACGGCGGCATCGATTCCGCCCTTGAGTAGCGGCCACGCTGTGCTGGATGGAGTACCGCAGTTAAGTCCGTTCATGCTGGAAACCACCGTTTCTACACTGGTGGGTACGCCAGCGTGCAGCGACGCCAAGACGCACGCTGCCGTCTCGGGCTCTACGCTCAGCAGGCTTGGATGCGCGGCCTTTGGCGAACGAGAGTGTGCGACCGATGCCTGAATCAGTGATCCGACGCCAACGGGGGTGACAATCACATCCGGAGCGCCAGCGGTTGTTCTCGCGAGCTGCTCATCGATCTCGCGGTAGAGGGTCGAATAGCCGTCGACGATCCAGCCAGGAATATCGGTATAGCCAGACCACGCAGTGTCTTGGATGATCACGGCATGCGGCTGGTCTGAGGCAGACTTGGCTGCGGTAACCGCTTGATCGTAGGTTCCTTCGAGACGGTTTACCGTTCCCCCTTCGTGCTCGATGCCCTCCACCGCGGCATCCGTCACGCCACGAGGAACGAAGATCTCGGATGTCAGCCCCAGCAGGTGCGCCATGTGCGCCACAGCGCGACCATGGTTGCCGTCTGTTGCCGCCACCAAGTGCAGCCCGGGCTCATCGGTCAGTCGATCTCGCAGCTCGGCGAGCGTCGCGGGCTTCTCTCCCTCAGGCAGTCGTGCTGACAACGCATTGAATACGGCCCAGGATGCGCCAAGAATCTTGAACGCCGGCATCCCCATTCGTCCAGACTCATCTTTAATAAACACGCGCGCTACCCCGAGTTCGGCGGCAAGCGGCGCGCACTCGGTCAGAGGAGTTGGCGAGTACTGCGGAAGACTCGCGTGGAAAGCAGCGACAGCACCCACATATTCTGTCGTCTCGAACGTACGAGCTGCGGGATTGCTGAACCACGTCATGCCTAATCGGCTACCCTTCGTGCGGCCGAGGCCGCCGCAACCAGGCCGACAAATAAGCCCTTGTCCTTGGTGGTTTCAGGATGCCACTGCACGCCAACCTCAAAGCGCTCGCCCTCTGACTCCATCGCTTCCAGTAGGCCATCACTGCTGCGCGCCGTAGCGATGAAACCTGGATGCTCAGCGACACCTTGGTGGTGGTGGCACGCAACGGCAAGGTGTGGCCCAGCAAGAGCAGATATGCGGTGCCCGGCTTCTACTATCACCTCGGTGGTTCCGTACTCGCTGCCCGATCCAGAATGGAGTGGGTCGCCAGCAGCATCAGGTAGGTGCTGGATGAGCGAACCACCAGCGTGCACCGCCATCACCTGCATTCCCCGGCAGATACCCAGTACCGGCACCGTGCGTGCGGCGGCAGCATCCAGCAACCACACTTCGGATGCGTCGCGATCGTCGTACCATTTCGTCACCGTGGCATGCGGTTTCTGACCATAAAGAGTCGGGTTCACATCTGCTCCGCCGGAGATGATCAGGCCATCCACTCGTGAGAGGACGGCCGCGGCGGCTGCAGCAGATTCCACTGGTGGAATGAGCAGCGGAATACCGCCCGCCTCGGTCACTGAGTCGGAATACGCGGTCGGGAGTAAGTCGGCGGCGACGCCCGCCCACGACGACCACGATGCTTCCTGCCGGTAAGTAGTGATTCCAATGATCGGTGCAGAGCCGTGAACCTCGCTACTCAAAATCGACATCCAACGAGGTCACGTATGCGTTGGAAAGACCGCCGTCGACAAGAAAGTCTGTGGCGGTGATGAAACTTGACTCGTCGCTGGCAAGAAAGGCCACCGCATTCGCAATCTCGTCTGGTTCAGCGAACCTGCCCATCGGAATGTGAATGAGACGGCGGGCTGCCCGCTCAGGATCCTTGGCAAAAAGCTCCTGCAACAGTGGGGTGTTCACCGGGCCAGGGCACAGCGAGTTGACGCGGATACCCTTCTTCGCGAACTGAACTCCGAGCTCCCTCGTCATGGCCAGCACGCCACCCTTGGAGGCCGTGTAGGAGATCTGGGAGGTCGCGGCGCCCATGACCGCGACAAAAGATGCCGTGTTGATGATGGAGCCGTTGCCTTGCTCTAGCATGTACGGGATCACGGCCTTGCAGCACAGGTACACACTCGTGAGGTTGACGTTCTGTACCTTGTTCCAGGCTTCTATGCCCGTCTTAAGGATCGAGTCGTCGTCTGCCGGTGAGATGCCCGCATTGTTAAAGGCCACATCGATGCGACCGTACTTTTCTTTCGCGTGGGCGAAGAGCGCGTTGACCTGCTCTTCGTTTGCCACGTTGGTGAGTACAAATGAGCCGCCAAGCTCCTTGGCGATGGCCGGCCCGTTCGCCTCATCGAGATCACCGATCACGACCGTGGCGCCTTCGGCGACGAACTTTTTCGCCGTCGCAAGCCCGATCCCGGAACATCCTCCCGTAATGACGGCGATCTTGCCCTCAAGTTTTCCGCTCATAATGACGACGCTACCTCTCTGTTGAAATGAACACGTTTTTGACCTCGCTGAACGAGTCGGGCGCATCCGGCCCCAGCTCGCGACCAAGCCCAGACTGTTTGAAACCGCCGAAGGGAGTCCAGTAGCGCACCGAGGAGTGGGAGTTGATCGAGAGGTTGCCGATCTCCACTCCCCTGGCTACCCGGAGTGCGCGACCAATGTTTGAGGTGAACACCGACCCTGCCAATCCGTATTCGGTGTCATTGGCTTTCGCGATGGCGTCAGCTTCGTCGGTAAACGGCATGACCGCCACCACTGGTCCGAAGAGTTCGTCTCTCCACACCGGATCTTGCGCGTCGGAAGGGATTACCACCGTGGGCGCTAGCCAGAACCCATCGCTACCCGTCACAGTCGAGCCCTGATATGCGATGTTTGCGTTGTCGAGATAGCCGGCAACAGAGTCACGCTGTTTGGCGGAGACCATCGGGCCCATCTCTGACTCAGGTGAGCTCGGATCCATCACCTTGACCGCTTTGACCGCGGGCTCGAGCAATTCGAGAAAGCGGTCGTACACACTCTGTTGCACGAGGATGCGCGAACGCGCGCAACAGTCCTGCCCCGAATTATCGAAAGCTCCTGCTGGCACGGATGCGGCGGCGAACTCGAGATCCGCGTCGTCGAAGATGATATTTGCGCCCTTGCCGCCAAGCTCCAGCGTCACCCGTTTCACCTGGTCGGCGCAGCCGCGCATGATTCCCTTGCCCACCGCCGTCGACCCCGTGAAGCCGACCTTTCTCACGAGCGGATGGGTGACGAACCGGTTGCCGACAACGGTGCCTTTTCCCGGGATGACCGTGAGTACGTGTTCTGGAAGCCCAGCCTCCACGGCGAGTTCTGCAATGCGCATGGCGGTGAGTGGTGTGAGTTCTGCTGGCTTCAGCACGACCGTGTTGCCCGCCGCCAGAGCGGGTGCGAAACCCCAGCCGGCAATGGGCATCGGAAAGTTCCACGGCACGATGAGCCCGACGACACCCAGCGGCTCATGAAACGTCACATCGATGCCGCCGGCAACGGGAATCTGCCGACCGAAATGCCGTTCAGGAGCGGCTGAGTAATAGTTCAGCACATCGCGAACGTTGCCAGCCTCCCAGCGCGCATTGCCGATCGTGTGGCCTGAGCCCACAACCTCCAACTGCGCGAGCTCCTCAATATGCGCATCAACTGCGGCCGCGAAAGCGCGAAGAAGCCGCGCGCGCTCCCCCGGGCTTACCGCGCGCCACGTGTGGAAAGCGTGGTGTGCTGCCTCGATCGCCGCATCGGTTTCGCGCTCATCCGCGAGCTGAACCTCCGTGACAACAGAGCCCGTTGCGGGGTTGATGACGGCGTGGGTTCCCCCCGCGGTGTACGCAGACTGTGCAAATTTCATCTAGATTCAGAGCCTTTCGAACCCGCGACGGAGTTCCCAATCGGTGACGGCGGCATCGAAGGCGGCGACCTCGGTGTCGGCGTAGTGAAGATAGTGCTTCACAACATCCGCACCGAACACCTCGACCGCGATCGTCGACTTTGCAAACGCGTCACGCGCCTCATGCAGGGTTGTCGGAACGTGTGGAGCAGCAGAAGTGTAGGCGTTGCCCGCCGTCTCGGGTTCAAGCTCCAATTCATGTTCGATGCCATAAAGCCCACCAGCGAGCATCGCGGTGAGCGCCAGATAGGGGTTGACGTCTCCGCCCGGCAAGCGGTTCTCCATCCGCGCACTTGCTCCATGCCCGACCAACCGCACCGCGCAGGTGCGGTTGTCTTGACCCCACGCAACAGCTGTCGGTGCGAAGGAGCCCTCGACGAAACGCTTGTACGAGTTGATATTTGGTGCATAGAACAGTGTGAACTCGCTCATGGTTTTGAGAACTCCTGCGATGAAATGGTCGTATAGCGGCGTGCGTTCCTTCGCCTTGCTATCCCAGAAGACCAGATCACCGTCGAGCGACCGAAGAGACATGTGTACGTGGCAGGAGCTGCCCTCGTGCTGGTTCGGTTTTGCCATGAACGTAATGGACTGACCTGCCTGCTGAGCGATGTCTTTCGCTCCCGTCTTATACACGGTGTGATTGTCTGCGGTCACCAACACGTCGTCGTACTTGAACGCGATTTCGTGCTGCCCGAAATTGCATTCGCCTTTCGCCGACTCGACCGTCATTCCGGCATCCCACATCATGTTGCGGATGGTGCGAAGCAAAGGCTCGACGCGGGATGACCCGAGAATTGAGTAGTCAACGTTGTACTGATTTGCCGGGACCAGATTTCGATAGCCGCCGCTCCACGCATCCTCGTACGACGTGTTGTAGACCATGAATTCCAGCTCGGTTCCCGCGACAGCTTTCCAACCGTGCGCGGCGGCTTTGTCGACCTGGGCCCGAAGCATCGCTCGAGGCGACACCGCTACCGGTGCGCCTTCGGTTGTGTTGAGATCGCACTGAATCATCACGCTGCCAGCGCGGTACGGCAACCGGCGAATAGTGTCGAGATCCAACTCGAACACCATGTCGCCATAGCCCTTTTCCCACGAGGTGATGTCGTAGCCATCGATCGTATTCATCTCTGTGTCGACTGCCAACAGGTAGTTGCAGCCCTCCGTGCCATGCTCGAGCACTGAGTCGAGAAAGAACTGGGCCTGAATCAGTTTGCCCTGCAATCGGCCCTGCATGTCAGTAAACGCGAGAATTACGGTGTCGATCTCACCATCGGCGATAGTGGCCTTCAACTGCTCAACGGTGAGCATCCGATCGTTGCGGGGATGGGTAGGTGCACTTTTCATGGTTGAACCGCTCATTTCAGTAGGCCCTTCAGGAGCGCTGCCGTTGCGTCGCAGTGGTCTTCCATGACCGCTCGCGCGTTATCGGCGTTTCCATCAAAGATGGATTTCACTATCTGTTGGTGTTGGCGTTCCGAGTTGGTGATGTTCTTGTGAAGGAAAGGGATCTCATCCAAATATTGGTGGATCTTGGTTTGAATCATGCTGCTGGCTTTTGTTAGTTCGTTTGACCCGCAGACGGACGCAATCGACAGGTGAAGTCGTGCGTCGGCTTGGCGATATTCGGTGGGATTAGCTGCCTCAGAAAGGTCTTTCAGGCAATCATTGAGGAGAGTCTTTGCGTCAGCACCCAACTGCTGGGAGGCGGCCAGAAAACAGGCACCCGGCTCGATAACCCGTCGGAAGATCACCATGTCTGCGATGTCGTGTGAACTGTCGGCGAGATCCATTTGATCGGGCGCATGGGTTGGCTGCATTCGTTCCACCACCGTTCCACCTCCCCTCCCTCGTGTCGTGCTCACGAACCCGGCCGCACGCAAGGCGCTGATGGCCTCCCGCACGGTGGCCCGAGAGACTCCGAGCTTTTCGCCAAGCACACGCTCTGGTGGAAGCAGCGATCCCGTCTCGAAAATTCCGAGCTGAATCGCTGATCCCAACTGCTCGACACAGGACTCGAAGGCCATATGGTCTCGAACCGGGTGTAAAACAGCGTCTACCAGGCGTGTGCGTACCATCGTTCTCCCAAAGTGGTCGGGGCTACATCAACAGTTTGTCAGGATCATCCACTGTCAGATGCTCGATCTCCTCCTTCGTCATGAAGTGGTGGCGCCCCTTCGTGATCCACAGAACCGTGGCGATGATAGCCACAGCGAGAACCGCGAGCGGCGAGTAGTTGAACGTGTCGACCGTGACGGGCGCCAACGGCGGCAGAACGAACAGGATGCAGATGAAGATCACCCACACGACAGCGATCCAGCCGATGGGGGCACTCCACTTGCCGAGGTGCCACGGTCCGTGTACGAAGTCTTTGTTGAGTCTTCGGAGGAATACCGGTGTGACGTAGGCGATGTAAAGCCCAATAACCGCGACCGAGGTGACGGCCAAGTATGCGGTGGTATTGAACAGCGCGGGGATCACGAGAACGATGGAGCAGCCAACACACAGCCAGATTGAGTTTGTTGGACTCCCCGTACGCGGGTTAACCTTTGCCCAGATCTTTGACCCTGGCAGAGCGCCGTCACGGGAGAACGCGTAACTCATCCGGGAGTTTGCCGTGACCGAGGCCATGCCGCAGAAGAACTGCGCACCGCAGACGATGAACAGAAGGAACTTCGCCATGGTCGGGTTGTTCAGCGCGTCGAGGAAGATCTGCGCGGGTGGTAGCCCGGTGGAGGTGCCCAGTAGCGCGTCGATTCCCGCATCACTGCTGTCCTGAATAGCTGCGGTGATGGAGAACAGCAAAATCCAGCCGCCGATGATCGAGATCACGACGCTCATGACGATTCCCTTGGGTGCGGCAAGGGCAGCACCCCTGGTCTCTTCTGCAACGTGTGCGGATGCGTCGTAGCCCGTGTAGGTGTACTGGGCCATCAGGAGCCCCATGAGGAACACATAGGGCGCGAACGACCAACCGGTGCCGTTGTACCATCCGGTCATCGTCCAGCTGAAGGACTGGTGGCTTGTTGGCATCAGCCAGAGTGCCGCCACGATAACCAACACCCCGACGATGTGCCACCAGGCGGAGATGTTTGAAAGGATACTGACGAGCGAGACTCCGAACGCGTTGAGTGCACCGTGGATCACGATCAGCACCACAAACAGGATGAACGTGTTGAGTGGTGTCGGCGTTACGCCAAACGTCAGGTCAGCGAAGGCCATCATGGTTGTCGCTGCGCCGAAGTCGATCGCGGCGGTGACCGCAATCTCGCCGAGGAAGTTGAACCAGCCCACGTACCAGGCCCACAGCTTTTTGTTGCGCTTGGCGAGTCGGCCGGCCCAGAAGTACAGCCCGCCAGCGGTGGGATAGCGAGAGCAGACTTCGGCCATCGCCAGCGCGACGAACAGCACGAAGACGCCCACTATTGGCCACCCAAGGTTGATGGCGGAAGGGCCACCTGATCGCAACGCGATCGAGTACGACGTGATGCAACCCGCGAGGATTGAGATGATGGAAAAGGATACGGCGAAGTTCGAGAATCCGGACATGCCGCGGTGAAGTTCTTGCTTATAGCCAAGACGTCCAAGTTCTTCCGCATCGGCCGCAGCCTGGGCATCAGAAGCAGACGTCTTTGTCGCTTTCTCGGTCATGAAAGGTCACTTTCTCTTCAAAGGGAATATGCAGCGTGTAAACGACTTGTGCACATCATTCCGTTCGGTGGCTTTGTTGTCAATGGTCTGACCTCAGACATTTAGCGCACGTTTTTTCGAGGCAATCTCAGGCAGGATGTCGGTATGACCGCACTCACTGCCCGAGACATCATCGCCGCTGTTCACTCCGGAAAGCAGAGCCCCGTTGCTGTCGTGAAAGATGCACTGCAGCGCATAAAGCTGCGATCGGATCTCGGCGCGTTGCAGGAAATCTTTATCGACGAAGCGCTGGCAGAAGCTGAGGTGCTGTCGAAGCGCAAAGATCTCTCCACGCTCCCGCTTGCTGGTCTGCCCCTTCTCATTAAGGACACCGTGCCCGTTGCGGGGCATCCGATGCGCGTGGGCTCGCTCGCAACAAGCTCTTCGCCTTCACAAGAAGACCACGAAATTGTACGCCGCTTGCGTGAGGCGGGTGCAATTATTGTTGGCCTCACCACCGTGCCAGAGCTGTGTGTGTTCGCCTCCACTGATTCGCCATCAGGGGTAACGCGTAACCCGTGGAACCCGCAGCGAACGTCGGGAGGATCCTCAGGAGGAGCCGGTACGGCCGTCGCCGCTGGCTTGGTTCCTGTAGCACACGGCACCGATGGGATGGGCTCGATTCGCATCCCCGCCGCCAACAACGGAGTCTTCGGAATCAAGCCGGGACGAGGCACTGTGCCAGCAGGTCTCGGGGGCGACTCGTGGGGCGGTATGGCCGAGAATGGGCCGCTCGCAACGACTGTGGCGGATGCCGCGCTTGTGCTCTCCGTGATGGCGGGTAGCCCAGAGCTGGCGACGGTCACGGAACCCGCGGCACCCCTGCGTATTGGGGTCGTGCCCGCCACGACATCGTTCCTTGTGCGCCTCGACCCGGAGTGGAAGAAGTCGCTCATGGAGGTTGCTGAGGCACTCCGCAGCGCTGGACACCAGGTTGAGGTCACGACGTTTCCTTACCCCGCAAACCCGATCCCCATGTTCGCGCGCTGGTTCGCGGGCGTCGCGTCGGATGCGGAAGGGCTCGACGAGGCAAAGCTCCAGCCGCGTACTCGCCGCCATGTAAAGCTCGGAAAGCGTGCCATCAAGAAAGGTTGGGTGACGCAGCGCGACACTGACCGCCTCGAAGCAGACGCGCGCGCATTCTTTGAGAACCACGACATTCTGCTCACCCCCATGCTTGCGCGATCCGCGCCGTGTGCCGCGCAGTGGCACCGCCGCTCTTGGCTGCGCAACATCTGGTCGAACTTGCAGTACGCGCCGTTCGCCGCGCCATGGAACATGGTGGGGTGGCCCGCGGCATCCGTGCCCGCCGGAATTGACGCGAACACCGGCATGCCTACCGCGGTACAGATCGTCGCTCCCCCGAACGGCGAGTCGTTGATCCTCGGCCTCGCAGCGCAGATCGAACGCGTGCGGCCTTGGCAGCGCACGGCGCCGCACAAAAATTAGGTCAGCTCGGTGCGGTTTAGCTGGGCACGAATCAACTCAGTGCGCGAAGCGTGAGTATTTGCTCTGCACGTCCGAATGGTCCGTTGACATCGCACAAGACTGACGACGTGAGGCCTATTCCGTCGCGGCCGAAGGTCACCGAGTTTTGAATGCCAAGCCACTCCCCCTGAGGTTCGCGGTAGAGGTGCAGTTGCAGATCCACATTCGGAAACGCATATCCGCCGGGCCCCGGCTCTACTCGTGCGGCAATTCCATTGCTGGTGTCAACGACTCCGATGAGCCTTGCCACATCCGAAAACGAGCCGGGTGAGACGAGCGGATGCAGCGAGCGAATCCACGCTCTTCCGTGCCCTGGCGCATGCCCAGCCAGAGTGCGAACTTCAATCGAGCGGATGTATCCACCCGGCCATTCATCGAGCGTCACGTGCTGAGCGGCCACAGGCAACGCAGACATTGGCTCGTCTTCAATTCCTTCAACAGCGTTCGTGTCCGAACGTTGTAGTCGCCATGCTGTAGCCCGTACAGCGGTGCGCCCACCCGAGATGAGTTCGGCTTGGATGAGCTCAATGGTGCGACCAGGCCGCAACATGGTGGTGACAATCTCGAACTCGCCACCGGGAATCATCCCCAGAATGTCGTAACTGACGCGCGCCATGCGCAAATCTTCACGCGGCTGAAAGAGCTCGAGATTGTGTGCCAAAATTCCCGAGACTGGCCCCATGTGCTGTTCGTTTGGATTCCATGCACCCTGAGAGTGAACGGTTGACGCGAACTGGCCATCCCCTAGGTCGCGGTAATACGGTTCGAGCTGGTTACTCACTCATGGCCTCCCATTGTTGAAAACTGGCGCCATCTATCGAATCGCAACATCCATTGTGGGGAGGAACACATCTTCCTTGTCGCCAGCTGCGCTCGTAGCGCCCGTCAGCGCGTAGTGGGCCAATCCGCTTTGCTATTGAGGTACTTGTCGATTCTCAGTGAGAGTGCGAGTGGGCAAGCGAGTAGATCGCGAGAACGCCGAGAATAGCGACGATTGTTCCAATGGTGACGAGTACGTATTCGATCGGATGCATAGTGTCAGTATTCTCTACTTTTGCCGCTCAAGCCAGTGTCATTGAACGAATCGAATTCCGCGACGCTTGATTGAGACGATTCCGACAACGTGCTGGTCGTTCTTTACGATTCCCACCCTTCGTGATGAACAGAGGGCACTGACTAAGTGCAGATTCTGAGTCGCCACGAATGTCAGTGGTGGGGTGTTAGCTCTCAGTATGGAAAGCATCGGGGGCGCGGCAGTCGAGGTCGTGATTCACGATGCTACCCAGCAAGATTTCGATCGTGAGTTCGACACAATGGTGGGCACGTGGGCTGCGGAACAAGGAGAACACAACGTTGTCCGGGATTGTCTTGATGCTCTCGTTGAGACTCGCGCAGTCATGGCAGCGATGCATGCACGTGAACAACGCCTTCTTGCACATCTTGAACGCATTGCGATTGATTCGAAAGTGGCAGGCAGCAGCGACTCGAAGGAGATCGCCTGGCGTTCAATGATCGCTGAGGTTTCTGTGGTGATGCGTCTCGCCGACCGCACTGTGCAAACCATGATGGGCACCGCGACGGCATTCGTTGAAACTATGCCCACGACGCTGGAGGCTCTGGAAACTGGTCGAATCTCTCTCGCGCACGCTCGCGTCATCCTTGAACACGCTGTCGGAATCGACAACACCGTTCGCTCTGACTTCGAACGGCTCATGATCGAAAGAGCCGAGGTCACGACGCCAGGAAAGCTTGCGGCGTCAGCGAGAATCGCCGCGGCCCGCCTCCGTGCAGAAACCTTCGAGGAGCGACACACGACCGCGAAAGAATCGCGGAGCATTTACATTCGGGACCTCGACAACGGTATGTCGGAGCTACTTCACCTGTTGCCTACGCCTTTCGCCGCGGCGATTTTCGACCGGCTGACACGTCAGGCAAAGGCTGTCTCGTCCGCTGGTGATTCGCGCACTCGCGACCAACTGCGTTCCGACCTTGCCACTGACTTGCTGCTCACTGGGGAACCCACATCGGGAAAAGAGGCACCCCACACTGCCGCGGAGGGTATCCGGGCTGAGATTTCGATCACAATCCCCGCACTTACGCTTCTCGGCCACGGTCACGAGCCGGCAACGCTGACAGGCAGAGGTCCGATTGACCTCGACACTGCGATGCGGCTCGCTTCCAAGGCGCCCGAGTTCACGCGGATTCTCACTGATCCCGTTATCGGCATGGTCGTTGCCGCAGATACTTACCGTCTTTCGGCAAGTCTTCGCCGTTACCTCGCGGCGCGTGATCAGCATTGTCGGTTCCCAACCTGCAATCGGGATGCTCGGTGGTGCGACATTGACCACACAGTGGCGTGGGAAGACGGCGGAAAATCGGTTCCCGAGAACCTGGCCCACTTGTGTAGAGGGCACCACGTGCTCAAACACCATTCGCGCTGGAAAGTCAGGCAGATTTCGCCCGGAGTGCTCGAATGGACGACCCCGCAAGGCGATGTTGTGGCGGGCGGCGAGCCCACAGGACCACGATTCAGAGACAACGATTCCCCGCCGCCTTTCTAACCCTGTTTTCGTCATGAGCGCTGCTCAACGCTAGATAGGCTTATCCCATGAGCACGAATTCCTCTGGGATCAAACACGTTGTTGTCGTTGGGGCCGGAATGATCGGATTGACGACCGCGTGGTACCTGCAAGAGCGTGGGGTGAAGGTTACTGTGGTTGATCGAACTGGCGTTGCTGCCGGTTCGAGTTGGGGTAATGCCGGTTGGCTGACGCCCGCGCTCACCCTCCCGCTTGGCGAGCCCTCCGTACTTATGTCGGGACCGAAGGTGATTCTTAGCTCTGACTCGCCGCTGTACATCCCGCTCTCGCTCAATCCGAGGCTCATCCGCTTTCTGAGCGGATTCGCGTGGCACGCGCTGCCCCGCCAGTGGAAGAAGTCGATTGAAATCTTCTCGAAGGTCAACCCTCTCGCGATGGACCCGTTCTACGAGCTGGCCGCTGGTGGCGTCGAGGCACCTGTCACAGAGGCAAAGCCGTTCCTTGCCGGGTTCTTGAGCGAGAAAGACCGCAAAGTTCTTCTCCACGAGTTTGATGTTGTGAAGAGCAGCGGTGGCACCGTGGACTTCGATCTCGCCACCGGCAACGAACTGCGCACGATTGAGCCGACCCTTGCGGAGGCCGTGAACTGCGGCGTGCTTCTGCGCGGCCAGTTCTTCATCAACCCACCCAAGTACGCTCAGTCACTTGCTGACTCCGTGGTCAAGCGCGGTGGCGAACTCATTACCGGGTTTGATGTTGTGGACATCCAGGACACCGCCGTCGGCGTGAAGGTCATCGCTGGCGCGGGCGCGAGGGTAACTCCAGACCCGATTGAGGCCGACGCTGTCGTCATTGCAACGGGTGCCTGGATGAATAAGCTCGCTCGCCGTTTCGGCGTCAAGACAATTGTTCAGGCCGGCCGTGGCTACAGCTTCAGTGTGAAGCCGGAGGTCATCCCGTCCCACCCGATCTACTTCCCCACCCAGCGTCTCGCCTGCACCCCACTCGGTGACCGGTTGCGCATCGGCGGAATGATGGAGTTCCGCGACGTGGATGCCGCACCAGATAAGCGCCGCATTCAGACCCTCGTGAACGCGGGCAAGCCCGTCTTCCAGGGTGTCGACTGGGATGCTCGCGAAGAAGAGTGGGTTGGTGGCCGTCCGGTCACAGCAGACGGCCACGCGCTGATCGGTGCGACGAAGAACCCTCGTGTCTTCATCGGTGGCGGTCACGGCATGTGGGGAATCGCGCTCGGACCGCTCACGGGCAAGCTGCTCGCTGGTGCGATCGTCGGCGACGCAGACCCCGTTTTGGCGCACTTCAACCCGCTGAGGTAACTGCCCCAGCGCGCGCTGCGTGAGTGGTTCAGGCTGCAGTTGTTCTTATCGAACATATGTTCGATACTTAAGGAATGTTGAACACTGCGCTTGCCTTTGAACCGACGGTCGAGACGACCGCCGGCGCTGGTGTCGCTGGCGGCGCTGGTGTCGCGGAGCTACGTGAGCGCATCCGTCAACTGCAGACGCCAACGCTCGACACACGTATTCTGCCCACCCACCCCGTGATTGGGCGATTGCTGCCAGGTGGCGCGCTCAAAGAGGGTGCGACGTATTCGGTCGACCGCTCGCTCACGCTGCTCATGCTGCTGCTCGCTGCCCCCTCCGCCGCGGGGGCATGGTGCGGTGTTGTGGGGGTGCCAGAGTTCGGCGTGGAAGCGGCGGCCGGCTTTGGCGTTGATCTCGAACGGTTAGTGCTGGTTCCAGAGCCTGGCGACCAGTGGCTCGCGACAACGGCGGCGATTGCCGATGCACTGAGTGTGATCGTCATCCGGCCGCCACGCAGAGCCAGCGACGGAAGCGTTGCACGACTTTCTGCGCGCCTACGCAAACGCGGGGCAACCCTGCTTGTGCTGGGCACGTGGCCGCAAAGTGAAGCGATGCTGAGCATCACCGAAAGCCGCTGGACGGGCATGGGAGAAGGTCACGGTCACCTGCAGTCGCGTGAAGCGACCATCACCGTCACGAGCAAAGCTGGTGGCAGGCCGCGCAGTGCGCGCATCCGCTTGCCAGGAAGGTCAGTGTGAGCGTCGGCACCGGCGCTGGCGCTGGCGCTGGCATCGGTATCGGCACCGGCACCGCAATCGCCCCAGAGCGCGTGATGCTCGTGTGGTGCCCGGATTGGCCGGTCGAAGCGTTCATTCGAACGCGCAGTGTTCCCCCTGATGGCTCCATCGCCATCATTGAAAATGGTCGCGTCTTTGCCTGCTCAGCTTCTGCGCGCGTCGACGGGGTCGGACGTGGTCTCAAACTGCGCGAAGCGCAAGCGCGATGCCCAGAGCTCGTTGTCACCCCGTGGCGACCAGCGGATGATGCGCGTGCGTTCGAGCCTGTACTCACGGCTATCGAAGGACTCATGCCGGGCGTGCAGCCTCTGCGCCCAGGAGTGTGCGCGATTCGAGTGCGTGGCCCTGCCGCCTATTACGGTGGCGAAGAAGAAGCTGCCTTGTGGCTCCTCGATCAGCTCGATGAGCTTGGTGTGCGCGGTACCCGAATTGGTATTGCTGATGGCGTGTTTACGGCGGAACAGGCGGCCAGGCATCGGCAACCGCAGCGCATCCGGGTGATTCCTTCTGGCACCGCGGCGAACTATCTTGCCCCCTTGCCGATCGGGGTGCTTGATGATGCTGATTCGGGAAGTGAGACTGGCACTGGCCGCTCAGGGCTCGTCACGCTTCTGCGCAGGCTCGGTGTGTATACCCTCGGTGATTTTGCTGAACTCGAGGCGAATGATGTGCGGGATCGACTTGGCGCGCAGGGTGCCCGTCTGCACGCTCTTTCTGGTGGGCTTGACTCCCGGCCCGTCGTGGCACGCACTCCCCCGAACGACCTCGAGTGCGGCATTGATTTTGAGCCGGCCGTTGATCGCATCGACCAAGTGGCGTTTGGTGTGCGCGCTCTCACCGATCGCCTCATTGAGGGTCTCATCGCGGCAAAACTTGTGTGTACGGCCGTGCGCGTTGAGCTGGACTCCGAAAGCGGCGAGCTTTCTTCACGCACCTGGCTGCATCCTCGATCTTTCACAGCGTCAGAAGTCGTCGACCGCGTGCGCTGGCAGCTTCAGGGCAGCGCCTCTGATGTGGGGTTGAGCTCTGGCATTGTGGCCGTGCGGCTCATCCCCGCAAGTGTTGATTCGATCGGCAACCATGAAGAGGGGCTGTTCGGGGGCGGGCCAGATGAACGTATCCACCACGCCCTTTCCCGCGTGCAAGGGATGCTCGGACGCACCGCAGTTCTCACCGGTGCCATAGGCGGGGGGCGCAGGCCAGCAGATCGCACCACGCTGGCGCCGTGGGGCGATCGCATCCTTCACGAGCGTGAACCGACTCCACCATGGCCAGGGCAGTTGCCCGACCCTGCGCCCTCCACCGTATTCGAGCCGCCGCGACCGGTGACGGTGTTTTCGGCCTCAGGTGACCTTCTCGCTGTCGATGCGAGGGGCGCACTCAATGGCTCGCCTGCGAGCATGTCGAGCGGTCGATCGACCTTGCACATCAGCGCATGGAATGGTCCGTGGACGGTCGACGAACAGTGGTGGGATGCTGCCCGGGCCAGCCGTACAAGCCGCTTTCAGGTGGTCGACACGACCGGAACCGCCTGGCTGCTCGCGCTGGAGCACGGCCACTGGTGGGCTGAGGGTAGGTATGACTGAGGGGCGCGCTGGAGCTATGGCGAGTGGAGCTATGGCGAGTGCATCGCCATCGCGCGACGCCAGCGCCGGCGGGGCTGTGCACCGTCGGTTAGGAGACTCTGATGGGTTTTAGAAATCCTCCAATGTCGTGGTCGGAGTTTGAGAGAACGCTCTCTGATCGCCCAGCTCCACCGCCAGGTGCAGATGGCGGAGATAGCCCAGCGTGGTCGCACAAGCGTGCGCCGTACGAGCCGACAAAGGTACTTCCGCCCGCGGGCAGGGTTGTGCCCTATGCCGAGCTCCACTCGCACTCCAATTTCAGTTTTCTCGATGGTGCGAGCCCGCCAGAAGAACTCATCGAAGAAGCATCGCGACTCGGATTGCACGGGCTCGCGATCACCGACCATGACGGCTTTTATGGTGTCGTGCGCATGGCGGAGGCGGCCGAGGAGTTTCCCCAGCTGAAGACAGTCTTCGGGGCCGAGCTTTCTCTGGGACTTGATACCCCACAGAACGGCATCCCTGACCCGCACGGAAGCCACCTGCTCGTGCTTGCCCGGGGGCAGGAAGGCTACCACCGGCTCTCTGGTGCCATCACTGCCGCCCAGCTAGCTGGCGCCGAGAAAGGGCGTCCACGCTACGACCTCGATGATCTCACCGAACGGGCAGACGGGCACTGGCTCATTCTCACCGGATGTCGCAAAGGGCGGGTACGCCAGGCGCTTGTCGCCGAGGCAACGGGCTCCACCGGGGCGCAAGCCGCCGCGCGCGAACTCGGCCAGCTCGTTGACCGCTTCGGTAGCGACAACGTGGCGGTAGAGCTCCACCATCACGGTTACCCGCTCGATGATGCCCACAACGACGTGTTGGCGAGGTTGGCTGCCGAGCAGGGGCTACCCGTGATGGCGACCGGCAACGTGCACTACGCGACACCAGAGAGACACAGGCTCGCGGCTGCTCTGGCCGCGGTGCGCGCCCGCAGGAGCCTCGACGACATGGACGGCTGGCTTCCGGCATCCGGTGCGGCCCATTTGCGCAGCGGCGGCGAGATGATGGCGAAGTTTGCACGGTATCCGGGGGCAATCGAGCGCACGGTGGAGTTTGCTGACGATCTGGCATTTCGCTTGCGCAGTGTGAAGCCTGGCTTACCGAAACAGAAAGTTCCTGCCGGACACACCCCTATGAGCTGGCTCCGGCAGCTGGTGTGGGATGCCGTGCCGGTTAAGTACCCGAAAGCGACCGCCGCTGATCGCGATCGAATCGAGCGAGAGCTTGCCGTGATCGAGCAGAAAGATTTTCCTGGCTACTTTCTCATCGTGCACGACATTGTGCGGGAAGCGCGCAGTCGTGGCATTCTCTGCCAAGGGAGGGGCAGCGCCGCCAACTCAGCCGTGTGTTACCTGCTGAATATCACCGCTGTCGACTCGATTTACTACAAACTTCCGTTTGAGCGGTTCCTTTCCAGCCTGCGCGAAGAAGAGCCAGACATCGACGTGGATTTCGACTCTGACCGGCGCGAAGAGATCATTCAGTACGTGTATCGCAAGTACGGCAGATACAACGCCGCGCAGGTTGCGAACGTCATCAGCTACCGCCCAAAGGTCGCGGTGCGGGACATGGCGAAAGCGCTCGGGCACTCCCCTGGCCAGCAGGATGCCTACTCAAAGCAGATCGAACGACGCTCTCTGCCTAAAGCGAACCTGCCGAAAGCGAACCTGCCTGACGCCAATTTGAGCACCGACGACCACGACATCCCTAGCCCTGTGCTCGAACTCGCCCAGCAGGTTCTTACCTTTCCTCGGCACCTCGGCATCCACTCCGGTGGCATGGTGCTCACAGATCGGCCGGTGGGCGAGGTCGTGCCGATCGAGCACGGCCGCATGGACGGCCGCACCGTCGTGCAGTGGGACAAAGACGATTGCGCGTGGATGGGCCTCGTGAAGTTCGATCTGCTTGGCCTCGGAATCCTCGCCGCCATCCAGTACTGTTTTGATCTCGTGCGCGAACACCTTGGCGAATCGTGGGAGCTGTCAACAATCCCGCGTGAAGAGGCTGGTGTGTACGACATGCTGTGTCGTGCGGATGCTATCGGAGTGTTCCAGGTGGAGTCGCGCGCCCAGATGGGGTTGCTCCCCCGACTGCAGCCACGCAGGTTCTACGATCTCGTCGTGGAGATTGCGATGATTCGCCCTGGCCCCATCCAGGGCGGTGCTGTGCACCCGTATGTTCGTCGCAAAATGGGCAAAGAGAAAGTCACTTACGCGCATCCGAAACTCGTGGAGCCTCTTGAGCGCACGCTCGGCATTCCGGTGTTTCAGGAACAACTCATGCAGGTCGCGATGGCGGTCGGCAACTGCACGGGAGAAGATGCAGATCTGCTGCGTCGTGCGATGGGTTCCAAGCGCGGCATCGAGCGCATTGAGAAGCTGCGCGAGAAGCTTTACGCGGGCATGGCAGAGAATGGGCTCACGAAAGAGGCCGCTGATGACATCTACGGCAAGATTCAGGCGTTCGCGAACTTCGGGTTTGCCGAAAGCCATTCGCTGAGTTTCGCTTTGCTCGTCTACGCGAGTTCGTGGCTCAAGCTGCACTACCCGGCAGCATTTCTTGCCTCGCTCTTGCGTGCCCAGCCAATGGGGTTCTACTCCCCCGCCTCCCTCGTGGCGGATGCTCGCAGGCACGGTGTGGAAGTGCGCAGACCCGATGTGCTGACCAGCGGGGCGCAGGCGGGGCTTGAGCCATGTGTTAAAAATACGGCAGCGCCGCCCCTCAACAAAGAAACGGCAGCGCCGCCCCTCAACAAAGAAACGGCAGCGCCGCCGCGCACTCAGTCGCTTGATGCTCTTGATGCCCCTCATGCCCCTCATGCGTGCCTCTCTTTTGAGCAACCTCCTGTCCCTGCCTTCGATCGCACGGCACCGTTCAGCACCGATGACCATCGCAGGGATGCCAGAGTGGCGGTGCGACTCGGGCTGGCCGAAGTGAAAGGTATCGGCAGCACTCTCGCCAGAAAGATCGTTTCCGAGCGCGATGCCTACGGTCCGTACCGCGATCAGGCTGACCTCGTGCGCCGCGTGGGACTCACCACACCTCAACTCGAAGCGTTGGCTGCAGCCGGTGCGTTTGAATGCTTCGGTCTCACCGTGCGTGAGGCGCTCTGGATGGCTGGCTCCTCCGCCCATAACAGGGCCGAATATTTGGAGGGCACGCTCGTCACAGTGCAGCCGCCGCTGTTTCGGCTACCGAGCCAGGCAGAGGCTCTTGTCGCAGATTTGTGGGCAACAGGAATCTCCACTGATGATCATCCAATCCGGCATGTACGCGCACTTCTTGATGAGCGAGGAGTACTCACGGCAGCGCAACTCGCCACGGCGGAGTCTGGCCGCCGCATCGAAGTGGGCGGGATTGTGACGCATCGTCAGCGCCCATCGACGGCGAGTGGAATAACGTTCATGAACGTCGAAGACGAATCCGGGCTCATGAATGTCATCTGCAGCGTTGGCGTGTGGAAGCGTTATCGCAGGGTTGCGCGGGAGTCCTCAGCACTCGTCGTGCGCGGCATCCTCGAGCGATCGCCTGAAGGCGTCACGAACATTCTTGCCGATCGCCTAGAGCCGTTGTTTCTCGTCACTCGCACCGCGTCGCGAGACTTTCGTTAACGAATAAAGCGAAAGGCGTGATTGGCTGCTGCCGCAAGCAACAGAGCACATGTGGCGACACCAGCTGCGGCGCCGATGTACGCAAAAGCTTCAAAGGCAGAGATCAAAAGTGTGGCCAAAGCGATCGCGGCGCACGGAAGTGAGAGGAACACGAGCGCTCGGCTCAGCAAGTCTCGCTCCGGGGCTTCGCTGACAAAACGGGAACGGATCACCACGAGACCTGCGACGCATCCGAAGAACGCAACGACGAGAAGCGCGGCCACCACATCACTCGGACGATGCCACTGGTTCGCCAGTGTAGAAATGCCGACAATCGCGGTAAAGAAGGCACCCACCGTGGCCACTATCGGGCGCGTTTGTTGGCTGGAAACGAGAAAAACCACCAGCACGGAGGATGCCGCAAGGGCGGTGTGCCCGGAAGGCAACGAATTGAAGGCGTATCCAGGCACGTCAAGATCGGGTCGGTCAAGAAGTACGTGTTTGAACAGCTGGGTAAAGATATTCGCCGTAACGGCAGCCCCCATGGCAACCAGAAAGACCCACCAGTTGCGGCGCACGATCACGATCACAATCGAGGCGACAAGCGCAATAGCCACACCGGTGATCGGCAGCGCGTCAAGCAAACCAAGCGTCATGGGGGCGACACTCCGCTGCCCAAGCAGCGCGCCATCGAAGGCACGCTGGTCGATCAATTGACCCGCATACTTCGTCACGAAGAACAGCGCGTTCACGAGGAAGGCGAACGCCAAGAGGATCGCGCTGATCGTCAAAATCGCGGTGCGTTTGAGGAGCGCGTTTTTCATATTTCACCACTGTGACACACGAACCTGTCTGTCCCTGTAGCGTGGAGGCATGTGCGGAAGATTCGCGCTCGACGACCACATCAACACGCTGATCGCCGACTTCGTGACCACCGGTGGTGACTACCACGAGTGGGTCCCCGCGTACTCAATTGCCCCCACACACCGCGTACCTATTGTGCGTGAACGCACGGATGCCACTGGCAACGTCCTTCGTAGCCTTGACCTTGCGGGCTGGGGGCTACGTCCGGGTTGGGCTAAACCGGGCGGTCCAGCGCCCATCAACGCGCGAATGGAAACTCTCGCAACAAATGGAATGTTCCGCGCGGCTTTTGCCGGCCAGAGGTGTCTCGTGCCAATGTCTGGCTACTTTGAGTGGATTCAGGAACCCGACGGCAAGCAGCCGCACTACATTCACGGCACAGAAACCTTGGCCGCAGCCGGTCTCTATGCCGCGCGCCAGGAGGGCGACGAAGGGATGCTCTCGTTCACGATTGCCACTCGTGAGGCGACGGATGCGAGCGGCGAAGTGCACGACCGTATGCCGGTATTTCTGCGCCGTGATATCTGGGCACACTGGCTCAACCCTGCGAAGCCTGGCACTCCAGGTTCATCAACAACGGACGAGCTGCGGGCGATAATGGAAGAGAGCTCGCTCGCCATCGCCGCGACCCTTCACACCCACAAAGTTGACCGCAAGCTCAACAACACCCGCACGGTTGACCGCAATGACCCAACACTGATCGAACGAATGACGTCATGATTCCTCCACTTGGCCTTCTTCTGGATGTCGACGGCCCCATCTCAAGTCCGATCGATCGACGCATCGCCATCCCGAGCATCATTGAGGATCTCGTCACGCTGGCAAGTCTCGGCGTACCCATCGCGTTCATTACCGGCCGCAGCGACACATTCATGCGAGAACAGGTGGTGGCGCCGCTGCAGACGGCAGGGTTGCCAGACGGGGTTCGAATGTTTGGTGTGTGCGAGAAAGGTGGGGTGTGGTTTCCCATTACGTCTGAAGGCATTGGCGAGATCGCTATCGACCGCGACTTAGCGCTTCCTGATGACTACACGGCAGAGTTTCGCTCACTCGCAGAAGCCCGCTTTAGCGACACCATGTTCTTCGATGACACCAAGCACGCCATGATTTCGCTCGAGCAGAGCCAGGATGTTTCCTCTGACCACTACCGCGAGGCGCAAGCGCAGGTAAACCAGGAAGCGTTCGACCTGCTGGTGGAATATGGTCTCGGTGCACGCTACGGTGACCTTGAAATCGCTGATGCCAATGGACTCATCACCTTTCGTGTTGACCCCACCATTATTTCTACCGATGTCGAATCTGTGCTCCTCGATAAGGATCGTGGTGCCGCTCGTGCTCTCGACTATTTTCGTGAATCCGGCGAATTGCCCACTCTGTGGCGGTCCGTTGGAGACTCGCGCAGCGACTACCTCATGGCGGACTACCTGCATGCTCAAGGTTTCGATGTTGCTCACGTCGACGTGCGGCCATCTGATGGGGTGCTTGAGCGCCCATACAGGGTCATCATCGAAGGTGACCTCATTCATGATGACGCCGGGGCAGCATTCCTTCGCCACTGGGTACGCACGCTGTGCTGACCAACCGCTGTGCTGACCAACCGCTGTGCTGACCAACCGCTGCTACCGGTCCTCGCTGACAGCGTCGAAACTGTGTGCATTCGGGCTAGGCGCGCCTCAACAAATCGATGCGCGCTTGAAGTTGAGTCACACTCGCTTGCGATACTGGCGGGCCACCCACCCGGCGGCGAAGGTCGGCGTGCACGTGCGCGTGAGGCATCCCCGTACGTTTTGCTTGAATTGCCACAAGGCTATTGAGCAGGGTGCGTTGCTCCCGAAGGGTTCTGTAGAGCGGCGGAGGATTTTGTTGATCTCGGCCTGCAGTACGTCGTGACTGTCTCGCCTGCCGCTGCTGTAGCAGCTCGCGCACCTGCTCCGGTTCAAGGATGCCAGGAAGCCCGATGAAGTCGAGTTCCTCTGCAGAACCGGTCTCCGCCGAGAACCCAAACTCATCGCCTCTGAACATCACGCGGTCAAAGTTTGCCTCCGACTCGAGGGCTTTGAACTCGAAAAGATCATC
The DNA here is from genome assembly GCA_038243605.1 of Actinomycetales bacterium. Lineage (GTDB taxonomy): Bacteria > Actinomycetota > Actinomycetes > Actinomycetales > Microbacteriaceae > Terrimesophilobacter. The sequence continues at coordinate 166,455 of JBBSQX010000002.1, forward strand.
ATCTGCGCTGGCGCGTTCAACCCGGTTGGCGTCGTCAAGTGCGTCATCATCGAGCAGCCCGGTGTCGCCGGAGTTTCGATCGAGTGCGTGATCTCGCTCTCGCTCCAACTGGGCGGCGAGGTTCATGAGCGCGGGCACGCTGGGAACAAAGAGAGAAGCGGTCTCGCCTCGACGTCGTGCGCGCACAAACCTGCCAACTGCCTGCGCGAAATAGAGCGGCGTGGAGGCAGATGTCGCGTACACGCCAACCCCCAACCGCGGAATATCGACACCCTCCGACACCATGCGCACCGCCACCATCCATCGGCTACTACCCGCCGCAAACGTGCCAATGCGACTCGAGGAAGCCTTTTCGTCAGACAGGACAAGAGTTGGATTTGTGCCGGTAATTCCCTTGAGTATTGCTGCGTAGGCGCGGGCGGTGTGCTGGTCAGTCGCGATGACGAGACCCCCGGCATCCGGCACCGACTCCCGTACTTCGCTCAATCGTGTGTTCGCGGCCTTGAGCACCGCAGGAATCCATTCACCCTCTGGGTCGAGAGCTGTGCGCCACGCCTGTGCGGTGACGTCTTTCGTGTCACCTTCGCCAAGTCTGGCTTCCATTTCGTCGCCCGCCCGCGTGCGCCAGCGCATGCGTCCCGCGTACGCCATGAAAATGACTGGACGCACGACACCGTCGGCGAGTGCGCGCCCGTATCCGTAGCTATAGTCAGCGCGAGAGGTTCGGATGCCGTCGTCGCCCGGATGGTAACTCACAAAGGGAATGGGTGCGGTGTCTGATCGAAATGGCGTTCCGGTGAGCGAGAGCCGCCTTGTGGCCGTCTCAAACGCCTCGCGGATGCCATCCCCCCAACTCAGTGTGTCGCCGCCGTGGTGTACCTCGTCGAGGATTACGAGGGTGCGGCCGCTTTCGGTCATTGCGCGATGAAGAGTGGGGCGAAGAGCAACCTGTGCGTACGTCACGGCGATGCCGTGAAAGTGACGGGCCTGAATGCTGCGCCCGTTGCGGAACGCCGGATCAAGGCGAACACCGACTCGCGCGGCGGCATCCGCCCATTGACGCTTGAGGTGATCTGTGGGCGCAACAACTGTCACGCGATCAATCGCGCGGCGGGCGAGAAGTTCCGTGACAAGTCGAAGCGCGAAGGTAGTTTTACCTGCACCAGGTGTTGCGGCAACAAGAAAGTCTGAAGGTTCGCTCGCGAAGTACTGTTCGAGAGCTTCTGCTTGCCATGCGCGAAGTTTGTCTGCCGTACCTCGTGCAGCACGCTCCGGATAGGCAGGTGGAAGATGTTCAGCTGCCGACGTCCCAGGGGGAAAGCGAAAAAGGGATTCGGAGCTCACTTAACAAGACATTACCGTTCGCATATGACAATGGGCCGCGTGAACATCCAAGAATGATGTCGGAAAATCCCACCACGAGGTGCTTCGCCGTGCTCTCATCCGCGCGCCAGGCCCGCCACAACGGCCCGGAAGCATGACGTCTCCGCTCATCAGGGTCAAATATTTGCCGCCATCTGCGTGAAAGGAAGCGCGCGTCACGTTTCGCTGAATGGCGTAGGTGAGGCACAGTTAAGACATGACTTCGCAGCATCCGTGGTTCCGCTATGTCGCGATTGGTGATTCCTTTACGGAGGGTATCGGCGATCCTGAACCGCGCAGCGCGGGCGGGAATCGCGGCTGGGCGGATCGCGTTGCCGAGGTGCTCGCCTCGAAGACCGATGACTTTGCTTACGCGAACCTCGCGATTAGGGGCAGGCTTCTGCAACAAATCATCAACGAGCAACTCGAGCCTGCGCTCGCGCTGCGACCAGATTTGATCAGCATCTCCGCCGGCGGCAATGACATCATGCGCCCTGGGGCCGACCCCGACGACCTGGCCGAACGGATTGAAAACACCGTGCGTCTGCTTCGCTCGGATGGCGCGACAGTCGTGTTGTTCAACGGCCCTGATATTGGAATGACGCCCGTGTTGAGACGGGCACGCAGCAAGGTCGCGATCTATAACGAGAACCTTCGCGCCGTCGCCCAGCGGCACGATGCCGTCGTCGCCGACATGTGGGCGCTGCGAGAACTAAAAGACGCGCGGATGTGGGCCCCAGATAGGCTTCACTTTTCCCCCGTCGGTCACAACACCATTGCCAGAATGGTTCTCGACTCTCTGGGTGTTGAGAATGAACTCCAACCGTTTGAGCCGGAGCCATTGCCTGTTGTGGCGTGGCGCAGAGCGCGTGTGGAAGACCTTGGCTGGGCACGTGATCACTTAGTGCCATGGGTGATCCGCCGAATCCGGCATCAATCATCCGGTGACGGAATTATGCCAAAGCGCCCGCAAGCTACCGGTTTTGATGAGCCCATGTAGTTAACGGCGTGAACAGTGTCAACGACGTCAACGACGTCAACGACGTCAACAACCTTAACAGCGAGTGTGGCTTAGCGGCCGAATTGTGAGGCTGCTGGACAGTCGAAAGGGTCGCCGCCAGCGGCAAGCCCCACCCGGTTCAGGTACTGGATGACGATGCCATACGACTGGGTGAGCGTCGTTTCCGTGTAGCCGATTCGATGAGTAGCGCAGTATTCGCGTGCGATCTCAGATGCTCGCGCGAGGTGTGGGCGAGGCATGTTCGGGAACAGGTGGTGCTCGATCTGGTAGTTCAACCCGCCCATGAAAGAATCCATGATCCAGCTGCCCTTGATGTTGCGTGAGGTAAGAACTTGGCGACGAAGAAAATCGACCTTGCTGTCGTGAGGAAGAATCGGCATTCCTTTGTGGTTGGGGGCAAAGGTGGCACCCATGTAAAGCCCGAACACGGCAACCTGCACGCCGATAAAAGCGAACGCCATTCCGAGCGGTAGCACGAGGAAGATCACGGCAAGGTACGCGATGATCCTCGCCATGATCATCGTGATCTCGACCCAGCGCTTGTCAACCTTTCCGCGACCGAATACGGTGCGGAATCCGTGGATGTGGAGGTTGATTCCTTCAAGGAGGAGGGCGGGAAAGAACAGGTACCCTTGGCGCCGAGTTGCCCAGGCATACAGACCACGGGATTTCGCCGCATCTTCTTCGACGAAGGAGACGAAGTCCCTCTCAATGTCGGGGTCTTTGCCAACGATGTTGGGGTTCGCGTGGTGACGGCTGTGCTTCGTCATCCACCACGAGTAGCTAATTCCTACGAAGAGGTTCGCCAATGCACGCCCAGCACGATCATTCCGGGGTCCCGAGACGAAGACCTGCCTGTGGGCAGCCTCGTGGGCAAGAAAGGCGTACTGGGTCAGAATGATACCGAGTGCCGCTGCCATGAGCAGTTGGAACCAGCTATCACCCAACAGAATAAAGCCGGTGATAGTGCCGCCGAGTGCCAGCGTGATGATTCCAAAGACCATCCAGTAGAAACCTGTCGTGCGTCGCAGAAGACCAGCATCGCGCACCGTCCGCAGTAATGCGGAATACTCAGTGGTCGGATTGTCTCCGTTCCCACCGGGGCGGGTTTTTGTGAACGTGACGACGGGTGCAGCTGCGGCTGATGACACGGGACCTCAATTCAGGTGACGTCCCGGTCGCGAAGGCGAGAGAGATGCCTAGTTATTGGCACTGACTCTACGGCACGTTTCTGGGAAATGCTCGCAGAAGTACCGTTCTTAACCGAAAGGATGCGTGAGGCGCCACCAGGGCCCCGGATCCTCAAGAGGATCATCGAGTGTGAGAGGTATTGATTTTGTCTCACCGTCCACCGTGTACGTGACGGCTCCCACTCGCTGCCCAGTTGTTCCGGTGGAAATCGGATCAATCTTCACGGTCATGGTGACAGGCACTCCACCCCACACCACCACAGAGGCGTCGTTGGCGGCCACAGCGGTGGCGTCGTCGTCCCAATCGGAACTGTATGTGCCGAACGGTTCACCGGCAGTCACGACTGGAACCTCGGTGAATCCCTGCAACGCGGTGGCGAGCAGGGTTCTTACCGCGCTATCAAGTTCTGCATGGCTTTGACTCCCGAGCACAACGCCGACAAGGTCGATTGTTTGGGTTCCGACCGTGAGCGTTGTGGCAAAAAGTAGGTTGACGTTGTCGAGATCGACGGTTCCAGTTTTGATTCCATCCACCCCGCTCCAACCAAGGAGCTTGTTGGTGTTTTTGATGGTGCCAACGTAGGGAACGCTGGCGGATGTGCTGGAGACAATGGCAGACAACACCGGATTTGCGAGAGCGAGTTTGCCAAGCTCGATCAGGTCGGTCGGCGTCGCGGTGTTTCGCGTGTCAATGCCGGAAGCGTCGAACATGACGATGCCGCTGAGGCCGTGATTATCGAGCCAAGTTCTGGTGGCGGCGAGAAATGCATCTTGGCTGCCGAAAGCCCACCGTGCCATTGACTCTGCATAGTTGTTCGCAGACGCAATGAGAACGACGTCGAGCAACTCACGCTGCGTGAAGTCGACCCCGGCCGCTACAGGTTCAGCAGAGCCATTGTTGGCGATCTGGCGGTGGTATTCGTCAACATCTTCTTGCGTCATGGTAATCGTGGGGCCGCTCTCGTCGGCGGCGAGAGGTTTTGCGTCGAGCACGACAAGGCTTGTGACCACCTTGCTGATGCTGGCGATGGGGCGCGCGGAACCATCACTCCCCTGCGCGAGAACGCCAGGAAAACCCACAGCACCGATCGCCGCACTTCCGTTCCCGGGCCAGGCGAGCTCAACGGCCGGGTTCTCGGGCGCCGCGACGCTGATGAGTGATGGGCTGATGGGGTCTAAAGGAGCCAACAGCGACATGGGAAGGTAAAGCGCCGTGACAAGGAGTAGCCCAAGCGTGCCAAAAACGGTGGCCCGCCGGCGAACATATGTGCGTCGGCTTACAACCATTCGTCCATAGTACGAGACGTCGTGACGCTCATTCCTGAGACTCACGCTGAGCGAGAATATTTAGCCTCGAAGTGCCCACAGTGCAACGGAACAGGCCGCCGCCACGTTGAGCGAATCGATTCCACCGTGCATGGGGATCGTCACCGTCACATCGGCACCGCGAAGCGCGTGACGGCTGAGCCCGTCTCCTTCTGTGCCGACCATGATGGCCACTTTTTCGGGCGGATCTTTGGCGAAGTCGGCGAGGTCCACTGCCGCATGATCGAGTGCAAGAGCCGCAATGGTGAATCCGTGCTCGTGTAGCGCGTCCACGCCCAATGGCCATTCGGGCAGCCGTGTCCACGGAACCTGCAACACCGCACCCATGCTTACCCGCACGCTGCGCCGGTAGAGTGGGTCCGCGCATCTCGGGGTGACCAACACGGCATCCGCCCCGAGACCAACAACCGCTCGAAAAATTGCGCCAACATTCGTGTGGTCGACAATGTCTTCGATCACCACCACGCGGCGAGCTGTCGCAATGATCTCGCCCACCGGCTGCAATGTGGGCCGGGTCATGGAGGCGAGAGCCCCCCTGTGCATGTTGAAGCCGGTGATCGATTCGAGCATTTCGGAAGAGCCGACGTAAATCGGAATGTCGAAGCCGCTAAGGATTGGTTCGATCTCCGCCAACCATTTGTCCAACAGCAGCACGGACCTTGGGCGATGGCCGGCGTCAATTGCACGGGAAATCACCTTCGAGGACTCCGCCAGGTACAGGCCCTCCTTGGGCTCGACGACGCGGCGAAGGGCGACATCGGTGAGATCGCGGTAGTCACGTAAAGCTGGATCGTGAAGATCATCTATTCGCACAATTGCAGGCACAAAGGGAAACATATCCGACGCTTCACGCGTTGTCCCTATCGTGGACACCATCGATGACGCAGTTCGAGTGCTTGAGGGGCGAAAGATCGCCGTACTGACGGGCGCGGGCGTGAGTACTGATTCTGGGATTCCCGACTATCGCGGCGCCGGTACTCCGCGTGCGACGCCGATGTCGTTCGCCCAGTACCTTGAAAGCGAGGAGAACCGCACGCGGTACTGGACGGGAAGTCATCTGGGCTGGCGTCGGTTTAGTGAGGCAACTCCTAATCAAGGTCATCGCGCCTTGGCAGAGCTCGAACTCTCAGGCGTCGTGAGTGGGGTTGTGACCCAGAATGTCGATGGTCTTCATCGGCGCGCCGGCTCCACCCGTGTTGTTGAGCTTCACGGTGCGATGAACAACGTCATTTGTCTTCGCTGTGCTCAAGAGTTTTCGCGAGAAGCGATAGCGTTCCGGCTCACAGAAGCTAATCCGTGGATGTCGTTACGGGCCGATGTGACACTCAACCCTGATGGCGATGTCGACACAGGTCGCCTTCGGCCACTCATCGTTCCCGATTGTTCAAACTGTGCCGGAATGCTTAAACCAGATGTGGTGTTCTTCGGAGAGCTCGTTCCCCGAGCTCGTTTCTCCGCCGCATTTGATGTCATTCAACACGCCGATGCTCTGCTAATCGCCGGATCTTCCCTAGCCGTGAACTCGGGCATTCGGTTGCTGTCGCGTGCGGTTCGACGTGAAATACCCGTCGTGATCATCAACCGTGGGCCAACGAAGGGTGATGAGCGGGCCACAGTTAGGGTGGAAGGTGGAACGTCGCAGTTTCTCGCGGAACTCGCTCTGCGACTGTAGGACGTTAGAGGTTTTACGAAAGGTGAGCGCGTGAGCTATCTGTATCTGGTGCGTCACGGTGAAACAGAGTGGAATCGCCAACATCGCATTCAGGGCAGTACCGACATACCCCTCAATGACACTGGGCGAGCGCAGGCCGAACGCACGGGCCAGCTACTTGCGCGACGAAAATGGGATGCAATCTACTCGAGTCCACTTTCGCGCGCTTTCGAAACAGCGACCATCGTGGGAAATGCTGTCGGATTGACGAAGCCTGAGGCGGTTTCTGATCTTGCAGAACGGTATTACGGAGAAGCCGAGGGTCTCACGCCTCAAGAACTCGACACACGGTACCCGGGCACAACCGCGGTGCCTGGACGCGAGTCTCGCGACGAGGTTGCACAAAGGGTGATGCCGGCACTCTTACGAATTGCCACGGCAGAACCTGAACGGCACATCATCATCACCACACATGGTGGTGTCATCCGCACCGTTCTGCTTGCCCTCAACGCGCGGGTCGACAGTGGAATCCCGATTACTAACGGCTCAGTGCACAGCTTTCGCCTGAGGGGTAATTCGTTGGAGCTCGTCGAATTTGATGACCCGATCGAGGTCGACTCCGTTGTGCAAGGAGACGAAGACTTCGAGGAGCAGAACCTTTTGGAAGAGCGAGAAGACACTAATAAAGAGGGCACGCGGTGATGGCCGATGCTGTTCAGAGATTTCGTGACGCTGCGGGTGCCCTTGGTTTCAGCCCAGAAATACGCACCATGGAGCAGAGCACACACACTGCAGAAGACGCGGCCGCGGCTGTGGGGTGCGACGTCGGTGCAATTGTGAAGAGTCTCGTCTTTCTGGCCAATAACGAACCACTTCTTGTGCTTGTCTCGGGCCCAAACCGCGTGAATACCGAGAAGCTGGGCGCAGAACTTGATGCCCTCATCACCAAATCGGATGCCAAACGAGTGAAAGAGGCCACCGGCTATTCGATTGGCGGGGTGCCTCCGTTTGGGCACTCGACTCAATTGCGCACGGTCATCGACCCGGACTTGCTCTGTCACGACGAACTGTGGGCCGCAGCAGGTTCGGCGACGGCGGTATTTCCCATCGTGCCCGACAGCCTGGTCGAACTCACCAGGGGTGAAGTTGTATTTCTGAGCTGAGCTGAGCTGCCGCTGATCAGTCAGTAGCGAGTGATCGAGCGAGCTCCAGCAGCCGAGCAGCGGAGCGATCCCAGGTGTAGTTGGCAGCTTGTGCGGGGGCCTTTGCGGAAAGTTTTTCCCAGAGCCCATCGGACTCCAACGACAACACCTTGCGTGCGATATCGGCGGGGTTGTGCGGGTCGAAAAAGACCGCACCAGAACCCGCGACTTCTCGAAAGACCGGGATGTCGCTGCATACCACGGGGGTTCCGATCGACAATGCCTCAATGACGGGAATACCAAATCCTTCTTCAAAAGACGCGGTAACTAGCGCTGTGGCCCGAGATAGCGCTTGATAGTACTCATTATCGGTAACGCCATCGAAGAACTCGATGGATCCCTCTGGGGCAAGAGCCGAGTACCGCTGCTTGTCACTGTCGTTGATTTTGCTGAGGAGCTGAAGGCGGTATCCAGGGAGGTAGTGCAGGGCGCTCGCCACTGCCTCAACATTCTTATACGGCATGAATGAGCCCATGTATACGAGGGTCTTCTCGCGCACGGCGGCTCGCCCGACGAGCGCTGGCTCCACTGCGCTGCTGACAACAGTGATGGGGAGTTTTGTCAAACGGTGTTGCAAGATCTGTGCTTTCGCAGCCTCGGTGCCCGTCACGATCGCGTCTGCGCGATTCAAGACAAGCCGTTGTGGCCAGAACGCAAGGTGATAGAGGCGCCAAAACACTCGGACAATCCACGGCATGTTTCGAGGGGGTGTCGGATTGTTGTAGTAAATAAGATCGTGCAGGGTGAGGATGAGCTTGTACTTGCGCCCGGCAGAGCCCATGGTTTGCATGGGGCTGAACACGACATCCGGCTTCGCGCGGTTAACGATGTGGGAGACCCACGGCTCTCGCACGCTTGTCGGGTTTGTTCCCATGATCCAAGGAAGGTCTGGCAGCATGTCGAGTTGTCGCACATCGTTGATGAGCATCGTTACAGGGTGTAGCCGGCTAAAGGCTTCGACGACACCTGCCGTGTACCTGCTGATTCCATCGTGCCTGCCGATTCGTGTGTACCGGCAGTCAAAAATGAACTTCATGAGCCAGGCAATGCGTCGACAAAGTCCTTAATTGCCTCAGCAGCCTGGATCGGTTCCTCGTAGTGGATGAGATGGCCTACTCCCCCAAGGACTCGCAGGCGGGCATCGGGAAGAGCACGCTGAAGGTCATACTGTGCAGAGACAGGGGTGATGTCGTCGAGCTCAGCGGCAACGAGAAGCGTTGGCACGGTGATCTTTTCGGCAAACTGGCTGACATCGGCGCTCACTGAAGCGTCGAAGGCTTCCACCACGGAGTCGCGGTCGTAAAAACGGCTGAAGTAGGTGTGATGTTCGCGGTGTATCCATTTGCGCAAAGACTTATCTTTGGTCTTCACCAAGCTCACGCTCATGAACTGAACCACAAGCCAGTTGTGCAACAAGGCGTATCCCAAACGTTTTGGCAGCTTAGTTGCAGCCCAGTAGTAGAAAACTGTGAGGCCAGTTGCGATGGGGCGTGGGCCTTTGAGGCCCGAAATCGCGATCGGGTTGATGAGGATAAGGGCGGGGGCCGCAAGCCCGGCAGCGAGAGCCGCAGATGACACGATCGTGCCAAACGAGTGCCCCAGAATGATTGCGGTACCTCGAAGCCCCAATTCTTCAACGAACGCTTCTAGCCACGCCGCGTAACCATCAATTGAATGCGGCACCTCGGTGAGAGGGGTCGACTCTCCGAACGCAGGAAGATCGGGGCTGATAAAGCGGTACTCGGGAAGCTGAGCGACCACAGGCTCGAGGCCATGGTGTTCGCCACGATAACCGTGCGTCACCACGATGGTGCGAGTTGCGTTGGGGTCGCCGTACACCCAGTAGTGGGTGGTACTACCGAGCACAGAGACTTCCTTATGTTCAACAGGAATCTTTGCGAGAGCTGGGGCGTATGGCGAGTCGACATTCATCAGGTCAAGTCTAGGCACAGCGTGAGCGTTGACTGTCAATGACGTGGGTGACGCATAGTCTGTTGGCGTGAACGATAAACATGAATTTCAGCCTTGGCACCACACCCTAGGCGTCTTTGATTTGGAAACAACGGGTGTTGACGTTGTGATGAGTCGCATTGTCTCTGCGAATGTGAGCGTTCTCGGGCCGGAAGGTAATGCCTTTGAGCGCACCGACTGGCTTGCGAATCCTGAAGTCGAGATTCCGGAGGAGGCGAGCAATGTTCACGGGATTACCAATGAGCGGGCTCAACGTGAAGGTCGGCCCGCCGCCGAGGTTGTCTTTGAGGTTGTCGCGGCATTGAGAGAAATTCTGGAACGCGGAATTCCGGTCGTTGTCTTTAACGCACCGTACGACCTCACACTTTTGAGGTACGAGGCGGTTCGACACGGGGTAGAGGCGCTTGTTAACCCTGCCCCCGTTATCGACCCGCTCGTCATCGACCGTGCGATGGACCAGTATCGGCGAGGTAAGCGAACGCTAGAAGCCGCTTCGGCTTTCTACGGGGTCGACTTGCTTGACGCTCACGATGCGGGCGCAGATGCGATCGCCGCAGGGCGCGTCGCCAAGGCTCTGGCGGCAAAATACCCTGATCGCCTCGATATTTCGGCGCAAGCACTTCATAATGCCCAAGTGGCGTGGAGCGCGACGCAATCGGCGAGTTTCGCAGAGTACATGCGCAGAACGCATAAACCTGACTTCGTCGAGACGGCTGGATGGCCCGAGCGCTAGCGCTCAAGTACCAAGAAATGTCTTAGCTGCCGAAGCCCTTGTAGCGCGTGTTGAACTTCTCGACGCGGCCAGCGCTGTCGAGGATGCGCTGCTTGCCCGTGTAGAACGGGTGAGACTCTGAGGAAATCTCCACGTCAATGACGGGGTAGGTCGTGCCGTCTTCCCACTCGATGGTCTTGTCGCTGCTCACGGTGGAACGTGTCAGGAAGGTTGCTCCCGATGCCAGATCGCGAAACACGATGGGCTTGTAAACGGGGTGAATGTCAGACTTCATGGGACTTCCTTGGTTTTCCTGAGCGGGAATGAGTGGTGAGTAAAGCTTGGTGGCGTCGAGATTGCCTCGATGGCCGACTGTCTACTTTATCAGAGATCGAGCGGAGTACCGGCCGTCACGGTGTTCAATCTCAAGGGGGATACCGAATGTTGTTGCGAGATTTTCTGATGTCAGAACGTCATCCATCAGTCCTGCGGCGACAACAGCGCCGTGTCGGATCAGAAGCGCATGGGTGAAGCCAGGAGGGATCTCCTCGACGTGATGTGTCACCATCACAATCCCAGGGGCACCTTTTGCGTCGGCGTAGCCGCTTAGCAATCGCAAAAGTTCTTCGCGAGAGCCCAGATCGAGGCTCGCTGCTGGCTCGTCAAGGAGCATCAGTTCTGGGTCCGTCATCACGGCGCGAGCAATCTGCACTCGCTTCTGTTCACCGTCGCTCAGGTCTCCAAAGCGACGCTGTGCGAGGTGGTCAAGCTTCCACTCTGCGAGCACACGCCCTGCACGACGAACATCAACATCGTCGTACTCTTCGTTCCAACGGCCCGTTACCGAATAGGACGCGGTGATGACAACGTTGAGAACGGTCTCCTGTGTTGGCATTTTTCTTGCCATCACAGAGGAGGCAAAGCCGATTCGCGTTCTCAGCTCGAACACGTCAACATCGCCGAGTGTTTCATCGAGAATTGTGGCCATCCCACTTGACGGATGGATGAGGGCTGCTGCGACCTGCAAAAGGGTAGTTTTGCCTGCACCATTCGGGCCGAGAATCACCCACCTGTCAGCACTATCCACTGTCCACGTCACGGTGTCCAGAATCTTATTTCCTCCACGCACAATGGAGACATCGTCGAACTGGAGAACGCTGGCCATATGCTCAACCCTAAGGCACGCGGAGCCTTGTCGTTGTGAGCGTCAGGCGATGAGTGAGCGATAAATCGCTGATGTCTGTTGCGCGATCTGATTCCACCCGAAATCACGTTCTACCCTTGCTCTCCCGGCGTGCCCCATGGCGTGGGCGCGAGATGGGTCGCTCAGAACGTCGTTCATTGCTGCCGCGAGCTCTTCGATGAAGGCTTTTGGCTTCATGGGAGCCCCGGTTTCGTCATCCACTTCTCCCAAAGGAACGAGACGCCCCGTGACCCCATCGTCAACAACTTCTGGGATTCCACCTGTGGCAGTTCCGACAACAGGTACACCACACGCCATGGCTTCAAGATTGACGATGCCAAGCGGTTCGTAAATTGACGGGCAGACAAAAACTGTTGCGGATGACAATACGGTCAGCATTTCTCCGTGGCCGAGAAGCCGGTCCAGCCACACAACGCCAGACCGTTCTTCGCGCAAGAGAGAAACAAGCTCCTGAACTTCACTCAGAATCTCTGGTGTGTCTGGTGATCCAGCGCACAGAACAAGCTGAACATCGGGCGGAAGCTCCTTTGCGGCCTGCAACAGATAGGTGAGCCCCTTCTGCCGCGTGATCCTTCCAACGAATACCACTGTTGGTCGGTTCGGGTCGATCCCGAGGCTTCTCGCGTGCTCTGGATTCGGCAGCGGAACCCAACGATTGAGGTCTACCCCGTTGTGAACTACGTGAACCTTAGATTCGTCCAGACCCGAGTAGCTCCGCAGGATGTCCCTGCGCATCCCTGCGCTCACAGCGATGACCCCGTTTGCGGTGCGCATCGCCGTCTCTTCAATTGCGCTAGAGACACGGTATCCGCCGCCTAGCTGTTCTGCCTTCCACGGGCGAAGCGGCTCGAGGCTGTGTGCTGTCAACACGTGGGGAATGCCGTGCAAAAGTTGCGCGAGCCGGCCGGCGCCATTTGTGTACCAAGTGTGCGAATGGACGAGGTCAGCTCCGGCCGCATCCTGCGCCATCTGGAGGTCGACCCCCAATGCCGCGAGCGAAGGGTTTGCACTCACCAACTCAGGCGGAACAAGGTAGGGGAACACGTTGTGCTCGTCTCGCGGCGCTCCAAAACAGCGCACAACCACATCGATCTCTCGGCGAAGCGCACCGACGAGTTCTCCCACATGAACACCAGCGCCTCCGTACACTTCCGGCGGGTATTCGCGAGTGAGTAAGTCAACTCTCATTCCTGTGACGCTAGTACAGTCCGGCACGCTGATCTACTCTGTAACCATGGCGCCTAAGAAAATCTTCGGCATTGTTCTGGCAGGCGGCGAAGGAAAGCGGCTCATGCCGCTCACAGCGGATCGCGCGAAGCCGGCCGTTCCGTTCGCAGGGAACTACCGGCTTGTAGATTTCGCGCTCTCGAATTTGATCAACTCGGGGCTCCTTCAAATCGTGGTGCTCACCCAGTACAAGTCCCACAGCCTCGACCGCCATGTCTCTCAGACGTGGCGACTCTCCAGCCTCACAAACTCCTATGTGGCATCGGTCCCCGCTCAGCAACGCCTCGGAAAGCGCTGGTTCGCTGGCTCGGCAGACGCCATCATGCAGAGCCTCAACTTGGTGCGTGACGAGAAGCCCGACATCATCGTTGTTGTGGGTGCTGACCACGTCTACCGCATGGACTTTCGCCAAATGATCGATGCCCACATCGATTCGGGTGCCGGTGCAACAGTTGCCGCGATTCGGCAGCCAATTGATCTCGCTCACCAGTTTGGCGTTATCGAAACTACTCCGGAGAACCCGACCCGTATCGCTGCATTCCATGAGAAGCCGCACGATGCTGTCGGCTTAGCCGACTCCCCCGGTGAAGTGCTGGCGTCGATGGGCAACTACGTCTTCGACACCGATCAACTCGTGGACGCAGTACTTCGTGATGGAGAACGTGCCGAATCCGATCACGATATGGGGGGCGACATTATTCCGGATTTTGTGTCACGAAATAATGCGGCAGTATACGACCTCATCCGAAATGAGGTTCCAGGGGCTACCGATCGTGATCGGTATTATTGGCGCGATGTGGGAACGATTGAATCGTTCTACGACGCGCACATGGACCTCATTTCGGCACTTCCTGTCTTCAATCTTTACAACCGAGAGTGGCCGATCTACAGCGAACAGCTGAACTCTCCCCCGGCAAAGCTGGTGCGAGACGCGGCAGGCAACGTCGGAACCATGATCGATTCGATCGTGTCTCTCGGCAGCTTGCTCTCTGGCGCGCACGTGGAACGCAGCGTGCTCGGCCCGTGGGCCACGATTGATTCGGGAGCTCGCGTGCTGGATTCGATCCTGTTCGATCGAGTCAAGGTGGGCCCGAACGCTATCGTGCACAGGGCTATTCTGGATAAAGAGGTTGTCGTCGAACCTGGCGCAACCGTCGGAATCGATTCTCTGGCAGACCAGTCACGAGGGTTTACCGTCACCGAATCAGGCATCACCGTCGTGGGCAAGGGAGTCTACGTCAGGTAGCGTCTGCGCGCTTTGCGCCCACTGGCAGAGGAACATGATGCCCCGTTTTCTCGTCGTTCTCGACGTCGACTCCACGCTCATCGACAATGAAGTCATCGACTTGCTTGCGGCGGCCGCTGGAACCCACGACGAGGTTGCCGCTATCACCGCGTCGGCGATGAGTGGAGATCTCGATTTTGTCGAAAGCATACGACGACGTGTCGCAACGCTGAAGGGTTTGCCAGAGTCCGCGCTGCACGCCGTTCGGTCTGCCGTACGCGTGACCGAAGGAGCGCAGGAACTTATTGCGGGGGTACACGCTGCAGGCGGGCGCATCGCGGCAGTCTCTGGAGGCTTCTATGACATTCTTGATCCACTCGCTGCTGGTTTGCGGCTCGACCGTTGGCGCGCAAACGGCCTTGAAATTGTGAATGGTGAGCTCACCGGAAATCTCCGTGGAGTCATTATAGATTCCGAAGCGAAAGAAGAAGCACTGCGTGAGTGGGCCGAGATCTACTCTGTGCCGCTCACGCGTGTCGTCGCTGTGGGAGATGGAGCCAATGATGTGGCCATGCTCGCTGCGAGTGGACTCTCGATCGCGTTCGGTGCGAAGCCAATTGTGCGAAATGCAGCCAACATCATCATGAAAGACCGTGATCTATCTCAGGTGTTACCTCTGCTTGGGCTGCGCGGTTAGTGCCCCATCCCGAGGCCGCCATCCACCGGAATCACCGCACCGGAGATATAGGCAGCCTCGTCGCTCGCCAGCCAGACAATCACCTTGGCGACCTCGGTGGGTGTGGCGAACCGTCCAGCAGGTATCGATTTGAGGTAGTCGGCCTGCTGCTCAGGTGGCAGCACAGCAGTCATTTCGGTTTCGATGAACCCCGGCGCGACAACATTGGCAGTGATGTTTCGAGAACCCAACTCACGCGTGAGCGATCTCGCCAGACCGATGAGCCCGCTCTTGGACGCTGAATAGTTGACCTGCCCTGCTGATCCCAAAAGCCCGACAACACTCGACACGAGAATAATGCGACCAAACCGTGCTTTGAGCATGTTCTTCGATGCTCGCTTGATAACACGAAACGCACCCGAGAGGTTGGTGTCAATGACAGAGGTGAAGTCGTCCTCTACCATTCGCATGAGGAGCATGTCTTTGGTGATGCCCGCGTTGGCGACGACCACTTCGACTGCACCGAGCTCCGCCTCGATCGCAGTGAACGCGGCATCAAGCGACGCAGTATCAGTGACGTCAGCGCGCACCGTCATGCTTCCGGCGGGGCCCTCACCCGACCTCGCGGTGACGGCAACTCGGTCTCCACGCTCGATAAACGCTTGGGCGATAGCAAAACCTATCCCCCGGTTACCACCAGTGACGAGCACGGTTCTGGGCGCGGCTGAAGTGTCCATGCGCCCCATACTAGAGGTGCCAGCAAAGAGCTACAGAACCTCTTAAGCTTGACGTACGCTCATGGCCAGACAATCGCCCTCCATTACGACTCTCCCCCGGTCTCCCGAGGATGATCGTCATGCCCGAATGGTCAGATATTTGATCACTATGGGCATCCGCCTCGTCTGCATCGCCCTGTGCCTCGTGGTTCAAGGATGGTGGCTGCTGTTGTGTGCAGCAGGCGCGATATTCTTGCCGTACATCGCCGTGATTCTCGCGAATGTCGTGGTCTCTAAAACCGGCACGGTGGAGCGCCCGGAGGCAACTCCTCGCATGATTGCCCAGAAGCGCGACGATGTTGTCGACTCAGAGCAAGGACACACGCTATGAGCGCGGCGGCACCGGAGTGTTCCCGCGCCGATTGCCGTGCTTCCGCTTCGTGGAACGTGAAATGGCGAAACCCACGCATCCATTCTGAAGATCGCGTGAAAATATGGCGTGCCTGCGACGAGCACCGCGAATTTCTTTACGAATACCTCTCATCGCGCGGGTTTCCCGTTCACTACGACAAATGGGTTGAGGAATCCGCGATCGAATCGGATGTGGGTCAGTGAAAGGTTGGGCGTTCATACGTTCACGGCGTTGGATCGGATACCTGGCTTTTGTCGTCGTCTTTGCGATTGCCTGCGTGCTCCTTGCGCAGTGGCAATTCGCGAGGCGAACAGAAGCAGTTGACGCTTCCCAGAAGATCGTTATTAACTACGACAGCAATCCAACACCACTCGATTCTGCACTGCCACAACTCGATTCTTTCACCGAGGCCCAGGAATGGAAACCGGTTGTGCTTGAGGGCAGTTATCTTGCTGACGAGCAACTTCTCGTGCGTACGCGCGCGTTTCAAGGCAACCCCGGGTTCGAAGTTCTCGTTCCGTTCAAACTCAACGACGGGCACGTGTTCATCGTTGACCGAGGATGGGTGCCTATCGGCACCGAGCAAGACACCCCGGACAGCGTTCCCGCAGCGCCCACGGGCCCCGTCACGGTGGTAGCGCGCCTCAAACCGGGTGAGCAGCGGGTCCCCGGCAGATCCGCACCTGAGGGCCAAGTTGCGACCATCGAACTAGGCGACATCCAGAACATTTTGGACCGTCCCACCTTTACGGGGGCTTACGGCCTTATGGTGAGCGAAGATCCGCAGCCCACTGATCGCCCACAAGCTTTGACAAAGCCAGCGATCGATGAAGGCCCACACCTGTCGTACGCGTTTCAATGGATTGTGTTTGGTCTACTCGCGTTCGTGGCGCTGGCGTGGGCGGTACGGCAGGAGTATCGCGTAATCAACGCGAACGATCCGCTCGAACGAAAGCGAGCGACGGAACGTGAGCGTCGTCGTCGCGCTCGTGCGCCAAGTGATGCGGACATCGAAGATGCGATCATCGACGATATGACCGCTCACCAGCACAGCGATTCTGTGAGGCGCTGAGCTGCTGAACCGCTGAACCGCTGAGCTGCCGAGCTGCTGAACCGCTAAGGTTCTGAACTGCTGAGCCGCACTGATCGAGGTTACGCGAGCGAAATGAGCTCAGCGTAGTCAGGGCTCCAGAAGTCCTCGACACCATCAGGAAGAATTAACACTCGCTCTGGATTGAGTGCCTGCACGGCGCCCTCATCGTGGCTCACGAGAACGACAGCCCCAGCGTAGTTTGCGAGAGCATCCAGGATCTCTGCCCTACTCGCAGGGTCGAGGTTGTTAGTTGGCTCATCCAAGAGAAGAACGTTCGCCCCTGAAACAACAATCATTGCTAGGGCAAGGCGAGTTTTTTCTCCGCCAGAGAGCACGCCAGCGAGCTTATGGGAATCGTCACCGGTGAAGAGGAAGGAGCCAAGCACTCGGCGCGATTCTGTTTCGGTAAGATTCGGTGACGACGACACCATGTTCTGCAGCACGGTGCGCTTCACATCAATCGTTTCGTGTTCCTGAGCGTAGTAGCCGATCCGAAGGCCATGCCCAGGTTCGATTGATCCGGTATCTGATTGATCGATGTCAGCGAGGATGCGCAGAAGCGTAGTTTTACCCGCACCGTTGAGGCCAAGTATGACGACTTTGGACCCGCGATCAATTGCGAGATCGACCGCGGTGAAGATCTCCAATGATCCGTAGCTCTTGCTGAGGTTGCTGGCGGAAAGTGGAGTCTTGCCGCACGGGAGGGGTTCAGGAAACCGCAGCTTTGCCACCCTGTCGACGGCGCGCACCTCATCGAGGCCGGCGAGCATCTTCTCTGCTCTTCGCACCATCTGGTGTGCTGCTGCTGCCTTGGATGCTTTCGCACCGAATTTCGCCGCCTGAAGTTGAAGAACTTGCGCCTTCTTCTCCACGTTCGTGCGTTCCTTGCGGCGACGCTCTTCATCGGCTTCTCGTTGGCGAAGGTAGTTCTTCCAGTTCATGTTGTAGATATCGATGACTTGGCGATTGGCGTCTAGGTAAAAAACTCGATTTACGGTGCTCTCAACGAGTGCCACATCGTGGCTGATGATGATGAGGCCACCCTGATAGGAGCCGAGGTAGTCTCTCAACCACACGACCGAATCGGCATCGAGGTGGTTGGTTGGCTCATCGAGAAGCATTGTTTCTGCTCCGGAGAACAGGATGCGCGCCAATTCGATTCTGCGACGCTGGCCGCCAGAAAGTGTCTTCAATTCCTGATCGAGAATACGATCAGGAAGATTCAGGTTGCTGGCAATGCTCGCAGCCTCTGCTTCAGCGGCGTACCCGCCAAGTGAAAGAAATTGATCTTCTAGCCTCGCGTACTTCGTCATCGCTTTCGCGCTCACCGCGGCATCCGGGCTTCCCATATCAACGGTGGATTTCGCCATGTTGATAGCGATAGTCCCCAGTCCACGGGCGTCAAGAATGCGCGTGCGTGCAAGGTCTGATGGGTTGCCAGACCGTGGATCCTGGGGCAGATACCCGACTTCACCTCCGCGATCAATGGTGCCGTTTGCGGGCTGACCCTCCCCCGCAAGGATCTTGGTCAGTGTCGTCTTTCCGGCACCGTTTCGACCAACCAGACCAACCTTGTCGCCACGCTCGATGCGGAAGGTCACTCCCTCCATGAGAGTGCGCGCGGCTACGCGAACCTCGAGGTCATGCACGCTGAGCACAGGGGTTATCCATTCGATTGGTTGCCTGTCGACAACACGGTGTGGTGGGGGGAACGTCTATTCTAGATGAATGACCTCCATGACCCTCGCCATTGGGCGCCCCACCCTTGCTGACCGACTCTTCCCGCGCAGCATCGCCACCGACATTGTTTTGGTGAGCGCAGGAACAGCACTCGTCGCCATTTCTGCGCAAGTAGTTGTTCCTCTCTGGCCGGTGCCCATCACAGGGCAAACGTTGGCTGTACTGCTCGTAGGAAGCGCGCTTGGGGCTCTGCGCGGCTCTCTCGCCATGGTGCTGTACGCGGTGCTCGGAGTCGCGGGGCTCCCGGTGTTTAGCGATGCCAGCTCAGGAGCTTCTGTTCTCTTTGGCCCCACCGGTGGATACATCGTCGGCTTTATTCTTGCTGCCGCTTTCACCGGATGGCTCGCACAGCGCTCGTGGGATCGCAAGATCGTACAGGCCATCCTCGGGTTCCTTGGCGGCACCGTCTTGACTTTCGCGATCGGCCTGCCGTGGCTTGCCGTCGCCTTGAAGATCGATCTGATTCAGACGCTAGAAGGCGGACTGTTCCCGTTCATCGTGGGTGGAATCATCAAGTCGGTTCTGGCAGCCGGCATCATTTCCCTTAGCTGGCGCTACTTCGCCCGTGACGATCGCCGCAATGACGACCGCAGTGGAGCCAACGGGATGGTCTCCCGTTAGATAGCGAACCCGATGGCTCGCATCATGTCGCGGCCGTCGTCTGTGATCTTCTCTGGACCCCACGGGGGCATCCAAACCCAGTTGATTCTGAACTGATCGACGACACCGTCGAGCGACTGTGACATGTCGTCTTCAATGACGTCTGTCAGCGGGCACCCAGCGGAGGTCAGCGTCATGCTCACGATGAGTGCGTTATTTTCGTCGTCCCAGCTGAGATCGTAAATCAACCCTAGGTCGACGATATTCACGCCGAGTTCTGGGTCGATAACGTCTTTCAACGCCTCTTCGACCAGATCAAAGAGTTTGGGTTCAAGTGCAACAGCCATGGCGCTAGTTTACGTTCGCCGGCGCAAGAAAACGATCATAGCCTTCGTTTTCGAGGCGGTCCGCGAGCTCCGAGCCACCCTCTTCGACGATTCGGCCATCGACGATCACATGCACAAAGTCAGGGTGGATGTACTTGAGAATCCGGGTGTAGTGGGTGATAAGAAGCAGACCGAGATTGGTTGCTTCTTTTGCCCGATTCACGCCGTCTGCGACGATGCGGAGTGCATCCACGTCGAGGCCGGAGTCGGTCTCATCGAGCACGGCAAAGCGGGGCTTGAGCAGCTCCATCTGTAGGATCTCGTGGCGCTTTTTCTCGCCACCAGAGAAGCCCTCATTCACGTTACGGTCTGCGAACGAAGGGTCCATTCGCAAGTTAGCCATCGACGCTTTCACATCTTTGATCCAGTGCCGGATGGCGGGGGCTTCTCCATCAACCGCGGTCTTCGCCGTGCGAAGAAAGTTCGTGACGGTAACTCCAGGAATTTCTACCGGATACTGCATGGCAAGGAAGATGCCAGCGCGTGCACGCTCATCGACTGTCATGGCGAGAACGTCAACACCGTCGAGGGTGATGGAGCCACTCTCAACCTGATATTTCGGGTGGCCAGCGATCGTGTACGCGAGTGTCGATTTTCCGGAGCCGTTTGGCCCCATGATCGCGTGCGTTTCACCATCTTTTGTCGTGAGATTAACTCCCTTGAGGATGGGTTTGGTTCCCTTTTCCGTTTCGACGCTGACGTGTAGGTCCTTGATTTCCAGTACAGACATGGTCTTTAGGCTTCTTTTCTTTCGTAGTCGAATCGAGGGGTCGGGTCGATGTACACGTCGCCATCCACGATGGTCACGGTGTACACGGGTACGGGTTCATAAGCTGGCAAGGTGATTGCTTGACCGGTTCGTAGCGAGAAGTGTGAACCATGTGCCCAGCACTCGATGGTCTCGCCCTCGACAAACCCTTCCGAGAGTGAAATATCACCGTGAGTGCACGTGTCACCGATGGCGAAGATCTCGCCCTCGGAGTCCTTCACGAGGGCGATTGGTTGATCATCGATCACGACTCGTACTGCTGAGGTGAGTTCGATATCGGCAGCAGGGCAGATTTTTACCGCTGTCATGATGCTGCTCCAAGGGTTGCTGCGCCACTCAGTTCTGCTTCAATGGCGTGCTCGAGCCGCTCCTGTACCGCGGATACCCCGATTTTCTGAATGATGGCGGAAAGGAACGCTCGTACCACCAGCCTGCGCGCGTCATCTTCGGGGATTCCACGTGACTGCAAATAGAAGAGTTGTTCGTCATCGAAGCGCCCGCTGGCACTTGCGTGTCCGGCGCCGGCAATGTCGCCCGTCTCGATTTCAAGGTTCGGCACTGAGTCAGCGCGCGTACCTTCTGTGAGCAGAAGGTTGCGATTCTCTTCGTAGCTATCGGTTCCAGGTGCCGTAGGTCGAATCAAAACGTCACCGATCCACACTGCTCGCGCATCTTTACCCTGAAGCGCACCCCGGTAGCTGACTCGCGACTTACTGCGTGGGGCGTCGTGGTTGACGAAGACTTGCTGCTCCAAATGCTGGCCAGCGTCGGCGAAGTAGACACCGAGCAGCTCGATATCAGAACCCTCGCCGATGAGATGGCCGTTGGTGTTGACGCGCACAACTGTTCCGCTGAGAGAGACAACAACATGCTTGAGGTATGCGTCACGGCCCACCTTGGCGAAGTGAGTGGCGAGGTGGATGCCATCGTTCGCCCATTCCTGAACGCTGACGACGGTAAGGCGTGCACCGTCACCAACGGATATCTCAACGTTTTCGCTGAGCAACGCATCACCCGAGCTGTCGATAATGACAATTCCGTTACTATTCGGTTTCGCTTCGATCACCGTATGCGCGGCTCTGGCGGCACCAGTGAATGCTGAACGCGTGATGTGGGTCTCTGCGAGGTGCTCACCAGAGACTGTAACGATGAGCGCCTCGTCAAATTGGGACCATCCGTTAGCGGAACCACGTTCCTCGGGTTTCCCCACGCTGCCGATGCGGCTATCGGTGCGTTGTGCCCATTCGAGAGAAATTCTGGAAGCACTCTCGGATGGTGTTTCGACCGTGTAGTCGAAACGACTCCCATCGAGGTCGCCGTTGAGCAGGGCAACGAGAGTTTTTACGGGAGTGAACTTCCACTCAGTTTCCATCCCAGTGACAGGTTCGAATTCGGCAACGTCAAAAGATGCGAATCGACCTGCCCGGCTCTGGATTGGAACAAGCCCCCAGCCACCATCGCTGTGCTGTTTAGAGAGAAGTTTCGAATGATCAAGCATGGCCGAAGCCGTTGGTGAGTGATCTGTGGACACTGCGGGTGTTGCCGACGGAACTGACATCGTTAGCCGACTGATCCTTCCATGCTCATCTCGATGAGCTTATTGAGTTCCATGGCGTACTCCATGGGAAGTTCTCGAGCGATTGGTTCGATGAATCCTCGAACAATCATGGCCATTGCTTCTACCTCAGTCATGCCTCTGGACATGAGGTAGAACAACTGCTCGGCGCTCACACGAGACACGGTTGCTTCGTGCGCCATTTGAACGTTGTCTTCGCGAATATCCACCGTCGGGTAGGTGTCAGACCGAGAGATGGTATCCACGAGTAGCGCATCGCACATGACTGAGTTGGCCGAGTGATGCGCGCCTTCAGCCACGCGCACCTCACCGCGGTAACCAGAGCGACCGCCACCGCGAGCAATCGATTTCGAGGTGATGGATGACTGGGTGTAAGGAGCGAGATGGATCATCTTCGCGCCCGCATCCTGATGTTGGCCTGGACCGGCAAAAGCCACCGACAGTGTTTCGCCCTTCGCGTGCTCGCCGACGAGATATATGGATGGGTACTTCATGGTGACCTTCGAGCCGATGTTGCCGTCGACCCACTCCATGGTGGCGCCTTCGTGGGCAATGGCCCGCTTCGTCACAAGGTTATATACGTTGTTCGACCAGTTTTGGATGGTGGTGTAGCGAACACGAGCGTTCTTCTTCACCACTATCTCAACGACAGCGGAGTGCAATGAGTCCGTTGTGTAGATGGGAGCTGTACAGCCTTCAATGTAGTGAACGTAGCTTCCTTCGTCCGCGATGATGAGGGTTCGTTCGAACTGGCCCATGTTCTCTGTGTTGATGCGAAAGTACGCCTGCAGGGGGATCTCAACGTGCACACCAGGGGGCACGTAGACAAACGATCCACCAGACCAGGCCGCAGTGTTGAGCGCCGCAAACTTGTTATCTCCGGCAGGGATGATCGTGCCGAAGTACTCCTCGAAGAATTCGGGATGTTCGCGCAGCGCAGTGTCGGTATCGGTGAAGATGACTCCCTGTGCCGTGAGGTCCTCACGAATCTGGTGGTAGACGACTTCAGACTCGTACTGCGCGGTCACGCCCGCAACGAGACGAGAGCGCTCGGCTTCGGGAATGCCGATCCGCTCATACGTTTCTTTAATGTCGTCTGGGAGGTCTTCCCAGGTCTGGGCCTGCTTCTCAGTTGAGCGCACGAAATATTTGATGTTGTCAAAATCGATGCCAGAAAGGTCGGCACCCCACGCGGGCATTGGTTTCTTGAAGAACAGCTCGAGCCCTTTGAGGCGCTTCTTCAGCATCCATTCGGACTCGTTTTTGAGGCGAGATATGTCGGTGACGACCTCTTTATCAATCCCCCGTCGGGCACTCGCACCTGCGGCATCTGAATCGGACCAGCCGAATTCATAGACTCCGAGGTTCTCGAGTTCAGGTCGGTTGATCAGTACGTCTGACATGTTCCACCTCTCTGCATACGCAGCATTTTCTTACTCGTTAAACCAAAGAAGGCGTTCGGAAATTCCTTGCGGAATCCGGGTGTGGTCGTTTACTACCGCGCACACGTTTGCGTCGCCGTCACAGTAATCACTTGCTTAGACTGGACGAAGACACCGGCATCGTTGCCGGGCACACGTGCGCGGGAACATATTCCGGCCACTCGCCCTTGATTCTTCGATTCTACAGGCCAGCGGCAGGAATGCTAGGGGGCGCTCGCGAGTGGCACCAATATTAACGGATTATTAACGGTAGCGGCAGGAGTGCGTGACGGTGGATGGATCGAAGCATGTTTCTGGATCGATGGTGTCGAGCGTTCGCGTGTTAGCGGCAAGTGTGATCGCCTTCGGATTGCGGGTCGTGAGAATCGTCTTCGCCTGGCTGCTGCCTCGTGTTATCACGCGGCGTGCAAAAGTGTTGGCGTGGGCGTCGCTGGTGACAGAGATCATCATTGTCGGCACCGGTGGTGCTGTACGGCTCACGGCTTCTGGTCTTGGATGCCCCACCTGGCCCCTCTGCACACCAGGTTCGCTCGTACCAACGCCAGAACTCGGATTTCACGCTGTCGTGGAATTCTCGAACCGCCTCATGAGTGGAGTCGTCGCGGTTGTCGCTCTCTTCACGTTTCTTTTCATACTGCGGATGCGAAAATCACGCCCAGAACTCTTCTGGCTGAGCTTGTCGCTCGGGATTCTCGTGCTCGTGCAGGCAGCGATAGGCGGTGTGACGGTGCTGACAAACCTCGAGTGGTACATCGTGGGAATTCACTTCATACTCTCGGCCATCATGGTGATTCTCGCCGCGATGTTGGTCTGGCACGTTTTTCGTACGGGCCAAAAGCACCCGGCATTACCTCTCTGGCTCCGCGGGTTAGCGTGGGCAACCGCCGTGCTCTCAGCCATCACGGTCGTGGTGGGTGTACTCACGACCGGCTCTGGTCCCCACGCTGGCGACACAGAGACACCACGAAATGGGCTGAGTACCGAACTTTTAGAGCATCTGCACGCCTGGCCGGCATACGTGTTGCTCGCTGTGACAGTGCTTATTGTGCTGTTGGCGTGGCGAGCCGGGTATACAACAACCCGTAACCTCTCGCTGTGGCTGCTCGGTGCGGAGTTTCTGCAGGTCGCTGTTGGTCTGTATCAAGCGCGCAACGGCCTCCCCGCGCTTTCTGTGGGAGCTCACATGGTTCTCTCCTGCATTCTACTCGCGATAGCCACAGTTTTAGTGCTGTCGACGACGAGGGCGCGTCAACCCTAGAAGGGTAGAAGCGCCTAGAAGGGCAGTAGCGGATCGATTCCTACCGCTAAGAACAGCAGCGTCAAATAGGTAATCGATGCGTGGAACACCCTCATCGGTGAGCCTTCGATTCCACGGATGACTTTTGAGTACAGACGGTGTGCCTCAATGATGAACCAGCCGCCAGAAAGAACCGCCACTCCGCCATAAAGCAGACCCATATTTGCCACCGGGATGAGGAGCAGCGAGCACACGACTGTCGCCCACGCGAACAAGATGACTTGAAGCCCCACTTGTGTTCGACCCCGCACGACGGCAAGCATTGGCACGTTCGCCGCCTGATAGTCCTCGCGATAGCGCATCGAGAGAGGCCAGTAGTGAGGTGGGGTCCATAAGAACACCACGCCAAACAGAATGATGGGAGCCCAGTCAAGCCCCCCTGTCACGGCAGCCCAGCCCACGAGCACCGGCACGCATCCTGCGGCACCGCCCCAAATGATGTTTTGGGAGGTGCGGCGCTTTAGCCATAGTGAGTAACCAACTACGTAACCCAGGTGGCCGACAATGGAGAGAGCCGCAGCTACCCAGTTGACCAGAAATCCAAGCCAGAGCGGCGCAATGATGCCGAGGACCCACGCGAAGACAAGTGCTTCGCGGTCTGTCAACTCTCCTGTGACGAGTGGCCGACCGCGGGTGCGCCGCATAATCCGGTCGATGTCGCGGTCGATGTAGCAGTTGAAGGCTCCGGCAGATCCGGCGCTTAATGCACCACCGATGAGAGTGGCGGCGACCAGCCAAAGGTTGGGAACCCCTCGCGCGGCCAGAAACATCACCGGAATCGTGGTGATGAGCAGCAGCTCGATGATGCGCGGCTTGGTGAGCTGGAGGTAGGCGAGAGCTTTACGAAGAAAAGGATTGCCGCCCCGGTTCGGGTTCGCGACACCGTGCAGTGCATCAGCGCCAGTCTCTACGGCCGTGTTCATCGCTTCGTAACCCTCACTGTGAAACCGTTCGAGAATGAAACCGTGTGGAAACTCCCCGCCCATTCAGTCTAAGCCGAGTGTGATCGCCGCGTGTGATTTGGTGCTGTCGCTGGGGCGTTCACCAGACCCGTTCCCTATACTGGGAATTGCTTGCCAGCCGGGCGTAACCGGCTTTGCCGATGACGTCATGGCGGGCGTTCCGTACACGGTCAGCGACCCAATTCGGTCGCGCATAACGGTAAGAAAGGTCATCGAAACGCTATGACAAATCTTGAGTGGGAGCCCATCGACGATCGCGCGGTCGACACCGCGCGGATACTTGCAGCGGATGCTGTCGAAAAGGTGGGTAACGGTCACCCAGGGACCGCGATGAGTCTTGCCCCCGCGGCCTACCTCCTGTTCCAGAAAGTAATGCGGCGTGACCCACACGACAGCGCGTGGCTCGGCCGAGACAGATTCATCCTGTCGTGTGGACACTCATCGCTTACCCAATACGTTCAGCTTTACCTTGGTGGTTACGGTCTCGAACTCGATGATCTGAAGGCGTTGCGCACCTGGGGTTCGAAGACACCAGGGCATCCAGAGTTCGGCCACACCGACGGCGTTGAGATGACGACAGGCCCGCTCGGGCAAGGCATCTCGTCTGCTGTGGGGTTCGCGTACGCATCGCGTTATGAGCGTGGGCTTTTTGACCCGGAGGCCGCGGCAGGTACGAGCCCGTTTGATCACTTTGTGTATGTGATCGCCAGTGACGGGGATCTAGAAGAGGGCATTTCGAGCGAAGCCTCGTCTCTCGCTGGTCACCAGAAGCTTGGAAACCTTGTCGTCATTTATGACGACAATCAGATTTCGATCGAAGACGACACCGCGATCGCTTTTACTGAAGACGTCGCCAAGCGCTACGAGGCATACCACTGGCACGTGCAGGTCGTTGATTGGAAGAAGACTGGTGTCTATGTTGAAGACGTCAAGGCGCTCTCCGATGCCATCGATGCAGCAAAGGGTGAAACCGATAAGCCATCCCTGATCGTGTTGAAGACGATCATCGGATGGCCATCCCCCACGAAGCAGAACAGTGGCAAGATTCATGGCTCTGCTCTCGGAGCTGAGGAACTGGCCGCGGTAAAGAAGGTGCTGAACTTCGACCCCGATGAGCACTTTGCCGTTGAGCCGGCTGTGATCGAGCACACGCGTAGGGCGCTTGATCGTGGCGCAGTAGCGCGGGCTGAATGGCAAAAGGGTTTTGACTCATGGGCGTCGGCTAACCCCGACCGCAAGAAGCTCTTGGATCGTCTGGAGTCAGGCACGCTCCCCGATGGTCTGGCGAACGCCGTGCCGTCGTTCGAGGCGGGTAAGGATGTTTCGACCCGTGCTGCGTCTGGAAAGGTCATCAACGCTTTGGCAAAGGTCATGCCAGAACTGTGGGGTGGCTCCGCAGATCTCGCTGAGTCGAACAACACCACCATCGAGACGGCCGAGTCATTCGTGCCATCTGTGCACTCCACGCACGAGTGGACCGGTGATCGTTACGGCCGCGTACTGCATTTCGGTATCCGTGAACACGCGATGGCAGCGATCATCAACGGAATTGTTCTTCACGGCCCTACCCGGGCCTTCGGCGGGACATTCCTGATCTTCAGCGATTACATGCGACCGGCAGTGAGACTTGCCGCTCTCATGCAGGTTCCGTCGATCTATGTGTGGACGCATGATTCGGTGGCACTCGGTGCCGACGGTCCAACGCATCAACCAATTGAACAGCTCACAGCGCTTCGAGCGATTCCTGGTCTGGATGTTGTGCGGCCAGCTGACGCGAACGAAACCGCCTACGCGTGGCTAACGATTCTTGAGCGTCGCAATGGGCCCGCCGGCATCGCGCTCAGCCGCCAGAATCTACCGGTGTTTGAGCGCGGCTCTGGTGCGGCCACAGGAGATACCTTGGCCTCAGCGTCGAACACGTCCAAGGGAGCGTATGTGCTCGCTGAAGCGCCAGGAGGTACCCCTGATGTGATCCTCATCGCCACCGGCTCAGAAGTGCAGTTTGCGATCGAAGCACGCGAGAGCCTTAGATCAGATGGCATCAACGCGCGGGTCGTCTCCGTGCCGTGTCTTGAATGGTTCCACGAGCAAGATGCCGCCTACCAAGAGTCGGTGTTGCCCTCTACTGTCACCGCTCGGGTATCAATGGAAGCCGGCATCGCGCTCGGATGGCGCGGAGTCGTTGGCGACCGCGGCCGAAGTGTCTCTATTGAGCATTACGGCGCGTCCGCCGACTACGAAACCCTTTACCGAGAGTTTGGGCTCACTACCGAACATCTCGTTGCTGCAGCAAAGGAATCATTGGCCGCCCAGGCCTAGGTTTCGGAAAGAAGAAGATCATGACAGACAACAACAGCCCACTCGCCACACTCTCGTCCGAAGGGGTGAGCATCTGGCTCGATGACCTCTCACGCGAACGCATCGTTTCTGGAGGGCTCCAGCAGCTCATCGATGATCGCCACGTCGTTGGCGTCACCACCAACCCAACAATCTTCGCGAACGCGTTGGCCAAGGGAGACGCCTACGACGCTCAGGTAGCCGAGCTCTCCGCACAAGGCACGAGCGTGAGCGATGCTGTCGTCGACATTACGACACACGATGTTGCGCGCGGCTGCGACCTCTTCCGCCCGCTCTTTGAGGCCACACACGGCCAAGACGGTCGAGTTTCCATCGAGGTGGAACCGTCACTCGCACACGACACTGCTGGCACTATCGTTCAGGGTCGCATGCTGTGGGACACCGTCGACCGCCCCAACGTCATGATCAAGGTTCCCGCAACTGTCGACGGACTGGAGGCAATCACCGAACTAACCTCGCTGGGGATTAGCGTGAACGTGACGCTCATTTTCAGCCTTGAACGGCACCGTGAAGTGGTCAACGCGTACCTCTCTGGTCTCGAACGCGCCAAAGCGGCCGGTATCGATCTTTCGAGCATCCGCTCAGTGGCATCGTTCTTTGTTTCCCGCGTGGACACCGAGGTGGACCCCAGATTGGAAGCAATCGGAACCCCGGAGGCGCTTGCACTCAAAGGCAAAGCAGGAATTGCGAATGCTCGTCTCGCGTATCAAGTGTTTGAACAAGCCTTCTCTTCCGAGCGTGCCAAGAACCTCATTGCGGAAGGTGCGAACGTGCAGCGCCCATTGTGGGCATCCACTGGGGTGAAAGATCCAGCGTTCAAAGACACTCTTTATGTCGAAGAGCTTGTTGCGCCAGATACCGTCAATACGATGCCGGAGAAGACCATGGAGGCCACGTTCACTCACGGTGACATTCGCGGCAACACCATTACCGGTAACTATGATGACGCCAACGCGGTTCTTGACGCTCTTGGCGAGCTCGGCATCTCGTACGACGAAGTGACGGCTCTTCTCGAAAAGGAGGGCGTTGAGAAGTTCACCGTTTCGTGGAATGAGTTGCTCGACACAGTTTCTGCGGCGCTTGATGCTGCACGAGGAAAGGCAAACTCGTGAGCTTCGACATTACGGTCAGCGGTCCAGCACGTGTCGCCGTCGAACGCATCGTGCCACAACTTGTCAGTGATCTTGTCGCCTCGAGGATTGCGGGTCAGGATGCATCCCTGTGGGGACCCGACGCAGAGAAAGAAGCAGGACAGCGACTTGGTTGGACCGAGGCCGTTGTGGTCTCAGAACCTCTCGTGCCCGACATCTTGGCGTTGCGCGACAAGCTGCGCGCGGCGGGAGTGAATCACTTTGTACTCGGAGGAATGGGAGGCTCATCCCTTGCCCCTGAAGTGATTACCCGCACAGCCGGTGTAGACCTCACAATTCTTGATACGACGTCACCAGGGCAGATTCTTTCTGCGCTCAACGATCGCCTTACGACAACAGCTGTCATTATTTCGTCGAAGTCTGGATCCACGGTAGAAACCGACAGCCACAAGCGCGTGTATGAGAAGGCGTTCCGTGACGCCGGGATCGACCCGATTGACCGAATTGTGGTGGTCACTGATCCAGGTTCGCCGCTTGATGTTTCCGCACGCGCAGACGGCTACCGTGTTTTTAATGCTGATCCGAACGTCGGCGGTCGCTACTCAGCGCTCACTGCGTTCGGGATTGTGCCGGCAGGTTTGGCAGGAGTAGATATTGCAGCATTTTTGGATGAGGCATCCTCTGTTGCCGGCCGAGTCGCGGTTGACAGGCCAGACAACCCGGCGCTCATCCTGGGGGCCGCCATCGCTGGCACTCGTCCATTGCGCGACAAGCTGGCGATCATCGCCGATGGAACATACATCGTTGGATTTGCCGACTGGGCTGAACAGTTAATCGCCGAATCAACTGGGAAGAACGGCACAGGACTTTTACCCGTCGTGCT
Organism: Actinomycetales bacterium; assembly: GCA_038243605.1. GTDB lineage: Bacteria > Actinomycetota > Actinomycetes > Actinomycetales > Microbacteriaceae > Terrimesophilobacter. The sequence goes on from JBBSQX010000002.1 coordinate 196,547, forward strand.
CGGCGCCGACGCTCCCGAGCTTTCCGAGAACATGGCTGACCTTCAGATTGTGCGACTCGTGGAGAGCGCGAGAGCCACAGAAGAGGTCAACGAAGGCGACATCGAGATCAGTGGCACCCTGGGCGCTCAAGTGCTTGTGTGGGAGACCGCTATTGCCGTCGCGGGACGAATACTGGGTATTGATCCCTTCAACCAGCCGGATGTCGAGTCCGCGAAAGAGGCAACGAGGGGTCTTCTTGACGACCGCCCGAAGCCAACGCAACCCGCATTCGTCGATGCGGGCATCGAAGTGCGCTCCCCCGTTGAGGCGCTTGCGCACAGTGAAACGGTTGTCGAGTCGATTGACGCACTTCTCGCTTTGGTGCCAGAAAATGGATACCTCAGTGTTCAGGCGTATGTGGATCGCCATCACCTAGATCAGGCGTCACAACTCCGTGATCTGCTATCTGCGCGCGTCGATCGACCCGTGACATTTGGGTGGGGACCACGGTTCTTGCACTCCACCGGGCAGTTCCACAAGGGTGGGCCGGCAGTGGGAGTGTTCCTACAGATCACCTCTGACGAACCAACGGATCTGGAGATTCCCGACCGCCCGTTTACGTTTGGTCAGCTCATCCGCGCTCAGGCCCAGGGTGATGCCGCGGTCCTTGCCGAGCATGGACGACCCGTTTTGACGCTCAATTTGACGGACCCGGAGAAGAACCTAAACACCCTTCTCTCTTCTCTCGGCTGAATTGATGTCGCCCGTTCAGATTACGAGGGACAACAACCCCCTTCGAGTTCCGTCAGATCGACGTCTCAATCGCATCGCAGGCCCCAGCGCGCTCGTGATATTTGGAGTTACCGGCGATCTGGCGCGCAAAAAGCTCCTACCAGCGGTCTATGATCTCGCCAATCGCGGGCTTCTTCCGCCCGGTTTTGCCTTGGTCGGATTCGCGCGGCGTGACTGGCAAACGCAAGATTTCGCGAAAGAGGTCCATGACGCCGTGAAGGCGAACGCGCGTACTCCGTTCGATGAAGATGTGTGGGCCCAACTCTGCCAAGGTATTCGATTTGTGCAGGGCGAGTTCGATGATGCCAGGGCGTTTGATCGACTGAAAGAGACTCTGAAGGAGCTCGATGAACGTCGTGGCACGATGGGCAATCACGCGTTTTACCTGTCAATTCCCCCGAAATCGTTCCCCGAAGTCACCGAGCAACTTCGCCGCTCAGGCTTAGCGGAGCAGCACAGCGGTACCTGGCGTCGGGTCGTCATCGAAAAACCTTTCGGCAGCGATTTAACCACAGCGAGGGCACTTAACGATGTTGTGCTGTCGGTCTTTCCCGGCGACTCGGTGTTTCGTATTGATCACTATCTGGGCAAAGAAACAGTGCAGAATATTCTCGCGCTCCGCTTTGCCAACCAACTGTGGGAACCAATCTGGAATGCGCGCAACGTGGATCACGTGCAGATCACGATGGCAGAAGATATTGGGGTTGGTGGTCGTGCCGGGTACTACGACGGAATAGGTGCGGCGAGGGACGTCATCCAGAACCACTTGCTTCAGTTGCTCGCTCTGACGGCGATGGAGGAACCGGTGTCCTTCGATGCACGAGACCTTCGAGCGGAGAAAGAGAAGATTCTTTCGGCAGTGCGTATTGGAAGCGACTTGTCACGAACCACCGCGCGGGGTCAGTACTCGAGTGGATGGCAGGGTGGTGAACGCGTCATTGGGTTTCTTGAAGAAGATGGGATGGATCCAAACTCTCACACGGAGACCTTTGCCGCGATACGTCTGGACATCAACACTCGGCGCTGGTCTGGTGTTCCGTTCTACCTTCGTGCTGGCAAGCGGCTTGGGCGCCGAGTCACCGAAATCGCTGTCGTGTTTGCGCGCGCGCCACAGTACCTCTTCGCAGAAAGCCAAACCAGCGCTCTCGGCCAGAACGCGCTAGTCATTCGGGTTCAGCCCGACGAGGGCGTAACGATCCGATTCGGTTCCAAAGTGCCCGGCGCCGGAATGCAAGTGCGTGATGTCACAATGGATTTCGGTTACGGGCACGCGTTCACCGAAGCAAGCCCAGAGGCGTACGAGAGGCTCATTCTCGACGTGCTGCTGGGAGACCCACCCCTGTTTCCGCGGCACGAAGAGGTTGAACTGAGCTGGAAGATTCTTGATCCGATAGAAGAATTTTGGGCTACACAGGGGCAACCTGAACAGTATGCGCCAGGTACATGGGGGCCCAGCTCTGCGGATGCGCTTCTCGCTCGCGACGGACGAGTATGGAGGCGACCATGATCGTTGAACTGCCAGCAACCACGACCAGTGAGATCTCCCGCGCTCTTGTGAAGATGCGCGAAGAGGGTGGTGCTGTGGCCTTGGGCCGTGTACTTACCCTTGTGATCGTCACTCAACACGGTGCGGAAGAAGATGCGATCGCCGCAGCCAATGCGGCTTCGCGCGAACACCCCATGAGGGTGATCGTTCTCTCCACAGCGGAGTCGACGAAAGCCACGGGAGATTCCCGCCTTGATGGGCAGATTCGAGTGGGTGGAGACGCCGGCGCCAGCGAGGTTATCGTGCTTCGTGCTTACGGCGACACTGCAAAGAACGAAGAAGGGCTCGTTACGGGCCTCCTGCTGGCAGACGCGCCGGTGGTTGCCTGGTGGCCTGCACATACTCCACCTACTGTTTCTGACTCCCCCGTTGGACGACTAGCGCAGTGCCGCATCACGGATGCGGCTGCCCAACCCGACCCGCGCAGGTTTCTCTCGCACCTCGCCGAGACCTACAACCCAGGCGACACAGACTTTGCGTGGACGCGCCTCACACTGTGGCGGGCCCAGCTTGCTGCCGTCTTGGACCAACCACCCTATGAATCAATTACCGGCATAGAGGTACACGGTTCATCAGACTCTCCATCAACCGCGCTACTGGCCGCATGGCTGCAGACCCAACTTGGAGTACCAGCACAGCAGTTTCTTTACGATCCCACTGGTTCCCATGCTGGTGTGCACGAAGTGCGTTTAGAACGGGCATCCGGCGTGGTCACATTGGTCAGAACCCAGCCGAGTATTGTCACGCTCACCCAACCGGGGCAGCCTGTTCACGACATCTCGCTTCCTCGACGAAACCTGCGCGACTGCCTGTCAGAAGAACTGCGTCGTCTTGATCCCGATGACCTCTTCGGTAAGGTTTTGCAGACTGGACTCAGTGAGCTTGGCGAACCAAGTACGTCACCTGGACACTTCGTAGAGACAAGGACGGACTGACATGACAGCAAGCACTCTCGTCACTGTTTTTGACGATCGAACCGCACTCATTGCCGGAATCGCAGAGAGGTTCGCGGCCGTGGTGACCGAACTACTGTCGACACAAGACGTAGTGCACGTCGTTCTGACGGGTGGCACTGTGGGGATCGATTCGCTTGCGGCCATCAGCGAACCGGCGCACAGCAAAAACATCGACTGGAGTCGCGTGCACCTGTGGTGGGGAGACGAACGCTGGCGTGCCGCTGGCGATAGCGAGCGTAATGATGTTCAAGCAGACAAGGCTCTGTTGTCAAAAGTTGACTGCCCGTCACAGAACATTCATCGTTTTCCCGCGGCGGATGACGGCATCAGTTTAGAGAAGGCCGCTCGCACCTACGCCGCGGAACTGGAAGCCAATGCACCGGACGGCAGACGATACCCGCAATTTGATCTTGTCTTTCTCGGAGTTGGCCCTGACGGCCACATCGCGTCGCTGTTCCCTGGCCATGAGGGAATCAAGGAGCACGACCTGACAGTTATTCCCGTGCGGGATTCCCCCAAGCCACCGCCAGAACGTCTCAGTCTGACCCTGCCGGTCATCAACTCTGCGAGTCGTGTATGGCTTTGCCTTTCTGGTGCAGACAAGGCGTGGGCATTGGGTCTGGCGCTTGCCGGCGCCAACATCGCAGAAGTGCCGGCAGCGGGCGCTATTGGCAGGGACAAGACCGCGTTCTTGGTCGACCACGCCGCAGCCGCTGAAGTGCCAGACGACTTACTCCTCGAGGGCAACGCTATCTAAGACATTGCTCACGCGGGCAGAACTCAACCTCAAGCTGCTCACGTGGCGATCGAGCTACCCACGAAATGCTCGCGCGGCAGAGCTGCTTAAGCGTTCGCACGCCCACGACGGGCGCGCAACTGCTGCAGCGCCTCGTCAAGAAGAGACGCGGCTTCTGTCTCTGTGCGACGCTCCTTGACATAAGCCAAGTGAGTTTTGTATGGTTCCAGCTTTGAAACGGATGGAGGGTTCTCTTTGTCTTGCCCAGAAGGAAGCCCACAGTTTGGACAATCGAGCTGCTCCGGAATGTCTTCGGGCGCTATGGTTGCAAGAAAGTAGGGCGTGAGTGCGTGACCATTCACGCACCAGTACGAGACCTGAATTCGGTCAGCGTGAAATCCACGATCCTGCTCACCCATCGGGCCCGCTCCCACGCGTGATCCACGAATTGCACTTCCACCAGATGCCATGACTGATCCTTTATGCGCCGGTTTCGAACTTCATGAGAAGACCCAGAACGATGATGGCGGAAACCCACACCAGGCCGAGAATCACGGTGAAGCGGTTCAAGTTGCGCTCTGCGACACCGGATGAGCCGAGGTTTGACGTTGTACCACCGCCAAACATGTCAGAGAGTCCGCCTCCACGGCCCTTGTGTAGAAGGATAAGGAGAGTCAACAGGAGACTCGTGATTCCGAGTATGACCTGAAAGAAGACCTGAGCAATTTCCACGGGATAAATGCCTTTCTGAGGGCGCTAGCCGTTGACCAGTATAACTTGTGACGGCGTAAGCGAAGATTTCTACGTCAGACTCCGACGTGGCTTTGAAAACGGGCGATCTTTGCAAACTCTTCCACAACGAGGCTCGCGCCACCAACTAGGGCGCCATCCAGGTTAGGTTCGCGCATATAGCTGGCGATGTTTCCGGACTTCACGGACCCGCCGTAAAGAATCCTTGTACGGTCTGCGGCCTCCGCACCCCACGCGCTGCCCATGACTGCCCTGAGCTGCGATGCAACGCTTTCTGCCTGTTCTGGCGTGGCAGCTTGGCCAGAGCCGATGGCCCATACGGGTTCATAAGCGACCACGATGTCGGCACCCTTCGGCAGACTCTTCAGCGCTGCCTCTAACTGCTCCACCGGAACGGCACTGGCTCCCCGGGATTCAAGATCTTGCGCGGTTTCGCCCACGCAAACTATGGGAACAACACCGTGGCGAACGGCGGCCGCGGCTTTCTCACCCACGAGTTCGTTTGATTCGTGGTGATATGCGCGCCGCTCCGAGTGCCCGACGATGGTGTAGCGGCAGTCAAGCGCTTTGAGGAAAGCGGCAGAAATCTCACCGGTGTAGGCGCCAGAATCATGCTCGGAAACATCTTGAGACCCGTACGTGAGGGGAAAGTTGTCTGCCGCGATGAGCGACTGCACAGACCGGAGATCGGTAAAAGGTGGGAACACGGCAACTTCTACCTTGCGAAAGTCCAACCGTGCGTCTTTCAGTACCCAAGCCAACTTTTGCACAAACGCGATCGACTGCAAATGATCGAGGTTCAGCTTCCAGTTGCCCGCAATCAGCGGAATCCGCTCAGATATTTTTGTTATTGCCAACCGAGAACCTCCAGCCCCGGGAGGCGCTTACCTTCGAGAAACTCGAGGCTCGCGCCGCCGCCTGTAGAAATATGACTAAAGCTACTGTCGTCGAAGCCGAGGGATCGAACCGCGGCGGCGGAATCCCCTCCTCCGACAACCGAAAGCCCATCGACGCGCGTGAGTGCCGATGCTACCGCGCGGGTGCCCTCTGCGAAGGCAGCGAACTCGAACACGCCCATGGGGCCGTTCCAGAACACTGTACGAGACTTCTCGATGGTCGCCGAAAACATCGCAGCGGTGTCTGGGCCGATATCGAGTCCGACCCCGGATGCGCCCCACGCTGTCTCTTCCATAGACTCGACAGGCCGCACCTCATTGTCGGCGTCTGCGGCGAAACCTGCAGCGACGACAACATCGGTGGGGAGCACAATCTCGACACCAAGACGCTTCGCCTGGCGGAGATAACCGCGCACCGTCTCGAGCTGGTCTGCTTCTAAGAGGCTTGCTCCGACCGAATTGCCCTCCGCCGCAAGAAAAGTAAACATCATTCCGCCGCCGACAAGAATGTAGTCCACGCGCGGAAGTAAGTGATCGATGACGCCAAGCTTGTCAGACACCTTTGAGCCACCCAGAACCACCGTGTAGGGCTTACCTGGGTGTGTTGTGAGCTGTTCGAGAACACCCAACTCGGCTTCGATGAGACGCCCAGCCGCGTGGGGAAGAATCTCGGCGAGTTCCACCACACTCGCTTGGTCTCGATGGACGACGCCAAATCCGTCGGAGACAAAGACATCACCGAGTTCGGCGAGACGCTCGGCAAACTCGTGTCGCTGCTGTTTTGACTTCGACGTCTCACCAGAATTGAAGCGAAGGTTCTCTAGAAGAGCGATGTCGCCATCACCGAGGCCGGCAACTGCAGCTGCGGCAGCCGTGCCAACAGTGTCCTGTGCGAACACGACAGGTTTGCCAAGGAGTTCACTGAGTCGTTGGGCCACCGGCGCGAGGCTGAACTCCGTGTCTGGGGTTCCCGCAGGCCTGCCAAGGTGAGAGATAACCACAACGCGCGCACCAGCGTGAATGAGCTCGTTGAGAGTGAGGAGAGACGCGCGGATTCGCCCATCATCGGAGATGACCCCGTCAGAGAGTGGCACGTTAAGGTCACATCGCACGATTACGCGCCGACCAGCTAGTGGGCCGAGAGAATCAATCGTCGAAAGCATGATGGTTCCCCGGCTAGCTGAGCCGCGCGGCCACGTATTCGGTCAAGTCGACGAGCCGGCACGAATAGCCCCACTCGTTGTCATACCACCCGGCGACTTTAACTTGCGTTCCCATGACCTTCGTGAGGCCAGAGTCGAAGATGCACGAGTGCGGGTCTCCCACAATGTCGCTCGACACGAGAGGTTCATCGGTGTACCTCAGCAGACCGGCAAGTGAACCGTCGGCCGCGTCGCGGTACGCAGCGTTGATGTCTTCTACCGTGAGCCCAGCGCGCGTCTCGATCGTGAGGTCAGTGATCGAGCCGGTAGGAACCGGAACGCGAAGTGCGAAGCCATCGAGCTTGCCCACAAGCTCAGGAATCACGAGTCCGATAGCTTTTGCCGCCCCCGTGCTTGTCGGCACGATGTTGATCGCAGCAGCTCGCGCGCGTCGAAAGTCACGGTGCGGGCCATCTTGCAGATTCTGGTCCGACGTGTAGGCGTGCACCGTGGTCATAAGACCGCGTTCGATGCCGAAGTTGTCTAAAAACACCTTCGCGAGTGGCGCTAGACAGTTCGTTGTGCACGACGCGTTCGAGATGATGTGCTCGTTTGCCGGGTCGTAGTTCTGCTCATTCACGCCCATCACAAAGGTAGCGACCTCGCCCTTGCCTGGCGCCGAAATAATAACCTTCTTCGCTCCGGCATCGAGGTGTTTACGAGCGTCTTCAACCTTCGTAAAACGCCCCGTGCTCTCGATGACGATGTCTACTCCAGCGTCGCCCCACGGAATGAGCGCGGGGTCTGGTTCCTCGAACACGCTGATCGCGTTGCCATCGACGACAATGTTGTCGCCGTCGACCTCAACGGATGCGTTCAGTTGACCGCTCACCGAGTCATATTTCAGAAGGTTGGCGAGCAATTCGTTGTCTGCCAGATCATTAATCGCGACAATCTCGAGATCAGAGCCCTTGGCGAGAGCAGCGCGTAGATAGTTGCGGCCAATTCGACCGAATCCGTTGATGCCGATTCTTACGGACAAAAGGGAACTCTCCTCAGTACGGTAATTCGTGCGGTTAACGATGTTGTAAACAATGCGCCCCTGTCAGAGCAGAGATGCCGTGCGCCCTATGGCAGCAGCAGCCCAGCCGTCTTGTCTCTGGCCAACTCAAAGCGGCTGGAAACGTTCTGCCAGTCAGCAATATTCCAGAACGCTTTGATGTAGTCAGCCTTCACGTTGACATAGTCGAGGTAGAAAGCGTGCTCCCACATGTCAAGAAGCAGCAGTGGCACGGTGCCAGCAGCAAAGTTGCTTTGCTGGTCGAAGAACTGCTGAATCAGAAGCTTCTGGCCTATGGAGTCCCAGACGAGAGCGCCCCATCCTGAACCCTGAATACCTGCGGATGCCGCAGTGAAGTGGGCAGTGAACTTGTCGAAGGACCCAAAGTTGTCGTCGATCGCAGCAGCTAGCTCACCTTCTGGCGCGCCCCCACCATCGGGAGAAAGATTGGTCCAAAAAATGGAGTGGTTGACGTGACCGCCCAAATTGAAGGCGAGATCCTTCTCCAGCTTGTTCACGTTGGCGAAGTCATTCGAGTCACGAGCTTCTGCCAGTTTTGTCAACGCTGTGTTGGCGCCAGCAACATACGCAGCGTGGTGCTTGCTGTGATGCAGCTCCATGATTCGTGCGCTGATGTGAGGTTCAAGCGCCGCGTAATCGTAGCCAAGTTCCGGGAGGGTGTAATCAGTCATCAGTAAATCTCCTCGCGTTTCATTGCTCGCGCCAGTGGAATCGGTGGAGCGGATTTCCTGTCTAGTCTATCGCCGCAGGCTTAGCTCGTTCTGGGAACCCGATGCGCACGCACTCTACACGTCGTCATAATCCGGAGGAAGGTTTGCATCGGTGCCCGGTATTCCCTGCTCGATGGCGACCTTGTCCGCCATCGCCAGCAGACGTCGAATTCTGCCAGCCACGGCATCCTTCGTCATGGGTGGATCTGCGTGGTGTCCAAGTTCGTCCAAGCTGGCATCCCGAAAACGAAGTCGCAACTCCCCCGCGTAACGCAGATGGTCCGGTACGTTTCCATCGAGGATTTCCATGGCACGATCGACTCTCGCGCACGCTGCCACAGCTGCCTGAGCGCTCCGACGCAAGTTGGCGTCGTCAAAGTTCACGAGGCGATTTGCCGTTGCGCGCACTTCGCGCCGTTGCCTCAACTCTTCCCACGCGACGACAGTGGTCGTGGCGCCCATGTGCACGAGCATCTTGCTGATCGCTTCACCATCCCGGATGACAACCCGATGCACACCGCGAACCTCGCGCGCCTTCGCGGGAACTTTGAGCCTCGCCGAGGCGCCAACCAACGCCATGGCGGATTCATTTCCTGGGCACGTGACTTCGAGCGCAGCTGATCTCCCCGGATCTGTGAGGGACCCTCGTGCGAGAAAGGCGCCGCGCCACACAGCAGCAAGTTCCTCGGCTGATCCGGTCGTGAGCCGGTTGGGGAGCCCCCGCACCGGGCGGCGTCGAGCGTCGAGGAGGCCCGTTTGCCGCGCGATGGTTTCACCGTCGAGCACCCTCACCAAGAACTGGTCAGTGCGCCTCGCGCCAGAGGCCGAGATGACCGCCAACTCGCTGCGCACACCATAAAGTTCTGCCAAGTCTCGCCTCACGCGTTTGGCGATCTCGGCGGTGTCAACTTCTGATTCAACGGCGATGCGCCCAGAAATCAGTTGCAATCCGCCAGAGAACCTCAAGATCGTGGCGAGTTCTGCCGCTCGAACCGTGGTTTTACTCACAGCAATTTTTGCAAGCTCTGCCTTAACGTCAGCGGTCAGTGCCACGAAAGGTTCCCTCTTCCTGAAATTGGTATCAAAATCATCGTCACTCTCGGCCGAGATCGCGATGCTTAACGTTGACGGCCACACCGGGAAGGCCCCGCACGATTGTCGCTAACTGCTCAGCGACAGCGACCGAACGGTGCCGCCCCCCTGTGCACCCTATTGCGATAGTCGCGTGCCGCTTATTCTCCCGCTGATACCCGGCGAGAACCGGTTCTAGCGAGGTGGCATAGGCGTCGATGAACTCACGCGCGCCATCTTGGGAAAGTACGAAATCGCTGACCTCCGCGTCGAGACCAGACCCACCACGTAGCTCAGGAATCCAAAAAGGATTCGGAAGAAAGCGCATGTCAGCGACCATGTCTGCATCCGTTGGAACACCGTATTTGAATCCAAAACTGGAGATAGTGATCTGCACGCCAGGGTCATCAGAGCCGGCGAAGATGTCTGACACCTTCGTCGCAAGTTGGTGAATGTTCAATCCGGACGTATCGATGATGATGTCGCTGGATTCACGCATCTCTAGCATCTGCGCTCGCTCGAGAGCGATTCCATCGAGGATCGTGCCTGTGCCTTGAAGCGGATGCGGGCGTCTCACCTGCTCAAAGCGTCGAACTAAAGCGTCATCTGTGGCTTCAAGAAAAAGAACTCGAATCTCGGATGACAACTTCAGTGTGTCGACGATCTGCTGCAGATCGGAGAAAAGCCGACCACCCCGTACATCCGTAATCGTGGCAATCTTCGGAATCGTATCTGCGGCCTTGTTCGCAAGTTCTACAAGCGGAGTAATCATTTGTGGCGGAAGGTTGTCGACCACGTACCAACCGAGGTCTTCGAGAGCGTTGCCCACGGTAGATCGGCCCGCGCCGGACATGCCGGTCACGACGAGCACCTCCTGGCGCAAACTTTCGGTTGTCATTATTCGATCATGCCTTTACTGGGTACTGGATTTGTGCCGCGTCAGTGCACCAAAGCTTATCGACTTCATGGCCCATCGGAGGCCGGTTGAGTCAACCGCTCCGAGATTACCGACGCGATTGCTGCTCCGATTCCTTTTACTTGCGTGATTTCTTCGATGCTCGCCGAACGAAGTCGTGTGACCGAACCAAAATGTCGCAAGAGCTCTCGAACACGTGCTGGCCCAAGCCCCGGTATCTCTGAAAGCACCGAACTGATGTCGGACTTTCGCTTCTGACGCTGGAAGGTAATGGCGAACCGGTGTGCCTCGTCTCTAATGCGTTGGAAAAGGAAAAGGGCGTCGCTGTTGCGGGGAAGGATGACGGGAAAGTCAGAATTTGGAAGCCAGATCTCTTCTAGACGCTTCGCAATCCCGCACAGTGCAATCCCACCAGGTGCCTGTGTATCAATCCCCGACTCTGTCAGTGCTTTCATGGCGGCCTGAACTTGCGGTTGACCACCGTCGACGATGAGAAGGTTCGGCCGGTACGCGAACTTCTTCTTCGCCGGGATCGCGTCCACCACGTTCTCATCAGAAGTCTCGTGAGGGTTCCCCCCCACTGCATACCGCTCAAGGGACTCAGCGTCTGGAACGGTCTGCTCGTCATCCAGTCGAGTAAGACGTCGCGAAAGCGTCTGGTAAATCGACTCGGTGTCATCTGTGGAGACGGGAATGCTAAAGCGTCGGTACTGATCTTTCTTCGGGAGCCCGTCTTCGAAAACCACCATCGACGCGACGATATTCGTTCCGCTCAGATGCGAAACATCAAAACACTCCATTCGAAGCGGTGCATCATGCATACCGAGAGCCTCTTGAATATCAGCAAGTGCTTGGGAACGGGCAACGAAGTCGCTGCTGCGCCGCGTCTTGTAGCTCGCGAGCGAGCTTTGTGCGTTTCTCTTCACAGTTTCTGCAAGTTGAGCAAGGTCACCGCGCTGTGCGACCCGCATCGACACACGCCCACGCTCACCATGTTCACTACGAAGCTCCGTGAGCAAACGCTCGAGCTCTGCGGCGTCATCCGGCAGGGAGGGAACCACAACGAGTTTGGGCGGAGTCAAACTGCCTTCGGTATTGCGTCGTTGAGAGGATGCTTGTTGGTAGGCGTTGTGCACGACTGTCTCGATGAGCTCTGGTTCAGCAAGATCTAATTCTTTGTCGACAACCCAGCTGCGAACGCCGCGGATGCGGCCGCCCCGCACGGAGAAGAGTTGTACCGCGGCAGCCAATTCATCGTGCGCAACACCAAAGAGGTCAGCGTCGACAGTGTCTGGCAACACAACATTGTTCTTTGAGAGCACAGTGTCGATAGCGACGAGTTGGTCCCTGAATTTCGCCGCGGCCTCGTAGTCGAGGTCGGTCGACGCCTGTTTCATTCGCTTCGTGACGTCTTCCACGAACTTGGAATCGTTCCCCGCCATGAACGAGGCAAAGTCGAGTGCGATTGCCTTGTGGTCTTCCTTGCTAATCCGCCCTACGCAAGGGGCTGCACATTTGCCTATCTCCCCGAGTAAGCATGGCCGCCCCGTGAGTTCCGCACGACGATACGTTGCGTCTGAGCAACTCCGCATCGGAAAAACCTTCAACAAGAGATCGAGGGTTTCTCTAATCGCCCACACCTTTGTATATGGGCCGAAGTAGCGTGCGCCCGGAATGGAGCGATTGCGCGTAATGAGCACGCGGGGAACATCGTCAGCAAGAGTGATTGCCAAATACGGGTACGACTTATCGTCGCGAAACTGAACGTTGAAGGGGGGACTGAATTCTTTGATCCAACTGAACTCCAACTGGAGTGCTTCGAACTCACTCCCTACCACCGTCCATTCCACGGACGTCGCCGTCGTCACCATACGGCGGGTGCGCTCGTGGAGACTGGTCAGGGGCGCAAAATAGTTGCTGAGACGAGCACGCAGGTTCTTCGCTTTGCCAACGTAAAGGATTCGTTCCGCTGAGTCTCTGAATCGGTAAACTCCCGGCGAGGTGGGAATCTCCCCCGCCTTTGGCCGGTAGCTCACCGTGTCGCTCATGAGCGTCCTAGTTCAAGCACTTCCTTGAGGAAGCGACCCGTGTGGCTCTTCTTCGAACGGATGACCTTTTCTGGAGTGCCCTCTGCCACAACCTCTCCACCGCCCGCGCCACCTTCGGGCCCAAGATCAATAATCCAATCAGCAGACTTGATGACGTCGAGGTTGTGCTCGATCACGATGACAGTATTGCCCTTGTCAACGAGCCCGTTCAGCACGAGAAGGAGCTTGCGAACATCCTCGAAATGAAGGCCCGTAGTTGGTTCGTCAAGAACATAGATGCTGCGCCCCATCGAGCGGCGTTGAAGCTCCGTTGCGAGCTTTACGCGCTGCGCCTCACCGCCCGACAGCGTCGTTGCGCTCTGACCCAGCCTCACGTATCCGAGGCCAACCTCTTCTAACGTCTTCAAATAGCGGTGGATCGCGGAGATCGCCTCGAAGAACTCACTCGCCTCGCTGATGGGCATGTTGAGTACTTCAGCGATGTTCTTGCCCTTGTAGCGCACAGCCAGGGTGTCGCGATTGTACCTAGCACCGTTGCACACCTCGCACACAACGTAGACATCGGGAAGAAAGTTCATCTCGATCGTGATCGTGCCATCACCAGAGCAGTTCTCGCACCTGCCGCCCTTGACGTTGAAACTGAAACGACCAGGGAGATACCCGCGCGCCTTTGCTTCCGCGGTCTCCGAGAACAGCGTGCGGATGCGGTCGAACACACCGGTGTACGTCGCGGGGTTGGATCGTGGAGTTCGCCCAATGGGCGCTTGGTCGACATGAACAACCTTGTCGAGGTTGTCGAGCCCTGTAATGCGAGTGTGGCGACCAGGGATCTGTCGGGCACCGTTCAGCTCATTGGCGAGCGACTTATAGAGAATGTCGTTCACAAGTGACGACTTGCCAGACCCGCTGACACCCGTGACCGCGACAAAGACTCCCAAAGGAAATCCGACGGTGACGTTTTTCAGATTGTTGGCGCGCGCGCCTTCCACCGTAAGGATTCGATGTGAATCAATGGGGCGTCTCTTTGCCGGGGTTTCAATGGACTTGCGGCCGGAAAGATAATCGCCGGTGAGAGAGCGCGTGTTGGTGAGGAGATCTTGATAGTTGCCAGAATGAACGACTTCGCCACCGTGTTCACCTGCACCGGGCCCAATGTCAACAAGCCAATCAGCAGTGCGAATGGTGTCTTCGTCGTGTTCCACAACAATCAGCGTGTTGCCGAGGTCTCTCAGTTTCACGAGGGTGTCAATGAGCCGGCGGTTGTCGCGCTGGTGAAGTCCGATGCTCGGTTCATCAAGCACGTAGAGCACACCGGTGAGACCAGATCCGATTTGCGTCGCGAGTCGGATTCTCTGTGCCTCTCCTCCGGAGAGAGACCCTGAGGCACGGGACAAGTTCAGATAGTTGAGACCTACTTCGAGGAGGAATTCGAGCCGAGCGCGAACCTCTCTGAGGACAGCCGCGGCGATCTTCGCCTCTCGCGGTGTCAGCTCCACTCCGTTGACGAACGCAAACGCATCCGCCAGGCTCAACTCGGAAACCTGTGCAATGTTGTAGCCGCCGACAGTGACCGCCAAGACCTCAGGCTTGAGTCGAGCGCCCTTGCACACCGCGCAATTGATCTCGCGAAGATAGTTTGACCATCGTTGACGTGCGGAGTCAGTCTCTGCCTCACGGTACTTTCGCTCGATGTAGGGCATCACGCCTTCGAACCCGGTTGAGTACGTGAGCTCGCGACCAAAACGGTTCTTCCATTTCACGGTCACCTTGAAATTATTGCCCCGCAAGACGGAATCGCGAACCTCGTCAGAAAGATCTTCCCACGGGGTGTCTAGCGTGAAATCTAGATCCGCGGTGAGGCCTTCCAACATTCGCTGAAAGTAATTGAAGAGCCCCTTGCCCGACTGGGTCCACGGAAGAATGACGCCTTGCGCGATGCTGAGAGACGGGTCACCGAGCACGAGCTCAGAATCCACTGACATCCGCGTTCCAAGACCTGAGCACTCAGGACATGCACCGAACGGGGCGTTGAACGAGAACGTTCTCGGCTCGATCTCGGTGAGTTGCACGGGATGCCCATTCGGGCACGACAGCTTCTCAGAGAAGTTGCGCCACGCGTCATCTCCGGTTTCATCGATGAAGTTGATGGCAACAACGCCATCCGTAAGGCGAAGCGCTGTTTCGAGAGAATCAGTAAGTCGGCCGAGGATGTCATCTGCCGCCACCAACCGGTCGACAATCACCGCAATGTCGTGCTTGTTCTGCTTCTTTAGCGTGGGCGGTGCTGTCAGTTGCACAGCATCGCCATCCACGAGCGCGCGGGAATAGCCACTCGCGGCAAGCTCCTTGAACAGGTCTACAAACTCGCCCTTTTTCTGTGAAACCACCGGGCTCACGACTTGATATCGCGTGCCTGTTTCGAGAGTCATGAGTTGGTCGGCAATCTGTTGCACAGTTTGTCGTTCGATTGCTTCACCACACGTCGCGCAATGCGGAATACCGATGCGCGCCCAGAGAAGGCGCATGTAGTCGTAAATCTCGGTGATCGTGCCCACGGTTGAGCGTGGGTTTCGGTTGGTCGATTTCTGATCAATGGAGACTGCAGGGCTCAGGCCCTCGATGAAGTCAACGTCTGGACGATCAACCTGGCCGAGAAACTGGCGGGCGTAGGCAGAAAGTGATTCAACGTAACGTCGCTGGCCTTCAGCAAAGATCGTGTCAAAGGCAAGGCTCGACTTGCCAGACCCAGAGAGGCCGGTGAACACCACAAAAGAGTCGCGAGGGATCTCAATACTGAGATTCTTGAGGTTGTGTACTCGAGCACCGCGCACGCTCAGCGTTGCTTGCTTCGCCGGACGGCCCTCGATTGATGCGATCATGGCGGACTCATCGAGTTCGTCCGGCACACTCAGTTGGGATATTGACACTTTTTCCATTCTACGAAACGCTGTGAACTGTCTGCCGGGCCACACCTGGTTGTTGAACCACGCGTGATCTTTCTACCACTCGTGCTTGTTCAACCATTAGATGTGACCGGCAGCTTCCATTTGCCGAATTTCTTTTTTGAGGTCGGCAACTTCATCGCGAAGTCGTGCTGCGAGTTCGAACTTCAGCTCGCCAGCTGCCTGAAGCATTTGGTCGTTCAGGTCTCGGATGATTGACTCCAAATCGTTTGCGCCTGCGGCAGCAATCCCCTCGCGTAGGCGTGGTTCGCGTGACAGACCAGGCGTTGGAGCCCGCTTGCGCCCGTCTCTGCCCGCCAAAAACTGAGCGGTGTCCGCGTCTTCTCGCGCGAGCACGTCGGTAATGTCGGCGATCTTTTTGCGCAACGGAGTTGGATCGATACCATGCTCAACGTTGTAAGCGACTTGCCTCTCTCGGCGTCGATCCGTCTCATCAATGGCGCGCCTCATCGAGTCCGTGACCACATCCGCGTACATATGAACCTCACCAGAAACATTGCGAGCCGCACGCCCGATGGTCTGAATGAGGGATGTCGATGAGCGCAAGAAGCCCTCTTTGTCGGCATCGAGGATCGACACCAGAGACACTTCTGGAAGGTCAAGGCCTTCGCGAAGGAGGTTGATTCCGACGAGTACGTCGTAAACGCCCTGACGCAGCTCTGTGAGCAGTTCCACTCTGCGAAGTGTGTCGACGTCAGAATGCAGATAACGCACCCGCACGCCTGCCTCTGTGAAGTAGTCCGTGAGTTCCTCTGCCATCTTCTTTGTCAGAGTTGTGACGAGAACTCGCTCGTTTCGCTCGGCCCGCACCCGTATTTGCTCCAGCAGGTCATCGATCTGACCCTTGCTGGGCTTCACCACGATCTTCGGGTCCACGAGACCCGTCGGGCGGATGACTTGCTCGACGATGCTGTCGGTGATTCCGAGTTCGTAGCGCCCCGGCGTGGCAGACAAGTACACCTTCTGCCCTACTCGCTCAAGAAACTCTGTGAAAGTGAGCGGTCGGTTGTCGAGTGCGCTTGGCAGCCGAAACCCGTGCTCGACGAGGGTGCGTTTGCGACTCGCGTCGCCCTCATACATTGCGCCAATTTGCGGAACCGTGACATGCGACTCATCGATTACCACGAGAAAGTCTTCAGGAAAGTAATCGAGAAGACAGTTTGGTGGCTCACCCGCATTACGCCCGTCTATGTGTCGCGAATAGTTCTCAATACCGCTGCAGAACCCTATCTGCTCCATCATTTCGAGATCAAAAGTGGTGCGCATTCGGAGTCGTTGAGCCTCGAGTAGCTTTCCTTGGCGTTCAAGTTCCGCCAATCGCACCGCCAGCTCTTCGCGGATAGTGACGATCGCGCGCTTCATCGTTTCGGGACTCGCAGCGTAATGCGTGGCAGGAAACAGCGACACCGAGTCCATCGTCGAAATCACCTCGCCCGTGAGCGGGTGGAGCGAGTACATCGCCTCGATTTCGTTGCCAAACATCTCGATACGAATCGCGTGCTCTTCATACACAGGGATGATCTCGATGGTGTCTCCGCGCACACGAAACTTGCCTCTCGAGAAATCGATATCGTTGCGCTGGTACTGCATGGCGACGAGGCGCCTAATGAGCTGGTCGCGCGGAATCTTTTGCCCGATCTGCAACGCGACCATCGCTTCGAGATACTCTTCAGCAGCACCTAAGCCGTATATGCACGAGACGGTGGATACCACGATGACGTCTCGCCTGCTCAACAAAGAGTTCGTCGTTGAGTGGCGGAGCCGCTCAACTTCAGCGTTCACTGAACTGTCTTTTTCAATGAACGTATCCGTTTGCGGAACGTACGCTTCTGGCTGGTAATAGTCGTAATAGGAAACGAAATACTCCACCGCGTTATTAGGCATGAGGTCACGGAACTCGTTCGCCAGCTGCGCCGCGAGGGTTTTATTGTGAGAAAGAACAAGGGTGGGGCGCTGAACCTGCTCGATAAGCCATGCTGTGGTCGCCGACTTTCCGGTACCGGTAGCACCGAGCAACACGACATCTGTCTCGCCCGCGTTGATACGCGCAGCCAACTCGGCGATGGCGGCAGGCTGATCACCACTCGGTATGTATTCGCTCACCACCTCGAAGGGGTTTACGGCGCGGGTAGGCTGCATCTTTCCAGCCTAAACAGTACGACTGACACTCACCGGCATGTTTGCCTCAAGCGGAATCTGATGCACGCTTCCAGAGCGCATCTGCTTGGAGACGTGTGTCGTCGATGGTGCCATTCGAATCAATTACGACATCGGCAATGGCAAGGCGTTCAGTGTCGCTCACTTGCGAATTGAGCCGGTGCATAGCCTCTTCTCGACTGAGCCCCCTCAGCTCAATGAGGCGAGCCATGCGCGTTTGAGTGCTTGCATTAACCACCACTATGAGGTCGAAAGCGTGTTCAGCGTCAATTCTCGCTTCTACTAGCAGCGGCACGTCATAGACAACCACGGCATGCGGATCCGCGACCCCCGCGGCCGTCATGAGAGCGCGCGCGAGTCGTTTGACAGCGGGGTGGGTGATCGCATTCAGCACGGCACGGCGTTCAGGATCAGAAAAGATGATGGCGCCAAGGGCCGCGCGATTCAAACGCCCACTCTCGTCGATCACCTCCTTACCGAACTCTCGCTCGATCTCGGCCAACGCCGGCTCCCCCGGTTCAACGACCTGGCGTGCGAGGTCATCCGCATCAATGTGCACGGCACCATGCTGAGCGAGCTGTCGAGCGACAACACTTTTTCCCGAGGCAATGCCACCGGTAAGTCCAATCAAGTACACGACGCCATGCTAGCTTGGCGTCACTGCAGGAAGGCACATCATGCTGGAATTACTCACCGGTACCGGGCTCGCGT
This sequence comes from Actinomycetales bacterium, assembly GCA_038243605.1. Lineage (GTDB taxonomy): Bacteria > Actinomycetota > Actinomycetes > Actinomycetales > Microbacteriaceae > Terrimesophilobacter. The sequence goes on from JBBSQX010000002.1 coordinate 215,002, forward strand.
TGTCTGCAGGCCTCAACGCTTATGTCCCGTTGCTTGCCATCGGCTTATCCGCCCGCCTTCTTGATTTCGTCACTCTTCCGGCCGGATGGGCGTGGCTTGAGAACCCGTGGGTACTCCTAGCGCTCGGGGTGCTCTTCGTAATCGAGATGGTGGCCGACAAGATTCCCGTCGTTGATAGCTTCAACGACTGGCTGCAAACTATTGTGCGACCGACCTCTGGAGGGCTCGCATTCGGCTCTGGATCGACAGCGACAACGCTCGCGGTCACCGATCCCGCAGCATTCTTTTCCAGCAACCAATGGGTGCCGATCGCCCTCGGCGTCGCGATCGCGCTCGTCGTGCACTTAGCGAAGGCGAGCGCGCGACCCCTTGTGAACGTTGCAACCGTTGGGCTTGCCACACCGGTAGTGAGTGCTGCCGAAGACGTGGGCAGCATTGCCGTGTCGATAATGGCAATACTCATACCACTGCTGATCATCCTCGTCATCCCCGTCGTCGCGTGGCTGATCTGGTGGACGTTACGCCGGCGCCAACGACGAGGCGGCCGATCCCCGAAGGAACCGGCCGCCTCGTCTACTGCTTAAGAGTTGTTCGACAGCTTCTCGCGAAGAGCGGCGAGCGACTCGTCGTCGGCGAGGGTTCCCGCTGAAGACTCATCACCAGCGAACGAGGATGCGCCAGCTGGAACTTCCCTGATCTCTTCGTTGGCTGCGGCGGCAACCTGCTTCTTGTGGGACTCCCAGCGACCCTGAGCAGCTGCGTAGTCCAGCTCCCACTTCTCGCGCTGAGTCTCGAAGCCCTCTTTCCACTCGTTGGTCTCCGGGTCGAAGCCTTCTGGGTACTTGTAGTTGCCTGCTTCGTCGTACTCGGTGAGCATTCCATAGAGCGCAGGGTCGAACTCTGTGCCTTCTGGGTCCACGCCCTCGTTAGCCTGCTTGAGGCTCAGCGAGATGCGGCGACGCTCGAGGTCGATGTCGATGACCTTGACGAAAACCTCGTCGCTGACAGCTACAACCTGCTCGGCGAGCTCGACATGCTTGCCCGAAAGCTCGGAGATGTGCACGAGGCCCTCGATGCCATCCGCCACGCGCACGAAGGCGCCGAACGGAACGAGCTTCGTGACTTTACCCGGTGCAACCTGGCCAATGGCGTGGGTGCGGGCGAAGAGCTGCCACGGGTCTTCCTGTGTGGCCTTGAGCGACAGCGAAACGCGCTCGCGGTCCAAGTCCACTTCGAGAATCTCGACGGTGACCTCTTGGCCAACCTCAACAACCTCGCTCGCGTGCTCAATGTGCTTCCAGCTGAGCTCTGAAACGTGAACGAGCCCGTCAACGCCACCGAGGTCAACGAACGCACCGAAGTTGACGATAGAAGAAACGACACCCTTACGAACCTGACCCTTGGCAAGGTTGCCGAGGAAGGAGCTGCGGCTTTCGCTCTGCGTCTGCTCGAGCAGCGCGCGGCGGGAAAGCACGACGTTGTTGCGGTTCTTGTCGAGTTCGAGGATCTTCGCTTCGATCTCTTGGCCGAGGTACGGCGTGAGGTCACGAACGCGACGAAGCTCGATGAGCGATGCGGGGAGGAAGCCACGAAGGCCGATGTCGACGATCAGGCCGCCCTTGACGACCTCGATCACGGTACCGGTAACAACTCCGTCGTCATCCTTGATCTTCTCGACGTCGCCCCACGCACGCTCGTACTGAGCACGCTTCTTGGACAGGATGAGGCGGCCTTCTTTGTCTTCCTTCTGGAGAACGAGAGCCTCGACCAGATCGCCAACCTTGACGACGTCTTCGGGATCTACATCGTGTTTGATGGAAAGTTCGCGGGAGGGGATAACGCCCTCCGTCTTGTAACCGACGTCGAGGAGAACCTCGTCACGATCGATCTTGACGACGGTTCCTTCGATGAGGTCACCGTCATTGAAAAACTTTAGGGTCTTTTCGACCGCGGCCAGAAAATCTTCAGCAGATCCAATGTCATTGATGGCGACCTGCTTGGGGCCGGTGGTCGTTGCGGTTGTCATGTAGTTGTTGCTCCAGTGTGGGCATAATCGAGGCCACGGAGAAGGTAAAGCAGTGTGTTTCGCCGTGGCAGGCGGATAGAACGTCACAAACGTGACAGTCAAGCTTATCGCTTACAGCGCCTCCATGCCAACGTGTTCATTTACCTGACTTCTCCGACACGATCTGACGTAGAGCGGGTTCCAACTCCGGGTACCTGAAGGTGCACCCCGCATTCACAAGGCGTTCGGGGATTACCCATCGACTCTTGAGAATGAGCTCGGTTTCTGTGCGCAGAGCGATCGCGCCGAGCTCCGCCATCCAGCGAAAAGTAGGAAGACCAGCCGGTATCCGAAGCACTCTCCGAATCGTGCGCATGAGGGTGCGGTTATCTGACGGGTTTGGTGATGAGACGTTGACGACCCCATCAATTTCAGGGTGTTCGGTTAAGAAAAGGATCACGCCAAGCACATCGTCGACGTGAACCCACGAGAACTTCTGCCGCCCTCCGCGCGCACGAAATTCATGAAACGTGCCGGCAGCACGCCGGGCGCGAGAGCCACACCAACGACCGTCACGCTGCGGTCCGCCGAGCCCGAACCTGGCAAGCTGCATCATCGGTGAGAGTGCTCCCCCGTTTCCGAGCACAATTGCTGTTCGCAACGCGATACGCCTCGTAGCGGCCAAGTCGCCGTCGAAGAACGCTTCTTCCCATGCTGTAGCGATGCTCACGGAAAACCCGGTTCCGATCTCACCGGTGGCCTCCGCCATCGGTTGATCCTCGGCGTGTCGGTAGATCGTGGCGGTCGATGAATTGATCCACAGTGGCGGCGGATGGTCGCTGCCCCGGATGGCATCGGCCAGCTCCTGAGTGGTGTCCACGCGCGAGCGCAGAATTTCTTGACGATTCTTTGGGCCGTAGCGACAGTTCACACTCTTACCGGCGAGATTCACCAGCACGTCGGCCCCGTCAATGACACCGGTGATAGCTGCCGTTTGCCCCCATCGCACTGAGGTCGAACGCCCGATCTGGTCGACCTGATGGCCCAGCTCACGGAGCGACCTCGAAAGGTGGGTGCCCATGAAACCTGATGCGCCGGCGATGACGACTCTCACGCTGCCTCCGATGTGATGTTGTAGCGGAACGCACCCGCATACTCGTAAACCTTGCCGATGAGGGGAACGCGCATGGCCAGTGCAATATGTTGAAGCCCATCGACGTCGGAGAACCGCTCCGACAGGCCGACACGGGGCGCGAAGCATCGCGGAATAACGAGGTGCGTCGTGCCGATTCTGAAGGCGACTCGAGTGGATGTGAGCGCGAGACCGCCGTCGACAACTTGTGCGTCAAAGAGCGCCCTGAAGCGTCGGTGGGCGCCCAGTATATCGACAAGACCACCAGCAGTCGCCACAATGAGGTCGTTCATGACGCAGTCACCGCTCGCGAACCTGAATACTCTTTCGGCCCTCACCGCCGGGCGGCCGGCAACCGAGGTGGGAAAGTTTGTGACGGTAAATGAGACACTCCGCTCCCAGACGGGAAACAATACGTCGGCGTCGACGTGGGCGGCTAGCCGAATTGCTGCGCGCGCCCACCAGCGAGGAGTACCGACAGTCTCGAACTCACCCTCGCCGGAACCGACACTCCCGTGCGGGATCTCATCAAAGTAGGCGCGAAGGCGCGGGTGTAGTTGATCAAACCTAGTGCCCAGTACTGCCCGCCACGGAGACGTCATACGATCCGTCGTCACTACTCCTTGAGTAGTGCTGCTGCGAGTGTGTCGAGGCCAACGCCGCCAATGTCGAGGGCTTTACGATGAAACTCCTTGATGCTGAAGGAAGCGCCAGCGCGCGTGCTCACCTCGTCGCGCAGTTGTTCCCAGATGCGCTGACCGACCTTGTACGAAGGGGCCTGGCCGGGCCATCCGAAGTAGCGGTTGACCTCGAACTTCACAAAAGGCTCGTTCATGTTGACATTGCTCTTCATGAAATCGAACGCGTAGTCAAAATCCCAGATGCCATTGCCATCAAGCCGTGGCTTCTTGAGATGCACACCGATATCGAGCACGACGCGAGCCGCGCGCATTCGCTGCCCATCGAGCATGCCAAGGCGATCGCCGGGGTCATCAAGGTAGCCGAGTTCCTGCATGAGGCGCTCCGCATAGAGTGCCCAGCCCTCAGCATGTCCGCTCGTGCCAGCGAGCTGACGACGCCACGTGTTGAGCTGGGCGCGATTGTAGACGGCCTGCCCAATCTGCAAATGATGGCCGGGAACACCCTCGTGGTACACCGTTGTCGTCTCACGCCAGGTATCGAACTCCGTGATTCCCTCCGGAACAGACCACCACATGCGGCCGGCCCGCGAAAAGTCATCGCTCGGGCCCGTGTAATAAATGCCGCCCTCTTGCGTTGGAGCAATCATGCACTCAAGGTTTTTCACCGGCTCAGGAATGTCAAAGTGCGACTTTGAGAGTTCAGCAATGGCGGCATCGCTGAGCTTCTGCATCCACTTCTGAAGTGCATCGGTGCCATGAATCTTGCGGCTTGGGTCAGCGTCGAGAACCTTAATGGCCTCGTCCACGCTGGCACCTGAGGTGATCTCCCCCGCAATTTTGGTCTGCTCTTCGACCATGCGCGCCAATTCCTCGATGCCCCACTCGTAGGTCTCATCCAGATCGATCTTCGCGCCGAGAAAGCGTCGAGACTGCAACGCGTAGAGTTCGCGCCCGATAGCGTCAGCGTCGCTCGCGGCGGGGCCGAGCTCGTCAACGAAAAAGGTCGCCAGGTCTTTGTATGCGTTGGCGGAGTCTTCCGCTCCCTTTCGCAAATCGGACGTCAATGAGTCTGGCAACTCTGCGCCAGAGCTCGTCGCGGCGGAATCCGTGAAACCAAAGAAGAACCCATCTTTCGACAGGAGCTTCTTCGCTTGTTCGAGCACCTCGTAGACCTGACGGCGTGCAGGAACCGTGCCATCGCTGATCCCCAGACGGAGCGTCTCAATGTAGCCATTCATTGCCTCTGGGAGGTTGGAAAGTTTTGCGGCGATCGTTGCCCAGTCCTCGACCGAATCATGAGGCATCAGGTCAAGAACGTCGCGGAGCTCCTGCGCTGGAGAGGCAATCACATTCAGGTCGCGCTTCCACAGACCGGCCTCGTGTGCTTCGACGTCTAACTCGAGTTCGTTCATCAAATCGGTTTTGGTGACCCAGTCAATGTCATCCGAAGGAACTTGTTCAGCGAGGCTCGCGAGCACGTGCTTACCCTCGTCAATGCGCCGCTGGTGGCCAACCGGGGAAAGGTCGCCGTACTCATCGAAACGACCCGGAATCCCAATCCAGATGGCAACATTCTGGTCAAGCTCAGCGAGCGTCGTCACCCACTTCTCTGCGATCGCGTCAATGGCAGTGGGTGTGCGGGCCTCATTATGGACCGATTCTTCTACAGTCATAGTGTGAGCTTAGCGATGCAGGCTTACCACGCTGTCAGTGTGCGGCGGCATCCCAGTTCCGGCCGGTACCAATCTGAACATCGAGCGGAACTTTGAGGTCGGCTGCGTTGCCCATCCGTTGTTTGACGATTGTCGTCACAGCATCAACTTCTCCCTTCGCCACTTCGAAAACGAGTTCGTCGTGAACCTGCAAGAGCATGCGCGAAGAAAGGCCTTGGTCGCGAAGGTCGACAGCGACACCGAGCATCGCGATCTTCATGATATCGGCGGCAGAGCCCTGAATCGGCGCGTTGAGCGCTTGACGTTCAGCGTTCTCACGCAAGACGCGATTGTTGGAGTTGAGGTCTCCAAATGGCCTCCGCCTGCCAAATATGGTTTCTGTGTAGCCATCGACCTTTGCCTGCTCCACCACGTTGCGCAGGTACTCGCGAACGGCGCCAAAACGTGCAAAATAGTCAACCATGAGTTGCTTCGCCTCAGACACTTCGATGCGCAATTGCTTCGAGAGGCCAAACGCGCTAAGTCCGTACGCGAGCCCGTACGACATTGCCTTCACCTTCGTACGCATCACCGGCGTGACGTCCGAAGGATCGACCGCGAAGATTCGTGCGCCCACGAAACGGTGTAGGTCTTCCCCGGCCAAGAAAGCTTCGATGAGCCCCGCGTCTTCAGAGAGATGAGCCATGATGCGCATCTCAATCTGAGAGTAATCGGCGGTGAGTAGAGTTTCGTATCCTTCACCGGCGTGGAAGGCCGCGCGAATCTCTCGACCCTCCTCTGCCTTTACCGGAATATTCTGGAGGTTCGGTTCATTGGAGGAGATTCGGCCTGTGCTGGTTCCCGTCTGCGCGTAGGTCGTGTGGATGCGGCCATCCTGAGCGATTTCGCGCTCGAGTGTTTCGATCATTTGCCGAAGCTTTGTTGCATCACGATGTTGAAGTAGGAGTTCAAGAAACGGGTGTGGCTCTGGGAGTTGCGCCTGAAGGTCTGTAAGTGCCGCCGCGTCCGTCGAGTACCCGGTCTTGGTTGCTCGTGTCTTTGGCATTCCTAGTTCTTCGAACATGAGCTGTTGGAGCTGTTTCGGTGACCCCAAATTAACTTCACGGCCAATGATCTCGAACGCCTTTGTGGCGATTCCTGCGGCCCGCTCCGTCAACCGTGCATTCAGTTTGCTGAGAGTATCTGCATCCACGGCAATGCCGTCAAGCTCCATGCTGGCCAGAATTGGAACCAAGGGAAGTTCAATCTCGTCAAGGACGCGACGAGAGCTCTCTCCCAGGCGCCCCGCGAGTTCATCGCTGATGCGCAGTACGTACCATGCCTCTGTGGCCGGGCTCAAGCCGTCATTCTCAGGGACGAGTTGATTGTGGTCAGTCTCTGTGACGGTTTCGCCGAGGTGCGTATAAACCTGCCCTGCCAGGGACTCGAACTTGCCAGAGGGCTTCAGTAACCATGCGGCAAGGGTCGTGTCAAAAGCGATCCCACGAAGCGGAATATCTTCACCCGCGAGTACTTTGACAGCGCGCTTTGAATCGAGGAGGTACTTCGGCGAATCACTCGTGAGCCACTCCTCGACTGCGGCGTAATCTGGCCGATGCGCTCCCCATGGAACATACGCAGACTCTGTGGCGGTCGCGATTCCAAGCCCAGCGAGAGCCCCGTCGGCTGTCTCTACGATGAGACCAAGTGGTGCGCCATCGGAAACCGCGTCGGCCAGCCATTTTGCGAGCTCTTCATCCACGAGTTTTCGCACAGGAGGCTCGGCAACTGTTGGCGCGGCGGGTACCGCCTCAATCTCTGTGCCCGCACTGGATCCCGCACTGGTGCCCGCACTGGAGCTCGCGCCCGCGAGCTTCAAGACGCGATCGAGAAGCGTGCGAAACTGCAGCTTGTCGAACACTTCGCGCACGGCCACGGCGTCGATAGGCTGGCGCCCAAGATCTTTAGGCCCCACTGGCAACTCCACATCGGTGACAAGGTGGTTGAGCCTGCGGTTGCGGATTGCTTTGTCCTTCTGCGCCCTGAGGTTCTCCCCCACCACACCCTTAATCTCGTCAGCGTGTTCAAGAATCTGATCGAGTCCGCCGTACTGAAGTATCCACTTGACGGCGGTCTTCTCGCCCACTTTGTCAACACCAATGAGGTTGTCGCTTGCCTCGCCAACGAGGGCCGCGACATCTGGATACTGCTCTGGACGCACTCCGTAACGCTCCACGACAGATTCGGGGTCGTAACGCTTGAGTTCTGAGACTCCGCGCGCGTTCGGGTAAAGAAGCGTGACGTTGTCGTTGACAAGCTGGATGCTATCGCGATCCCCCGACACCACCAGCACGTGAAATCCCTGCTCCGCGCCCTGGGTTGAGAGCGTCGCGAGAATATCGTCTGCCTCGAAATCTTCTTTCGTGACGGTGGTGATCCCCATGGCCTTCAGAGCCTCTTCCAGAAGCGGAATCTGCCCGACAAACTCTGGCGGGGTCTCCGAACGCGTGCCCTTGTACTCTGGGTACTCGCGCGTACGAAACGAGTACCGCGAAATGTCGAAAGCCACGGCGAGATGGGTTGGTTTCTCGTTTTGCAGAAGGTTAATCAGCATCGCGATAAAGCCGTGGATGGCATTTGTATGCTGCCCCTCACGATTCATAAAACTGTCGACAGGGAGAGCGTAAAACGCTCGAAAGGCCAAGGAATGACCGTCGATGACCATAAGGGTAGGCTTTTTGTTGTCTGGCACGAGAGCCAGCCTAGCTGTCGCCACTGACACGAAACCGAAGGATTCCGCGAGCATGAACATTCCGTCAACCACCGTTGATCCATCAGTTCCTGCGGGCGCACTAGGCACAAAGATGGGCATCGAAGTGCTCGAGGTCAGCCCAGAGCGTTCGGTGGCCCGGATGCCAGTAGAAGGCAACACGCAGCCGTACGGCATCCTGCACGGAGGCGCGCACCTCGTGCTCGCCGAATCGCTCGGATCCATGTCCGCGCACATGCACGCGGGCCCTGGACGTTACGCCGTGGGAATCGAAATCGGAGCAAGCCACTCCCGATCGGTCACAAGCGGTTGGGTTACGGGAACGTGTACCGCCATCAGCCTCGGCCGCACGCTTACCGTGCATGAGATTGTGCTCACTGACGACGACGGAAACCGTCTATCGACCGCGCGGATGACAAACCTGCTGAGGGACGCTTAGTCCTTAACGGGTTCGCTCTTTTTCGCGTCGTCCTTGGCCAACTCAGCCTCGGATACGCCGCCTTTAGCTGCGTCTTGCCTAGCCCCATCATCTTTCGTCGCACTGTCTTTCGTGGCAGCTGACGCCTTCTTCGGTGAAAGCTGATCGATGATGGCAACGGCAACTTCATGCATTGTCAACCGGCGATCCATGGATGCCTTCTGAATCCAGCGGAAGGCCTCAGGCTCGCTCAAGCCCATTTTCTCGTTGAGAAGACCTTTTGCACGATCCACAATCTTGCGGGTTTCAAAACGCTCGACAAGATCGGACACTTCGTCTTCAAGGGTCACAATCTGGGCGTAACGCGCAAGTGCGATCTCAATGGCGGGAAGAAGATCACTGGGGCTAAACGGCTTGACGACGTACGCCAAAGCTCCCGCTTCCGTCGCGCGCTCCACGAGTTCTTTTTGGCTAAAGGCTGTAAGAAGAACAACTGGAGCAATGTGGTTTTTGCTTAGTTGTTCTGCCGCGGAGATGCCATCAAGCTTTGGCATCTTCACGTCCATGATGACCAGATCCGGTCGAAGTTCCATGGCCAGTTCGACAGCTCTTTCGCCATCGCCAGCTTCCCCAACGACATCGAATCCGTTGTCGCGCAACGTTTCAACGATGTCAAGACGGATCAGCGACTCGTCCTCGGCGACAACGACGCGGCGAGCAGGCGTGGGTAACGATTCATTTTCCGGCACGAGACCAGCTTACGGGAAGCATTACCGTCGCATAGTGAGAAAATACGTCGCTCAGTTGCGATACTCTTGACGACGGTAACTGTGCGCCGGTGTGGCGGAATGGCAGACGCGGAGCACTCAAAATGCTTTGCTCGAAAGGGCGTGTGGGTTCAAGTCCCACCACCGGCACAAAACTTACTCTGCGGCCCAGGCTGGAGCTCTGGCGTTGAGCGCGTCACCCACGTGGTGAACCCGCATGTCATTTGTCGAACCAGTGATGCCGGGAGGTGACCCGGAAATCACCACAACCTTGTCGCCGATCTCGGCAAGGCCGAGTTCCAGAAGTGTGTCGTCAACTTGACGGAACATGGCGTCGGTGTGAGTGACCATATCGACTAAGAATGAGCGGATGCCCCACGTCAGCGACATACGACGACGGATACCCTCGCTTGGGGTGAACGCCAACATAGGGATGTGCGAACGGATGCGCGCCATGCGTCTGGCAGAGTCGCCCGACTGAGTGAACACGCAAAGGAACTTCGCATCCACGAATTCCGCGACTTCTGCGGCCGCCAGTGTTACAGCACCACCTTGAGTGCGCGGGGTGGTTCCAAGCGGTGGGATGCGATCAAGACCGTGCTCTTCAGTGGACTCGATAATTCTTGCCATCGTCTGCACCGTGATCACCGGGAACTCGCCAACGCTTGTTTCGCCGCTGAGCATGACCGCATCCGTACCATCGAGCACAGCGTTGGCAACATCGGAGGTTTCCGCGCGCGTGGGGCGCGGGCTTGAAATCATCGACTCGAGCATCTGGGTGGCCACAATGACAGGCTTCGCCATGCGTCGGCACAGCTCGACGGCACGCTTCTGCACGATCGGAACCATCTCGAGCGGAAGCTCCACTCCAAGGTCACCGCGTGCCACCATGATGCCGTCAAAGGCATCGATGATGGCCTCGAGGTTATCGACCGCTTGCGGCTTCTCAATCTTCGCGATCACGGGCACTTTTCGGCCCTCTTCTGCCATGATCTCGTGCACACGCACGATGTCGTCGGCGCTGCGTACGAACGAGAGCGCTATGAGATCTGCTCCCAATCCGAGAGCCCACCGCAGATCAGCCTCGTCTTTCTCCGACAGCGCTGGCACGTTCACCGCGACGCCGGGAAGGTTGATCCCCTTGTTGTTCGAGACAGCGCCGGGAACTTCCACGATCGTGCTTACACGGGTGCCGTCGGTGGCCGTTACCCTCAACGTCACCTTGCCGTCGTCGATGAGGATTGGATCTCCAACGGAGACGTCGTCAGGCAACCCCTTGTAGGTTGTCGAAGAAATCGAGCCGTCGCCCACGATGTCGTCGGTGGTGATAGTGAAAGTGTCGCCCACGGCGAGGTCATAGGGTCCGCCCTCAAACTTGCCCAAACGAATTTTCGGCCCCTGCAGATCTGCGAGGACAGCGACTGAATGATTGGCAGAGCTTGCAGCCCTGCGCACGTACTCGTATATCTCTTCGTGCACGTCATAGGTTCCGTGGCTCAGGTTCATGCGAGCCACGTCTACACCGGCGTCAATAATCGCCCTGATGTTTTCGTAACTCGACGTCGCTGGGCCGAGGGTGGCAACGATTTTTGCGCGTCTCACTTAAGCTTTTCCCGCCTTGATTGCTGTGCTTGATTTTTTGGGGACCATCTCGGTCTCACCATGGGTTTCTGCAACATCTTCCGTGCGCGCCCTGCCGTCAAAATCTGCTTCTGTGAAGGCATCCTCCGACGACACCACGGCATCGGGTGACCATTCCCTGCCTGGCAGGTACGGGCTCGGTTCGATTCCTGGGTGCCGTTTCGATTGCACAACGATAATAATCAGACCCACCAGAATTGCGCCGAATGCGGCCCAAATATTGGTGCGGATACCAAAGAAAATCTCGCTCGGATCAATGCGGATCGATTCAAAGAAGCTGCGCCCGATGCCGTACCACATGAGATAAAGGCCGAGCATCTTGCCCCACTGGAGACGGTAGGCCCCCGCCTGCGGCGCACGCACTTCGACATCCAAGAAAGGAATCATCTTCTTGACGAGGTGCCACCGTCGCTCCACATAAAGCAAAACGGCAACACCGAGAAGGTTCCAGATGATTTCGTAGAGGAACGTCGGGTGGAACAGGGTCCCTGCCGGGAGGCCAGAAGGGAACGCCGCATTCGTGGATTCGATCTCAAGACCCCATGGGAGATTTGTTGGGAGACCATAAAGCTCGTGGTTGAAATAGTTGCCGAGCCTGCCAAACGCCTGCGCGAGAAGTAATCCAGGCGCGAGGGCATCCGCGAAGCTCCAGAAGCGAACACCAGCAAGCCGACAGCCGATAAACGTGCCGAGGGCGCCCAGCATGAGCGCTCCAAAGATCGCCAACCCACCCTCCCAGATGTAGAGGGTTTTCAGGAGATCTTTGCCGGGACCGAAATAGTCGTCGGGGTGGGTAATAACGTGGAAGATGCGCCCACCGATGATGCCGAACGGTACAGACCAAAGCGCAATGTCGAGGACGACTCCCCCATCAGCTCCACGCTGCTTCAAGCGATAGCCGGTGAGGAGGGCTGCGGCAACAATTCCCGTCATAATGCACAACGCGTAGGCGTGGATTGGGATGGGGATGGTGATAAAGGTCAGGCCGATATCGTGCAACCACGTACCGAGGTTAAACACCTGCCACGAATAGTCGGGGCTGGGAATGCTCGACGGAAGCAATGTCATGAGCGAAAACACGATTCGATGATGCCTTTCACGGGAGGGCCGACGCTAGTTCAGCCTAGTACCGGCAGCTAACGCGGAAACTGTGCGAGCAAGCTCCGGCACACCGCCAGAGGTCAGAGCAGTGACGAGTGCGGAGCCAACGATCGCGCCATCCGCGTAGTCAAGCACCTCTCTCACCTGATCTGCGGTGGAAATACCAAGCCCCACACACACGCGATCAGCACCTGCTTCGCGAAGTCGAGTGACGAGTCCTCGCGCTGCGTTATCGACGCTCGTGCGCGCACCCGTTACACCCATTGTGGACGCGGCGTACACGAAACCTCGCGTGCTCTCTGCAATCATGGACAGTCTCGAAGGAGTAGATGAGGGCGCGGCGAGGAAGATTCGATCCAGGCCCGTGCGATCGGATGCGGCGATCCACTCGGAGGCGTTGTCGGGGATCAAGTCAGGCGTAATGAGCCCAGAGCCGCCAGCAGCCAACAGATCGTCAACGAAACGCTCTACCCCGTACTGCAGCACCGGGTTCCAATAGGTCATCAGCACAACGGGCACATCGGTGCGTGCCGTGATCGCGGTGAGCGCCTCAAATACGTGGGAAAGTTTGAATCCTGCGGCCAATGCGGCCTCTGTCGCCTTTTGAACGACCGGGCCGTCGATGATCGGATCCGAGTACGGAAGTCCTAACTCAATGATGTCGGCGCCATTCTCAGCCATGGCAATCACGGCGCCGATACTCGTCGCGAGGTCAGGGAATCCAACCGGCAAATAGCAGACGAGGGCGCCACTCCCCTGCGCGTTGCGAGCGTCAATCGCAGCGGTGACGGCGCTCATGAGTGATCCAAGATGTCGAACCACTCCGCCGCAGTTTCCATGTCTTTATCTCCGCGCCCGCTCAAGCTCACAAGAATGATCGACTCTGGCCCCAGTTCTTTTCCGAGATCGATCGTGCCCGCTAAAGCGTGTGCCGATTCGATAGCAGGAATGATTCCTTCCGTGCGAGCGAGAAGCCTCATCGCCTCCATTGCTGCAGCATCTGTTACCGGCAAATACCGCGCACGCTTTATGTCGGCGAGCCAGCTGTGCTCCGGCCCGACTCCCGGATAATCCAGGCCTGCCGAAATAGAGTGCGACTCAATCGTTTGCCCGTCTTCATCCTGCAAAAGGTAGCTCCGCGCGCCGTGAAGTATACCTGGCCGACCCATCGTGATGGTGGCAGCGTGCCTCGGTGTCTCGACACCATCGCCCGCGGCTTCAAACCCATAAAGGGCGACGGATTCGTCATCGAGAAAAGCATCAAAAATACCAATTGCGTTCGATCCACCGCCGACGCACGCCGTGACGGCATCGGGGAGTCGGCCGCACAAGTCAAGAACCTGCTGCCGCGCTTCGTCGCCAATGACCTTCTGAAAGTCTCGTACCATAGCCGGGAACGGATGAGGCCCCGCAACGGTTCCAAATATATAATTTGTGGTCGAAACGTTCGTCACCCAGTCGCGCATAGCCTCGTTGATCGCGTCTTTGAGTGTGCGCGACCCGGTGGTCACCGGAATAACCTCCGCCCCGAGTAGACGCATCCTCGCAACGTTGAGGGCTTGTCGTTCAGTATCGACTTCGCCCATATAGACGACGCACTCCATACCCAGCAGAGCAGCCGCTGTCGCTGTGGCGACCCCGTGCTGGCCCGCGCCAGTTTCTGCGATGACACGCTTCTTGCCGATGCGCTGAGTCAGCAGGGCTTGCCCAAGAACATTGTTGATCTTGTGCGAACCGGTGTGGTTGAGATCTTCACGTTTCAGGATGATGCGCGCACCACCTGCGTGCTCGGCGAACCGCGGGACCTCCGTAACTATTGACGGCCTGCCCGTGTAGGTTGCGCCGAGCCTCAGGAGTTCTGCCGCAAATTCTGGAGCAACCTTTGCCCGCTCGTATGCCTCCGTGAGCTCGTCGAGTGCTTCGACAAGCGGTTCGGGAACGAACCTGCCGCCAAACTCTCCGAAATATGGCCCTGATGCCTCGCGCAGCCCCATCAGACGGCCAGAAATTCTGCGAGTGTCGCTTCTGGATCTGCCGTCACGAGCGCTTCTCCCACAAGTACGACGTGCGCACCGTCAGCCCGGTAGTGTGCCACATCCGCGGCCGACGTCACCGCGGACTCAGCGACCCGCACTGTTCCTTCTGGAATGCGATCTGCCAGTGAGCCGAAGAGTTTGCGATCAAGCTCGAAGGTATTGAGATTGCGTGCGTTAATGCCGATAATCTTGGCCCCCGCGTCAATGGCGCGAGAGAGTTCTTCCGCATCGTGCGTTTCTACTAACGCTGTCATTCCGAGCTCCTCTGTGAGGTCGTGAAGTTCGACCAATTCAGGCTGAGCGAGAGCAGAGACCATCAGTAACACGAGGTCGGCACCCGCTGCGCGTGCCTCCAGCACCTGATACGCCAACACAATGAAGTCTTTGCGCAGCACCGGAACATCGATGGCGGCTCTTACCGCCTCGAGGTCGGAGAGCGAGCCGCCGAAACGACGCTGCTCCGTTAAGACACTGACCGCGCTCGCACCGCCCTTTACATACCGACGCGCGAGATCTGCTGGGTCAAGAATGTCTGCCAACGGGCCACGGGAGGGACTCGCACGCTTCACCTCGGCAATGATCTTGACTCGATCAGCGGGTGCGAGCGCACTAAGAACGTTGAGTGCTGGGGGTTGGGCTAGCGCGACGCGCTCCACATCCGCAAAATCACGAAGGCCTCTTCGCGCGGTGGCATCCGTTACTGCCCCAGCGATAAGTTCCGCTAGCACGGAGTCAGTGAGAACTCTTGGGCGCGTAACGAGGTCCGGCGACGCCCCAACCGAGCTTCGCGAGGATCCAACCTACCAGTGGGCCCAATACGACGAGCGCCACAGCAACCGCATTCATCCAGAAAGAGACGAACCAGAAACCAAACGCGCCGACCGTGAATCCCACCGTCATCATGATGACGGCAACCCACGCTGCAATAGAGTGTCCGTGGCCGGGGTCCGAAATGTCTGCGTTACTCATATCACTCCAGTGAAAATTGCTGGTATACGGAATCGTTCTCAGTCTAGCCGGAGGTGGGGTCCGACCCGCCGCTCAACTCGTCCCAATTCGAAACTGCCGCGTCGCCAGGGTTCGTCTCGGCCAACTCGGCCGAGAGAGCCTGTTCTGCCGGTTCGAAACGCACGGGCTCGTAGCGCCGCCCCGACGTGGGCCACAAGCGCCCCGTGATCAGAATGCCGATAGCGATCACTGCCAAGAGCACACCAACAACCACGCTCACGTAAGGCCATGCAGTGGGGGTAACCGATCCGATAAGCCCCGATACAGCGACGCGCCCTTCCAAACTTGTTGCTTCCGTCACGGCGGAACTCACCGCCCCCACCGGTGAGGCAATTGCGAGAGCAGCAGAAAGCGTGATGCTCGCGCCCAAGGCAACTTCGAGGAGCGAGAGAACGACTCGAAAGAAGGGCCCAGAGATCGCCATTGCGGCGAATCCCGCAGCGCTGGCGAGAGCGAGTGCGGCAACGGCGGGTGCCCCAACGTCTCCGGCGACCTCAAGCGTAGGATGTGCATCAAACTGCCCCGTGAGCACTACTCCGAACCACGTTTGTGACCAACCAATGAGGGCTAGAGCCGCACATCCTAGGCCGGTGAAAAGACTAATGGAGCGAAGGCCGCGGGGGGTCATGGAAGGACCCTGCGCATCCGATTGGCTACCGCGACGGCACGCAAGGGAGCAGCCGCCTTATTCTGCGACTCTTCGAACTCCAATGTCGGGTCAGAATCCGCAACGATTCCTGCTCCCGCCTGAACTCGAGCCACTCCACGAGAGATCGTCGCGGTGCGAATCGCAATCGCCAAATCTAGGTCACCCGCGAAGCCGATGTAGCCGACCACTCCCCCGTACAGCCCTCGAGCGGCAGGCTCCAACTCATCAATAATCTCTAACGCACGAGGCTTCGGTGCGCCCGAAAGCGTGCCAGCCGGAAAAGTGGCGCGCAGCACAGCGATTGGTCCGGCATTTGGACGCACAGCGCCCTCCACAGACGACACCAAGTGCATGATGTGGCTGAAACGCTCCACCTGCATAAACTCAGTGACGTCGACGCTACCGGCAACACATACTTTGCCGAGGTCGTTTCGAGCCAGATCGACGAGCATCAAATGCTCTGCCCGCTCCTTGTCGTCGTTCACGAGCGTCTGGGCGAGATCGGCATCAGCCTCAGGAGTGTCTCCTCGAGGCCGAGAACCCGCGATTGGATGCATCATCGCCCGCCCACCTTCGACCTTGACAAGGGCCTCAGGGGACGACCCAACGACCCAATACGGCTCGCCCTCGGGCTCTGCGAGAGAAAGGAAATACATGTACGGGCTCGGGTTGAGAGCCCTGAGCACTCGGTAAACATCGATCGGATCAGCGGTGACATCGTGGTCGAAGCGCTGTGAAAGGACGACCTGAAACACATCGCCTTCGCGAATGTAGTTCTTGCCCGCCTTAACTGCAGCATGAAAAGCGTCTGCGGCCACCCGCATCCGAGGTGACGGTTCCGCCGTAAAATCGACATCGGCAACCCAAGATTCAGACGGCACAGCCAGCTGAGCCTGAAGCGAGTCGAGCGAACGCAGCGCGCCGTCCCACAGCTCATCAGGATTTTGCACACCGTCGTTCAGCACGCTGACGATCAGCGAGACTGTGCCGGTGCGGTGGTCCATCACCACCAACTCGCGAACAAAGCTGAGCGCCTGCCCTGGGATGTGAAAATCAGAAGCGGGGCCATCCGGAAGTCGCTCGATTTGCCGCACCGCGTTCCACCCCACGAAACCGACGAGCCCGCCCGTGAGCGGCGGATGCCCTGCCACGCGTGGTGTCGCCCATCGTGAGTAGACGTGTTCAATGGCGTCAAGCGGTGAAAGAGATGCGGCGTCGCCAATCGCGCGCTGTTCGGAAAGGCCATAGTCGAGCCAACACGTGGAGTCGCCCACTTGGCTAAGAACCCCAAAACTCGATACCCCAATGAACGAGTAGCGGGACCAGATTCCGCCCTGCTCGGCAGACTCAAGAAGAAATGTTCCCGGTGCCCCCTTCGCCAGTTTGCGGTAGATGGCGACCGGCGTTTCGGCGTCAGCAAACAGCTCACGAATGACCGGCACGACGCGGTGATCCTCCAGCAACTCGTTGAACTGCTCACGCGTTGTCATCTGACGCCTCCTGAACGAGTGAATCATTTTCTGCGTCAAAGCAACTGTGTGCGCCGGTGTGACATGCAGCCACGACGGGTTTCACCGTGACCAGGAGCGCATCAGAATCGCAGTCCAGCGACAGGTTCGAGAGAGCAAGGTGGTTGCCGGAAGTGTCACCCTTGCGCCAGTACTGTTGGCGCGATCGCGACCAAAAGGTGACGAGCCCGCCCGTAATCGTTCTTCGGAGCGCTTCAGCATCCATCCACGCAAGCATGAGTACGTCCTTTGACCCGAGCTCCTGCACTATCGCGGGAAGAAGCCCATCAACACCAAACTTGGCGTGCTCAAGGATGTCGAAGTGTGTGTTCGTCACGCCGTCTCCCTCACCAGAATCCCCGTTTCTGCCATCGCGTGCTTCACGTCGCCCACCGTCATCTCACCGTAATGAAACACGGATGCGGCCAGGACCGCGTCAGCCCCCGCCACAACAGCGGGAGCGAAATGTTCGCGAGTTCCTGCTCCACCCGAAGCAATGATGGGCACAGTGCTGATCTCGCGTACAGCAGAAATCAATTCAAGATCGAAACCCGATTTTGTGCCATCAGCATCCATGGAGTTGACGAGCAGCTCGCCTGCGCCGCGGTCGACACACTCCTTTGCCCACTCCAAGGCACCAATATCTGTCGTCGTGCTTCCGCCGTGTGTCGTCACAACGAAACGACTACCCGATCGCGTGACGTCGAGGGAGAGAACGAGAACTTGCGCGCCGAAGCGGTTCGCAATCTCATCAATGAGCTGTGGTCGAGCGATGGCCGCACTGTTCACTCCCACCCTGTCAGCACCGGCCCCAAGGAGACGTGCCACATCGTCGACGGTGCGAACGCCTCCCCCCACTGTCAGCGGAATAAAAACTTGCTCCGCCGTGCGAGTAACCAAGTCGTACGTCGTCGCGCGGTTGTCGACAGTAGCTTTCACATCAAGGAAGGTGAGTTCGTCGGCACCCTGCTCGTAGTACTTGCGGGAAAGCTCAACAGGGTCACCGGCATCGCGTAGCCCGAGAAAGTTGACACCCTTGACAACACGGCCATCGGCAACGTCAAGACACGGGATAACTCGAACAGGAAGGTTCATCAAATTCTCGCTGCGTGAATGGAACTCACCAAAATGGCGCGGGCACCAAGGGAATATAGCTTGTCCATAATTGGGTTCATTTGTGTGCGCAGCACCATAACCCGCACGGCAACCCACTCTGGATCACGCAGTGGGGAGACAGTTGGAGACTCAAGCCCCGGTGTGAGGGCGGAAGCTTTTTCGACAAGGTGCGCAGGCAAGTCGTAATCCATCAGCACGTATTGACGAGCAACAAGAACTCCCTGGATGCGCCGCTGAAACGTTTCGAGGCCAAGCAAGGCGGCCCCCGAGCTAATCAGTACAGCTGTTGATTCCAAAATGACCGGGCCGAAAACTTCGAGGTCCTGCTGACGCAGTGTCGTGCCGGTGGACACGACGTCTGCCACAGCATCCGCCACCCCCAGCCGCACGGCAGACTCCACAGCGCCATCCAGGGAAACGATCTCTGCCTTCACACCCTCCGCTTCGAGAAAAGAAGCCACAAGACCCGGATAGCTCGTTGCCACCCGAACGCCATTCAAGTCGTAGTGATCAGAGAACGCGCCACGTGGACCGGCAAAACGAAAAGTCGATTCACCGAAATCCAGACCAACGATCTCCGTCGCGCTAGAGCCGGAGTCTAGGAGCAGATCGCGCCCGGTGATCCCGACATCGAGAGCACCAGAACCCACGTAGGTCGCGATATCCCTTGGCCGAAGATAAAAGAACTCGACTTCGTTGCCAGGGTCAAAGACAACAAGCTCTTTGGGGTCGCGACGCGTGACGTAACCCGCCTCCGCAAGCATTTGGGTAGCGGTTTCTGACAACATCCCCTTGTTAGGGACGGCAATTCTGAGCATGCTGATTCTCTTTACTCGCCGGCTGGTCGTTCAGCACAGCGTCGATATGGATAGTCGAGTACGAGAGCAATGATCAAAGATGTCGATAAACATCGGCAAGCGTGAGGCCCTTAGCAATCATGAGAACTTGCACGTGATAGAGGAGCTGAGACAACTCTTCCGCCGTGCGGTCTGCGCTCTCAAACTCCGCTGCCATCCAGGATTCCGCAGCTTCTTCCACAAGCTTTTTTCCTACCGAATGCACCCCAGCGTCTAGCCGCTCGACAGTACCAGAGCCCTCTGGCCTATTCACGGCCTTCTCGCTGAGCTCAGCGAACAGCGCGTCGAAGTTCTTCACACGTCCTACGTTACTAGTTAGGAAGCACCCAGCAGGTCTATGACGAAAATCAGCGTGCGCCCAGAAAGGCGATGGCCGCTACCGGCAGTGCCATATGCCAGGTGAGGGGGGATGACAAGTTCACGACGACCCCCCACGCGCATTCCAGGAATGCCCTCCTGCCAACCCGCGATCAGGTTGCTGAGAGGAAAGTTGATCGATTGGCCACGATCCCAACTCGAATCAAATTCTTCGCCAGTTTCGAAATCGACACCGACGTAGTGAACATTAACAGTTGCGCCCGGTGCAGCTTCGGCGCCAGAGCCCACCTCGATGTCTCGCGTGACAAGCGCGGCAGGCGCGTCGCCCTCGTGGAAGTCGATCTCTGGCTTGGTCTTCTTTGCGTCGGTCATTCAACTATCAAAGCAGACCTCGCCTGGGTGTGCAGCGCTAGTGCGAATGGCGCTCAGCGGCCGACCGAAGCGCAGCGATGTTTGCCGTTGGATCTCCCGAGTTATAGACACTCGATCCCGCAACGAAAGTGTCTGCACCCGCCTCGGCGGCGATTAAAATGCTGCGCTCGTCGACCCCGCCGTCGACCTGCAGCCAGACATCAAGCCCGCTCTTTGCCACCTGAGCCGACAGGCTTTCAAGTTTCGGCATCACTGATTCAATGAAGGACTGCCCTCCAAAACCAGGCTCAACCGTCATCACGAGAACTTGGTCAAACTCGCTGAGGATCTCTAAGTAAGGCTCAACTGGAGTACCCGGCTTCACCGCAATTCCTGCCCTCGCGCCCATCGCGCGCAGGCGCCGCGCCAGCAATACTGCATCTGTGGCTGCCTCTGCATGGAACGTGACCGAGAATGCCCCGAGCTCGGCATAGCCGGGAGCCCACCGATCCGGATCATCGATCATCAAGTGAACATCGAGAGGAATAGGCGATACCGCCTGAATTCGGCCCACCATTTGCGGCCCGAACGTGAGGTTAGGAACGAAGTGGTTGTCCATCACATCAACGTGCACGAAGTCAGCTGTTGATATGCGCGCCAAATCGCTCTCCATGTTTACAAAATCCGCGGAGAGGATGCTGGGGTTGATGCGAACAGCCATACAACAAACCTACCGGGCTGTGTCGCCCACGAGCGGCTTCTCCAAAAGTGCAATGAACATTGCGTCGGTTCCGTGAACGTGAGGCCACAACTGCACGTGCGCAGAACTGCCGAGATCCACTCCCGACACCACAATGTCACCGAGTACAGCTGGTGTGTTGAGAGGCACTAGGCCGAGAGTGCGCACAGCGTGTGCGACGACTGCCGTCGTTTCTGCTCGGTGCGGAGAGCACGTGATGTACGCCAAAACACCACCAGGAGCGAGCGCTGTTGAGGCCGCTTCGATCAATTCAATCTGGAGCGCCGTGAGCTCTGGAATGTCTCGTGGCTGTTTTCGCCATCGCGCCTCAGGCCTGCGGCGCAAAGCACCGAGCCCTGTACACGGGGCGTCGAGAATAACCCGATCAAAGGCACCCGTCATCCACTCGCCAAATGAACGAGCGTCCTCTTCGAGAACTTGCGGAGGGTCATCGAACACGGCAAGCGCATTACGAACGAGTCCCGCACGCGCCGGTATGACCTCATTAGCAACTAGTGTTGCCCCTCCTGCGAGTGCTTCGGCGGCGAGCAGGGCGGCTTTTCCGCCTGGGCCCGCACACATGTCGAGCCACCGTTCGCCCTGCACAATTGGTCTGGCGCGGCTGAGCGCGAGGGCTGCGACCTGCGAGCCTTCGTCTTGCACACGCGCGCGACCCTCTTTTATCGCCGGCCAGCGAGACGGGTCTCCCCCACCGCTCACGGCGCCAATGGGCGAAAGTAGTCCGGGATCGGCGCCATCGAGTTCGCCGTGATCTGCAAGTCCTGGAAGTGCAGCGAGGCTCACCCGGGGGGCTACGTTATCCGCAGCAAGAAGATCGACGAGTTCGCTGCCGCGGCCCTCAGCTTCCAATGCTTGACGGAAAGCCCGCACGATCCACACCGGATGCGAAAACTCAGCAGATAGGCGATCTTCTTCCGTCGTCTGGGTTCCAATCACGCGCTCACGCCACTCCTGCGCTGGAACTCGGGTGATCGCGCGAAGCACACCATTGACAAACCCCGTCGACGATCGCGTTCCCACCTCCCGAGCTAATGACACCGCCTCATCAACGGCAGCATGCTCAGCCACTCGCATTGAGAGAATTTGGTGAACCGCCAGACGAAGCACATCGAGCACTGGCGGGTCTATCTCGGTCACCGGCCGGTTCGCGGCGATCTCTATGACGCGATCGTAGAGGCCCTGTTGACGAAGCGTGCCGTACGTCAGCTCTGTTGCCAGCCCGGCGTCAGCGCCATGTAGCCCGGCACGGTCAAGCTTCACAGGCAACAGCAGGTTCGCGTACGCATCCGAAACCGACACCGCGTGGATCACGTCGAAAGCAACTCGACGAGCCGGTTGAACAGTTGGACCCTTGCGGGTGGATGTCGAACGATCATTACTCACTTGGCTATTACCTCTTCTACGCTCTTGCGCCCGCGCCACCAGTCCGTCGCGTTCATTGGTTTCTTTCCCGATGGCTGTACGCGGTGCAGTTCAAGGGGATCCGACCCGGTTCCAATCACGACACGCCCCGCCTCGAACTGAATCAGGCCTGGTCGCCGTGGCGGTGTATCGCGCGCAATGTGTGCTTTGAGAATGTTAAGCCGCGCATCATCCACACTCGTAAACGCTCCTGGCTCAGGGGTTACTCCCCTAATTCTGTGGTGCACGCTCGGTGCGGGGAGGTTCCAGTCAAGCCGACCATCCTCCATGCTCAGCTTGGGTGCCAGCACAACATCACCCACTTGGTCATCCGCACGCGCAGAACCGTCAGCGATCATGTCGATAACGCGCAGTAAGAGCTCCGCTCCCGAATCTGCGAGCGACCCCAGGAGATGGCCAGCGGTTTCATTTCGCCCGATGCTCTGGGTGAGTGTTCCAAAAACAGGACCAGCGTCAAGCTCCTCGACCAACTGGAACACGCACGCACCCGTCACATCATCGCCAGCAATAATGGCGTGTTGCACTGGCGCAGCGCCGCGCCATCGGGGAAGAAGTGAGAAATGCAGATTGATCCATCCATACTTCGGCGCGGAGAGCAGAGGCTCACGGATAAGACCACCGAACGCCACAATGACGCCGAGATCTGGCTCAAGATCCATCAGTGAATCAGTATGTTCGCCTGCCAGACGGTTCGCTTCCCTCACCGGAACACCCAGCTCACGAGCAGCGGTTGCGACCGGCGTTGGCGTGAGTATTCGTTTACGCCCATGCGGTGACATTTCGCGCGTCACGACAGAGATAATCTCATGTTGACTCGCCGCGATGGCGCGCAAGCTCGGCACCGCAACCAAAGGGCTGCCAGCGAAAACAAGGCGGAGTGGTGTCACAACGATCCCTCAAACTGTTCAAACGGCTCGAGATCGTCGAACCGGACTCTCAGTGTAGGCAACGGTGAACGTGCTCCCGCCGCAGGTACCCGCTTTCGACGTGTTGTGGCATTTCGAATCACTTCGCTACGTAACGCACTCGCCACATCAGATCCACGACTGTAGTCAAACCTCACGATGCCACGAAGCGCGCCGTCCTTGGCCGCGACAGGTCCTAGAACATCGACTCCGTCAAGGCCACTTACCGCAGCGATGGCGCGATCTACGGACTCCGAATCACCTGTCACCGACGCCACCCGTACGGCGGGTGGAAACCGCAACTGCCGACGATCGGCCAATTCACCGCGTGAGAAACTAGCGATCTGCCAGGTTGCCAACGCCCGTGCGAGAGCCCCTCCGACCCCCACCAGGACCGTGGGGGCACCCACTGCAGCGAGGGCTATTGCGTTCGTCCACCAGCGAAGGCAGTCCTCGCCGATCCTCAAACTTTCTCTCGCCAGCATCCGTTCTCCGTCAAGGAGGATGACGGCCCGGTACCCACCTGCGGCAACCGGTTCGGCCCCACGTGTGGCAACGACGAGCGCCGGTGTGCTGCCCACATCGAGAACTGGTCTCTCGCCGTCGGCGATGATGATTGGAATCCCTGGGAAAGCCTTACCAAGATCTTCTGCAGTGCGAGTTGCGCCCTGACCCTGGTGGCGAAACTTTACTGCGGCGCAGTGGGTGCACCTCCAGTGTGCAGCTATCGCCCCACACCATGAACAGGACGGCGATGAGCGAGCATCCTTCACCCCCAACGGACCATTGCATTGCGTACACCTAGCCACCTGCCTGCACGAGTCACATACGAGTCGCGGAGCATAGCCTGGCCTCGCCACCTGAATAAGTACGGGTCCATTTTCTAGTGCTGCTCGTGCTTCTTTCCACGCCGTCGAAGGTATGCGGGCACGTGCTGCCAGCGGGTCATCTGCGGTCTGTTGCGCCGTCGGGATCACCCTAGGCACAAAGCGTTTCACCGGAAGAATCTCTGAAAACCAGCCAAGTTGAACCAAACGCTCCATCTCAGCAGTGCGTGAATGGTTGAGCACAATGAGTGCGCAATTCTGCTGCTCCTGCCGGATTAAAGCGGCATCTCGGCAGTGCACGTAGGGGCTGAGAGGCTCAGCGAGAAGCGGGTCGCCGTCGTCCCACACCATGATGAGCGAAAGTGAGACGGAAGGCGCGTAGACAGCAGAACGATTGCCGATGATCACTTTTGGTTCGTCGCTGAGGCATGCCAGGTGAGCACGATAGCGATCGGAGTTGGACTGACGCGCGTCAAGACGCACGATACGGTCAGCAGGCAAGACAGCGGCGAGAGCCTTCTCTAGTTGCACCTGATCTCGGTAGTCAGGAACAACGAGGATGACAGACCCTGCGTTCAGCGCGCGAGAGGCCATCGACGCCATCGTCATCGCCCAATGGCCAACCCAATCGCCACCGACCTCAACGAGATGAGGCACCGCATCCATGGCACCCCGGCCCGAGCTCTTGAGAAGAGCATCAATTTTGGTGGTGTCGTACTCAGAAACTTCTCGAGACTCGAACGCAGAGAGAGCGGGTGCCGTGGCAGCCATCCAGGACTTCTCGACACGAACTTGCCGACGAGGAACAGCAAGGCGAAGCACATCGCTTGCGCCGCCCGCTGCACGATCAGCGACCTTTCGCGCGAGCACATAAACTTCAGCGGTCATGACGGGAACAGGCGAGACAACCGCCTCGATGACGCTCAATGCGCCCGTGTACTCGACAGTATCGACAAGCTCAACGAGATAGCCTTCTGCGATTCTTCCGGCAGCTCGAAAAGGTACCTTTACGCGTACGCCAGGGACAGCATCTTGAGCGAAGGCTGCAGGAACCTCGTAGTCAAACAGTCGGTCAAGTTGCGGGAGCGGAGAATCGATGAGCACCCGCGCAATGGATGCCACAGACACACCTACAACCCAGCAGCTGAGCGCACGTCATCGACCCGATCGAGACGTTCCCACGTGAAATCGGGAAGCTCGCGTCCAAAATGACCGTACGTCGCCGTTTGCTGATAAATCGGACGCAGAAGGTCAAGGTCACGAATGATTGCCGCTGGACGCAAATCGAATACCTCACGAATGGCGTCATTGATCTTTGATTCGCTCACGTGAGCGGTGCCAAAAGTTTCGACATAGAGACCAACGGGGGCCGCTCTGCCGATCGCGTAGGCAACCTGCACCTCGAGGCGGTCTGCAAGCCCTGCAGCCACAGCATTCTTCGCTACCCAGCGCATCGCGTAGGCCCCAGACCGGTCGACCTTCGACGGGTCTTTTCCGCTGAAGGCACCACCGCCGTGACGACTCCAACCGCCGTAGGTATCCACGATAACTTTTCGGCCAGTGAGACCCGCGTCAGCCTGCGGCCCGCCGAGTTCAAACTTGCCTGACGGATTCACCAGGATGTGAGCATTCGAGGTGTCGAGCTTGGCGCGCTCCAACACGGGAGAAATCACGAACTCAAACATCTCTGCCTTGAGCGTGGCTTGCGATACAGAAGGGCTGTGCTGGGTCGAAAGAACTACGGTATCGATCGTCTTAGGCGTGTCACCTTCATAACCAACAGTGACTTGAGTCTTGCCGTCGGGGCGAAGATAATCGAGCTGACCGCTTTTGCGCACCTCAGCGAGTTTCTCCGCCATCCGGTGTGCAAGCCAGATCGGCAACGGCATGAGTTCGGGAGTCTCGCGCGTCGCGTACCCGAACATGAGGCCTTGGTCGCCGGCACCCAGACGGTCGAGTGAATCGCCGCCGCCTTCGCGAGCTTCCATCGCCGTGTCCACACCCGCGGCAATATCTGGAGATTGATTACCGATCGACACGGCAACGCCACACGATGCCCCATCAAAGCCCACGGCAGAGGAGGTATAACCGATCCCGGTGATAATGTCGCGCACGAGCTGTGGAATCTCCACGTATCCAGAACACGTCACCTCACCGGCAACGTGAACGAGCCCCGTCGTCACGAGAGTCTCGACAGCGACACGACTCGACGAATCCACCGTCAAGAGTGCATCGAGAATGCCGTCAGATACCTGATCACAAATTTTGTCTGGGTGCCCCTCTGTCACAGACTCGCTCGTGAACAGTCGAAGAGAATTACCCACAGTATGTGCCAATCAGGTGGAGGATCAATGCAGCAAGTCGAGGATACGGCCAGCCACTGACGACTTAGACCCCGACGCTTCCAAGACTATCTCGCCGGCCTTATCGAACACCGTGATGGTGTTATCGTCGGCGCCAAAGCCCTCTGTCCAGCCAACCTGGTTGACCACGAGAAAATCACAGCCTTTGCGGGCAAGTTTCGATTGTGCGCGTTCATGGAGTTTAACTTCATTGCGTTCAGTTTCGGCGGCAAACCCGATAATGACCTGGTCGGGTGCTCTGCGCTCGCTCAGAGTTGCGAGAACATCGGGGTTCTTCACCAGCCGGATGATCAACTCGTCGCCCTGGGAATCTTTCGTGATCTTCTCCCCCGCGACCTTGTCTGGGCGATAGTCAGCGACGGCAGCGGCCATGATCACGACATCCGCCTTAGTCGCCTCAGTGAGAGTCGCGTCAGAAAGCTCGATTGCGGAACCCACACTGATGGTGGTCACAGACGAGGGCACTGGTACTTCAAGATTCGCCGCGATCAACGTCACAACCGCACCGCGAGCGGCCGCGGCGGAAGCCAACGCCACACCCTGCTTTCCACTCGAACGGTTTCCAATGAAACGCACGGGGTCGATTGGTTCCCGTGTGCCACCTGCCGTCACCAGCACTCGAGTCCCCGAGAGGTCGTGCGGCACTAGACAAGACGCCACTGCATCGACGATCTCGTCAGGTTCCGCCATGCGGCCCGGACCGAAATCGGTGCCCGTGAGTGCACCAGAACCAGGACCAATAATCTTCACACCGCGGGATCGAAGCGTCGCGATGTTCTGCACCGTCGCCGGATTCAGCCACATCTCTGTATGCATTGCTGGTGCGATCACGAGTGGAGCTGTGCTGGCCAAAATAGTGGTGCCGAGTAAGTCATCAGCAAGGCCTGCGGCTAACCGCGCAATTGTATTTGCTGTAGCGGGGGCCACGACAATGACGTCAGCGGCCTGCCCGATTGCGACGTGTCGCACCTGTGCCACGCCCTCAAAGAGTTCGTGGTGCACAGGATTACGGCTAATGGCCTCAAGCGTCGGTAAGCCGACGAACTTCAGCGCAGCCTCTGTCGCCACGACATGCACGTCATGACCCGCGAGAACAAGAGCCCGCACGACACCGACGGCTTTGTACGCGGCGATACCGCCTGTCATTCCGACAACGACGTTCAACTCGCCTCCGCTTCTTACGCGGTCTGATCTATCGCGGTTCGGTAAATTTGGGCGTGAGCGCGGCTACTCTGCGATCTGTTTGACGAGAAGCTTGCCCTCGTTGATCTCGCGCATCGCGACGGAAAGCGGCTTGTCATCCACGGAAGAATCGACGAGCGGACCAACGTTGTTGTACATGCTGCCTTCGTGAAGGTCTGCGTAGTAGTCGTTGATCTGGCGGGCACGCTTTGACGCAAAAATTACCAGAGCGTACTTCGAGTCCACCTTGGTGAGCAACTCGTCAATGGGCGGGTCAATAATGCCCTTGGCGCGGTCAACCATGTTAGGACTCCTTGTTTTGGTCGGGGATCGACATCAAGTCTACGACTTCTTGCGCCGCTTGGCTGACCTCGGTGTTCACAATCCGGAAATCAAACTCATCCTGGGCCGCTAATTCAGTCTTCGCGGTGTCGAGCCTGCGCGCCTGCTCCGCTGCATCTTCCGTGCCGCGACCGATAAGTCGGCGCACCAACTCCTCCCAGGTGGGTGGCAAAAGGAACACCAGAATCGCTTCCGGCATCGCGGCGCGAACCGATCGGGCACCCTGAAGATCAATTTCGAGAAGCACGCTTTTTCCTGCGGCGATGGCATCATCAATGGGGCCGCGAGGAGTGCCATAGCGGTGCGCGTTGTGCACGGTCGCAGTCTCCAGCATGTCGCCTGATGCCTCGAGACGGTCGAATTCCTTGTCGCTCACGAAATAGTAGTTAACTCCGTCGACTTCTCCCGGGCGCGGTGCGCGAGTGGTCGCAGAGACGGAGAGCAGAACGTTCGGGTAGTTTTCGCGGATGAACGTAGAAACTGCGCCCTTGCCGACAGCCGTTGGGCCGGCCAGCACCACGAGGCGGGACGGTGCAGGCGAGACGGGAGACTCATCCCGCTCATTCAGCCATTCGCGAAGCGTCGCCCGCTGTCGGACGCCGAGGCCCCCGATCTTCTTCGAGGGAGAAATTCCGAGTTGATCCATAATTCTTGAGGAGCGCACGGGCCCCAAACCTGGAATGCTCCCAATCAGCTCCCGGACCCGAAGCCTCGCCTCAACAGCCGTCGGCGTTGACCATCCCATTTCCAGAACATCAAGTGGAGTTCGGTGCTGCTCTGCAACCGCCCGCTTGACGTCGGCACGAGCTCGCCGTGCCGCGACTGCGGCACGCGATGCGGCAACACGATCGACATCTGGAGGGTCTATGCGCGGCATTGCGCGATCTCTTTCGTGGCGTGATCCATAGCTGATTCGATTCCTTGTGGTCCCGATGACAGTATGGACCGGGAGACAGAGATCAGCACGCTCGTGCGCACACCAAAGCGCTCTGAAATCTCCGAAAACTTCGCTCCCTGATGCCCGAAGCCAGGCGCAAGAATAGGCGTACTCGGTGTCGCGGCAAGCGCGTCCACAGAAATTCCGTAATCGCTCATTGACACGGTGGCACCGAGAACGACACCGAACGAACCGTGTTCGAGCTCCTCTGAAACGTTCAGCGCGATGACATCATTCACGATCTCGGCGGCGACCGTGACCGCGAGCCCACCTGGATGGTGAACGTTGGCGGATTGCACCGCCACAGCCTCCGGATTCGACGTCGCACCGAGGACAAAGAGCCCCTTACCGTTCTCCCGTGCGAGCGTTACCGCACCGGCTAGAGATCCGACACCCTGATATGCACTGACGGTCATCGCGTCGGCCTCGAGTGGTCCTCCCGGAGTGAGCCACGCGTGCGCGTAAGCATCAAACGTGCTCCCGACATCACCACGCTTCACATCAGCAATAATGAGCACACCGGCCTCGCGTGCCGCTGCCATCACGCTCTCGAGGGCTGCGTATCCGTCGGAACCGTGCCGCTCAAAAAACGCCACCTGCGGCTTCACAATTGCCACACGATCCGTCGCTGCCTCCACAACTCTGAGGCCGAACTCCCTGAGTCCGTGCGCTGAATCCGGGAGGCCCCACTGTTCAAGCAAAAATGGGTGCGGATCGATTCCTAAACACAGTGATCCTCGCAGCGCAAGAGCCTCGTGCAGCCGTTCACCAAAATTTGGTTCACGCATGGGCACCACCCGCACTTCGAACAAGAAGCTCCGCACGGTCACTCGCGTAATCCTGGAGCGACCGAACGGTGAAGCCCTCCCGAATTGCCTCCACAGACGACACCGCAGCACCGAGTTGGGCAATAGTTGTGAAAAGAGCCTTGTCAGCAGCAACCGTCGCGGTTCGGATCTCGTATCCGTCTGCTCGCGCAGTGCGGCCACTCGGCGTGTTGATGACGATATCCACCTCCCCTGCGGTGATGAGTTCAACGATGGTGCGCTGATCTCCGTCACCGGTTGGGCCGTCCGATTGTTTGCGAACCACCCGTGCGTCGATTCCATTGCGCGAGAGAACCTCTGCCGTGCCGCGCGTGGCAAGAATTGTGAAGCCCAGCTGCTGAAGGCGAAGAATTGGCAAGACAATTGCCCTCTTGTCGCCATCCGATACTGAGACGAACACCGACCCGCTACCCGGAAGACCACCGTACGCAGCAGCCTGACTCTTTGCAAACGCCTTCGGAAAGTTCGAGTCGATTCCCATCACTTCACCCGTTGAGCGCATCTCCGGCCCAAGGATGGAGTCGACGATCTTGCCCTCTTTCGTGCGGAACCTCTTGAACGGCAGCACCGCTTCTTTCACCGCGACGGGAGACTCCATCGGAACATGCAAACCGTCCACCACGGGAAGCGTGCCGTCGTCGACGAGCGACCGGATGCTGGTTCCCGCCATGATGAGCGCCGCAGCTTTCGCCAAAGGAATGCCGACAGCCTTCGATACGAAGGGAACTGTTCGTGAAGCTCTCGGGTTCGCTTCGAGCACGTAAAGCACTCCCTGTCCGATGGCGAACTGCACGTTCAGCAGGCCGCGCACGCCCACTCCTCGTGCTATTGCCTCCGTCGCTTCGCGTACCCGATCGATAATGTCCCGCCCCAATGTCACCGGTGGAAGAGTGCACGAGGAGTCACCTGAGTGAATGCCAGCTTCTTCGAGGTGCTCCATCACGCCACCGACATACAACTCATCGCCGTCAAACAGTGCGTCGACATCTATTTCGATGGCGTCGTCGAGAAAACGGTCGACGAGCAGCGGCAGCCCTGGAGCGATAATCGCTTGGTCAGCGATACGTCGGAAGTAGTCGTGCATCGATTCGGTGTCGTAGACGATTTCCATGCCTCTGCCGCCCAAAACGAAGGAAGGGCGAACAAGCACCGGGTATCCGATTTCTTCGGCGACAGTGACAGCAGTCTGCAGATCAGTCGCTGTTCCGTTTCGTGGCGCGATGAGGCCGGCCTCATCCAGAATCTTCGAGAATAGGCCGCGTTCCTCCGCCAGATCGATGGACGATGGCGAGGTTCCGAGAATCGGGATTCCCTCCGCCTCTAGACCCTTTGCCAGCCCCAAGGCGGTTTGACCTCCAAGCTGAACGATGACGCCCACAAGCTCACCGCTCGCACGTTCTGCCTCAATGACCTCCAACACGTCTTCCAACGTGAGCGGTTCGAAGTACAAGCGGTCACTCGTGTCGTAGTCGGTCGAGACCGTCTCTGGGTTGCAGTTGATCATGATGGTTTCAAAGCCGGCATCCGACAGCGCAAATGCGGCATGAACGCACGAGTAGTCGAACTCGATCCCCTGGCCGATGCGGTTGGGGCCGGATCCGAGAATCACAATCTTTCGCCGATCGCTCGGCACCACCTCGGTTTCGAGGTCATAGCTTGAGTAGTGATACGGAGTGAGTGCCGGGAACTCCCCCGCGCAGGTATCCACCGTCTTGAACACGGGCCGCACATTGAGTTCGTGTCGAAGCGTTCGGATGTCGGTCTCGGACACACCGCGAAGCTCCGCCAACTGCGCATCGCTGAAGCCGTGATTCTTTGCATGGCGCACAAGACCCGCATCGAGAGACTCGGCATCTGCTACAGAATGCGCCACCTCATTGATGAGAACGATTTGGTCGACGAACCACGGGTCGATACCCGTGGCCTCAAAGACCTCCGTGATGCTCGCCCCCGCGCGCAACGCCTGCTGCACCGTGATGATGCGGCCGTCTGTTGGAACAGACGCCAGCGAGAGGAGCTCGTCTTTCGTGAGCAACTGCTCACCCCAGTGAAAGCTCGAGCCACGTTTTTCGAGTGACCTCAGCGCCTTCTGCAACGCCGTTGTATAGTTTCGGCCGATGGCCATCGCTTCCCCCACCGACTTCATTGTCGTCGTGAGCGTCGGGTCTGCCGCAGGAAACTTCTCAAACGCGAAGCGAGGGACTTTCACAACGACGTAGTCAAGAGTGGGCTCAAAACTGGCGGGAGTGACGCGGGTGATGTCGTTCGGGATCTCATCCAAACGGTAGCCAATCGCAAGCTTCGCCGCGATTTTCGCAATCGGAAAACCGGTCGCTTTACTCGCGAGTGCGCTGGACCGAGACACGCGGGGATTCATTTCGATCACGATGACACGACCGTCGGCGGGGTCGACAGCAAACTGGATGTTGCATCCGCCCGTGTCGACGCCCACGAGGCGGATGATGTCGATACCAATATCGCGGAGGTTCTGAAACTCTCGATCGGTAAGGGTGAGAGCTGGAGCGACGGTGATCGAATCCCCCGTGTGGACACCGACCGGGTCGACGTTCTCAATAGAACACACAACAACCGTGTTGTCTGAGGTGTCGCGCATCAACTCGAGCTCGTACTCTTTCCAGCCCATGATCGACTCTTCGAGCAGAACTTCGGTCGTGGGGCTTTGGTGCAGGCCATCACCGACCATGCGCACGAGCTCATCACGATCGTGGGCAAAACCGCTGCCAAGACCTCCCATGGTGAACGATGGCCGAATCACGAGCGGATATCCGAGGTCCTCAGCGAATTCGATCGCCTCGTCAACTGTGTGAGCAATGTGCGATCGCGCGACCTCTGCACCGGCCTGCAATACGAGTTCTTTGAAGAGCTGACGGTCTTCACCCTTCTGAATGGCCTCGAAGTTCGCGCCAATCAACTCCACGTCATACTTCTCCAGGATTCCATGCTCATGGAGCTCGATCGCGGCGTTCAGCGCGGTCTGACCGCCCAGCGTCGGCAGAATGGCGTCGGGACGTTCCTTCGCGATAATCGACTCAATCACCTCCCAGGTGATCGGTTCCACATAGGTTGCATCGGCAAAATCGGGGTCGGTCATGATGGTTGCGGGGTTTGAATTGATAAGAATTACCCGAACACCCTCTTCTCGCAAGACGCGGCAGGCTTGCGTTCCCGAGTAGTCAAACTCGCAGGCCTGGCCAATCACGATGGGGCCGGAGCCGATCACCAGCACTGAACGAATGTCCTCACGCTTCGGCATCAGTTGGCCTTCCTTGAGTCGATGACCATTTCTCTGAACCGGTCGAAAAGGTAGTTTGCGTCGTGGGGTCCGGCCGCAGCTTCCGGGTGATACTGAACGGAGAGTGCTGGAAGATCGAGGGCGCGCAACCCCTCGACGACATTGTCGTTGAGGTTCACGTGGCTGACTTCCACGCGTCCGAAGCCGGCAGGCGACTCGGATTCGCCGTCCAGCGGCGCGTCCACAGCGAAGCCATGGTTGTGCGCGGTGATCTCCGTGCGACCGGTAGCGAGGTCAAGTACGGGCTGGTTGATGCCTCGATGCCCAAACGGCAGTTTATAGGTGCCAAACCCAAGCGCCCGACCCAGAAGCTGGTTGCCGAAACAGATTCCGAAGAACGGAATTTTACGATTCAGAACCTTCTGAAGAAGTGCCACGTGGCGGTCGGATGCGCCGGGGTCCCCCGGTCCGTTGGAGAAAAACACGGCATCCGGTTCGAGGGCGAAGAAGTCGTCGTCAGTTGTGGATTCCGGCACCAACATCACGTCGAAGCCTCTGGCCGTCAAGTACCGCAGCGTCGATGACTTTACCCCGAGATCCAGCACAGCAACAGAGCCAATGCGCTCACCTTCCGCAGGCAGTCTGCGAAGCACCGCAGTAGAGACTGTCGCGGAGAGATTCAGACCAGTCATCTCATCGCTGCTGCGAACGTCGGCGAGTTGCTCGTCAGGATCGCGCAGAGCGTCTGGCCCCGAAAAAATGCCCGCCCTCATCACTCCCACCGAGCGCAGCCGTCTGGTGACCGCGCGCGTATCGATGTCGCTGATGCCGATGATGCCGTGCCGTTCAAGTTCGTCGCCGAGGCTGCCCGTTGCGCGGTAGTTAGACACCATGCGGGAAGGATCACGCACAATGAGACCAGCGACCCACATA
The DNA here is from genome assembly GCA_038243605.1 of Actinomycetales bacterium. Taxonomy (GTDB): domain Bacteria; phylum Actinomycetota; class Actinomycetes; order Actinomycetales; family Microbacteriaceae; genus Terrimesophilobacter. The sequence continues at coordinate 248,723 of JBBSQX010000002.1, forward strand.
CGGTCAGACTCCGGATCCTCGTCATTGACACCGGTGATCCCGATGTGCGGTGCTGTCATGAGCACAATTTGCCCGGCGTAGGACGGGTCAGTAATGGTCTCTTGGTACCCCGTCATTCCGGTAGAGAACACCGCTTCACCCATGGTGACGCCCAACGCACCGTACGCGAGCCCCGAAAACCGCGTTCCATCTTCCAACACGAGCACCGCAGAGTGCTGTTCCTTGGTCATGCCAACCCTTCAATCAAGTCTGCTCCAGCGTTAAGCAGCAGCTCTGGACCATCGTCCATTCGAAAATAGCTATCAAGTTCTGTCTCACCCAGTCGCCACGCGACCACAACAAGCCCACCGGGCTCCACGACTTTATCGATCGTCCACGTGCCGCGTCGTACTGCGACAATCGAGGAACGACCAATGAAGAAAGGGTTCCGACCAGCGGGGCCCACAATGATCCCCATCGAGGTGATCGTCACGTTCGCGCGGGCTCGAAATCCGAGTCCGTGAGCGGCGACACGTTCCCATGGCTGGCCAGCCAACGTTGTTGCGACATAGAGCCCTGTGTCGGTCGTGATCACGTCGCCAGCCGATTCGGGCACATCATCTGGCGCGACGAAAGCACCGTATTTGCGCATGCGCGCGCGCCAGCCGAAGTACATTCCCGCGACCGCGAGCACGATAACTCCGCCGATGATGACACTCGGAAGTAACCTATCCACGGCGCGTCTCCTTCACTTGTGCAGCGAACCCGGCCACGCGGTCAGCATCAAGCAACTGCCCGTCGAGAACAGTTGGGTACCCGGAGTGAATGGTCGCAATGACTCGACCTGGCAAGGTCATTCCGAGATAGGGCGTGTTAGCGGATTTTCCTTGGAGGTCAATCGCACCGAAACTTCTGCTGGCGGACGGGTCCACGAGAGTGATTTCTGCTCGCACGCCGTGCGCGATACCGTGGGCGTAACCTTTGAGTCGACCAATGGATGCTGGCGCACTCGACAGAAGGCGAGCGACATCCGACCATTCGATGCGCCCGTTATCGATGAGCGATGCCTGAACAACTGACAGCGCCGATTCCAGCCCGACCATTCCGAAAGCGGCTTCTGCCCATGCGCAGTCCTTGCCCTCCACTGGATGCGGTGCATGGTCGGTCGCAATAATGTCAATCGTGCCATCCGCAACACCATCGCGCAGGGCCTCAACATCTTCATTGCGCCGCAGCGGCGGGTTCACTTTGAATCTTGCGTCATAGGTTCGCGCACGTTCCTCCGTGAGCATCAGGTGATGGGGCGTGACTTCTGCTGTGACCTGAATGCCCCGCGCCTTGGCCCAGCGCACCACATCCACAGAGCCTGCCGTGGAGAGGTGACAGATGTGTAACCTCGCGCCCACGTGGTGGGCGAGCAGAACGTCTCTCGCAATGATGGCTTCCTCTGCAACAGCCGGCCAGCCCTCAAGGCCCAGTTCGCTGCTAAGGGCACCCTCGTTGAGCTGGGCGCCTTCCGTCAACCGAGGCTCTTGTGCATGCTGCGCGACCACACCGTCAAACGTTGTGACGTACTCGAGTGCACGGCGCATCAGCAGAGCATCTGATACACACTTTCCGTCATCAGAAAAGACCCGCACTTTGGCGCGAGACCGCGCCATCGCGCCGATCTCTGCAAGTCGAGTTCCACCAAGTCCGATCGTCACGGCCCCAACGGGGCGCACCGTAACGTATCCCGCATCGTCACCAAGCGCCTGCACCTGCTCCACGACGCCAGCGGTGTCTGCCACTGGAGACGTATTCGCCATTGCGTGCACGGCCGTGAACCCACCGATAGCGGCGGCGCGTGAGCCGGTGAGCACGGTCTCACTGTGTTCACCACCCGGTTCGCGCAGGTGAGCGTGAAGGTCAACCAAGCCAGGAAGTGCAAGGAGACCCGCGGCATCAATTACTGTGCCGTTGGCGCCGGAGAGCCCTGTTCCTATCTCGGCGACGATTCCGTCGGCCACGAGAATGTCTTTCGTCGTGCCATCCAGCATTGTCGCGCCGCGGATCAACGTGGTCATTGTCATGACGTCACCGTTCCTGTTCCCGACAGCAGAAGGTAGAGCACAGCCATGCGCACTGACACCCCATTCGCCACCTGCTCTCGAATCGTTGATTGTGCTGAGTCAGCGGCACCCGCCGAAATTTCTAGTCCGCGATTCATCGGTCCAGGGTGCATGACCATGCTCGAGGGGGGAAGCTTCGCCAACCGCTCATCATCGAACCCCCACCGCCTCGCGTACTCCCGCTCGTTCGGAAAAAATGCTTCCTGCATCCGCTCTGCCTGAATGCGCAGCATCATCACCGCGTCGGGTTCTGCCGCCAGCGCGTGGTCAAGGTCGTAATCGACTGTCACCGGCCAGTCGTTGATTCCGACGGGGAGCAGAGTCGCGGGGGCCACGAGACTTACGCTCGCGCCCAGCGTCGTGAGAAGCCAAATGTTCGATCTGGCGACGCGGGAATGAAGGATGTCTCCCACGATCGTCACGCTGCAGCCATCGAGACCTTTGGTTCGAGCGGCATCGCCGTGAAGCCTTCGGCGAATCGTGAACGCATCAATGAGCGCCTGAGTCGGATGCTCGTGGGTGCCATCCCCCGCGTTCACAATTCCGGCATCAATCCAACCGCTGCGTGCAAGAACATCGGGTGCCCCCGAGGCCGAGTGCCGCACGATCACGGCATCCGCCCTCATCGCTGCGAGGGTTTGCGCGGTGTCTTTGAGGCTTTCACCCTTCGACACACTCGAACCTTTTGCACTGAAATTGATGACATCAGCGCTCAACCGTTTTGCCGCGACCTCGAACGACACTCGTGTTCGCGTCGAGTCTTCGTAGAAGAGGTTGATGATGGTTTTGCCGCGCAACGCGGGAAGCTTGGGAACTTCACGACCGGAAACCTCTGCCATATCTTCGGCAACGTCGAGAATCGTGATGGCCTCATCGCGGCTCAATGACTTCGTGCTGAGTAGATGCCTCACTGTTCGATCGTCACCTCCTCGACGCCATCGATCTCCTTGAGGCGCACGTTGATGCGCTCAGAGAGAGAGCTTGGAAGGTTCTTGCCCACAAAGTCGGCCCTAATCGGCAGCTCACGATGCCCACGATCAACGAGTACGGCGAGGCGCACGACGCGGGGGCGCCCAAGATCGACCATGGCATCCAAGGCTGCACGGATGGTTCGGCCGGAGTACAGCACGTCGTCGACGAGAACCACGGTTTTTCCGTCAATCCCTCCAGAAGGGATGCGCGTGGGGCTCGGCGTGCGGGTCACATTCTTCGCAAGATCGTCTCTGTACATCGTGATGTCGAGTGTTCCTACCGTGCCGCTGCCTGGTTCAATCGATTCCAGGATCGCGCCGATGCGCTCAGCTAAAAAGACACCTCGAGTGGGAATACCGAGAATGATCAGATCGGAGCCACCCCGGTTAGATTCGAGGATCTCATGCGAAATGCGCGTCAGCGCACGTGAGATATCAGAGGGCTGCAAAACGGTTCGTGCAGTCATTCTGACCTCCTTCCCCGCCTCTCTGGACGGATATTAAAGGATGTCTATTTGTCCCACTATAACCCCGGAACGGCCAAAGGTTCACGTTCCTTCGGGCATGACGAGCAGCCAATCAAGCGGTCGGAGGTTTCTGCGTTGTTGTCACGTGGGCGATGCGCCCAAGCAAACCATTGACAAACCCAGCCGAATCTTCTGTGCTGTACAGCCGCGCTGCATCAACGGCCTCGGAAATGGCGACACCATCCGGAATTTCTGGGTTGAACGCCAACTCCCAAATGCCGATGCGAACAATCGCCCTGTCGAGGGCTGGCATCCGGTTAATCGTCCACCCTTGCGCGTACGTTTCGATGTACTCGTCGATCTCGGATTGGTGATCATCGACACCCACCGCGATCATTCGGGCATACTCCCACGATGCCATCCGGCTCGGCTCGGATTCGGCCCGCAACGCTTCGGTGGCGACAGCATCCGCGATAGTTCCCGACCGCAGGTCTGCGCCATATAACAAGTCGAGGGCGCGCTTACGTGCCTTAGTACGTGCACTCATATCAGCTGCCGGCCTCAGTCGTTGACGCGGCTAAGGTATTCACCGGTGCGGGTGTCAACTTTGACTTTTACTCCCTCGCCGAGAAAGAGCGGAACCTGAATATGGTGGCCAGTTTCGACTGTTGCTGGTTTAGTTCCACCCGTCGAGCGGTCCCCCTGCAGTCCTGGCTCCGTGTGCGTGATCTCCAAGACGACGGACGCCGGAAGTTCAACGTAGAGAGGCTCACCGTTGTGCAGCGCAATGGTTGCATTCTGATTCTCCAGCATGAACTTGGGGGCGTCACCCACCTGCTCTTCACTCAACGTGATCTGGTCGAAATCGTTCACGTCCATGAACACGTAGCCATCAACATCCTTGTACAGATACTGAAACTCGGACCGATCAACTGTCTCGATCTCGATCTTTGCACCGGCATTGAACGTGCGATCGACAGTCTTTCCTGAGCGCACGTTCTTCACCTTCGTGCGAACGAATGCGCCACCCTTGCCGGGCTTGACGTGCTGGAATTCGACAACAGTCCACAAACCGCCGTCCATGTTCAGAACAACGCCGTTACGAATATCTGCAGTAGAAGCCATGCCTCAAGTTTATGGGGTCACGACGCGCGTCGAAGCACCAGCTCCAGAGCGAGCAAATACGAGTCAAAGCCGAAGCCCGCAATGACGCCGGTAGCAACGCCCGAAATAACGCTCGTGTGGCGAAACTCTTCTCTCGCATAGGGGTTTGAAATGTGGACTTCCACGAGGAGCAGACCTGCCTCGGTCACGAGCGCGGCAGCATCCCGCAAAGCATACGAGTAGTGGGTAAATGCTGCAGGGTTCAGGATCACGTGTGTGGCAGAGTCGACAGCTTCATGAATCCACCCAATGAGTTCAGCCTCACTGTCGGTCTGTCGCAGCTCGATCTCGGTACCAGCAGCAGCCTGAACGAGTTGATCCCGCAGATCATTTTCACCAAGCGAACCGTACACTTCGGGTTGCCTACTGCCCAGCCGCCCAAGGTTTGGTCCATTGAGTACAAGCACGCGCGTCATGGGAACAACTCTAACTGCCCACTTCTTGCCACGCCGCAAACAGAAGAGATTCATCGGGGCCAGTGAGGATCGTCGGCCTCGCCACGTCATCAAGAATCACGAAGCGCAGAAGATCACCGCGAGCCTTTTTGTCTCGCTTCATCACGCTCATGAGCGTCTTCCAACGACCGAGCGGATAAGTGATGGGCAAACCGATTGAGGTGAGGATGTTGCGGTGCCGATCAACAACCTCATCACTCAGCCGACCTGCCAGCCTCGCAAGCTCGGCGGCGTACATCATTCCGACAGAGACGGCCGCTCCGTGACGCCATTTGTAGCGCTCAGAGAATTCGATAGCGTGCCCAAGAGTGTGCCCGTAGTTCAAGAACTCCCGCTCACCGGCCTCCCGAAAGTCATTGCCGACCACTCGCGTTTTGACCCCAATGGAAAGCTCAACAAGTTCACGGAACTCGTCAGAATCAACGTTGGTAGCTGCTTCAACATCGCGTTCAATGATGTCGAGAATCTTGGGCTCCGCGATAAATCCACACTTTACGATTTCACCGAACCCCGCGAGGAACTCCATGCGAGCTAGGCCAGCAAGAATGTTCAAGTCCGCAACCACAGCGGTCGGTGAATAGAAAGTTCCGACTAGGTTCTTACCCTCGGAGGTATTGAGACCAGTCTTTCCACCGATTGCGGCATCGACCATCCCGAGAACCGTCGTCGGAACCTGAATCAGTTTGACCCCGCGCATCCACGTCGACGCCACGAACCCGGCTAAGTCTGTCGCGGCGCCACCACCAAATCCGATAATGGCATCCGACCTGGTGAAGTTTGCCGTGCCGAGAATCTGCCAACAAAACGCTGCTACCTCGACGCGTTTGGCATCGTCACCGTCAGGGATCTCGGCAAGAAGCACCTGGTAGTTTTCCGAAAGCGTCGCGCGAAGCTCCCCCGCGAGATTTGATAGCGAAGGCTGGTGAATGATGAGCACCTGTTTAACGTCAGACCCTACGAGTTCAGGGATACCGGCGAAAGTGCCTCGTCCCACATGAACGTCATATGGCTCGCTCACCGGAACCGTCATTATGGTCATTCGTTACCCTCCTGCTGTATCCACTCTGCAAGCTCATGTGCAATCGAACCAGCAGACCGATGCGTACTATCGACTGTTTTTGTGGCCAAACGCTCGTATATCGCTCGGCGATCGTCCATGATCTTTTGCCAGGAATCGATGCCATCACGAAGAAGTGGTCTCGTTGGTGTGCGGATGCGATTGCGCACGGCATCCGCAGAAACTGTGATGTATGCCACTCTGGCCGTCGCAAGGTCCTTCTGGGTATCTTCGTCGATCACTGCTCCACCGCCCACGGCCACCACGCACTTCTCCATCAATGCCTTTTGAACCTCGCTGCGTTCAAACTCCCTGAATACTTGCTCGCCGCGTTCGGCAAAAATAGACGTGATAGCTCCGTGCCGCTTCACAATTCGCCGATCAGTATCGACAAACGGCACGCTCAGCAGACGCGCGGTCAGTCGCCCTACGACACTTTTTCCTGCGCCTGGTGGGCCGATGACCACTAGGCGCGGAATCGACGCGTTCATTCCCGTGGTGCTCGATTCGCGCGGGAACCAGTGGTCGATGTTCTTAGGTTCTCGGGGATAGCGGCGAGATACTCTTCGAGGTTTCTGCGGGTCTCCTGCACACTGTCTCCGCCAAACTTTTCGAGCATCGAGTTCGCGAGCACGAGCGCCACCATCGCCTCGGCCACCACCCCGGCCGCAGGAACAGCGCACACGTCAGACCGCTGGTGGTGAGCTTCTGCTGCGCCACCAGTGGCAACATCCACCGTGTGCAGCGCGTGCGGAACGGTAGAGATAGGTTTCATCGCGGCGCTGACACGCAATACCGTCCCCGTGCTCATTCCACCTTCCGTGCCACCCGCCCGATCAGTGTGTCGAGTGATGCCATCTTCTGTCGCGAAAAGTTCATCGTGCGCACTCGAACCGCGTCGCGCCGCCGTTCGAAAACCGTCACCAATCTCAACTCCCTTGATGGCTTGGATACCCATGAGCGCCGCGGCGAGTTGTGAATCGAGCCGGCGGTCCCAGTGTGCGTACGACCCGAGTCCAGGCGGAAGACCGTATGCCAGCACTTCCACAACGCCACCCAGAGTGTCGCCATCCTTTTGAGCGGAATCGACCTCTACGACCATGAGCGCGCTCGTGGTCGGATGTGTGCAGCGCAGCGGGTCACCATCGAGGCGAACGACATCATCCTGGCTAGGCAACGGGGTTCCCTCTGGCACGCGAATGGTTCCGATCGAGACCGTGTGGCTCACCAGCAGAACTCCGAGTTCACGGAGAAAGGCCCGCGCGAGTGCGCCGAGCGCTACTCGTGCTGCGGTTTCTCGAGCACTGGCGCGCTCAAGAACATTACGCGCCTCGTCAAACCCATACTTTTGCATACCGACAAGGTCAGCGTGCCCTGGGCGCGGGCGTGTGAGCGGCGCTCCTCGGCCTTTTGGCAACGACTCGAGGTCGACTGGATCCACGCTCATCACATCGACCCAGCGTGGCCACTCAGTATTGCCGATCCGGAGAGAAATCGGGCCGCCCGTCGTCAATCCGAAACGCACGCCGCTGGAAACATCAAGTTCGTCTTCTTCGAACTTCTGTCGTGCGCCCCGACCATATCCGAGCTTTCGGCGGGCAAGATCAACCCGAATATCGCCCATGGTCACAGGGACGCCGGCGGGCAAGCCTTCAATGATGGCGACCAATTCTGGCCCGTGCGATTCCCCTGCAGTGAGCCAACGAAGCATGCTGCCATCATCCCACGATCAGGTGGTACCCAACGCCGCCGCCCTCATAGCCTCCAAAACCTCTGGCTCTGAAGGGAGTTCGCACGCAGGGTCCCCGGTGACGAAAATGCGAATTTGCGCCAGTGCTTGGTAAAGCAGCATCCCAAGACCGTTGTTGATCACGGTTCCCGCGGCATCGAGCCACAGTTGGGCAATCGCGCTCGGCCAAGGGTCATAGGCGATGTCGATGAGAGGCACCGAGGTGCGAAGCCCCTCTGGAAGAGTCTCGTGCAGTGCCACGGTGCCAGGAAGCGTGCTCACGACGACATCGGGAAGCCCCGGGTCGCTGTGCAACTCACTCACTGTCACCGCAAGTCCAACACTGTTTGCGACCCTCACCAACTCCGTTGAGCGCGATGGCGAACGCGTGCCAACAGTGAGTTTTCGCACACCGTTTCGGGCAAGAGCGACCGCCAACGAACATGCCGTCGCCCCGCTACCAAGGATATGCGCGTGGTGAATCGTTTCTGACAGCGCATCCTGCAGCATCCGTTCAGCACCGTATACATCTGTGTTAAAGCCACGCAGTCTGCCCCCATCGAAGAGAACTGTGTTTGCTGCGCCCACCCGCTCCGTCAGGTCGTCGTGCACATCAAGCAACGGCACGACCTCTCGCTTCAACGGCATCGTCAACGAAAGTCCACGCCAAAGCGGGTCTCTGCTGGCAATAAATGCCTCAAGCTCGCCCGACTTCACCTCGATAGCGGAGTACTCCCACTTCAGGCCAAGTACACCGTACGCTGCCGTGTGAATCGCAGGAGACTTCGAGTGCCCTATCGGAGAACCTAGAACAGCAAGCTGCTGCTCACCGCGAAACATGCGCCGCGTTAATCACAGTTAGGGCTTTGTGTTGACTCACACCAATCATGCAACTGGCGCACGGCTGCATCATGTTGCTCGAGCGTTTCAGAAAAGACAGTTTCTCCCGTTTCAAGGTTGATAGGAACAAAGAAGAACCATGGCCCATCCGCGGGATGCAATGCTGCATCAATAGCGACATCCCCCACGGCTCCGATCGGGCCGATGGGTAGACCCGGATTCGCGTAGGTGTTGTAACCGTTGGACTTATCGGCGCGCTCCTCAGGCTCCGTCCACACAGTGTGTGTACGCCCGGTGCCGTAGGACACGGTGGCGTCAGATTCAAGGTGCCAACCCTCGTTCAGACGGTTCGTGAAAACCCTCGAAACCTTGTAGAAGTCTTCCGTGTTACTTCCTGCCTCACGCTGAATCACGGATGCCAAAGTAAGCACTTTCAGGCGGTCCTGCGGCGCCACTCCCGCCGCATCTAGAGCCTCGAAGGTGCGATTGACCAACGTCGTTAGAACCGCTCGCGCGTCGACCCCAGGGTCGAACGTGTACTTGGCAGGGAACAGATAACCCTCGAGGTTCGGCGAGTCTGGTGACGCACCGTAGCTCGTCGGGTCCGCAGCTGCGGCAACAAAATCAGCAACAGGAATCTCCGTCGCCGTGCTCAGGATGTCGAAAACTTGGTCAATGCTCTTGCCCTCCTGAATGAGGGCAGTGCGTTCGACACGAGTTGCAGGATCCAGCATGGCGGCTAGTGCGGCTGCCGAGCTCATTTTCTTAGCCAGCACGTAATATCCGGGAAAGAAATCGACAGGGGGGTCCTGGATAAGGAGCAGGTTGTAGAACGTGTCATAACTCTTGACCACGCCGGCCTCAACCAGCGCCCTTGTCACTTCAACCCCGGTATCACCGCTCATGACGACCACAGTTGCCTCGCCAGAACCTTGACCTTCATAGTCAGGGGGCGGCAACTCCCAACCGAGGACCGTGCGAATCTGCGGTTCAAAATTTAACCAAGCGTAGGCTGTCGCTCCGCCAAGAAGCCCGAAGATAACGACGAGGGAAACGACCCACGCGACCCAGCGGCGACGCTTACGCGGCGGCTTTGACCCGGGCTTTCTCGACGTGGGCGCAGGAATTCTCGATCCACGACGACGAGATACGCCATCCGCGGGGTGCGCCTCTCGTGCGTTCCTCGCATCCTTACGGGACTGCGGTGCCACTACCTGCTCTGGACCATCGGGCCGCGGCTCGGCTGGTTGAGAGGCGAGAATGTCTTCCCAACCCGGTTCGTCTGGCACGTGTCGTTATCCTTTGTCCGGGGCGACAAGCTCGCCCGGTGGGTTTCCGCTCGAGCGTTCGGCGTCGAGAGCGTGTTGCAAAATTATAGTCGCAGCCACCTGATCGATCACCTGACGCGAAGTGCGAGTGTTGCGACCGCTGGAGTGGAGGGCTTGTTGAGCCGAGACAGTCGACAGCCGTTCGTCGACAAGGCGAACCGGGATATCTATCGTCGCAGAGAGCTGCACGGCAAAGTTCACGGCATCCTGCGTCGAGGCGGTACGGGCACCAGACAACGCTAACGGCAAACCAACGATGACTTCAACCGCGTCGATGTCGCTCAGCATGCTCACGATCGATGAGATCGCGCTCTCATCCCGAACGACTGTACACAATGGGGTAGCTAACACTGCGTGAAAATCAGACCTCGCGATGCCTACCCGCACAGTACCCACGTCGATACCGAGTCGTGTGCCAGAGCGGATGCTCACGCTGGCAGTGCCTTACGCACCGCATCAGCGGATAACCCAATGGCGGCAACGTCAGTTCCTCCACCTTGGGCAAGGTCATCTTTGCCACCGCCACCGCCACCAAGAACTCCTGCGGCTACACGGGCAAGGGCCCCAGCATTCGCACCAAGTTTTCGCGCCGCCTCGTTAGTGGCCACGATGACAAGAGGTTTACCAGAGGCTTCGGCGAAGAGCGCGACAAGCGAGGGTTCACTCCCCAGCCGAGCGCGTACTCCGGTCACGACGCTGCGTACATCATCTGCCGAAGGAACTTTTCCAAGACTCTCAATAACGGTAAGGATCTCTCCAACCCGAACAGCACTCTCAACAAGCGCTGGAATACGTTGCGCTTGCGCCTCTGCCTGGAAGGACGCAATTTTCTTCTCGGCCTCTTTGAGGTTCGCCATCAGCGTCGCAATGCGCTCTGGCAATTGGTCCCTCGGAGTCTTCAGCTCGGCACTCAACTGCGAAACGATTGCACGCTCAGAGGCGAGGTCTCTAAACGCTTCGATACCGACAAGAGACTCGATCCTGCGGTTGCTTGAACCCACAGATGCTTCGCTCACAAGGTTGATGAGACCGATCTCAGCGCTTCGCGCCACATGCGTGCCAGCACAAAGTTCCCGTGACCACTCTCCGCCAATGTCTACGACGCGCACCGTGTCGCCATACTTCTCACCAAAGAGCGCCATTGCGCCAAGTGACTTTGCGTCGGCAAGGGGCATGACTCGTGTTTCAACATCAAGATTCTGACGGATGGCGCTATTGGACAGCTCTTCGATCTCCGAACGAGTCTCTGGCGACAAAGCCTGGTTCCAGTTGAAGTCGAGCCTCATGTATCCGGCTTTGTTATACGAGCCTGCCTGATGCGCCTGTGGGCCAAGGACCTCACGCAGCGCCGCATGAATAACGTGCGTGGCAGAATGTGCCTGAGTGGCACCTCGACGCCACTCAGGATCGACAACACTGGTGGCGACCTCGCCGACGGCAACCTCACCGCTGACCACCTCAACCTTGTGACTGATGAGCCCCTTCACTGGACGCTGTACATCGAGAACTTCGAGCTGGAATCCGCTTCCAATGATGCGGCCGGAGTCTGCTTCCTGGCCACCAGACTCTGGGTACAGGGACGTTTCCGCGAGCATCACGTCGGCGATCTGACCAACGGAAGCACGCATCACTGATTCGCCATCGACGATGATGCCAAGCACCGTGCTATCGGTGTTGAGAAATTCGTAGCCAGTGAAGACCGTCTCACCTTTGGCGCGAAACGCGCTGTATACCGAGAGGTCGGCGAGCAAAGTTTTCTTCGATCTGGAGTCTTCTTTCGCGCGCGTGCGCTGCTCCAGCATGAGAGTGTCAAACGCAGAACGATCAACCGTGAGGCCAGCCTCTTCGGCCATCTCCATGGTCAAATCGATCGGGAACCCAAAGGTATCGTGAAGCTGGAACGCGACATCGCCCCGAAGGTTCTTGCCACCAGATTTTTGAACTTTCGCCACTGCCAAGTCAAGGATGCTCGTGCCACTTTCGAGCGTCTTCAGGAACGTCTCTTCTTCGTTGTATGCCAGAGAGGAGATGCGGTCGTAGTCAGTCGTGACCTCTGGGTAGGCAGAACTCATCGCGTCACGAGAAGCGGGAAAAAGTTCAGGGAAGGTCGCGACATCCACGCCTAGCAGGCGCATCGCGCGCACGCTTCTGCGCATGAGTCGGCGAAGAATGTAACCGCGGCCTTCGTTAGACGGGGAAACGCCATCGGACATGAGCATGAGGGAGGATCGCACGTGGTCGGCGACCACCCGCATCTTCACATCGTCTTCGTGGTCTGCCCCGTAGCGCTTGCCAGAGAGCTCGGAAGCCCGGTCGAGCACCGGGCGCACTTGATCGATCTCGTAAATGTTTTCGACGCCCTGTTTGAGGAAAGCAACGCGCTCAAGACCCATACCAGTGTCGATGTTCTTACGTGGAAGCTCTCCGAGAATCTCGAAGTCGTGCGCTCCGATGGAGGCACCACGCAACCACTGCATAAAGACGAGATTCCAGATTTCGATGTAGCGGTTGTCGTCCGTTGCAGGGCCGCCGTCTTTGCCATAAGCAGGGCCGCGGTCGAAAAATATCTCGGAGTCAGGCCCCGCCGGCCCTGGTGTGCCCATGGACCAGTAGTTGTCGGCCTTTCCAAGTCGCTGGATCCGTTCGTCCGGCAAACCAGCAATCTTCTTCCAGAACCTGAAGGCGTCGTCATCGTCCTGATAGATGGTGACCCAGAGGTCCTTCTCCGCAAAACCGAACCCGCCATCACTTTCTGGTGTCGTCAACAACTCCCAGGCATACGAAATCGCCTGTTCCTTGAAATAGTCACCAAACGAAAAGTTGCCTGCCATTTGGAAGAACGTGCCGTGCCGAGTGGTCTTTCCGACTTCCTCGATGTCGAGCGTTCTAATGCATTTCTGCACACTCGTCGCACGAGGATACGGCGCTGGTACGAGACCCGTCAGGTACGGCACAAAGGGCACCATACCCGCCACAGTGAAGAGCAGCGTCGGATCGTCACTCACTAAAGATGCCGAGGGGACGACTGTATGGCCGTGCTCGCCAAAAAAGTCGAGCCAACGACGACGAATCTCTGCAGTCTGCACTGTGTTATCTAAATGACGCGGTCGAGGTTACTTGCGCTTGGCGAAGTCGGCGATCGCTTCTTCAGCGTCAGCGACGGCCGAGCGTAATTCTTCCTCACGCGCTTTATACCCGTCGATAACGGCTCCGCCGAATTCCCGCGCCTTCGCATCAACATCCTCGAAGAACTTTCGTCCTTCAGGGGTTTTATTGAGCTGATGCGCGGCAGCAAAACCGAGACCGATTCCGGCAACAAGCCACAGTAGCTTCTTCATGAACACTGCTCCTTCACGTGTGGGCGGTTAGATCAACAAGCCTACTTTGTGAGGCTCAGAGACTAGCGAGCTGCGTAGTACTCGACGACGAGCTGAACTTCACACGTAATCGGAACTTCAACGCGCTTCGGGCGGCGAACCAGTCGCGCCTGCAACTTGTCGAGCTCAACCTCAATGTACGCCGGAACCTTGGGAAGAACCTCGGCGTGGCCGCCGGCGGCCGCAACCTGGAAAGGCTCCATGAGCTCGCTCTTCGGGTGAACGTGAACGAGCTGTCCCGGCTTGACGCGGAATGACGGGCGGTCAACACGCGCGCCATCAACCATGATGTGACGGTGAACGATCTGCTGACGGGCCTGCGCTGTCGTGCGCGCGAATCCGGCGCGCACGATGACGGCATCCAGACGCATTTCGAGGAGCTCAACGAGGTTCTCACCGGTCAGGCCCTGGGTGCGACGGGCTTCTTGGAAGACAATCTTCAGTTGCGCTTCGCGGATGCCGTACTGGGCGCGCAGGCGCTGCTTCTCGCGCAGACGGACAGCGTAGTCGCTGTCGGTCTTGCGGCGGGTGCGGCCGTGCTCACCTGGCGCATACGGACGCTTCTCGAGGTAGCGGGCTGCCTTCGGCGTGAGCGGAATGCCCAGCGCGCGTGAAAGGCGGGTCTTACTGCGGGTGCGTGACTTAGTAGACACGGTGTCCTTTCGATACAAATGTTCATCGGTCTTCGGAGCTGGATATTCAGCGTGCGGGAGCACTGCGCACAAGCGCGCAATGTTACCCAAAGTTCAGAAGAGGGATGGTGCCGTGGAAATCATCCGGCTAAAGGACGTTTTCTCCAGACCCGGATCTCACAGCAGCCGTGCGTGAAATCCTCTGTCGGCGAAAGTCAAGAATAGCAGATCACTCGCCTCTAATGATGCGACGCAGCTTTTCTAGGCGCGCCGCGACCTCGCGCTCGTTCCCGTGGTCTGTGGGGAGGTAGTACTCGGTGCGTAAAAGTTCATCAGGAGCGTACTGCTGCGTAAGAACCCCCACATCGGCATTGTGAGGGTATCGGTACCCTTTGCCGTGGCCAATCTTCTTTGCTCCCGCGTAGTGCGCGTCACGAAGATGCACGGGAACCCGACCGATTTTGCCTGCCCGAACGTCAGCGATTGCACGATCTATTGCGAGATAAGACGCGTTCGATTTCGGCGCGGTTGCGAGGTACACGACGGCTTCAGAGAGAGGGATGCGCCCCTCTGGCATGCCGATGAGTTGAACCGCGTCTGCCGCTGCCACCGCGATAACGAGGGCATTCGGATCGGCCATGCCGATGTCTTCGGCCGCAAGAATGATGATGCGCCGTGCGATGAACCTCGGATCCTCCCCCGCCTCGATCATTCGTGCAAGGTAGTGAACGGACGCATCAACGTCAGAGCCGCGCACCGATTTGATGAACGCGCTGATGACGTCGTAATGCTCGTCACCTTGTCGGTCATAGCGAAGAAGTGCACGGTCTACGGCGGCAGAGACGATTTCGGCGGTGATGCCGGGAATCTCGCCGGGCAGTGTCTCTGTTGCCGCCGCCGAGGCAGCAGCAGCTTCCAGTGCAGTGAGGGCACGCCGTGCGTCTCCAGACGCCAAACGGATTATCGCGTCCCTCGCGTCAGTATTGACCGTCACCTTGTCGGCTAGCCCACGCGGGTCTGACACCGCTCGATCGATGACGTCACCCAAGTCTTCGTCAGAAAGCAACTCCAGCGTCAGAAGCAGTGACCGTGAGAGCAACGGAGCGATCACCGAAAACGAGGGGTTCTCGGTGGTGGCTGCTACAAGAATGACCCATCCGTTCTCTACGCCGGGGAGAAGCGCATCTTGTTGAGCCTTCGAGAATCGGTGAATCTCATCGAGAAAAAGCACGGTGGACTTTCCGTACAAGTCCCGCGATGACAGCGCCTGCTGCATCACTTCTCTGACATCTTTCACACCGGCGTTTACGGCAGAGAGTTCGACAAACTTGCGACCAGAGCTTTGCGCGACGGCTTTTGCAATGGTGGTCTTTCCCGTTCCTGGCGGGCCCCAGAGGATGACGGAAGTGGCGCCCTTCTCTCCCGTCGAGTCCCCAGCGAGCGTCAAAAGCGGCGAGCCTGCGCCAAGAAGGTGCTTTTGACCCGCGAGCTCATCGAGCGTGCGAGGCCGCATTCTGACCGCAAGCGGACTCGTTCCGCTGCGAAGTCCGGGCTGGTCGACCATAGTGGCCATGCTAGTTGCCGCGGCGGACACCGGCTCATTGTGAGCCTGCGACCGGTAATGTACTTCTGGATACATGTACAACAAACAAAGGGAGCACCGTGGCACGGAGCAAGAACGCTGATCGCGAAGCGCGAGAAGCACGGGAGCGGCTCCGTCGATTCAATGCACGGCAAGGAACCCACGCATCGCAGGTGCGTCGGCGCGTTCGCGACAATGTTGTGGCCATCGTTGGCGCACTCGTCATTATTGCGTTAGCGACACTAACGCAGGTGCTGTACTTCACCGCAGGGCCAGGCGCACCCAAGCCAGATCCAACCGCGTCGGCGCCCGCTTCGCCATCGGCCGATCCTGGCGCCGCCAGCAACGTTGGCAATATCCCCGATCCCTCTCTCGCTGAGGCGCGCACGTGGACGGGCACGCTTAGCCTTAACGACGTGACTTTAGACATCGAGTTGGATGGGGCGAAAGCACCTCAGACTGTGGCTGTTTTCGTTCAGGACGTCAACGAAAACTACTTCACCGGAAAATCCTGTCACCGACTGACGGCAGCGCCCACGAGATTGATCCAATGCGGATCACTCGACGGCGCTGGAGCCAGCGACCCATCATTTATGTTCGGCCCCATCGAAAATGCACCAGCAGACGGCATTTATCCGGCCGGAACCATTGCTATGGCGCGAGCCGCATCCGCATATTCGCAAGGGCACCAGTTCTTCATCATGCTCGAGGACGGCACCATCCCCAATGATGCCGCGGGTGGATACACCATTTTCGGCACCGTGACGAGCGGGCTCGACACGTTCATCAGCACGGTCGCTGATAGCGGAATCGAAGGCGGCGCCTCAGACGGACAACCAACGGTTGCCACAACCATCACCAGCGTGACCATCCAGTAACCGCGGGCACGAAGCACGTGCTCCGTGCAATAGGCTTGAAGCTGGCCGGGTGGATTTCGTGCGGCCATTTACGTAGAGAACCTCGACACAGTGAATCGGCAAGGTGGGACAGTTGGCAAACACCCCAGCACCGTGGGGCCGGGTAGATGACACCGGCACCGTTTATGTACGGACAACAGATGGTGAACGACCGGTTGGTCAATATCCGGATGGCGCGCCAGAAGAGGCTCTTGCCTACTTCGAGCGCAAGTACATCGAGCTTGCAGGCCAGGTAACGCTCCTCGAGCAGCGAATCAAGCGAGGAACGCCAGCCCACGACGTCGCGAAGACCGTGGCAAGCCTGCGGTCCACTGTGACCGTAGCGAACGCTGTCGGAGACCTTGCTTCACTAGAGAAGCGACTCGAAGCACTCTCCGGTGCAGTAGACGAGCTCACCGAGCTGCAAAAGGCCGAAGCCAAGGCGGCTGTCGATGTCGCCATCACTGATCGCGCTGCGATCGTGACAGAGATCGAAACTCTTGCGACCCAAGATTTTGCAAAAGCACAGTGGAAGCAAGTCAGCGCGAGCCTCGATGCCCTTTTTGAGCGGTGGAAGAAGCATCAACAAGACGGTCCGCGACTGCCAAAGAGTGACAGCGCTGACCTGTGGAAGCGTTTTCGTGCAGCACGCACCACCATTGAAACGCACCGGAAAGCATTCTTTACTGAACTAGATACCGTTCACAAAGATGCTCGAGTGCGCAAGCAGGAGCTAGCAGAGCGCGCAGAAGCACTCTCCGTCAAAGGTATTGAGGGCATTCCCGCGTATCGTGCGCTTCTAGATGATTGGAAGCGCGCTGGGAGGGCTGGAAAGAAAGCCGACGACGCGTTGTGGGCCAGGTTTACCGCGGCGGGCGACGTACTCTATGCGGCAAAGGCAGAAGTCGACGCGCAAGACAACATTGAGTTCACCGAGAACCTTGCCAAAAAACTTGCTCTGCTCGATGAAGCCGAACCGCTTCTCAAGGCGACAGATCGGAATGCCGCAAAGGAAACCCTGTTGGGCATTCAGCGGCGCTGGGATGAGGCCGGTAAAGTGCCACGCGACAAAGTGCGCACCGTTGAGGATCGCATGAAAAAAGTCGAGACCGCGGTGCGAAAGCTCGACGAAGACCACTGGCAGCGCAACAATCCGGAGAAGAAGGCGCGAAGCGAAGGCCTCGCCAGTCAGCTCGAAGAGGCTATCGCCAAGCTCGAACAGCAGCTCACTGTCGCCAAGGCGAGCAAAGATGCGAAGAAAATTGCGGATGCGCAGGAATCGCTCGATGCTCGAAAGGCGTGGCTCGCGGCAATCGGCTAGTCCCTCCGTGTGCCAACACCGCCATCTCTTTTCCACAGATGGGCGGAATAACGCCAAAGCGAACGAGTAGCCGGTCACTATTAGTGCATGCGCCTTGCCACGATACTCTCACGCTACGACCTTCCATCTGCAGAACTGCAGGCGGGTGTGCTTGACGGGGAGCTCATGCGCATTGGGGGCGCATACTGCGCCATCGATACGATTATAGGATCTCGCGATCGAGCGGCATCCATCGCCACCGAAGTGGCTGTGCGGTCTATCGCTGAAAGACAAACAGCCGGATGGGTGTATGGCGTCGTCGACGAGTTGCCGAGGCGCTTGCAGCTGTGCGTGACGAGCCGCAGCAACGTGAGACCGACCTCATCGCAGCGGTGCGTGTTCAGAGAGGTCGTGCTGGACGATACCGACGTTGTGATGATCGGAGGCTTGTGCGTGACAACTCCCCTGCGCACCGCCATAGATATCGCGAGGATTGATGAAGAGTTCTCCATACTCACTGCGTCTACAGTGCGTGGTCTCGCGTCGCTCGGTCGCGGATTCACCCTAGAAGACTGCGAAATAGCAATGACACGGCGAAGAAACCTCCCCCACAAGCGGCTCGCAATGACACGAATTGCTAGCGCATTGCGCGAGCAAACTCAGGCTCAGCCCGCGCTCACTCGATACACGTCATAGACCTGGTCGATTCGGCGCACTGCGTTCAGGACGCGGTCCAAGTGGGTGGTATCCCCTGTTTCGAAAACAAACCGGCTCAGGGCGAGGCGATCACTGGACGTCTGCACCGTCGCCGAAAGTATATTGACGTGGTGTTCTGAAAGCACGCGCGTCACATCCGAAAGCAACCCTGCGCGGTCGAGCGCTTCCACTTGAATTTGCACGCGAAAGACACTTTTGTTCGTCGGGGCCCAGTCAACCTCGATCATGCGCTCTGGTTCTGTCACCAGTGATGCCACGTTGCTACAGGTCGCTTGATGCACAGAAACACCGGAGCCTCGAGTAACGAAGCCCACAATCGGATCGCCTGGCACAGGGGTACAGCACTTCGCGAGCTTAACGAGAATGTCAGGAGCGCCACGAACGAGAACACCAGACTCGCTGTTACGCAGTTGCCGTGTGCGACCCTTCACAAGAACGGGGAGCTCTGAATCGTCGTTCTCCGACTCAGATTGGAGGCTAGCGGTTACCTTTTCCAATACCGATTGCGTTGAAATGTGCCCTTCCCCCACCGCGGCGTACAACGCAGAAACGTCGTCGTATCGCATCAGAGCGGCAACTTCGCTGAAGGAATCCTGGCTCATTAGTTTTTGCAATGGGAGGTTCTGTTTGCGCATCGCGCGAGCAATAGCATCTTTGCCCTGGTCGACCGCCTCTTCCCTACGCTCTTTCGTGAACCACTGCTTTATCTTGTTGCGAGCCCGAGGGCTCTTCACAAAGGAGAGCCAATCTTTGCTGGGACCAGCATCGGGGTTCTTGGAAGTAAAGACTTCGACGACTTCCCCACTCGCCAGCGCGGTGTCGAGCGGCACTAGTCGTCCATTGACTTTCGCGCCCATCGTGCGGTGGCCAATCTCGGTGTGCACCGAGTAGGCGAAGTCCACTGGTGTCGCTCCAGAGGGCAACCCAATAACCTTTCCCTGCGGTGTGAAGACGTAGACCTCTTTCGCGCCGATCTCGAACCGAAGCGATTCGAGGAACTCGCCAGGGTCGCCCGTGTCTGCTTGCCAGTCGGTAATGTGCGCCAACCACGCCATATCGTTATCAGGAACAATTGCTGCACCCGAGGCCTTGCCACTGGCGATGCGCTCCTTGTACTTCCAGTGCGCCGCAACACCGAACTCCGCGCGCTGATGCATCTCTTCAGTGCGTATCTGCAGCTCGACGGCGCGCCCGTGAGGCCCAATCACCGTAGTGTGTAGCGACTGATAAAGGTTGAACTTGGGGGTGGCAATGTAATCCTTGAATCGACCCGGAATGGGGTTCCAGCGGGCGTGAATGGCCCCAAGCACCGCATAGCAATCCCGAACGGAATTCACCAGAATACGAATACCGACCAGATCATAGATTTCATCGAATTCGCGGCCACGCATGACCATTTTCTGGTAAATCGAGTAATACTGTTTTGGCCTTCCCGCCACCTTGCCACGAATTTTTGATGCCTTGAGATCTTCGTTCACCGCGTTAACGACTTCTTGGACGAACTCTTCGCGTTGAGGGGTTCGCTCTTTGACCAGACTCTCGATCTCGACATACAGCTTTGGGTAGAGCACCGCGAAAGACAAGTCTTCAAGCTCCCACTTGATGGCCTGAATCCCTAGGCGATGGGCCAATGGCGCGTAAATTTCCAGTGTTTCTTGTGCCTTACGCGTAGCGGATTCCGTCGAAACAAAACCCCACGTGCGTGCGTTGTGAAGCCGGTCAGCGAGCTTGATGACAAGAACGCGGATGTCTTTCGACATCGCGACAACCATTTTGCGCACCGTTTCGGCTTGAGCACTGTCACCGTACTTGAGTTTGTCTAGTTTGGTAACGCCGTCCACGAGCATCGCGATCTCGTCGCCAAAGTCTCGTCTGAGTTCATCAAGGGTGTACTCAGTGTCTTCTACCGTGTCGTGAAGGAGAGCCGCCGCGACGGTGACCGGGCCAATTCCAAGATCGGCTAAGATCTGCGCTACGGCAACCGGATGCGTGATGTACGGCTCGCCACTCCGCCGCAACTGCCCTCTGTGCGCTCGCTCCCCTGCCAAGTAGGCACGGTCGATAATTCCAGTATCTACTTTCGGATGATGCGTTTTTACGGTGCGGATCAACCGTTCGACTGCACCAAGGGGCTGCGCTCGGGAGAATAACCGCGGGAGAAGCGCGCGTCGAACCACCACAGACGGAACGTGGGCGGCTTCCACTACGGGAACTGGCTCGCTATCAGCAGCAAGAACAGGGGGCTTACTCTCGCTCATCGCACCTCCTCCCATTCCACGCTAGCATTTCGACCTGCGACCATCCGCACCGTTCTCGCTAGGCACAATGGGGCCACATTATCCTCGAGAGGCTGCCGTCGCCGTGGCTCAGGATGCGACGTTGGACACACCCACCGCCGCAGCACCACTTGCCTGTGCTGCCAAGGAAATCGCGTCATGCTTGCGAATTTCTGGCTCGTTCTGCCGCAGCAAAGCGTACAGCGGTGAGGCGATGTAAATCGTTGATATCGTTCCAACGACAATCCCAACGAGCAGCGCGAGGGAGATATCTCGAAGCGTGTCTGCACCCAGTACATAAGCACCGACGAAAAGAATGGTTCCCACAGGTAGTGCCGCCACCACGCCTGTGTTGATGGACCGCACGAGCGTCTGGTTTACGGCGAGGTTCACCGACTGCGCAAATGTTCGTCGTGACCCCCGTTCATCCTGGTGCGTGTTCTCCTTGATCTTGTCGAACACAACGACGGTGTCATAGAGGGAATACGCGAGGATAGTGAGGAATCCGATCATCGCTGCCGGAGTGATCTCGAACCCGGTGAGCGCATAGATTCCCGCTGTCACGACCAAGTCCTGCACGAGAGCGAGGATTGCTGCGAGCGACATCTTCCACGTTCGGAAGTACAAAGCCATGGCGATGGTGGCGAAAGCGAGGAACGCGATCAACCCCTGGATCGCCTGCTTGCTGACATCCTCGCCCCACGACGGTCCGATGTAGGACGTTGAGACTTCGGCCTCTGAGACTTTATAGAGACCGGCAAGCGCCGTTCTGACCTTCTTCGTCTGGGAATCGGTGAACTTTTCAGTCTGCACCCGCACACCGCTGTCCCCGACGATGGTCACTCGCGGAACCGACTCCGGTACAACAGCCTTCACGGCCTTGATGGCTGGTTGTTGCTCAGCATTTGCAACATTCGCGATCTGAAACTGGGATCCCCCAGTGAACTCCATCCCGAAGTTGAAACCACCCTTTGCTATCGGGATAAGAATCGACACAATGACTGCCACGATCCCGATCGCAAACCAAATACGACGCTTCGCGATGAAATCGAAAGAGAGCTCGCCGGTATGAAGGTGATTACCAAACTTGATGAAACGAGATTGCCCGAACCCAGACTTCATTTGTTCTTCACCTTGCCTCGGCCAGATTGAGTGGCTTGTTTTGCTGCCGTGAGTTCTGCAGCTTTCCGCTCAGCGATGGTCTGCCGCTTCTCTGCCTCTCGAGCGCTCGAGGAGGCATTCCGTGGTTTGACATTGGCCGGCTCTCTAAACTGCGCGCGCCCACGATAAACCGCCCCTAATGCTTCTGGGTCGAGCCCAGAAAGCCAGTGACCGCTCCCGAAGAACTTGGTCCTAGCAAGGAGCTGGAGCATGGGGTGGGTAAAGACGATGACGACGAGCACGTCAATCACTGTCGTGACACCAAGGGTGAACGCGAATCCGCGCACATTTCCTACGGTGAGGATGTACAGGACTACTGCGGCAAGTAGGTTAGTGCCCTTCGCCGCGTAAACCGTGCGGAGTGCACGCTTCCATCCCGCTTCAACAGCCGAAACCAGAATGCGCCCGTCTCGAAGCTCATCCCGCACACGTTCGAAGTAGATAATGAACGAGTCCGCGGTGAATCCGATGGCGACAATTAAGCCAGCCACCCCCGCTAGCGATAGTCGGAACCCTTCGCGCCATCCGAGGATCGTAATCACGAGATAGGTAAGTATTCCCGCGACTATAAGTGAAAGTATCGTCACGGTACCCAGCAGCCGGTACTGGAATAGCGTGTAAATCATAACCAAGATGAGCCCGATGAGGCCCGCGATGAGTCCACTTTGCAGCTGTGATGTTCCCAGCGTTGCGGAGATGGTGTTTGAACTCTGCACCGTGAATCCGATCGGCAACGCACCGAATTTCAACTGATCGGCAAGGGTTTTGGAGGTCTCTTGAGTGAAGTTTCCGGTGATCTGCGGCTTGCCGTCCGTGATGACGGCAAGGGTGCGCGGAGCGGAAATCACCTCTCCATCGAGCACAATCGCAAATTGGTTTTGCGCCCCTTGGAGTGCGGCCAATCGGGTTGTCACCTTAGCGAACTGTTCGGAACCCTTAGAGTCGAAGACGATGTTGACGCCCCACTCGTTCGTGCTCACACCCTGGCTGTTAGCCACGAGAGAGTTGGTGGCGTCTTTGATCCGTTCACCGGCAACCTCGACGGGTCCGAGAATGTATTTGGAATCAGGCTGAGCCTGCTCCGACGTGCTATTGATCTCGCAGGTAATGAGAGGTTTGTCTGCCGGGGCGACGTTACTTTGTTCTACACCAATATCTGCGCAGGTGAAGTTATCAAACTCCTTCTGTAATTCAGGCGTCACCCATGCCAAATCACTCGCATTACTAGGAGTCACTGACGGATCTGGCGCTGGGGTCGAATCGGGCGCTCCATCTGTGGGAGTCGGCGATGGAGTTTGATCCACGCTTGATGTTGCCGCCGCCTCAGTAACTATCACGGCACGGAATTCCAGCTTCGCAGAAGACTGGATTCGATTGCGCGTCTCCTCATCGACTTCCTTGCCAGGAATGGAAACGACAACGTTCTTACCTTGAGTGTTGATCTCCGCCTCAGAAACACCAGAGGCATTGATTCGTTGCCGGATGATCGCCACAGCTTGATTAAGCTGCTCAGTCGTGACTGTTTGCCCACCCTCCACCTTCGGAGCGAGGATGATCTCAGTCCCACCCTCGAGGTCGAGAGCTAGTTTCGGTTCCCACGTGCCACCCTGCCAAAGGACGCCGCCGACGTTCACGGCGACGAGGGCAGCGATGATCACCACGAGCCAGGTGAGCGAACGCCACGCTTTCTTCACTGGGGTCGGTCTTGACGACACGTGTGACTCAGCTTTCTAACGAGATCGGGAAAGTGGAAAGGCTACTTGGTGTCCGAAGACGGCTTCTTGCGCGCCGGCTTCTTTGCTCGTTCGCCGAACTCTGGTTCTGACTCTGACTCCGCCATCGGAGTAGCGTTCGAGGTGTTGAGCTGCGGGCCGTCTGCGGGCGCGTCTTCAACTGGTTCGTCAGCTACCGGCGCTGGCACTGCACTGCGGACCGCCTGAGAGTGAAGCTTGATGATCACCTTCGGAGCGATCTGAACCATAGCGACGTTCTCTTCGAGGTCCATCGACACAAGAGTGCCGTAAATGCCGGCTGTGGTCATGACCTCAACACCAGGAACCATGGCTGACGCGCGCTCGTCAGCTTGTTTCTTTCGACGCTTCGAGGAGTAGAACTGAAACGCGATGAACGCGACGATCACAACCGCGAGGAGGATTAGTGTGCCATTATCTTGCATGCTAGTGGAGGGCCTTCCAAGTTTGATTGCGGCTATCACTGAATATCAGCGCGACAAATCGACGCGATGGAGTTAAGCCAGCTTGAATTATAGGTCATGCTCGGTGAGTCCAGTCGACGGCGACGCTATACCGAAGTGTTGCCACGCCTGTCTCGTGGCTACCCTTCCACGAGGAGTCCTCGTGAGCAAACCCATTCTGACCAGAAATGGCTCCACAACGGCTTCAATAGTGTCTGCCTCTTCGCCCACGGAAACTGCGAGAGTGTTGAGACCCACCGGACCACCATCAAATCGTTCAAGGATGATGGAGAGCACTGCACGGTCTAGTCGATCGAGCCCTAGCGCGTCGACGTCATACAGTTCCAGGGCTGCATGCACCGCGTGCAGCCCATCTGTGTTGTGCACAAGTGCGTAGTCCCGCACACGGCGAAGAAGTCGGTTGGCAATCCGCGGGGTGCCCCTGCTACGGCCGGCAATTTCTGCCATCGCTTCTGTAGCGATCTCTAGTGAAAGCAGGTGCGCCGCACGTACCAACACTTTTTCGAGTTCATGGTTTTCGTAGAACTCAAGGTGCGCCGTGAATCCGAACCGATCACGCAGAGGGTTTGGGAGCATCCCAGAACGAGTCGTCGCACCAATCAGAGTGAACGGTGCAAGGTCGAGCGGAATGGATGTCGCTCCGGCTCCCTTGCCGACCATAATGTCGATTCGATAATCTTCCATCGCGAGGTACAGCATCTCTTCCGCCGAACGCGCCATGCGGTGGATCTCGTCAATGAAGAGAATTTCCCCGGGAACCAGAGACGAAAGAACAGCAGCGAGATCGCCAGCATGTTGAATCGCTGGCCCGCTTGAAACCCGCAACGGGTGGCCGCTTTCTTCGGCAACAATCATCGCCAATGTGGTCTTGCCAAGCCCAGGAGGGCCTGCGAGCAAGATGTGATCGGGGGTTCTGTGTTGCATTCGAGCTGCTTGGAGAAGTAACTGTAGCTGCGCACGCACTTTCTCTTGGCCCACAAACTCGGCAAGGCTCTTTGGCCGAAGCGCACCTTCAAAGGCGAGCTCAGTATCCGATTCAGCGGTCGGTCGCACTATTCCTGTCGTTGAGTCGTCGGTCGCCATCAACGAGTTCCCTGAGTCATTCCCGAACCAAGTTGACCGAGAGCGGTGCGCAACAGGAGAGATACCGATTCGCGTTCGCTCTCTGCAGCATTCGCAATAGCGTCGTCAACAGCACTCGCCGCAACACGCTCAGACCAGCCAAGGCCCACCAGTGCCGCGACGACGTTGTCGGCAACGGAGGACGCTGTGAGGCCCGGTCGCTGTGCTGAAGGCGCAACGTGAATCTTTCCCGCCAGCGAAATGATGATGAGTTTCGCTGTCTTTGGCCCAATTCCGGAAACCTTTCGAAAAGCACCATCGTCTTCGCGAAGAACAGCGTCTGCGATCTCAGCCGGAAACAGTGTACCCAACACCGCCATGGCAGATTTGGGGCCGACCCCGCTGACACCTCGCAGGAGGTCGAACAGCTGCCGACCATCGTCATTGGCAAAACCGTAAAGGGCTAGCTCGTCTTCTCGCACGATCAGCGCAGTCGGCATGCTCGCTTCACTGCCCACCCGCAATTCGAGTGCGTGAGTTGGCGTCACCGCAACCTGCAGACCGATGCCACCCACCTCGACGATCGCCATCGTGCCCGCTGACGCCAGCACTTTACCCCTCAACGACGCAATCATCTGCCCAGCCTACGGTCGGCAAGTGACCTTCCCGCGGACCGCTCAGCGGCGCGCCACGCCTCCTGTGCCGGGGTGAGTGCCCCGGACGACGGTGCTACTACCGCTCCCCCGCGCCAGGCGTGGCAAATAGCTAATGCCAACGCATCAGACGCATCAGCGGGTTTTGGCACAGCATCAAGACGAAGGACACGCGCCACCATGGCTCCCAACTGTTTCTTATCAGCGCTGCCGTACCCGGTGAGCGCCGCTTTGACTTCTGTGGGGGTGTGCATTCCCACCGCTAGGCCGCGTCGGGCAGAAACTAGTAACACCACGCCGCTCGCCTGCGCAACACCCATGACGGTGCGCAGGTTCTGTTGCGAAAAGACCCGCTCAAGGGCGACAGCATCAGGCGTGAACTCGTCAAGAATACGTTCGACGCCCGCACCGATCTCCAGCAGTCTCTTCTCGAGAGGGTCATCCTTCGACGTTCGAATAACCTCCACGGCCACGAGCGTCGCCGTACGGTCACGGGCGACATCCACGACACCGACGCCGCACCGGGTAAGCCCTGGGTCAACACCGAGGACGCGAAGTGACATCCGCTGGCGTCAATCTATTCGTCGTCTGCGTCGAGTTCGGTCTGAACATCTGACGGGATTGAGAAGTTAGCGAAGATGTTTTGAACATCATCACAGTCTTCTAACGCATCGATCAGGCGAAAGACCTTGCGTGCCGTATCTGCGTCGACATCGACGTTGAGATTGGGCACAAACTCGGCCTCCGACGAGTCGTAGTCGATTCCGGCCTCCTGCAGCGCCGTTCGCGTTGCGACAAGATGAGAAGGGTCAGTAATCACCTCAAACCCACCGCCCTGATCGTTGACTTCTTCGGCACCAGCATCAAGCACAGCCAAGAGGATGTCGTCTTCACCCACACCATCGGTCTTCGTGATCGAAATCACGCCCTTGCGATTGAAGTTGTAGGCGACGCTTCCAGGATCCGCCATCGTGCCGCCATTGCGCGACATAATCGTGCGCACCTCAGCAGCAGCACGGTTTTTGTTATCGGTGAGACATTCGATGAGAAGTGCGACGCCGTGCGGGCCGTACCCCTCGTACAAGATCTCCTGGTAGTCGATGGTTTCGCCGGAGAGGCCGGCACCGCGCTTGACTGCACGATCGATATTGTCGTTAGGAACACTCGTCTTCTTCGCTTTTTGGATGGCGTCAACAAGAGTTGGGTTGCCAAAAAGGTCAGCTCCACCAATTTTCGCCGCGACCTCAATGTTCTTAATGAGCTTCGCGAAAGACTTTGCCCGGCGGGAGTCAGTGATGGCCTTCTTGTGTTTGGTGGTCGCCCACTTGGAATGCCCGCTCACAGTGCGCTCTCCCACGGTGCGCTCATCGACAGTGCGTTCATCGACCGTAGGTTCATTGACCGTGCGTTCCTCAACATCAACTCGCGCCTTTCGTTTGAATCACGATCGATTCTATCGAGCTAACCGAACACCGACCCGACTTAGCTCCAGTTCGGCGAGCCTCACGATGGCCGCACGATCATGAGACCGCCACGCTTCGAACGGGTGAGGTCCGATTTTCGTGAGGCCGCTTTGCTGACAGTTCACCAGCGCCCGCAACGCCAACACGTCGATACCGTCATTCATGCGAGCAACCTTCGTCGCTTCTGTCGCCTTGAGAGCAAAGAGAATCCTGTGCCGCAACCAGTACCAGCAGATCGCGACAACAATGACGACCGCAACTACTATTCCGGCAATTGTCGCAGCGGTCATGATGACCGATTGTGTCGTTTGCCCGGCATGTTCCAACACTTTGCCGGTACCACTCGCAGAGTCAAACGGGCCCCGAATAGCGTTGCCCACGAACGGCACTGTGCCCAGCACGTCGCCTGCATCTGTCATCGCACCCTTGAATCCAGCACCAGCCGACTCAAGTTGACGTCCAAGGTCGGCGAGAACGGCAATCGACGACGTGACAAAGGTTCCAAGCCAGATGCCGAACGCAACCGCCGCCACAGCGAGTACATCTATAACGATCTGAAAGGTGCGCTTCAGTGGAAAGTCAGAGTAGATCTTCATGGCCTAAGCATGTCGATTCAACGGGCTGAACGCACCTTTGCTAAGAAGTAGGCGTGGAAGCGGTGATCTTCCGTCATCTCCGGGTGAAACGACGTGCCAAGCACGTTGCCCTGTTCTACTGCCACAACACGCCCGTCTTCGAGGGCGGCAAGAACGCTCACGGCTTCCCCCACTCTCTCTACGACAGGTGCGCGAATGAATACAGCATGAAGTGGCGGATCGCCGATCACAGGAATGTGAAGATCTACCTCGAACGAGTCAGTTTGCGACCCAAATGCGTTGCGGCGCACGTCGATGTCAAGACCGCCAAGGCTCTCTTGACCTTCGATACCGTCCAGAATCTTCGTGGAAAGCATGATCAGGCCTGCACAGGTTCCAAAGACGGGCAGTCCGCCAGCAATTGCCGCGCGCAGGGGCTCACGCAACCCGAAAATTCGGGAGAGTTTGTCTATAACGCTTGACTCTCCACCAGGGATGACGAGGCCATCAATCTCTGAAAGTTCACTTGACCGCCGCAAGGGCACTGCATCCACGTCAAAAGAGTGAAGCAGCGCAATGTGTTCGCGAAAGTCGCCTTGAAGTGCAAGCACCCCAATTCTCGGAGTTGACGTTGACGTAGCCTTACCAGCCGCGCTCGGAAAGGCGGTGCGGTGCAGCCAAATCGGAAACGTTGATCCCGACCATGGCTTCGCCCAGCCCACGAGAAACCTCAGCAAGAGTTGCTGGGTCATCGAAGAAGGTCGTTGCCTTCACGATCGCGGCCGCACGCTGCGCGGGGTTGCCGGACTTGAAGATGCCTGATCCGACGAAAACGCCATCGGCACCCAATTGCATCATGAGGGCAGCATCTGCCGGGGTTGCGACACCACCCGCGGTGAATAACACCACGGGGAGCTTGCCCGTCTCGGCGATCTCGGCGACCAAATCGTACGGTGCCTGCAGTTCTTTAGCGGCAACATAAAGCTCGTCTTTGGACATGGCTTTCAATCCGTTGATCTCACCGAGGATCGTGCGAATGTGCTTTGTGGCCTCAGAAACATCACCTGTTCCGGCCTCGCCCTTCGAACGGATCATCGCAGCACCTTCGGTGATGCGTCGCAATGCCTCACCCAAGTTGGTGGCACCACACACAAACGGCACAGTGAAGTTCCACTTGTCGATGTGGTTCTTGTAGTCAGCAGGGCTCAGAACCTCTGACTCGTCGATGTAGTCGACCTTGAGGGCTTCAAGAATTTGCGCTTCAACAAAGTGCCCGATGCGCGCCTTCGCCATGACGGGGATAGACACGGCCTCGATGATGCCGTCGATCAGGTCTGGGTCACTCATTCGAGCAACTCCGCCCTGTGAACGGATGTCGGCGGGCACTCGTTCGAGAGCCATCACGGCGACAGCTCCAGCGTCTTCGGCAATCTTCGCCTGTTCGGCGTTGACGACGTCCATGATCACACCACCCTTGAGCATTTCAGCCAGCCCGCGCTTGACGCGGCTGGTGCCCAGTTCTGCAGTGGAGTTATCGGTCTTAGACATGTTTCTATTCTAGGTGGGCCAGGCCTGAGCAATCTCACGCCGCACATCGGCTAGCAGCGCCGGTAGAGCTTTCGTTTGAGCAATGATCGGAAAAAAGTTGGAGTCGAGTGCCCAGCGCGGAACGATGTGCTGATGCAAGTGAGCTGCAATTCCCGCGCCAGCGATCTCGCCCTGGTTCATTCCAAGGTTGAAACCGTCACAGTTCGAGCTCGCCCTGAGCACACGCATGGCGGTCTGTGTGAGGCTCGCGATCTCTGCTGTTTCTTCTTCAGTGGCGTCGTCATACAACGCAACATGACGGTACGGGCACACCAGAAGGTGCCCGGAGTTGTACGGAAAGAGGTTCAGCAGCACGAAGGCATGTTTGCCTCGCGCGACGATGAGCGCCTTTTCGTCGTCCATGCTTGGGGCTGCGCAGAACGGGCAGGTGTGCTCATCAGGTTGCGTGGTGTCTTTCACATATACGAGACGGTGCGGTGTCCAAAGTCGTTGGAACGAATCTGGCACCCCGGCAAAGTCGGCCGCCACTTCGACTTCAATCCCATCGAACTCTGATGTTTCGTGCGACATGATCAGACCTGCGCGTGCTCGTCGATGGCCGCAGTGATGCGCTCGATCGCCTCGGGAACGGGGATGCCGTTCTCTTGGTGACCGTCGCGGAAACGGAAGCTCACGGCACCCGCAGCACGGTCCTCCTCCCCGGCGATGAGCTGGAAGGGAACCTTCTGCAGAGTCGCGTTACGAATCTTCTTCGGCATCCGGTCATTCGAGAAGTCCACCTCCGCCCGCACACCTGCAGCTTTCAGTTTGTCGACAACCTCGCTCATGTAGTCGTAATACTCCTCAGCGACGGGGATGCCGATGGCTTGTACGGGCGACAGCCACACAGGGAAAGCGCCCGCGAAGTGTTCGAGAAGGATGGCAAAGAACCGGTCAATCGACCCCATAAGTGCACGGTGGATCATGACGGGCCGCTGGCGAGTGCCATCGGCTGCCGTGTACTCAAGGCCAAACCGTTCCGGAAGGTTGAAGTCGACCTGCACGGTGGAGAGCTGCCAGGAGCGCCCAATTGCATCCTTCGTCTTCAAGTCGATCTTGGGGCCGTAGAACGCGGCTTCCCCTGGTTGTTCGGTGACCTTCAAACCACTTGCCGCGGCGACTCTGCGCAGAGAGTCGGTGGCGGAAGCCCAGCTCTCTTCAGAGCCAATCCATTTTGTCTTCTCGTCGTCGCGCATAGAGAGTTCAAGTTCGAAATCACTGAGTCCGTAGTCGCGCAGGAGCCCCAAGACGAACTCAAGAACCTCGCCAACTTCTTCTTCAAGCTGCTCAGGTGCGACAAAGATGTGCGCGTCGTCTTGAGTAAACCCGCGTACCCGTGTGAGCCCATGGAGGGCTCCAGATAGTTCATTGCGATACACGGTGCCAAACTCACTGAGCCGCATGGGCAGGTCACGGTAGCTGCGACCACGCTCACGGTAGATCAGGATGTGCATGGGGCAGTTCATGGGCTTCAGGTAGTAGTCAACGCCTTGCTTGGTGATGTTGCCTTCAGCGTCGCGCTCTTCATCCATGTGGATCGGCGGGAACATGCCCTCTTTGTACGTGACAAGGTGGTTGCTCTCAATGAAGAGGTCCGCTTTAGAAATGTGCGGAGTGTAGACGTAGGAGTAACCGGCCTCGCGGTTTCGCTTCATCGAATGCTGCTCGATCTCTTGGCGCACAATGCCGCCGCGCGGATGCCATATCGCGAGCCCCGATCCGACCTCTGTCGGGAATGAAAACAAGTCAAGATCAACACCAAGCTTGCGGTGGTCGCGCTTGGCAGCCTCTTCTAAACGAGTCTGGTGAGCGCGCAGTTCGTCTTTCGTCGGCCAGGCAGTGCCATAAATTCGCTGCAATTGCTTGTTCTTTTCAGAACCGCGCCAGTACGCAGCGGCGACTCTCGTGAGTGCGAAACCATTGCCGATAAGGCGGGTATTTGGAAGGTGTGGTCCACGGCAGAGGTCTTTCCAGACTGTTTCGCCGGTTTTGGGGTCGACGTTGTCGTAGATGGTGAGTTCTGCTCCCCCGACCTCGACAGATTCGTCCTCGGCGTGGCTCCCACCCTTGAGGCCAATGAGCTCGAGCTTGTATGGCTCGTCAGAGAGTTCTGCGCGCGCTTCATCTTCTGTGACAACTCGGCGCTGGAACCGTTGACCCTTTTTGACGATCGCGGCCATCGCCTTGTCGATCGCTTTCACGTCTTCGGGAGTGAACGGCTCTTCCGGGTCAAAGTCATAGTAGAAACCATCGGTGATGGGCGGCCCAATGCCGAGCTTCGCTTCAGGATTGATCGACTGCACCGCTTGCGCCAGCACATGTGCGGCAGAGTGACGCAAAATATTGAGTCCATCTGCAGAGTCAATGGTTACCGGCTCCACGGTGTCGGCATCCGTCACTGTCGTCGCCAAATCTCGCAATTCGCCGTTCACGCGCATCGCGACAATGCTTCGATCCCCAAAAAGTTCAAATCCGGTTTTCTGGCTGCTCATTCCACCAACTTTAGCTGCGGTCAACGAGTGCATCAGACGATGGCTCAGCTGATGAGTCGCGTTACAACGGAGTGGGCGCGTGTGCCTTACCGCAATTGTGTTGATATTGCTTCAGGTAATTGGTCCACGCAAGCGAGGTATTCATTGTCGGAATGCCGACACAAAATTACTGGTTTCCTCGAAGCGTCTACGACGCAGGTGCCGCCGTCAGGTCATCGCACAAACGCTCGCTAGTCGCTCGCTGCGGCCCGCTTTTTCGCGTAAGACGCGAGATAAAAGGAGTAGCCGAAATACAAGACCCCAGCACCGCCAATAAGTGCTGCCCAGCGAAGAAGCGTGGCACCGTTCTCGGGGGAAGTTTCAAAGGAAACAAGCCCGAAGATTGTCAACGCGATAGCCACAACAATGTCAAAAAGCACGATCCAACGAAGTACCACAATCATCGTGGACTTCGACTGTTTGGGCTCTGACGAGTCTGTTTCTGTTGTCATGACGTCATCATGACATGGAGCGCCGCGCCCAGAGCGCCGCGAACCCGCCGAAGAGCGAGAAAAGAAGCACAACAAGGATCGAGAAAGTCAAAGACAGAGGCGGCGCTCCTTCGAAAAGCCCGATTGCGTAGCCCAGCGGGAGTGTTCCGACAGTCATGGCTCCCAGGCCCGCACCAATACTCGACAGTGCCCTCAGCTTCGATTCCTCTCCCCCGATCGTCTCGCTGGCAGAAAGCCGGCGCCCGACGTAGGCGCCTAATGCCGAGGCCAGACCGGTCAGTACGCTGACGATGAAAATGGGTATACCAATCAGATAAACAGCCCAAAAAAGAGAACCGCCGGGGTCGGGAGCGAGTGCGTAAAGCACAGCAAAAACTGCCACGAAGGGACCGAGGATGACCGCAAGCGCCCAGAGCGTGAGCGCGAGGGTGAGATGACGTCCCGCGTTGATCATTTCATCACCGGGATGACGAAGAGCAGCGCGGGCGCTCTACTGAACGCTGTGCTCACCCACTCTTGGATGCGAGATAGCATTCCACGCCAACTTGCATGCGAAAGCCCACCGAAACCAAAAAGCGGTCCGACGATGAGGGCGAGAACAAACGTGGTAAAGAATAAACCACGAAGGGTTAGCAACAATCCCGCTGGCGACGAGAAAGAAATCGCATAAGACCCATCAGTCATAGCTGAGGTAGCGACAATTCGGTGTGGATTCCCTGCATCGAACATACAACTCAATCTCTGAGGAAACCGAAAAACCCCCGCGTCCACAGGGGTCTTGTGGTGGGCGATACCGGGATCGAACCGATGACCTCTTCCGTGTCAGGGAAGCGCGCTACCGCTGCGCCAATCGCCCAGGTTGTCACACCTGGAGGTGGAGACGGGATTCGAACCCGTGTAAACGGCTTTGCAGGCCGCTGCCTCGCCTCTCGGCCACTCCACCATTCACAGGAGGCGCCAGCGAGGCTGACACTTCCCACTCGAGCGGATGACGAGATTCGAACTCGCGACCCCAACCTTGGCAAGGTTGTGCGCTACCACTGCGCCACATCCGCATTGCGACACGCATTTCTGCGCGCTTAGTGACTCTAGTCGATGCGCATGTTCGATGACAATTCCGGCGCAGGGTGTGTCGAAACATGTGGCAAGATTGACAGGCCGACGTGTTCGGTATGGGCGATTGGCGCAGTTGGTAGCGCGCTTCCTTCACACGGAAGAGGTCATCGGTTCGAGTCCGGTATCGCCCACCACTCAACACTTCTCGCCACAATCAACTCTTCGTGCCACAACTCACATGAAGTAGCGCAGCCAGATGTAGGGCAGGCACAGTGAAATTGTGATCGCCGTCACAATGAGCCCATATTTCGTGAACGTCCAGAATGAGATCGGGTGGCCTGCCCGCTTCGCGATACCAAGCACAACAACGTTCGCACTCGCACCAATCGCGGTGAGGTTGCCACCGAGATCCGCCCCCAACGCGAGAGACCACCACAGCGGGTGCGCTGCAGCGCCGCCCGCCTGCACGAGGTCGCTCGTGAGCGGGGCGAGAGTTGCCACGTACGGAATGTTGTCAACGATCCCCGACACCACTGCTGATCCGAAGAGCAAGCCGGTTGCTGCACCGAAATAGTTGTCACCGATGGCCTCGATCGCGACCTTGCCAACATATTCAATGACCCCAAGATTCACGAGCGATCCGACCATGATGAACAGCCCAACGAAAAACAGAAGTGTTTCCCATTCGACATCGGCAAAAATCTTTCTCGGCTCCAAGCGTGTGATCAGTACCAACACTCCAGCACCCAGTAGCGCGATGATGGCTGGCCCAACGCCCAACACCGAGTGAAGGATAAACCCGGAAAGCACTAGACCAATGACCACAAGCGACTTAATCAGGAGCGACACGTCGCGGATAGCCTCGCGCGGATTCAGGGCCATCACGCGTTCAACTCGCTCCGGGTTGAACCGAAGCTGCGTGCGGAACATCAACCAACACAAGCCAATGTAGACGACCAGCAAAATTAACACAATCGGCGCTAGGTTGATGAGAAAGTCGTTGAAGCTCAAGCCTCCGCGGCTTGCAATGATGATGTTCGGCGGGTCACCGATAAGTGTTGAGGTTCCCCCGATGTTGCTCGCCATCACTTCAGCGATGAGAAATGGCACTACGGGTACGGCAAGCCGTTCACAAATCAAGAGAGTCACCGGGGCGATGAGCAACACGGTGGTGACGTTGTCGAGAAAGGCAGACAGCAACGCGGTGATGACGACAAGCATCACCATGATGACGAA
This sequence comes from Actinomycetales bacterium, assembly GCA_038243605.1. Taxonomy (GTDB): domain Bacteria; phylum Actinomycetota; class Actinomycetes; order Actinomycetales; family Microbacteriaceae; genus Terrimesophilobacter. The sequence continues at coordinate 283,595 of JBBSQX010000002.1, forward strand.
GGGTCGTCCCTTCGCAAGTTTCGCGGCCCAAATGGCGAGAAACTCGAACACGCCGCTTTGTTGCAGAATTCCAACAATGATCATCATTCCGAGCAGAAGGAAGATGACGTTCCAGTCGACCCCGGTCTTCTCGGAGAAGAACACACCATGATCGTCAGTTGCCCCGATGACAATCATGAGACCGGCACCCACGAGCGCCACCGTCATACGGGGCACCCACTCGGTGGCGATAAGAACGTAGGCTCCCGCAAAGACAATCAGAGCCAGGATGATCTGCACGCTCATGTGCGCGCGTCCTGCTGTTTCGTATCGTCACCATCGCCAGCGTCATTGGGCGCGCTCGCGCGGTGACGGGTGTGAAGTACAGCATCCAGAACGGCCGGAAGCGTGACAAACTTCGACTTCTCGTTCACCACGCCCTTCACAACGGCGACCAGAGCTCGCTCTTGACACATCTGAGCTGCGACATCGAGAAGGGTTGCCGTTGACTCCACCTCGAGGATGCCGAGAACTCGCGATTCTTCATCGTCAATCAATTCACCGATGGTCTGAGGTGGCACGCCTGCCCAGACTTCATCTGCGCCTTTCTCGTCAAAGACGGCGGCAAGAGAGACATCGTCGAGAAGGTAGCTGGGCACGAGTGCTCTCAGCACATCGACAGCAGAGATGACCGCCTCTGGCTTCCCTCTGGCATCCGCGACAACAATGCTCGCCCTACTGTCGCGCGCAATGATCTGCGCCGCAGCGAGGGCGCTCATCCCACGGTCAACAACGGGGAGGCTGATAGCTATCTCGGAAACTCTCACTAGATACTCCGCTTTCAACAGGCGATGACGAAGCGTCACAATGTTGATCAATGATGCTGATCAAAGCTGGTGATCAGCGGTCGTGATCCACTGTGCTGATTCACAGCGTTGACGCTGTGTCGATCAGCCTTCCCGACGCTCCGAGACAGAGACTACACCCGGCAAACCGCCAAAAATCAGTCTGGGGAGTCGCTTGTGAGGGAAATCAGTCTGGATGCTGCACGAAGGTACTTCTTACGGTAGCCGCCCGCCAGCATGTCTTCTGCAAATACCTGATCTAGAGGCACTCCAGTCGCCAACACGCGCACTTGACCGTCATACAGCCGATCGACAAACGCGACAAACCGTAGCGCATCCGTTTGACTCTGAAGCACCCGCACATTTGTCAGGCCCACGCAGACAAGCCCATCAACCAATTTGACGTACCGGGATGGATGAACGGTGGAAAGATGGCGGATGACTGTGCCGAAGTCATCGACCGCTACCGGACCGTCAATCTCTTCTAGGGCCTTCTCGAACTCAACTTCCGTCACGCTCACAGCGTGACCGTCGAGTGCCCTACGTCGATAGTCGAGACCGTCTATGCGGATGATGGTGAAGCGTGCAGCAAGCGAATCGATTTCCCGCAAAAAGTCCACGGCGGCGAAACGCCCCTCGCCGAGTGCGTTAGGTGGTGTGTTGGATGTTGCGGCGAGGCGAGTTCCAGAGGCCACGAGCTCGCCGAGAAGTCGGGACATCAATCGCGTGTCGCCGGGGTCGTCGAGTTCAAACTCGTCAATGCAGATCAGATTCGCTCCACGGAGTAGCTGCACTGTGGCCGAATAGCCCAAGGCTCCGACTAAGGCCGTGTACTCAATAAACGTTCCGAAGTACTTTCGCCCTGGAGCGCTGTGCCACAACGCAGCGAGCAGGTGTGTCTTGCCAACTCCAAAACCGCCGTCAAAGTAGATCCCGGGAAGAGCATCTTTATAACGACGACGGCCAAAGAACCGTGTCGCCGAATGGCCCCACACGTCAGAAAACGCTCGAACAGCATCCACTGCTTCCTGCTGCGATACGTATTCGGGGTCAGGGCGGTAAGAGTCAACGGTTGCCGTGCGGAACTGCCGTGGTGGAATCAGGTGATCAATGATCTCCATACCCGACAATGTCGGGTGCCGAGAGGTGAGGCTCACGGTCTCCGTAGGCTTCGTTTCGGGCACGTCAATCTTTCTTGGTGTGTTGGGGTGGTGGCCACCGAAAGCTGCCCACTCTTCCAGCCACTGTCATATCCATGGGGCCGCGATAGTGCGTACATTGGTCATGGCGGGAGATTCAAGC
>JBBSQX010000003.1:0-207666 GCA_038243605.1 Actinomycetales bacterium
AAGACCAGCGGTTCCTGTTTCAACGTTTTTTTGAGCTGGCAGGGTGCGAGGTGACAGCCACAGAGTCGGCAGAAGGCGCGCTGGCTGTTTTCGCCAGCGACCCTCCCGATCTAGTGATGATTGATCTCATTCTTCCTGGCATGAACGGGTGGGAGCTGGCCGAGCACATTCAGCGGGAATGGCCAGAGTGCGTGGTGGTCAGCGCGTCGGTCCTTGGCGTGGATCGGCATCCAGCATCCGACGCGCAGTTCATGAAGCCGGTAACGCGAGCAAATATCACACACGTTCTCGAAAACTTCGTTCAAAGGTGGGCCGTCTGATTTTTGGCAACCCCGCCCCCCTGAGCGTCGTCGCCGCAGATGACGACGACGATATCCGCGCCCTTGTTGCGATTGCGGTGGAGCGTGCTGGGTTGCACTTGGCCGCTTCTGTGGCCGACGGTAATGCGGCGTGGGCCGCGATTCAGCACTTGGTGCCTGATGTGGTTATTCTCGATGTTTCGATGCCGGGAAAGTCGGGCCTTGACCTGTGCCGATTGATCCGCGCAGACGACGCGCTGAAGGACATGACGGTGCTGCTTTTGTCTGCCTCCGTGACCGAATGGTCGCAGCAGTCTGGATTGGATGTGGGCGCAAACGAGTACTTGATGAAGCCTTTCAGCCCTCGCGAGCTGGCCGCCCGACTTTCTGAGCTTGCCTCAAGGCGTGAGGCAAAGCCGTGAACCTCGCACGCATCTACGCCCGGGTGAGGGCGGACAGCCCGACAACCATCGTGAAGCAGATTCCCGTCGCCACATTCTTTTTGCTCGCGTTGGTTATCGTCATCCTGGCGCCGATGAACTTTGTCGACAACCCCACGGCGATGGCGACGAGTATGACTATCGCCGGGTTCGCCACTGTTCTCGCCTTGTACTTCACCTCGCGCTCCATGACCACTGGGTGGGCGCTGGTTGTGCCGGCGTTGGACTTTGTGGCGATCGGATTCCTTCGGGTTGGGACCGGTACAAACAATTCTGCTTTTACGGCTCTCGTTATCCTGCCCATTGTGTGGCTTGCCGCTGAGCACGGAAGACGCTTCATCGTCTATTCCGCGTTGGGTGCTGCGTTAGCGCTTCTTCTCCCCGTTGCGTATGACTGGCACCTGTTGTTGGATGCGCCGTTCATGGTTCGCGGTCTCATGGCACCGGCCGTGTTTGCGGTCGCCGCCGCGGTCATCAACGAGCTCTCTCGCCAGTGGAGACGACGGGCGGACTCCGCAAGTCGGGAGGCAGCCGAACGGGCAGAATTGTTGCGGGAGAGTGTGGAGCACTCGCAGCAGCTTGCGGAAAGTGCGGCCAAACTTCGCGAATTGGAGCGCATGTTCCGTGGGCTCTGGGGTGCGGTCACTGAACAATCGGTTATCGGAACAGACCGTTCCGGTTTAATTGACGCATGGAACCCTGGAGCAGTGAAACTTCTCGGGCTCAGTGATGTCGAGACGGAAGGCATTCGACGAATTGACGAGTTCCACTTGGCGGAGGAACTCACCAGTCGATCGAAGGAACTGAATTTTCCCGTGGGGGAGACGGTATTGAATCCTGGCTTTTCTGCATTAGTTGAGCCGACACGCTTGGGTAACGCGGATGTGCGGGAGTGGACTTATGTTGGCGCCAATGGTCACCTGGTCCCGGTCGAGCTCGCGGTCACCGCTCGGCTAACTGAGTCGGGGGATATCGCTGGTTACCTGTTTGTCGCGAACGATGTGACGAAAGCGAAGGAGCTGTCGCGTTTGAAGGACGAGTTCGTCGGACTGATCTCTCACGAGTTGAGGACGCCGCTGAGCTCTATTCTCGGGTACCTCGAACTTTTACGTGATGAGGAGGGCGTTGAGCTATCGAAAAACCAGTTGCACTACCTTTCGGTGGCCGAACGCAATGCAAATCGACTTTTGCGTTTAGTCGGCGACCTGCTTTTCACCGCTCAAGTCGATTCTGGAATGTTTCATATTAATCAGACTGAGCAGAGTCTTGACCTGATCGTTTCTGCTTCGGTGGAATCGGCTCGCCCGGCAGCATCCACTGCAGGTATCACCCTGAATGCGAGCATCGCAAACGGCGTCATGATCCGCGGGGACGCGGTTCGCATAGGGCAGGCGAGCGACAACCTGATCTCTAATGCATTGAAATTCACTCCGGCGGGTGGAACGGTCACCGTCAGCGTCGCGACTACTGCGACCCAGGCGGTCGTGTCGATTCGGGATACAGGAATGGGTATCGCGTCGGCAGAACTTGATCAGTTGTTCTCGAGATTCTTTAGAGCCTCAACGGCAACGAAAAATGCCGTTCCTGGAGTGGGTCTTGGCCTTGTCATCACGAAAGCCATCGTCACGGCGCACGGCGGTGAGCTCGGGGTGACGAGCGAAGAAGGAATGGGGACTTGTTTCACGATGACCCTGCCGCTGATCGACGCTATCGTTTGAGGTTCGCGAGTTGTGCTGAGGCGCGCTCCAGAACGTCTGCTTTCTTGCAGAAGGCGAAACGAATAAGGGTTCCGAAGTCGGCACGGTGCTCAGGCCGCACAAATGCTGTGACCGGTATGCCCACCACTCCTGCGAGGGCGGGGAGCTTGCGACACGCTGCGTCGGCATCCGCGAAGCCGAGCGGCGCGGCATCCGCGACTATGAAGTAACCGGCCTGCGGTTTCGTGACAATAAAGCCGGCAGCGGTGAGTCCCTTGGAGAGTAACTCGCTTTTACTGTGGAGGTGGCTGGCAAGTTTTGCAAAGTAGGTATCGGGCAGACTGAGCCCCACGGCAGTCGCGGGCTGAAACGGGGCACCATTCACAAAGGTGAGGTACTGCTTCACCGCGAGGATCGCTTGAATCAGGTCGTGTGGGGCGGTGATCCAGCCGATCTTCCACCCCGTGGTGTTGAACGTTTTGCCACCGCTGGAGATACTGACGGTGCGTTCGCGTGCCCCTGGCAGGCTCGCGATCGGTTCGTGACGGATGCCGAACGTGAGGTGTTCATACACTTCGTCGGTGACAATAATCGCATCGTGCTTGTGCGCGAGCTCAACAATGAGCTCACGAGTTTCGTGACTCAAAATTGTGCCCGTTGGGTTGTGCGGGTCGTTGATGAGGATGATGCGGGTGTTGTCGTTCACTGCCGCACGCAGCTCGTCGTGGTCGGGCTGGACCTCTGCACCGCGCAGCGGAACTGTCACGTGCTTAGCTTCCGCGAGCCCCGCGATGGCGGCGTAGGAGTCATAGAAGGGCTCTAGCGTGACAATCTCATCACCGCGATCGGTGAGAGCCAGAATTGTGGCGGCAAGAGCCTCAGTGGCACCTGCGGTGACGAGCACTTCGCGATCTGGGTCCACCGTGATGCCGTAAAACCGCGCCTGGTGTTCGGCGATGGAGTTGCGCAACACGGGCATGCCGAGGCCGGGTGGGTATTGGTTGACTCCGCTGCGGATGGCATCGCAGGCGGCCTCCAGCACCTCGGTGGGGCCGTCTTCGTCTGGGAAGCCTTGACCGAGGTTGATCGCCCCAGTGGACACCGCCAGCGCAGACATCTCCGCAAAAATGGTGGGCCGTAGCTCTCCGTCATCGGCGAGAAGCATTGCCCCGCGTGCCGTTCGCTGCCATGCGCCGTGTACCGTCATGCACCCACGTTATCTCTCGTTGTGGATAACTGCGGCGTCGTGGGGCCGCTGTGCCCTACCGTCTTGTCTCATGGGAATTCGGATGCTGCCACCTGCAGCCTTGCTCGTCGTCACGCTTCTGCTCGCCGGCTGCGTGCCAAGCGAGCCCAATGTCACACCCGTGCCCGAGCCCTCCGCGACACCGATCTTCGCCTCCGACGAGGAAGCGCTCGCCGCGGCCACTGACGCGTACGCGAAGTACCTGGAAGTTTCTGATGCGATTTTTGCAAATGGTGGGGAAGGAGCTGACGCGCTTTCAGAAGTCTTGGCGGGGGATCAACTTCAGATTGAGAATGATGGATTTGTTCAAGTTCAAACAAATGGTTGGCATAGCATCGGATCGACGAAATTCGATCAAGTCGTCTTGCAACAGTTTGATCCGACTTCTAATGGCGCCTCAATTGTCGTTGCCTACCTGTGTGAAGACATCTCGGGTACGCAAGTGCTAAATGCTACCGGCGAATCCGTTAGAGCCGAAGGCCTTCGTGAACGATCGCTATACGAAGTGACATTTGATGCGAGCCCCGAGGCATCGTCGCTTCTAGTGTCGGATAAAGATATCTGGGGGAGTGGAAAATGCTAAGAACGCTCGCGTGTGTATTTTTTTGTGCGGCTCGATTGTTGTTTTTCCAGCCATCAGCTCCGCAGACACAGCCGATTGTTCTCTCGCTACTGCTTACACATCCGGGTGTCCGGTAGTCATAGTTACTTTAGATCCCGAGGAAGTCACGCTTGATGGCACAATTCCGAAGCCTGACGCGGGCTCGGGAGACTCTAGCGCGGGTTCTTGGGACGATTCCGGGGCATCACGAGCGGGCGCGGGCGGTGCCGGCGCCGGTTCGCCGAATGACGCGACCACACCCGCAATAGTCAGGGATGGCTACACGGTCACTGCAGCGTTGACTCTCACCGACATCGCGAAGTTTCGACCGAATGCAGGCACTGATTCGATGCAACCCAACGGGTGGATGATCGTCGGATTGTCCACAAACTTTTTCGCTCATGCTACCCAGCACATCAAGTCAGGAACGCTACTGGGAGGGCCGGCCTCCGTTCGGTTCACTCCGGTGCAGTACTCCTGGACATACGGCGACGGGGCCACGCGCACCACATCCACGCCGGGCGCGACCTGGTCGGCGCAGGGGATCGCCGAGTTCGACGCGACCCCAACCAGCCATATCTACAGCGCGCCCGGCCGGTATGTGATCGACCTCACCATCGGTTACGCACCCGAGTATCAACTCGCTTCCGGCACAGCATGGATTCCCGTGAGCGGGGTTGTGTGGGCACCAGCAAACCAACTTGTGGCGGTAGCCGCAGCTGGCGCAAAAACGGTGCTCGTCGAAGACGAATGCACCGTGAACCCTGGTGGCCCAGGCTGCTGAACTGCCCACATCGCAACGCCCCGTCGCGCATCGCACCTCCCGAGAATCACTGTCATCATCGCCGCAATCACATTTGCTGTGTTCTTCGGGCACTCGGCAGGTGTGGCCATTAGCGAGAAACGCTCGTAGGCGAGCTCACAGCGCAGACAAATACAATGTTCAGGCTGCAGTTGGATGCTATCCATGCTTGAAAGGAGCACCCCGATGACTGACAACCCCGAACCTACGTATCAACTACTCACTGACGAGCACACGAAGAAGACCAGCAAGAAGTCTTCGCCACTCGGGCTCGCGGCCATTGCCCTCGCCGTCGGTGCACTAGTTGGAGGCGTATCCGGTGCAGGTGTCGCCACGTTGGCGATCAACTCAAACCTCCCATCCGGCACCGTCGCCTCCCCAGCAGGGCCGGGAACAATTACGGTCAACGATGCGGCCAACGCCACGCAGGTCACCGCAATTGCCGCCTCCGCCGGCCCCTCCGTTGTCACAGTCTCTGTGCAAGGTGGAACAGCGGGCGGAACAGGTTCCGGAGTGATCGTCAGTGAAGACGGCTTCATCGTCACCAACACACACGTCGTGACACTCGACGGCGAAACAGCGCACGCCACGATCGAAGTCCAAACGTATGACGGCCACCTCTACACCGCCAAACTTGTCGGCACCGACCCGATCACCGATATTGCGGTCATCAAAATCGATGGCACCTTCGCGCCGCTGCAATTCGCTGATTCGAACAAGCTGAACGTTGGGGATACGGCCATCGCGATTGGTGCACCTCTCGGGCTCTCCAACACCGTCACCAACGGAATCGTTAGTGCGCTCAACCGCAGCATCACCATTTCATCGTCCGCTGCACCGAAAGACGACACCGGCAAGGCCCCGGAAGGGGACGGCGGCGGTCAAGACGAATCTAGTCCGTTCAACTGGTGGGAATTCCCTGCCCCCAGTGACCCGCAAAAGAAGGGCGAGCAGCAGCCGTCCGCCAGCGGCCAGGCAAAAATCTTCCTCCCGGTTGTGCAAACGGATGCTGCAATCAACCCAGGAAACTCGGGTGGCGCACTTCTCGACGCTGACGGCAAAGTCATCGGAATCAACGTTGCGATTGCGGGCACAGGGTCTTCGGTCGGCGCGCAATCCGGCAACATTGGTGTTGGCTTCGCCATTCCCTCCAACCTCGCCAAGCGCGTTGCCTTCGACATCATCAACAGCGGAACGGCATCACACGGGCTCCTCGGCGCGACCGTAATGGACGTCACAAGTGACGCTGCGATCACGTCCAAAACTGTTGTCGGTGCAAGTGTTCAATCGATTTCCAAGGGTGGCGCGGCTGATAAGGCTGGCATCCACAAAGGCGACATTGTGACCGCGTTCAATGGGCTGCCCATTACTGGCAGCATCGACCTCACGGCACAGGTGAGGGCGGCAGAGGCTGGCTCAGAAGCGAGCGTCACCTATCTGCGCGGCGACACGCCGACGACCGTCACAGTGACCCTCGGCGCGCTCAACTAAATGCACGGCGCGAGAAGCCCGGTCACCATTGTGGTGGCCGGGCTTCTGCCATAGTTGACGAATGGCATCCTCGGTGGAGAAGTACCCCGCAGTCACCTACGTCATGCCTGTTCTGAACGAGTTTCAGTACGTGCAGAGCGCGATCTCGACAATCCTTGAGCAGGACTACCCAGGTTACAAAGAAATCGTCATCGCGTTGGGCCCCTCCACCGACGGCACCACCGAGCTTGTCCTGGAGCTTGCCGAAAAGGAGCCACGGATTCGTACGGTTGTGAACCCAGGGCCAGACATTCCGGTTGGGCTGAACTTGGCCATCCGCGCAAGCGCGAACCCGATCGTGGTGCGCGTTGATGCGCACTCCGAACTCGAACATCATTACACGACGGAGGCGGTGGCAACCCTTCAGCGAACGGGTGCCGCCAACGTGGGTGGGGTGATGCTCGCAAAAGGCACCACGCCGTTCCAATCGTCGGTGGCAAGGGCATACAACAGCCCCTTCGGTCTGGGCGGGGCCCGCTACCACGGTGGTGCGACAGAAGGATCGGCGGAGTCCGCGTATCTTGGCGTCTTCCGGCGTGAGGCCCTCGAGAAGGCTGGCCTCTTCGATGAGACGATTCGGCGAGGCGAAGACTGGGAACTGAACTTACGCATCCGCGATGGCGGCGGTAAGGTGTGGTTCGATCCGAAACTCAAGGTCACCTATTGGCCGCGAGAGAACTGGCCAAAGCTCGTGCGGCAGTTTTTTGCCACCGGCGTGTGGCGGGCAGAATTGGTGCGACGCACTCGGGGGCGCAACCCTTGGCGTTTCTACGCACCGCCGCTTCTCGTCTTTTCTCTCATTGCGTGCATCGTTGTGGCGGCGCTTCAACTCACCGGGGTGCTGCACGGCAAAATGGGACTTGCGGCGAGCGCGGTGTATCTTGCGCCGGTCCTTTACCTTGCACTCATCACCTGGGTTGCCCTCACCAAAGACAAGGTGACACCGTGGCGAGACCGGTGGCTGTTTCTGATCGTGCTGCCCACCATGCACGTGAGCTGGGGGACCGGATTTCTCGTAGGCATCATCCGCGGCGCCGGCAATACGAATGATACTTCGCGCACCTAGCGCACGTGTTTGGCTTACTTGGGGGCCCTTGGCCTTTTCGGTTTTGGAAGCGGCAGAATGTCGGCAGTGCGCTGCACGAGATTCTGCAACCACTCTCGGTTTTCAAGGAGATCACCCGGTACCGCATAGTAAAGCTTGGAGCCCTGGTAGGGGGGTGCCATCGTCTCTGGACCGAGAACAGCTTCCGCGACGGTCGTGGGCTTCACGAACACCGTGTCGTCGCAGATGAACCCGACGGTCTTCTCGTCGCAGTACAGGGCGTATTCGCCGAACATGGCGCGCACACGCACATCGAGTGGATCGAGTTGGTCGAGCACGTACTCCGCAGTTTCTTTGCGCGTTGCCATCGTTAGATCTTGCCTTCACGGATCAGTCGGGCAACAACGCGTTCGGCCGCAAGCCCATCATCGTGGGGATTAAAACGCTTCTGCCACGCCGCATACTTTTCAGTGAACTCGGGCTGCACGGCATCCATCGTTCGCACAAGATCAACGAGTTCGGCCGAGCTCTGCACAACAGGACCAGGAGCAACCGGTAGCAAGTCGAAGTAGAAACCGCGCAGAACCTGCTGGTAGCGATCAAGGTCAGGTGTGAAGAAGAATATCGGCTTGCCGGTGACGCTGAAATCAAACATCACACTGGAGTAGTCGGTGATGAGCGCGTCTGCGGTGACGAACAGGTCGGTGATGTCGGGATAGCTGGTGACATCGATCACACCGCCTGCGCGCACGTCCATGCCGGGCTGAAGCGTGCGCGAGTGGCCACGAATAAGAGTGACGAAGCCCGCGCCAAGCTGCTCCGCGAAATGCGACACGTCGAGATGGTCAACATGGTCTGGTCGGTCGTCGCGCCAGGTGGGCGCGTACAGCAACACCCGCACACCGTCAGGAATGCCAAGTCGGGCACGGACCGCCGAAGGATCTGCTGTGAGTAGCGCGTCATCGCGCGGGTAGCCCTCCTTCCAGATCGGCCCAAAATACGCGTACGCGCGTCGAAAAATTCGCGCAGCGTAATCGTTCTGTGCAAGAAGGATGTCCCAGCGCGACCGTTCGCGCAGCGTCGCGAGGGCGGGGCGGATGCCTAGCCGCGAGCGCGAAAGAGCAAGCTTCTTCAGCATTGTTCCGTGCCAGGTTTGCAACACGGTCTGATGTTTACGTTTGTGGAATCGGTTGCGCAGCCAATCATTGACGACGATGAGTCTCGCCCGCGCCCGCGCTTCCCACCATGCTGCGCTTCCCTCGATCACACGGATGGCACCGTCTGGCACGTCGACGGAGGCATCGGCCACTGCCCAGTAGCGTGTCACGTCTGGCCGCAGGCGCGCCATCGCGCGATCCAACGCAAGCGGGTTGCAGGAAGCATTCTGTCCGTAAAAGCTTTCAAAGAACACGGCATCGTGTGGCTCTATTGCGGCGGATCGGTAGTGCGCCTCCAAGCGGGCTTGGTTACTGGCGCCCACCTCGTCGTCGGTGAGCGGCGCGGCAATGGTCACGGTCGTGCTGGATCGCTTTTCGTTGCTAAATGAGAGACGAAACTGTTCTGGAACGAGCTGCGCATCTGGCACACAAATGCGCGTATCAGCTGGCACATCAACACCATTGATCACTATTCGATAAGTGCCAGAGGGAGGCGGCAGCGGGGGGCTGCTCCACCGACTAGCTCGTAGCGGCAACGTTCCCTTCCAACCTTCCCCTGATGTCTCCACTGTGCCGGTGATCTGTAGGCGCGAACCCACTAGCTCTAACGAGTCGGGGGCAAGCCCTGTGCCGGTGAGGGCGAGAACAGGTGTCTGGGCTGGCTCCAGCCGCTGAGGTCCGTCGCCCGCCCGAATACCTAGCCGTTCGTCTAGCTTGCTGTGTGATCCTTCCGTGGGCACAGTTGTGAGCACGATCGAGTCGAGCGCCATGGTGCGCTGCGTGGTCATGCCTGCCCTTTCAGTCGGGATCTGAGTTCTTTGTACAGCCTTTCAGTATTGCGGCCGTCACGAAAATTGTGATGCGTTTCGGCGAGGCGAACAGCGTGTTGTGATAAGCGTGACAACGTGGCGGCGTCGTCGAGAAGTGCCATCACGCCATCCCATGTTGCGACATCGCTTGCGCCGCTGAACTGCACATACGGTTCGTACAGCCCACGCGTGTTCGCGTAGCTTTCTGCGTCGGGCGCAAGAAACACGATGGGTCGCCCAAGCAAAGCGAAATCATACGCCGTCGAGGAGTAATCGGTGATGAGAATGTCAATTGCAGGCAACACGGGGTTGATGTCGTTTTGTGCGCTCGCGGGGAGCATTCGGATGCGTGGGGAGACGGCGGTGCCCGAACGGTAATCCCCGACGCTGTGCGGGTGCGGTCGCACCACGAGTATCTGGGAGGTGGCTTCTAGATGCGCGGCAATGCGTGCCCATTCTGCCTCGGTGGGAATGGACGGGTCACTGCTGCCGTCCCGCCACGTGGGCGCGTACAGCACGATGCGGTCGGTGCCGATCTCGCCGATGGCGTGGGTAAGCAGTGTGCGCGCGTCGCTGGCGTCTCGGAACACCACGTCATCTCTCGGGTCACCCGTGACGACGACCCGATCTGTCGGCAGGCCGAACGCGCTGCGCAGGCGCACGGCAGAGACATCCGAGGCCGCAGGCATCAGGTCGATGGCGGAGGCCCCGCGTCGGTAAAGGGCACGCATGAGCGTGGGCGCGAACCCGCTGAACGTTGCGGCAGAGTCAAGTTGAATCTTCTTGAGGGGGATGCCGTGCCACAGCTGCGCAAGGAAGGCTCCGCTCGTGCCGAACCGGTTTGCGTCGCCCATCCCGTGCGTCAGAACAATCACTCCAGCCCTGAGCGTGAGGCGGAACCCGCGCCAACTTGACCGCATGGCGGCGGTGAGCCCACGGCGCCGCGCCTCCGCGAGCTCGTCCTGACTGCGGGCTAGCCACACGAGGCGCAGTGACGGGTCGGCGGTGGCGGCGAACCGATACAGCTCAAGCGCGCCTTCGCCGATTCCGGAGCCGCACGCAAACACCCACAGGTCGCTGCGACGGCGAACGATCAGGCTTGAGAGCCACCCGAAGGCGTACAAGGGCAGTGAGAGAAGCTTCGTCGCGTTCCCTCTGGCGAACGTGAAACTGGGCACCGGTCGGTCGCACTCTTTCATCGTTGAAGTCTGTTTGGCGAGCCTAGCAGCGCGCACCACTCCAGTATCAGCTGAGTAACGGTCGTGGTGCGCAGCAGATGTGTGGTGTGTTGCACTGGTTTAATCGACCTGTGGCCCTACTGACCGATTTGAAGTCTGCGCGGCGCATCGTTCGTAACCTCATCCGATCTCGTCTCACTCGCCGGGCTCTCGCAAAAAGGCTGAAGACAGAGCAGATGCCGACGCCTGGCAGCGTACGTGTTGCGGTGTATTTTGCGGATACCAAGGTGAACTTGTACCAAATTAGGCAGTGGTACGCGCCGCTTGCAGATCTGCATCCAACCTGGCCGGTGGCGATCATGACGCGCTCACCTGGTGCGACGCTTGCCATGCTCGACGAATCACCGGTGCCGATTGTGTACCTCCGCAAAGTGGTCGATCTTGAAAACTTCGTCAACGACCACGACATTCGCATCGTCCTTTACGTGAATCAGAACACCAAAAACTTTCAGATGTTTCGATACGGACGTATGTGGCATGTCTTCGTCAATCACGGCGAGAGCGACAAAATGTATATGACCACGAACCAGTTCAAAGCCTACGACTACAGTTTCGTGGCCGGGCAGGCGGCGCGGGATCGCCTGAGCCGCAAGCTTTGGGGCTTCGATGTGGATTCCCGCACGATGATGATTGGGCGCCCACAGGCAGACCATTTCGCAGGCGAACTGCCGTATACCCCTGATGCCCGCACTGTAGTGCTCTACGCGCCCACCTGGGAGGGCGATCGCGCGGCGGCAGCCTACGGTTCGGTGTCATCGCATGGGGTTGGGCTTGTGAAGGCGCTTCTCGCTTCTGATCAGCACCGTGTTATCTACCGGCCGCATCCGCGAAGTGGGGTTGTGGATGAGGACTACAGGCGCGCTAACGAGTCGATTATCGCTGCCATCGCTGCCGCGAATGCACGCGACCGGTCCGCTCAACATATTTATGACAACGGTGCTGTTCTCGGGTGGCAACTCGCTGTGGCTGATGTCGCCATCACTGATGTCTCTGCGATGGTCTACGACCGTTTGGCGGTCGGTAAACCGCTGCTTATCGCCACGCCAGTGAACCCGGCCGCCGAGATTGACTCAGAAGGTTACTTGGGCGCGGCGGAGTGGTTGGATGCGGCAGAGACCGACGACATCGTATCGATCGTTGATCGTGTGCAGAACAGCAAAGAGGCGCAGGACAGACTTGAGCACTGGGTGACGCGGCATTTCGGCGACACATCGCCGGGCGAAGCAACGAAGCGGTTCCGTTCGGCGGTTGACGCCCTTGTCACGGTCTGGGATGAGCACGCAACCTTGCACGCCGCAGATCCCCGGGTGCGCGAATCCGACCCGTTCGATAGTGAGGATGATGAAGAAGACGACCCCTCCGCTGCTGACGCTTAGGCCTCTGGGGTCTGGGCTTCGAGCTCTGGAGGCTTCTTCTTCTTCAGCGTGGGAACAAGGTGACCGAGCTGCTTCATCGGCCGCAGAATCGCCGGGCCAAGTGCACTGATAGTGGAAACGCTGTTTGCGATGACAGGTTTCGGCACTTTCACGCGCGGTTCGAGGTTTGGTGCGAAAATGGCTGGCGCCGGACCGAACGCGAGGCGTGAGCTGGTGACCACCCGTCGACCGAGCATGTTATTGGCGGTGCCTCCAACCACAGCACCGACTCCAAAGGGCAAAAGTCGCCCCGCCGCGCCAGTTGCGGAATTGCGAGCGAAGCGCCCGAGAAATGCTTTCTTCATGCGATCGGCAATCGGCGCCATGAAGGCCTGCGGCACATTCTTGCCAATCACGTCGCCCCAAAACCTGGATTGGGGAACGCCCTTCCCCGTGGCCTGTGCGGCGAGGTTTCGCACGAGCTCCGCGCCGGATGTGCCGAGCATCATTGCCATAACGATGGTGCGCGCACGGTCAGGGTCCGTAATCGCGATGCCGTGTACTTCAGTAACCGACTGAGCGAACAGCGCGGTGGTTTCGAGAAAGCCGACGGTTTCAACGCCGGAAAGCGCCAAACTGATGCCGGTTCCAACCCCGGGGATGACTGCGGCCACACCGACTCCTGCCCCTCCGGCCGTGACGGCGGCGAGGTAGCGGCGTTCCAGAATCTGAATCACCCGCGAAGGGGTCGCAAGCGGGTGCCGCTTGCGGATGCCCCGAATGTGGCCGAGTACGACTGGCCGTTGCGTCGTGAGCAGTCGGTCGAAGCCGTTCACGGCCATCCTAGGCTGGGTGCTCTCACCAGTTACCGTCGCGACAGTTTCGATCGTTCTCACGTTGTTCCTTCCCGTTTGGGGAGGTTAATCATAGGCAGATGCACCTGTGAGGCCCGGTCATGTTCCGCCGAGAGCGCAGGCTAGTTGCTGCTATGAAAGTTTAACGTTGCCACCTGTTGCCCGACGGGATGGAGTTCTATTTGCTGGAGTCGATCACCATTCGTGCGACCGGCGCGTCCTGGTAGTCGACGATTGTCAGGGTCGTCTTACCCCGAGGGATATCGATCGTGAAGACGCCACTATCTGTTTCGCCCGCGTCGACCCCGCCGTTTTTGAGCCTGTTGTCCATGAACGCCGTTGGGCGGCCTTTCTCGCCAGAGTCGAGGGTCGCAATGATGTAGGACTGGTTACTCTGCACGTCACCTTCCACGCTTTCCCAACTCAGCGAAAGCACGAGCACGCCGTTCACCATTTTGTCCATGTGCTTGCCTTCCGGAAGATCGGCCTTCTCGACATAGTCGAAGGAAGAGATCGTGACGCGCTGCACATCCTCCATGGTGAGCTTCGGATACGAGTAGTACGCAACAGATTCACCAAGTGTGAGTTCAAGCACCTGACCGGGGATCGCGTACCCGTTTTCATCGAGAGAGCCGCCAGTTGGTGAGCTGGCATCCTGCTCAGTATTACCTGAATCGCTGTCGCTCTCGCCGGCGATGCTTGGGGCAGGGTCTGAGGCGCAGGAGGCTAACCCGAACGCCAACAGAATGGCGATAGGGAGTACGGCTACATTCTTTTTGCTGATCACGATATTCTTCCTCACTGTCGAATATTTGAGTCTGGCAGGTCAGTGAGATTAACTCCGATTTAGTCTGACCGCTCATTGAGGCTCTCGAAGGGAAGCACGCGGGTGAATCGGCGTCGCGCTCAGCGACCAGCGTCGCTCTCCTCGGGGAGCGCTGCAACTAGGAGGTAACGAGTCCGTAGTCCGCGTTGTACCGGTCGAGTACCTCGCCGATGGACGCATCCAAAACGAGAGTGCCACCATCGAAGTAAAGGCCGCGCGTGCAAAAGCGTTTGAGGTCGCGTTCATTGTGCGAAACAAAGAACAGCGTGCGGCCGCTGCTGAGGAGCTCCTCGATATGCCGGTAACACTTTTCGCGGAAACCCTTGTCACCCACCGCAAGAACCTCGTCCACGAGCAGGATTGGTTCCTCGAGTCGTGAGATTACAGAGAACGCGAGGCGCACCTTCATGCCACTGGAGAGGTGCTTGTATGGCGTGTCGAGAAAGTCCCCGATCTCTGCAAAGTCGATGATCTCGTCGAAGCGCTCCGCAATCTCGTCACGCTTCATTCCGTGGAGCCCAGCCATGAGGTTCACGTTGTCACGCACGGTGAGGTCTTCAACGAACCCACCCGTGATCTCGATAAGGGGGGCAACGCCGGTGTTCACTTGCACCGAGCCCTCATCCGGCAGCAGTACGCCGGTGACTAACTTGAGCAGGGTGGACTTGCCTTGGCCGTTACGCCCTACGACGCCGATTGCCTCGCCTTCGCCAACAGAGAATGACACGTTGCGCAGTGCCCAAAACTCACTCTGGCGCAGGCGGCGGTTTCGGCCGGCGAACAGGTCTTTGAAGCTGCGGCGCGCACGTCGGTTGCGGCGAAAACGGATGCCGGCATCCTCCACCTTGATGACACACGGCAGGTTCACGTGCTGGTCGACCGCCATCAGATTTCCTTTAACACTGCGTGCTCGGTGCGGCGGAACACGAAAATACCAATCGCGAGAATAGCAAGACTCACGCCGGTGCCCACAACTACCGCGTACCAATCCAACTGCTCAGGAAAGAATGCGCTGCGGTAGAGGGCAAAAATTCCAGCGAGCGGATTGAAAGCCGCGATCTTGTCGAGGCCGTGGGGAAGGTCGCTGAGCCCGTAGATGATCGGGCTCGCATAGAACAAGAAGCGCAGAATGAGCTTCACTGCACGTTCGAGGTCACGGAAGAACACCACGAGCGGCGCGACGATAAGCCCAACGCCGACGAGCAGCAGAGTTTGCAGGATGATCGCGAGTGGAAAGAACACCACCTGCCAATTCAAGCTCGCACCCGAGAAGATCGCAAAAGCGGCAATCACCGGAATGCTCGCCACAAACTCGATCCCTTTCGAGAGCACCAGACGGTTTACCCAAATCGTGCGCGGAATCTTCGTGGAGCGGATGAGGCGAGCCTCCTTCAAGAACGCGCGCGTGCAATCGCCTACGGCGCCGTTGAACCACATCCATGGCAAAAGCGCGGAAAGCAGGAACACAATGTATGGCTTCTCGCCGATGTCAGTGCGGTCGAAAACCTGTGTGAAAACGAACCAGTAAATGCCCGCCATCACGAGTGGATCAAGGATCGACCAGAAGTATCCGAGTACGGAGGTGGAATACCTCACCCGCAAATCACGGATCGTTAAAAGCCAAAGGGAGTGCCGATAGCGGTCAAAGGGAGACCAAGTCGGTCTCGAGGATACGGTGGCAGACACGCCCCCTATGCTATTGCCCTACGTTGCTAAAACGTGTCACACGAAGAGGTTCGCGCGCTCCAGATCTTCAGCAAAGTCGACCTCAACAGCGTAAAGATCGGAGATGTCCATGGGCTCGACACGCAAAGCGTCTTCTTCAATGGCGAGCTCAATGCCGCGCTCGAAGTAGTCCTGGTCGTTCACGCGGGCGAGCTGACGTACGAGCGCAGCTTTAGCGTCACGCGAAATGTAGTTAATGCCAACAGCCTCGCCCTGGCCACCTTTGACCGTCTTGGAGAGCTCGCGAACATAGCCATGGCTGTCTGTCGTGTATTTCACTTCTTCGTCTGACACCTTCGCGGTGTTGACCGAAACGAAAGACTGGTCGCGGGCCACAAGAAGTGCAGCGCGCTCAAGAGCTTCAGGATCGAAGACGACGTCACCGTTCATCCACAAAACCCCACCGGGGCCCGAGGCGCGAAGGGCGCGCAGAAGGCTCTTCGACGTGTTGGTTTGGTCGTACTGCTCGTTGTAGACGAACGATGCCTCTGGAAAAGCATCAATGATGTGCTCAAGTTTGTAGCCAACAACAATGGTGACCTTCGCGTTCGTGCCGAAAGCGTGGTGGATGTTGTCGAACTGCTGCTTCATGATGGTGCGGCCATCATTCAACTCAGTGAGGGGTTTTGGCAATGACCGGCCAAGACGGCTGCCCATTCCTGCAGCGAGGATGACGATTTGCGTACTCATATTATTTGCGCTCCTTCAGCGTCGTGACGGTCGCGCGACACCCGTTGTTCGGGCGCGACAGTTAGTTTCGACACCTCATCGTGCTGACGCAACTTTATCTGGCAAGTCTTGGTATTAGCTTAGGAAACAGAGGTTGTAGTCATTTCGTGATGATGGGGGGTGACCGGTATGGATCGCCGCTTCTGATTGGTACGGTTGACTTCGTGGAAACACCCGACAGCATCCTCGCCAAATTTGACGAACTCATTGCGGATCTTTCATCCGATTCTGCGCGTGACAAACGCCAGACTCGTGAAGTTGAATTCGAAGCCAAGCGTGAGGCAGAGCGAAACGCAGAGGTTGCTGCAGAGCTAGAGAACGAACTCGAGGCAGAAAGCGAATCTTCACGCGCCAAGCCTGCGTACAAGCGCGAGATCACTCCCGCGATTGAGACTGAGACTGAGGGCAACCTCGAGGTCAAGCCGGCTATCACGCGCGTCACACCTGCGAGCAAAAGCAAAAGCAAAGGCAAAAGCAAGAAAGCGCCTGAGGACCACCGAGAAAGCGTGCTCGCGGTCACCGGACTCACCAAGCGCTTTGGCGACACTACGGCGGTAGATGGCATCGACCTCACCGTGAAAGCGGGAACGATCTTTGGCATTGTCGGACCCAACGGCGCAGGCAAGACCACGACACTCTCGATGATCACTGGCCTTCTGCGGCCGGATAGCGGCACGGTGGTAGTCCACGGTCATGACGTGTGGGCAAATCCGGCGTTGGCGAAAAGCTTCATGGGTGTGCTTCCTGATCGTTTGCGGCTTTTCGACCGTTTAACGGGAGGCCAACTTCTTTACTATGCAGGCGTGCTTCGCGGCTTGCCCAAGTGGGCGGTTCGTGAGCGGATGTGGCAGCTCGCGACAGCACTCGGCTTCGATGAAGCGCTCGGCAGACTTGTCGCGGACTATTCGGCCGGGATGATGAAGAAGATCACCCTCGCTGCAGCGCTCATCCACTCGCCGCGACTTCTCGTGCTTGATGAGCCATTCGAGTCTGTCGACCCGGTCTCTGTCGCCAGCATCGTCGACATTCTGGCCAAGTATGTTGAAGCGGGCGGCACTGTCGTGCTTTCCAGCCACAGCATGGATCTCATTCAACGTATGTGTGATTCCGTCGCCATCATCGTCGGAGGTGAGGTGCTCGCGTCTGGCACCGTTGATGAAGTTCGAGGTCAAGGCTCGCTCGAAGAGAAGTTCATCGAACTGGCGGGTGGCGTCACCGTCTCGGGGGGCCTCGAATGGTTGCACAGCTTCTCGGACTGAAGCTGAGGCTGCTGGGCAACAGTTTCCGGCGAAGCCCTTGGCAAGTTTTTGGTCTTATCGTGGGTCTTTCTTACGGCCTAGGTGCGGCGTTCGTGGCCACGCTTGGCCTAGTGATTCTTCGCGACGTCGATGCGAACATTGCCAGAAATATTGTTGTCGTGGCGGGGTCATTGGTTATTCTCGGGTTCTTGTTTGTGCCTCTCGTGTTCGGTGCTGACGACACCGTCGATCCACGCAAATTCACACTCTTCGGCATCCCAAATTCACGGCTTGCGCTGGGCCTTGCTGCCGCTGCCTTCGTGGGCGTTCCTGCAGTAGTCATGACGGTGATCGGTGCGGCCCAGATCGTGACGTGGAGCAGGAACACTGAAGCGCTGCTCGTGGCGATTCTCAGCGCCATCGTTCTTGTGATCACGTGCATGCTGAGTTCGCGCGTGATGACGACAATGGCGACACTCCTCCTCGCCACGCGCAGGGCACGTGAAGCAACCGGCCTCATCGCCTTGTTGGTGCTTGGTGCGCTATCTCCGCTGATCGCGATTATGGTGACCGTCGATTGGGAGAAGAGGGGGCTCCCTGTGTTGCACAAGATTGCGGATATTGTTGCCTTCACTCCTTTGGGCGCCGTGTGGGCGGCGCCAGCGTACGCAGCGGTAGGTGACACCTCTGCGATGTTCAGCACCATGGCGATCGCTATCGGATTCGTGCTCGTCTTGTGGGTCGTTTGGCGCGTGCTTGTGGCGGCGATGATGGTCACCCCTGAACGCGAGTCTCGAGGTCGTACCTACCGGGGTCTTGGCTGGTTTTCCTACCTGCCCGCAACCCCTGTTGGCGCTGTCGCCGCACGCAGTCTCAGCTACTGGGGGCGCGATGCACGTTACCGCTCAGCGCTCGTGATCGTTCCTATAGTTCCCGCCGTTATGATCGGTGCGCTCACCGTCGCCGGAATGCCACTCAACAATCTGCTGCTGCTACCGGTGCCCGTGATGTGCTTCTTTCTAGCGTGGAGCACGGTTCACAACGATGTCGCGTTCGACAACACGGCGATCTGGATGCACGTCTCATCAAATATCAGCGGGCGTGCGGATCGTGCGGGCCGCGTAGTTCCACCACTTTTGCTTGGGTTGCTGGTCATTCTCGTTGGTACCCCGCTGAGCGCGTGGGGTTACGGCTCAGCCGATATCGTCCCCTCGCTTCTTGGCGTGAGCCTCTGTGTTTTGCTCGCTGGTCTCGGTCTTTCCAGCATAATTTCGGCGGGATTCCCTTACCCCGCCGTGCACCCAGGCGACAGCCCGTTCGCTCAACCACAGTCAAGTGCCAGCGGCGCGTCGTGGGTGCAGGGTCTCTCGCTTTTGGGCGTACTCGTGGTGACGGCGCCGACCGTCTACTTCGCGGTACTTGGAATTTTGTATGGCGGCGGATGGCATGTTGCGTCGCTACTGCTCGGAATCGGAACCGGCGTTGTTGCGTTGGTGGGAGGCATCCTGCTGGGTGGGCGTGTGTTTGACGCGCGCGGCCCCGAGCTGCTGTCCTTCACGGAGCGTTACTAGCAGCGAACTGTGGTGACCAGTACGATGCTGATTCTCGCGGTGTGGCTCTGCGCGGTGTGGCTCTGCGTGGTGGTGCGGTGCAGTACGGTGCGGGGTTGGCGCGGCAACATTGTCCGTAATGACGCGCTGCAGATTAGGCTGCATTCATGAGTACCCCTGACATCGAACACAGTGGTGGTGGCACGTCAACTCTCGACCGAGAGTTGGAGGAGCTTGTTGAACAAGAGCAACTCGAAGAAGGCGACCACGAGCGTTTCTCCCATTACGTGCCGAAGAACAAGATTATGGAGTCTGCGCTCAGCGGAAAGCCTGTTCGCGCGTTGTGCGGCAAACTGTGGACTCCGGGGCGTGATCCAGAAAAGTTTCCGGTGTGTCCTAGCTGCAAAGAGATCTACGAAAAGATGAAAAAGTAGCAATTGATTTTACCTTTCACCTCTCACCTTCAGCTCTCAGCGGTCGCCTGAGTACTACAGTGCGCGTTTTTACCGACGTATTGGCCGCGAGGGAGATCCGCCCACCACCGCTGCCCACGAGTACTGCCCTTTCCCCGTCGGTTCAACTAGCGCGCCCGCGCTCCCTCCGCGCGAGTCGCGTCTGACACTGGGTACGCCCCTTAGTCGCCCAGCGTTTGCCGCAACTCGCTGCACCAGCGCGCAGAAAAGCTAGCTAGACAGACCGTGTGCGCCGTTCAGGCGATTTGGCTCAGTCGTAGATCGTCGGGATTGCCGGTTCGCCACGTGCGAGCCGGAATGCGTCTTTTGGGAGTTCGGCGACCGCCGCGGCGCGGTGTTCGCGCGCGAGTGCAGTGCCGACGGCTCCCATATAGCGAGCATCCGGTTCGCCGTCCGTCATGAGGGAGATAAGAAGCGCACGCCCCGCGCCTGCGGACTCTGCGGGGGCATCCGGATTCTGCTCGATATGCAGTACCTCTGATGTGGCAATACCGCCTACCAGCGTTCGCACAGGGGATTTTCGACCGCCCACTGAGAGCTTCGCTGTCGATTTCTTGGCAACCGAGTGCCATTCGCCATCAGACCCGACCCTGGCGACGAGTTTGTAGACCATGCCAGCGGTGGGTGAGCCCGACCCTGTGACGACCGAAGTCCCTACCCCATAGGAGTCGACAGGGGCTGCCCGAAGTGCAGCGATGGTGTACTCGTCGAGATCGCTCGTCACTGTGATTTTTGTGTTTGTTGCGCCGAGGCTATCGAGCTGTTTACGCACGGCAGCAGCCTGCCCTGGGAGGTCTCCACTGTCGATACGGATGGCGCCGAGCGAGGTGCCGGCCACGCGCACCGCGAGCTCCACTGCTGCGGTCACATCATAGGTATCCACCAGAAGTGTGGTCTCGGAGCCAAGGGCGGCCACTTGAGCGCGGAACGCATCCTCTTCTGAGTCGTGCAAAAGCGTGAACGAGTGAGCGGCAGTGCCCATCGTGGGAATACCCCACGTGCGGCCGGCCTCAAGATTGCTGGTGGCATCGAACCCGGCAATATATGCTGCGCGCGCCGCGGCGACTGCCCCGTGCTCTGAGGCTCGACGCGAACCCATCTCGGCGAGCGGACGCCCACCGGCAGCGCTCGTCATACGGGCAGCGGCGCTGGCGACAGCAGAGTCGTAGTTCAACATGCTCAGGGCAAGGGTCTCGAGCACGACCGCTTCGGCGAAGGTGCCTTCGACGATCAAAATGGGAGAGCCCGGAAAGTATGCTTCTCCTTCTTGATAGCCCCAAATATCGCCCCGAAAGCTGTAGCTCGCGAGCCATTCGAGAGTGGCCGCATCCACAACATTGTTGTCGCTCAACCAGGTGAGCTCTGGTTCGCCGAAACGAAACTCGGTGATCGCTTGGAGGAGGCGGCCTGTGCCGGCAACAATGCCGTATCTGCGACCCCCCGGTAGGCGTCGGGCGAACAGTTCAAAGACGCTTCGACGGTCGGCGGTTCCTGCTTGCCTGGCCGCATGCACCATGGTGAGTTCGTATCGGTCTGTCAGCAGGGCACTGGTCACTCTCAGAGCCTAGCTGGGTGGGATGGGGCGCGCATCAGCCAGTGCCTACCCTCCAGCGCCGCCTACCAGCGGTGCGGCTTGCCTCTGCCAGCCCGCGTGTTCGGCCTGCCCGCGCGCCTCTGCCAGTGTTGCTCGCTACACTCGATTCTTGTGACTGACTCGCCAATTGGAATCTTCGACTCCGGGGTGGGAGGTCTCACGGTAGCGAGGGCGATCATCGACCAGCTGCCGAACGAGTCGATCGTCTACGTGGGCGACACCGAACATTCCCCGTATGGCCCGAAGCCCATTGCGAAGGTGCGCGAGTACGCGCTTGCCGTGATGGATGACCTGGTCGCCCAGGGCGTGAAGCTTCTCGTGATCGCCTGCAACACCGCGTCTGCGGCCGTTCTGCGGGATGCCAGAGAGCGGTATACGCAAGGCCACGGAATCCCCGTCGTTGAGGTGATTCAGCCAGCAGTGCGCGCCGCAGTGCGCCAGACACGCAACAACCGAGTCGGCGTGATCGGCACGGCGGGCACTATCAAGTCGAAAGCGTACGAAGATGCGTTTGCTGCGGCATCCGGTCTGGAACTATTTACGCGCCCGTGCCCGCGTTTCGTGGAGTTCGTTGAGGCCGGTGTGACATCGAGCCCCGAGCTGTTTCGTGTCGCAGAGGAGTACTTGGCCCCGCTGAAAGCAGCCGGTGTCGACACCGTGGTGTTGGGGTGTACTCACTACCCGCTCATGTCTGCCGCCATTCAGGTCGTGATGGGCAGTGACGTCACGCTCGTGTCGAGCGCCGAAGAAACCGCATTCGATGTGTTCGATACTCTTGTGAAACACAGCTTGCTGCGAGCTGCGACAACGCCCCCGAGCTACCGTTTCGAGGCTACCGGCGACAGCAAAACCCAGTTCTTGACCCTGGCCAGAAGGTTTCTCGGCCCAGAAGTTTCGGCCGTTCAGCTGGTCGAAACCGGTACAACCACAACAGCGGAGGAGTCCACCTGACATGTCAGAATCCCAGACGACCGAATCACCATCGCCCGTCACACGAGTCGATGGCCGCACTGTCGAGGAGTTGCGGCCCATCACGATTGAGCGTGGCTGGAGTGACCAGGCCGAGGGCAGTGCACTGATCTCGTTTGGGCGCACGAAGGTGTTGTGCACGGCGTCCTTCACGAACGGCGTGCCGCGATGGATGGCAGGCAAGGGCAAAGGTTGGGTGACCGCAGAGTATTCGATGCTGCCGCGCTCAACGAATGACCGCATGGACCGCGAGTCTGTGAAGGGCCGCATCGGCGGTCGCACGCACGAAATTTCGCGGCTTATCGGTCGTAGTTTGCGTGCTGTAGTCGACATGAAAGCTCTGGGCGAAAACACTATTGTGATCGACTGCGATGTGCTGCAGGCAGATGGCGGCACCCGCACGGCCGCAATCACCGGTGCGTATGTGGCGCTCGCGGAAGCCCTCGAGTGGGGCCGCTCGAAGCAGTTCATCGGCAAGAACGCGAAACCGCTCTTCGACAGTGTCGCAGCAGTGAGCGTAGGCATTATCGATGGAACTCCCATGCTCGACTTGGCATACACGGAAGATGTTCGTGCCGAAACCGACATGAACGTTGTTGTCACCGGCCGCGGACTTTTCGTCGAGGTGCAGGGCACGGCAGAGGGAGCACCGTTCGACCGGAACGAACTCAACTCGCTGCTGGACCTCGCCATTGGCGGCACGGCAACGTTGACACAAATGCAAGTAGCGGCATTGGATGACGGAACAAACGAGGCGTGATCTGATGTCAGTTCAACTCGTTCTCGCCACGCACAACGCGCACAAAGTTGATGAGTTGCGTCGTATTCTTGGCCCGCTTCTCGACGGCATCGAACTGATCGGCTACGACGGTCCAGAGCCGGTGGAAGACGGCGCGACGTTCCAAGAGAATGCACTGATTAAGGCTCGCGCGGCGTTCGCGCACACCGGGCTTGCGACGATCGCCGATGATTCGGGAATCTGTCTTGACGCTCTTGGCGGTGCGCCCGGAATCCATTCAGCACGCTACGCAGGAACACGGGTGGATGCCGACAACGTTGCCCACCTTCTGGCGGAGCTCACTCGCGTTGGCGCGGTGAGCGAGCAAGAGAGGCGGGCGGAGTTCTGCTGCGCTGCGGCGCTCGTCACAGAAGGCTTCGAGCATGTGGAACTCGGAGTGTGGACGGGTGCAGTGCTGCCGAAACCCAGGGGCGTGAACGGTTTCGGCTACGATCCGGTGTTTCAGCCGGAGGGCTATGACGTTGCCTCTGCCGAGCTGGATGCCTCCGAGAAAGACGCGATTAGCCACCGCCGCCGTGCGTTCACCCAGATTATTCCGCTGGTACGGGAGCACCTTCTGCGCTCCTGACAATGACAATCGTTCCCGACTAGCTCCGTTGTCTAGTAAGCGTGCGCGTACCACCATACGGTGGGGGGTATGAGCCACAACCACCACCATGACAACTCCAACCGCACACGGTTGTCGATCGTGCTTGGCATCATCGTCACGGTGTTGATTGTGGAGGTCGGGGGCGCGATCTTCGCTGGTTCGCTCGCACTCTTTGCTGATGCCGGCCACATGTTCTCCGACACGATCGGGCTGACGGTCGCGCTTGCCGCCACCGTGATCGCGGCGAGGCCAGCGACCGACCGTTCAACGTTCGGGTTCCAGCGGGCAGAGGTCTTCGGCGCGCTCATCAACGGCCTGATCTTGCTGGTGGTCTCGATCGCGGTGGGTTACCAAGCCATCGCGCGATTCCTTGAGCCAGGTGATGTGGAGATCAAGAGTGTTCCCATGCTGCTCGTTGCGGCCCTCGGGTTGGCGGCCAACATCGTGGCGGCGATTATCCTTCGCCCACAGGCCGAATCGTCGATCAATATGCGTGGCGCGTACCTTGAGGTGCTCGGCGACATGCTGGGGTCGATTGCCGCAATTGTTGCTGCGGTGGTCATTATGGCGACCGGATTCGTGCCGGCGGATGCGATTGCTTCCCTCGCCATTGCCCTCATGATCGCGCCCCGTGCGGTGTTCCTGCTCCGTGATGCGGTGCGCGTGCTGAGCGAGTCCGTGCCGGTAGATACGAGCGTTGCCGAGATTCGGGAGCACATCTTGCGCACGCCCGGCGTCGTGGATGTGCACGACATTCACGTGTGGGCGATCACGTCGGGGCACCCGGTCTTTTCGGCTCATGTTGTGGTGGAAACTCGCGTGTTCACCGATAACGAGACCGGCACGCTACTGGATGAGCTCGCCGAGTGCCTCTCGGGGCACTTTGATGTCGCGCATTCGACCTTCCAGCTTGAGCCGGAGGAGCACGCGTATCACGAGGAACACTTCCACGTATAGCGGTGCCGTGAGCGACTCTGTTGCCGTAAATAGCTGCGCTCAAGAGTAGTAGAGTTTCGGTATGCCGAAACTTAAGGAACGCGTGCGCCCAAACCGCTCGTGGATGCTGCTCGGCCCCGCATTCGTCGCCGCCATCGCCTATGTTGACCCCGGCAATGTAGCGGCGAACCTGACAGGAGGCGCACGATACGGCTACCTGCTGGTGTGGGTGATTGTGGTGGCAAACCTTATGGCGGCTCTCGTGCAGTACCAGTCTGCGAAGCTCGGCATTGTGACCGGGCACACGCTGCCGGAGCTTCTCGGCGAGCGACTCACCACCGGCAAACGCCGCGCGTTCTGGGCACAAGCCGAAATCGTGGCCATCGCGACCGACCTTGCGGAGGTTATCGGTGGCGCCATCGCCCTAAACCTGCTCTTTCGCATCCCGCTTTTTTGGGGTGGCCTCATCGTCGGAGTGGTGTCGATGATCATTTTAGGCATCCAGAACCGAGTTGGACAGCGCCCTTTCGAGTCGGTCGTGATGGGCATGTTGGCGATCATCTCGATCGGGTTTCTCGCCGGCCTCTTCGTGAATCCACCTGATGCCGCTGGAGTAGTTGGCGGGCTTCTTCCGATGTTTGACGGACCTAACTCGGTGCTCCTCGCCGCGAGCATGCTGGGCGCCACCATGATGCCGCATGCCATCTACGTGCACTCCGCTCTGGCACGTGATCGCCACGGCAAGGCGACGAGGGCGAACCTTCGAAGCCTTCTGCGTTCGACCAAGTGGGATGTCGTCATCGCGCTCACCATCGCTGGCGTGGTGAACCTCGGAATGCTGCTTTTGGCCGCCGCGAACCTTCGAGGTGTAGAAGGCATAGACACTATCGAGGGCGCACACGCAGCCATTGAGGCCTCCCTCGGCCCCGTTATTGGCGTGATCTTCGCTGTTGGCCTTTTGGCCTCCGGCCTCGCATCGACATCCATCGGCAGCTACGCGGGGGCGACGATTATGGCTGGGCTGCTGCACAAGCAGATTCCGCTTTTTCTTCGCCGCGTAATCACGCTCATTCCGGCACTCGTGATTCTTGGTTTCGATATCAACCCCACCTTGGCTCTCGTGCTGAGTCAAGTGTTCTTGAGCTTCGGCATCCCGTTCGCGCTCGTGCCGCTGCTGAGGCTCACGAACGATCGCCACATCATGGGGGAGTCGGCGAATAAGGCGTTCGTCAAATGGACACTCGGTATCATCGTTGTGCTGGTGATCGTGCTCAATCTTGCACTCATTGTGCTCACGATCACGACAGGGGAGGCAGTGTGAGCGGGGCAGGAAGTGCGGCGGCGGGCTCAGCAAAAGGCGAAACGACGGGCTCGACGTCAGGTGCAACGCCGAGTGCCGCGACGTCGGTTGTTGAGGACTATGTCAAAGTTATTTACTCGCACACTGAGTGGCAGCCAGAGCCGATCACCTCCTCTGTGTTGGCGGCGCGTTTGGGGCTCGCGCCATCCTCTGTCACAGAAATGGTCAAGAAGCTCGCGGCGGCAGGGTTTGTCACGCATGTTCCGTATGGAGCGATCATGCTCACCGAGAGCGGCTGCGCCCTTGCCCTTCGGATGCTTCGCCGTCACCGTCTCATCGAAACATGGCTGGTGGAGTCGTTCGACTACCGGTGGGATGAAGTGCACGACGACGCTGAGGTGCTCGAGCACGCCCTCAGCGACCGGCTGCTGGCCGCAATCGATACTTCGCTTGGTCATCCCACCCGTGATCCGCACGGAGACCCGATCCCTGGCCCCGATGGTTCCTTTGTTCAGCCGGATGCCGTTCTACTGCATGATGCGCCGGTTCCTGGTCGGTGCACTGTCGTGCGTATCAGCGACCGGAACTCAGCTCTACTGCAGTATCTCGAGGGGTACGGGGTCATCCTCGATGCTGTG
This sequence comes from Actinomycetales bacterium, assembly GCA_038243605.1. Classification (GTDB taxonomy): domain Bacteria; phylum Actinomycetota; class Actinomycetes; order Actinomycetales; family Microbacteriaceae; genus Terrimesophilobacter. The sequence goes on from JBBSQX010000003.1 coordinate 26,440, forward strand.
CTTGAGGTAGCGGAGCGTAAGCCATTTGGTGGGGCACTTTCCGTGCGCACACCAACATCCTCTATCGATCTCGGTGATGATGCGACGCGCGCCATCTGGGTATCTGTGGATGCTTCCACGAAGTAGCGAGCGCCCTGCTGGAGTGTGACCGGCGTCGTCAGCGTCGTCAGCGTCGTCGGCGATGTCGCCGCTCGAGCTAGCGCTGCGTTGTGGTGCGCGGCGGGTCGTTGCTCTTGTCGTTGTCAAAGAACGCTTGGTCGATCACGGCTTCTTCGTCGGTGAGTGGCGGGACGCTTTCGCGCTGAGCCTTCTTCGCCGCTCGGGTGGTTTGAATGTAGTGGTAAACGGCGGGCAGCACGCTGATGGCAACGGCGGCGAGCAGTGCGACATCAATGTATTCGCGCACGAAGGCGGCGACGGGCGGGATGTAGCCAACGAGGTATCCGGCGAAGGTCAGGCCGACCCCCCACACAATGGCGCCAATGAGGTTGTACAGCGAGTATCGCTTGTAATTCATGTGGCCGACACCGGCGGCGACCGGCACGAACGTACGTACAATCGGAACGAAACGGGCCAAAATGACGGCCATCCCGCCGAACCGTTCGAAGAACGCGTTTGTGCGCTCCACGTTTTTGCGGCTGAAGAGCCCACTGTCTTTCTTCTCGAAAACAGAGGGCCCGACTTTGTGACCAATGAGGTACCCGACTTCACCGCCGAGGAACGCCGATACTCCGATGGCGAGAGCGGCCCACCAGACGTCGACGCCAATGCCGGGGCTGAAGGCGAACAGGCCTGTCGCAATAAGCAGAGTGTCACCGGGAAGCAGGAATCCGACCAACAAGCCCGTCTCCGCAAAAATGATGAGACAGACCACTATGAGGGCGTATGGCCCGAAGTTTTGGAGGATCGCTTCAGGATCGATCCAGGGGATCAGCGCAGAGGGAACCAATCCGGTTTTCTCCAGTCGAAGGTTAGGGACGCTCGCGCGTCTTGGCAAGAGTACCGGGTGATTCTTAACAAACGGTGCGGAAAGCGGGACTTGAACCCGCACGCTCGAAAGCACAGGAACCTAAATCCTGCGTGTCTACCAATTCCACCACTTCCGCGTGGGCCGGGCAATCACACAACCGGCAGCAAAAACATTACCTCAGTCCGGATTCTCTAATGTCACAATGGGGCCTGCCCTTCACGATGACCTGTGGATAATTTTCGCGCGACGCGGCGTTCCTCCGACATGATTCACTCGTGCATTCCGCCGTTTCTCTCATCGCTGACCGCGTTCGAGAGCGCGTGCGGCACGATGGCGTAGATCTTGGCAGCGACCAAAGAATTGCCCACGATTATGTGCGTGAGGAGGTTCGCCGCTACAGCGAGCGTGCACTCGGTGGCTCGATGCCGCTACTGCTAGATGAGCACCAAGCCACGCGCGATGTTGTCGCTTCGCTCACCGGGTTTGGTGCGCTGCAACCGTTTTTTGATGATGACACTATTGAAGAGATCTGGATCAACGGGCCAGACCGGGTGTTCGTAGCGCGCAACGGTATTCCCGAACTCACGAACGTGGCGCTCACCGCTGTGCAGGTGCGTGATCTGGTTGAACGGATGCTGCAATCCACCGGCAGGCGTGTTGATCTCTCGAGCCCGTTCGTCGATGCCTCGCTTCCTGATGGTTCCCGCCTTCACGTCGTGATTCCGGATGTCACGCATAAACACTGGGCTGTCAACATCCGCAAATTTGCGAAGCGCATCAAAGAGTTGCATCAACTTGTTGACCTTGGATCGCTGAGCGCGCAGGCGGCGGAGTTTATGCGGATGTGCGTGCTGTCGGGTCAGAACATCCTTGTTTCTGGGGCGACGCAAAGCGGAAAAACAACACTTTTGGGTGCTTTGCTCACGGCAACCCGGCCGGGTGAGCGCATCGTCACGGTAGAAGAAACGTTTGAACTGAGCTTTACGGCGGAGGATGCCGTGGCAATGCAATGCCGTCAACCTAGCCTTGAAGGTACTGGCGAAATTTCGTTGCGAAGGCTCATCAAAGAGTCGTTGCGCATGCGCCCTGAACGGCTTGTTGTGGGCGAGGTGCGTGAGGCAGAGGCGCTCGACTTACTGATCGCGCTCAATAGCGGGCTACCGGGAATGTGCAGCATCCATGCGAACAGCGCACGGGATGCTCTGGCGAAACTTTCGACACTTCCCCTTCTCGCTGGCCGAAACATTGACGCGTCATTCGTTGTTCCGACCGTAGCTGCGAGCATTGATGTGGTCGTGCACTGCTACATGGAGCGCTCCGGCCAGCGGCGAGTTGTTCAAATTATCGCGCCGACCGGTGAGGTGGCACACGGCGCGATCATCGCGGACAGCATTTTCGAGCTCAGCGGTGGGGTGTTGAGCCCGACAGGGACCCACCCCGTGCGATTGGCGAAGTATCACTCCGCAGGATTCGATCCCAGCACAGTGTTGAACGCTGGTGTCGCGTGACTCTTCTCCTGGCTTGCACGCTCGCACTCGGAGTTCTTCTCATTGCATCTCCGTTGTTGTGGCCTGCCGCGCACCACCACGAGCGGGAACCCTTTGGCCCCGCGCGAGCGATGCGGGAACGCCTGCGTCAGGCGGGGCTTCGCACGGTGTCTATCCCGGTATTCGCGATCGTCTCTGTGACGATGGGACTAGCGTTCGCGGCCCTCGTGTTCGCGTTAGTGCCAGTCGTACCCCTTGCTGCCGTTGCTGGTACCGCCGCAATGTCGATCCCCTCCATGGTCATCGGCGTGCGAGCGCGCTCTCAACGCAAAGCGCTCCGCGCCATCTGGCCCGACGTTGTTGACCACATCGTCTCGGCGACACGGTCGGGTATCGCTCTTCCCGACGGTGTCTCGGCCCTCGCCCACATTGGACCATCGGCAACGAGAGAAGCATTTGCGACGTTTGAATCTGAGTACGCGGCAACAGGGCATTTCGGCCGCAGTTTGGATGAGCTCAAGGAGCAGCTTTCTGACCCCACCGCTGACCGAATCCTTGAAACGCTGCGGATGTCCAGGGACGTTGGCGGCAGCGAGCTGCCCTCCGTGCTCCGCGCCCTCGCCGCGCATTTGCGACAAGAGTCAGCCATCCGAGGCGAGGTGGAGGCGCGTCAGTCATGGGTGATGAACGCGGCACGACTTGGCGCGATAGCCCCATGGGTGCTTCTGGTGCTTCTGTCGACCAGGCCTGAGGCGGCTGCTGCGTACAATTCGCCAACTGGCGTTGCCGTCATCATCGGTGGGCTCATCTCCACGTTGGTGGCCTATCGCCTGATGATTGCGCTTGCGCGTCTTCCCGAAGAGCGAAGGTGGTTCCGATGACGGCCGCGGCGTGGGCGATCGTGTGTGGGCTCGGTATGGGTATTGGGCTGTGGACTATCGTCAGCATTATCCCTCGCCTCTCTCGGCCTCGACTTGCTGATCGTGTAGCGCCATACCTTGTGGATGTTTCTCTCAGCGCCAGAGCCTTCGTTCGTCAACGCGAATCCAGTCCGCTTCCCGTGTTCGGGTCGATGCTCGGGCCGGTTTTCGACACCCTTCGCAACCGCATTGTGCGAATGCTCGGTGGGAGCGCAGTGATTGAGCGCAGGCTTCGGCAGGCTGGGCTCTCGATGACTGTCGACGCCTTTCGGTCCCGCCAACTTATGTGGGGGCTCTCGGGGCTCGCGATCGGCGCGATTATCTCTGTCGCTCTTGCTCCGTTGACGACTCTCCCGTTTGCTGTGCACCTGACAATCGTGGTCATCGCTGGCATGGGTGGCGTCGTCGCTCGTGATTACCTGCTGCAGCGATCGGCGAAGGCGCGGTGTGCCCGTATCGCCTCCGAGCTCCCCGTTGTTCTGGAGTTCTTGACGCTCAGTCTTTCTGCAGGGGAGGGCATCCTCGATTCCTTCCGTCGAGTCTCTGCAAAGAGCAGAGGGGAGCTTGCGGGTGAGCTTGGTGGCGTTGTTGCCGAAGTGCACAGCGGGTCTGCGCTCGCCGAAAGCTTGCAGAGACTCGCTGACGGCATTCAGATGCCGGAACTCACGCGCTGCACCGATCAGATCATTGGTGCGCTTGAACGCGGAACGCCGCTCTCTGAAGTGCTACGCGCGCAGGCGCAAGATACGCGCGAGCAGTCCAAACGCACATTGCTCGAACTCGCAGGAAAGAAGGAAGTCGCGATGATGATGCCGCTCGTGTTCCTGATTCTGCCCGTCACGATCATCTTCGCGATCTTCCCAGGAATCTTCGTGCTGCAGGTGGGATTTTGACAGGATTCGCACTATGTCCCGAACGGTGCACCGCACGGTAGGGTGAGCAAATCCACGATGGAGGAAGCTTAATGTCAACGACTCGCGGCGTCAGCCCGCTCTCAATATTTGCCGGGGCTCTCGTTGGCGTCGTCGTTGGACTCGGCACCCAGATCACCATGCACCTCAGAATCTATGGTGGCGAGCAAGCGAGCCCGTTCAGGTTTCTGCTCGACTCGGTCACGGTTCCCTTGTTCGTGGCGCTTCTCGCCCTGGTTGTCGTGCTCTTTACTTTTCAACTTATCCGCCAGCGAAAAGTTTCTAACTTTGGGCTCGCGCAACGCATCAGATGGTTCTCACTAGGCGCAATCTTGGCTGGTGTGCTCGGCTTGCTGGTCGTGAACCTCATCGTCGGGCTCAGGATGTCGTCCCTCGACCCGACGTATGGCGGATTAATTTTTTTTGTCGCGGGCATCGTCCCCTTCGGCGTCTCTCTGGTCGTGTTTCCGCTTGGACTGCTCGTAGCAAAAGGAATCGCCCAGATTTCAGCCGCCCGAACTGAAGCCCGCGACGGCTGACGGATTTTAGCGAGCCAGGCGAGGTGGGGTGCGCGGCACCATTCGCAGTACCTGACGTCATAAGTGCTCAGTGGGGTGCAATTCGCGCTGCAGGTCATTCTGGGTTGAGTGTCTCGAAGTCGCTCGGGTCGAATCGCGCCGTACGGCGTCGATACTCGCCCACGGTGCCCGGCCAGTTTGTTGGGATGCGGCCGTTCGGCAGCCGGTACCAGCTGCTGCACTGGGACCACACCCCGCTTGCCAAAACGTGCTGGGTGCGCAGGTCAAACTCAGTGGCGACCTGCTCATTGACGACGAGCGCTGGCGGATGGCCATCCGGAGTCTCGTGCCCGCCCATCGGCTGGCCTTCGGGAGCGATAAGGCGGTAGTCCAGCGCCTGCCGAATGTACCGAGCCTGCGCCTCCAACATGGCGATGATGGAACCCGCGCCGAGGTTCGTGTTTGGTCCGTACATGAGGAACAGATTGGGAAAGTGCGGCACCGTGATACCCAGGTATGCGTGTGCGCCGTCCGCCCACTCCTGTCGCAGATCCCTGCCGCCAAGCCCCTCGATCTTCAGCGGGGCGAGAAAATCGGTCGCGGTGAACCCTGTGCCGTAGATGATCACATCGACAGTATGCAGCGCACCGTTATCGGTGATGAGCCCGTCGGCAGTAATGGAGTGAATACCCTCGGTGATTACCTCGACATTGGGTCGCGTGAGCGCCGGCAGATAGTTGCTCGAGAGCAGGATGCGTTTGCACCCGAGCGGGTAGTGCGGCCAGATTTTCGCGAACAGGCCAGACGCCGTGCGGGTTTGAAACTTCATGTGGATACGGCACACGAGCGTCACCGCGTCGGCGAGCGGTCGTGCTCGCAGCAGGGCGACGCCAAGCGACTCCATGACCGCGTACCAACCGAACCGCGACATCCGTTGCGTGAACGGAACCTTCGCGAAGAGCCATCGACGAAAAGCGCCGAAGCGCCCGTCCGGTCGGGGGAGCAGGTGCGGTGGCGTGCGTTGGAATAGCAGCAGATCGCCCACCTCGGGCTGAATCTCTGGCACAAACTGGATGGCGCTGGCGCCTGAGCCGATTACGGCGACACGCTTACCTGCTAAATCAACTGTGTGATCCCACTCTGCTGAATGAAAACTTGACCCCGCGAAATTGCCGCGCCCTGGAATGTTGGGCAGCGATGGTCGCGAAAGTTGACCGACGGCGGGGACGAGCACATCCACCTCGGTCGTCGTGCCGTCTGAGGTCAGGATGGACCAGCATCCGCGAGCCGAATCGAACCGCGCGGTCGTCACCTCTGCACCAAACCGGATGCACGAGCGGAGATCGAAGTCGGTGGCAACGTTATTCATGTAGCTCAGGATCGTCGGCTGCCGGGAGAACCTCCGAGGCCAGTCCGCCCGCGGCGCGCTCGAGAGCGAATAGTAGTGCGAGGGAACGTCGCAGGCAGCCCCCGGGTAGGTGTTCTCGCGCCAAACACCGCCCACGTCGGCGGCTTTCTCGAAGATCACAAGGTTGCGGTATCCCGCACGACGAAGCTCGATCGCGGCGGCCATGCCGCCAAACCCGGTGCCGATGATGCCGACGCGTGTGGAGGAGGTTGAAAGCGCCTCTAACGATGACTCTGTGGTGACCAAAGTCGACGCGGGCGAACCCTTGGTCACGACATGACCTTGTCTGCGCGCGTGAGGTGCTTCACCCAGTCTGATGCCCGTGCGGGTAAGGCGGTGAACAGCAACCCCTGCATCCCAACCTCGCTGGGCACGAACACTTCGGGTGTGCCCTTGCGCAGTGCGCGCACAACGGCTTTGCCGACCTCGGCAGGCTCGATGGTGCGCACCGAGAATGCAGAACGAAAATCAGTCGTCATCCGCGTTCGTATAACTCCCGGCATGACGGCGGTGATGCGCACGTCGGTGCCGCGGAGTTCGCCGCGAACAGCTCTAGTGAGACCGAGCACCCCGTACTTGGTGGCGCTATAGACGGCACCATTGGCCGTGGCGATCATCGAAGAACTCGATGCCATATTGACAATGTGGCCCCTGCCGCGCGGTACAAAGAGCTGCAGGGCAAGCTGGGTGCCGGTGATCACTGCTGCAAGATTCACGTCGAGCTGCAGGCGAATGTCGTCATGGCTAGCACTCACGAGTGGCCCCATTTTGAGTAGCCCAGCATTGTTGACGAGCACATCGAGTCCACCCAGTTCTGACTCCGCGGCCTCAAGAAAGGCAGCAAATTCGTGGTCATTACGCACATCGACCACTCGCCCCACAACACCTGACCCAAGCTCGGTGATTGCGTGCTGCACTGCGGCTTCGTCGAGATCGGCGATCATCACCTTCATCCCTGCGGATGCGCAGGCGCGAGCGATCTCAAACCCGATGCCGCGGGCACCGCCCGTAATGGCCACAACTTTTCCCTGCAGCTCGACGCGCGCTCTTCCCACTGGGCTCCTCACTTCTGTGCTTGGTCTGCCTCGACAGTACCGGCTGCGTGAGGTTGTCTACGTGCCGCAGGGTGATTTCTGGTGGTCGACTGTGATCCAACCCAGCCTCCTGTGGATAACTGCCGACGGCGAGGTGCCGCCTGGAAGATACTTGGCGCATGACGGGTTACCGACTCAAACAACTCTGGCGCGATGAGCGCGGCGATGTGCCCGGATGGGTACTCATCACCCTTATGACGGCGGGCCTCGTGGTCATCATATGGGCGGTCGCCGGGCCAGCGCTTACCGGTGTCTTTCAGCAGGCGATCGACCGCGTCACCGGTTTCTGACGGTGCGTCAGCAGCGGCGCGGCGGCTTCTCGTGGCGTGTGAGTCTTGCGCGGCTCGCACGTGAAGAGTCTGGCTCTGCCGCCGCCGAGTTTGTGATGGTGGGTACGCTCCTCACCGTGCTGACTCTTTCGGTGATGCAGCTCGGGTTTGCTCTTCTTATCCGCAACACAGTGATGGATGCTGCGAGCGAGGGTGCGAGGTTCGCCTCCCTCGCCGACAACGAGCTGGTCGATGGTGTTGCCCGCACCACCGATTTGATCGAGGTTGCGCTCGGGCCTGGCTACGCGCAGGGTGTCAGTGCTGAGTACGGCACGTATCTCGGCCATCCGGCGGCTATCGTGACCGTGAACGCACCGCTGCCGCTCATCGGTCTTGTGGGAATCCAGCACGGGCTGGAGGTGGCGGGCCATGCCGCAGTGGAAACGCTGGATTACTAGCCGCTTTGCGAATGAGCGTGGCTCTGCGTCACTTGAGTTCATCACTATTGGGCTCATCCTTCTTGTTCCGTTCGTCTATTTGGTGCTGACGATGGCGGCAATCCAAGGCGCTGCTTTCGCTGTTGAGGGTGCGGCTCGACAGTCGGTGCGAGTGTTCGTGCAAGCGGGCAACGAACGCGAGGCAGCAGAGCGGGCGGAACGCGCCATCCGGTTCGCCCTCGCGGATGCGGGGCTTGATGCACTCGAGCCGCGCGTGGCGGTGACCTGTTCCCCGAAGCCGGAGGCGTGTCTCACACGACGCGGCACGGTCACGATTTCGGTGGCGGTGACCGTTCCTCTGCCCCTCACCCCGCCCTTTCTTAGTCTCGATGTACCGCTGGGGGTGCCGATGCAGGCGACCTCCACCGAGCAGGTATCTAGGTTCTGGGGCGCCGGATGAGAATTAGTCGCCGCCTCAAGGACGAGGATCGCGGCTCGATGCTTCCGCTCACAATCTTCTACGGGTTCCTTAGCGCGGTGCTCATTTTGCTCGTGGTGGCGGCCAGCTCCCTGTACCTTGAGCGCAAACGATTGTTCACTCTCGCTGATGGAGCTGCGCTCGTCGCGGCCGAAGCATTCGAACTCGACGACGTAACGCTGACGCCCGGGGGGCCCCGCGCCACCCTTGACTCGGCGGATGTCGCTCTCGCGGCGTCAAACTACCTCGCTATCGCACCGACATCCGGCTTCGAATCGCTCACCGTGGAGCGCGCAGAATCAGTGGATGGCCGCAGCGCCACGGTGGAGCTCTCGGCCTATTGGAGACCACCCCTGGTCACCGCGCTCGTGCCGCAGGGCATCCGAATCGACGTGACCGCGGTAGCGCGCAGCGTATTTTCTCACTGAGCCGTCAGCGCTGAATCAGCAAAACTGTCATTGTCGAAAACTCACACGCAAGGGCCGCTGCGCGAAGGCAACAGGGTCGCGGAATCCGCGGAGTTCGCGGCGACGGCCCCCGAAGCACCCGCTGCGGCAGCCTGAGCGCTCACCCGAAGGCTGTGAAAGTAAGGTCTTCGCGGTATCGTGGCGACCGTGAACCCTGCACTTACTCAACCCAACACGTGGCTCACCCCATCGACCGAGGAACTTCAAGGCATCCTCGATGAGGTGCGCGACACTGTCGAACCCCTCACGAGCGAGGGCAGTGTCGCCGACTATATCCCCGGCCTCGCGGAGGTCAAGCCGAACCGATTCGGGATGGCGATTGCTACCGTCGATGGTGAGGTTGTGGGCACCGGTGATTGGGCGCAATCATTTTCGATCCAAAGCATCTCCAAGCTTTTTGCACTGTCGCTCGCGTACGCCCATGACGGTGACACGCTGTGGGAGCGAGTATCACGGGAGCCATCCGGAGATCCGTTCAATTCCCTGATGATGCTGGAGCGTTACGAGGGGATTCCGCGCAACCCGTTCATCAACACAGGCGCCATGGTCATTGTCGATCGTCTGTTGAGCTCCTGCGGCACGACGCGTGAGTTTCTGCTGCCGATGCTGCGTGAAGAAAGTGGAAACCCACACCTCAACATCAACGACGAGGTTGCACGGTCAGAGGCAGAGAGAGGCTACCGTAACGCGGCGGGCGCGAACCTGCTCGCCAGCTACGACAACCTTGAAAACTCGGTCGATGCTGTACTCGAGGAGTACTTCAACCAGTGCGCCATTGAGATGAGCTGTGGCGAGCTGGCGCTTGCTGGGCGTCTCTTCGCTCGTGAAGGGCACCGTGCCGACGGCACAGTGCTGCTCACGCGCAGCGAGGTGAAGCGCATCAACTCCATCATGCTCACGTGCGGCACCTACGATGCGGCGGGGGAGTTCGCCTACCGCGTTGGGCTGCCGGCAAAGAGTGGTGTGGGTGGCGGCATCCTCGCCATCATCCCCGGGCGGTGCGCCGTGTGCGTGTGGAGCCCTGGGCTGGACGAGCGCGGCAACTCGCTCGCGGGTGTTGCGGCCCTCGACGAGCTCACGCGCCTTACCGGCTGGTCAATCTTCTAGTCTGTTTTGTCCTGCTGCGGAGTCAGCCACGAGGCTCAAGCGCCTTCGTGCCCCACAAACAGCACCGCTAGTCCGACGCCGATCATGAGCACGCCTCCGGAGGCGCCGAGCGTGGAGATGCGTTTGGGCGACTTCGCGAACCAGTCGCGGGCGGCACCAGCAGCGAGGGCCCAGATGCTGTCGGAGATGAATGCTACGACGACGAAGACAAGTCCGAGCATGAAGAGTTGCAGCGGGATGTTGCCGACGGTGCGATCCGCAAACAGGGGGAGCACTGCGGCCATGAACACAATCGATTTCGCGTTCGTGACCCCGACGCCAAAGCCCTCCCAGACTGTGCGCCAGCCGCTTCGGCCGGTTACCGGTGCCATGATGGCATCCGCTTTCTGGCGACGATGCCGTATCGCTTGGATGCCGAGAAAAATCACGTAGGCGGCGCCCGCGAATTTTACGATCGTGAATAACACGACCGATTGTTCCAGCAGCGTGCCAAGCCCGACCGCGATGGCAATGGCCATGACGAACGCGCCAAGAACATTGCCGATCACGCTGAGGAATCCGCCCATCCGACCGAGTGCAAGCGAGCGGCCGATGGTGAACAACACGCTCGGCCCAGGGATCGCGATAAGCGGGATGCAGGCGAGCCCGAAAGCGAGGAGGTTGGCCGCGGGGATCATGCGAGATGCTCACGCGTTCGGTGGGCGTGCCGCGGCAGATACCGTGCGAGGATGGCGGCCCCAACGAGCCCAAGTATCCCCATTCCGCCGCTTGCGAACGACAGCGAAACGAGGGCGGTGAGGCCCGAAATTGCGAGAGGCGCGGCCGCACCTCCGACATCCGCGGTGAACCGGAACGCGCCCAGGAACGGCGCAGGGTTGACGGGGTCAGCAAGGTCAGCACCGATCGTCATGAGCAGACCTGTTCCGAAACCGTTGGCGATTCCGAGAAGCATCGCCACGACAATGAACCACGTCATGGCGGCATCACTGTCGTGAGTGAACGCAAGAATCAGATGACCAACGCCGAGACCAATCATGGAGGGCAGGCCCGTCCACCTTCGGCCCCAGCGGTCCATTATCTGACCGGTTGTGTAGAAGAGCGCAAAGTCGAGCGCGCCAGCGACGCCGATGATGAGCGCAGTGTTCGTGTCAGAGACCCCAATGCTGACCGCCCACAACGGAACAATTACTTGACGACTTGCCCTCAGTGCGCTCACGAGGGCGGCACCGGTGCCGAGCCGAACGAGAACGTGACGGTTCTCAGAAATTGCTCGCCACATTCCCAATGATTCCTTCTTGACGAAAGCTTCCCCTTCCGACATTCCGGTAGCAGCGTGACGTGAGCGAAAAATTGCTTCCGGGTCCTTGAGAAACACCAAAAGTGCGGCGGCGACGATGCACCCTGCCACATGAACCCAGAAGGCTGCCTGCGCAACACCGCTCACATGGATCACCGCAGCGGCAATGAATGGCCCGATAAAGAGCCCGAGTCGGTAGCTTCCACCAAGGCTAGAGAGTGCCCGTGCACGATAGGCCAACGGAACAAACGTCGTCATAAATGCTTGGCGCGCGAGCGTGAACACTGCATCCGCTAGACCCAGAAGGAGTACCGCAAAGCCGAGAGCCCACGGGCTCGATGAAAGTAGAGCAATACCGAGGCCCACGATCGACACCGCCGCAGCGTAGATCATTGCGGCGCGCTCACCAATGCGGCTAATCACCCACCCGCTCGGGATGTCGCCGATCAGGTGCCCGATGGTCAACATTGCCGTGATCAGGCCCGCAATCGCCAGAGGGGAGCCAAGGTTGTGTGCCACGATCGGAATGATCGGGATGATGGCGCCTTCACCGATCGAGAATGCGAGCGTCGGCAAAAGTGCGGGGAGCGCGATCGATCGAAACCTAAAGGGTGGCGTGGTAGCAGTCGACATCACTTCAGATGCTACCGGCAGACAGAAAGTCATGGCTATCGCACCGAGTTGTTTACGTGAAGGAATACGCGCGCACAGGGGAGCATAGCCATGCTCGGCTAGTCTTGTTCAGACATGAACGAGCTTGATATTTCTGAAGACCTTGCCGCGCTGCGTTCGACTTTTGCGGACATCCGCTCGGTGGTCGGGGTTGATCGCCTTGAGGCCGACATCGTTGACCTCAGCGAGCAGGCCGGCGTGCCCGACCTGTGGGACGACCCGGAGCAGGCGCAAAAGGTGACGAGTGCGCTCAGTCACCGGCAGGCAGAGCTTGCGAAGATCAAGAGTATTGCACAGCGGCTTGACGACCTCGAAGTTCTTGTTGAGCTTGCCAACGAAGAGTCAGATGAGTCCGCCGCCGCCGAGGTGCGAACCGAGCTGAAGAGCGTACAGAAGCTGCTCGGTGAGCTCGAAGTTCAAACCCTTCTCAACGGTGAATGGGATGCCCTGCCTGCCGTGATCACTATCCGTGCGGGGGCTGGTGGTGTTGACGCCGCCGATTTCGCCGAGATGCTGCAGCGCATGTACCTGCGCTGGGCCGAGCACCACGGTCACAAGACGCGCGTGCTCGACACCAGTTACGCAGAAGAGGCCGGCATCAAGTCGACGACCATCGAAGTCGATGGCTCCTACGCGTTCGGCACTCTGAGCGTCGAAGCGGGCACGCACCGGCTCGTGCGCATGAGCCCGTTCAACTCGGCCGGAAAGCGCCAGACCAGCTTTGCCGCCGTTGAAGTCATCCCGCTCATTGAAGAGGCGGGAGAGATCGAGATTCCCGAGAACGACATCCGCGTGGATGTGTTCCGCTCCAGCGGCCCTGGCGGCCAATCGGTGAACACGACAGACTCTGCCGTGCGCCTCACCCACCTTCCGACCGGCACCGTCGTGTCGATGCAGAACGAGAAAAGCCAGATTCAGAACCGTGCTGCGGCAATGCGCGTGCTCCAGTCGCGACTTCTCGTGCTACAGCGTGAGCAAGAGGCAGCAACCAAGAAGGAACTTGCCGGTGTCATTACCGCGAGTTGGGGTGACCAAATGCGCAGTTACGTGCTCGCACCGTACCAAATGGTCAAAGATCTGCGCACAGACTATGAAGTGAACAACCCCTCGGCCGTGTTCGATGGAGACCTTGACGGATTTATTTCTGCCGGCATACGCTGGCGCAAACGCGCGGTGGAGCAGTAGCCCCAGCGCTTCTGGCCTGAGTGGTGAGTGCGTTCGTCGAATCTTTCGGTGAGCGAGCGTTGCCTAAGGGGGCATCAGATGCGGCGATCAGGATTTGCGCTAACAGCAGTCTTGGCGATGTTGCTCAGTGGGTGCACTACGGAGGCGGTCGCACCGCCCTCGTCGCAGACGTCGAAAGTAGTTGGGCGTCACCTTTTGCGCGGTATTCGGATGCGCAGCGTCCCACCACCGAGTTCGAACAGTACGTCGCGGCACCGGATAGGTGGCGCAGCGTGCTCACCTGCGTGAACGAACTGGGCATTTATCGAGTTGACTACCTTAAGGATCAGAACGGTGAGCATGTCGGTTTTGACCTGCGCACGACGACGGCTGACGAGATGCACCAGAACGTGGCACGGTGGGGTTGTGACGTCAGATTCCCTCAGCGCCCGTTTGCCCCGCTCACGGTGGAGCAACGTGGCTACCTCTACGACTACCAAACCCAGTTCGTCATTCCGTGCATCGAGGCTCACGGTGCACATGCGACAACTCCGCCATCGAAGGATGACTTCGTGAGTACGTGGCCGAACCAAGAATGGTGGCCGTCGGCCGCGCGAAGCGAGACCGGAATCGACTATGACGCCATCGATGACGCCTGCCCCGGGTTCGTGCCTGGCATGTAGTGGCCTGTGCTTCGGTGAGTCGCTACCGCGCATCCGCATGGCGCTGCTTAGGCTCATAACGCCATGATTCGTTTTGATCAAGTCACCAAACTTTACGCAGGTAACACTCGCCCGGCCCTTAACTCGGTCACTCTGGAGATTCTGCGCGGTGAATTCGTGTTCCTCGTTGGTGCCTCCGGCAGCGGTAAGTCGAGCTTTCTGCGGCTTGTGCTGAAGGAAGAGAACCCGACGAAGGGCCAGATTCACGTACTCGGCCAGAACCTTGGCAAGCTCACGAGCCGCAAAGTGCCATACTTTCGCCGCAACCTTGGTGTGGTGTTTCAAGACTTCAGGCTGCTCCCACAGAAGAACGTGTTCGACAATGTTGCGTTCTCGCTGCAGGTGATTGGCAAATCGAAGGGCTTCATCCAGGAGGCTGTTCCGGATGTGCTCAAAATGGTGGGACTTGCGGGTAAATCGGGCAGGTTGCCGCACGAACTTTCCGGAGGTGAGCAGCAGCGTGTGGCCATCGCCCGCGCGATCGTGAACAAGCCATCCATCCTGCTTGCGGACGAGCCAACAGGTAACCTCGACCCTTCGACGAGTGCGGGCATTATGACGCTGCTTGAGCGCATCAGCGGCGGCGGAACGACGGTTCTCATGGCGACCCACGATGCGGGCATTGTCGACAAAATGAAGCGTCGTGTCATTGAACTTGTGAGTGGGCAGATTGTGCGTGACGAGCGGCACGGTGGCTACCAGACGCAGGCGATGCCCATTCTTGGCCAAGCGCCGCCGCCCACCGCCATGGGGTTGGAGACTCACAAATGAGGCTCGGTTTGGTGATGTCTGAGGTCGGTCAAGGCCTTCGCCGCAACGTTTCGATGGTGGTGTCGATCGTTCTGGTGACGTTCATTTCACTCACCTTTGTGGGCGCTGCGATCATGCTCCAGATGCAGATCAACCAGATGAAGGGCTACTGGTATGACCGCGCACAGGTGGCCGTTTATCTCTGCACTCAGTACGACGAGGGTGGAGTTTGCAACGCGATCGAGGCAAGTGCTGAGCAGAAGGCCAACATCGAAGCACAACTGAAGTCACCTGTTCTCGCGCCGCTCATTCAAAAAGTTGACTTTGAAGACCACGATGCCGCCTACAAGCGGTACCAAGAAAAGTTTGCCGATTCGGAGTCGAGCGGCTTCGTCACTCCCGACTTTCTGCCAGAAACGTATTGGGTTAATCTCAAAGATCCGTCTCAATCGGATGCCATCGTCGAGCGACTTTCTGGCACCCCAGGAGTCGAGGATGTCGTTGACCAGCGCAAATATTTGCAACCCATTTTCGACACCCTGAATGTGGCGAGCTACACAGCTATTGGAATCGCTGGGCTCATGCTCGTTGCTGCAGTGCTCCTGATCGCCACGACAATTCGGTTGAGCGCATTTAGTCGCCGCCGTGAGCTCGGAATCATGCGTCTCGTTGGCGCATCCAACCGGTTCATTCAAACTCCGTTTGTGATTGAGGGCGTGGTCGCCTCGCTCATTGGCTCTGTGCTGGCAAGCGGTGCCATCGTTGCGATCGTGCACTTCTTCGTGCAGGGCTATTTGAATGCGGTGCCGTCAAATACGCCATTTGTGGGCCTGAGTGACGCGTTTGTCGTCGTGCCCATCATCATTGTGGGTGGTGCGGGCCTTGCCGCGATGTCGGCGGCGGTTGCCATCCGCCGCTACCTGCGCGTGTAGTTCTGGCTCGGCACGCGATAGACTAAACGGCTGTTCGCGCGATCTGCGCATCCGCATCCGCTTTCATCATTCAGGAGTTGTACCGTGCCAAGGGAACGTGGCGAAAAGGTTGTTGCCACCAACCGCAAAGCGCGGCACGACTATGCCATCGAAGACACCTACGAGGCGGGGTTGGTGCTCACCGGCTCTGAAGTGAAGTCGCTGCGCGAAGGCCGCGCGAGCCTCGTTGACGGATACGCGTTTATCGATGGGGGAGAGGCGTGGCTGGATGCCGTGCACATTCCCGAATACATCGGCGGCACGTGGAATAACCATGCCCCGCGGCGCAAGCGCAAGCTCCTGCTGCACAAGGCACAGATTGTGAAGATCCATAACAAAGTGAAAGCTGGCGGCTACACGATCGTGCCGCTGCGCCTTTACTTTAGTGATGGACGCGCCAAAGTTGAGATTGCGGTGGCGAAAGGCAAGCGCGAGTATGACAAGCGTCAGACTCTGCGCGAGCGTACGGATGTGCGCGAAGCGCAGCGCGCAATGTCGAGCCACAAGAACCTCGGCGACTAGGTCAGTTCTCTGAGGAGGCCGAAGGCCGTCTCGAAGGGCCCCAGCCGCGCGGCGTAGGTTTCGAGACGATCGCTGCACGATCCCTCCACCAGCACGTCAGTTTGCGACAAACCTCGCGTCGACCGAGGCCGAGACTTCGATGTCTTCTGGGCTGAGCGAAAGCTCTGCGCCACCGGCCGCATCCATTTTCATGAAGCCCCGTGATGCTGAGGTGACTTCGTAACCTCCCCCTCCCGAACTCGACTGATCTGCCAGCATGCCGGGGTCAGCAATCGCGGTGGCGGTGACACTCGATAGGCCGAGAGCGTGCGCGTACGCTGTCGCTTTGGCAACAGCATCTGCGACAGCACCGGTGCGTACCTCGTTGTCGACGGCGAGTTCGCGTTGGTCGGTGAGCGACCATTCAAGGTTACCGATCGTGACACCGTCTGTTGTGGCCGCGGACTCTACGAAGCGTGAGAGCGCATCAAAATCAATGAACTTCGCGGTGAAGTTGATGACGGCGTGGTAAACCATGGAGAGTCGTTTTCCCTCGTTGTTCCACGGCCGATCGCCCCACGCGCGCACGGAATCGCTCGACCATGACACGACGGGCCCAGATGTTGCATCGTGAAGTGCGGTGATCGCAGTGCGAAGCTGCTGCGCGGTGGCGGTCGCAGCGGCGAACACTGGCTCACGCCTGTTGCCGTCGTGGTTGACACTCAGGCGTAGGGTTGCGAGCTCTGCGGAGTAACGCTCGACATGGCGCCCGTGCACGGTGATGACGGTAGCGGTGCCCTGCTTAATGGTCTCGGTCATGACGCCAGACTACCGGCGTCATGACCGAGATTCGCCTGTGAAAGCGAACTGCGGAGCGATGCTGCTTAGAAGCGGATGAGCTTCTTGTTGATGAACTCCGCCGCACCGTACTTGCCCATTTCGCGGCCGATTCCACTGCGCTTGACGCCACCAAAAGGAAGCTCGGGGCTGTCGGCGAGTACGACGTTGATGTAGACCATTCCGGCCTCAATCTGGTCGGCGACGCGCATCGCCTGCTCGTGGTCAGTCGTGAACACGTACGAACCGAGGCCGAACGGGCTCGCGTTGGCGACCTTGAGGGCTTCTTCTTCACTGCTCACCCGGTAGATGGAAGCGACCGGTCCGAAGAACTCTTCGCGGTACGCGTCACTGTCTGCGGAGATTTCGGTGAGCACTGCGGTCGGGAAGAATGCTCCGTCGCGTTTGCCTTCCATGGTCACGGTCGCGCCCTGAGCCGCGGCGCGCTTCACCTGCTCTTCGAGGCCTTCAGCAGCGCCGAGCGACGAGAGTGGTCCGAGGTCGGCGCCAACCTTCGTGGGGTCGGATGGCGTTGCGGCGAGCATTTTGGCGGTGAGCTTGTCGCGGAACTCCTCATACAGGTTGTCCATAACGATGAAACGCTTCGCGGCGTTGCAGGACTGACCGCTGTTGTCGATTCGAGCTCCATAGGCAGAGTTGACGGCGTAGTCCATGTCATCCGTGCTGAGCAGAATGAACGGGTCAGAACCGCCAAGCTCGAGCACGACCTTCTTCAGGTGACGGCCGGCGACCTCGGCGACGGCGGAGCCGGCCGCTTCTGAGCCCGTGAGGGAGACGCCCTGAACGCGGGGGTCTGCGATGACGTTCGCGACCTGACCGCTGCTCGCGTACACGTTCGTGTACACGCCATCGACTGCACCAGCATCATGGAAGATCTGCTGAATGGCCGCAGAAGACTCTGGGCACTGCGACGCGTGCTTCAGGATGATGGTGTTGCCGATAACCACGTTGGGGCCAGCAAAGCGGGCGACCTGGTAGTAGGGAAAGTTCCACGGCATGATGCCGATGAGCACACCGATGGGGTTGGTGCGCATAACGGCGGTGGCATTCTCAGCGATGAGGTCGATCGGCTCATCCTTGAGGAACTCGCGGGCGTTGTCTGCGTAGTAACGGTAGATGTCGGCAGCGAAGTCGACCTCTCCGAGGGCCTGATCTACGGGCTTGCCCATCTCGCGCACGATGATGGCAGCGAGCTCATCGCGGCGCTCCGTGTGCAGGTCTGCGACCTTGTGGATGAGTGCGGCGCGCTCGTCGGTGGATACCTTGCGGGACCAGGTGCGGTACGCGTTATCCGCCGCGGTGACAACCTTTTCGAGGTCGGCATCCGAGATCTGATCGAATGTGGTGAGGGTCTCCCCGGTGGCGGGGTTGGTGACGGCGTAATGGCTCACGAGCCATCTCCTTTCGGGGGCTACAGCAGCACTGCTGAAGCACATTGGTGAATCGTGTTAAAGACACTCAATCATGTCTTGATGGGGGTTGCCGACATGTATTTTGCCGCACATTCTCACGGATGCCCCGGGTGGCGTTATCCGCGTTGTCAGCGTAGAATAGAAGGCTGCCTAGGGCTTCGCGCCCGGCAGTTTGATAACTCAACAGCGCGCGACAGTGGCCAGCTTTTTACAGCACAGCATGGGGATGATCGGTTTCGACATTGCCTGCGAGACTATGAGAAGCGGGTCGAGGATGCAGGGTTATCTCGTAAACGATCTCTGCAAAAAACAAGTGCAAACAAAACACGCACTGACTTCGCCCTCGCTGCCTAAGCGAGCGCACTAAAGAAGTCCGTCAGGCCGGGAATACTCTCTACCCGGATTTCTGACGTCATCTAGAGAGATTGCTTCTACCTTGTGTTTCAGGGGGTAGAGGGACTCGCACTGAAACTGGGCTCGTCGGATTAGGTGCCAGTGGCAAATTCCGGAGCCGAGTAAAACGCTAGTACTGGCTACACCCGTAGAAGGCATATGACCACAGCAGTGGACGGGGGTTCAATTCCCCCCATCTCCACCACGTGCCCTGCTCCTGAGGTATTTGATCTCAGCAGGGAAGCCGGATGCTGTCGCGCGTTGTGAGTTATTCCACCGAAGAGCGCGGTGCCCGCCGTGGCGGGGGAGGCGGTACAAGCTTCGCTGCCGTCACCTCGGCGAAGTCGACGGGCACGAGCCCCTGCCGAGTCTCGACGACGCATCCGGTTTCCGTGACCTCACGCAGGTAGCCGAGCGCATCCGAGAAGCCGCCATCGACCCGGCGACGCACGGTCATGCGCGTGCCCAAGGGCGACGACGTGATGAGCTGGACCGGAGTTGACACGCTACTACCGACTATTTCCAGTAGCCGTTCGCCGCCGCCACGGTCTGGAAGTTGATGGCGATCACCTGTGAGCTTGCGATGAGCGCGTTCGCGTCTTCCGCATAAACGAGGCGAAGCTTGTCACGCATCTCAGCTGAGGGCTGGGTTACTTTCACGCCGATGCGGGACATCTTGGTCGCGAGGTCGAAACCCGCTTCTGGTGTTGCGGTGATCAAGCTGGGCAGCCATGAGTCGGCCATGATGCGCTCCTAAAGGTGGGATGTTGTCAATTTATATCGTACGCCCGGCAAATTTAGGGAAACTCAATCACCGTCATGCCGGGTAACGCCAGCGAATCCATGGTGGTGAGGGCGTGGGGAGCCTCCTCGAGCGTGATAGTGCGACCAACCAGAGCACGTGGATCGATGTCTCCGGCCGCGATGTGCGCCAGCACCGCCGGGTACTCGTGAGCGGCCATGCCGTGGCTACCAAGAATCTCCAGCTCATTCGCGATGACCAAGTCCATGGGTATTGGCGCCAGCGCATTGTCGCCGACCATGAGGCCCACCTGCACGTGTCGGCCGCGTTTGCGTAGGCATCGAATTGAGTTGTCGCTCGTGAGCCGTGAACCGAAGGCGTCAAGGGAGAGATGCGCGCCGCCGCCCGTGAGATCACGGATGACGGTCACGACATCCGAATCACCTGACACGGTCACGGCGCCAAGCTCTGACGCGAGGGCGAGCGCGTTCGGTGAAACGTCAACGGCAATGACGTTGGCTCCTGCGGCGAGAGCGATCATAATGGCGGAGGTGCCAACCCCACCGCAACCGTGAACGGCAACCCATTCGCGTGACTGCACTCGCCCTTGCGTCATGACGGCGCGGTAGGCGGTCGCAAAACGGCACCCAAGCGCGGCCGCTGAGACGAAATCGAGCTCGGGAGGTAACGCCACGAGATTCGTGTCAGCGGACTCAATCGCCACAAACTCGGCGAAGGAACCCCACTGCGTAAAACCAGGCTGCATCTGGTTGTCACACACCTGCTGATTGCCGGTCAGACATTGCTCACAGCGCCCGCACGCACACACGAACGGAACAGTGACGAGGTCACCAGGCTTCCACCCGGTGACCTCGTGACCAACAGCTTCCACCACGCCCGCGAACTCATGGCCGGGAACGTGGGGGAGCCTTATGTCGCTGTCGTGCCCCATCCATGCGTGCCAGTCGCTTCGACACACGCCGCTCGCGCGCACGCGGATGACGGCGCCGGTGGGTGAACATTCCGGCATGGGTACTTCGGCGATTTCGGGTTCTCGACCAAAATCCTGGAACACTACAGCGCGCATGACCCTCCAAGTCGATAATCAAGGTTATCGTTTGGGCTCCTGCGCGCGGCAACTACTGCGTGCGGCGACTACTGCGTTAGACGACTACTGCGTTAGACAACTACTCAGCAGCGCCTTCGAGGGTTCCGGTTGACTGACCTTCGGCGTCATAGATGATGCACGAGATGACGCGGTCGTCCGCTGCCCACGTCTCTGCCGTGGGAACGTAGTAGTTGTAGTCCAAGCTTCCTTCATATGTTTCATCGGACCCGATGAACGTATAGAAAACGGGGCCGCACGCCGCCTCGGCCTGCTCCATCGTTGCGTCGTCGCCCGGGAAGCTGTCATCCGTCATGATCGACTCTGCGTATGCTTCGTTGTCGTGCGTCACAGCGCAGTCAACGAACTCGATGTCGCTGACCAGATTATCTGCAGATGCTGGCGGTTCGCTGAAGCAGTTGCCCACCTTCATTGAAAACACGCCCGGCTTGGTGACATCAGTTCCGTTGTTCACCGCGTTGACCACGCCGCTAACGGTGCTGCAGCCGCTCAGCGCCATGGCGGCGGAAAGTGCCACAGCGACGGCGGCAATTTTGACAATTTTAGTCAACTTCATATTCTTTGGATCCCTAAATTCACATCCGGAGCGTAGTCACGGCTTCGAGCAGTTTATTGAGTTTACGACCCCTTTGGGGGTGAAAATTGGATGAAATTTCAAAGAATTCTACGACCCAAGAGAAATGTTGATGTTTTTGTCGCGGGTGAGAGCAATTGTTGCGTGGCGTGCTTTGTTTGGGTGGCGTGATGGCTCGCCGGATTAGACCTCGAGCGTGCGCCTTACAGCGTCATGGAGCACGCCATTGGTCGCCAACGCCGAGCCATGCCACGGTCCCTCCGTGCCATCCATCGCGGTGAGCCGTCCGCCGGCTTCCGCGATGATCGGAAAGAGCGCCGCCATGTCGTATGGCTGGAGGTCGTACTCGCCAGCCACATCAACAGCGCCTTCGGCAACCAACATGTACGGCCACGCGTCGCTGTAGTCACGTGTGCGCCACACCGTGCGCGAGAGAGCAATGTACTGATCGAGCTTTCCTTCTGAGTCAAACCTGTCCAACCCGCTCAGTGAGACAGAGGCATCGGCAAGGTCAGACACCGCAGAAACGTGAATACTGTGTTCAGAACCGTCGAGCTCACGAGTGAAGGCACCGAGGCCATTCGCCGCCCACCACCGCCGGCCGAGAGCTGGTGCGCTCACCACGCCGAGCACAGGAACACCATCGATCGCGAGAGCAATAAGCGTTGACCACACGGGCACTCCGCGCACAAAATTGGCGGTGCCGTCAATCGGGTCAATGATCCACTGCCTGCGAGATTCGCCAACAGTGCCGAACTCCTCTCCATAAAAAGCGTCACCAGGAAGATTGGTCATGATTGACTCCCGGAGCGAGGACTCGACGGCGCGGTCAGCATCCGTCACATGGGTCATATCTGGTTTCATCGACACCACGAGGTCGGCCGCACGAAAACGGTCGAACGAGATTGCGTCAGCGAGGTCAGCGAGACCGAGAGCGAAGGCGAGGTCGGCAGCGTGCGTAGATTCAGTCACGATGCAAGGCTACCGAGGAGTCGGTGCATCGAGTCGAGGCGCTTGGCGCCAAGCGTGCCAAGATCACCAGCAGCAACACCCTCCGCAATGGCACAGTCTGGCGCATCTGGCAGGTGAGTGCAGCCACGCGGGCAGTTTTTTGCGAGCGACGCAAGGTCGGTGAACGACGTCAAAATGTTGTCAATATTCACGTGCCCGAGCCCGAACGAACGCACACCTGGTGTGTCAATAATCCAGCCATCCCCCACGCGATACGACACCGTCGACGACGATGTGTGGCGGCCGCGCCCCGTCGTGGCGTTTACGTGCCCAATAGCCCGGTGTGCCTCTGGAACTAAAGCATTCACCAGCGTGGACTTGCCCACGCCGGAGTGCCCAACCGCCACCGTTGAATGCCCGGTGAGAAGCTCGCGGAGTCGTTCCAACGGAAAGTCGTCGTGCGTGCTGGAGAGCACCTCGAGATCGAGGCCCTCGAAGTTCGCGAGAAAGTCTGCCGGGTCAGCAAGGTCGGTCTTTGTCATGCAGAGAATGGGTGTAATTCCTGCATCGAAGGCGGCCACCAAGTAGCGGTCAACGAGCCGTGGCCGGGGCTCTGGGTCTGCGGCAGCCACCACGATGAGCATTTGGTCGGCGTTAGCCACAATGACGCGCTCTACCTCGTCGGAGTCATCCGCACTGCGACGCAAGATGGTAGTTCGCGGCTGGATGCGCACGATGCGCGCGAGGGTGCCATCATCTCCGCTTGTGTCGCCAACGATGTCGACCCGATCGCCGGTCACGATCGCTTTCTTGCGCAGTTCGCGCGCTCGGGCCGCTGTGACCTGATGCTCCGTATCGGAGCCGTCACCCACGAGCGCCAAATAGCGTCCGCGATCGACGGTAAGAATTCTGCCGGTCACGGCATCGGCGTGTTCAGGGCGAATCTTCGTTCGCGCGCGATTGCCTTTAGGGTTGGGGCGGTTACGCGCTTCGTAGTCGGCCCACTTATCGTCGTCGCCGATATCTTCTGGGAGCCAACTCATCGTCGCGCTTTTCTTTTTCGTCGCCCGGCCGCGGCCAGCTAGAGGATGCCAAGAGAGAAGGGATCGAACGATGCTGGCCGCGGGTGTACGAGTCCGCGCCACAGTTCAGGAAATTGGGGCAAAGTCTTACCGGTCGTCGCGATGTCATCGATCTCGATACCATCCACGGCGAGGCCGATGAGGGCACCGGCCGTGGCCATCCGGTGGTCTTCGTGGCTGTGCCACAGCCCACCGTGCAGTTGCCGGGGTTCGATGATGAGGCCGTCATCTAACTCGGTGACGGAACCACCGAGCGCATTGATCTCTTCCGCAAGCGCGGCAAGTCGATCTGATTCGTGGCCGCGCAAGTGCCCGATTCCGGTAATTCGACTCGTGCCTTCTGCCATTGTCGCGAGAGCAACAATGGTGGGCGCGAGCTCTCCGCATTCGTGCAGGTCGAGTTCGACGCCTGAAATCGTTCCGCCGCCAAGAACACCCGCACCTCCGTCGATTGTGAGGCTTGATTCGGTGCGAGTGGATGTCGCGCCGAACGCGGCAAGCAAAGACTCAAGTCGGTCGCCCACTTGCGTTGTTTGCGCTGGCCAACCGTTAATCGTGACACGGCCACCGGCCACAACGGCCGCAGCGAGAAACGGTGCGGCATTGGAAAGGTCTGGTTCAATGTCGACGTCGAGTGCGGCAATAGTTCCCGGCTCAATGTTCCAGAACCCATTGCCAGCGTTCTGCGCCGCGGGAGTCGTCACCGTGACTCCGCGCGCGGCAAGTGTTGCCATGGTCATCTGGATGTGCGGAAGGCTCGGCACCGTTGGCCCCGTGTTGGTCAACTGCAGACCGTGGGTGAATCGCGCGCCGACGAGAAGGAGCGCCGAAACAAACTGGCTTGATTCTGACGAGTCGACGGCAAGCGGCCCTCCGTCAACGACGCCGGTGGCGTAAAGACTAAAGGGGAGAGTGCGGCGCTTGTCATCGGTGACATCGATTCCGAGTGCGCGCAGTGCATCAATAGTGGAGTTCATGGGGCGCGTGCGGGCGGCAGGGTCACCATCGAATGCCACGGGGCCCAGCGCGAGAGTGGCGACCAAAGGAACAAACCTCATGACGGTGCCGGCAAGCCCACAATCAATCGTGGAGCCACCCGTTAGCTCCTGTGGGGTGACGAGCCAGTCGGGCCCAAACCCACCGTCACCGGAAACTTCTTCGATGAGAACGCCAAGTTCACGCAGCGCCTCTGCCATCAGTTCTGTGTCGCGCGAATGCAGGGGGGCCCGTAAAAGTGATGGTCCGTCCGCGAGGGCGGAGAGCACAAGTTCCCTGTTCGTGAGGGACTTAGACCCGGGCAGTTTAAGGGTCGAGGAGAACGGCCCCTCTGCGCGAGGTGCGCGCCACGGGCCATCAGGAGTTTCGATCACCAGATCATCGTTCTGGTACGGATCAAACTCTGGCTTGGAATAAGTGGAAACTAACATCGGTTACCAGAGTATCGGCACTTTACTTAAAGGAAACGGAAACGACAGCGTGACAGCCCTTCTGGAACGCCCACCGGTGGGTACCCCCGCTCGGCCGGAAGTCGCCTCCCCTTCACGCGAGACGAACCCGCAGTCATGGCAACTAAGCTTGGCCGCAATGACGACCACCGATAAGGCCAACACACCTACCAACGAACGCGACTTGTCTGCGCTGTTCGAGAGTCAGGCGATTCCGTTTATGGACCAGCTGTACGCGGCGGCCATGCGGATGACGAGAAACCCGGCAGATGCGGCCGATTTGGTGCAAGAGACTTTCGTCAAAGCGTTTGCTGCGTTTGCAAGATTCGAACAGGGCACAAATGTGAAGGCGTGGCTGTACCGCATTCTCACGAACACGTTTATCAATATGTATCGCAAGAACCAGCGCAACCCTTATCAGGGCACGATTGATGAGCTCGAAGACTGGCAAATGGGTGGTGCGGTCTCCGCCACCACGACGGTGACCAGGTCGGCAGAGGCCGAGGCGATTGATCATCTTCCCGACAGCGCTGTGAAAGACGCTCTTCAATCGATTCCTGAAGATTTTCGCATGGCGGTGTATCTCGCCGATGTCGAAGGTTTCTCGTACCAAGAGATCGCCGACATTATGAAAACCCCGGTAGGAACTGTCATGAGCCGCCTACACAGGGGCCGGCGGATGCTTCGGGAAAAGCTTGGTTCTTACGCACACTCTGGAGCCTCACAATGACCGATAACAAGTGCGAGAAAGCGCTCGCCGAACTCGAAGAGTTTCTGCACAATGAACTCTCTAAAGACGATTACGCAGATATTCTCGACCACCTCGCAAACTGCGATAGCTGCGAAGAAGAAGCGAACGTTGGCATTGTGCTGACAAAAGCTGTTCAGCGCGCGTGTAACGAAACCGCGCCAGAGGAACTGCGTGCGACGGTGATCGCCCGCATCCGCGAGATTCAGTCAACGCATTAGCCGTTGTTTGGTGCCGGCTCGCTCGGAACAGGGTGGCTCGGAGTTTGGCTTTTCGGTGATGGGTTACTGGGCGAAGGTAACAGGTCGCCCGGCTTCTCGGGGAAGATTTTCTGAGTACGCCGTTCGTCCCTGAGGCGCGTCCTCCGTTCTTTGAGGTGGTCCCTCACCTGGTCGGGAATCTGCGCGTGATGCCCATCACTGTTTTGCTCCGCAGATACCCTCGCCGGCCCGGCGCCATTGTGCAGGGCGCAGGGGGCCATCTGCTGGCCGATGAGCATTCCACCAAGAAGTCCAAGGCTGAGGAGGCCGACCCCGGCGACTGAGGCGATCGCCCAGCGGGCTCGAGTAGATAGCGCGGGGCTTGCGTGAGTGGAGGGAGGGGTCAGTGTCCCCGTTTCAGATGGTGTTGGTTCGTTGTCGTTGTCGTTGTCGTTGTCGTTCTCGGTGGTTGTGGTGTTGAGAGAGCCAGGTTCGGTGGGCATGGTGTTTACCTTTCTGCGCAGACCCAGGTGAGAGAGTGCCCGCGCAGAAGAAACTCTCGAGGCTGTGGTTATGCGAATACTCGGTTGAGGCTATGAATTCACTGTGACGGAAGGTTACTTTGCAGCTCACAGCTAAGTCATAGGATGCGCACAGGCGCGCTAGGGGCAAGCCTGAACATAATGCATGATGACTGAGAACACGCGCCCACCCGCGCTCGTACGACACGACGGATCCCCTATCCGAGCGCTCGTCGTTGACGACGAGACATCCCTCGCTGACTTATTGACCATGGCGTTGCGTTACGAGGGCTGGGATGTCAAAGCTGCGCTGCTCGGACGCGACGCACTCGCCCTCGCAAGGGAATTCGGGCCAGACGTGATCGTGCTCGACATCATGTTGCCGGATATCGACGGACTCGACGTGTTGCGCCGGCTGCGTGCGGATGGCTTCGAGGGACCAGTTCTTTTTCTGACGGCGAAAGACGCGGTGCGCGATCGAATTGCCGGGTTGACGGCGAGCGGCGACGACTACGTCACGAAACCGTTCAGCCTTGAAGAACTCGTTGCCAGGCTGCGGGGGCTGCTGCGGCGCAGTGCTCTTGCCATTAATGCTGTAGATGACCCAGAGGTGCGCGTTGGCGATCTTATTCTCAACGAGGAGAGCTTCGAAGTGCACAGGGGGAGCGCCCCCATCGATCTCACCGCCACCGAATTTGAGTTACTGCGTTATCTCATGCGGAACCCGCGACGGGTGCTCAGCAAGATGCAGATTCTTGACCGAGTGTGGAGTTACGATTTTGGCGGGCGGTCGAGCATCGTTGAACTCTATATTTCATACCTGCGAAAGAAAATTGACTCCCTTGGTGCGCCGATGATTCACACGGTGCGTGGAGTCGGCTACACCATCAAGGCTGCAGCCTCGTGACAGATTCTGCGGAGCCCAGCAGGGCAGAACCGCGGCGAACGGCAGGTATTTCCCGCACGCCGTGGTCGCTTCGGCAGCGACTAGTTCTTGGCATCGTTGCGTTACTTACTCTCATCAGCGTCGTGATCGGCGTGGCGAGCGTGCTCACCCTTCGTCACTCACTCATTGAACGTCTCGACGCCCAACTTGATGTCGCGATGGCGCGCAGCCAAACGTTTCTTCCTCAGTTGGGCGTAGGGCCCGCCGACAATCCGCCAGGAATCGGAAACGCTCAGAGCGCGGGAACGCTCGGCCTCATCGTGCGCAACGGTGCCATTCTCGCGCCGCGGTACATGGATGAAGAGGCGAACATTCGCAACCTCACACCGCGACAGCAACGCACGTTACTCGGTGTCGGCTCTGCAGGGCCCGTGACGGTGCAACTGGGCGAAGATCTTGGCGCTTATCGAGTCGTCACCGCGCAAACAAACAATGGGTTTGAGCTCATCGTTGGCCTGCCTCTGCGCGATGTGACCGCAACAACGGGTCAGCTCATGTTCATTATTTTCGTCATTACCGCGATCGGAATCGCTGTCGCGGCGATTGCGGCCACCTTCGTTGTTCGGCTGGCGTTGCGTCCGCTCTCTGGCGTCGTCGCGACTGCAACCAGAGTGGCTGAACTGGAACTTGATCGGGGGGATGTCGCCCTTGCCGAGCGCGTACCCCTCGCCGATGCGAGCAATGCCACCGAAGTCGGTCAAGTTGGTGCAGCGCTCAACCGCATGCTCGAACACGTGGCAAGTGCGTTGACCGCGCGTCAGTCCAGTGAGCGTAAGGTGCGACAGTTTGTGGCGGATGCGAGCCATGAGCTGCGCACACCCCTCGCCTCCATCCGTGGCTACTCCGAGCTCACGCGCCGAAGCGGGCACACGCTGCCGCCCGACATCGTGAAGTCTCTTTCCAGAATCGAATCGGAGTCGATCCGAATGACCGCTCTCGTCGAGGAACTGCTGCTGCTTGCGAGGCTCGACGAGGGCACCGATATTGATCTCCAGCCCGTACACCTCGTGCCGCTCATTACCGACGCAGTGGGCGACGCGCGAGCAAGCGCCCCAGACCATACTTGGGTCATGAATGCGGAGCAGTCCGATCTCGTGGTGATGGCGGATTCGTCGAGACTGGTTCAGGCGATCGCGAACCTGCTTGCGAACGCGCGAATTCACACTCCGCCAGAGACCACCATCACGACGAGTGTCGTCAGCGAGAGTGGCGTCATCACCGTTTCTGTCCGAGACGACGGCCCAGGTGTGCCCGCAGAAATTGTGCCAAACCTGTTCGAGAGATTTGTTCGCGGTGACAACTCTCGATCACGTCAGGCTGGGAGCACAGGCCTTGGCCTTGCCATCACTCACGCAATCATTGAGGCGCACAAGGGCACCATCACCGTCACAAGCGAACCAGGAAACACCTGTTTCACCATCGAGCTGAATGGTGCCTAGTCCAGCGTCAACGCGCGCTCAAGAATGTCAGCCTGCTCTTGCGCACTGCGCTTGCTTGACCCGGTCGCAGGCGACGCCGACGCCGCGCGAGAAACAACCGTGATCTCGCGGCGGTGAGCACGCAGCAACTCGAGTCGGATGAACGGCCAAGCGCCCTGGTTCTCTGGCTCCTCTTGCGCCCACACGAGTTCAGCATCCGGGTACTGCCCGATCACTGCGACGAGTTCGCGAAGTGGCAACGGGTAGTACTGCTCAACTCGCACTAACGCAACGTTCTTGATGTCACGTTTATCGCGCTCGGCAAGAAGGTCGTAGTGGATCTTGCCGGAGTGCAAAACAACACGCTTGACTGCTGAGCGATCAGCGATGGTGGCATCGTCAATGACAGGCTCGAACTTGCCAGAGGTGAATTCAGAGACGTCGCTCGTTGCCCCGCGCAACCGCAGCATCGCCTTCGGGGTGAAGACCACCATGGGTCTGCGTGGCCTCGAGTAGGCCTGACGCCGCAGCAGGTGAAAGTAGGATGCCGGTGTCGATGGGCGTGCCACCGTCATGTTATTTTCAGCGCACAACTGCAGGTAGCGCTCAATGCGCGCGGA
Organism: Actinomycetales bacterium; assembly: GCA_038243605.1. GTDB lineage: Bacteria > Actinomycetota > Actinomycetes > Actinomycetales > Microbacteriaceae > Terrimesophilobacter. The sequence continues at coordinate 55,619 of JBBSQX010000003.1, forward strand.
AGAGTGATCCGGCCCCTGACCCTCATATCCGTGCGGCAACAGCAAAACGACGCTGGAGCGTTGGCCCCACTTTTGCTCTGCGCTGGCAATGAATTCGTCAATGATAATTTGCGCACCGTTGGCGAAGTCGCCGAACTGTGCCTCCCAGAGAACGAGCGCGTCTGCGCGCTCGACCGAATAGCCGTACTCGAACCCGAGTGCAGCGTATTCGCTGAGCAACGAATCGTAGATCCACAATTTTGCCTGCGAATCGGAAAGGTTCGCGAGTGGTAACCATTCCTGACCATTCACACGGTCGTGCAAAACAGCGTGACGCTGCACGAATGTTCCGCGGCGCGTGTCTTGACCTGCCATGCGCACAGGCGTTCCCTCGAGCAGCACAGATCCGATAGCAAGAAGCTCAGCGAAGGCCCAGTCGATTGAACCATTTCGGCTCATGTCGAGGCGCTTTTGCATCAGCGTCTTCAGCTTCTGGTGCACTGTGAAGCCCTCGGGGGTGTTCGCGTGCGCGTCCCCGATCGCTGAGATCACGCTCACATCAACACCTGTCGTCTCCGGTTCGCCCGCAGAATCATCTTGCGGCAAACCCGGGTGATCGAGATCGGAGACCTGCCTGCCACCTTGCACGACGATCGGCATAGAGCCAGTTTGGGCCGCGTGCGTTTCAGCGAACGCGCGCTCAAGACGATCCTGGAAGTCGGCGTGCGCTGCCGCGTACTCTTCTTCTGTGATGTCGCCACGACCGACGAGAGCATCGGCGTAAAGAGTACGCACGCTGCGCTTCGCTTCGATGAGGTTATACATGAGCGGTTGGGTCATCGAGGGGTCATCACCCTCGTTGTGACCGCGACGACGGTAGCAGATCAGGTCAATGACGACGTCTTTGTGAAACTCCTGGCGGAAGGCGAATGCCAACTCAGCGACCCTCAAGACTGCCTCTGGGTCATCACCGTTCACGTGGAAGATGGGAGCCTGAATCGTCTTCGCAACATCCGTGGAATAGACCGAAGTGCGGCCCTCAGACGGTGGAGTCGTGAACCCGACCTGATTGTTCACCACGAGGTGGATGGTGCCACCAACGCGGTAGCCGCGCAGTTGCGACATCTGGAACAACTCGGTGACAATTCCCTGGCCCGCCATGGCAGCATCGCCGTGGATAAGAATCGGAAGAACCCGGTACGTGCCGATGGGCTTGCGGTCCTGCTTCGCCCTCACAATTCCGGAAAGCACGCCATCAACTGCTTCAAGGTGTGAAGGATTCGCCGCAAGGTACACGGGAATCTTGTCGCCACTGAGCGCGGTAAATGTGCCTTCGGTTCCAAGGTGGTATTTCACGTCACCAGAGCCCTGCACAGTGCGAGGGTCTTGCGTGCCCTCGAATTCACGGAATATTTGACCGTAGGTCTTACCTGCGATGTTCGTGAGCACGTTCAAGCGACCTCGGTGCGCCATACCGATGGCGACCTCCTCGAGCTCGACCACTGCCGCAGCCTGCAGCACAGCATCCAGAAGGGAAATCATTGACTCTGAACCCTCGAGGCTAAAGCGTTTCTGGCCCACGTATTTTGTCTGCAGGAAGGTTTCGAACGCCTCTGCTTCGTTCAGCTTGGCGAGAATTCGCATCTGCTCGTCGTGGGTGGGCTTCGCGTAGGGCTTCTCGATGTGATCCTGAAGCCACTTGCGCTCCGCTGGATCTTGAATGTGCATGTACTCGATACCGATGGTGCGGCAGTACGAGTCGCGCAAAATGCCGAGGATCTCCCGCAGCAGCGCTGAGCGACGCCCGCCGAATCCGCCAATAACGAACTCACGATCGAGATCCCAGAAGCTCAACCCGTGGCTGGAAATCTCAAGGTCAGGGTGGGTGCGTTGGCGATACTCAAGCGGATCAATATCTGCCATGAGGTGACCGCGAACACGGTAAGAGTTGATGAGTTCTTGAACCCGCGAGGTCTTGTCGACGGAATCGGCTGTGTCGACATGGATGTCTGATGCCCAGTGGATGGGGTCGTATGGAATTCGAAGCGCCGCAAAAATGTCTTCGTAGAAGTGGTGCTCGCCAATCAAGAGCTCGTGCACGATTTTCAAGAACTCGCCAGAGCCTGCACCCTGAATGACACGGTGGTCGTAGGTGGAGGTGAGGGTAATCGTCTTGCCGACACCGAGATCCGCGAGGGTGGTCGGTGACATGCCCTGGAATTCTGCCGGGTAATCGAGAGCGCCAGCACCGATGATGCAACCTTGACCGCGCATAAGGCGCGGAACGGAGTGCTCAGTGCCGATGCCCCCGGGGTTGGTGAGTGAAATTGTAGTGCCAGTAAAGTCGTCGGCGGTGAGTTTGTTTCCCCGCGCTTTGGCGATAAGTGCTTCGTACTCGGCCACGTATTCTGCGAAGCCCATCGTGTCAGCACGCTTGATGCTCGGCACGAGGAGTGCGCGCGTGCCATCTGGCTTCGGGATATCGATGGCGATACCGAGGTTGATGTGTGTGGGAGTCACGACGGAGGGTTTGCCGTCGACCTCTTCGTAATACACGTTTTGGCTAGGGAAGACCTTGATGGCCTGCACAAGTGCCCAGCCGATCAGATGGGTGAAAGAAACTTTGCCACCGCGTGCACGCTTGAGATGGTTATTGATGACAATGCGGTTGTCGATGAGCAGCTTCGCCGGCATCGTGCGAACGCTCGTTGCCGTTGGAACTGTGAGGCTTGCATCCATGTTCGAGGCAAGCGACTTCGACATTCCCCTCAGGGGTTGAACCGTATGTTGCGGTTCCTCTGCGACGGCACCCTCTGCCTGCTCGATAGGTTGCGTCTTTGGCGCCTCGGCCGGAATCGGCTGCGACTTGGGCGCAACGGAGGTTGTGCGGGCGATCGGTTGCGTTGTCGTTGCGGGCTCAGACGCCGACGCCGCCGTGGCAGTTGTCGCCGGGGTCTGATCTTCGGCCGAAGGCGGGCTCTGGTCTTGGGCCGTTGCCGGTGGCGCGGGCACGTTGGCTGGGGGAGTGCTTTCTGGCGTAGCAGCAGCCGAAGGAGCGGGTGCTGCAGCGGGAGCAGAAGCGGGAGCCGGCGCAGGAGCAGAAGCGGGAGCCGGCGCAGGAGCAGGAGCAGAAGCGGGAGCGGGAGCGGGAGCGGGAGCAGAAGCGGGAGCGGCAGGGGCGGCAGGGGCGGCAGCCTCACCCGTCTCTACCGGCGGTGTCGTGGGAGGGATTGCATCGCTCGTCTTGATGCGGTGGTAGTTCTCCAGAACCGGCCACCAAGCCTTATCGACGGAGTTCTTATCGGCAACGAATCGCTCATACATCTCATCAACAAGCCACTCGTTGGCGCCGAATTCGTTAGAGGAACCATCCTCGGTCATTCCGGTGGTTTGGCTGGACACGCCTGAACGCCCACTCTCTGTCATCAGTGTTTGGGTTTGGGGTGACCGTGGTCATCCCACCCACCAGCTTAATCGCAATATCTGGGTGATGTCTCACCATCACAGTGCGGCTACCCTTAAAACATGAGGTTTTACGACGCAGTTCCAACAAATGACCTGACCTACTCGGATGTCTTTCTCGTTCCAAGTCATTCGAGTGTGCGAAGTAGGCTCGATGTTTCGATCGCGCCGGATGACGGAACGGGTGGAAGCATCCCGCTCGTCGCGTCAAATATGAACTCGGTAACGGGGGCACGGATGGCCGCCGCGATTGCGCGACGAGGTGGGCTCGGTGTTTTGCCGCAAGACATGCACCCACAGGATTTGGATGCGGCGCTCCGCTGGGTTAAGGCGCAGCCGATTTTCTATGACACTCCGGTGGAGTTTGCTCCCGAGGAAACGGTGGCGTCCGCGCTGCGCCGTGTTCCCGCCACGGTGGGTCAGGGGATTGTTCTTCGCGATGGCTACCGTTCCGGCGAGGCCGACGGTGAATATCTCGGCTGCATTGATGCATCGACGCTCGCACATGCTCTTCCCGATGCGCCGTTGGGTGATTTTTTGCGCGGCCCCATGGCATCAATCGATGCCGATGATGTCGCAGATCCGCGCAGCGCATTCGACCTCATGGTTGCGGCAGATATTCAGTTCGCGCCTGTTCTTCACCACGGTGATGTCATCGGCACTCTCAGTAGAAAGAGCGCACTCAGGGCAACGATTTACCAGCCCAATGTCGATTCTGCTGGCCATCTGAAGGTCGCCGTGGCGATCGGAATCAACACGGACGTTGAGAGGAAGGCGCGCGCGCTCGCCGCTGCCGGAGTCGACACGATTGTGCTTGATACCGCTCACGGTGATCAAGAAGGAATGCTGCGAGCCGTTGCTACCGTTGCGAGTCTCGGGCTCGGACTGCCCATCGTGGCAGGAAACGTTGTCACGGCTTCTGCCGTCCGCGACCTGGTTTCATCCGGCGCGTCGATCATCAAGGTGGGTGTTGGCCCAGGTGCGATGTGTACAACCCGCATGATGACAGCAGTGGGGAGGCCGCAATTTTCGGCGGTGCTGGAGACGGCGGCAACCGCGCGCGAGCTCGGCGCCACAGTTTGGGCTGATGGCGGAGTGCGCTACCCGCGAGATGTTGCGCTCGCCCTTGCTGCCGGCGCTTCCTCCGTCATGATCGGTTCATGGTTCGCCGGCACCATTGAAGCGCCTGGTGAGCTTGAGACCGATCACGAGGGCAAGCTGTTCAAACAGAGCTGGGGGATGGCCTCGACCAAAGCTGTGCGCGACAGGTTTGACAAGCTCGATCCCTATGAGCTCGCACGAAAGACTCTCTTCGCAGAAGGCATCTCGTCGTCTCGCATATATCTCGACGAGCAGCGCCCTTCTGTCGAGGACCTCATCGACATGATTACATCTGGCCTGCGGTCATCCTTCACCTATGCGGGGGCTCGCGACGTGGGCGAGTTCCGCGAGCGCGCGCTGGTTGGCATTCAGTCGGCGGCCGGATATGAAGAGGGTAAAGCGCTGCCTGTTGGCTGGTGACTCACCTCGATTGGCTATACTCGATCAGATAATGGACGACCCTCCGCCTGGACGATACGGCCACGCCTCCACCTATCGCTCGAATGTGATTTTGTTGTATGCCGAGAGGCCGAATCTCGCACGCAGGCAGGTACTGTGAGCGATCTGCTGATGCTCGGAGTCGGCGTACTCCTGACGATCGGTACTGGCCTCTTTGTTGCCTCGGAGTTCACTCTCGTCAATTTAGACCGCTCTGAACTTGAGGCGCGTCGAACTCGGGGCGAGCGTGGGCTCGGAATTACGATCGGTGCACTCAAGGTGACATCGACCCACCTCTCCAGCGCACAACTCGGGATTACCCTCACGACGCTTCTCACCGGTTTCATGATGGAACCTGCCATCAGCGGCTTGATGCGTGAGCCGCTCAGCAGCCTCGGTTGGTCGCCGACTGTGGTCACCGCGGTGGCAACGACAACGGCGATCGTTGCCGCAACATTGCTGTCGATGATTATCGGTGAGCTCGTTCCTAAGAACTTCGCTCTCGCACTTCCGCTGCGCGTCGCCAAGTTCACTTTGCCTTTTCAAGTTGCGTTTACGTGGCTTTTTCGGCCAGCAGTGGCTCTTCTCAACAACACGGCCAACGTCATCCTCCGGTTGTTCGGAATCGAGCCGAAGGAAGAGTTGTCGTCAGCGCGCACGGCAGAGGAACTACGATCGCTCGTACGCCGCTCAGCGACGGCCGGAAGCCTTGACCTTGATACCGCAACACTGTTGTCGCGCACGCTCGTGTTTGCTGCACGGGTCGCCTCTGACGTCATGACGCCTCGGCCTCGGGTAGCCAGCGTCGACAAGATGGAACCGGCAACTGCCGTGATCGAACTTGCACGCACCACCGGTTACTCCAGATTCCCCGTGATCGAGGATGGGATCGATGATGTCGTCGGGCTCGTACACGTCAAGAATGCACTTGCGGTGCCGCGGGATCGTCGCGCTGACGTTCCTGTCTCTGCGCTCACGTCAGATGCTCTGCGTGTGCCAGAGACCATGAAACTTGATGCTCTTCTCGGCGAACTAAGGGGGCGCGGATTTCAGATGGCCGTCGTCGTTGACGAATACGGCGGCACCGCCGGTGTTGTCACCCTCGAAGACCTTGTTGAAGAACTCGTGGGCGAAGTGGCCGATGAACACGATCGCACGCGGGCAGGAATCGTTCTTGGACCCGGGGGCATTACTTTTCCCGGCCTCCTGAGGCCAGATGAGTTGCTCGACCAGGTCGGAGTCGCCGTTTCAGAAGACGGTCCGTATGAAACAGTTGCCGGTTTCATCCTGAATGAACTCGGGCGGCTTCCTGTTGTCGGTGACACTGTGCAGGTAGCCACGGGTGAGCTGCGAGTAGAACGCCTAGACGGTCGCCGTATCGACCGGGTTCGCTACACTCCAACACCGGCAGGTGATCCCCATGAATGATTGGTGGGGCATCGTTTGGCTCGGCATCCTGCTGCTGATCAACTCTTTTTTTGTGGCCGCAGAATTTGCCGTGATTTCGGCGCGTCGTTCACAGGTTGAACCGAAGGCAGAGGCGGGAAGTCGGTCTGCTCGAACCGCTCTTTATGCCATGGAACACGCAACGCTTATGCTGGCGACCAGCCAACTCGGAATCACCGTGTGCTCGCTACTTATTCTTAATGTGTCTGAGCCCTCAATTCACCGCATTCTCGAGGGCCCACTCAGCCTCACCGGTTGGTCAGAGAGCGTGATCGCGGGTACATCGTTCGCCATTGCGTTGGTTATTGTGTCATTCCTGCACGTTGTGCTCGGAGAGATGGTTCCCAAGAACCTGTCGTTCTCCATTCCGGACCGTGCCGTACTTTTTCTTGCACCGCCGCTGGTGTGGATCTCGACGGTGTTCCACCCCATCATCATTGCGCTCAACGCCACCGCAAATGCTGTGCTCCGGCTGTTTCGCGTGCAACCCAAGAGCGAAGCAAACAGCAGCTTTACTATCGATCAAGTGGCAAACATTGTCGCCCAGTCGCGGCGTGAAGGAAAACTTCAAGACAACATCGGTGCGCTTTCTGCTGCTTTCGAATTCAGCGCAAAGAAAGTACGAGACATCGCCGTCGCGATGCCGCAACTCGTGAGCTTTCCAGAATCGATAACACCAGAACAACTGGAGCGGGCTGTCGCTCAGCACGGATTCTCCCGGTACGTCATCCTCGACGAAGATGGCGAGCCTAGCGGGTACCTGCACCTCAAAGATATTTTAGACCTCGACGAGGTTGAAGAGTTCTCCGTCGCCGTTCCTGCGAAGCGTATTCGACGACTAATTTCAATCTTTCAGGAGACAGACCTCGAGGATGCGCTCGCCGCCATGCGTCGCTCCGGAGTTCACCTCGCACGAGTTTTTGATGAGCACGGGAGCGCAGAGGGTGTGGTGTTCCTTGAAGACATCATCGAGGAACTCGTAGGCGAAGTTCAGGATGCTACCCGTAAAGGTCGAGGTACGACGAACTATCGTTAAGCCATGAGCGGGTTTGTGCAGTGGACTCCCGCGGAGGCGCGAGATTTTATTGCGGTTCCCCGCGAAGGAGATGACAAGTATTCGCGCGGGGTTCTTGGTGTGATCACCGGCTCCAACGACTACCCGGGAGCTGCGGTGCTCGGCGTCGATGCCGCTCTGCACACCGGTGTTGGCATGGTTCGCTACCTTGGGCCGGAGCGGCCGAGTGCGCTCGTGATGGCACGTCGACCTGAAACTGTGACCATTGACGGGCGCGTGCAGGCGTGGCTGTTGGGCTCTGGCATGGACGCATCGACGAGGGACCCTCTCACTGATGCTCGAATTGCAACGGCGCTCGCATCAGGGCACCCACTGGTGCTGGATGCTGGTGCGATCGAGTCGGCGGTGAGCTCACGTGGGCCCGTTGTTTTGACGCCCCACCACGGTGAACTCGCACGGTCTCTTCACGTTGATGTCGCAGAAGTCTCGTCAGAACCAGAAATGTGGGTGGCCAGAGCGTCTGAGAACTTCGGAGCAACCGTCGTTCTTAAAGGGCACACCACGCTTGTGTGCGGTGCGGGTGCACAGTACAAAGTTGTTGCGCCGACCACATGGCTTGCCACGGCAGGCACAGGCGACGCGCTCGCGGGGATACTCGGTGCTGTGGTCGCCACCCACTCGCGTGCTGTCATGGATGATGACGGGCTAATGGCGCGCGTGGCGGCGACCGCTGTGGTTGTGCACGGCCTCGCGGCGCTCAAGGCGGGTGCGGGCGGCCCCTTCACTGTGCTCGCGTTGAACGCCGCAATCCCCGCGGTGATTGCCGACCTGCAGAAGTGAGCTATCGCGGTCAGTTACGCTGAACCGTGATGAGGAGAATCGGCCGCAACCCCGTCGCCGTGTGGTCGGCCTTCATCCTCGCGCACCTCTGGCTTGGACTGGTCAACCTCTACGGCCCAGGACTGCCTCTTGGTGACGTGACGATTGTCTACAAGTTCTGGACAGACCAGATTTTTATGGGAGACTTCTGGGTCGGAATACAAAGCGCATGGGTGTATCCCATTCTTGCGATCTTTCCCATGCTCGCTGCCGAAGCTTTTGGCCCCACCCTGTACGCGAGTACGTGGCTGAGTATGATTCTGATTCTTGATGCCGCCGCGTTCTTCGCACTTACCCGCGGCAAGCGCGAGAGTCGCAACACCGTGGCGGCGTGGTGGTGGATCGCGTTCCTGCTGCTTCTCGGGCCGATCTCGCTTGGTCGCATCGACGCTGTCACGGTTCCCATCGCGATGGTGGGGGTGCTGTTTATCGCTACCCGCCCGCTTCTGGCGTCCCTCATCCTGACTATCGCAACGTGGATTAAAGTCTGGCCTGCCGCCATCATGGTGGCGATGGTCGTCGCGGTGAAGGGAAGGTGGCGCATCGTCGCTGCTGCTGGCGGCGTCAGCGCCCTCATCGTGGCATGTGCGCTTCTGTTCGGAAGTGGTGGCCATATTTTTAGCTTTATCACGCAGCAGACGGGCCGGGGGCTTCAGGTTGAGTCACCGGTGAGCACAATGTGGATGTGGCAGGCCTTCAGCGGCGCCTCGGGGGCGAGTGTTTACTATGACCAGCACATTCTGACGTGGCAGGTCACCGGCAACGGAGCGGGCGTCGCAAGCGCGCTCATGACACCCATCATGGCCCTCGTGGTCGTGGCCGTGGTGATTATCGCCGTGCTCGCTCTGCGGCGCGGGGCAGAAACCGGGCCTCTTGTTGCGACACTGGCGCTCGCTCTTGTGACCGCACTCATCGCGTTTAACAAGGTCGGTTCACCGCAGTTCATCTCGTGGCTCGCGGTTCCCATCGTGTTGGGGCTCACCACGCGCCTGGGAGAGCATCGATGGTGGTTTACCGCTCCCGCGTTGATGGGGCTTGTGACCGCCGGGCTCACGCAAGTGATTTATCCCTACCTGTACGGCTGGCTCCTCGTGCTCAACCCGCTCATGCTCCTTGTGTTGACCGCCCGGAACATTCTTGTGTTCGCGCTTTTCGGGTGGGCAGTCGTCGCCCTCGTACGCCTCAATGCGCGTGCGTCGGGGCCCGCAAAATTTAGCAACGATGATGGTGCAGTACCGACGAATTGGCTGCGAGGGAGCCGAGCGTAGGTTAGTAGTGGCCCATTTCGTTGGACTGCAAGAGGATTCCATCCTGAATTGCGCGTTTACGCAGTGCAACCTTGGTGCCAACGTCAATGCCTGCGATGCGGTACTTCTCGCGAATTCGTTTGAGGTATGACTTCGCCGTCTCTTCGGAGATGCCGAGTTGGAAGGCAACAGCTTTCACTGGCTCGCCACCGCCGTACAGCGCCATCACGCGGCGCTCCTGTGCGCTCAGCTTCGGAGCCCCTCCCACATCGCTTGCATTCAACGCAAGGTCAAGTTCGGCAGAGATGAAGGATTCGCCCTTGTTGGCGGCGCGGATGGCCTCCACGATCATTTCGGCATCTTCACTCTTCACGAGGTAGCCGAGGGCGCCGGCGGCGAGAGCCTCCCGCACCACGTTGGGCTCAGAGTACGTGCTCATGAGAACCGTCTTGACGCCAGTGGTCTTGAGAGTGGATATCTTCAATGAGATCGGCAGGTTGTCTTTGAGATCAAGGTCAAGCAGCACGACGTCCACCGGGAACTCCGGATGGGTCAGCAATTCAGGCCACGTCGTCACTGCTGCGACCATCGAAATGTCGGCGGCAGCGCCCCGGATCCACTCCGTGAGTGCTCCAAGGAGCATTTTGTGATCGTCAACCAGCGCAAGTCTGATGGGTGCTTCATCTGTAGTCACGGCTGTGGCCCCTATCTATGAACTGTCTGTTCTGCATGGTATTGGTCAGCGGGGTTCGCGACCACGCAATCGATCTCGACTCGCAGGCTTGATTTAGCGGTCGCATTAGAGAATGTACCAACTCGAGCAAGTGATGCCCAGGTCGCCGGGTCCACCCGGTTGCGCGCAACCCCCGTCGTGGTGATGACAATGGGCACTGAAACAGTGCTGCCGTTGCCATCACGAGGGGCAGCGTCGACGGGGCCGAGAGCGAGGTGAACAGTGGCGCGATCTTGCGACTTGTCGGTGACCAAGAGCCAGACTCCCGAGAGCAGTCCGTCTCGTTGTTTCGGATCGAGCAGGCCGGCGAGACTCCCAGAGTCAGAGAGTGTGACCGACTTGCCGAGTAATTCCGATTCGGTGATGGCGTGATAAAGCCACGTCTCTCTACGACCCTCGATGAGGTGAAGGCGCAGCTCGGTGGCAAGCGAAGCGGCAATGGAGGCAGTTTTTGGGTCAAGCGGAAGCTTGGTTCCGCCGTTGGCGACGGAATCAAATAGCTTTTCGGCGGCGAGGTCGAGGCGTGCGAGCTCTTCGGAGGCCATCATGCCCACCGCGAACCGCGGTGCAGACACCGTGCTTTGAACCAAAACGCGGTCCAACTCACGCTGCACAATTCTGCGAAAGTTGGCGACAAGCCAGATCGCAAATGCTGGAGGGATAACCGTCGCTGCCACCACAACCAGTTGGGTCGGAATTGTTTCCGAGTTCAGCGGAGTATTGAGCACAATGGCCGTGATGAAAACCACACAGATGACGCCAAGAGGGATGACGATTTCCACTGCGCGACGCAGCGTGATCGCGAAGAGCAGGCCGTAGCTGGCGACCACCGAAGCGGTCGCATTGGCGGCGATGTCGTGAAGAGGCCAAATAGCGATGAAATCGAGAGCGATGACACTGGCCAGTGCGGCGAGGTAAAACGAGAAAAGCCACGTCGGCATCCGCTCGCCAGCAATCGCAATAATGACGCCAACCATGATGAGCGTGAGAAACATAATGAGCCACGCAAACGACGCAAGTAAAACGTTGGGATGAGTGGTGAACCGGGTGATGAAGAGCACCAGCCCGCCTACTGCGACGATGGCGGCGATAATACCAGCACCGATACCAAGGAATCCTGTTCCCACGCTCGCCCCGCCCGCGCTGGCTTGACGAAGTGCGCGGGCAGCTGGTGATGAGGTCGGCTTTGGTCGGCCACGCTTTCCGATGATGGCGCCGAGTGTGTTTTCTTCTACTCCGCCGTATCCGCTCATTTCGGCACCTCCAGCACCACAGTGGTTCCTGAGCCAGGAGAGGAAAACAGCCGTGCGGTTCCACCGATTTCGCTGAGTCTTCCGATGACCGAGTCTTTGAGCCCAAGGCGAGCTGAATCGATGTCTTTGACATCGAATCCGATACCGGAGTCCGTAACCATTGCCCTCACCGTTGTGTCGTCATCGGTGATGGTGACGTGGGCCACTGTGACTCCCGCGTGGCGCCGCACATTTTCTAAGCACTCGGCGAGCGCCAGAAGAAATGCATCGAGAACGTCGCTGGGGAGCAGCACTTGACCGGTGCCGTGCCAACTCACTTCGAGTCCGATGCGCCCGAAGCGTTGCTTTACCGATTCAAGGGTCGTTCCGAGAATCGCATCGTCACTGAGTGGTGTCGTAGGAATCGATCCGGTGGATGTCGGCGTCGCATCCGGTGGCGTACCGCTGACACCCAGTCGAAGTTGGCGCAACAGACGCGCATCATCGCCCGCTTGCGCACGCAATGCGCCCGCTGTCACTCCCACCCCTGAGTGGGCGAAAAGCGTCAAGGTTGCTAGCACGGTGTCATGCAAGAGCCGCGCCCCCTGGCGCCGTTGAGCTTCGGTTTCTGACGCTTGGCGTTCAGCCCTGTGCGCTCGACCAATGCTATTAATTCGCCTCGCCGCCCGCGGCACACTGGCCGTAATCCACAAGCCGGCAAAAGTGGCGACCACCCAGCCGATGAACACAGTGCCGACGGGAAAACTGAGAATCGCGCCGTCCCCGGCGGCCATCAAAATGAGCCCCATGGAGGCAACGAATGTCACCGCCAGAATGATGATGCGTGTCACCGATCGCGACAGAACCAAAGCGAAGACCGCCATCGCCCCACCCGCGAAAGGTGCAAGCGCTGTGGCAAGACCCTCACGATTCCCGGTCGCGAACGGCAACTGTACGATCACGAGAACGGCAAGGCCACTCGACAAACCCAGCAGGATCCAGACAAGTGAATGGTCGCTTCCAAGCCGAAAAAGACTGAAAATAAAGAGAACACCGAGCAATCCGGCGGCGAGGATGCTTGTCTCGTCCACCACCCCTGGAATGCTCAATCCGATAAACGCGACGACGGTCATGACGATGCCCATCCATCGAGTTGCGCGGTGCAACAGCCGATCGCGTTCTTTGAAGATGAGTTCCACGTGCACCATCGTCACACGTTCGCCCCCACAAGTGGGGGCGCGACACCATAATTGAGCGAGTCCGCGCTCACGCCACGCATGAACTATGCAAACTGTCAGGAATTGAGCAGTCTGCGAAGCTCCACTCCCACGAGTTCATGTTCAATCAAGAAAGCGTCATGCCCAAACTCGGAATTGATGACAACGGCGTTGCGACCGTCGATCCCGTGTGGAAGCAGCTTCGCGACTTCGTGCTGCGCTGCTACGGGAAAAAGTCGATCACTGTTGATTCCCAGAACGAGACTTTTGGCAGAAACGCTGGCGAGAGCTGTGTCGATTCCTCCGCGTTCGCGACCGACATCGTGTGAACTCATGGCGTTCACCAACGTGATGTAGCTGTTCGCGTCGAATCGTCTCGTGAATTTGTTTCCGTGAAAATCTAGGTAGCTTTCTACCGCAAAGCGCCCGTGTCCGCTCAGTGGATTGATCTCACTCTGCCAACTTCGATGAAACCGGGCATTCAGTTCGTCAGGGGATCGGTAGCTGAGCAAGGCCAGCCGCCGTGCGAGCGCAAGGCCCCTGTGCGGCCCCTCGCCGTCTTTGGCGTCATAGTAGTCGCCACCGCGAAACCGCTCATCAATGCGGATCGACTCGAGTTGAACCGAGTTGAGTGAGATCTCATCGGCGTTGCTGAGTGCTGGGGCGGCAAGGACGGCGACGCGCTCCACGCGATCGGCAAAACTCACCGCCCACTCCAGCGCTTGCATCCCGCCCATGGAGCCGCCGATTACCGCAGCAAACCGATCGATGCCCAGTTCATCGGCCAGTGCCGCCTGCGTATTGACAATGTCGCGAATCGTCAAAAACGGGAACCGCGAACCCCACTCTTGCCCGTCGGGCGCGGGGCTCGATGCGCCGGTTGTGCCCTGGCATCCGCCCAACACGTTGGGGCAAATGACAAACCAACGGTCGGTATCAATTGGCAGCCCTGGCCCGACGATGGTCGACCACCAGCCACTCGTCTGGTGACCTGGACCAGCCGCCCCGGTCACATGACTGTCACCCGTGAGCGCATGAAGCACCAGCACAGCATTGCTGGCATCGGAATTTAACGTGCCCCAGCTCTCGTAGGCGACCCGCACCGCAGGCAACTCGCCACCGAACTCGAGCGACTGGGACCCAAGTCGAGTGAAGTGTCGTCCACCGACCGGGTCCCCATCACGCCACGCCCCCGTTGGGGACGGCTTTCCGAGGAGGGAGCGGATGTTGGCTTCAGTGATAAAACCAGAAGGCACAGAGTCTGCTGCCGTCTGCCAATCCATCTCGTACCTCTCCCGTCGTGTTGGTGACCCAGTCGATCACCGTACTACGCGGTGACGGCCGTTCGTGCCGAAACCAGAGCCTGTTCAAGGTCCGCGATGATGTCATCAATGTTCTCGAGACCAACAGAGAGCCGCACGAGACCAGGGGTGACACCCGCGGTGAGCTGCTGCTCAGCAGTCAACTGGGAGTGCGTCGTCGATGCGGGGTGAATGATCAGGCTGCGCACGTCTCCGATATTGGCAACGTGGCTGAAGAGGTCAACGCTATCGACGAGGGATCGACCGGCATCCACTCCGCCTTTAAGTTCGAACGAGAGAACCGCACCGGCGCCGAGAGGCGAATACTCTTTCGCGCGCTCAAACCACGGGCTGGATGGCAGCCCGGCGTAAGACACAGAAGACACCTCTGCACGCGCCTCGAGCCATTCGGCGACCTTCTGTGCGTTCTGAACGTGACGCTCCATGCGCAGGCTCAACGTTTCGATTCCCTGGATGAGCTGCCACGCGCTCGCGGGAGCGATGGCAGGCCCAAGGTCGCGGAGAAGCTGCACGCGAGCCTTGATGATGTACGCGATGGAATCCCCGAGCACGGTGGTGTAGCTCGCGCCGTGGTACGAGGGGTCTGGCTCTGTGAGCCCAGGGAACTTCTCCACGTTCTTGCTCCACTCGAACTTTCCGCCGTCCACGATAATGCCGCCCATAACGGTGCCGTGACCGCCAAGGAACTTTGTCGCAGAGTGCACCACAATGTCGGCGCCGTGCTCAAGCGGACGAACCAAGTATGGCGACGCGATCGTGTTGTCGACGATGAAGGGCAAGCCCGCCGCGTGGGCAACGTCGGCGACGCCTCGGATGTCGAGCAAGTTGATCCGGGGGTTGCCGATTGTTTCGGCGAAGAACAGTTTCGTGTTCGGCTTGACCGCGCGGCTCCACTCCTCGGTGTCGTCCTGATCTTCAACGAAGGTGGTCTCAATGCCGAGCTTCGCCAGCGTGTACTTGAACAGGTTGTATGTGCCGCCGTAGATCGAGGAAGACGCGACGATGTGGTCACCGGCCTGCGCAATGTTGAGGATCGAGAGCGTCGTCGCGGACTGACCAGAAGCCAATAGAAGTGCGGCCGTGCCGCCCTCCAACGCGGCTACGCGCTGTTCAACAACATCCTGCGTCGGGTTCTGGATACGCGTGTAGATGTTTCCGAACTCGGAGAGGGAGAACAGGCTTGCTGCGTGGTCCGCGCTATTGAACACGTACGCAGTGGTTTGGTAGATCGGTGTTGCCCGCGCGTTCGTCACGGGGTCTGGCTGCGCGCCGGAGTGGATCTGCTTGGTCTCAAACTTCCATTGTGATGATGCTTCAGACATGGTGATGCTCCCTCGATTCGTGCGGAGCGGTCCTTCACCGTCCTGCACTCTTGAGACTAGGAATCGCGGGGAATCAGGTCAATGTCGGGCGCAACACGAGGTAATGAAGGGTTCTCTTCTCTGGCAGCTTTGCTGAAAATCCATGGGGTGTTCGGCTGGATGATGGGGCGGAAGATGACGAGGATCGGCTTGCTGGAAAGTACGAAGGCAAGCGCAACACTCGCCACGCAGAGGACGGCGATCCATGGCAGCGCTTCGCCCAGATTGGAAAGGATGCCACTTTCGCGGAGCGGGTACAACACGAAAGTGTGCAAGAGATAGATATACATAGTGGCCGTGCCACGTGCCGTGAAGACGGTCGCTCGACGAGGTATGAGCGAAAGAAAGGCTGCGCACAAGACAAGGGCGATCACGATGAGCCCGAGTCGCACACCGCCAGCGAAAATTGAGTCAAAGCCGAGACTCTCGTACGAACTTTTGAAGTACAACCACGAGGTTGCTTTAACGCTGCGCAGAGCATCGGCGTTGGTGTAAATAATGGCGATTGTTATGGCGAAGAGAGAGATCGCGGCGGCTCGAACCCACCACACTTTTCGGCCGAGTTTCAGCCATCCATCCACAAAGTCCATGTTTGAGATCTTCCATCCGAGTACAAAGAACGGGAGGAAGCCAAGTGTGCGTGACAACGAGAAAGAAGTGCCGATTCCATTCAAATAACCCGATCCCACCGAAACGATGACGGAGATGATGAACGGCCATCGCAGCAAGGCGAGGTAGGGGAGTATCAACCTGAAGGTTGCTAGGGAAAGAAGAAACCACAGTGTCCAGGATGCCCGTGTTGGGTCAAAGTTAAAATTCCCGCCGGTCATCCACGTCACCAGCGACCACAGAAACTCCAAAATGAAGTACGGCACGATGATGTCCGTAAAGATGCGCGTCATAGACCGCACGGTGGGAGGGTCTGACTTCGTAAAATAGCCGCTAATCAGCAAAAATAGTGGAATGTGAAATGCGTAGATCGCAACATAGATTGTGAACGCAGCTTGAGAGTCGTAGGTGAGCCGCTGAACTGCGTGACCAACGATGACGAGAGTCACCGCCAGAAATCTGGCGTTGTCCCACAGCGGCAGGCGGCGGGTGGGCTTGCGAGTGTCCATGCCGATGTCAGAATTCACGGTATCTACTTAACACCCAAAAGTTCGCGCACCCTGACAAACTGGGGAAGTAACCAGAGAGGTGTGGGTAATGGCGCGCAGAGTGGTAGTGACGGGGGCCAGTTCGGGGATCGGTGCAGCGGCGGTGAAATTGTTTCGATCGCACCGTTGGGACGTTGTGGGCGTTGCGCGCCGCACTGATCGCCTTGAAGCGCTCGCCGCAGAAACGGGTGCAACCGTTTTCACTGCTGACCTCACCGACCAGGCGCAAGTAGATGCACTGCATGATTTTCTCGCGAAGGGCGGACCGATTCACGCCCTCGTCAACAACGCTGGCGGGGCTTTCGGAGTGAGCTCAGTTGAAGAGAGCGACCCAGAGGACTGGACGCGCATGTTCGACGTGAACGTTGTCGCGGTCAAACGCGTCACCACTGCCCTTCTGCCACTTCTGCGCGATGGTGCGAGAGAAAGCGGCAATGCCGACATTGTGATGATGACCTCCATCGCTGGGCATGTGCCTTACGAGGGCGGTGGAGGCTACAACGCGTCCAAATTCGCGGCGCACGCCATGACAGGGGTGCTTCGTCTTGAACTCTCTGGCGAACCCATCAGGCTCATCGAAATTGCTCCCGGAATGGTGAAGACCGACGAGTTCACGCTCAAGAGGCTAGGGGGAGATCAGGCGCGTGCGGATGCGGTCTACGCGGGCGTCGATAATCCCCTTCTCGCCGAGGATATCGCCGAAGTGATTGTGCTCTCTGTCGAGCTGCCTGGTCACGTAAACCTCGACCTCGTGACGGTGAAACCCGTCGCGCAGGCTGCGCCGCACAAGGTGGCGCGGGTTCCGTTGGTGCCCAAGGGGTAGATGTACGGCCCGAAGGGGTAGATGCACCGTTCCGGGGAAACGCGGACCGAAAGGATAACTGCGGCTTCTACGAACTGATTTCAGCAGGGTCGTCGGCATCGGCATTGGTGACCTCGACGATGTCAGAGAACGCGAGTTTCGGTACAAAGAAGAGAAGCACGGCGGCGATGAGCGCGCCCACGCCACAAATGGTCCACACCATGTAGTAGCCGAACAGGCTCCCTGCCGTGGATCCCGCAACGTGCACGACGCCGACGGCGAGCACGATGGCGAACACCGATGAGGCGATCGAGCCACCGATTGTCTTCGTGGTGTTGGTGAGCGCTGAGGCAATCCCCGTCTGACCGCGTGGTGCTGCTGCGGCCGCGGCGGCAGGCATTGCACCCACGAGGGCACCGCTGCCGAGACCTGCAACGATCATGTTCATGAACACTTGCCATGTTTCAAGATGGAAGGGGATGAACATCAGGTAGCCAAGCGACACGAGGAACGCGGCGACGATGAGTGCGAAGCGCGGAGTTTTCCATCGAGATACGAGTGGGAAGAGGAGTGCTCCGACGATCATAGAGATCAGATACAGACCGATGAGGATCGAGATTGTTCCCGACTTCAGCCCGAGACCGTAACCCAACGCGGTGTCTGTTCCTGCGTAGGTGGAGAGCGGTGCCTGCGCGCCGAGAAGGCTGATCCCCACGAGTAGTGCGGTGAGTTGCACGGGCCACATGTTCGGCTGGGCAAAGACGCGGATGTCGATCGCCGGGTCTTTTTGGCGAAGCTCGTAGCGCACGAATGGCCAGAACGTGAGGACCCCGAGTGCCATGATCGCCCACGGCCACCATTGATCATCATTGAGCTTGAGGAACGTGAGGCTAGAAGTGATGAGCAGAAGTCCGATCGTGAGAATCGAGAATCCGATCCAGTCGAGGGTTCGCCCGGGCAGCGGCTCCGACTCTGGCACACCAAACAGGATCACGAAGAACACAACCGAGACGGCGATTGCAGGAACCATGAGGGTAGGGACCATAGAGGTGGCCATGTTCGCGACCCCACCGAAGGCATCAAACACGGCTGAGCCTCCGAGGGCTCCGGCGATGGCGCCGGCCTCAAGGCCAACGATGAGCAATCCGGCAGCTTTGCGCGTGTCTGATGCTGCGCGACCGCTTCGCCTTCCCTTGTCAAAAATGAGGGCGATCTCGAGTGGCAGCCAGACTACGTAAAACGCTTGCAGTGTCCACGCGATGAGGAAGCTTGTGAAGTCTGTCGCGAACGCGAGCCACCAGGTAGCCCCTGCGGTGAGTATGGTGGCGATGAGCAGAATCTTTTTGTGGCCGTACATGTCACCGAGTTTCGCGAGCACGGGTACGACAAGGGCCGAGAGCAGCAGTTGTGCTCCCTCAAAAATGTTGAAGTCAGCGTCCTTGATCCCCAAGTACTTCACGAGGTCGGGAATGAGCGGAATGTAGAAACCTTGAAGGATTCCGCTGACGAATTCGACGAAAATGAGAAACCCGATGAGGCCTAGTGTCACCGCGCCGGCTTTGCCGCGAAGAAGATTCATGAACGCACACTATCGCTTCGTCGCGACGTAGTCTGCTGTTATGGCTGCATTACAACCACTGGATGAGTTGGTGGAGCCTGGGTGGGCGCGCGCTCTTCAGCCTGTGGCGGAGCAAATCTCAAGGGTGGGGGATTTCTTACGTGCAGAATCTGGCGCTGGTCGCAGCTATCTTCCTGCTGCAGAGAACGTGTTGCGGGCATTCACCTATCCGCTCAGTGAGGTGCGCGTGCTCGTTGTGGGCCAGGACCCGTACCCAACTCCCGGCCATTCAATCGGGTTGTGTTTCGCCGTCGAGAGGTCTGTGCGGCCACTCCCGCGCAGTCTGCAAAATATCTATCGTGAGCTGCACGATGATCTAGGGGTGACTCCTCCAGCGCACGGAGACCTCACCGCGTGGGCCGAGCAGGGTGTGATGCTGCTGAACAGGGTGCTGACTGTTCAGCCGGGGGTGACGGGTTCTCACCGCGGGAAGGGGTGGGAGGCTGTGACTGATCAGGCTATTCGCGTACTCGTGGCCAGGGGCGGCCCGCTTGTGGCGATTCTGTGGGGCAAGGATGCTGCGAGCATGGCCCCACTGCTGGGGTCAACGCCGACGGTGGTGTCAGCGCACCCAAGCCCGCTTTCGGCGAGGCGAGGCTTCTTCGGCTCTAACCCTTTCAGCCGCACCAATGAGTTGCTTGGGGCGCAGGGGGCGCACCCCGCCGAGTGGATGTTGCCTGACTGATTACTTGCGCAGAATAGTTCCCTGTACGAGAGAAATATGTTTATATATATTCTATGACAAGTAGAACAACAATCGACATCCGAGGGTTATCAAAAACCTTCGGCGCTGTGCGCGCTGTCCAGGACTTAAGTTTCAGTGTGCAGCCCGGCGTCGTCACCGGCTTTCTGGGTCCGAACGGTGCCGGCAAAACAACGACCTTGCGAATGCTTCTCGGCTTGGTTCGGCCCACACAGGGGAGTGCCACTTTTGGCGGCGTTGCCTACTGAAACCTCGACCACCCGCTCGCAACGGTGGGTACAGCCTTGGAAGCATCCAGCTTTCATCCAGGGCGGTCGGCCCGAGACCACCTTTCCGTCTACGCGACCGCAGCGCGCATTGCCCGCACCCGCGTCGACATCGTGCTCACCCAGGTCGGCCTCGCGGAGTACGCGGATCGCAGAGTCGGCGGATACTCGATGGGAATGCGACAGCGCCTTGGCCTCGCTTTCGCCTTGCTGGGTGACCCCGGCGTACTCGTTCTCGATGAACCAGTGAACGGTCTCGATCCCGAAGGCATCAAATGGATTAGATCGTTCCTTCGCCAACTCGCCGCAGAGGGCCGAACGGTGTTGATCTCGTCCCACATGCTCAGTGAGGTTCAGCAAAGCGTCGATCAGGTCGTGATCATCTCTCGCGGCGAACTAGTTTACGAAGGCGGCCTAGCGGCGCTGGATGGCGAACAGCGCACTATCGCCGATGCTCCCAACCGTCAGGCGCTCCAACTAGCTCTCCTGTCGGCCGGTGCCGACATTGCCACACTCGACACGGGTCTTGCCGTGGCAGGACTCACATCTGTACAAGTGGGCGAGATCGCGCTGAAAGCGGGAGTGGCGTTGAGCCACCTCGCAACAGAACACGCCGGTCTCGAGAAAGCCTTCCTTGATCTGGTCGGCGAAGGAGGAAAGCCATGAGCTTCATCGCAGCAACTCGATCAGAGTTCGCAAAGATCTTTACCACTCGGCTGTGGTGGGTTCTCCTTATCGTGCTCGTCGGCTACGTCGGTTTCACGTCTGGCCTTCTTGCTGCGGCCTTTGGCGGGTTCGGTGACAAACTGGCGTCACCTGGAGCTGGCGTTCCGAGCCTCCCTGATTCGACCCTGGCGCCGGTCATTTACAGCATCGCGTCGAGTATCGGTTACGTGTTCCCTGTTCTCTTTGGAACCCTCGCGGTAACGTCAGAGTTTCGTCACCAGACGCTCACCCCTACGTTCCTGGCACAACCGCGTCGCGGCATCGTACTCGGATCAAAACTGGCGGCACTTGCCATCATGGGCGCGATCTACGGGATCGCGGCGCTTATTGCCAGCGTGGGGCTCGGCGCCACAATTCTCTCGGCAACAGGCCATTCGACCGGACTTGATGACCCAGAAACGTGGGCGCTCATCGCGAGAATTGTTCTGGCTATGTCGCTCTGGGCTGTCATCGGTGTTGGCCTCGGTGCCCTCATTCCAAGCCAAGTAGCGGCAATCGTCATCGTGCTCGCGTTTACACAATTCATTGAACCCATCCTGCGCACCGTCGCATCATTGTGGGAGTGGACCGCGGGAATTGGCAAGTTCCTGCCCGGCTCAGCGAGCGATGCGCTCGTGGGGGCGAGCATCTTCAATTCCCTGGGCGCCGCATCCGGAGGCAATCAGTCGCTCGACTGGTGGCAGGGAGGGCTCGTGCTACTCGCGATGGCCGTGATTGCTGCCGCGGTGGGCTATTTGACGAGCTGGCGTAAAGACGTTACCTGATTCTGGGTGGTGCGTCACCGAATCATTTGTAGCCTTGCCGCATGACCCAAAACACTGTTTCACAGCTGCGACTCGTCGTGGAAACCGAAGATTATGACGAAGCGCTCACGTTCTTTCGTGACGCATTAGGGCTTCCGCAAGCCGACGCGTACGAGGGTGAGGGTGGCGCGAGAGTTGTTATTCTGACGGTGCCATCGGCAACACTCGAGCTCGCCAATCCTGCTCAAGTTCGCATGATTGACGAGGTGGAGGTCGGTCGACCTGTTGCGCGGCGCTCGACGCTCAGCATCCGAGTCGCATTCGAGGTTCAGGATGCGGTGGAAACAACGAACCGGTTGACGGCAGCGGGGGCCAAGTTGATCGCAGAGCCCACAATCACTCCGTGGAACTCACTGAACTCACGCCTTGAGGCTCCTGGTTCGATTCAGATCTCCACGTTCCAGGAGCTCGGGGCCGAGGACTAGCACGCGGGCGCTGTTGCTCCCAGTCAGAGCGCGTGCAGCAGCTTGATAGATGTCGGTGTCATCGTGAGCGCGGTGCCCGGCGCGTGCTGCTCGGATTCGAGGCCGTCGCTCGCGCTGTCAAAAAGCAGAGTGTACGACGTCACCCCCGCGTGAGTTGGCAGGGTGACGGTCTCTTCCGACTCGACGCCGTGCACGATCAGAAGGATGCGGTTGACGCCATCCACCTCGTGGTGGCACGCCGCTAAATACTGCAGTGTGCGCTCTGAGGGGGAGTTCCAATCTTCCAGTGACATCGAGGTGCCAGAGGCATTGAACCAGTCCATCTGGGTTGCCGTATCGAGCGTTTCACCCCACACTCCGAAACTGCGCGGGCGCATGGCAGGGTTGTCGAGGCGAAACCGGATGCCGGCACTCGTAATGCGCCGAAGGTCTTCTTGCCATTCTTCGAGCTGCCAGGGCAACCAACTTAGTTCGTCGTCGTGGCAGTAGGCGTTGTTGTTGCCACGTTGACTTCGCCCGAACTCATCGCCCGCCGTGAGCATGGGGGTTCCTGCCGAAAGCAGAAGCGTGGCGAGCATGTTTCGCACTGCTTTGAGACGAACAGCGGTGATGCTCGCCTCATCGGTGGGGCCTTCAACGCCGTGGTTGAACGAGTGATTGTTGTCAGTGCCATCCCGGTTATCTTCACCGTTGCCGAGGTTGTGTTTGTCGTTGTATGCGGTGAGGTCGCTGAGCGTGAAGCCATCGTGGGCGGTAATGAAGTTCACGGATGCGGTCGGTCCACGTTCCGCTGAAAATTGGTTCGAGGAGCCAGACAATCGCGCCGCCAATGGCCCAATGCCGATGGGCGCTGCCCCATACGCTCGTGCGGAGGCGACATCCGTGAGCCAGAAGTCACGCACGCGATCTCGGTAACCGTCATTCCACTCGATCCAACCGTTCGGAAAGTTTCCGGTCTGCCATCCGTTCGGCCCGACATCCCATGGTTCTGCGATCATCTTCACTCCGGCGAGGGCAGGATCGTTGATGATCGAGGCCAGCAGCGGATGCGATGGGTCGAAGTCACCATTCGCATTTCGTCCGAGCGTGGCGGCGAGATCGAACCGGAAGCCATCGATCTGCATGTCGTTCGCCCAGTACCGCAGCGAGTCCATGACGAGGCGCTGGGCGACCAGGTTCGACGCATCGAGGGAGTTGCCGCATCCGGTGACATCGATGTAGTCGCCGGTTTCTGACTGCCGATAGTAGGTGGAATCGTCGAGGCCGCGCAGGCTTGTGGTGGGGCCATCAGGGCCCTCCTCTGACGTGTGGTTGTACACGACGTCGAGGATGACTTCGATTCCCGCTTCGTGCAGCAGCCGCACCATTCCTTTAAACTCCCGCACCACTGCTTCTGGTCCGACCACTTGTGCACCTTTTGATGCCCACCCGGCGTGGGGGGCGAAGAAATTGAGGCTGTTGTAGCCCCAGTAGTTGCGCAGGCCCATGGTGACGAGTCGCTGCTCTGTGACGAACTGGTGCACTGGAAGTAACTCGACCGCCGTCACACCAAGATTCAGCAGATAGTCGATGGTGGATTCGTGAGCGAGGCCCGCGTAGCTGCCTCTGAGTTCCTCCGGCACGGCAGGGTTCAGCTTCGTGAATCCTTTTGCGTGCGCTTCATAGATGATGGTGCGATCAAGTGGGGTTGCAGGTTTGGTCGAGCCAGACCAGTCGAAGTGGTCGTCAAGAATACAGGAGCGCCATTTGCCGTTTATCGTGCGGGTGAGTCCGCGGGAGTATGGGTCAATGAGGTGCAGCTCAGGGTCAAATCGCGCAACTTCGGTGGCGGCATCCGCAGCGCCATTCCCACCCCGTGCCCGGAGCGTGTAGTTTCTGCCAGCGATGAGATCTGGCGATGTCACTGACCACACGTTGTGGTTATCTCGTTCAAGCTGAAGTGTGTCAGAGATCCAGTCTGGGTCTTTGAGAGAGAACAAGCAGAGTTCCATGGCGGAGGCGCCGGCCGAATACACCCGCACCTCTCCGCCGTGCTCCGTCAGCCGCGCACCTAGGTCGTGCAGTGGGTCAACGGCAGGCATGGTTCTAGAGTAATTGAGTGCGATGAGTCGACAACACACGAGGGGGGAGTGCGAAGCATGGCGGTCTACCTAGATCACGCTGCGACGACGCCGATGCTGCCAGAGGCGAAAGCCGCTTTTGTTGGCGCACTCGAACTCGTGGGCAACCCGTCGTCGATTCACAGCACGGGGCAGAACGCGAAGCGCATGCTCGAAGAGGCCCGCGAGCAGGTCGCGGCAAGCTTGGTGTGCGAACCGATAGAGGTGATCTTTACCTCCGGCGGCACAGAGTCGGTGAACCTCGCGATAAAAGGCTTATTCTGGGCGCGCTCGAAGGCGGACGACAGGCGGCGCATCATCGTTCCGCGAGGCGAACACCATGCCACGATCGACACGGTGGAGTGGCTCGAAAAGCGCGAGGGTGCGATCCTCGAGTGGTTGCCACTTGACGCGAGCGGCAGGGTTTCGTTGGATGCGCTCGCGGCAGCGCTCGCGAAGTTTGATGATGTCGCGTTGGTGACAGTGCTCTCGGCCAATAACGAAGTCGGCACGCTTCAACCGGTGAAAGAAATCGTTGACCTTTGTGCGCCGTATGGTGTTCCCGTTCACGCGGATGCTGTGGCGGCATTCGGCCACGTCCCCGTCGACTTCGCGTCATCTGGTCTCGCAGCAATGTCGGTGTCTGCGCACAAAATCGGTGGACCGCTCGGCATGGGTGCTCTCGTGGTGTCGCGCACGGCCGTCATCGAGCCACTCATTCACGGTGGTGGGCAGCAGCGAGATGTGCGCTCTGGCACGCAGGATGTTCCTGCGGCGATTGGCTTTGGTGTGGCGGCGCAGCATCCCGCTCCTGAGTTGTCTGCGCTTCGGGATCGCCTGATCGCTGGCGTGAAGGCGGCCGTGCCGTCGGCGATCCTTCGTGGGGACCCTGTGCTGCGCCTCGACGGCAACGCGCACTTCACCTTCCCTGGGTGCGAAGGGGATTCACTGCTCTTTCTGCTGGATGCGGCAGGGGTAAGCGTGAGCACTGGCTCCGCTTGTCAGGCTGGTATTCCGGAGGCGAGCCACGTTCTTCTTGCCATGGGGCTTTCAGAAGCTGAGGCTCGTGGAGCTCTGCGTTTCACTCTCGGGCACACGTCGACGCAAGCAGATGTTGATGCTCTTGTGGCAGTGCTACCCGAAGCTCACGATCGCGCACTACGAGCGGGGTTGTCGAATCGCACATCCTCTTTGTGACTCGTCGATACTGCTCGCTCGGTGACGTTACTGTCTCGAAAAAGTTTGCCTTGCCCCTGTTTTCTCTCATGCCTAGCCACGTGAGTGAGAAAGTCATCGAGCGGCTCGACGCTATCGATGGCCGCTCTGGGGCAGCAGAAAAGGCTCTCATCGACATCCCCCGACGACTCTTGTTTACACTGGATGGGTGAAAGTTCTGGCAGCAATGAGTGGCGGTGTCGATTCCGCGGTCGCGGCAGCGCGTGCAGTAGACGCGGGGCACGAGGTCGTGGGCGTGCATTTGGCGCTCAGCCGAATGCCAGGAACCCTGCGTACAGGAAGCCGCGGCTGTTGCACTATCGAGGACTCGATGGACGCACAGCGTGCCGCGAACCTGATGGGCATTCCGTATTACGTGTGGGATTTCTCTGAACGTTTCAAGCTCGATGTTGTCGATGATTTTATTGCCGAGTATGCGGCGGGCCGCACACCGAATCCCTGCCTTCGCTGCAACGAACGCATCAAGTTCGCTGCCCTCATGGAAAAAGCGCTCGACCTAGGGTTTGATGCTGTCGCTACAGGGCACTACGCCAACATCGTGACGGATGCCGATGGCAACCGCGAGCTTCACCGTGCAGCAGATTGGGCGAAAGACCAGTCCTACGTGCTGGGGGTACTCACGTCAGAACAGTTGGCTCACAGCATGTTCCCGCTCGGAGCGACCCCGAGCAAGGCAGAGGTTCGCGCCGAGGCTGCCGCACGCGGCTTCTCGGTGGCAAGCAAACCAGACAGCCACGACATTTGCTTCATTCCGGACGGTGATACCCGCGGCTGGCTCAAAGACAAGCTCGGCGCGGAGCAGGGCGACATTCTGGATCGCCACGGCGACAAACTCGGCACGCACGAGGGCGCTGCAGCGTTTACGGTCGGCCAGCGCAAGGGTCTACACATCGGCTATCCCACTGATGATGGCAAACCGCGCTTCGTTCTGGAGATTCGTCCGAAGACGAATGAGGTCGTCGTGGGTCCACGCGAAGCCCTTGACCTTTCCGAGATCGCTGGCATCCGCTTCTCGTGGGCGGGGGCGGCGCCGAAGAACCTCGAAACACCCTTCACGTGCACGGTGCAGATCCGTGCTCACGCCGACCCCGTTCCTGCCACCGTCGTTCTTGTTGGCGACGAGCTTGTCGCCACCCCGGATGAGCCGCTGAGGGGAGTCTCCACTGGGCAGAGTGCTGTTATCTACCTGGGCACACGGGTTCTGGGTCAGTTCACGATCGACCGCACCGTTTCTGCTGTTCCCGTTTCTGCCGTTTCCGTCTCTGACGTTCCGGCCTCTGCTGCTCCGATTCCAGCCCTGTGAGTGACTTCTTGTAGGATTTAGAAGGCTTCAGGAACCAAGCCAGGTTCGCTCGCCTCCCGCCAACACACGTGAGGTTTCTGTGACTGCCAATCCGCTTGCGCCATCGTGGCTCGAATGCCCCGCCGATGCCAACCTGCTCGCTCCTTCCCTGTGGTCCACGGGCGTGACGCGCAATTCCGACGGTGAGCTGTGCGTCGCGGGGGTTAACGCCACCGCGCTTATTTCTCGATTCGGCAGCCCGCTCTACGTTCTGGATGAAGCCGATGCGCGGCATCGAGCTGCGCACATTCGTGACTCTTTTGTTGACGCTTTCGCCGACATCGGCGCGAATGTGACGGTCTATTACGCCGGAAAAGCCTTTCTCTCGTCAGAGGTCGCCAGATGGATGGTGGCCGAGGGGCTCTCCGTGGATGTCGCCAGTGGCGGTGAGCTCGCCGTGTGCATGGCTGCTGGAGTTCCGCCAGAGCGGATGGGGTTCCACGGCAACAACAAAAGCGCAGAAGAGATCGACCGTGCGGTCGCCGCGGGTATCGGCGTTATCGTCATTGACAGCACAATCGAAGTAGCTCGGGTTGCGGAGGCCGCGGTCAGACACGGTGTCGTGCAGTCGGTACGAGTTCGAGCGAACTCCGGCGTCAACGCGCACACGCACGAATATTTGGCAACGGCGAGGGAAGATCAAAAGTTTGGTATCTCGCTGAACGATATCCCCGGCATCGTTACGCTCATCCGCTCGCACGCGTCGTTGAACTTTCTCGGACTGCATTCTCACATCGGTTCTCAAATTTTTGATGCGGGTGGTTTTCTGGAAGCCATTTCGCGCCTCATGGCAGTGCACGCGTCACTCCTCGAGCATGGCCCAGTACCAGAACTAAATATTGGCGGCGGGTTCGGTATCGCCTACACGAGTGCCGATGACGTGCCTCTCGTGTGTGCACTCGCGACCGAGATTGCATCCTCCGTCGCGAAAGAGGCGAAGCGTTGGGGGGTGGCTGTTCCGAATATCGCGATCGAGCCTGGCCGCGCCATCATCGGGCCAGCGGGGCTCACGTTGTACACCGTTGGCACGGTCAAAAACGTTGATGTGCAGACAGAATCCGACACCGCTGTACGCAAATACGTGAGTGTCGATGGCGGCATGAGTGACAATGTTCGTGCCGCTCTCTATAGTGCGGATTACTCCGTACGGATGGCCAACCGCGTCTCTGATGCAACTCCAGAGCTTGCGCGTGTGGCAGGCAAGCACTGCGAGAGTGGCGACATCATCGTGCGCGCAGACTACCTGCCGGGCGATGTTCAACCCGGTGACCTTCTCGCTGTTGCCTCCACCGGCGCGTACTGTTGGTCGCTCGCGAGTAACTACAACTACCTGAACCGCCCAGCGGTGGTTGCCGTTGCCGATGGCACGGCACGCGTCATTATTCGAGGCGACACCGAAGCAGACCTTTTGGCGCGCGACGCCGGATTAGACAGCATCGTGTCAGACAGTGCTGCGAGTGGCCCTGCCCAAAGAGGCAATGCCAGCCGCGATGAGGAGACATCTTGATGATCGAATACCGCAACGTACGCATCGCGCTTTTGGGTGCAGGAAACGTCGGCGCAGAGGTCGCATCCCTTTTGCTCAAGCACGCCGATGTGCTCGCGGAACGCATAGGGGCAGGGATCGATCTGGTGGGAATCGCGGTGCGAGATCTCGACGCACCTCGCACAACAGATCTTCCGCGAGAACTGTTCACGACCGACGCAGAATCACTCATCCTTGGCTCCGACATTGTGATCGAACTCATGGGCGGGCTGGAGCCTGCACGCGAATATATTTTGTTGGCGCTGAATTCGGGCGCCGATGTGATCACGGGCAACAAAGCGCTTCTGGCAACCCATGGGCCGGAGCTTTTCGAGGCAGCGGAGCAAGTCGGTGCGCAGTTGTATTACGAGGCGGCAGTGGCGGCGGCGATCCCCATCATCCGTCCACTCCACGACAGCCTTGCTGGCGATCAGGTGCAACGGATTCTTGGCATTGTCAACGGCACGACAAACTTTATTCTCGATCTGATGCAGACGACGGGCACCACCCTCGAAGACGCTCTCGCCGCTGCCACAGAGCTCGGATTCGCCGAGGCAGACCCCACGGCAGACATTGAGGGTTACGACGCTGCCCAGAAAGCTGCGATTCTCGCGAGCCTCGCATTTCACACCGTCGTGCCGCTGGAGTCAGTGCATCGTGAAGGGATCACGGGGGTCACCCTCGAGCAAGTGCTGGCGGCAAAGCGTGCCGGTTATGTCGTCAAGTTGCTGGCGATCTGCGAACGCCTTGTGGACGCGGATGGCGTAGAAGGGGTGAGCGCGCGCGTGTACCCAGCGCTCGTGCCGGATAGTCATCCGCTTGCCGCCGTGCACGGTGCCAAGAACGCTGTGTTCGTTGAGGCGGAGGCAGCCGGTGATCTGATGTTCTACGGCGCGGGTGCCGGTGGGCGAGAGACGGCGTCTGCCATTCTCGGTGACGTGGTTTCGGCCGCACGGCGGCACGTGATTGGTGGGCCCGGAGTTGCAGAGTCTCGACACGCGAATTTGCCCATTTTGCCCATCGCGAGCATTACGACGAGGTACCAGATCACTCTTGCCGTCGCAGACCAACCGGGGGTGTTGGCGGCTATCGCTAACCTCTTCAGCGACCACAGGGTGTCGGTGGAAACCCTTGTGCAGTCGGCGGGCGTCGACCCCAAGAGCGGGGCGCCAACGGCTACCCTTGTGATTGGCACTCACGAGGCGTCCGAATCTTCCCTTGCAGCGACCGTTAAAGCGTTGGCTGCAACGTCAGTCATCGAATCCGTTGTTTCCGTTTTGAGAGTTGAAGGCCTGTGACTATGCCCCACCAGTGGCGCGGTGTTATCCGCGAATATGCTGACCGCCTCGATGTGAGTGAGTCGACACCGATTGTGACTCTTGGCGAGGGGGGAACCCCGCTCGTTGAAGCGTTCCCGTTGTCTGAACGCACGGGCGCTCGCGTCTGGGTAAAGGTTGAGGGGATGAACCCCACTGGGTCGTTCAAGGACCGCGGCATGACGCTGGCGGTATCCAAGGCGGTCGAACACGGCGCAAAAATTGTCGTGTGCGCGTCGACAGGCAATACGTCTGCCTCTGCTGCCGCTTATGCGACAAGAGCCGGCATCGCCGCAGCGGTGCTCGTGCCAGAAGGAAAGATCGCTCTCGGCAAGCTCAGTCAAGCCATCGCCCACAATGCTCATTTGCTGCAAGTGCAAGGCAACTTTGATGACTGCTTGGCTATTGCGCGCGAGCTAGACGCACAGTACCCAGTGCACCTCGTCAACTCGGTGAACAACGACCGAATCGAGGGGCAAAAAACAGCGGCGTTCGAGGTGGTCGATGTTCTCGGAGACGCACCAGACTTTCACTTTCTTCCCCTCGGAAATGCCGGCAACTATACCGCTTATCACCGTGGCTACCGTGAAGAAGTAGTTCGAGGCGCGACCACGAGAATGCCAAGAATGTTCGGATTTCAGGCGGAAGGTAGCGCCCCCATCGTGCGCGGGCACATCGTGGAGAACCCTGAAACAATTGCCAGCGCCATTCGGATCGGAAACCCGGCATCATGGGAGCTCGCGCTCGCGGCACGTGATGACAGCGACGGCTATTTCGGCATGTTCTCTGACGCGAAGATTTTGGAAGCGCATCGCATTCTGTCCGCAGAGGTGGGAATCTTCGTCGAGCCGGCATCCGCAATTGGTGTGGCAGGGCTGCTGGAGCGCGCGGAAGCGGGAATGATCCCGAAGGGCGCAAACGTGGTCATTACGGTCACCGGTCACGGTCTTAAAGATCCGCAGTGGGGTGTGAAGTTGCCGGATGGCACTGATGCGGTTCCGACCGTGGTTGCGGCGGACACCAGCGAGGTTGCGAGTGCGCTGGGTATGGGCGCAGAGGATTCGACACGCAAAGGCTCATCAGAATGACATCAGCGCGACAAATTCCGGTGGGCACAACGCTCTCGGTTAAGGTTCCGGCGACGACCGCGAACCTTGGGCCAGGCTTCGACACGCTGGGGCTCGCGCTCTCGCTCTACGACGAGCTTGACGTCACTGTGCGCAGCGACAGCACCAGTCGAGTGACCGTTCACGGTGTGGGGAATGGCGAGGTTGCCTCCGACGAGACGAACTTGGTTGCCCGATCAATTGCTCACGTTTTTGCCAGCTACGACATTCCGTTGCCAGGTCTTGACATCGAGGCGCACAATGCGATCCCTCATGGCAGGGGGCTTGGTTCGAGCGGGGCAGCTATCGTCGCCGGCATCATGGTGGCTAAGGGGTTGCTTGACGGCGTTGTCGACATTGACCCTGTTCGGATGCTCGAGCTTGCCACCGACCTGGAGGGGCACCCAGATAATGTTGCGCCAGCGCTTTTCGGTGGGCTGACGATCGCGTGGGTTGCTGAGGATGGGCCAAAGTACAAAAAACTGATCGCACACCGCGGGGTCTCTACCGTAGTTTTTGTGCCAGAAACAGCGATGTCTACCGCGCTTGCGCGTAGTTTGCAACCGGCGTCCGTGCCGCACAAAGATGCGGTCTTCAACGTTTCGCGAAGTGCGCTCTTGATCGCCGCACTCATCCAGAGCCCCGAACTTTTGTTTGCCGCGACAGAAGACAGGCTGCACCAGAGTTACCGCGCCAGCGCTATGCGCGAGACAGATGACCTCATCCAGATGCTGCGCCACAACGGCCTTGCTGCGGTTGTTTCAGGGGCAGGTCCTTCCGTACTTGTTCTCGGCAGCGACCCGAGTCAGCGTCTTCGTGCCGCAGAGCTTGTGGCCGAGAATTCGGTGTCGACATGGCAGGCGCTCATGCTGGCTGTGGACTTCAAAGGTGCTACAGTAATGGTGCATCCGGTAGAAGGCTCCGCCTAACTAGGGTCAATCCCCAACAGGGTTCACCCAACACGGCGAAGCTCCCGGGTGGCATCACCAGCACTCGTCGAATCCCCATCCTGCGCACCCGCGTAGATCCATGAGGAATTCAGATGACAAGCTCCGCTGCGGGTTGCACTGCACCTTATAGGTGCTCCACCCGTCAGGGGAAAGGAATCCTCCCATTGACTGACCACAACGTTCGCGCATCTGCGCCGAACGACGGTACCGCTCTCGCCGCTCTGCGGATGCCTGAACTTCAGGCGATCGCAGCAGGTCTCGGCATTTTCGGTACCACCAAACTTCGAAAAGGAGAACTCGTGGATATCATCTCCGAGACCCAGTCGGGTGCCACAGCGGCAAACGGCAGCACCACCGATTCAAACACCAACACCAACGCTCCAGAGGCTGCGCCCAAGAAGCGCGCACCGCGCAGGGCGACTGCGGCAGCTGGCGTTGTCACTACCACCGCAGGGGTTCAACAAGCGGCTGACGCGAAGAAGGTAAAGACGCCAGCGTCTGATGCTCCCGCAACGCGCACGGCTACCGCCGCCACATCAACCAGCACCGCTAAGTCGAGAGATTCGACAGCGGCTTCTGCCGATAACGTTGACTCGTTCACGGGCGAGAAAACCGATAAGGCTGACAAGGCCGGCAGAGGTGCCAAGACTGGCAAAGCCGACAACGCTGTTACGACCGGCAGGGCCGACAACGCTGCTACGACCGGCAGGGCAGGCAAAACAGCAAAGGTCGACGTCGTTGATAAAGCCGATGTCGACAAAGCTGACAACATCAGGGCAGAAGCCAGCAAAGCCGGCGATGGCAAGGCTGATGGCAACATGGTCGGTGACAGCAAGGCTGATGACAGCAAGACCGATGACAGCAGGACCGATGACAGCAAAGACGAGAAGCCGAGCCGTTCAGGCCGTGGCAGGTCGTCATCGCCGTCGCGTTCGACCGAGCAGTCCGGTTCTTCCGAGCCGTCTGACGACTCCGAGAAGACTTCAGAATCCGAGGGCGAAGGCTCAGGCAACCGCAGCCGCAATCGAAACCGTAACCGCAACGGCGGCAGCGCAGATAAGCAGCAGGGCGACCGCCAGCAAGGTGATCGTCAGCAGGGCAATCGCCAGCAGGGTGATCGGCAGCAAGGTGATCGCCAGCAGGCTGACCGCCAGCAAGGTGATCGCCAGCAGGGCAATCGCCAACAGGATGATCGCCAGATGGATGACGGCGATGACCGCGGCGGCCGCGGCCGTTACCGCGACCGTAAGCGTCGCGGCCACGGCAACGAAGACATTGAGGTCGAGCTGACAGAGGATGACGTGCTCATCCCCGTTGCCGGCATCCTTGATGTGCTCGACAACTACGCCTTCGTGCGCACCAGCGGCTACCTGCCGGGCAACAACGATGTGTACGTGTCGCTTGGCCAGGTCAAGAAGTACAACCTGCGCAAGGGCGACGCCGTTGTCGGCGCCATCCGCCAGCCTCGCGAGGGCGAGAACCCTGGGCGCCAGAAGTACAACGCGATCGTCAAGATCGATTCGGTTAACGGTCTTCCACTTGACCCAACGGCAGAACGCGTGGAGTTCGGAAAGCTCACCCCGCTGTACCCGACCGAGCGTCTTCGCCTTGAGACGGAGCAGGGAAAGCTCACCACCCGCATCATCGACCTCGTGTCGCCGATCGGCAAAGGCCAGCGCGGTCTCATCGTGTCGCCGCCAAAGGCGGGCAAGACTCTCGTTCTGCAGGCGGTCGCAAACGCTCTAGCCAAGAACAACCCCGAGGTTCACCTCATGGTCGTTCTCGTTGATGAGCGCCCTGAAGAGGTCACTGACATGCAGCGAACCGTCAAGGGTGAGGTCATTGCTTCCACCTTCGACCGTCCGGCAGAAGACCACACCACCCTTGCGGAGCTCGCTATTGAGCGCGCGAAGCGTCTCGTGGAGCTCGGTCACGACGTTGTCGTGCTGCTCGACTCGATCACACGCCTTGGGCGCGCCTACAACCTGACTGCGCCGGCATCCGGTCGCATTCTCTCTGGTGGTGTCGACTCGTCGGCGCTGTACCCGCCGAAGCGTTTCTTCGGTGCTGCGCGCAATATCGAGGATGGTGGCTCGCTCACCATTCTTGCCACCGCGCTCGTGGAGACCGGCTCCAAGATGGACGAAGTCATTTTCGAGGAGTTCAAGGGCACCGGCAACATGGAACTTCGTCTCAGCCGCCAGCTGGCAGACAAGCGCATCTTCCCCGCCGTTGACGTCAATGCCTCTGGCACCCGTCGCGAAGAGATGCTTATGGGCGTCGACGAGACGAAAATCACGTGGAAGCTTCGCCGTGCGCTCGCGGGTCTCGACACGCAGCAGGCGCTCGAAATCGTACTCGGCAGGCTGAAGGACACGACGAGCAACGTCGAGTTCCTCATGCAGGTGCAGAAGTCGATGCCGGCGCCCAGCGGGTCGAAAGAGGACTAAAGCGCATGTTCGAGTCGGTAGCTACGCTGCTGGCCGAGCATGAGGATCTGCAGACGCAACTCTCGGATCCCGCCGTTCACGCGGATGCCGCCAGAGCAAAGAAAATCAATCGTCGGTACGCCGAGCTGAGTCAGATCAAAGCGGCGTACGAACATTGGCTTCAGTCGCAGGATGACCTTGACGCGGCACGCGAGCTGGCGAAAGATGATGACGCCTTCGCAGCAGAAGTGCCGGCGATGGAAGAGACCCTTCAGGTGACGCAAGAAAAGTTGCGTCGCCTGCTCATCCCGCGTGACCCAGATGATGGCCGTGACGTGATCATGGAGATCAAGGGTGGAGAAGGCGGTGCCGAGAGTGCGCTCTTTGCCGGCGACCTGTTGCGCATGTACATGCACTACGCAGAGTCAAAAGGCTGGAAGACTGAGCTCCTTGACAGCACAGAGAGCGATCTTGGCGGCTACAAGGGTGTTCAGCTTGCCATCAAGTCCAACGCCTCTGACCCCTCACAGGGAGTGTGGGCGCACCTGAAGTATGAGGGTGGCGTGCACCGCGTTCAGCGGGTGCCCGTGACCGAGTCGCAGGGCCGCATCCATACGTCGACGACGGGTGTGCTTGTCTTCCCAGAAGTGGATGCGCCTGAAGAGGTTGAAATTCACCAGAACGATCTCAAGATCGACGTTTACCGTTCGAGTGGCCCAGGCGGGCAGTCAGTGAACACTACCGACTCCGCCGTGCGCATCACCCACTTGCCCACCGGAATCGTCGTTGCGATGCAGAACGAGAAGAGCCAGCTTCAGAACCGCGAGGCAGGCATGCGCGTTTTGCGCGCTCGCATCCTCGCTCACGAGCAAGAAAAGCAGGCAGAGCTCGATTCGGCGGCACGCAAGACCCAGATCCGCACCATGGATCGTTCCGAGCGCATCCGAACCTACAATTTTCCGGAAAACCGCATCGCTGACCACCGCACCGGATTCAAGGCGTACAACCTTGACACGGTGATGGATGGTGCCCTTGATGCTGTGGTCGAGTCGTGTATTCAGTTTGACGAAGAGGCACGCCTCGCCGACATTGGAGACCAGGCCTAACGAGTGCCCGGCTGTGCCCGCTTGGTCGGCTCCGCGTTAGATGACCGTGCGCTGGCAGACCGCACGTTGGCAGGCCAAACCGTCGCAGGCCGAACGATGACCGGCCGAATGGTCGCAGGAACGCCGACGGCAATGGAGTCTGCTGGCACGTCGTGAACAACCACAGCGTTTGCGCCCACAACACTCTTCGCTCCGATCACGATGTCTCCAAGTACTTGTGCGCCAGCACCGATGATGACCTCGTTCTTGAGCGTTGGATGCCGTTTTGCTCCTCCGTGACCTTTTCCTCCTAGGGTCACCCCGTGGTAAATCATCACGTCGTCGCCCACCACAGCGGTTTCGCCAATCACGACACCCATCCCGTGGTCGATGAAGAATCGGCGACCAATGGTTGCTCCAGGGTGAATCTCGACTCCGGTGAGGAATCGTGAAATCTGTGACGTGAGTCGCGCGGCAAGCTTCAGCCCGCGCCGCCAGAGCCAGTGTGAGAATCGATGGGCCCACACCGCGTGTAGGCCCGAATAGTTGAGGAGCACCTCTAGTCGACTGTGAGCTGCCGGGTCCCTGCGACGAGCGGTGGTGATGTCTTCCCTGACTCGGGAAAGCACTGACATTTGGTTCCCCTAGTCCTGAAGATCCTCATACAGGATCGTCGAGACGTACCGTTCGCCAAAGTCCGGGATGATCACGACGACTGTTTTGCCGGAGTTCTCTGGACGCTTCGCGACCTGAACGGCGCCAAACACGGCAGCACCTCCTGAAATTCCCGCGAGGATGCCCTCCTCTGCTGCGAGCCGACGCGCCATGGTGAGGGAGTCCTGGAGCCCAACATCCACAACTTCGTCATACACATTCGTATCCAGAACCTCGGGAATGAAGTTCGCACCGAGGCCTTGAATCTTGTGAGGGCCGGCAGCGCCGCCACTCAAGATGGGGGAGTCGATCGGTTCAACGGCGAAGACCCTAACAGAGGGTTTGCGCTCCTTAAGCACGTGACCGACACCGGTGATTGTTCCGCCTGTACCGATACCCGCAACAAAAATGTCCACGTCGCCATCCGTGTCGTCCCAAATCTCAACCCCAGTTGTCGCGCGGTGGATGGCGGGGTTCGCGAGGTTTGTGAACTGTTTAGCCCAGGTGGCATTTGGTGTATTTTCGACGATCTCTCGTGCCTTCTCGACTGCTGCGCTCATGCCACCGGTGCCAGGAGTGAGAACAATCTCAGCACCATACGCGCGTAAAAGTATCCGGCGTTCTTTACTCATGGAGTCGGGCATGACCAGAATTACGCGGTATCCGCGAGCGGCTCCCACGAGAGCGAGAGCGATGCCGGTGTTGCCGCTCGTGGCCTCCACGATGGTCCCACCGGGCTTTAGCTCGCCTGAGGCCTCCGCTGCATCGACGATAGCGACACCGATGCGGTCTTTCACGCTGGATGCGGGATTGTAAAACTCGAGTTTGGCGAGAACAATTGCGCAGGCGTCATCCGTCACTCGATTCAGCTGAACGAGAGGGGTCTTTCCGACCGCTTCAGTGATGTTTGAGTAGACGGCGCGAGTCATGCGAGTATCAGTCTCCTTGAGTAATGGGGAAATACGGATGTCGACCAGCCTAGGTTCCGAACTGGTGAGAAGTCCGAATGTTTCATTTGTGACGGTGCACGAGAGAATGGTGCAATGCCCACCACCCTCCGCACCCTGCGCGAACGCGCTCTCGCTCAACTTCTCGATGCCGGTGTTCCTAACGCCGAGGTGGACGTCGAACTTTTACTTGGCCATGTTCTTGGTATGAGCAGAGGAGAGGTTCAGGCGAAGGTCGTGATGGATGCGGCAGTCACGCAAGCTGCTGTGGTCGAGATCGATGCATTCATCGTGCGAAGGGCTGCGCGTGAGCCGCTCCAACACATCACCGGAAAGGCCCCTTTTCGTAGCCTAGAACTTGCCGTGGGCCCCGGTGTTTTTGTTCCACGACCCGAGACTGAGCAGGTCGCACAGTTCGCGATTGATGCGCTTCACGCGAGTGCTGTGCCCTCGCCTATCGCAGTCGATCTTGGCACCGGCAGTGGAGCGATTGCGATTGCGTTGGCAACAGAGGTGCCGCACGCGCGTGTCTTTGCCGTTGAGCTTTCGGCGGAGGCGCACAAGTGGGCAGCGCGCAACGTTGCTGCCTCGGGTTTCCGCAACCTCGACTTACGCCGTGGTGATCTAGGCGATGCGTTTCCAGAGTTGGGTGGGCAGGTGGCGGTCGTCATTTCGAACCCTCCTTACGTTCCGACCGACGCGATTCCACGAGACCCGGAGGTTCGACTCTTTGACCCAGCAATGGCGCTCTACGGGGGTGACGACGGCCTCGACATCGTTCGGTTGCTTTCGCACTCGGCCGCGCGGTTGCTGCACCCAGGTGGCACGCTCGTGATCGAGCACGGCGAGCTGCAGGGGGCCGCTATTCGTGCAATTCTGGGCGCAGACGGCTGGCGGGCGACCGCGACGCATCCTGACTTACTTGGGCGCGATAGGGCGACAACAGCTCTGCGTTGACGCGACGAGCCTGCATTACGCGCCAAGCCCAGCTCAGCGCGGCTAGTTCTGTTTGCGCTCCGCAAACGCTGTTATTGCGCGATCAAGCCCACCTATTTGTGCTTGACCTTTGACCCACTCGATCTGGTAAGCGTGGATGCCCATAGCATTCGCTCCTTCGACGTTCCCGGCGGAATCATCGGTAAAGAACGTGTTCTTCGCCTCCGCTCCAAAATGCTCGAGAGCGCGGCGATAAATCTGGGCATCGGGCTTGCGCACTCCGAGGTCGCTACTGACGAGCACATTGCTGCCCACGATTTCGGCGACATCTGGAGCCATGATCGCGAAGGACTCCGCGAACGGAGAAGGGTTGTTGGTGAGGACCCCGACAGTACCAAGTCGTGAGGCCCTCTTCAGCGCATCGACCGAACCAGAAATGCGTGTGCTCGCGAGCATTCTGGTTTCACGCCAGTGCTCAAGGGTGAGTTGCGCGCCCGTCTGTTCTTCGAACTCCGCGAGGTAGGCAGCGGCAGTCGGCCACTCACCGGCCTCAGCGCGTCTCTCAAACCCGGCCGCCCACCAGTCTTTCGCGAGACGGTACTGGCTCACGCCGGTCAGCAGGCTCAGGGCGGGCAGCCTGATGCGAAAATTGTAGTCGTACAGCGTCTCGTCAAAGTCAAACAGGTACAAGTCCACAAGGGTCTCCTCACAGCACCGCGTGTGATGCCACCGATAGTCCAGTCTGCCCGAAGTAGGATGGCAAGCGACATGGCCACCATCTACAACTGTACGGACAGCACTGAGCTGCTCACCGGCATGCGCCTCGCGCGGCTGGCTCTCGGAATGGGCGAACTCATCGTGCTGCCTACTGACACCGTGTACGGTGTCGGCTGCGATGCCTTCAATCCGGAGGCGGTGCGTCGCCTTCTTGATGCGAAGGGCAGGGGGCCGGATGCGCCACCACCCGTGCTTATTCCAGGAATCCCGACCCTAGACGCTCTCGCAGAGAACGTTCCAGACGAAGTTCGCACTCTCGTTAAAGCGTTTTGGCCCGGTGCGCTTACCGTCATCGTGCCCGCGCGTGAATCACTCACGTGGGATCTGGGGGAGACCCACGGCACTGTAGCGCTGCGAATGCCAGATAATGACATTGCGCTGGAGCTTTTGTCAGAGACTGGGCCTCTCGCGGTATCTTCCGCCAATCTCACCGGTCATCCGGCAGCCCTCACTATCGCGCAGGCGTTCGATGCATTTGGCGACGCTGTGTCGGCGTACCTCGATGGTGGCCCGTCCGTAGCCCGTGCTGGCTCGGCTGGTGGTTCTGCCCATGATCTTGGCTCCACGATTGTCGATGCAACCGGAGTCGCGATCGGCAAAGAGATTATGATCGTGCGCCACGGCGCCATTCCGGATGCTGCAATCTTTGAGGCGCTTCGGTGAAGTTCTATATTCTTGTCTTTGCGATTTCGGCAGTTGTTACGTGGGGTTTGGCTGTAGCGATCTGGAAACTGAGCTTCAAGTTTCGTCTTCACCCCGCCATTCGAGAACGCGATGTGCACTCCACACCGACTCCCCGGCTCGGTGGCGTCGCGATGTTCATTGGCATTCTCGCCGCATTCGCGGTGGCAAGTCAGATTCCCTGGTTCCACCTCGTCTTCGCGAAGCCTGGGCAAGTCGTAGCGATCTTGGGCGCCGCGCTCATCATCGTGCTTATCGGTGTTGCCGATGACATTTGGGATCTCGACTGGCTGACTAAGCTTGCTGGGCAGATTATTGCGGCGGGAATCCTTGTGTGGCAGGGCGTTCAGCTGGTGACAGTGCCCATCGGCGGCATCACAGTTGTACCCCCTGTGCTCGGCCTCGTCGTGACCGTGGGTGCCGTGGTTCTGGTGATGAACGCCGTGAACTTTATCGATGGCTTAGATGGGCTCGTGGCGGGCGTGGCCATCATCGCCAGTGGCGTGTTCTTTATTTACAGTGTCCTGTTGGCCCGCACTGTCGGCGAGGCAGAATACTTTAATCTCGCCTCGCTGATTACCGCCGTGCTGATCGGTGCGTGCGTCGGGTTCTTGCCACTGAACTGGCACCCCGCAAAACTTTTCATGGGAGATGCTGGTTCGCTTTTGGTTGGCCTGCTCATGGCGACGTCGGCAATTTCGGTGACCGGCCAGATTGACCCGAACTCTCTGCAGTCGGGCAGAATTCTTGCCCCTGCGCTCATCCCTATTATTTTGCCCATTGCCATTCTCATTGTGCCGCTCTTGGACTTCATTTTGGCGGTGACGCGTCGGCTTAGTGCCGGAAAGTCCCCGTTTGCCGCCGATCGAAAACACCTTCATCATCGTCTTCTTGATATGGGCCACACCCACTTTCAGTCGGTGCTCATCATTTACGGCTGGACAGCGGTTCTTTCGGTTGGATGCCTGCTCTTCCTCTTCTTGCCGACCGGCTGGGTGTTCTTAATCCTCGCCGTGGGGGTTGTCCTGTGCGCGTTGGTGACATTCGCTCCCACAATGACTCGAAAAAAATCCGTGTCCACTGTATTGATTGATGAGGAGACCCCATGAGCGTGGTTCCCGTGTTTCAGAAGATTCTTAGGTGGGGTGGCATTCTTGCCCTCGCCATTGCCATCATCGGTGGGGGCATAGGCTATTTGGTCGCAGATGTCCCCGGTCTCGTGAGCGCCCTTGTCGGCACGACGATGTCAATCCTGTTTATGGGAATCACGGCCGGAACTATTTTGCTGGCACTTCGAATTTCTGCCAACCCCTCCGATATAGGAACCTTTTTCGGGATTGTCATGGGCGGATGGCTCGTAAAGTTCGTCGTGTTCTTTGTCATCATTTTTGCTCTCAAAGACCAGCAGTGGCTGCAATCGATCGTGTTGTTCCTGACGATCGTTGCGGGTGTTCTCGGGTCACTCGTTATCGATGTCGTTGTTGTCGCGAAATCGCGAATGAGCTACGTCAGCGACATCTCGCTTCCTACCGAGGCAGTGGACGAGGATTAATTCGCTCGTCGATTCGGCAGGGTTGTCGTTTCTTGATAGAGTCGGTCTCGGACATTCCCGTGGCCAACGCCCAAACGGAACGTCATGATCCACACACCTTTTCGTCGTCGTGAGCACTCTGCTCAACGCCCCAGGACCAGGAGATAGCGCTGCTAGAGAACGCCGTGAACCTGTTGGTAATGGCTGCGTCCGATGAGGGCGGATTCCATGGCCCTACGATCTACGAGTTTTTCCCCGATGTGATCTTCTTCGCGGGAACCTGGTTCGAGATCAACCGAATCATTCTTGCTCGGTTTGTTGCTGTTATTGCTCTTGTCTTGCTCTTTTGGCTCGGTACTCGCAAGCTCAAGGTGATCCCGGGCCGCGGACAGAGTCTTGTCGAGATGGGCATGGGATTCACCCGCGACAGTATTGCCGTGAGTGTCCTCGGCCAGAAGGATGGCAAGCGCTTCCTGCCCCTCATCACCACGATCTTCTTCATGGTGTTGGCCATGAACGTCACTGGCATCATCCCTGGCATCAACATTGCGGGCACCTCCGTTATCGGAGTTCCCCTGCTGCTGGCGTTTATCGCCTACGGAGCGTTCATCTACGCCGGCGTCAAAAAGGGTCCAGGCGCCTTCTTCCGCAATTCACTGTTTCCCCCAGGAGTTCCGAAGGTTCTGTACCCGCTGATTGCACTCATTGAGTTCCTTTCTACGTTCATCATTCGGCCCGTCACTCTTACCCTTCGTCTCATGATGAACATGATGGTCGGCCACTTGCTGCTGGTCTTGTTCTTCGCTGGCACGCAGTTCTTCTTCTTCACCGCGGGAGGCTGGTACTCCCTGTTCGGGGTCGGCACACTGGCATTTGGTTTCGTGTTCACTCTTTTCGAGCTTCTGATCGCCCTGCTGCAGGCGTTCATCTTCGCGATTCTTACTGCGGTGTACATTCAGCTCGCGCTTGCCGATGAACATTAGATCGATAAACACGAGCTGGATGAACTCCCTGCGAGTCGGCCCACACGGTCACAGATTTACCACCAACTAAAGAGAACCAACGGATGAGGCGCCCGTCTCATTCGACATCATGGAAGGAAACACAACTCGTGGACATTGCTGCACTCTCCGGCAACATCGCCACCGTCGGTTACGGCCTCGCGGCTATTGGCCCCGGCATCGGCATCGGCATCGTCGTAGGCAAGACTGTTGAGTCCGTTGCTCGCCAGCCAGAACTGGCCGGCAAGCTTCAGGTACTGATGTACATCGGTATCGCGTTCACCGAAGCGCTTGCGTTCATCGGTATCGCCACCTACTTCTTCATGAACTAAGTCTCCTGCTTCTCACTTAAGGAGAAACCATGCTTGCAGCTGTGATTAACGTCGCCAACGTTCTTCAGGCGGCCGAAAACCCGCCGCCGAGCCCGCTATTCCCGCAGCCGTACGACGTCATTTGGTCTGCGGTCTGTTTCATCATCATTTTGCTTGTGGTCTGGAAGTACGCACTTCCTCGGCTCGGTGCCATGCTCGACGAACGTGCAGCGCTCATCGAGGGCAACATCGAGAAGGCTAGCGAAGCGAAAGCTGAAGCGGATGCCGCGCTCGAGGAATACCGTGCGCAGCTTGCTGATGCTCGTGGCGAGGCGGCGAGCATTCGTGAACAAGCCAGGGCCGACGGGATGAAGATCCTCGTGGAACTGAAAGAGCAGGCTCAGGCAGACGCCAACCGCATTACTGCGGCCGCTCAGGCGACCATCGAAGCCGAGCGCCAAAGCGCGCTTGTCTCCTTGCGCAACGAAGTGGGCTCACTTGCCCTCAGCCTTGCGTCTGGTGTCATTGGTGAGAGCTTGACCGACGACAAGCGGGCAGCATCTATTGTGGATCGTTTTCTTTCCGACCTTGAAGCCGATGAATCGGTTCAGTCAGTCAAGGTTGGCGCAGCCAAGGTTGGCGCAAGCAAGACCAGCCCAGGCAAGCCAGGAAAGAGCAAGTAATGGGATCAGCGACCAGAGAAGCGATCGCCAAGGCGAAGGCGGCTCTTGCTGCACGCAGCGGTGCCGCAACGCTGGCCGCAGCTGAGGCGTTGTTCTCGGCAGGGCATGTCATCGGCGACTCGGCTCAACTGCAGACAGCTCTTACCGACACCGCGGCCGACCAGACCGCGAAGAAGATGTTGGTCACAGCGGTTTTCGGAAAGTTGGAGGCGAATGCTCGCGAGCTGCTGACTTGCCTCGTGAGCAGCAGATGGTCAACGCCTTCTGATCTCTTGGCCGGGATCGAAGAGATCGGCATCCGCATTGCGGCGCTGTCCGTGAAATCAACCGTCGACATTCCCGCCGAACTGTTTGCTTTCGGTGGCGCCGTCACCTCCAATGCGGAGCTTGAACTCGCGGTCGCCAGCAAGCTCGGGGATCCCGCAGCGAAGGCGAAGCTTGTCGATGCCTTACTCAAAGGCAAGGCAAGCGGGCAGTCCATCGCTATCATCCAGCACCTTGTGCGTCAGCCACGCGGGCGTCGCATTGGGGCTCTTCTGCGCCACGCCGCCCGGATTATTGCGGACCAGCATGCACAGGCAATTGCTACCGTGACCGTCGCGGCACCGCTGAACAGCGCTCAGGTGAAGCGGTTGCAAGATGGATTAGCAAAGAAGTACGGCGCAGTCCGTGTGAACCAAATTGTTGACGCGAGCATCATCGGTGGAATGAGAATCGCCGTTGGCGACATCGTCATCGATGACAGCGTCGCGACGCGAATGAACGATCTAAAGCTTCAGCTCGCCGGTTAGCAGCTGGGAAGACCATCGGGGAGTTAATACCCCGCAATGCAGAGGAAAGACAATGGCAGAACTGACGATCAGCCCGGATGAGATCCGTAGCGCTCTCCAGGACTTTGCAAAGTCCTACGAGCCAAACAAAGCTGGTGCGAACGAAGTCGGCTACGTGCTCGACACGGCAGACGGCATCGCGCACGTCGAAGGACTCCCCGGCGCCATGGCGAATGAGCTTCTGCGCTTCGCGGATGGCACCCTCGGGCTCGCACTGAACCTCGACGAGAGCGAGATCGGTGTTGTTATCCTCGGTGACTTCGCTGGAATCGAAGAAGGAATGGAAGTCACCCGCACGGGTGAAGTTCTTTCGGTACCGGGTGGTGACGCCTACCTCGGTCGCGTTGTCGACCCGCTAGGAAACCCGATCGACGGACTTGGCGAGATCAAGACCACTGAGCGCCGCGCTCTTGAACTGCAGGCACCTGGTGTGATGGATCGCAAGAGCGTTCACGAGCCCATGCAGACCGGCATCAAGGCAATTGACGCGATGATTCCGATCGGCCGCGGTCAGCGCCAGCTCATCATTGGTGACCGCCAGACGGGCAAGACGGCGATCGCGATTGACACGATCATCAACCAGAAGGCCAACTGGGATTCCGGCGACGTCAACAAGCAGGTTCGCTGCATCTACGTCGCCATCGGCCAGAAGGGTTCCACCATCGCGAGCGTCAAGGGCGCTCTCGAAGAGGCCGGCGCTCTGGAGTACACCACGATCGTTGCGAGCCCGGCATCGGACGCCGCAGGGTTCAAGTACCTCGCGCCCTACACCGGTAGCGCCATCGGTCAGCACTGGATGTACGGCGGCAAGCACGTACTCATTATTTTCGATGACCTCTCCAAGCAGGCAGAGGCATACCGTGCCGTTTCGTTGCTTCTGCGTCGCCCACCGGGCCGTGAGGCATACCCCGGTGACGTGTTCTACCTGCACTCCCGTTTGCTGGAGCGTTGCGCAAAGCTCTCTGACGAGCTGGGCGCCGGCTCGATGACCGGTCTTCCGATCATCGAGACGAAGGCCAACGACGTTGCTGCCTATATTCCGACCAACGTGATCTCGATCACCGACGGCCAGATCTTCTTGCAGTCCGACCTGTTCAACGCTAACCAGCGTCCAGCGGTCGACGTCGGCATCTCGGTTTCTCGTGTTGGTGGTGACGCACAGGTCAAGTCGATCAAGAAGGTTTCTGGAACACTCAAGATCGAACTTGCTCAGTACCGTTCACTTGAAGCTTTCGCGATGTTCGCCTCCGACCTGGATGCGGCAAGCCGTCGTCAGCTCGCCCGTGGCGCACGCCTCACCGAACTACTCAAGCAGCCGCAGTACTCGCCATACCCGATCGAAGATCAGGTTGTGTCGATCTGGGCTGGTACGAACGGCAAGCTCGACGAGGTTCCC
The DNA here is from genome assembly GCA_038243605.1 of Actinomycetales bacterium. Classification (GTDB taxonomy): domain Bacteria; phylum Actinomycetota; class Actinomycetes; order Actinomycetales; family Microbacteriaceae; genus Terrimesophilobacter. Next base: position 100,386 of record JBBSQX010000003.1, read on the forward strand.
GTGGAGGACATCCTGCGGTTCGAGCGCGAATTGCTTGACTACTTGGGTCGCAACACGAGCGTGCTCACCACGTTGAGGGCCACGAACGTTCTTGACGATGACACCGTCGCGACTCTCAATAAAGAGGTCGACAAGTTCAAGCTCGAGTTCCAGACCGGCGAGGGCAAGCCGCTCATTTCTGCCGGTAAAGAAGAATTCGAAGAGATTGCTCCTGAGGACATCGCTCAGGAGAAGATCGTCAAGGGTCGTCGGTAACTAATGGGAGCACAACTTCGGGTCTACCGGCAGAAGATTAAGTCTGCCCATACGACCAAGAAGATCACGAAAGCGATGGAGCTCATCGCTGCTTCGCGCATTCAAAAAGCGCAGCAGCGAGTGGCAGCATCTGGCCCGTACTCGCGGGCGGTGACGCGCGCGGTTTCGGCACTGGCAACGTACTCGAACGTGGATCACGTACTCACGACAGAGCCAGAGAAGATTGAGCGAGCAGCGATCTTGGTTCTCTCGTCAGATCGGGGCCTCGCGGGTGCGTTCAACACGAACGTGCTCAAGGAGGCCAATGAGCTTGCCGCGAGGTTGGCGAGGGAGGGCAAAGATGTTGTCCACTACCTGGTCGGCCGCAAGGCAATCGCCTACTTCAACTTTCGCAAGCGCGCGATCGAGCAGTCATGGGTAGGCGGAACTGACAACCCCGAGGTCGAGACTGCTCATGAGATCGGTGAGGCGCTCGTTCAGAGATTTCTACAGCCAGCGTCCGAAGGTGGTGTTGACGAGATTCACATCGTGTACAACCGCTTCGTCAGCATGTTGACGCAGACACCAGAGGTTGTTCGACTGCTTCCCCTCGAAGTTGTCGACGGCGTCGACGAGCCGGGCGAGCGCGAGATCCTTCCGCTGTACGAGTTCGAGCCAGAGGTCGACAAGGTGCTGGATGCCTTGCTTCCTGTGTACATCGAAAGCCGAATTTTCAACGCGATGCTGCAATCCGCGGCAAGCAAGCACGCGGCAACTCAGAAGGCGATGAAGTCGGCAAGCGACAACGCAGACAAGCTCATCAAGGACTACACACGATTGGCGAACAACGCTCGCCAGTCTGAAATTACCCAACAGATTTCCGAGATCGTGGGCGGCGCAGACGCCCTCGCCTCGGCGAAATAGCCAACCAGGAGAAACAGGATAGCCATGACGACGACAGCTCCGGCAAAGAAGAACCCCGCCGCAAAGAAGAGCGCCGACGCGAAAAAGGCGCCGACGAAGCCCGCCGGTGTTGGCCGCATTACGCGGGTCACCGGCCCCGTGGTCGACATCGAGTTTCCGCACGATGCGATCCCAGCGATGTATAACGCGCTGAAGACGACGATCACGATAGGTAAAGACTCCAACGAGATCACGCTTGAGGTTGCGCAGCACCTCGGTGATGATGTGGTGCGGGCGATCTCGCTCAAGCCCACCGATGGTCTCGTGCGCGGCCAAGAGGTGCGCGACACGGGTGCCCCGATCATGGTTCCCGTTGGTGATGTCACCAAGGGCAAAGTTTTCAACGTGATCGGTGAGGTTTTGAACGCTAAGCCTGGCGAGAAGATCGAGATCACGGAGCGCTGGCCCATCCACCGCAAGCCCCCCGCGTTCGACCAGCTGGAGTCGAAGACTCAGCTGTTTGAGACCGGCATCAAGGTTATCGACCTTCTCACCCCGTATGTTCTGGGTGGAAAGATCGGCCTCTTCGGTGGTGCTGGTGTGGGTAAGACGGTGCTGATCCAGGAAATGATCCAGCGTGTCGCCCAGAACCACGGTGGTGTTTCGGTGTTCGCCGGTGTCGGTGAGCGTACCCGTGAAGGTAACGACCTCATCCACGAGATGGAAGAGGCAGGCGTCTTTGACAAGACTGCGCTCGTCTTCGGCCAGATGGATGAGCCGCCAGGAACGCGTCTTCGCGTTGCGCTCTCAGCGCTCACCATGGCGGAGTACTTCCGTGACGTGCAGAAGCAAGACGTGCTGCTCTTCATCGACAACATCTTCCGCTTCACGCAGGCCGGGTCTGAGGTTTCAACGCTTCTTGGCCGTATGCCTTCTGCTGTTGGCTACCAGCCGAACCTCGCAGACGAGATGGGTATCCTTCAGGAGCGCATCACCTCGACTCGCGGGCACTCGATCACCTCGCTGCAGGCAATTTACGTTCCGGCAGACGACTACACCGACCCCGCACCGGCAACGACATTCGCTCACCTCGATGCGACCACCGAGCTCAGCCGTGAAATCGCCTCGAAGGGTCTTTATCCCGCGGTCGACCCACTCACGTCGACCTCGCGCATCCTTGACCCGCGTTACTTAGGTGCCGACCACTACCGCGTTGCCACCACGGTGAAGCAGATTCTGCAGAAGAACAAAGAACTCCAGGAGATCATTGCGATCCTCGGTGTCGATGAGCTTTCTGAAGAAGACAAGATCACCGTCTCGCGCGCACGTCGCATTCAGCAGTTCCTCTCCCAGAACACCTACATGGCGAAGAAGTTCACCGGTGTAGAGGGTTCGACGGTGCCGCTGAAAGACACCATCGAGTCGTTTGACGCGATTTGCCGTGGTGACTTCGACAGCGTTGCCGAGCAGGCGTTCTTCAACGTCGGTTCGATCTCGGATGTCGAAGAGCGTTGGGCTCAAATCCAGAAGGAGAACGGCTAATCATGGCCGTTCTCTCGGTGAGTGTCGTCTCGGCGGACCAGGAAGTCTGGACCGGCGAGGCGAAACAGCTGATCACCCGTACGGTGGAGGGCGAAATCGGAATTCTGCCAGGGCACGAGCCGATGTTGGCGATTCTGGGTAAGGGCGACGTTCGCATCACCCTTGAGAATGGTAGCGTCGTGAACGCAACGGCAGATGATGGCTTTCTTTCGGTGGCAAACAATGTCGTGACTGTTGTCGCGCGCAACGCTTCGCTGACGACAACCACCGCTGACTCTCACTAGTGCACATGCTTCTTCCTCCCTCGGAGACGAAGAGGGATGGTGGGGCAGATGGTACTGTTCTCGACCTGAGCGCGCTCAGTTTTGTTGCGCTGAATCCGGTAAGGCGCAGCATGCTTGCTGCGATGCGCGCGCTCAGCAGTAATCGCGAAAGTGCGGCGACAGCGCTCGGCCTGAGCAAGGCGCAGCACTTCGAGGTCGAACGCAACCGCGCGATTCGTCGTTCCTCCGTCATGCCGGCCATTGATCGCTACACCGGTGTGTTGTACGACGCTATGGATGCGGAGTCACTGCCCACTGCCGCTCGAGACTTCGCGAGCGAGCACGTGGTGATCCATTCTGCGATGTTCGGGTTATTGGGTGCGCTCGATCCTATTCCCGCCTATCGGCTATCTCAGGATTCGCGCGTGCCCGATCTGCCAATGAAGAAAACGTGGCGTGATGCAGTGGCGAGCCAACTGCGAACACTGCCTGGGCTGATTCTTGACCTGCGCTCTGAGTCGTATGTTGGCTTGGGGCCGGCCCCAGAATCTGCCGAGTTCCTGCGCGTTGTCACCGTTGGCGCGGATGGCACTCGTCGTGCCCTCAACCATTTCAACAAAAAGGCCAAGGGGGAGTTCATGCGCGAGCTGCTACTGGCACAAATTCAGCACCCGACCACGGAATCTCTCATAGCGTGGGCCGTGAGCCGCGGCATCGCGCTCGACCATGGAAAGCCTGGGGAACTGCAGCTCATTGTTTAAGCGGCGAGCAGCACTCCTTCGTGTTCAAGCAGCCACAACTTTGTGGGGATTCCGTCTCCACCGCTGTAGCCGGTAATGCGCCCATCAGACCCGAGTACGCGATGGCACGGGATGATGATGGGGATCGGGTTTGCCCCTATAGCGCCACCCACCGCACGACCGGCAGTAGCACGCCCCGTGCCGAGCCCGAGTTCCCCGTAGGTGGTGACCTCGCCCCACTCTAGCGCGTTGAGTTGGTTCCAAATCGCGTGCTGAAACGCTGTTCCTCGCGCCCCGAGCGATATCGAGAACGAGCGTCGCCGATCCGCGAAATACTCCTCAAGTTGCCGTGCAGCGCGATCCAGTAATTCATTCGTGGCTTCGGGCATTGCCTCGAGCGGTAATTGCCCAGCCTTCTCAATAGTCAGAGTGGTGAGAGATGGGCCGTCGCTCGTGAGTTCGAGTCGCCCGATCGGGCTATCAACGCGGCGAAGCCAAGCGGGGGGAGTGGTGTTCGACATGATCCGACGCTAAACCACGCGGGACCAAAAGGTGAACCCCGAGCGAGACTCTGGGTAGTAACAAGTTTCAGAAAGTTTGTGTAGGAGTGGCTAGCGTAGATGTATGCAAGAACCCAAGAATGCTTCCATCCGCTACCGCAATCTCGGCCCCTCTGGCCTTCGAGTCTCCACGATCGGGCTTGGGTGCAACAACTTTGGCAGGGCCGGCACTGCGACAGAAACTCAAGCTGGAACAGACGCCGTCATCCACGCAGCTCTTGATGCCGGGTTGACGTTCTTCGATGGAGCCGATATCTACGGTAAAGAACGCGGCCTTAGCGAAAAGCTTATGGGTGGTGCGCTCAAAGGAAAGCGAGACGCAATTGTGCTCGCCACCAAGTTCGGCATGGATATGGAAGGAGCGAATGGTCCCGACTGGGATGCCAGGGGCTCTCGCCGCTACATCCGGATCGCAGTAGAGGCATCGTTGCGTCGACTGCAGACGGACTGGATCGACCTGTACCAGTTGCACACGCCAGACCCGCTCACCCCAATAGAAGAGACTCTCGCGACGCTCGATGATCTCGTGACCGAAGGCAAGATTCGCTACTACGGTCATTCGAACCTTGGCGGTTGGCAGATCGCAGAAGCCGAGTTCACTGCGATCCTTGGCGACCACCCTCGCTTCATTTCTGCCCAAAACGAATACAGTCTGCTGTCACGCGATGTAGAGAACGAGGTGCTCCCGGCGGTGCGCAAGTTTGGGCTGGGTTTCCTGCCGTTCTTTCCTCTCTATAACGGCATCCTCACCGGAAAATACTCGCGAGATGGTGGGCCGAAAGGATCGCGCATCGCGAACGAGAAGCGTCACCTTCTCGAGAGCACGAATTGGGATGTAATCGAACGGTTCCAGCAGTTCTGTGACAGTCATGGCGTCACGATGTTGGAGGCAACGTTCGGATGGTTGCTTGCGCAACCGAACCTGTCGAGCGTTATCGCGGGGGCGACCACGACGGAACAGGTTCACCAGAACGTCGCGGCGGCGTCAGCGTGGGTTCCGGATGCCGACGCACTCAGTGAGATCGACGCAATCTTCACCTAGCGCGATGCTCTATGGGAGCAATAGGACGACTTTACCCAGCCCGTGCCCGGTCTCGAGGTCGCGGTAGGCCGCGACAACGTCGGACATCTCGTAGGTGCTTCGGAGGGGCGTGACAAGTTCACCATCCACGACCATGCGGGCAAATTCGGCGAGTTCTTCCGACGTTTTCTTGCCCCCGCCCACCGCAGAAAGCCCAAACTTCTCAGCAGCGTCGTAATCCGCAATGGTGTTGATGCGGCCCGCGGGGATGCCGAGTTCCAAAGCCATCGAGATCGCGTCTCCGCCAAGGTGATCGAGAGCAGCGGTGTAGCCGTTTGGGGCCGCTGCGCGAAGTCGATCAAGTTCGTCGTCCCCGTATGCGACGGGAATGATGCCGATTGTGCGCAGAAAGTCGTGGTGAGTTTCACTGGCGGTACCGACGACGGTGGCGCCGGTGGCTTTAGCGAACTGGGCGGAGAGGATTCCGACGCCACCCGCGGCGGCCGTGACAAGCACCGTGTCATGCGGTCCGAGCGAAAGTGCATCGGTGGCGCGCCTGGCAGTGTTGGCGACGAGGCCGAGCCCACCGGCGAGCGCCCAGTCGAGATCGGCGGGCTTGCGGGCCACATTTTTCTGCGGAACAACAACGTGTTCTGCTTGTGCCCCGCGGTTGATCCACCCGAGCACTTCGTCACCGACAGCCCAGTCACCGACGCCGTCACCGACTTCGTCAATGATGCCGGCGAACTCGGCGCCCTGCAGCGATGGCACTGTGTGGTTGGGGATGTAGCCACCTCGTCGCACCTTGTAGTCGAAGGGGTTGAGGCCAGCGGCGCGCACGGCAACCCGTACTGCGCCGGCGCCGGCGTGCGGTTCCACCACGTCGATAACCTGGAGAACTTCTGGTGCTCCGTATTGGGCGTAGCTCACTGCCTTTGACATCGGGTTGCTCCTTGATCTGTTCAGCGTCTCTTTCGATCCTACGGGTGACCGGATGCTGGTGATTCTCAGCATTCTCACATCGGGAGGAGTTGCGGAGTGAGCGCTCACTCAGTTAGGGTTTTCTTCGTGACTTCCGCCCAGAAAACCCCAGCTGCAGGAAGGCGAGCGCGCCCGCTCTCGGTTGAAGACCGTCAGGCCAAGATCATTGAAACAACGATGCCGCTCCTCGTGGAGTACGGCACAGGCCTCACGTCAAAACAGATCGCAGAGGCCGCTGGCGTTGCGGAAGGCACAATTTTTCGAGCGTTTGGTGACAAAGAGGCGCTCATCGACGCGACGATCAAAAAGTTTCTCGACCCGGAGCCGCTTCGACGTGATCTTCGAGCTATTCCAGAAGATCTTTCCTTAGATGACAAGATGCTACGCATCGTCGAGCTCATGGCAAAACGGTTCAGCGAAGTGTTCCGTGTGATGGCCGCCATTCGGAAACCACATCAACCAGCGCACAATGCACGGAAGATCTTCGCCGAAATAATCTCAGAGGTACTCGCTCCACATCTGGAGGAACTCAATTTTTCTCCCGAGCGATGCGGCCACGCCATCAGGCTCGTGACGTTTGCAGCGTCTATCAAACCTTTCAACACCGGCATGGAGTTCGAGTCCCAAGAACTCACCACAATCCTGCTGTACGGGCTCGCCGGAAAACCCGCAGCATCCACCTCCGATTCCAAAGAAAGCCAGGTCTAACCTCGCATGTTGCTTAAGATTCTTCGGCGCTACCTGAAGCAGTATTGGCCGTTGCTCCTTGCCGTAGCGGTGTTTCAACTCGCACAATCCCTCGCCTCGCTCTATCTGCCGAGTTTGAACGCCGACATCGTTGACAAGGGGATTGCCAAAGGCGACATTCCGTACATCTTCAACGTCGGCGCAGTGATGCTCGGGATCACGCTGCTGCAGATTGTGTGCGCAATCACCGCCGTGTACTTCGGGGCAAAGGTAGCCATGTCTCTGGGCCGAGACCTGCGCACCGGTATTTTCGACACCGTGAGTGGTTTCTCGGAGCGCGAGGTTGCCAAGTTCGGCGCACCCTCCCTGATCACCCGCACCACGAACGACGTGCAGCAAGTGCAAATGGTCACTCTCATGAGCCTCACGCTGTTCATCTCTGCGCCGATGCTGGCCATTGGCGGAGTCATAATGGCGATGCAGCAAGATATTGGGCTTTCATGGCTCATGGCCGTGAGCATTCCGGTGCTGCTGATAGCCGTTGGTCTGATCATGGTGCGCATGGTGCCACTGTTTCGCCTCATGCAAAAGCGCGTCGACCGCGTCAACCTTGTTCTGCGCGAACAGCTCACCGGCATCCGGGTGATTCGGGCGTTCGTGCGGGAAGGTCAAGAAACCGATCGGTTTGCGGACGCGAACGCAGAGCTCACCCAGACGGCTATCAGCGCTGGAAGGCTGTTCGCGCTCATGTTCCCCACCGTCATGCTCGTGATGAACTTATCGACGGTTGCGGTTATCTGGTTCGGTGGTATTCGGGTGGGCGAGGGCGACATTCAGGTCGGCACGCTCATGGCGTTCATGCAGTACCTCATGCAGATTCTGATGGGTGTGATGATGGCGACCATGATGGGAATCCTGCTCCCACGTGCCGCGGTCAGTGCTGACCGCATTGGTGAGGTTCTTGATACGAAGACATCTGTCACTCTGTCGAAGAACCCCGTCATGTCCGTGTCGGAGGTAGGAACGATCGAGTTTTTGGATGCCTCGTTCCAATACCCTGGAGCGGAGGAGCCCGTTCTCAAGAACCTGGTCTTCGCCGCGCGGCCAGGAAAGATGACTGCGATTATCGGGAGCACCGGCTCAGGTAAGACGACGCTCATCAACCTGCTGCCACGGCTCTTTGACGTGACAGGTGGCTCAGTGCTTGTCGACGGCGTGGATGTGCGCGAACTCGACCCTGATTTGCTGTGGAGCCTCATTGGGCTCGTGCCGCAGAAGCCGTATCTCTTCTCCGGAACGGTGGCGAGTAATCTTCGTTACGGCAAGCCGACAGCCTCGGACGACGAGTTGTGGGAGGCGCTGGAGATTGCGCAGGCAAAAGGGTTTGTCACCGAGATGGATGGCGGATTAGAGGCGTCGATTTCACAGGGCGGCACGAACGTCTCCGGAGGCCAACGCCAGCGGCTCGCGATTGCCAGAGCGCTCGTGAAGAAGCCCGAAATCTTCGTGTTCGATGACTCCTTCTCTGCGCTGGACACCGGCACTGATGCTCGACTGAGACAAGCGCTCAAACGCAAGGTGAAGGGGGCGACAATTATTGTCGTCGCACAGCGGGTGTCGACCATCGCCGAAGCGGATCAGATCATCGTGTTAGAAAACGGTGAGATCGTCGGTGTCGGAACACACGACGAATTGAAAGAGAAGAACGAGACGTACGCCGAAATTGTGTCGTCACAACTCACGGCGGAGGAAGCAGTATGAGCGACGAGAAGCAGTCAAGCACTCCTGTTCGCCCGCCCGCGAGGCGAGGTCCTGGCGGAGCCATGTTCGGTGGCGCCAGCATGCCAGCCGAAAAGTCGATGAACTTCGGCCCGTCGGCAAAACGACTCATCTCCAGGCTGCGCCCAGAGTGGATGCGTGTCATCTGGGTGCTGCTGCTCGCCGTCGGCAGCGTCGCATTGACCGTTGTCGGTCCAAAGCTGCTTGGCAATGGCACGACCCTCATTTTCGAAGGGGCGATCTCAAAATCACTCCCTGTGGGGGTCACCAAGGCTGAGATTATCGCGGGCCTTCGCGCCAAGGGCCAAGACGGTCAGGCCGATCTGCTGAGCGGTATGAATCTTACGCCCGGCGTGGGCATCGACTTTCACGCGCTCTCCATGATTTTGATTCTTGTGCTCTCGCTCTACATTTTCTCTTCTCTCTTCGGATGGCTGCAGGCATACGTGTTGAACGATGTTGTGCAGGGCACGGTGTACCGCATGCGTGAAGATATTGAGAAGAAGATCAATCGTCTGCCGCTCAGTTACTTTGACAAGACTCCGCGCGGCGAGCTACTTAGCCGGGTCACGAACGACATCGACAACATCTCCCAAAGTCTGCAGCAGACACTAAGTCAGATCGTCACATCACTCCTGATGGTGATCGGTGTGCTCACCATGATGTTGCTCACCTCTCCGCTACTCACGTTGATCGCGCTCGTCACGATTCCGCTATCGATTGTCATCACTGTGGTGATCGCTAAACGCTCACAGAAAATGTTCGTGGCGCAGTGGAAGCACACGGGGGAGCTCAACGCTCAGATTGAGGAGAACTTTACTGGCCACGCACTGGTGAAGGTCTTTGGTCGCCAGAAAGAGGTTGCGAGCGTCTTCGGTGAGAAGAACGACGAACTCTACAAGGCCAGCTTCGGTGCCCAGTTTGTCTCTGGCATCATCATGCCCTCGATGATGTTCGTCGGGAACCTCGTATATGTGGCGATCGCTGTCGTCGGTGGACTCCAGGTCGCTAGTGGTGCCATGCGGATCGGTGACATCCAAGCCTTTATCCAGTACTCTCGCCAGTTCACGCAGCCGGTGACGCAGTTGGGTAGCATGGCGAACCTTCTGCAATCTGGTGTCGCTTCCGCCGAGCGAGTGTTTGAGCTTTTGGATGCCGATGACCAGAGCGTAGATGTCGTTCCGGCACAGTCGCCAAAGGCCGCAGGTGGCCGCCTAGAGTTTGAGAACGTGTCGTTCAGCTACACCGATGAAAAACCACTCATTGAAAACATGAACCTTGTTGCTGACCCCGGCCACACGATCGCGATCGTCGGGCCGACCGGCGCAGGCAAGACAACACTCGTGAACCTCATTATGCGCTTTTACGAATTGAATTCAGGGCGTATCACCCTGGACGGTGTCGACATCGCCACCATGTCGCGCGATGACCTGCGCGGCCGCATGGGGATGGTGCTTCAAGACACCTGGCTGTTCGCCGGCACCATCCGCGACAACATTGCGTACGGTCGCCCGGATGCCACGGAAGACGAGGTCATCGCTGCGGCGACTGCGACGTATGTTGACCGCTTCGTGCGCACTCTGCCAGAGGGCTACGACACGGTGCTGGATGACGAAGCCTCGAATGTGAGCGCGGGGGAGAAGCAGCTTCTTACGATTGCTCGCGCGTTCTTAGCGAAGCCGAGCGTGCTCATCTTGGATGAGGCAACAAGTTCTGTCGATACCCGCACGGAGGTGCTCGTGCAGCACGCGATGGCAGCGCTACGCAGCGACCGTACAAGCTTCGTGATCGCCCACAGGCTCTCGACTATCCGCGATGCGGACCTCATCCTCGTGATGGAAGACGGTCACATTGTTGAGCAGGGGACTCACACGGAACTGCTCGAGGCGGATGGCGCCTACGCCAGGCTCTATGACGCGCAGTTTGCTGGGCCAGTGCTCGCCGACGACGATCTGGTTGACGAGGGGTAGCGACGAATCCGTTTCGTAGGCATTGCCGTCGATGAGCGGCGCAACGAGGAGCGCGTGATTAGTCGGGCGGTAGGTGACTGACGGCTGAATTATGGTCCGGTTCATACCGATAATTGCGTGAGGCTGAAATTACGCGCTCGATGAGTGACGTCAGCGTGTCGAGGTCATTGTGCCCGATTCTCGCCCCGACATAATCAGCCCACGCGAATTGTTCCTCTGCCATTCTGGCAACGACCTTGTGCCCTGCCGGAGTGGGCGCAACGAGCTTCGCACGTTGATGGTGAGGGTTGTCTTTCCAATCGGCCCAACCCCGCGCCACGATATCGTTGGCGACTCGCTGCACGCTTTGCCGGGTGAGCCCGAGCCCAATTCGGCGCGCGATTTCGGCTACGGGTAGTGGCTCCTCGAGCGCCGCGCCCAGCACTTGCCATTGCGCGGGTGTTAGCTCGTGCGGCTCCGTGATCATGGCAGCGGCGGCGAGAAACTCCCCGTTAAGTTCGAATGCGGGCAGCACCAGAGCGGTGAGTGCGTTCCCTTCAGGCGTTCTGCCAGGCATTGGTTGCCTCCATCAATTCGTAATAGAACTTCGCCTCGCCGGTTGAGTTGAGATTTTCCCACGCGTGGATGATGGGCTCGGGGTAGAGCTGAACTACCCGCATCACTTCGGCGGTAAAGGCGATGGCCTTCATCCCGCTTGACGTCGTGATTCCGTTATCGGTAACCGCACCGTTGGTAACGTATTTTTCTGCACCATGGTAACCAGACAATTGCAGGTACGCGGGGTCGTTTGATGTGTGGTTCCGGTCGTCAAGAAAACCGGCTCTGGCAAGCATGAAGGTGGCACCGCAAATTGCCGCAATTGGCACCCCGCGCTGGAGCAGTTGCGGGACTAGCTCGAGCAGGCGTTCGTGTCCTGAGTGGTAGTGGTTGCCTCCGGGGATGACGAGCGCAGCCAGATTTTGATCCCCAGCGAGATCGGCGAGATCGGCGACAGGGGTTATCGGCAATCCACCCAACGAGCGCACTTCTGCCACTCCGTCACCAACTAAGTGAAGGGCAAAGCGGCCTGGGTGGATCGTTTCGGCCTCTGTGATTTGCGTCGTCAGATACGCGTACTCCCAGTCGGCCATGGTCTCGGTGACGTAAAGGGCAATCGTGCGCATTTCAACCTCGATCATTTTGACAGTGTGCTGTCAATGATGACAGCACACTGTCAATTCCACAAGATGATTGCTCAACCACGTTGCGCAAGTAGGCGGTCTAGCCGCCGACGAGTGGCGCCATGATCTTCGCGGCAATCGAGGGGCGCTTCGTAAGGCGCTCCTCTGCGTCTGCGATATCCATGGCCATGAGACCGAGGTTTGCGCCGACGAAACGAAGTGGTTCCGGTTCCCAGTCGCGCGAGCGGTGATTGACCCACGGGAGTGCGGTGAGGTTTGATTCATCGCCGGTAACAAGATCAGCGATCGTGCGGCCGGCAAGATTTGTGGTGCTGAGGCCGTCCCCGACGTAGCCACCAGCCCACGCGATGCCGGATACCGCATCGAAGTTCACTGCCGCGTGCCAGTCCCGCGGCACGCCAATCGGGCCACCCCAACGGTGGGTAACCGCCGCATCCGCCGCGTGCGGAAAAAGCTCAACAAGCGTGCGGCGCAAGTGCTCGAACACTTTGGGAACGCGGTCGTAGGCCGGGTGGATCGTGCTACCAAAGTGGTAGCGCGCACCACGACCGCCAAACGCAAAACGATTGTCTGCCGTGCGCTGCCCATAAATGAGGAGATGCCTAAAGTCTGCAAAAGTCTGACCGTGTTCGATTCCAATTTCATTCCAGAACTCATCGGGCAGAGGCTCTGTGGCGATCATGAGGGAGTACAGCGGCAGAATGCGACGATGGGTTTGCGCGAATGTCGCGCCGAAACCCTCAGTGGCGATGACGATAGTGTCGGCGGTGACAATGCCATGAGCCGTCGTGACGTTGTGAGGCTCCCACGAGAGGACCTCGGTGTCTTCGAAGATGGTTGCGCCGAGGGATTCAACGACGCGCGCGAGCCCGCGCACAAGTTTTCCGGGATGCAACCGCGCGCAGGCTGGCTCGTGCAGCGTGGCGAGAGTGTTCGTAGGTGAGGAGCGTTCGCCGACCCACTCAACGTGGTCAACACCGTAATGTTCGGCCTCTGCGATCTCTGCTGTGGCACGGCTGAGCTGCGGCTTCGAGCGAGCGAAGAGCAGCGTTCCGCCCTGCAAAAAGTCACAATCGATGCCCTCGGCCGCCGCAGCGCGACCGACTTCCGTGACAGTGTCGATCATGGCGCGTCGCATGGCGAGTGCAGCATCCACGCCATGACGACGTTCGAGAGTGGCCACGGAGGAGGGGAAGAGCGCCGAGCACCATCCGCCGTTGCGCCCAGAGGCACCAAACCCTGCGATGTGCTTCTCGAGAATCGCAATGCGAAGGCCGGGGGAGCGCTTCAACAGGTAGTACGCACTCCACAGTCCGGTGAGGCCGCCTCCGACGATCGCGATGTCGACATCGAGGTCACCTGGCAGCGGCGCGCGGGGAACGAAATTATCCGCCCCCGATTCGGAAAGCGAATCGAACCAGAAGCTGACATCCCGAATCGTCGTCACGTTCGCAACTCAGGCAGATTCGTCATAGCGCGCACCACTCTCGGTGTGTTGAGGCAAGTGCGCCCATCCTTCCTGAGTTGTGAACAGTGACCCTGCGCAGCGGATGCTCACGCGTTCAGTCGAGTGCAGGATGGGCGGGGCTCGGGGCCTAGAGTCGCGTCCAGGCTTCTGTCAGCACGCTGCGCAGGATGCCTTCGATCTCGTCGAACTCAGCGGGGCCAATGGTGAGCGGCGGCGCGAGCTGCACGACGGGGTCTCCCCGGTCGTCGGCGCGGCAGTACAAACCAGCCTCGTAGAGAGCCTTCGACAGGAACCCGCGAAGCAAACGCTCCGACTCTTCCTCATTGAAGGTCTCCTTCGTGACCTTGTCTTTGACGAGCTCAATACCGAAGAAGTATCCGTCACCGCGCACGTCGCCAACAATCGGCAGGTCCATGAGCTTCTCCAGTGTGGCGCGGAAGATCGGCGAGTTCTCACGAACCCGCTCGTTGAGCTTTTCCTCTGCCATGATGTCCATGTTCTCAAGGGCCACCGCAGACGACACCGGATGTCCGCCCCACGTGTAACCGTGGTAAAACGTCGTGTCGCCATGCTTGAACGGCTCGTAAATGCGCTCATTCACGATCGTGGCACCGGCCGGCGAGTAACCGCTCGTCATGCCCTTGGCGCAGGTGATCATGTCGGGGATGAAGTCATACGTGGTTGAGGCAAACGTGTTTCCGATGCGCCCGAACCCGGTGATAACTTCGTCGGCCACGAGAAGTACGTCGTACTTGTCGCAAATCTCGCGAACGCGCTTGAAGTATCCGGGGGGTGGCGGGAAGCATCCGCCCGAGTTTTGCACCGGCTCAAGGAACACGGCCGCAACCGTCTCTGGTCCCTCAAATTGAATCATCTCTTCGATGCGGTTGGCCGCCCAAAGTCCAAACGCCTCTGGGGTGGAGCCGGTGAAGCCCATTTCATCTGAGCGGTAGTAGTTTGTGTTTGGCACGCGAAAACCACCAGGGGTGACCGGTTCAAACATTTCTTTCATGCCAGGAATTCCCGTCATCGCCAAGGCGCCCTGCGGCGTGCCGTGGTAGGCGATGTGGCGGGAGATCACCTTGTGCTTCGTGCCACGTCCCTGCAGCTTCCAGAAATACTTGGCGAGCTTGAATGCGGTCTCGTTCGCTTCTCCGCCACCGGAGGAGAAGAAAACGCGGTTAAGGTCACCGGGGGCTTCAGCGGCAATACGGTCTGCGAGCTCAATCGCGGTGGGGTGAGCGTAGGACCAGGTGGGAAAGTACGCGAGCTGCTCGGCTTGACGCGCCGCGGCTTCGGCCAGGCGGCGACGGCCGTGACCGACGTTCACCACAAAAAGACCACTCAGAGCGTCAAAGTACTTCTTGCCTTTGCTGTCCCAAATGTGGTGGCCCTCTCCGCGCACAATGATGGGCACTCCGTGGCCATCTTCCATGACGGACTGCCTGGCCATCGACATCCACAAGTGGTCTTTGGCTTTTTGTTGAAGTTCGGCCTCGTTATAAGTTGTGGCCGGCGTTTCGAGCATTGTCATTTTTTCTTACCTTGTTCCCCAGTTATAGAACTGTTTTTGAAGTTTGAGATACACGAACGTTTCGGTGGATCGCACACCGGGAATGCTCCTGATCTCTTTGTTGAGTAATTCGATGAGCTCTTCGTCGTTCTCGCACACAATCTCGGCCAAGATGTCGAAAGACCCGGCAGTGAGTACGAGGTAGTCGACGGCGGCGATGTTGGAGAGTTGGTCTACGACGACCGTGGCGTCCCCGGCAACCTTGATTCCGATCATGGCTTGGCGGTAAAATCCGAGTTGCATGGGATCTGTCACTGCGACGACCTGCATCACACCAGAATCTGTGAGTTTTTGCACCCTCTGGCGTACCGCTGCTTCACTGAGATCAACGGCCTTCCCAATCTCTGCATACGAGCGTCGACCGTCAGATTGAAGCTGCTCGATAATTGCCTTCGAGACGGCATCGAGCTGAATCGGCTTGCCAGTGGGACTCATACAACGATTCTGTCAGTGAATCAGCATTCTGACAAGCGAATCCGCACCATGTGGGCTAATTTGCAACGAAATCGGTGGTGATGAGTGCAGTGCCACAGTATTGCCACTGTGTGACACGATGAACAAGTGGCACGGTCAACCTCGACAAACTACTCCCATTCCGCAAGTCTGCGCGTTGTCTCAATGCTCGCGGTCGGCATCATCGTTTCGATGGTCACAGCTGTAGTGGGGGCGTTGGCGTATGCGCTCGTCATCGGATGGATTGCCGCTGCCCTCACCTACCTGATTTGGGTGTGGGGCAGAATCGCAAAACTCGACACTGTAGCAACGAAGGAGCACGCGACACGAGAAGATCCTTCGCGCGGACTCGCGGACACACTCCTAGTCGTCGCAAGCATTGGCTCATTGGCGATTGTGGGTTTCGTGTTGGTGCAAGCATCACACGTCGTGGGTGCTGATCGAATCGTCCTTGCTGGCCTAGCGATCGTGAGCGTTGGGCTTTCGTGGTCCCTAATCCACACCCTGTTCACACTTCGTTACGCCTACCTGTATTACGACGACACCCCCGGCGGCGTGGACTTCAATCAGAAGGAAGAACCTGACTACGGCGACTTCGCCTACCTCGCTTTCACCCTCGGAATGACCTACCAAGTCTCCGATACCGCGATCGGAAGCCGAGAAATACGACGCACTGCTTTGCGCCATTCTCTGCTGTCTTATTTGTTCGGTGCCGTGATATTGGCTACCATAATCAACCTTGTTGCCGGTCTCGGGGGATAAAATTGGTGTCAAATTCCTACGAGATCGATGACGCAAACGACGACACGATCATCCGCTCTGGTTCACCGGAACTCCCTTTATCCATACCAATCGACGATGACGTGATCGACGTTGCCGAAGCGCCCACCATCATCGTTTCAAAGGCTGACCCGCGTCACAGTGAACGCACTTTTGTCAAACCCCCTGAACCCGATCCGGAGCCGCCAGTGGCGCTCTACGCCATGCGCATTGGCGAGCATTCGCTCATTTCGCTGGAGGTTCCCGCCTACATTGGCCGCAGACCGAGTACTCCGCGCATTGTCGGGCCACGCATGCCACGATTGGTGATGGTGCCGTCCCCGTCGCGAGAGGTGTCGAGCACTCATGTTGAAATCCTGCAAGAGGCAGACACTGTCGTCGTGACCGATCTGGGCTCAACAAACGGAACGACAGTCACGATGGCGGGTTTTGCTCCGCAAACTCTCCGTCAAGGCGAGTCGCTCGTCGTTGGCGCGGAGACAGTAGTGGATATTGGGGATGGCATCCGGATCGTCATTGTTTCCCTCCCGGACAACGCAGTAACGGAAGGTACGCAGTGACAGTGATCGGTACGAACACGCAGCGGTATGAGGTTGCGGAGGCAGGAGCCGACGACACCGTCATTGCCCTCTCGTGGGGAATCGCCACCGACATTGGGCATAGGCGCTCACACAATGAAGACAGTCTGGTGGCGGCACACACCGTTTTCGCCGTCGCGGATGGAATGGGAGGGCACGCCGCTGGAGACGTGGCCAGCAAAGCCGTTGTTACCCGCTTGGCAGAGAAAGCCGAAGCCGGATTCATGACTGCGGAATCAATCATGGAGGCTCTCACGTCTGCGACTGACGATCTTTCACATGTTGCGGACGAGAAGAAGCTCGGTATCGGAACCACGGCAACGGGTATCGCGATGACGATGCACGGTGGCCACCCATATTGGGTGGTATTCAACGTCGGGGACTCCCGCGTCTACCTCTTTGAGCACAACGAACTTTCACAACTGACGACGGATCACTCCGTGGTACAAGAGCTCGTTTCGGCAGGGCTCATCAGCGCAGAAGACGCTGAACATCACCCAGACAGCAGTGTCGTGACGCGAGCTGTGGGATTCAACACGGCGCCGGTTCCAGATTTCTGGCTTATTCCGCTAACAACGGGCTCACGAATTCTCGTGTGTTCTGACGGACTCACTCGCGAAGTGAGTGATAGGTGGATTTACTTCAACCTTGCTGCGGGTCTCGGCCCAGAAGAAACGGCCTCCGCCCTCATCGAGGCGGCGCTTGAAGCGGGAGGGCGTGACAACGTCACCGCGATCGTGGTTGATGTGCTCCCGTCGAACAGCATGGAAGGTCCCGACATGCTGGATCTCGAACAGACACATCCGGGAAGTCGAGCACCGTCTGGAACGTAGTCGCTGAGAGGTCAAACCGAGCGATGCGGTTCCTGTGAAGAATGTCATACAGTGGCCACGCCCCGTGCGCGATTGCTTAGAATAAGCACGGGCCGAGAACGCGCAACCCGATGCGCCATTCCGGCTGATAGAGCTAGGGGGCACTATGGGCAGGCGCCTGCCGTCACAGCCTCCTGTGCTGCCCGGTTTCTCCCACGTGCACATTCTGGGCTCCGGCGGTTTCGCTGACGTCTTTCTTTACGAACAGAATATGCCCAGACGCCAGGTTGCCGTCAAGGTTATGTTGAGTGAGATCGTCAACGATCAGATTCGTGAAATGTTTCAGGCCGAAGCCAACCTGATGGCGCAGCTCAGTGCGCATCCTTCCATTCTTACCATTTACCAAGCCGGGGTGTCCTCTGACGGTCGCCCCTTTCTCGTCATGGAACTCTGTTCGCCAGGGTTGAGTGATCGTTACCGGCGGGAGCGTATCCCGGTGGCCGATATTCTTCAGATCGCGGTGAAGATCGGCGGTGCAGTAGAGACCGCCCACCGTGCCGGTGTTTTGCATCGCGATATCAAACCGTCGAACATCCTGCTTACTGCCTACGGGCATCCTGTGCTGTCAGATTTCGGGATTGCCTCCACGTTGAGCGAATCAGGGCATCGCGAAGCGGTGGGAATGTCGATCCCCTGGTCCGCCCCAGAAGTACTGATGGACGAGACTTCAGGCACTGTGTCGTCTGAAGTTTGGTCGCTCGGAGCCACGATCTACTCCCTACTGGCGGGCAGGTCACCGTTCGAGATCCCGGGTGAGTCAAACAAATCCACTGACCTGATCACAAGAATCAATCGCGCGAAGCCGCAGCCGATTGGCCGCTCTGACGTTCCACAGAGTCTCGAAACGCTTCTCAAGAAGACCATGTCGCGCAAACCCGAGCAACGCCCAGCAAGCATTATGGAGTTCGTTCGAGGCCTGCAGGCCATCGAGTCGGAACTGGGCGCTCCGCAGACTGCGATAGAAGTTGCCGTCGATGAGTGGGCGTTGGCTACCGTCGCGGATCTCGGAGACCGCACAAAGGTGCGAGGCGTCGCGGGTGCGGGTGTTGCATCGTCGTCTCGACGTCGTCGACGCAAACCGACGTACACCGACTACTCTCCCATCGGCACTGTGGTGCGAGAGACAGACACCGTGCGTCCCGCCCCGAACACGAATTCGGTAGCGCACGGCCGTGGAATGCGAGTGCTCGCGTGGTCGCTCGTGGTCACCGCAGTGCTGGTTATCACCTTGGGCGTCATCGCCACAGTTGTGCTTTTTCGAAGCAACACAGACCACATTCCCGTCGTCACCGACATTAGAGCGGTGAGCTCTCCAGACTCGATTGAGTTTCAATGGCCTGACCCGGGGCTGTTGCCAGCAGATTCGTACCAAATCTCGACGAACCAGGGAACCTCGCGCAGCATCCAGCAGTCGACCACTTTCTCGGTGAATGCGACGACGGGAGAAAACGTATGCGTGACGGTGACCGTGAACCGTGCAGGCAAGACGGGTGCGGATAGCGCCCAAAAGTGCGCCGAGGTCACCGGCTGATGAGCATTCATGTTTAGAACCTGGCTAGTCGGGCACCGCTCGGTCGCGGCCACTCTCACGAGTGTGGTGGCGATCGTTGCGCTTATCGTCACGACCGCCGTGATCTCTGGGGGGTTCCCCGCGCAGAAAGTCGCACTGAACGATGCGGCGGTGTGGGTGTCGAACGGGGAGAAGCAGTTCATCGGCCGGGCGAATACCACGATTATGGAACTCAACACCGTCGTCGATGGCGAAAGCAATGAGCTTGACGTTGTGCAGAGCGGCGGAACGGTTCTGCTTTTTGATGAGGGAAGCAGTAAAGCTGGAATCGTTGATCCGTCGACGTCGACGATCACAAAAACCGTCACCCTTCCAACAAGCTCCCCACAATTGTTTGTCGCGGCCGACAATGTTGTCGTCACTGACCGTGATGGTGAAGTCTGGATTATGCGGTCAGGGGAGTTCGAACACTTTGATCCACAAACCCCTGCGAATCTGAGCCTCGGTGCGGATTCGACGTTCGCGGTCGATGACCAAGGTTTCCTTATCGCGTACTCACGAGATGCGCACCTGCTGTATCGAATTGATGCAGCAAAGACGGCAGCGGTTGTAGAAACGCATGATGTGGTCTTCGGCGGCGCCGCTAGCGCACTCTCGGTGACGTGGTCCGGTTCCGATTGGGCGATCCTCGACGTAACTTCTCGTTCGCTCGTCATCAACGGTCACGTCGTCGACCTCTCGAAGTTCGTCGGGGTCGGAGAGCGCCCGAAGTTACAAGTGCCGTCCTCCACCGGCGATGGGGTGCTTCTCGCGACGTCTGGCCAGTTGCTGTCAATTCCCTCAACGGGCGGAACCCCTGTGGCTCTAGTTTCCGAGCAGAGTGGAAATGTGGCTTCGCCTCTAGTGTTCAGTGACTGCATTTTTGCAGCGTGGTCGAACGGAACCGCGTGGAGATCATGCGCTGGGGCTGGACCCACGACGATGACGCTTTCCAACATGTCAGAAGGAGCAGTTCGTCTTAAATTCAACCGCAATGGTGATCGCATCGTGCTCAATGATCCGCGAGGAGGCAGCACATGGGCGGTGCAGTCCAGCGGTGAACTGATCGACAATTGGGATGGTCTTCAGCGCGCACAAGAACAAGAACAACAGGTAGCAGACGACGACACAGACAAACCTCCCGAATACGAGAAGGTGCAACAACCGCCCGTTGCCATGAATGACGAGTTCGGGGCGCGGCCAGGAAGTAGCACCACCCTTCCAGTTCTGATGAACGACTATGACCCAAACGGTGATGTTCTCGTAGTGTCTCAGGCCGGACCCATCAGCGACTCCATCGGTCACCTCGATGTCATCAATGATCGCCAGCACGTGCAAATTTCTCTTGCTGCGTCGGCGCGAGGAACAGTAACTTTCGACTATCAAATATCGGATGGCCGTGGTGGTGAGACCACCGCCACCGTCACCGTGACGGTTCGTTTGCCAGACGAGAACTCCCCACCCGAGCAGGTGCGTAAAAGCCGCACACTCGTTGCGGAGGGTGGCCGTGTGACCACTCAGGTACTCAGCGATTGGATTGATCCCGACGGCGACGCCTTCTATCTTGCGACTGCGGCCACAGCGCTCCCCGACGTCGCCAGTTTCAAACCAGACGGCACCGTGGTGTTTATAGAAGGGGGGGCGGCCAGCGCGGCTCGTTCTGTGACGTTGGTGGTCACTGACGGGCGGGCGTCCGCATCGGGGAGTGTGGCCATTAACGTGGGCCCTCCTGGTCAGGTTCCCATCGTCGCAGATCCGTTTGTCGTGCTCGTTTACGCAGGCCAGCAGGTGACGGTGCAGCCGCTTCTTCACGTTCGGGGCGGTACGGGTCAGCTTCGGTTGAGCGGAGTGCCGTCCCGAACAGGCGCAGACATTTCCCCGAGCCTCGACTCTGGAACTTTCCGATTCTCGAGCACTCAAGTGCGCACTTTCAGTCTTGAATATGTTGTTACCGACGGAGACCAAACCACCACCGGTGTTCTTCGAATCGATGTCGCAGCCCCCCCGAGCGCCAATACGAAACCCATCACGATACCCAAGACAGTTTTTGTTAAGTCTTTGAGCAGCGATACCGTCGATGTCGCGGCGTCTGATATTGATCCTGCGGGTGGCGTTCTCGTGGTGACGGGTGTCTCTGGCGTCACAGCGGCTTCTGGGTTTCGTGCCGAAGTGCTCGAACAAAAATCCATCCGTGTGACACTGACAGCACCCCAAGATGGCGGGCCCGAGACGTTCGTGTACGGGGTGACGAACGGGCTGACAGAAGCGCAAGGTGTCGTCACCGTCATCGAGATTCCGAGGCCGTCGCTGCTTCAACCTCCGATCGCCACCGACGACACAGTGTCGGTTCGGGTGGGTGCTGCCATCAACATTCCTGTTCTTGCCAATGATGTGCACCCTGATGGCGAAGCGCTGAGCCTTGACCCTCAACTCACGACAACGCTGAGCGGAGACTCTGGTCTGCTGTTTCCTTCCGGGAACGTGCTCAGGTATTTGGCGCCTGATCGACCAGGGAACTTTATCGCCAACTATTCGGTGAGCGGACCAGACGGCCAAAACGCGCAAGCACAGGTTCGGATTGCGGTTCGTGAAGTTGTGGACGCCACCAACAACGCTCCCCTTCCGGCGACAGTGACCGCCAGAGTCATCGCAGGTGATGACGTCACTATTCAGATTCCGTTGACCGGGATCGATCCGGATGGCGACTCAGTGCAATTGCTCGGTCAAGAGACGAGCCCACAAAAAGGTGCTGTCACCTCCACCGGCCCGGATAGCTTCACCTACACTGCGGGTGAGTATTCGGCGGGAACAGATTCGTTTACGTATTCGGTGATCGACGCTTTGGGCGCACGAGCGACCGGAACCGTGCGGATCGGTATCAGTCAGCGTACGGAGGGTGCGCGCAACCCGGTTGCTGTTGCTGATGATGTAGCGGTGCGACCTGGCGGCTCGGTCACGGTGCAGGTGCTCGCCAATGATTCGGACCCTGACGGTGGTTCCTTGCTCGTCACCGAGGTAAAGGCAGTCAGCAGCGATGGTGTCGTGGCGAGCACTGATGGCACGGTCGTGACCATTACGCCCCCCGTGGAGCCCGGCCAATATGCGGTGATTTATACGATTCAAAATGAACTGGGTGGTACCAGCCAGAACTTTGTGAGCGTGAACGTGTCGCCGACCGCCCCGCGTGCGATGCCGGTAGCAAAAGACACGATACTGACGCTTACCGACATCCTCGGACGAGACTCGATTGATGTGAACGTACTCGCCAACGTATTTTTTGCGGATGGGCCGGTCAACGATCTTGGGGTTTCTCTGCTGCCGGGATATGATCGCGGCGTCTCGGTTTCTCCTTCGAAACGCGTCACCGTCAAGGTTGGTGACAAGCGCCAGATAATCCCGTTCTCGGTCTCAAACCCGGATGATCCCACTGTGGTCGCTTACGCGTTCGTCTGGGTTCCTGGTTACGATGACGCGCTGCCACAGCTCAACAAGAATGCACGCTCGCTCACGGTGGCAAGTGAGTCGACACTGATGATCCCGCTCAACGATTATGTGATTGCCATTGGCGGACAAAAGGTGCGCCTTACCGACACCACCACGGTGCGGGCAACGCATTCAGACGGTACTGAGCTCGTCGTCAACGATCAGACTTTGAGATTTCGTTCCGCTAACAAGTACTTTGGGCCTGCATCTATCTCGTTCGAGGTCACGGATGGCGAGAGCGCCAATGATCCAAAGGGCAGGGTCGCCACATTTGTTCTGCCGATTAATGTCACTGCGCGTAAGAATCAGCCGCCAGTCTTCAACGGCGCTGTGATCGATTTTGAACCTGGTCAAGCAAAAATTATTGACTTGCTGAAGATCACGGATTACCCGTATCCCGATGACCTCGATGAGCTTGATTACACCGCATTAGCACCGCTGCCGGTCGGCTTCAACTACACCATCGAGGGACAAACGCTCACCATTAACGCGAAGTCGAGCGCGTCGAAGGGAACGTCAACGGCTCTCGTGCTGGGTGTGCGTGACGCATTGGCGATAGGTAAGGCTGGGAGCATCCGATTGAACGTGGTTGCCTCGACCCGACCTTTCGTAACGACGGTGCCAGACAGCGCTGTTGTTCCTCGTGATAAGACCACAACTGTTGACGTGCTTGCCAACGATCAAGCAACCAACCCTTTCCCGGGAAAGCCGCTCACCGTCGTGGGTATCCGGGGGATCGATGGTGGCGCACTGCCATCAGGCGTCGCCATTGTTCCGAGTACAAATCTGAGCTCGCTTGTGGTCACGGTGGCAAAAGACGTCCCGCCGCAAGATATCAATGTTCAGTATCAGGTGGCAGATGCGACCGGTGACGCTGAGCGTTATGTCTGGGGTAATGCACGTCTTCAAATTCAGGATGTTCCCGATCGGGTGACGGGCGCTCGTGTCACCGCATTCAGTAATAACGTTCTTACCGTGGCGTGGAGTCCTGGCGCATTCAACAATTCCCCGATCACCGGTTATACCGTGACGGCAACGAACGCAGAAACGGGAACCGTTTTCGGTACGACTTCGTGCAGTGTCACTAATGGGTGCGATATCCCAACTCCGGGGAATGGGCCATCCAGTGCGGTTCGTGTTTCCGTCGTTGCGGTCAACTCTCTAGGCAATTCTGAACCGGTCGATGTGGGCAGTGCGCTCTGGTCGGATGTTCTTCCCAGAGCACCAGAAGGGCTGAGCGTCTCACCAAGTAGCACTGCACCGACAGGCGGCTCGCTTGCCCTTTCGTGGTTGCCCGTTGCCGACCCTGCCCCTGGCTCTGCCGTGATCGGATACACCGTGCGAATTATGGGTCCGAACGTTGATCGGTCTCTACTTATTCCAGCGGGTACGACAACTTTCGATTTCAGCAACACGTCTAAAGAACTTATTCCAGGGGTGGCATATTCGGTTAATATTTATGCGCGAAATAGCGCCCAGATCGAGAGTGAGTCGTCCTGGTTGAGAAATTCACCAGTGTCGGTGACGGCCGTGGGGGTACCGGGGCCGGTAGCGGGGGGCGTCACCGGTGTTGTCATTAACACCCGGGGGGATGTCAGGGTTACCTGGGGGGCCAGTGACCCGCAAGGTGCGCCAGGTATTACCTACACCGTTGGTCGCTTCGACGCGGCGGCTGTTCTTCCCACTAAGTGTCAGGCTCCGACCCCTGGTTCCGGATCGCCTGGTTTTGTTGGCACAACGTGGACAGACACGGGAGTAGCCGATCAACACACTTACCGCTATGTTGTGTACGCGAATAATGGCTACTACTGCACCCCAACGGCGTCTGGTGAAGTGTTGACGATGAGGCCACCCGGCAAAGCTATTGGCGAGATTTGGCTGCAGCCGAACGGCGGTCAATACGATGTACGGGTGCGCGACACACTGTCTGTTGACTCGCTCACGACCGCAAAGTTCCAATACGACGTCAACGGCAATAACATCTGGACTGACGTTGTCGGGGACCAATTTTTGACATCTGCAGCGGATCAGTCGGTGTATGGAAACGCGTTAACGATCCGGTTTAGAGGCTGTCGAGATCTTTCGGAAGCATTTTGTGGTGAGCCTTCAGATTCCATGACGCGCACACCGTTGAATACTCGGGCGAGTGTTGTCAGTTGCGTGGTCAATGCGAACGTTGTTTCCGGGCCTCCAGTGAATGCGGGAGGCTTACCAGTGACCTACACATACTCTTTTGACGTAGGGATGGGGTTCGAGGCGTACACCACAGACAGTATGGTTCCTGTGCCGACAGCTCCACTTCTCGCGCCGACAATGGTGCGGGTGAAAGCGACCGTTGATTTTGGGTCCGGGTTACCAGAACACGTCGATCAGCTCTTTACCGATCCAGAATTTGCAGAATCAGTCTGTACGGAGGCAACACCATGATTCATACGCCCATCGGCCACGCTCCTTCTTCGGGATCAAGCAGCACCATGACGCCAGAACAGGCAGCGTGGTTTGCGGAGGTATTCAACAAGCTTGTCGCCGGCGTCGACCAGGTACTTCTTGGCAAAACCTTCGTCATCAAACTGGCATTTACGGCGCTGTTGAGTGAGGGGCACCTGCTTCTCGAAGATTTTCCTGGAACAGGAAAAACCTCGTTGGCGAGAGCGATGTCGCAAAGCGTGGATGGCACGTCAAGCAGGATTCAATTCACGCCAGATCTCCTGCCGGGTGACATCACCGGGGTGAGCATCTACGATCAAACATCCAGGGCGTTTGAGTTCCATAAGGGGCCAGTGTTCGCCAATATCGTGCTGGCCGATGAGATCAACCGTGCGAGCCCCAAGACACAAGCAGCATTGCTTGAAGTAATGGAAGAGGGCAGGGTGACTGTTGACGGCGTCACGCACTCAGTAGGCGCGCCTTTCATGGTTATCGCAACTCAGAACCCGATTGAACTGGCGGGAACGTACAGGCTTCCCGAAGCGCAACTCGATCGGTTCGTGATGAAGGCTTCCATCGGCTATCCAGATCATTCTTCCACCATGCGCATCCTTCAGGGTGCAGGAATAAAGGCTCACGACGTCATTGTTCCCGCTGTGGTTTCCGCTGAGGTTGTCGTCGAGATGGGGGCGTTGGCGCGTACATCGCATGTCGACCCCTCCATCAATGATTATGTCTCTCGACTCGTGGATGCCACGCGAAACTCTGACGAAGTAAGACTGGGTGCCAGCGTGCGAGCGGCGCTTGCTCTCGTGCGCACAGCGAAGACTCTCGCTGCCGCGAGCGGCCGGCACTACGTAATCCCAGATGATGTGAAAGTGTTAGCCGAGCCAGTGTTGGCCCATCGCCTGGTGCTTGACCCGGAAGCAGAGTTCGAGGGCGTTACCTCCTCAAGCATCATTAGTCAGATTCTTCTCGAGACGTCACCGCCATCCGATAGGCAGGCCGTGTGAGCGGAACACCTCCAGAGCAAAAGATCCAGCGGGCTCCCACCCGCAGGAGCTCCTCGTTGCCGTCGGCGCGATCTGATTCGGTTTCCCTGCTTTCTACTCAGGGTCTGAAGAACGCACGCACTCAGATCATTGGGGATCGCACAGGCCGGCTCGCCGACGCGATCGTCGCCATCGTTCAGGTCACTCGCGGGCTTGGAGGGGCATTTCGATCACTGGCACAAAGAGTGTCGTCGGTGGTTTCGCCACTTGGCTGGTCGGTTTTGGTACTCGTTCCTTTTGCGTTCTGGTTTGGCTATTCGCTTGGTTGGATCGAATTTGTTGTCGTGGGTTGGTCGGGGTTGGTCCTTCTCGTCGTCGCTGTGGTCTACCTCGTGGGGAGGGGATCATTTACGGTGACGCTCAGCACTGCGCATTCCCGCGTGGTTACGGGAGACCCTGCGATGGGGATCGTCAAAATCGCGAACCCGCACCGCCGACGTGTGCTCGGAGCCCTCGTGGAAGTTCCTGTGGGGGAGGCGCTGGCCACGGTGACGATGCCGTCGCTCGCGGGGCACGCTGTCTTCAGCCATGAGTTTGCGGTACCAACGAGACGGCGAGGTGTCGTGAATATTGGGCCAGTGAGAACCATTCGCGCGGATCCGATTGGCCTCGTCCGGCGCGAGATCATCTGGACAGCACCGCAAGAATTGTATATTCACCCTCGCACGATCAGCGTTCCGAGCACGACAACCGGTTTCATTCGTGATCTCGAAGGAAACCCCACTCGGCAGATTTCTGACAGTGATGTGTCGTTTCACGCTCTCCGTGAGTATCTCCCAGGTGATGAGCGGAGGTATATCCATTGGAAGAGCACGGCCCGCACCGGAACGTACATGGTGCGACAGTTTGAAGAAACTCGCCGAAGCCATCTCATTATTGCTCTCAGCCTCGCGAGGGCAGATTACGCGAACGACGATGAGTTCGAGCTTGCCGTGAGTGTGGCGGGATCGCTGGGCGTACGTGCCATCCGGGACGCACGTGAAGTGTCGGTGGTCGTTGGCGAACGCACACCCGACTTCGCCAAACGCAAGGTTTTTGCTGTTTCTCCGCTAAGCACGTTAACGAGAAGCCGCCTTCTCGACGATCTCTCGATCATTGAGCCTGAGGATTCTGCGCTCAACGTTCGAGATATCGCGCGGGTCGTCTCCGAACAGGTCGGTGGCATCTCGGTGGCATTTTTGGTCTGTGGATCGGTTCCTACGCCCACCGAGCTCCGGGCAGCATCCGCATTCTTTCCCCTCGATGTTGAGGTGGTGGCTATCGTCTGTGATCCGGATGTCGTTCCGGGATTTCGACGAGTGCCAGGGCTCAGTGTTCTCACCATCGGTTATCTTCGTGATCTACAAAAGTCGATGGCACGATCG
Organism: Actinomycetales bacterium; assembly: GCA_038243605.1. Lineage (GTDB taxonomy): Bacteria > Actinomycetota > Actinomycetes > Actinomycetales > Microbacteriaceae > Terrimesophilobacter. The sequence goes on from JBBSQX010000003.1 coordinate 127,846, forward strand.
GCGGCGGCATGACTGCACAAGCGCGACGGCGCGGGCGAATTGCAGTTCGAAGCCGCGGCTTTATCGTCGTGTCCACCATCATGCTCGCGGTGTCCACCGCCATTGCCTCCGCGACTCTGTGGCTGACGTATGGTGACGTTTCGCTCGTCATCATGATCTCGGTTACTTTTATCGCAGCTTCGGCCATAGCCATCCTCGGGGCCGTTTTTCGGTGGTCAAGCTTCACCATGCTTGTCACAGTTATTGGCACATATTTTGCTCTTGGCGTGCCGCTGGCGGTGCCTGGTCTGGCCGTCGGCGGGGTGCTTCCTTCACTTGACGGCGTGAGAGCCCTCGTGGCGGGGTCGGCCACGAGTTGGAAGCAGTTGGTGACCATCAGCGCCCCCGTTGGTGCCTACGGCAATTTGCTTGTTCCCGCGTTCATTCTCATCCTGGTCACGGTGGTGGTTTCGCTTTCTGTCGCCCTTCGCACCCGAGTGGGGGAACTCGCTGTGCTTGGGCCCATCGTCGTTTTCGTTGTGGGGATTTTGTTTGGAGCCGATACTGCACTGTTGCCGTTTGCCGTCTCCTTCGGGTTGACCACAAGTATTCTGTTGTGGCTTATTTGGAGCCGTTGGTACCGTCGGCGCGCGTCGATTCTTTTGATTCCAGAGCATGACGTCATGGCGGGGGATCAGCCGGTCGCCAAAGTGGCGGATGGCGGGTTCGTTGGTGCACGTACCCTGTTGAGCGCTGCCGTCATTCTGGCGATCGCCGGAACTTCGTCATTTGCGGCGATGCGAGTATTTCCGCCAGTGAATGAGCGACTTGTGCTGCGCAACACGATTGCTCAACCGTTCGACGCGAGGAATTACTCCAGCCCGCTGAGCGGGTTTCGACTGTATGAGCAGGCAGTGAATCAGAGTCGAGCAATTCTCACCGTGTATGGCCTTCCGGAAGGTGCCCGCCTCCGTGTCGCCACCCTCGATAGCTACAACGGCGTTGTTTATGCCGTTGGGCAGAGCAGTACGAATGGCACGTCGGGGGCCTTCACTAGGGTTCCCGTGAGTGTTGACCAATCGGGAATCAAGGGCACGACGGCAAAAGTGACAGTGACCATTGGTCAATATCAGGGAGTGTGGACACCGACGGTTGGCAAGCTCGAGCGCATCGAGTTTGAGGGAAGGAACGCAAAGAAGCTTCTCGACAATTTTTACTACAACCGCAACATCGATACAGCGGCAGTCGTGGGTGGGCTTTCGACGGGTGACACCTATACCCTCACTGCCGTGCTTCCCGCGCAACCAAGCGAGACCTCGTATGCAGAATTGCAGCCGGGAAGTGTCGAGCTTCAGCCGATAGGGGTCGTTCCCGACGAGCTCGCCTCAACTCTTGACGGTTACGTTGCCGGAATTCTTGGCCCCGGAAAGCGACTCGTGGCGATGCTTGATGGGTTGCGTCGCGACGGGTATGTCAGTCATGGCATCGGGGTGAGTGAGCCGGCGAGCAGGTCAGGGCACGCCTCTGATCGGATTACCGAGCTCTTGACGGCGCAGAGAATGGTCGGTGATCAAGAGCAATACGCTGTCACGGCTGCGCTCATGGCTCGACAACTCGGATTTCCTGCGCGGGTGGTGTTTGGGTTTGACCCACAAGTAAGAAGTACAGCGGGCCCCATCAGTGTTACGGGTGGAGACGTTTCTGCGTGGATCGAAGTCAACACGACTCAGTACGGCTGGGTGGCCATCGACCCGACGCCGCCGATCCGACCCATCCCCGAGGCAGAGCCAAAGGTTCCCGCTGAGGTGGCGAAGCCGCAGTCGCCCGTGCAGCCGCATGTTCCTGGCGCCGCCAACATCGACTCTCAGCTCCCGCCCAACTCCAGCCAAGATGCGGCGCCATTGGAGAACGACGTGCTTGTGGTGCTTTTGCGTGTTCTTATCGTGCTGGGCTGGATTGTGGTTGTTGGGCTCATTGCCGTCTCACCATTCGTCACTGTCGCGATTGCCAAATGGCGTCGGCGCAGGCTTCGGAGATTTGCTCCCACGCCACTTCAGCAAATCGAAGGAGGGTGGGATGAGTTCGAAGATTCGGTTCTCGACCACGGCTATATGCCAGGGCCAGCTCCCACTCGGTTGGAGGTCGCGCAAGCCGTCGGTGGAACGCAGCCGTTCGTTCTTGCCGCGGTAGCTGACCGTGCGGTGTTTGGTCCGGGGGAGCCGGATCTGGAGCAAGCCGTTCAACTGTGGACAGCAATCGATGATTTGCGTTACTCGCTGGACTATGACTTGACTACGTGGCAGAGAATAAAGGTACTTGTTTCACTGCGAAGTCTCGGTAGTTATCGGGTATCAAAGTTCTTCAGACGAGAGGGGGCTCGGCGATGACGTGCAGCCATTGCGCTACGGTTCTGCCCTCGGATGCCTTGTTTTGCGGTGAATGTGGGCGTGCAGTGACGCACACAACCCCGCGCAGCGTGCTGGCGGGGCTCCCTCCCCTTTCATCGCCGGTTCCGCCGCCGGAACCGTGGATGAATGCGTCAGCGGCGGGAATGTGCGAGCAGTGCGGGTTACCGGTCACACCCGATGACATTTTTTGTGGTGAGTGTGGTTTTGTGGTCGGGCTCGCGGCGCCTGCGAGAACGTCATCGACTGACACAAATGTGATCGACAGGCTGGAGAAGGTTAGCGTCGACGAACTCATGGGACCCGGTAGTGACAGCGAGAACCGTGCTCTACCGATGCGTGATCCTGAGCTGATACCAGAGTTAATTCCTGAACTTAAGGGCGAGCCAAAGCCCGAACCGATGCCTGAAGAGGACATCGATGTCGAATCAACTCGTATCGCGTCACATCCGCTGGTTGGCACACGTTTTGTGTTGCAGTTCAGTACCGGGGAGTCGTTCACTGTCTACGGTTCTGGTCTCGTTGGTCGGAGCCCTAAGCCCGAACCCAGCGAGTTTTTTGACCAAATGATACGCATAGTCGATGCGAGCAGGTCGGTGTCAAAAACGCACATAGAGTTCGGGCAGGAGGGCGGAAGCTTCTGGGTAAAAGATCGTTTTTCGGGCAACGGAACAATTGTCCGCGAGCCAGAATCTCCGCCAGTGCGTTGTCACCCTGAGCGTCGGTACCGCCTGGTGCGCGGGTCTCGAGTTGACCTCGGTGAGCAATTCTTCATCGTGAGCTAGAGGCATCCTCTCCCTCACCGACGCGCACTTCGGTGATCTCCACCGAATGCCTGTCACGGGAAGACCGACTCTTCAGAACACTGGTGTTGTTGTCTTGTGACAACTTCGCAGGGAAGAATCCCGCTTCCTCGTGCACCGCAAGCGCCTCAGGCTCACCCGTTTCCGGTGCTCGCATTCGTTGCACCGATCATTGCGGCGGCAATGATGTGGGCGTTCACTCGTTCTCCCTTCGTGTTGGTGTTTGCCGTCCTTGGCCCGGTAGTCGCACTCGCGACGATGGGAGATTCTCGGCGAAGGGCCCGGGCAGACCTGCGCCAGCAGGGGGTGACGTTCGATCGAGACTTCGCGATTGCTTTGCGAGACATTGAGGAAGCGCACCAACTCGAGCGTGCCGAGCTAAAAAGCGCGGCACCGTGCTCAGCTGCGCTCATCGTCTCGGCTGTGCGGGATTCAGAACGATGGCGTGGTGTCGCGGGGGAGCAGCTCATCGTTCGACTGGGAGTTGGCCGAATTACTAGTCGTGTGGTTCTCGATGAAGACGCCGCAGCAGTGCGTGACTCGCGTACTCCTCACAGCGGCAAGCGCCGGGTCAAGAAGGAGCCGTTGCGGTCTCTCGATGAGCTTCGAGAGCGTGCCGGTTCACTGGATAATGCTCCCGTTGTTGTCGATGCTCGGTTGGGAATCGGACTGTACGGGGCACGAGCCGAGGTCACCGCGGTGGCAACCTCCATCGCGGTGCAGCTTGCCTCAATGCTGTCGCCCATGGATGTTGATCTTGCGGAGGCGATTGATGTTGCTGAAGTATTTCAGTGGACGAAGGGTCTGCCGCACTCCAGTTCTGGTTCGCGCGCTGACCATTCACTGCAGGGTAATTTCGGTGAGCCAGGCGGAATGACACAACTCATCATTCGCCCTCGCTCCGGTGGCACGCCAGTGATTCTCTGTGTGGCGGACGACGAACAGTCTCTCCCGCGCGATTGCCGGGTCGTGATCACTGTTGTTGGATCGCGAGCACGCCTTGTGCGGCATCCAGAAAATCACTTCCCGGAGCCGTTTGTGCCCGACTACGTTTCTCATCGACAAGCGACTCGTTTTGCCGAAACGCTTCAGCACGCCGCTCGTTTATCGTTTGCTCACATGGGCCACGCGCTACCCGACCGAGTTACTTTGCGTGAGTTGATGGGAAAAGGGGCGACAGCGGGTGAATCGCCCGCTCGCGATACGAGCATCATGCAGCGGTTGAACCGTGATTCACTCGCGGCAACTATCGGTATCGGGGCAGCCGGTCCGATCTCTATCGATCTCGTGTTAGAGGGCCCGCACGCCGTTGTTGGCGGCACCACAGGCAGTGGCAAGAGCGAGGTGCTCGTGACGTGGGTGCTTGCGCTTGCTGCCGCATACTGCCCGGCCGACGTAAATTTTCTCCTCGTCGACTTCAAGGGTGGGGCCGCCTTCGCGCCTGTCCAGGGGTTGCCGCACACAGTGGGTGTTCTGACTGACCTCGACCCAGCGGGTGCACGGCGCGCGATCCTCAGCCTGCAGGCCGAACTGCGACGTCGAGAGCAGATTCTCGCCGATGCGGAGGTACGCTCTATTGCCGAACTGCCTCTCGAGGTGGAACTGCCGAGGCTGCTGATTGTTGTCGACGAGTTCGCCGCGATGGCCTCAAGTTTTACCGAGATGCATGATCTCTTTGCTGATCTCGCGGCGCGCGGGCGATCTCTCGGCATCCACCTCATCCTTTGCACCCAACGTCCTGCCGGTTCGATACGAGACGCGATTCTCGCAAACTGCGCACTTCGGGTGTCGCTGAGAGTCAACAATTCTGCCGATAGCGTTGCGGTGCTCGGCACATCAGATGCGGCTCGCGTGCCCAAGCATTTGCCGGGGCGCGGCTTTCTCCTTCGGGGCGGATCAGAGGTGGAGCCGGTGCAGTGGGCTGTGACAGGAGAGGCTGACGCAGCAGAGATAACAGCGTTTTCTTTAGGGAAGAGCACACCAATTCGACGCCCATGGCTTGACCCACTGCCCGACATCCTCGACAGCACCGCGGTTCCGGCAGTGCCGCGCCCTGGTATCGCCTTCGGACTCGTTGACGTTCCTGAGAAGCAGCAGCAGACGCCCGCAGTTTACGATCCGGAGCATGGGGGCAATCTCTTTGTCATTGGTTGTCACCGCAGTGGAAAGTCAACGACACTGGCAACTTTCGCAAAGCTGACACGTAACGTCATCATCGTTCCATCGGATGTCGAAGGTGCATGGGATGCCGTAACTGACGTGCTCACAGCAGTGCGTGCAGGAGCGAAACCTTGCTTCATGATGCTGGATGATCTCGACCTGCTCGTGGGAAAGTTCAGCCCCGAGCATGAATCCGCGTTTATCGAACGACTGATGGCGCTCGCACGGGAGGGGCCACAAACGGGAACGACCATGGTCGTGACGGCGAGTGCAATGAGGGGGCGGGTACAAACTGTCGCTTCACTGTGTGCGTCGACTCTTGTACTTCGAATGCGTGATCGTCAGGACCACGTGCTTGTCGGGGGAGAGTCCTCAGATTTCTCCGCCCAACTACCTCCAGGCGGAGGCTTCTGGAATGGGCAGCGAACTCAGGTCTGTTTCTCTGAACCGCTGCCATCGAGGGTTGTTGCGCTGGCATTGCCGCTGGAACTGGCCTCAGGCGGCACCATTGGTGTGGTCTCTGCGCGGCCCGCCACCATTCGCAGCAGGCTAGAAAAGCTTGGTCAGATCATCACGCTTGACGCGTGGAGAACCCGCCAAGGTGAGGATCACCCCTTAGGGGTAGATCGTGGTTCAGAACCGATAGTCATTGTGGGTGACCCCGACGCATGGTTATCATCGCCAACAATTCTCGGGGCTCTGCGCGCGCGCTCTGCCATCGTTTTTCACGACTGCTCTCCGACGGAGTTTCGCTCGCTCGCGCGAATCCGTGAGCTTCCTCCTCCGCTTAACTCACCACACGACACGGTTGTGGTGTTGCAACCAGACGGCCAGCTGCACAGAGCGACGCTCGAAAAGTAAGTTCACTGCGTCTGCTTGGCCCTTCTGGCTGTGGCAAGACAACTACTTTGCGGCTCGTTGCGGGGCTTGAAGATCCGACAGAGGGCTCCATCCTCATCGGCGGCAAAGACGTGACGCACCTCAAGCCGTTTCAACGGCAAGTAAACACGGTGTTTCAGAGCTACGCGCTTTTTCCGCACATGACGGTGTTAGAAAACGTCGCGTTTGGGTTGCGTCGCCGCAAAATGGCGGACCCGATAGGTAAGGCGCACGAAGCGCTTCAGCTTGTTGAGCTTGACCACCTGGCTTCTCGTAAACCTCAGCAACTTTCTGGCGGCCAACAGCAGCGTGTTGCTCTTGCTCGCGCTGTCGTCAACCGCCCAGCGCTACTGCTGCTGGATGAGCCGCTAGGCGCGCTCGATCTGAAACTCCGCAGACAAATGCAGATCGAGTTGAAGTCCATCCAAGAAGAGGTGGGCCTCACGTTCGTTCACGTGACTCACGATCAAGAAGAGGCCATGACAATGGCTGACACCGTGGCAGTGATGAACAAGGGCCAAATTGAACAGCTCGGCGCGCCAGAAGAGCTCTATGAGCTTCCTCGCACCGCCTTCGTTGCCAACTTTCTCGGGCAATCAAATCTGTTCACCGGAAATGTCTCGGGAACAACGAGTAATTCCATCACCGTTGATGTCGAGGGCACGAAGATCACTGTTCCCACCAATCGTGCTCAGCGGCACACTGGCGAGGTCACGGTGGGGGTTCGACCGGAGAAGCTGCATCTGCTTAAAGATGCCCCAAAGATCACGGCGGGGACCAACACGCTTGGGCCCGGACGGATCATCGACGTCTCCTTCAGCGGTGTCAGCACGCAATACATGATTGCGATTCCTGGAATGGGAACCGTGTCGGTCTTTCAGCAGAATATGACGTTCGGGCCGCTCGCTGGTGAAGGCGCAGAGGTTTGGGTCAGTTGGGCTGTTGAGCACGGTTTCGGGCTCGAAGATGAGCCGTCACCGACCCCGAGGTTCCCGGCAGATACCGACACGGCAACGATCGCAGTGCAAAAGAAGCGCGCGCTCCTCACGGAGCTTGAGGAGGCTTAGGCATGGCCTTCAGCGCATTCGCGACAGGGACCGCACAGGAGCAGGCGCCACGGCGCAAGAGCAAGATTGCTCTGCTCTTGCTTCTGCCCGGCATCCTCTATTTGATGCTGTTCTTCTTAGTGCCGCTCGTTTCTCTCGTCATTACATCGTTCCAGGAGCCAATCCCTTTCGGCGACTTCGGTGAATTCCAGACAGCATTTAAGTGGGAGAACTACGTCGAGGTGGTTGATACCTACGGTGCGCACATCCTTCGGTCCTTCGGTTACGCAATTTTGGCTACCATTTTCGCTCTGCTCTTCAGCTACCCGCTGGCGTACTTCATCGGTGTGAAGGCGCGACGTTGGCCGCTCCTTCAGAACCTGATGCTCGTCTTGGTGATTGCGCCATTCTTCATTAGCTTTCTTCTTCGCACGCTTGCATGGAAGTCGATCCTGTCTGATGAGTCGTTCGTGATCACGAGTCTCAAGGCGTTGTCCCTCATGGCGCCGGATGCGCACTTCACTGGAACGGGCGCTGCGGTCGTCTTCGGCTTGACCTACAACTTCATTCCGTTTATGACGCTGCCACTGTATTCGGCGCTTGAGCGACTAGATACGCGACTTCTCGAAGCGGGCAGTGACTTGTATTCGACTCCCGCCACGACATTCTTCAAAGTCACTGTTCCACTGTCGATGACGGGAATTGTCTCTGGAGTGCTTCTCACTTTTATCCCCGCCGCTGGAGATTACATCAACGCGAGCCGTGACTTTTTGGGCGGCACAGGTACGGCCATGATCGGAAACGTGATCGAAAGCAACTTCTTAGTCACGTTGAACTACCCAGTTGCCGCTGCGCTTTCGATCATTTTGATGGCCGTGATCCTTGTGATGGTCACTGTCTACGTCAAACGGAGTGGAACGGAGGACCTGCTGTGACACTTCAGGAAGGCCGCGCAATTTCGAAGGCAATTACCGCGCCAAAACCACCCCGTCGCAAAGCTTCCCGGATCGGCTTCGGGGACTGGATCTTGCCCATCTACGCGCTCATTGCTTTCGTGTTCCTGCTCATCCCGATCGCTTACACTTTCGTCTTTTCGTTCAACAACTCGGTGAAGTCGAACATTGTGTGGCGCGAGTTCACTTTCGATAAGTGGCTCAATGTCTGTGATCAAATCGACGTGTGTGTTGCCTTCGGTAACAGCCTCGTCATCGGCGTCACCGCGACGATTGCGGCGACCGTTCTCGGCACGATGATCGCCATCGCGCTCGTGCGGTACCGGTTCAAGTTCCGCGCGGGCATCAGCCTTCTCTTGTTCCTTCCTATGGCTACACCTGAGGTAGTTCTTGGAGCGGGTCTCGCCGCTGAGTTTCTCAGTGCGGGCGTACAAAAGGGGATGGCGACGGTCATCATCGCCCACACGATGTTCTGTGTGAGCTTCGTTGTCGTCACGGTCAAGGCTCGTGTATCAACTCTTGACCCTGCACTCGAAGAGGCTGGTCGTGACCTTTATGGGTCTCCTGCGCAGGTGTTCTGGAGGATTACCTTCCCGCTGCTGTTGCCAGGCATCATCGCCGCCGCGCTGCTGTCGTTCGCCCTGAGTTTTGATGACTTCATCATCACGAACTTCAACGCAGGCACGCTGAGTACGTTCCCGAAGTACATCTATATTTCTGCTGCACGAGGAATTCCGGCAGAGGCAAACGTCATTGCGTCCGCGGTCTTCATCTTGGCTATCGTTCTCGTGCTGACGGCTCAGATTTCGTCAGCAATGAGGCGAAAGAGACTAGCAAAGGTGAACTAATGCTCCAGAGCGACCAGCACTGATGCACCGCTACGAGGATCGCAACAAACTAGCGAGTCTGTGGCGCGACGAGGTGGAGGTCTTTCGCAAGGCCAGGCCGGAATCGGAACGGCTTTGGCGATCCGCAACGCCGCACCTTCCTGACGGCGTGCCGATGCTGTGGATGGCGAAATGGCCGGGTCCATGGCCTGTCTATGTGAAGGCTGCTCGCGGCGCCCATTTCACTGACGTGGATGGCATCGATCACGTGGACTTGTGTCTCGGTGACACCGGAGCAATGTGCGGCCATGCGCCGCCTGCGGCAGTGACGGCAATCTCTGCGCAGCTTGCCAAGGGATCAACGTTCATGCTGCCCACTGAAGACGCGGCGGTGGCGGCCCAGTTGCTCTCTGAGCGGTTTTTGGTACCGAGTTGGCAGTTCACCTTGTCAGCAACGGATGCTAACCGCAGTCTTCTCCGTTATGCGCGGCAGGTGACGGGGCGGCAAAAGATCCTCGTGCACGATTACTGCTATCACGGCTCAGTTGATGAAGCGTTCGCGACCCTCGACGAGTCGGGAAACGTGGTGGAGCGACGCGGCAACATCGGCGCACCAGTTCCGCCGTCCGAGACCACTGTTGTGGTTCCGTTCAACGATATTGGCGCGCTGGAGGGGGCGCTCAAGCGCGGTGACATTGCGGCGATGCTGATGGAACCTGCCCTCACCAACATCGGCATCGTACTTCCTGTCGACGGGTATCACGATGCGGTGCGCGAACTGTGCACCCGCTACGGCGTCATTCTCATCATCGATGAGACGCACACGTTCAGTGCGGGGCCAGGTGGCATGATCGCGAAGTTTGGGCTCACTCCCGACGCTGTCGTCGTCGGAAAAAGCATCGGTGGCGGGATCCCTGCTGCGGCTTTTGGAATGTCCGACGAGCTCGCGACGCGTGTACGCGCAAGTCTGGACCTTGAGGACATCGATGTTGGCGGTGTGGGGGGAACTCTTGCGGGGAACGCCGTGTCGCTCGTTGGTATTCGAGCAACACTCTCGGAGGTGTTGACGACCGATGCGTTCGACGGCATGATCGCGCGCGCTTCAGAGTGGACGGTTGGCGTGCAAGGCGTGTTGGATGAGTTTGATGTGCCATGGCAAGTCACGCAGCTTGGCGCGCGCTCCGAGTACAGCTTTCGGGCGTCAGCCCCGCATGATGGCGCTCAGGCTGCGGCTGCTGACGATTTTGAACTGCAACAGTATCTGCACCTGCACGCGCTCAACCGGGGCATCCTTATCACCCCCTTTCACAATATGGCCCTCATGTGTCCAGAGACGACTGCCGCAGATGTCGAACGTCACACTCTGGCGTTCCGGGAGGCTGTGCACGGCCTCTTTGCGTGACCTCGCGTAGATAGTTTTCGACAACTATTTTTTGCGACCCCCACGCCAGAACTTGGGCCAATGCTCAGGGTGTGGAACTATCTCTTTGGGGCAATTCAAAGGGTGGGTGCTCCGCGTCAAACAGCGTCGCGTTGTTTGGCATTGTGATGTTTTACGGGGGAGCCGCGCACCATGAAGTTTGAATCATCGTCTTCGTTCGATACGTTGTCGTCAAGTCTCAGCCGTCGTGGAGTTCTGAAGGGCGCAGGTGTGGGGGCATCCGCGCTTCTACTTGCCGCGTGTTCGAGCACGGGAGACACCAAACCAACTCCCGCGAAGGACCTGTCAGAGAAGCAAAAGTCTTTGCGTTTCGACAGCAGGGACACCTACCGCAACACGACAGGTGAAGACTTTCCGCTGCTGGAACAGTTCACTTCGGCCTCCGGTATTGCGGTCACCTATTCGAACGCTGTGAGCGACGACAACGTCTACTACAGCAAAGTCAAGGGCCAGTTGAAGATGGGCAATGACATTGGCGCGGATGCTTCTGTGTTGAGCGGATGGATGGCGGCCCGCTGGATCAGGCTTGGTTACGTTCAGCCTTTCGACCTTGATTCGATTCCGAACCAGGCGAATATTCGGTCACGATTCCAGAGATCCGCCAACGACCCCGATCGCGCACTTTCTTTGCCATGGCGGAGCGGTTTTACTGGGATCGCGTGGAACAAAGCGGCATTGCCCGATGGGCTGACGTCGGTGTCTGAACTCTGGAATCCGTCACTGGCAGGAAAAGTGGGAGTGATGTCGTCCATGCGCGACACACTGGGCCTCATCATGCTCGATAACGGTGTCGATATCGAGAGTTCTGATTGGGGAGATGCGGAGTTCACGGCAGCCGTTGAAATACTTCGCACCCAGGTAAAGAGTAGTCAGTTGCTCAGCATCAAGGGCAACAAGTACAAAGAAGACTTGAAGAGCGGAGCCACGATCGCCACGATCGCACGCGCAGGTGACATCATGCAGATCAACGCTGAGGCCGGAGATCAATGGGGCTTCGCTATTCCTGCCAAGGGTGGCGTGCTGTGGAGCGATGTTGTGGTGATGCCTACTGGTTCCACTCATCGCAGCAACGCTGAAGCTTTCATCGATTTCTATTACGACCCCGCGAATGCAGTGCAGGTTGCTGCTGCAACCAACTTCGTTTCTCCCGTTGATATTCGTCAGCTTGAGATTGATGTTCTTGATGAGTCGGTTGCCAGCAACCGGATGGTTTTTCCCAGTCCGGTGACGTTTGAGACGGCACGGACTTTTCGTACTTTGACTCAAAGTGAAGAGCAGCGTTACGGCTCTCAGTACCAAACCGTGCTTTTGGCTTCTTCCTAAAGTTAGCCCAGCCTGAATGCCCCCGGACTGGGGTGCCGATGTACCCCGTTTTGGAGGAGAGCCGCCAGCTGAGCGTGTGACAGTATCGAAAAAGGGATGAAAACGCCTTTCACTACAACGCTGTGAAGGAACGCACATGAACATGAATCGGCTGTCAAGGAGATCGATCCTGCAAGGCGCGGGGGTCGGTGCGTCTGCGCTCCTGCTTGCGGCGTGTTCTAGCGGCGGTGATGGCAAGCCACAGCCTGCGACTGACGTGTCGAGTAAGCAGAAGTCTCTGCGTTTCGACAGTCGTGACACGTATCGAAACACTGTCGGTGAAGACTTTCCGCTGCTGGAGAAGTTCACAACGGCCTCTGGTATCGCCGTGACGTATTCGAATGCAGTCAGTGACGACAACGTCTACTACGGCAAGATCAAAGACCAGTTGAAAATGGGCCAGGACACCGGTGCAGATGCTGCCGTCGTGAGCGACTGGATGGCGGCCCGCTGGATTCGCTTGGGCTATGTACAGGGGATCGACCACAGCCGGATAACGAATTTCGACAACATCCGGGAACAGTTCAAAGATGCCGTGTACGACAAGGGGCGTAAGTCTTCGATGCCATGGCGCAGCGGATTCACCGGCATCGCGTGGAACAAAGAATTGCTGCCTAACGGACTGCGGTCGGTCTCAGACCTCTGGGATCCGACGTTGGCGGGCAAGGTGGGAGTGATGTCGTCAATGCGCGACACCCTCGGACTCATCATGTTGGACAACGGTGCAGATATTTCGGCGCGTGAGTGGGGAGACGCAGAGTTCACCAACGCGGTGAACTTATTGCGCACCCAGGTTGGGAACAAGCAGCTCGGCAGCATTAAGGGAAACAAGTACAAAGAAGATCTCATGAGTGGCAGCATCATTGCGAGCATTGCTCGGGCGGGTGACATCATGCAGATCAACGCGCAGGCCGGCGATAAGTGGGGTTTTGCTGTACCTGAAAAGGGCGGCGTGCTGTGGAGCGATGTTGCGGTTATCCCCACGGGATCAACCCATCGCGGCAACGCTGAAGACTTTCTCAACTTCTACTACGATCGCGCGAACGCGGCGCAGGTTGCGGCTCAAACCGGTTTCATTTCTCCTGTTGAGGTGAGTGCTGCGGATATGGCTGATATTCCAGAAGATCGAGCGACAAACCAGTTAATCTTTCCCAGCGAGGCAACTTTTGGCACTGTCAAAGCATTCCGCGCACTTTCGCAGAGCGAGGAGCAGCGCTATGGCGCTCAGTACCAGACAGTCTTGCTTGGTGCTTAATCGCTTTTCGTGGTGCGCCAGTTCGGCACTGGCTTAGGTATGGTGGGTCGGTGACTCAGACTGAATGGTGGCGTTCCGCCGTCATCTACCAGGTGTATCCGCGGTCATTTGCGGATTCCGATGGTGATGGCCTTGGCGACCTTCCCGGAATTACTCAACGGCTCCTCGCGCTGAACGCGCTCGGCGTCGACGCGGTGTGGCTGTCTCCGTTCTACACCTCACCTCAGAATGATGCGGGTTATGACGTGGCTGATTACTGCGACGTCGACCCCCGGTTTGGTTCGTTGGCTGATTTTGATGCGCTTGCGGCAGAAGCCCACCGGTTGTCACTGCGCGTGATCGTGGACCTTGTGCCCAATCACACGTCGGACCAACACGCGTGGTTCAGGGACGCTATTGCGTCACCAGAAGGCAGCGAGGAGCGTGGTCGCTACATTTTCCGGGACGGTAATGGGCGAAACGGTGATAGCCCTCCCAACAACTGGGAGTCCGTGTTCGGCGGGCCGGCATGGAGTCGCCTCACGCGCGATGATGGCACGCCCGGCCAGTGGTACTTGCACCTGTTCGACTCGTCGCAGCCAGACTTGGATTGGCAAAACTCTTGGGTGCGGGAGCAGTTTCGCGACATTCTGCGATTTTGGCTCGACCGGGGTGTTGACGGGTTTCGCGTGGACGTTGCACACGGGCTCATCAAGAAGAAGGGCCTACCTAACTACACGCCGCCTAAGGGCGGGGCGAGCATGGGCGGGCAGACCGAGACGCCGCCGTATTGGGCTCAGCCCGGTGTTCACGAGATTTACCGCGACTGGCGCACACTCATTGACGAGTATCCGGGCGATCGCGTACTTGTTGCAGAGGCGTGGGTCAATCCGTTGTCCGAACTCGCCCATTGGGTGCGTCCTGATGAGATGCATCAAGCGTTCAACTTCGAGTATCTGGGTGCCGGGTGGGATGCCGACGAGATCCGAACGGTGATCGTGTCGTCGCTGAAAGCATTCGGGCACGTGGGTGCTCCAAGTACGTGGGTGCTGTCAAACCACGATGTTGTTCGACACGCCTCGCGGCTGGCTCTCACCGGCGAGAACCCTCAAGGTGCCGGTGTTGGCCCCCTCTCACCCGAGAAACCTAATCGAGTGGTCGGACTGCGCAGGGCTCGAGCGGCAACGCTTCTCATGTTGGCTCTGCCAGGAAGTGCCTACCTCTACCAGGGCGAAGAGCTTGGTTTGCCAGAGGATGTCGAGTTACCAGATGCTGCGCGCCAAGACCCCACCTGGTTCCGCACCAATCATGAACGATACGGGCGCGACGGATGCCGTGTACCGATTCCCTGGGAGGCTACAGCGCCGGCCTACGGGTTCAGCAGCACGGGTGCGAGTTGGTTGCCTCAGCCATCGGATTGGGCCGGGTACGCGCGGAATGCGCAGCAGGGCAAGTCGGGTTCAACGCTGGAGCTTTACAGGGCAGCCTTGTCGCTGCGCGCACAGCAGAGCCTGGGGTTTGGCGCTCTTGAATGGCTGACCGGTTACCCAGCAGATGTGCTTGCTTTCCGAAACGGTGATGTCACTGTCATCGCAAACTTGGGTGCCGCCAGTACCCCGATACCCCCCGGCCATGTGATGCTCTCCTCAGAGCCAATGAGTGCTGAGCTGCCCGGCGACACCACTGTGTGGCTGCAAGTAGATGGCACGTAAGCAGCACAGCTGCCGCTCTTCACCGCGGTTGGGTGTTGCCGCGCCAGGGATCAGAACGTGGTGAGAGTGTGGCCGACGGTAACTCCGCCACCCAGTACTTTTTCTGTAGTGAGGTCTGACACGCGCTCAGCGTCTGCCTGCGGGATCGCACCTGCTTCTGCGAGCAGTGTGAGCGCAACGAGTGTGGTGATGCGGTGGCTGCCATCCAGTGATTTAAGAGCAACGGCTGTGCCGTCGGCGGCCCCCATTGCAATGACGCCCTCTGCGCCACCCTTGCAGACGAGCCCCAGCTCGTCGATCACCACGGTATTTGCACGACCCGGGCCGTCAATCGCCCACGCATTCTCGCGAATGGCCGCGGTGATGCGTGCGGCGTCGTCATCTGGACCGGTCGCGTTCATACCGCGGGCGAGCCGTGAGAACGAGGCCGCGAGGCCGCGCAGGGTTACCGCGAAGAGCGGTGCCCCGCAGCCATCGACACCCACGTGCCCGACGGGTTCCCCCAGAAATTCTTCGATCGTGGCACGCACAGCGAGTTGAAGCGGATGCTGTGGGTCAAGATAGTTGCTCGTCGACCAGCCGTTTTCAACGCACGCGAGGAGAAACGCGGCGTGCTTGCCAGAGCAATTCATGGTGACGCGGCGTTGTTTTCCTGAGGTGCGAGCAATCGCTGCAGCCTCGGGGTCACCTGGCCAGCTGATCGGGCATTGCAGGTCATCTTCGGTGAGTCCAGCCCGCTCAAGGAGCTCGTTCACGACCTCAACATGGGCGGGTGTGCCCGAGTGGCTCGCCGAGGCGAGCACGAGTTGCGCACCGTCAAGTGAGACTCCAGAGCGCAGCACCGTGATCGCCTGAAACGGTTTGAGCGACGACCGTGGGTACACGAGCGCATCCACGTCACCGAGTGAGCGAACAGTCTCAACTCCGGAATTCACGCCAGTGGCGCGCACGACGACAGCCGCACCGAGGTGACGCGATTCAATCAGGCCGTTGCGCTCAAGTTTTGCGAGCTCAACGACACCGTCAACACCGAGAGCATGACCGTGTGGCGCGCTCACAGAGTTGCGAGTGCGTCTTCGATGACACTGATGGCATCGAGGAGCTGTGCATCGCTGATCACGAGGCTGGGAAGGAATCGGATGACGTTGCCGTTGGTTCCCGCTGTCAACAGGATGATGCCGTGCTCGAACGCGTACTTCGAGATGGCGGAGACCGCGGCGGCGTTTGGCGCCTTGGTGGTCTCGCCCGTTCCCGGCTGCACAAACTCGACGGCGATCATGGCGCCGAGGCCCCGCACCTCGCCGATGATGTCGTTCGACTTTTGCAAGCGCAGTAGTTCACGCTTCAACGTGTTTTCTATGCGTGTTGCTTCGGCGAGCAAGCCCTTCTTCTCAATGGCATCGAAGACGGCGATTGCGGCGGCGGTGGCCACCGGGTTGCCGCCGAAGGTTCCACCGAGGCCACCAGCGTGAGCGGCATCCATGATCTCAGCACGGCCAGTGACCGTGGCGAGTGGCAAGCCGCCAGCGATTCCCTTCGCGGCAAGCACCAGATCCGGAACCAGTCCAAAGTGCTCGCTCGAGAAGTATTTTCCGGTGCGCGCCATGCCGGCCTGAATCTCATCGGCGATAAAGACGATGCCGTTCTCGGTGCACCATTTCTGCAGCGCGGGGAGGTAGCCCTCTGCGGGCACCATAAACCCACCCTCGCCCTGAATCGGCTCGACGACGAGGCACGCGAGGTCGGATGCCCCTGCGGTCTTCTCAAGGTAAGAGATGGTGCGCTCCGCGGCTTCTGCTCCGCTGAGGCCGTCCAAATACGGGTAGGAGTTGGGAGCGTGATGAATGTCGCCGACGAACGGGCCGAACCCGAGTCCGTACGGCATTGACTTGTAGTTCATGGCCATAGTGAGGTTGGTGCGACCGTGGAAGGCGTGGTCGAGCACAGCAACGCCACGGCGCCCCGTGTACTTGCGGGCAATCTTGACGCCGTTCTCGACGGCTTCTGCACCCGAGTTGACGAGAACCGATTTTTTCGCAAAGTCGCCGGGGGTGTGCTGTGCAAGAAGTTCTGCGACACGCACGTAGCCCTCGTAGGGGGTGATGGTGAAGAGACCGTGGGTGAGTTCGCCCACCTGGCGACGGGCGGCCTCGACCACGCCGTCATCCGTGTGACCGATCGTGGTTACGCCGATGCCTGAACCGAGATCGAGGAACTGGTTGCCGTCGATGTCGATGACGACGGCGCCGTGCGCCCGCTCAACGTAGATGGGGAACCCGGAGGCAACACCACTAGCGACGACAGCCTTGCGTCGCTCGTGCAGCGCCAGCGATTTCGGACCGGGTATCGAGGTCACAACGCGGCGTTCGCGTGGAAAGTCAGTGATGCTCGACTCGGCGGGCTGCGACGAGGTGGGCGCGGAAACGGGGGCAGAAAGCGTGTCAGTCATAGTGGTGACAGTCTATCGCCGAGACGCTGTGTTCTGGGCTGATATCGTGCTGAGAATGGGACGTGAACACCACTACGAGACAACCATCGAATGGCGCGGAAACCGGGGAACCGGCACGAGCGGCTACCGAGACTACGGCCGAGAGCTGATGTTGACGACGGAGGGCAAGCATCCGATCGAAGGTTCGGCGGATCGCACCTTCCACGGCAATGCTGACAGGTGGAACCCCGAGGACCTCATGGTGGCGGCACTCAGCCAGTGCCACATGCTTAGTTACCTGCATGTCGCGGTGATTCATGGTGTGGTCGTGACGGCGTACACCGATACCGCCGCAGGCACGATGGAGCAGACCGACGACGGAGGAGGCCGCTTTACGTCTGTCATCTTGCGCCCTGTCGTTACGGTGGCCTCCGCCGACATGGTCGATGCTGCACGTGAGGCTCACCACGAAGCGAGCCAAAAATGCTTTATCGCGAATTCGGTGAACTTTGCCGTGCACCACGAGGCGCGCATCGTCGTAGGCTGAGTGTTTCGCCTACTCTTGTCAGCTTCTTCCTAGCGAATGACGGCAGGATGGTGCAGTCTCATGCTGTTTGGCGAACCCCATACTTAATGAAAGAAGTTCTGTGCCTTCTCTGCTCACCGTGCCCAAGTTCGTCACGACTCTTGCTGTGGCTGCCATGGTTGCGATCTCCGTCGTGTCGTGCAGCTCGTCCAGCTTGTCAGCGGATGCTTCGTGCGAAGCGACAGCCTCTGGCGCCCACTCTTCGTCGATCAAAGTCTCCGGGGATTTCGGTAAAGAGCCGAAAGTTACGATGCCTCCCACGTTTGAGGTGAAAAAGACGGAACGCAGTGTTCTCATTTCTGGCGACGGGGCTGCTGTCCTTGGCGGTGAATTGGTCACCGCAAATTACGGCGCATACAACGCGTCAACGGGCAAGCCGGTGAAGCTTGACGAAACGTCGACGTGGACAGAAACGACCTTTGCCGTCGACGACACGATGAAGAGTTCGCTTGTCGGGCTCTACAAGACTTTGAAGTGCTCCCACGTAGGAGACCGCATCGTCTCTGCGATTCCTGCTGGCGAACTTTTTGGCGCCATGGGAGTGGATATGACTCCTCTAGGAATCGGCGCAAAAGACACCCTCGTTTTCATCTTCGATATCAACAAGGTTGAGCCAGCGCCCACAGACACCCCGGCACCGGATGCTGAGCCGAAGCCTTTGGCAACGCCGTCTGAGTGGGTAGAGAACGTGCCAACAGTGGATCTCGCGGCTGATGTACCTGTCGTGACGTTGCCAGCAACTTCACCGCCTACCGAACTTCAGCTGAAGGTCATTACTGAAGGGACCGGCGCGTTAGTTGCAGACCAGAAGTCAAGCGTGACCGTCGATTACCAGGGCATCTCGTGGGATACCGGCACGATTTTCGACCAGAGCTACACCCGTGGAGAGCCGGCGACGTTCCCTGTCGGCGGAGTCATCGAAGGCTTTGCGGCAGCGATGCTGGGGCAGAAGGTCGGGGCGACCGTTCTCGTCACCATTCCTCCTGCCTACGGCTACGGCGAGGGCGAGATTAGCGACAAAGATTTGAAAGGCCAAACGCTTGTCTTTCTCATCCAGATCCACGACGTGAAGTGAGTTTAGAGAAGGCTTTCTAGGAGATTCCGCTTGTGCGCAAGGTCATCGTGCTTGGCTCCACCGGCTCACTAGGGGTGCAGGCACTAGAGGTGATTGGCGCCAACCCCGATCGATTTGAGCTTGTCGGACTTGCGGCGGGCCGCAATCGCACGTTGTTGCACGCGCAGGCACGAGCATTCGGCGTCGAGCACACCGCGGTGGGAGCAATCGACGCAGAGCAACTTATCCGCACTGTCGAGACCGATGTGGTGTTTAACGGCATCACCGGAACCGCAGGGCTTCTGCCAACGATCGCCGCGCTAGAAGAGGGCCGCACGCTGGCCCTCGCCAACAAAGAGAGTCTCATTGTGGGCGGCGGGTTGGTGACCGGTATTGCGGCGCCGGGGCAAATCGTTCCAGTGGATTCTGGGCACTCGGCGATTGCACAAGCGCTCCCGCCCGGGAGTGAAGATCAGGTACGCCGGCTCGTGCTGACGACATCCGGTGGCGCGCTCTATGGGCGCAGTCGCGAGTCGCTAGAAAGTGTCACGCCGGAGCACGCGCGTGGCCACTCCGCCTGGGAGATGGGCCGCGTCGAGACGACGAACTCGGCCACCATGGTCGACATGGGTCTCAACGTTTTGGGCGCCCATCTGCTCTTCGACGTTCCGTACGATCGCATCGAAATTCTGGTGCACCGGCAATCGATCGTGCAGTCAATGGTGGAGTTCGTGGATGGCTCCACGATTGCCCAAGCTTCACCCCTCAATATGCGTCTTCCCATCTCGATTGCCCTCGGCTGGCCGAACCGGGTTGCTGGTGCCGGTATCTCGCTTAACTGGACGTCACCCACGACATGGTCGTTCGAGCCTCTCGATGACAGCGCATTCCCCGCGGTGGCCCTTGCGCGCAAAGTCGGGATCGCGGCTGGCGCGTACCCTGCAGTGTTCAACGCGGCTAACGAGGAGGCTGTTGCGGCGTTCCATGATGGACGGATTCGCTTTGTCGATATCGTTGACACAATCGAGGGTGTGATCGATCAATTCACCCCTGAGGTTGGCGAACTGAGTATCGAAAGCCTCACTCAGGCAGAGCACTGGGCGCGTTCGGCGGCCAATAGGCTGATCTCCAGCTAACGACAGGTAATCTCACTCCATGGAAACCGTGCTTCTCTACATCCTCGGCATCGTCATCGTTGCCGTGGGGCTTGCGATTTCTATTGCCCTGCACGAGCTCGGCCACCTGATTCCCGCGAAACTTTTCGGTGTACGGGTTGGCCAGTACATGATTGGTTTCGGCCCGACAGTGTGGTCGCGAAAGCGCGGCGAGACGGAGTACGGAATCAAAGCGATTCCGCTCGGTGGCTACATTTCGATGGCAGGAATGTTTCCGCCAGAAAAGTCCGGAGGGCGTGGACGCACCGCCAGCACTGGGTTCTTTCAGACTCTGGTGCAAGATGCGGGCGAGGCCGGCGCCGACGTGGTCGTTGATGCTGAAGTAGAGAAGCGAAACGGCGTGTTTACGGCCATGGTGCAGGAGGCCAGGGCGTCGAGTGCCGATACCGTTCTCGACGGCGAAGAGCACCGCACGTTTTATGGACTCGCCATCTGGAAGCGCATCATCATCATGCTCGGTGGCCCGTTCATGAACCTCGTGATCGCCGTGGTGTTGTTTGCTGTTGTGCTCAGTGGCGTTGGTGCGCAGCAGGCCAGCACAACGGTCGGGAGCGTCAGCGAGTGCCTTCTGCCGGCAACAAGCACGCAGAAGTCATGCTCGCCGAGTGACCCACTGGCGCCAGGTGCACAAGCCGGGATCAAGCCAGGGGACCGGCTCGTGAGCATCGACGGAACGCCGGTGAAAGACTGGGCTCAGGTCATCGGCATCGTGCAGGCCTCGCCCGCGAAGCAACTGTCGCTTGTCGTCGAGCGTGATGGCGAGTCGATGAGTGTTCCAGTGACGCCAGCACTCACCCAGCGTTTTGTTGCCGGTGAGGATGGCAAAGTTGCCACAAACGCGGACGGAACACCGCGCACCGATGACGTGGGAATGCTCGGAATCACCGCAGCGCTGGAGTACGTGCGACAGCCGCTCACCGCAGTACTGCCGGCCGTGGGGGCCAATATTGCGGGTGTCGCCAACATCATCATCCACTTGCCGCAAAGACTCGTCGATGTGTGGAACGCTGCATTTGGTCCGGACGAGCGTGACCCGAACGGACCGCTCAGCGTGGTTGGCGTTGGGCGAATTGCGGGTGAGGTGACGAGTATCAACACCATCCCTGTTGCGGATCGCGCCGCGTACCTCATTGGTCTGGTTGGCTCAGTGAACATTGCCCTTCTCGTGTTCAATCTCATTCCGCTCATGCCTCTCGATGGAGGTCACGTCGCTGGCGCGCTGTGGGAGGGCATCCGAAAACTCTTTGCCAAGCTCTTCAAGCGCCCGGATCCTGGCCCAGTCGACACGGCCAAGGTGATTCCCCTGACGCTTGCCGTGGTCGTGGTTCTCGGCGCGATGAGCCTTCTGCTCATCTACGCCGACATCGTGAAGCCGATATCACCCTTCTGACCCGGTTGCCGGGCTCTGGGCGTCACGTTGAGGTCGCGGGTGTGGCGGGCCTCTCTGGGCGGCGATCTCAACATCACGCCCAAATGCCCACGAGCTACCTGCTGAGAAGCAGGGCTTCGCCTTGGCCGCCGCCACCACAGAGTGAGACCGCTGCTCGCCCGCTACCGCGACGCTTCAGCTCGTACGCCGCGTGCAGTGCGAGGCGGGCTCCTGAGGCGCCAATCGGGTGCCCGAGGGCAATCGCGCCACCGTGGATGTTCACGATGTCGAGACTCACGCCTAGCGCGCGGCTCGAGTGCAGTGTTACTGCGGCGAAGGCTTCGTTGATCTCGATGAAGTCGAGGTCGCTGGTTTCCCACTCTGCGCGTTCGAGCGCGGCGGCGATGGCGTGAGCTGGCTGCGCGTGCAACGAGTTATCAGGCCCGGCAACCTGGCCTGAGGCGCCAACGACGGCAAGCAACTCAAGGTTGTGTGCCTCTGCGTACTCGCGACTGCACAGGATGAGCGCTGCGGCTCCATCGCTGATCTGTGAGGAGTTGCCGGCGGTAATCGTGCCGTCTTTATCAAAAGCTGGCTTCAAGCCGGCGAGTGTTTCTGCTGTGCTTTCTGCGCGAATACCCTCGTCAGCGGAGACTACGGTGTCACGTTTGCGCCCCTTGACGGTGACAGGGGTGATTTCTTCCGCGAGAAGGTCGGCTGAGGCGCCCGCTCGCTGGTGGGAGGATGCGGCAATGCGGTCTTGATCGCCGCGTGAGATTCCGAGTGGCACGTTGTACCGCTCGGTTGACATACCCATGGAGGTCTTGTCGAACGCATCTGAGAGGCCGTCATGTGCCATGTGGTCAAGGGCTTCGATGCTGCCGTACTGCCAACCCTTGCGGGAGCCCATGAGAAGGTGCGGGGCTTGGCTCATTGATTCCTGGCCGCCCACTGCCACCACGTCGGCTTCACCTGTGCGGATGAGACGTGCACCGTCGATGATGGCGGTGAGGCCTGAGAGGCACAGCTTGTTGATTGTTGTCGCCGGCACGTTCCAACCGATGCCTGCCGCAATAGAAGTCTGGCGTGCGGGGCCTTGCCCTGCTCCGGCTTGAAGCACCTGCCCGAAGATCACCGCATTGATATCTGCAACGTTTACCCTTGACCGCTCAAGGGCGGCGCGCAATGCTGCTGCCCCTAATTCCACTGAGGTGAGTGCAGAGAGCGCTCCATTCAGTTTTGCGAGGGGAGTGCGAGCTCCGGCGAGGATGACGACATCGCGCTGATTCATTGTGTGCTCCATGGCGAGTTGCGAAAAAGGGGTGGTGTGTATTTGACACTCTATCGCGTCAGGGGTTAGGTTACTGAGACCTGAATCGTCTGTCATGTTTGGACGATTCCCTCACGTCCCACAGCATGAAAGGCAGTGAAATGCGAGTATCAAAGAAGTACCTCGCTCCGGCCATCCTGGCCATAGCAGGTCTAGCGCTCGCCGGATGCGCGCCAACGGAACAGGCTAACCCCGGTACCGAGCAGGCAGCGGTGAAGGTCGCCATCATCACTTCGACCACGGGCCCTCTCGCCGGGTACGGGGCCGAATACACTCAGGGCTTCAAGGCGGGGCTTGACCACGCCACCGACGGCACAGGCAAGGTCGATGGCCGCACAATCGATATTACGTATGTCGATGACGCTGGCGATGCCGATAAGGCAGTCTCCGCGGCAAAGGAAGCGATCGGAAACGGCACCAAGATCATCGCGGGAACCGCATCATCCGGAATCGCGCTCGCCGTCGCCGAGCAAGCAGAGCAGAACAAGATTCTTTATATCTCTGGCCCCGCAGCCGCTGACGCCATCACCGGCGTGAACGACTACACGTTCCGGTCAGGGCGCCAGACGATGCAGGATGTCGCCACCGCCGGCACCTTCGTGGGTGACCTCAGCGGCAAGAGCGTGCTCGTGTTCGCACAGGACACCGCATTCGGTCAGGGTAACGTTGCCGGCGTCACCGCGATCCTCGGTGCCAAGGGTGCCAACGTTGTCGGCGAACTCGTTCCAGAAGATGCAACGGAGTTCACCCCGTTCGCTCAGAAGATCCGTGACGCGAACCCCGACATGGTCTTCGTTGCATGGGCGGGAGCCTCAACAGGTGCAATGTGGCAGGCACTCTCTCAACAGGGTGTCTTCGATGTTGCCCCAGTGGTCACCGGACTCGCCGACATCGCCAGCTACGGCGCATACGGCGAAGCAAGCGAGAACATCAGCTTCTTGAACCATTACTTCGGTGGTGCATCGGGAACAGACATCGAGAAGCAGATGATCAGCTTCCTCGACAAGAACGGCGAGAAGGCTGACCTGTTCACGCCGGACGGATTCGCCGCGGCCCAGATGATCGTTCACGCTATCAAGGATGGCGGCGGCGATGACGTTGCTCAGATGATCGCAGCGCTCGAGGGCTGGAGCTTCGACTCCGTCAAGGGCAACATGACGATCCGTGCTGAAGACCACGCGCTCATCCAGCCGATGTTCCAGGCCAAGCTCGTTGCCTCCGGTGACACCTTCGTTCCTGAGCTCATCAAGGTCATCGACGCCGACACTGTCGCGCCGCCGGTCACGAAGTAGCATCAGCACACTATGAATGCCAACCAGCCCGTGCTCGAAGCAGAGCACCTCAGCCTCCAGATCGGTGGCGCACGCATTCTTGATGACGTGTCGTTCTCGGTTGCAGCGGGTGAGATGCTCGGTGTCATCGGACCGAACGGAGCAGGAAAAACCACACTGTTCAACCTGATCTCCGGCGTGATCGTCCCCACCAAGGGAACGATCCGTCTGGCGGGGCGTGACGTCACGAATGAGCAGATTCATCGCCGAGCACGGGCTGGGCTTGGCAGAACATTTCAAACATCGAGCCTGTTCAACGGGCTCACCGCGGTGGAGAACGTAAGGCTTGCCGCTCAGGTCGCCCTGGGCGGCAGTCTCTCCATCGTGCGTTTTCCGCATCGCGGGGATCGCGCCACCATCATCGCCATGGAACGTTTAGACGAGGTCGGCCTCACGCATCACGCCACAACGGATGCGGGAGTGCTCTCCCACGGCGACAAACGCAAACTTGAAATCGCGATGCTTCTCGCCACTGAGCCCAGCGTCATCCTGCTGGATGAACCGATGGCGGGGGTGGCCTCTGGCGACGTACCCGGCCTTGTTGAGGTCATCCGTGGCCTTCACAAAACTGGCGGGCGCACTGTACTTATGGTCGAACACCACATCGACGTCGTGCTTGGACTTGTCGACACCGTCGCGGTCATGCACCACGGAAAACTTCTCGCCCACGACACCCCGGAGGCCGTGATGGCAAACCCGGCGGTACAGGGTGCTTACTTGGGAGACGCCGCGTGAGTAATATCATTCTGTCGGTGAAGGGTCTCAGCGCCCGAATCGCCGGCCAGCAAGTGGTGGAAGACGTCACCTTTGAAGTGCCAGCCACTGGTGTTACTGCCTTGCTCGGCCGAAATGGTGTCGGCAAGACCAGCACCATCAAGGGGATTCTCGGGCTCATTGAGCGCAAGGGCGAAGTGACGTTTTTCGGTGACGACCAGAAGGCTACGCGCCTCGACAAGCAGCGAACCCACCGCATCGTGCAGCAGGGCATCGGATACGTGCCAGAAGACCGTGAAGTGTTCTCGAAGCTCACGGTGGCCGAAAACCTGCGCCTCGCCGAGCGCGACTCGAACCCGAGACGAGACTTTGTCGCCGAGTTGTTCCCCGACCTCGTGGCGCGCGCAGGCCAACTCGCGGGAACCCTCTCTGGTGGTCAGCAGCAGATGCTGTCGCTTGGACGCGCGCTGCTCAATACCAACAAACTTCTTCTCGTCGATGAACCGACGAAAGGGCTCGCGCCGATCATTGTTGGCGAAGTAGCCGCAGCTCTTGCCGAGGCAGCGAAGACTGTGCCCATCCTGCTCGTCGAACAAAACTTGCAGGTCGTTCGGCAGCTCGCTGCAGGTGCCATCGTGATCGAAGGTGGCCGCGTTGTGCACACGGGAAGTGCCTCGGAGTTCCTCGGCGATGAAGAAATGATTCAACGATTCCTCGGAGTGGCTACCGCAGCGGAGGCGGCATCATGAGCACCGTCGTTCTTCTTCTGATCACTGGTCTCGGGCTTGGTGCTCTGTACTTTTTGGTCGCGTCAGGCCTCTCACTCATTTATGGGCTGATGGGCGTACTGAACTTCGCACACGGTTCGTTCCTCACCCTCGGTGCGTTCGCCGGATGGGAACTTGCACGCAGGCTGGGCTCTGACAACTGGGGAACATTCATTGCCTCGATCGCACTGGGAGCAGTCGTCGGTGCAATTTTTGCGGCAGCGACCGAATTCTTTCTCATCCGCAGGCTTTACGAACGACACATTGAACAAGTGCTTGTCACCGTCGGGCTTGCGTTGGCGTCCGTTGCACTCTTTGACGGAATCTGGGGCACAGACCCCATTTACGTCACGGGGCCAAAATGGCTCGGAGGCACCACCCAAATTCTGGGCGCATCCATCCCCAACAATCGTTTCATTCTAATTCTTGCCGCGGTGCTCGTTCTGCTCGGCATCGTGCTGTTCCTCAAGTACACGCGGTACGGGCTCATTATCCGCGCCGGCGTCGAGAACCGCTCCATGGTGACAGCGCTCGGCATTGATGTGCGGCGGGCCTTCACCGTGGTGTTCGCCATAGGAGGCGCGGCAGCAGGCATCGGCGGCGTGCTGGCCTCGAGCTACTACGGCTACGTGGCTCCGAGCATCGGCGGATCACTGCTCATCTTCGCGTTCATTGTGACGGTGATCGGGGGTCTTGGCTCGCTCAGCGGTGCCGCGATTGCGGCAGCACTGGTGGCGGTTCTCCAACAGTTCGCCAACTTCTACCTGGGCGGAACAGGCGACTTTGTTGTTGTGCTCTTGCTCGCGGTGGTGCTCCTGGTGCGGCCGTCCGGACTTCTCGGGAGTAAAGCATGAACAACGTGAAAAAACTCTTCGGCCATTCCCTCGTGAAGTGGGCACTTGGCGGCGTGCTCATTGCCTTTCTCGCACTTCTCCCGATGCTCGCCATCGATATTCCCGGAGTGTTCCCCGGCCCGACTTACACGCCGGGAACGCTGCAACTGCTCGCGTTCAGCATGCTCATTGCCGCCCTCGCACTCAGTTATCACCTGATCTTCGGTGTTGCAGGCCTGCTATCGTTCGGGCACGCTCTGTACTTTGCTATCGGCGCGTACGGTCTCGGGATCGCGTTGCGGCATTTCGGACTTGAGCTGCTCCCCGCTATCATCGTCACGTTTGTTGTGGGTCTCTTCGTCGCTGCAGCAGTTGGTGCGTTGAGCCTTCGCGTGACCGGTATTTCTTTCGCCATGGTGACGCTCGCATTTGCTCAGGCAGGGTCTGTGCTCATTCGCAAGAACCCGGGGAAGCTCACGGGAGGGGATGAGGGGCTCGCGCTCGACACCACACACATCCCCGACCTTTTTGTTGGCGTACTGCAAACTAAGAACCTCTACTGGTTGTGCCTTGCCGTCCTGGTTGTGGTGTTTTTGGTGAGTTCGTGGTTCGAGCGCTCCAACGCTGGCCACGTTGTCGCGGCAACACGAGAGAACGAGTTGCGCGTTCGGGTAATCGGAATTCGACCATACTTCGTTAAGCTTTTGACCTTCATCATCGGTGGTGTGCTGGCCACGTTCGTTGGCATGGCGTACCTGCTATTGCAAAGTAGTGCCACGCAGAAGCTTGCCTCCGCTGACTTCACGCTCACGCTTCTGGTGATCGTGGTGCTCGGTGGTGTCGGATACCGGTGGGGTGCCGTGATCGGCGGCGTTATCTACACGCTCCTCGATCAGAGGCTCACAGCGTTCGCCTCCTCCGATGCGGTGAGTGGCCTTCCTGACGTTCTGCGCATTCCGCTGTCACAACCGCTGTTCATTCTCGGTACGTTGTTCATTCTGGTGGTTCTTTTTCTGCCCGGCGGTATTGCCGGGGTGACGGCGCGGCTCGCCTCGTCACGACAGAGAACAGAAGATCCCCGCGCTGTGCTGGAGGAACTTGGATGACGGACGGACTGCACACTCTTGGCCGCTGGACACGGGACCGCGCTGTCGCGACCCCTGATCGCGTCGCGGTGGATGATCGCGGCGTGGTACTCAGTTACCGTGAGCTTGATGCACGCGCGAGCAAGCTTGCCATTTCGCTCCTTGATCGCGGCTACGGCGTCGGCGATCGCATCGCCACCATCACGGGCAACAGTGCAGACCATGTCGTCGTATTCTTCGCTTGCGCAAAGGCAGGACTTGTTCTCGTTCCGCTATCGTGGCGGCTCTCACCTCGCGAACTTGCGCTTCAGATTGAGAAGGCCGACCCGGCTTTGCTTCTCGTGGAGGATGAGTTCACGACCCTTGCGTCCGCTGCTCGCAAACGACTTGTTGCGCCGCTTGCCGTGCAGGGGCTAGGTGCTGGCAGCATCGAAGCGCACGTGCCACACCCCACGCGCAATAGCCTGGGTGACCCACCCGAGCGCCGGGCAGTGCGCGACGACGACGCGCTTCTGATCATCTTCACGTCGGGAACACAGGGTGCTGCTCGAGGCGCGATTCTCACCCACGCAAACTGTTTTTGGACAAACCTTGCACTCTCGCGCACTGCCGAAATCACAAGCTCAGACATTGTGCTCGCGGTCATGCCGCAGTACCACGTCGGAGGCTGGAACGTGCAACCACTGCTCGCCTGGTGGGTGGGCGCGACGGTTGTGCTTGAGCGCACGTTCGATCCGGGTCGCGTTCTCCAGCTCATTCAAGATCGACGAATCACTACCACTATGGGCGTTCCGGCCAACTACCTCTTTCTCTCAGAGCATCCATTGTTTGCGGATGCCGACCTTTCAAGCCTTCGCCATGCCATCGTGGGTGGCGCCCCCATGCCGGAGCCGTTGCTGCGCACGTGGCATTCGCGCGGAGTAGCGCTCACTCAGGGCTACGGACTCACAGAGGCGAGCCCCAACGTGTTGTGTCTTCCGGATGAAGACGCGCGCACAAAGCTAGGGCTTGCTGGCAAACCGTATCCGCACGTCGAGGTTGCGGTGGCCGATCCCGTCACGGGAGAAGTGCTCGACGGGGAAGCCACCGGTGAATTGCTTGTACGCGGCCCGAGCGTGTTCCCCGGCTACTTTCGTGAACCGACTTTGACGGAGGCCGCGCTCAGGGGCGGCTGGCTTCACACCGGCGATCTGGTTCACCGCGATGCCGACGGCTACTTCAAAGTTGTTGACCGCATCTCTGACATTTACATTTCGGGCGGGGAGAGCATTGCCCCCACCGAGGTGGAGAGTGTGATCGCCAACCACCCTTCCGTGGCGGATGTCGCCGTCGTGGGCGTTCCGAATGATCGTTGGGGTGAAGTCGGGGTCGCGCATGTTGTTGTGCGCCAGGGTTTCGCTACCGATGAAGAAGAACTGCGCACGTTCTGCACGCAGCAACTCGCCTCATACAAAGTTCCCACCGAGATTCTCTTCGTTCGCACCATCCCGCGATCCAGCGGCAATAAAGTCATTCGTCGTGCACTCGTCGATGACTACGCAGCAACACACGAGAGCAAGGTAACGCGATGACTGATGCCCCACGCACTGCTCGCGGAACGCGAACGCGAGCGAAACTGCTGGAAGCTGCCGAGAAGGTTTTTGCCGATGTTGGATACAGCGAAGCATCCATTGTGCGCATTACGGAAGCCGCGGGTGTCGCGCAAGGCACGTTTTACCTTTACTTCGCGAGCAAGCTCGAGATTTTCGAAGAACTCGTTGAGGACCTCAACCGCCGAGTTCGACACGCCATGACAGAGGCGTCGGCTGGCGCATCAACTCGGATCGAATCGGAGCGCGCCGGATTCCGCGGATTCTTCGAATTTACCGCTGAGCATCCTGCGCTCTATCGCATCGTTCGCGAGGCGGAGTTCGTGTCACCTGAGGCCCTTCGCATGCACTACTCGCGCATCGTTGAGGGCTACATCAGCGGCCTCGACACTGCGAAAGTCAACGGTGAGATCGGGGATATTGACCCGGAGATCGTTGCATGGATCTTGATGGGCATTGGCGAGATGGTGGGAATGCGCTGGGTGTTGTGGGGTGGCAAAGGTGTCATTGGTGAAGCCAGCGCCAGCGACGCCAGCGACCCGACAGCGAGTGGCACGTCAACTGTTCCCCCGGCTGTTTTCGAGCAGATGATGCAGTTCATTCAACGCGGGCTTGGTGCGCCGGTTGACGCCGTTGTCGCCGCAAATTCAGTTCAGAGAAGAGGCTAGAAATGACGGATCTCACAGGTCGCCGGGCATTGATCACCGGAGGTGCCAGTGGCATAGGTGCCGCCTGTGCGTCAGCATTCGCGGCAGCCGGAGCGCACGTTATTGTTGCGGACCTCAACGGTGACGCGGCGCAATCGTTGGCGAAGGAGCTCGACGGTGAAGCGTGGCAGGTTGACCTCAGCGACACTAAAGCTCTCGCTGAACTTGAGCTCGATGTCGATATTCTCGTGAACAATGCGGGGGTGCAGCATGTGAGCCCGATCGAAGACTTTGATCCGGAGAAGTTCTCTTTCATCTTGCGGCTCATGCTTGAGTCACCGTTTCTGCTCATTCGTGCAGCCCTACCCACGATGTACGAGCGCGGTTTCGGTCGCGTCATCAATCTTTCCTCTGCTCATGGCTTGCGGGCATCCGCCTATAAATCTGCTTACGTCGCCGCAAAGCACGGGCTTGAGGGGCTCTCCAAGGTGACAGCCCTTGAGAGCGGTGCTCATGGCGTGACAAGTAACTGCATTAACCCTGCCTATGTGCGCACACCGCTCGTAGAGAAGCAGATCGCTGATCAGGCGCGCATGCACGGCATTCCAGAGTCCGAAGTTGTCGAGATGATTATGCTCGCGGACCTCGCGGTGAAGCGACTCGTCGAGCCGCACGAAGTTGGCGATCTGGCGCTCTGGCTCGCAGGTGACACCGCGGGAATGGTGACCGGCGCGTCCTACACAATGGATGGCGGGTGGACTGCCCGATGACCGACTACCGCACCACAAAAGTGCCAGTGCGCGGCGGGGAGATCGCGGTCGGTGAGTGGGGACCGAGCGATGGCCCCACAGTTCTTGCCGTACACGGGGTGACGGCCAGTCACCTCACCTGGCCGCTGATCGCGGAGTTGCTGCCTGGGGTTCACGTGATCGCACCAGACCTCCGCGGCAGGGGGAGAAGTAATGAGCTTCCAGGGCCGTGGGGGATGCCGCAGCACGCGGATGACCTCGTCGCAGTGCTCGATGCACTCGGTGTTGGCTCCGCCGTCGTTGTTGGTCACTCGATGGGGGCATTCGCGGCACTAGTTTTCGCCCATCGTTACCCGAGCAGGGTGGATTCCCTCGTGCTCGTCGACGGAGGCCTTCCGCTGCCGACACCCGCCGGAATGAGCGACGACGAGGCGACGAGAGCAATCCTCGGCCCTGCAGCAGAACGACTTTCCATGACCTTCGCGTCGCGCGAGAGCTACCGTGACTTCTGGAAGAACCATCCTGCATTTGCGCACGACTGGAGCCCCCTGATCGAGAACTACCTCGACTACGACCTGGTCGGAATTGAGCCGAACCTGCGACCATCGACCTCGTACGACGCCGTCGCGGCGGACTCGATCGAGTTGCGTGGGGGAGACTCACTGATGCGAGCACTCGACGAGCTCGCGCATCCGGCAATCTTCATTTCGGCTCCCAGAGGGCTCATGAATGAAACCCCGCCGTTGTATCCGCAAGCGGCAATTGATCGCTGGAAAGAGTTAATGCCGAGGCTTGTGACTCTCGCCGCGGATGATGTGAATCACTATACGATCGTGATGGCGGACGAAGGTGCTCGAATGGTTGCCAATACTATTCGGGCAGCGCTCAACGACTCAGCTGACAGCGTTGAACGCTTCGCCGAACACAGCGCTGTTCGAGCGCAGGAGGAGGCCAAGCGAACATGAGCATGGACAAGACCGTGGCCACGGCGAATGAGGCCGTTGCCGATATCCGCGACGGCGCGAGTATTGCCGTCGGTGGATTTGGGCTATCAGGAAACCCGATGGTGCTGATCAACGCAATATTGGAGTCCGGCGCGAAAGATCTCTCCGTCGTGAGCAACAACTGCGGCGTTGATGACTGGGGTTTGGGAGTGCTGCTGAAGGCGCGTCGGATTCGCAAGATGACGTCGTCGTATGTGGGAGAGAACAAAGAGTTTGAACGCCAATTTCTCTCCGGAGAGCTTGAGCTTGAGCTCACCCCGCAGGGAACTCTCGCAGAGAAGCTTCGTGCAGGTGGCTCCGGTATCGCGGCATTCTTTACGACCACCGGGGTCGGCACTCAGGTCGCCGAGGGGGGCTTGCCTCGCCGTTACAAGGCGGATGGCAGCATTGACGTTGCCTCTCCGCAGAAAGAAGTGCGCACGTTCGAGTTCGGTGGACGTGAACGCGAGTTCGTGCTCGAAGAGGCCATCACTACCGACTTTGCGATCATTCACGCGCTGCGCGGAGACACGCACGGCAACCTTGTTTTCAATAAGGCGGCACGTAACTTCAACCCCATTGCGGCGATGGCGGGCCGCATCTGCATCGCCGAGGTGGAAGAACTTGTCGCGCCGGGGGAGATCGATCCTGACTCCGTTCACCTGCCAGGCGTGTATGTTCACCGCGTGCTTGAGGTGGGAACCGATGTGGAGAAACGCATCGAACGTCGCACAGTGAGGGAGGCATAATCATGGCGCTGACACGCGATGAAATGGCGGCCAGGGCTGCACTCGAACTGCAGGACGGCACGTATGTGAACCTTGGTATCGGGCTGCCGACGCTCGTGCCGAACTATGTTCCGGCCGGGGTGACCGTGATTTTGCAGTCGGAGAACGGCATCCTCGGAGTTGGCCCATACCCGACAGAAGATGCGGTTGACCCTGACCTCATCAACGCGGGCAAAGAGACGGTGACGCTGCTCGATGGCTCCGCTTTCTTCGACTCATCTATGAGCTTCGGCATGATTCGCGGTGGCAAGATCGACTCCGCGATCCTCGGCGCCATGCAGGTGTCGGCGTCTGGCGACCTTGCGAACTGGATGATTCCCGGCAAGATGGTGAAGGGGCCTGGCGGCGCGATGGATCTTGTGCACGGCGCGGGAACACTCATCGTGCTCATGGAGCACGTCGCGAAGGACGGCTCAGCCACGATCGTCAACGAGTGCTCCTTGCCGCTTACAGGTCGCGGCGTTGTGAACCGCATCATCACCGACCTTGCCGTTATCGATGTCACCGATGAGGGGCTCGTGCTGCAGGAACTTTCTCCTGGCGTCACGATCGATGAGGTGCGGGCAGCAACAGAGGCCCCACTTTTGCTCGGTGATGCGCTGAAGTAACGAGGGTGCTCACGTAGGCACGGTACAACGGTGACTGCAATTATGCGGCGACCGCATGACATAAACGGCGGGAGAAACATCATGACCGGAACACTGATGAACGGCATTGTTGCGTACCCCGTAGCGGCAGCGCGTTTGCGCGCGAATGTACTCGAGCGCCCTATTGATGGCGAACGAAGTGACCACGTGGGAACAATCGTCTTCCTCCACGGCAATGTGTCGTCATCGCTGTTCTGGATGCCCACCATGGTGCGCATGCCGCAGGAGTACCGCTGCATCGCCATCGACCTTCGCGGATTTGGCGACAGTGAAACGCTCGATGTGGATGCCACCCGTGGCCTCGCTGATTTCTCTGACGACGTGGCTTCTGTGCTCGCTGAAATGGCAATCGACTCCGCACACTTCGTCGGATGGTCGATGGGTGGGAGCATTGTGCAGCAGCTCATGGTCGACTACCCCGACCTCGTTGCCACGGCCACGCTTCAGGCGCCCGTTTCGCCGTATGGCTTCGGTGGCACTGCTGGCGCCGACGGCAGACTTCTGACGCCGGATGCCGCTGGCACGGGTGCCGGCGGGGCGAACCCAGATTTCGTGACACGGCTCAGCGCGGGCGATGCAACAGCAGACGAACAAACCTCGCCGCGCAGCGTGTACCGGAGTGCTTATGTCGCCGCCGGGTTTGAGTCAGATTTGGAAGACCTCTGGGTCGAGTCGATGCTGTCGACCAAGACCGGCGATGGCAACTATCCGGGCACCTCCGTGACGAGCGCGAACTGGCCTGGCTTCGCGCCGGGAGGCGTTGGCATCTTGAACACAATGTCACCGACGGTCTTCAATGCGTCAGGGATCGTCGATCTTGAGCGCAAGCCCCCCGTGTTGTGGATTCGTGGCGTGAACGACGCGATTGTCTCTGACGCTTCCTTCTTCGATCTGAACTACCTCGGGCAGCTTGGTGTTATTCCGGATTGGCCTGGCGAAGAAATTGCTCCCGCACAACCGATGATCGCTCAGACCCGCGCTGTGCTTGAGGCGTATGCGGCGGCGGGCGGAGAGTTCCGCGAGGTCACGCTGGAGAATTGTGGGCATTCACCGCACGTGGAGCATCCGGATGCTTTCGATGAGGCGCTTCTCGCACATATCCGGTAGCCAACCTGTCGGCGTTTCTGAGTGCGAGGTGTCTGGTCTGGTTGACCGTGGTGGGTGCCCGTGGCATCCTTGACAGAACGAACGGTCAGTCAGTTGCTCGCCTCCGGGCATGACGGCCGCGGCAGTTAAGGCGGAGTATGGCGCAGTCATCCCTCACCGTAGACGAGCGCGCCGATCGGGTGCATGCTGTTCTCAATCGACCTGAACTTCGAAATGCTATAGATCAGCAGCTTATTGACGAATTGCACGCGCTCTGTGAGCGGTTGGAGAAGGAGCCCAAGCTCCTCGTCATTTCGGGTGCTGGCGGAACCTTTGCGTCGGGAGCTGATATCAATCAGCTGCGCGAACGAGGCCGTGCGGAGGCGCTGCAAGGCATTAATACTCGCGCTTTTCAGCGCATTGCCGCCCTTCCGATGCCCGTCATTGCGGCGATAGATGGCTACGCGCTTGGTGGAGGTGCAGAGCTGGCCTACGCGTGCGATTTTCGTATTGCCAGCACGAGCGTCAAGATCGGTAACCCCGAGGTGGGCCTGGGCATTTTGGCCGGTTCTGGGGCAACGTGGCGATTGCTTGAGCTCGTCGGCGAACCGGTGGCGAAGGAGATTCTTCTTGCCGGCCGCGTGCTGACGGCGAGCGAGGCGCTAGCGCTGCGGCTCGTCTCGGAGGTTGTGGAGCCGGAAGAGCTGCTTTTCGCGGCCGACGCACTTGCCGACAAAATTTTGACCAACGACCCTGCCGCACTGATGGCCACCAAGCGAGTGTTGGCTGCCCCTCGCAGCGCCCATCCGCAGGTGGATCTCGACGAGCAGGCGGTGCTGTTCGAGTCGGACCAAAAGTATGCGCGTATGACAGCATTCCTTGAGCGTCGTGCCACGAAGGGTAAGAAATGATCGCGGTTCCTTCCAACATTGGTGTGCTCGGCGGTGGGCGGATGGGTGCTGGAATCGCCCACGCCTTTGTGCTTGCCGGGGCTCGCGTGGCCGTGGTGGAGCGTGATGATGAGAGTGTGGCGATGGCGCGCGAACGCGTTCTCGCTGCGCTGGCCGCGAGTTTTACACGAGGAACAACCACAGAGTCGCTCCATGATCTCAGCGCGCGCGTTCGAGTGGACACCGATGTCGCAATATTCGCGGAGGCCGGACTCGTTGTCGAAGCCGTGCCAGAGTCCCTCGAACTTAAAGTGGATGCGCTTGCTAGGGCGGAGGCCGCCGTGGCGCCTGAAGCGTGGCTGGCTAGCAACACTTCGTCGATCTCCATCACAACTCTCGCGAACAGTTTGGTTCGGCCAGAACAGTTCCTCGGTATGCATTTCTTCAACCCTGTGCCATCGTCGAAACTCGTCGAGATCGTGGTGGGGGAGCAGACCTCGCCCGAGCTTGTCACTGCCGCAGAAGGCTGGGTGCGCGCACTTGGTAAAACGCCGATCACGGTGAAGGATGTGCCAGGGTTCGCGAGCTCCCGCTTGGGTCTTGCGCTCGGTTTGGAAGCAATCCGCATGCTCGAAGACGGCGTCGCGACCGCCGAAGACATTGATGCCGCGATGGTGCTTGGCTACGGACATCCGATGGGCCCGTTGAAGCTCACGGATGTTGTCGGCCTTGACGTGCGCCTCGGTATCGCGGCGTACCTGCAGGCGATGCTCGGTGAGCGGTTTGCGCCACCGAAGCTCCTGCGCGAGATGGTGGAGCGCGGGGAGCTTGGTCGAAAGGCCGGCAAAGGTTTTTACGATTGGCCGGAGGAGCAAAAATGAGTGGAATAGAAGTGACCACAGTTATTCCCAGCTACCTGATGGATGAGTGGTGGACGCCTCGAAGCGGTACCGCCACTGCCATTCTTGATGCGAGCACGGGCGAGACGGTGGCGTCGGCAAACGTTGCCGGTATCGACATCCCCGCGGTGATTGAGTACGCGCGCACGGTAGGGCAGGCCGGTCTCGGCGCACTGACAATCCACGAGCGGGCATTGAAGCTCAAAGAGCTTGCGCAGTACCTGAACGGCAAGCGTGATGAGCTCTACGCGGTCTCAGCACAGTCTGGTGCAACGCGCGGCGACTCGATGGTCGACATCGACGGTGGCATTGGCGTGCTGTTTACTTTCAGTTCAAAGGGCCGCCGTGAGCTTCCCAACTCGAACGTTGTTGTCGATGGCAACGCTGAAGTGCTCTCAAAGGATGGCTCCTTCATCGGTCACCACATTTTTACGCGCCTGCCCGGTGTTGCCGTGCAGATTAATGCGTTCAATTTTCCGGTGTGGGGGATGCTCGAGAAATTCGCGCCTGCCTTCATCGCCGGTGTGCCGACGATTGCGAAGCCTGCGACACCCACGGCATACGTGGCCGAAGCCGCTGTGCGCATGATGGTGGAATCCGGCATTCTTCCCGACGGCTCACTGCAGCTGATCTCCGGCTCAGCACGCGACCTCATCGACCACCTCGACTACCGCGACCTCGTGGGCTTCACTGGCTCGGCATCCACCGCAAATGCGTTGCGCTCACACCCGAACGTGGTGCACGGCGGGGTGCGATTCACGGGTGAAACCGACTCGCTCAACGCCGCAATTCTGGGACCGGATGCCGTGGCCGGCACACCAGAGTTCGACGCGTACATCAAGTCTCTTGTCACCGAGATGACCGTCAAGGCTGGGCAGAAGTGCACGAGCATTCGCCGCGCGATCGTGCCGGCCACGCTCGTGGACGATGTCATCGCCGCCGCTACTGCCCGCATCGCCGAGCGCATCGTCGTGGGGGACCCCCGTGCCGAAGGCGTGACGATGGGCGCGCTCGTGAGTCGCGAGCAGAAAGTCGAAGTCACGGCGCGCGTGCGGGAGCTTGTTGCCGCGGGGGGTGAGATTGTTCTCGGTTCGCTCGACGAGCCCGAGGTACGGCGCGCAGATGGCTCCACTGGCACTGCGCCAGAGGGCGCTTTCATGCAGCCGATAATCCTGCATTTTGCCGATGCCCTGGCGACGGCCGCGCACACCATCGAAGCATTTGGCCCCGTGTCGTCCGTCATCGGCTACGACACTGTCGACGAAGCTGTGGCGCTTGCCGCGCTCGGTGGTGGCTCGCTCGTTGCGACGGTCGCAACCCATGACCCGGATGTTGCCCGCACCGTGATCGAGGGCATCGCCGCCCACCACGGCCGCACGCTCATCCTCGACCGGGACGACGCACGCTCGAGCACAGGTCACGGGTCACCGGTGCCGCACCTCATCCACGGTGGGCCGGGCCGCGCTGGAGGGGGAGAAGAGCTTGGCGGAATCCGCTCAGTGTTCCATCACATGCAGCGCACGGCGGTGCAGGGGTCGCCAGCGATGCTCACCGCCATCACCGGGCAATGGTTCACGGGAGCGCCGCGCAACTTTGAGGGAACGCATCCGTTCCGTAAGTCGATTGCCGAGCTGCGCATCGGTGACGCAATTGCCTCCCCGCTGCGTGAGATCACGCTCGACGACATCTCGGCGTTCGCTGAGGAGACCGGCGACAAGTTCTACGCGCACACGAACGAAGAAGCGGCGGCGGCTAACCCGTTCTTCCCTGGCATCGTCGCGCACGGTTACCTGCTCGTGTCGTGGGCGGCAGGGCTGTTCGTCGATCCAGAGCCCGGTCCTGTGCTCGCGAACTACGGGCTGGAGAACCTACGGTTCATCACGCCCGTGTCGCCTGGCGACAGTATCCGGGTCACGCTGACGGCGAAAAAGATCACGCCTCGCGAAACGGATGAGTACGGGGAGGTCTGCTGGGACGCGATCATCCACAACCAGAACGATGAGATCGTGGCCACATACGACGTGCTCACTCTCGTTGCGAAGGTGTGGCCGACCGCGGGGTAGCGTCAGCGCCGTAGGCTGGGGCGATGGGCACGATCCGACGGGTCTTCGATAGGTTGCTCAAGATCGATGCACAGGCGGAGCACGATCTGCCGGAGGCTGTCAAGCGAAACCTGCCCGGCAATGCACTACGTCTCATTGGTGCGACGGCACTGCAGGGTTCGGGCGACCAAGTTGTCAAAGCATCCACCGTTTTGCCGTGGCTGTTTCACGCGCTCGGCGTTCCCGTGGCGCTCGTCGGGCTGCTGGTGCCCATCCGTGAATCCGGCTCGATGCTGCCGCAAGCGCTGCTGACCCCGCTCATCCTGCGCGTGCGTCGACGCAAGTGGGTGTTTGTTGCCGGTGCCCTTGTGCAGGCGGCGATGGTGGCGGCGATGGCCCTTGTTGCGGCGTTCGCCAATGGCCTGCTGGCGGGTGTGCTCATTCTGATTGCACTCGCGGTGTTCTCACTTGGTCGAAGCCTGTCGTCAATCTCGTCAAAGGATGTTTTGGGCCGCACAGTGCCGAAAGGCACGAGAGGTCAAATTAGCGGTCTGTCAACAATGGTTTCCGGCATCGTGGCGATCTCTCTCGGTCTTGTGCTGCGGATCGTGGGCGGTGGTGATGCGCCGATCTGGATGCTCGTCGCGCTACTCGTCGGCGGTTCCGTCATGTGGATTCTCGCCGCTCTCGTTTATGCCGGCGTGCGTGAGCCCGTGCGCGCGGCCGCTCACCACCACAGCGACATGCCCGCAGTGGCCGAGGGCCTGCGAACAGCCGTGACGCTACTGCGGGAGGACGCACCATTTCGGCGGTTCGTCATCGTGCGCAGCCTTCTGCTCGTCTCAGCGCTCAGCCCGCCGTTCGTTGTGTCCATCGCCGTGTCATCCGGTGCCGGAGCACTTAGCGGGCTTGGTGGGTTCATCATTGCCTCTGGCCTTTCTGCCATTATCGGGGGGCCCGTGTTCGGTCGGTTCGCGGACCGAGCGAGTCGCAGCCTCATGGCGGTGGGCGCAGGCCTGGCGTCGATCGTGCTCGCACTGATGCTCGTGGTGACCGGATTGCCGGGCTTCGACGGCAATACCGCATGGGGTGCTGGCGTGTTCATTGCGACGTACTTCATTCTCACGTTCGTGCACACCGGGGTTCGGGTGGCCCGCAAAACCTATGTCGTGGACATGGCGAAGGGCGACCAACGCACCGAGTACGTGGCGGTGTCGAACTCAGCCATGGGTGTCATCCTGCTTGCGGCGGGAGGCATCAGCTCGCTGCTGGCGCTGTGGGGTGCTGTGTGGGCAATCATGTTTCTTGCCGCACTGGGGCTCGTCGGGGTCGTTGCAGCGTCGAAGCTGCCGGATGTGTCGGCCCACTGAGACCTTTCAATACCGGATGTCAGTTAGCTTTCGACCACATGCGCCGCACCACTAGGCGGTAGCCAATGCCGATGATGAGGACGACAATTCCGGCAATCACAGAAGCCGGCGGCAGCGTCAGCACCAGCACGATGCAGGCGATGGCACCGAGAACCTGGAACGCGCGCGGGTAGCGGCGGTGTTCCTTGTCCTGAGTGAACGCGGACGCATTCGCGATGAAGTAGTAGAGCAGAACCCCGAATGAGGAGAACCCGATTGCCCCGCGCAGGTCGCTGAACATCACGATGACGCTGACGATGATGGCGAGGGCGATCTCTGCGCGATGCGGCACCTTGTAACGCGGATGAATAGCGCTGAGAACGCGGGGGAGATCCCCATTTCGCGCCATAGCCAGACTGGTGCGGCCGATGCCGGCGATGAGTGCAAGAAGCGCGCCGAGGGAGGCTGCCGCTGCCCCGATCGCGACAGCGGGCCCTGCCCAACTCCCCGTGCTCGCAGTCACCACGTCAACGAGCGGCGCGGTGGAGGTGGCGAGTTGCACCGGCCCAATGGTAATGAGCGTGGTGACGGCGATGAGGGCGTACACGCCGAAGACGATGAACAGAGCCACCATGATTGCTCGCGGAATTGTGCGTTGTGGTTCTTTCACTTCTTCGCCCAAGGTGGCGATACGCGCGTATCCGGCGAAGGCAAAAAACAGTAGGCCCGCTGACTGGAGGATGCCGTACCAGCCGTGAGTGAAGAGGTCTGATCCTAGGTCGAGTGCGTGGGGTGTTCCACCGGAGAGCCCCACGACGACGATGACGACGAGCACACCGATCACGAGCGTCACGATGATCTTGGTGAGTGTTGCTGTGCGTCTGATCCCAAAATAGTTCACGGCGGTGAGGGCGAGAATTGCCGCGATGGCGGCAGGCTTCTGCCATCCGGCGGGCACAGCGTAGCTGGCGAAGGTGAGGGCCATGGCGGCGCAGCTCGCCGTTTTGCCAATGACGAAACTCCAGCCGGCCATAAAGCCCGGCCACTCGCCGAGGCGTTCGCGGCCGTAGACATAGGTGCCGCCGGAGGTCGGATACTGCGCTGCGAGTTGTGCGGAGGATGTCGCATTGCAGTACGCGACGACCGCAGCAATGATGAGGCCGATGAGGAGGCCGGCGCCAGCGGCTGCAGCGGCGGGCGCGAACGACGCGAATATCCCCGCACCGATCATCGATCCAAGACCGATGGAGACGGCGTCAACCGTGCCTAGCCTTCTCGCGAGTGCAGGGCTCGAGCTCATTGGCACCAGTCTAGGGATTACCCGCTACTGCGTGCGCACGCCACCGAACGCGATCGTCACGATGTCGTTCGCGACATCCTCTGCGCTGACCGGTCCGCCAGGGCGGTACCAGTCCACGACGGAGCCGATCATCCCGAACAGCAAGCGTGTCGTTGTGCGCGCGTCAATGTCTTTGCGGATGTCTCCTTCATTGCGTGCTTCTTCGACAAGTTCGGCGATGACATGGTTGAACTTGCGGCGACGTTCCACAGCGTTGCGCTCAATCTCGGTGTTGCCGCGGAGGCGCAGCAGCAGCGTAACGAAGGGCAGCTGGTCGGTGAGCACGCCAACGGAGGAGCGCAGCACGTACATGAGCTTGTCGATCGCGGAGCCGGTGGAGGCAAGCGGGTCGATCAGGATCGCCTCAAGACTGTCGAGGGCGCGGTCGAGCGCGAGTTCGAGAAGGTGCTCTTTGCTTGGCACGTGATGGTAGATCGCCGACTTGGTGATGCCGAGCTTCTCGGAAAGCATGCCCATGGAGGTGGCGTCGTACCCGTGCTGGATGAAAATTTCAGCTGCGACGAGGAGGATCGACTCTTGGTCGTGGTTTTGCCGGATGGGTGTTGCCGTGTCAGTCATGATGCTTTCTCCGTCACTGTGTGCTCGGACTTTATGTTCGCCGCTGTGCTTGCTACTGTGCTCGCCGCTTTCATGTGCTCCGGGTTAACAATCCGGCCGTGCCCACGGTACTCGGCGATGATCCCGTCGCTGTTCCGCACTTCAACATCGCAAATCACACTTCGGCCTCTCTGGGATCGCACGCCCGCGGTGGCCGTGAGAAGGTCACCGGTATGCCCAGGGGAAAAGTAGGTGATGTCGGCGCCGGAGGAGACGACGAGTGTGCTTTCTGAGTTGCACGCCATCGCAAAGGCAGTGTCGGCGAGGGTGAACACCAAGCCGCCGTGCACGATCTGATGACCGTTCACCATGTCCTCGCGCACCAGCATGGTGACCACGGCGTGACCCTCAGTCATCTCCACGACATCCATGCCGAGAAGTTCGGTGGAGGCGCGGTCGCCCTTCAACATTGTGTCGGGGCGCGCATATTCTGCGGTTGGAGCGTTGCTCATCGTTGACCACCTATCTGTCGGATGTTAGCCTAGGCCAAAGCCTAAACGAACGGTCGGTCAGTTGCTAGTGTGACTGTTTCTCGTACAACACCGACCGCCCCCGAATTTGAAGGTGACAAGCAATGGCGCCCAGTGCAACCCCAAGCGGAGTATCCCCACAAGGAGCATCCACAGCCGAGATCGAAGCCAGGTCCGAGGAGGACAGCGCCGGTCGTGCCCACTTCGATGAGCTCATCGCCGCAGACCAGCGTGTGGAGCCCACCGACTGGATGCCGGAAGGCTACCGCAAAACTCTCATTCGTCAGGTGTCACAGCACGCGCACTCCGAGATCATCGGTATGCAGCCGGAGGGCAACTGGATCACGCGCGCACCGAGCCTCAAGCGCAAAGCGATCTTGATGGCGAAGGTGCAAGACGAGGCCGGTCACGGGCTCTACTTGTATTCTGCAGCCCAGACTCTTGGAATCACCCGCAATCAGATGACGGAAGACCTCATCTCTGGCAAGGCGAAGTATTCTTCGATCTTCAACTATCCAACCCCGACCTGGGCGGACATGGGCTCGATTGGTTGGCTCGTGGATGGCGCTGCCATTTGCAATCAGGTGCCGCTGTGTCGTGCCTCTTACGGCCCGTATGCGCGTGCGATGGTGCGCGTCTGTAAGGAAGAGTCGTTCCATCAGAGACAGGGTTTTGAGATTCTGCTGCACCTCTCCAAGGGCACGAAAGGGCAGCACGAGATGGCCCAGGAGTCAGTGAACCGCTGGTACGCACCGGCCCTGATGATGTTTGGTCCGCCGGATGGCGACTCGCCAAACTCCGCCCAGAGCATGGCCTGGAACATCAAGCGTTTCAGCAACGATGACCTGCGCCAGCGGTTCTTAGACATGATCGTTCCCCAGGCCGAAGTGCTGGGCCTCACGCTGCCAGACCCCGACATCAAGTGGAACGAGGAGCGCGGTCACTACGACTT
Source organism: Actinomycetales bacterium (assembly GCA_038243605.1). GTDB lineage: Bacteria > Actinomycetota > Actinomycetes > Actinomycetales > Microbacteriaceae > Terrimesophilobacter. The sequence continues at coordinate 170,367 of JBBSQX010000003.1, forward strand.
CGGCGAGCTTGACTGGTCAGAATTCACTGAAGTGTTGAAGGGGCGTGGGCCCGCAAACGCTATTCGTTTAGAGCGTCGCCGCACTGCGCACGAAGACGGAGCATGGGTGCGAGAGGCTGCGGCAGCGTATGCCGAGCGCTCTCGTGTCATGGCACAGAAGTTGCAGACTATGAAAGCGAAGGCAGCCTGATGAGTTCACCCGGAGCAGACGCCACAGAGTCTTGGCCACTGTGGGAAGTTTTCGTGCGATCCTCGCGCGGCCTCTCGCACCTTCACGCGGGTTCGCTGCACGCGCCGGATGCCGAAATGGCGGTGCGGAACGCCCGTGACCTGTACACACGCCGCAACGAGGGCGTCTCGGTGTGGGTGGTGCCGTCGAGTGAGATCACGGCATCCGACCCCGACGCGAAGGGTGCTTTCTTTGAGAGCCCGCGCGGCAAGGAGTACCGTCACGCGAGCTATTACACGGCGTCGGAGGGTGTGAAGCACCTGTGAGTGAGCAGTCGTTCAAGATTTCTGCTGGTGATGCTCTCACCGCCGAGAAGATCACGGAGGCCGGTGAGAAGCCCAGTGAAGCTGTCGCCACGTATGCCGTGCGCCTCGGCGATGACGCCCTGATCTTGGCCCAGAGGCTCGGTTGGTGGATCGCCCGTGCGCCGGAGCTAGAAGAAGACGTAGCTCTGGCCAACATCGCACTCGATCAGCTCGGCCACGCACGCTCGTTCCTCAGCTACGCAGCACTGGCGTGGGGCAAGACAGAGGATGACCTCGCCTACTTTCGCAACGAACCAGAGTTCACAAACCTGCAGATCGTCGAGCAGCCAAACGGCGACTTTGCGTACACGATTGCGCGGCAGTTCATCGTCTCCTACTTTCAGTTCGAGCTCTACAGTGCGCTCGTGGGTTCCTCCGATGCGACTCTCGCTGCCATCGCTGCGAAGGCGGTCAAAGAAGTCGACTACCACCGCGATCACGCCACCCAGTGGGTGCTTCGTCTCGCGCTGGGTACCGACGAGTCGCGTCGCCGCATGATCCGTGGCCTCGCCTCAATGTGGACTTTTGTGGATGAGATGTTCCGCGACGACGACCTCGTGGTCTCGCTCGGCACGGCCGCGGTGTTGCCGTCGACGCTGAGAGACAACGTCGACAAGCTCAACGGTGCAGTGCTCGCTGAGGCTGAGCTTGAGGTGCCAGAGGGTTTTGTTGCCCGTGGTGGTGGCCGTGAGGGCATCCACACCGAGTTTTTGGGGCCGCTGCTGGCAGAGATGCAGGTGCTGGCGCGCGCGCATCCGGGGGCTACGTGGTGATCATGGCACTCGACTCGCACCTTGAGGCAACAGCGCGACCCAAGCCATCCGGTGGCGAGGGTGCGCACGTGTGGGATCTTGCGGCGACGGTGCTCGACCCTGAGGTTCCTGCCCTCACGATCGAAGATTTGGGTGTTCTGCGCAACGCAGAAATGATCGACGGTCGCGCTGTCGTCACGATCACCCCCACCTACTCTGGCTGCCCCGCGATGGACACCATCCGTGACGACGTGCTGACGGTGCTCACCGATGCCGGCTACCTAGACGCCGAAGTGAAGCTCGTTCTAGCCCCGGCCTGGACCACGGACTGGATGTCGGAGCCAGGCAAGCAGAAGCTTGAGGCGTTCGGCATCGCCGCGCCCTCCGGCAAGGCCGCCGTGAATGGCCCCGTGCGGGTCACCATGTCGGTGAAGTGCCCGCTGTGCGGTTCGCTCAATACTTCCGAGACGAGCAGGTTTGGTTCCACCGCCTGCAAGTCGCTGTACACGTGTAATGCGTGCCATGAACCGTTCGACTACTTCAAGGTGATTTGAGATGGCATTAGAGCCCGCACCGCAGCGCAAGCGCGCCAGTTTTCATCCGCTCACCGTTCGTGAGGTGCGGCGTTTGACGGAGGATTCCATCGAGGTCACGTTTGACGTGCCCGAGGAGTTTGCCGACAACTACGACTACGAGCCCGGCCAGTATTTGGCGCTGCGCATGGATCTGAACGGCCACGAGTTGCGCCGCAGCTACTCCATTTGTGCTGTGCCGGTGCCTGGCGAGTTGCGGGTGGCGATCAAGCGCGACCTGGGCGGCGAGTTCTCGACTTGGGCGAATGAGTCGCTCGAGGCCGGTGCGGTGATCGATGTGATGAGCCCGCAGGGCACGTTCACGACGGAGGTCGCCCCCGACATGAGCAGGCACTACGCGGCGATTGCTGCGGGCTCGGGCGTGACGCCGATCATGTCGCTCGCGCGCACCATCCTGGCGTCGTCTCCGCACACCCAGTTCAGTCTCATCTACTCGAACCGCACCGCGAACGACGTGATGTTTCTCGAGGAACTTGCCGATCTGAAGGATGCCTACCCGGCACGCTTTGCGCTCTACCACGTGCTCACGCGGGAGCGCCGTGCCTCCGATGTGCTCTCAGGGCGGCTGGATGCCGAACGCCTCGACACCTTCCTGAAGCACCTGGTGCGCCCAGGCGACGTGGACGAGTGGTTCATCTGTGGCCCGTTCGAACTCGTGCAGCTTGTGCGCGACACTCTCGAAGAGGCGGGCGTCGATCGCACACACGTGCGATTCGAACTATTCACCACGGATCGCCCCGACCGACCGGAGGGTTCCGCAGGGCGCCCCGTTGTTATTGACGAGGGCGATGAGGTGCGAAAGATCACGTTCACGCTCGACGGGCTCACGGCATCCATCAACACGCCGAAGCACGGTCGAGAGACGATCTTGAACGCCGCACTTCGGGTGCGGGAGGATGTGCCCTTCGCCTGCGCTGGCGGCGTCTGTGGCACCTGCCGCGCCGTGCTCGTCGACGGCACCGTGAGCATGGACGAGAACTACGCGCTCGAGCCGGAGGAGCTTGAGCGCGGCTACATTCTGACCTGTCAATCACACCCCACGAGTGACGAAGTCACGGTCACCTACGACGCGTAGCCCCCGCTCCCTGAGGAGATCGCAAATCCAACCCCCGTTCCCTGAGGAGATCGCAAGGCGATTGTCTCGAAGGGAACCCCCGCACAAAGGAGCCAACAGTGATCGACCTAACCATCGCCGACAACGTGGCAGAGATCACGCTGAACATCCCCGAGAAGTTGAACGCCCTCGACGATGCCGCGCTTGCCGAACTCAGTGCGAAATTGCACGAGGCGTCTACGGCGGGCGTTCGCGCGCTTCTCATCCGCGGCGAGGGCCGCGCCTTCTGTGCAGGCCGCGACATCTCTGCGGTCGACCCAGAGACGGATGACGCCCTCGCGTTCTTGAAGGATTCCTTCGGCCCGGTGATGCGCATGCTCGCTGACTTTCCGGCCCCAACCTTCGCGGCAGCGCACGGTGCGTGCCTCGGCATCGGCCTAGGGCTGCTTATCGCCGCGGATGTTGTGTACGTCGCAGAGAAGGCGAAGTTCGGCTCGCCGTTCGCGAACCTCGGCGCCACCCTCGACTCGGGTGGGCACGCCCTGTTCTTCGAGCGCCTCGGCGCCCACCGCGCACTCGACCTCATCTACACGGGTGAGCTCATCAGCGGTGCGGATGCCGTCGCCGCAGGACTGTTCAGCCGCGCGATCCCGAATGACGAGTTGCTCGACTTCGCCCGCACCAAAGCGTCGGCGGCAGCCTCCGGTGCCACCCAAGCATTCCTTGCCAGTAAGGGTCTCATCGCGAAGCTTCGTGACGACCGCATCGGTCTGTGGGAGTCAGCGGCGGGGGAGAACGCGGAGCAGGAGCGTCTGCGTACCACCTCTGACTACCGCGAAGGCTTCGCGGCATTCCAGCAGAAGCGCAAGGCGACATTCACCGGCGAGTGACGTCCGGGGTTCACCGCTACATCTTTCAGTTACGTTGCTTATTCAAGTAAAGAGAGTGGCTTCGCCACTCTAGTGCGCAATCGAACCCATTACGCTGCTAAAGAAGTCACGCGCCCCGTCAGCGTCACTCCCTTCATGCAGACGACTCTCCAGTACGTCGGCAACCCAAGAAGGGCCGTGCCCACCAATCTCTGGTACGAAGTCTTCCATTTCTCCCACCGGAATGAGGTGAATTTGGAGGGATTTGAGTCCGTCCAACAGCCTTTTCGCCGCATTGTAAGCATCTGCTTTCGGGACGCCAGAAAGTCCGGCGTTTTTGACACGATCCCAGCCGTTCTCAATTTTCAAAGCTTCGCGGACAGGATCAAGCGCTTTCCTTGATACCTCTGCCATTGAATCGAATGCCGCGACAACCGCTTCCTTCATTCCCGCCACTGAAGCAGTGCGGGTGTCTGAAGTCAAGGCAGAGTTCAGGATTCTCCAATCAGCTTCAAATTCAGAAACTGTGCCACCTGCCTTCAGAATTAGCCTAGATAGCGTCCCCCAGTTGTTGAGCACATCAAAATCACCTATTACCGCCACGGGGACGCTCGCAGCGCGCAAAGCCTCAACCCCGACATGCATACGGCTTTTTCCACCACAGCTTACGAATAACACATCTGGACGACGTTCACGAGAATCGACGGGAGGAATCGTGTCACGAATTGAAGCGAAGAATTTACAATCTGCGTCGGACTCACAAACTATGACCACATCAGTGAATAACCCTTCGAGCAGGTTTGAATAACGAAGAAGCGGGTCACTCCACAGTCTCCGAACCGCTTCGTTACTAAGCACAGCCGCCTCATTAACGTTACCGTTTCGGCGGAGTCGAATCACTGTTGTTGGGGCGGAACCCTCAAGTATGCCGTGCACGATATCAGAACTGTGCGTGCTCAGGAACACCGCACGCCCGGACTCCTCTGAATCCTGGGATAGCAACTTCGCCAAGAATCTGGCTTGCGGCGGATGCAAGAACGCCTCAGGCTCATCTACAAGTGAAATTGTTTGATGGCTAGTTGTGAGATTCAAGAGCAGCCCAATCATCGATCGCATACCGTCACCTTGATCATGCAGAAGGGGAAGACCCTGAATCGCATCAAGGTACATCTGATCGGGTCGTGGTGCGTCTGGCTGCGCAATCTCTCCTACGCGAAGCGCCCATTGCGAGCCCCCAGTCCATATGTCAAGGACCAAACCTTCATCAAACGCTTGGTGACTAATCGCATTCAAGCGAGTTTCAATATCACGACGAAGATACAAACTATGCAGAGGGTGGCTAGGTTCAATGTGGAACAGATCTGGCACACCGGTCGGGCGGCTCGCTTCCAATCGGCTCTCAGTGTCCGCATGTAGGAGAAAGTACTTGCCTAGATACTGCTGTGCCCCTCCGGACCACCATTCGAGTGCGACGGATACCTCTACAAGACTTCCGTCCCCCATTCGAATTCGGCCTGCATTGACCCCTGAGCGAAGAATTGTGCGGTCGCTTCTTAGCTGTGCAATGAGGTCGTCGGGCGTACCGCGATACTCAACTTCCACTGCGGTTACAACGAGGCCTACTTGATTCTGTTCCCTAACTAGTTTCGAGATGTCTCGCAGTGCTTGGCTCTTGCCAACATTGTTCGAGCCGACGAACAGCACCACCCCACTCTCCGGAAGCGCGACAGTTGTTCCATCGCTCACGGTAATTGTCTTGACAAGGGCACTAGCGCTCATGAACCGACAATATCGGAGACTAACGTCAAGTCATTGCGTCGTGTGGCTTCACCAATTTCTTGATCCATTGGGTTTCTCCCTCAACTGAAGCCTTCCGGGTAAATAAAGTTGCGGCATTATGTTCTCGGAACCGGTGAGCGAGAATAGAGGTAGAGGTGTCTTTCGAAATGCCCGAGTGCCCAATGTGCGAGAACTACGAAGCCCACGAGCTCGCCTCAGACGGTTTGATTCACTGTGCTAAATGCAACACATCATGGGGCACCGAGCGAGGAACACCTTAGGACGGCCCCGGGTGGCTGCCTACGCCACGACCAATCCGCTAAGGGGTCATAATCCCGATTTGTCCCGTTCATGGCATTACTGTGCCTGCAGAACAGAACCAATAACCCAGAGTTATTCTGCGCGTTGCCGAGGCAATCAAATAAGTGCCCTTAACCATTTGCGACAGATGGCGTCTATCGCGACCTGTTCAAACTCCTCGTACTTTTCTCATCGACGTCATTACTTCGACTGAGCCGTGGAGGAGTCGGACCGCCGGTGGATCCTCGAGACGTGTACCGCGAGCCGTTCCGCGTTCCACGTTACGAGTGAGCCAACATAGTTTCACCTGAGCCCTCCTGCGACTCAGCTGGCGGCCACTCCACCAAGTCGTCTTCCCAGGTATCGGGGGTACCGACTTTTCTGATCGGGCCGTAGAGGGCGAGCACGGCGGCACCGAAAGCGAAGAGCGCGGCGAAGATGCCCATCGCGATGTTTACTCCCATCAACGACAGGAGTGATCCGGCGATTACCGGGGCGATGGGGCCTACTGCGACACCCGACAGCACGAGTACAGAGTTCATCCGCCCCTGCAGTTGGGAGGGGGTGATAACGCTCGCGTAACCGAGCAGGGCAGCGTTCGTTGCGGGGATCAGGATCGAGGCAAAGGCTACCCACACGAGATATTCCCAGTAGTGGGTGGAGAAGGCCATCCCTGTGGATCCGGCGACGGCCACGATCATTCCGATGACGGCAAGTCTGCCGGCCGGGAATCGTTTCACGAGTGGGCCAGCAATGAGCGAGCCGAGCAGCATCGAAGCGCCCACGGAGGCATCGATGAAGCCGATCAGTAGTGGTGCTGTGCCGATCTGCACGAGGTGGAGGTTCAACGTGAAGAATATGCCGGTGAACGCGAGGTTGATGACGGCGAAAATGGCGACACCGGTTCGCAGGAATTTCACCGCCCAGACGAAGCGCAAGCCTTCCGCGAGTGACTTTCGGGCGCTCACATTCTTTGTGAGTTGAATGTCACCGTTGAGGGGGCCTTTGACGAAAATCGTGCACACAAGAACAACCACGTACCCGATGGTGGCACCAAGAAAGGGAATAGCTCGTCCGAGTGCATAGAGGATGCCGCCCACGGGCCCCGAGATCAGGGAGGCTACGGCGGAACGCCCTTGCATGGCCGCCATCGCCGACCCCATCTGATCTGAGCGCACGACCTCCCGGATGCCGCCCGCTTCTGCCGGCCCGAAGAATGACGCCAGAATCGCGGTCAGAAAGAGCACGGCAGCCAGGTGCCAGACGGTGAGCAGTGACATCGCGGCGGCGACGCAGACGGTGGCGAAAAGTATCGCGTCGAGTGCCGAGCACAGGATGAGCAGCCTTCTGCGGTCAACTCTGTCCGCGATTGCCCCCGCGGGGAGGGCGGCGACGAGGTAGCCTAGCTGGCCCACCGCCGCCACCATGCTCGCCCAGAAAACAGAGCCTGTGAGAGCGTATGCGATGAGGGGCACCGCAAATATCGCAAGCCCCGCACCAATGATTTGTGTCGTCTTGCCCGACATGAGCAACAGGTAGTCGCGATTGTGCCAGAGCGACGGGCCGCTGATCGCGCCACGACCAGCTTCAGAGGAGATCATATGCGCAACAATACTTGCGCAATAACTATTGCGCAATATGTGTTGCTAAATCGCTAAGCTTGCTCCATGGTCGAGCACGCGTATCGAATCACTGACCCATTAACGCTTCGTGCTCTTGCGCATCCGATGCGCCAGCGCATCATGATGGAGCTCACTGTGCGCGTCTCGGCGCGTGCCGCGGATCTCGCCGAGATTATTGCCGAGCCAGCGAACGCCGTGAGCTATCACCTACGGTCCCTCGCGAAGGCGCACTTGATTGTCGAAGCGCCCGAACTTGCCCGAGATAGCCGTGATCGTGTGTGGAGGGTCACGCATCCTGAAGGACTTTCGATTGACTCCGATGGCGATGACGAGGTGGGGGAGCTGTTCAACAAAGAGTATTTGGCATGGATCCGTGCGCTCGTCACCGAGACTCTGCCCAAGGACCCTCGTGCCACTCGCGCGCAATACACCGGTGGTGCACTTCTCACGAAGGCCGAATCGAAGAAGATGTTCGGGGAGGTAACAGAAGTGTTGGAGCGGTGGCGCAAGCATGGGATGGATGGTGAAGCGGCAGCCTCGCAAAGCCCCGACCGCGTATTTCACTACCTGATGGCGTTCGTCGGAAACCGCAATACGACGTCCTTCACGGACGCTGACGCCCGCGCCCGCGAAGAACAAGCGTCATCTCTGCCAACAGAAACTGGGATCTAACCACAGCATGCTCGATCTCATCCACACAGGGGAGATCATCACCGGCGAGAAAGTAGAGAGGTAAGTTCCGACTCGATGCAACACTCTGGCGACTTTTAGCCCGCCAAATAGTGAAGCATGGTGGCGCAGATCTTCATGCCATCCATGAACCGACTGAGTTCAAAGTTTTCGTTCGCCGCATGGTTGTTCTGGTCCGCGTTCGCGTACGGCACCAAAACTGACGGCATCGAAAGGATGTCAGTAAAAACGTAGTTTGGCAGCGTGCTTCCGAGGCTCGGCACAACCAAAGGTTGGTGACTGGTGGCCTGCTCAATGGCGCGAGTGATGAGCGCCACAGCTGGGTCGTCTATGGGAGTGCGTGACGCGGGCCCTGAACTGAGCTTCACCAGTTCAATAGAGCTGTCATGCAACGCCAAGTGTGCGCGGAGGAGAGCGAAGATGTGATCAGGTAGTTGGCCCGGCACGAGGCGCATATCTATGCGCGCCATCGCGCTCTGCGAAATGACAGTTTTCACGCCCGGACCGGTATAGCCACTGGAGATGCCGACAATCGTCATCGTCGGTAGCAGCATGAGTCTTTCGTAAAAGCCAACAGGGTGAGGTGGCGGAAGTTTGTTGATCCCATAGGTTGCAAAATGCTCGCTCAAATCGAGTGGCAATGCTGCGAGATTGGATCGCTCGCGCTCTGTTGGCTGCGCAACATGATCGTAAAAACCTCGCACCGCAACGCGTCCATCCGGCGCCCACAGCGTGGCCAGGGCTCGCACAAGATTGGCTGCGGGGTCGGGAAGAAGCCCACCCTGACTACCAGAGTGAGCATCCTGATTAGCACCGCGCGCGCGAAGTTCGACGCCAAGTTGGCCGCGGGTTCCCAGAACTAGCTGGGGTAGCCCACTGCGGTGAACCGGCCCATCAGAGGTGATCGCAATGTCGGCGCGCAACAAGGCCTTGTTGTTTCGCGCGAGTTCCGCAAGATGTGGACTCCCGATCTCCTCTTCACCTTCGATCAAGAACTTCACATTGAGGGGGAGTTCTCCGCGAGTGGCAAGAATCGCCCGAATACCTATTAGCTGTGCGAGGTGCTGGCCCTTGTTGTCGCTGCTGCCGCGGGCATACATCCGACCGTCGAGGAGTGTCGGCTCAAAAGGGGGGCTATTCCATTCGTCAGTGTTTTCTGCGGGCTGCACGTCGTAGTGCCCGTAAATAAGCACGGTGGGCAGGTTCGGGTTGACGATGCGTTCACCGTAGACAGCAGCCGGCCCGTAGCCTTCGATCAGTCGCGTTTCTAGTCCGCTCAATCGCATGCTTCGTTGCACTGCGTCCGCGCAGCGGGCAAGATCCTGGGTGGGCTGAGCGCTCACGCCCGCAATGCGCACCAGCTCAGCGAGCTCATTCACGGCCTCGTCGAAACCGTCAGCGAGGTGCTCGTAGACATCCACCAAGTCAACTTGTTGTTCCATAATCACGCGTCCTCAACGTCGTCAAGCGGGCCAAAAATTGGCACTGGTGCTTGACCTTTTCTTTCCCTCCATGAAACCTGAACCCTGCTGCCGATCGCACAGTCATTTCTCGTGAGATTGGTGAGCATGCGTGGTCCTTCGTCAAGCTCGACGATGGCCGCGGTGTAGGGGGAAGAGAGCCCGAGCGCAGGGTTGGCGGGCAAGTGCACGATGGTGCGGGAATAGACGGTTCCGAAACCACTTGCTCGCACCCATTCCACTCGGTCTGAGTCGCAGGTGAGACAGAAGGCCCGAGGATAGAACTGGTGGGCGTGACAATCCTCGCACTGCTGGATTACCAGTTGATGCTTGCGCGCTGACTCCCAAAAGTACTCTGTGGTGGGGTCGCCCCACTCAATGACGTCATCACTTTGCTCAATCACGAACGAGCACCGCCGTCGCGGCGGTCGAGAAGAGGCCACCAATTCCGTGTGTGAGACCGATGGTCGCTCCTTCAACCTGCCGTTGACCCGCTTCGCCGCGCAATTGGCGCACGGTTTCGATGACCAGCAGCAGTCCGAGAGCGCCCGGGTGGCAATATGACAAGCCGCCTCCGGAGGTAATCGAGGGGAGACTGCCTCCGGGGAGCAGATTGCCTTCCAGAGCAAAGGGCCCTGACTCGCCTCGTTCACAGAATCCGACATCCTCGAGTGCGAGGAGCACACTCATCGTGGTGGCGTCGTAGGGTTCAAAGACGTGCACATCTGATGAAGTGATTCCCGCCATCTGGAACGCAGAACGTGCTGAGGCCACGCCCGGCGAGCTTTTAAGGCTCGGCAGCTGGGCAATGTGCCATTGGTGGTGGCTTTCGCCAGTACCTGCGATCCGGATGGGGGTCTTTTTCGCGTCTTTGGCCCGGGATCCTGCGGTCACGACTATGGCGCCGCCCCCGTCGGTGACGAGGCAGCAGTCAAGGCGATGCAACGGGTCGGAGATCATACGTGACTTCAGAACATCGTCAATGGTAAGTTGATCGCGTTTCCATGCTTTGGGGTTCATGCCCGCCCACGTTCTGGCATTCACGGCCACCGAAGCGAGTTGCTCAGGTGTTGTGCCGTACTCATACATGTGACGTGCCGCGAGTAGCCCGAATTGCCCGAGCGGTGCGGGAAGCCCATATGGCTGCTCAAACTGGGAGGACGTTGCCTTGGGGTTCCACTGGTTGAGCTTTCGAGTCGCGCGGGTTCGTTGTCGCGATGCATACACAATCAACGCAACCTTGCAGCGCCCGGTCTGGATCGCCGCAGTGGCATGACCGAGGAATGCGACAAACGCAGCACCCCCGAGGTCTGAGGAATCCGCGTAACCCGGCTGGATTCCCAGGTATTCACCCACTTGAACTGAGCCTTCCTCGCCCAAATAGTTGACGAACAGCCCGTCAACATCGGACAACGTCAACCCGGCTTCTGCGAGTGCCTCGCGCGCGGCCATGGCAATCATCGAAAGCTCGGACTGGTCTTTCACCTCACCCAGTGGAGTTTCGGCCACGCCGACGATGTAGGTGTCTTTATCGTTTCTCAGCATCACCTAGTGGTTCCTTTCCGAACGGGGCAGCTACCAAAGACTTTGTCTCATCATATAGACTATGTGTCTATCTAGCGATACAGTTTCGTATCTTGATACTGCGCTGTGGGCAGAGACGCTCGCAGAAATGTGCGCGGACGCGAGAAAGTAGAAATGAGGAACGATGCGCGAAACCACGCTATCGACGGCGGTACCCATCACGTACGCGCAGCGGGTAGCCGACTTCGCTGACAGTCGCGGTGATGTCGTCGCTCTCATCTTTGTCGCACCGAATGGCAGCGAGAAGTCCGTGACCTGGAAAGAGCTCGATTCTCGGGCGAACCAGATGGCGCGGGCGCTCCAGGGCGTGGGAGTCGGGCCTGAATCCCTCGTCGCAATCTGCCTGCCCACCCGTGCGGAGCACATCATCGCTGCGATCGCAGCATGGCGACTAGGCGCGTGCACTCTCCCTCTCTCCCCACAGCTCCCAGACAGGGAGCGCCGCGAGATCGTCGCGCTAAGCGAATCTTGGCGACACACCGTGGTGCTCGTCGAGCACGAAGTGAATGGCGGACTGGGACTGGATCAGCTAACTAATCTGGCGAGCCTTGACGACAGCCCGTTGCCGCAACTTACCGCGTCCCCTGGCAAAGCGATCTGCTCCGGCGGGTCGACCGGACGGCCCAAAATAATTCTTGACGACAGACCTTGGCACAAAGTGCCGGGGAGCGGAAGCACCCTCCACAGGTTTGGTTTGAGTGCAGACCAAGTTCAACTCGTCACAGGCCGCCTTTATCACAACATCTCCTTCGCCCTCACTCACAACGGGCTATTCGAGGGGCACACCGTCGTATTAATGGAGAAGTTCGATGCGGCGCTTGCCGTGGACTTGATCGAACGACACAGGGTGTCGTTTCTCGGCATGGTGCCGATCATTATGCAACGCATCGCGCGGCTTCCTGATCTTATGGAGCGCGACTTCTCCAGCATTGAGGCGTTTTACCACAGCGGCGCGATCTGCCCGGAGTGGGTCAAGCAAGTGTGGCTCACCTTGGTCTCCCCGGAGCGACAGTATGACTGTTACGGCGGGGCGGAAGGCACAGGCGTTGTCGCCATCCGAGGTGATGAATGGTTGCGAAAGCCGGGAAGTCTTGGCCGCCCAGTAGACACCAAGATGACTATTCGAGATAGCGAGGGCGCTCCAGTAGGGCCAGGCGAAATCGGTGAAATTTTCACCGGGCCAGAGCACACAGCGATGACCTTTCGCTACCTAGGCGCTGAGCCTCCGAAGGCAACTTCTGACGGACTCGTCTCACTAGGGGACCTTGGGTGGGTTGACGATGACGGATTTCTCTTTCTCGCCGATCGAAGAGTTGATCTCATCATTACCGGGGGGGCAAACGTTTACCCCGCCGAGGTCGAAAGCGTGCTGTCGGAACATCCCGGCATCGCCGATGTTGCTGTCGTGGGTGTCGACGACGCCGAGTGGGGCAAGCAGGTTTACGCCATCCTTCTTCCCGTCGACCTGAAGACTCCACCGACGGTGGAGGAAATGCGCGTGTACTGCCGCGAACGTCTTGTTCCATACAAAGTGCCGAAGACCTTCGAGTTCGTGTTGTCAGGGTTTCGGGATGAGTCAGGCAAAGTGCGGCGCTCTCAACTCGCCAGTTCTCGCAACGAATCAAGAACCGCAATTCCCCATGAATACGAAAACAGGAAAGAGTCCAGAGCATGAGCGTTCAACCCTTTGCGCTGACGAATGCGCGACTCATCGACGGGATGGGCGGGCCCGTGCGGGAGCGATCGACAGTAGTTGTCGACGGAGACCGAATTGTCGAGGTCATGAACGACCGGGAGCTCCCGTCGACAATGCAGGTCACCGATCTTGCGGGGCACACTCTGATGCCGGGCCTTATCGATTGCCACATGCATCACGCGCCATGGGCGCAGAGTCTGGTGACACACCCAGAACCGCTCGGGCTGTTGATGTCGCGCACAGTTGCGGCACTGAAGGTCACGCTTGAGTCTGGTGTGACTACTGCGCGCGACCTCGGAGGGCTTGAGCGCGGCTTTGTGCAGGCCATCAACGAAGGGACGATCCCTGGTCCGCGACTGCAGACATCAGTCATCATTGTCTCCCCAACGAATTCACTGATGGATACCCACCCGGTGTCGGGCGGCGCCATAAGTGCGAGGGGCCGGTTCGAGAGCGTTCCCGGGATGCCGTTGCCGTGGTGTGATGGCCCCATTGCCGCCAGAGCGAAGGTGCGCGAGGTCATTCGAGCGGGGGCGGATGTCATCAAAGTTGCCATGACGGGCAGCATGACCTTCCAGGCCCGCAGAACTCACCGACCTCTCTTTACCGAAGAAGAACTTGCTGCAATAGTTGACGAAGCGCACCTAGAGGGGCTACCAGTGGCGTGTCACGCCCACGGTGATCCAGGTGCGCTCATGGCGGTGCGTGCTGGCGTCGATACGATCGAGCACGGAACCTTTCTCACGGAAGAATGCGCGAGAGAGATGGCCGATAGGGGAACATGGTATGTTCCAACGATGTGCATCTCAGAGTGGCACAGCACCCTGTCTCAGGAGAGCGTTCGCGCTCACACTGCGCAGATGCCAGCTGCCCACCAAGAGAGCTTGGCGCTCGCCGTGCGCTTAGGCGTTCGCATTGCTGCCGGAACCGACACGAACAACAGTCACGGTTACGGCCGAACTGGCATGGAGCTGGAGTTGTTGGTACGGGCGGGCATGACCGCGGCGGAGGCCGTTGCCGTGGCCACGGACAAATCAAGTCAATGTATGGGCGTTGCGCACGAGGTTGGCTCGATCACGGCTGGTAAGTTTGCTGATCTCTTGGTCGTTGACGGCGACCCTTACAGCGATGTTGGAATTCTTCAGGACCCGAGTCGACGTAAGGCCGTAATGAAGGGTGGAGTCGTCGTCTTTGGCTCACTTCCTAGTTCTGGAGAGACCGCGCGGGAGCTCCCTCCCTTGGCTGAAATGGTGACATGACCGCTGCATCACCTCACGAAGATCACGACGCTGCTGACGAGGGCACTGAACCACTTTCGCCTGGGGTGGGCGAGATTCCGCGCGCAACCGATTACATGGTCGGTCCGGTTGCTGCAGCCTTGGACATCATGCTGGAGTTTGAGCAAGGTCAGACTGATTTGCGCGTTGCAGATATCGCGCGCATGCATAAGCTGACGAGAAATAAGGCCTTCAGGCTAATTAAGACTCTTGAGTCCCGTGGATTCCTCCAACGAGTTGGCGATCACTATCGAGTGGGAACCCGTCTTCTTGCCCTTGGTGAGCAAGCAGCAAAGCCCATCGAGGCTCTCAAAGTTGCGGCGCAGCCTGAGTTGGAGCTGCTGAAGGCAGAAACCAACGAAACAGTGTATTTACTCGCGCCGGCGGGCAACGACGCCATCTGCGTCGCGAGGATCGAGAGCAGTCATTACCTTCGCATTTCGATTGATGTCGGTGTAAAGCGTCCGCTTCACGCTGGTGCTGGTCAGAAGATGCTGCTTGCCGGGCAGGATGCGCAGCGGCTAGCGCTGGTGTTGAGTCGACAAGGGCTAGCGTTCACCGAGGAAACAATTACCAGTGAGGCCGATCTGATTGCGGAGCTTGACGAGATCCGGCGGCGAGGCTACAGCCTGAGTTGGGGCGAGGTGGATTCTGGGGCTGGAGCTGTCGCGGCGCCGATATTTGATCACTCCGGGCAAATGGTTGCGTCCCTCGTTATCGGAGGTGCGATGTCTCGAATCGCTGACAAGTTGGATGGCGAACTTCGCGGCTTTGTTGTTGCTGGTGCCGCAAGGGTGTCTGCCGTTCTTGGTTTTCGTCAGGGTTCTTAACCTCGCCGCCAGAAGTCATGGTCGAATTGCTGGCTCCGGACCATCACGGATCACGCGATGGCTGCTGCCCACCCGGGAGGCCGTTTCCCGCTCCAGAATGCGTGCCGCGTTGACCCATATTCAAGAAGTATATTCATGAGGTATACCAACTGTATGCATAGTGGTTGATCCTGTGCTACGCTCAACCGCAACTTGGATGAAGCGTTAACAAAAGGCTCGCACCAAGCCTCGTAATTCAACCGAGACCCGTTGGGGTCAGAACAACCAACAATGCAATGGAGCAACGACGATGATGCAAACCAAAATTGCGAAGACATTCGCTGCACTGCTAGCGGTGGGCCTCGTGGCCACTGGTTGCAGCGCGACGGCAGAGGTGGCACCCAAAGAAACGGCTGCGGCGGCAGTGCCGATCTTTAGCCAAGAGATCCATGACGCGCTGCCACAAAGTATCCAAGACGCCAAAGAGCTGACGATTGTCATTAGTGGCGCGAACCCACCGTGGTGGGTTACCGATCCAGGGAAGGTCGGCGGATACACAGGGGCCGGCGCGCAACTTATGGAGCGTGTGAGCGAAATCATGGGCATCGACATCAAGGTCGCCGCTGTTCCTGACATTTCTGGTGCATTTGCCGCGATTAGCAGCGAGCGCTACGCCTTCGGCTTCTTTCCGTACGCAGACTCGATCGGTGGCCCTCGCGAACGCCCCGGCGCGGAGTTCGTCGATGTCGTGCAAGAAGTCGTTCCATTCCTCGTGTTGAAGGGCAACCCCAAGAAGGTTTCCAGCATGGACAAGCTTTGTGGTGTCACTGTTGCGGCACTCGTGAACGCTGCCACCTACAAGGCCGCTGAAGCGCAGAAGATCAAGTGCGAAGAGAAGGGTGAGACGTTGGATGTACTCGGGGCTACCAGCGTTCCCAACGGTGTCTTGGCGATTCGCTCCGGACGTGCCGACGCATTCTTCACGGGAGGCGCTTCGCTCTTCTACGCTGCGAAGGAATCAAAGGGAGAGCTCGAAGTGGTGGGCGATGAATTCGGTAACGGATTCGAAGGCCAGTTCATGGGTGCGCTACTGACAAAGGACTCAGCACTT
Organism: Actinomycetales bacterium; assembly: GCA_038243605.1. GTDB lineage: Bacteria > Actinomycetota > Actinomycetes > Actinomycetales > Microbacteriaceae > Terrimesophilobacter. Next base: position 186,497 of record JBBSQX010000003.1, read on the forward strand.
ACTCAGCCGCTGCTCGCGAGTTTTCAGATTCTCTTTGACAGCGGCGAGTACGAAACGATTATGAAAGAGTGGGGTCTAGACCGCGAAATCCTCGACAAGCCAGGCGTAAACCTGTACTCCGAATGGCTCAAAGAGAACCCCATCAAATAGTTATGTCGATACTGTCGAGAACCAAGACCGAGGGGGAGGGCCCCATCATGCACGCACCTGATGATCGTTTGGATGTGGCAACGGCACTCTCCCCGCGGCGCCCTTGGACCTGGGTGATCACCATCTTCACCCTCGTCTTTGCGGCCCAGTTTCTTCAGCTGCTGCTCACCAACCCCAACTTTGAGTGGGATGTGGTTGGCCAGTTCCTGAACAGTGAAACTGTGCTGCAGGGGGTTGTGATGACCGTGCTGCTTACTGTGGCAGCGATGGCCATCGGTCTGGTTCTCGGCGGAATCCTCGCCGTCTGTCGAATGGCAGATAACACGATCCTGAAGATCATCGCCTCGTCGTACATATGGTTCTTTCGGGGGACTCCGCAGCTTGTTCAGCTGATCTTCTGGTTCAACATCGGACTTCTGGTGCCGGTGTTAAGCATTGGTATACCGTTTGGGCCTGCCTTCTTTTCCATCGAGTCCAATACCCTCATCACACCCCTCTTGGCCGCCATCGTTGGCCTTGGCTTGCATGAAGCGGCGTATCAAGCCGAGATTTACCGTGCAGGGCTTATGTCCGTAGACGAGGGGCAGCTCGAGGCCGCGAAAGCGCTCGGCATGAAGCCCGTGCGAGTGTTTTTTCGCATCCACCTTCCTCAGGCAATGCGGTTCATCGTTCCACCGACGTTTAATGCGATTATCGGAATGGTCAAGGGAACGTCGCTGGTAAGCGTTATCGGCGGGGCCGAGTTGCTCTTCTCGGTGCAACAAATTTACAGCCAGACGTATCAGACGGTTCCACTGCTCATCGTCGCATGCGTGTGGTATTTGTTCATCACGACAGTGCTGAACGGAGTGCAATTCTTTATCGAACGTCATTACGGTCGTGGGGCAAGTCGTAATGCCAGCACCTCAAGACTTGGGCGACTACTTGATCGACGCGCATTGGTGCGAAGCCAGAACCTGGCACGAGGGAGCGAGTCATGAATCAGCCGGTTCTTAGAATCAACGGCTTGCGCAAAGAATTTGGTGGTGTCGAGGTTCTCAAAGGCATTGACCTTGAGGTTCGTACCGGAGAAACGGTGGCTATTCTCGGATCATCAGGATCGGGAAAATCGACTCTCTTGAGGTGTGTGAACTGTCTGGAAGTTCCCAGCGGTGGATCCATCGAACTCGAAAACGAAGTTATGGGATACAAGCGGGAAAAGAATGGCCAACTACGTCGGCTCTCTGAATCTCGCATCGCGGTGCAGCGCAGGCGAGTGGGAATGGTCTTTCAGAATTTCAACTTATTTCCGCACTGGACAGCTCTCGAAAACATTGCAGATGGCCCACGCTCTGTTCTTCGCTTGTCGAAGGCGGATGCCATAGAAAAGAGCATGGCATTGCTCAAGCGCGTTGGTTTGCACGATCGGGCGAATGCCTATCCGCGCCAGCTTTCCGGGGGCCAACAACAGAGAATCGCTATCGCACGGGCACTGGCCCTCGAGCCTACTCTTCTGCTTTTTGATGAGCCGACGTCCGCCCTTGACCCCGAAAATGTTGGCGAAGTCACCGATGTGATGAGTTCGCTCGCGGCCGGTGGTGCGACCATGCTTGTAGTCACTCATGAGTTGGGATTTGCTCGTGCTGCTGCGGACCGGGTCGTGTTCATGGACGACGGAGTGATTCTGGAGCAGGGAACCCCCTCAGAGGTCTTTGACCATTCCCGCGAAGCCCGCACTCGGGAATTCGTCGGCAAGACTTTGCCCTGAGCGACGCGATGTCTTCGAGCGCGAAACCTGAGTTGATGGTGCGAAAAGCTAGTGCGTTCACACTCGCCGTCAGCGAAAGCACCATGACGGTAACCGTGGGCACGGGCGAGCGGCGAAATGTTCTCGGCCCACACGATTGGGTTGAACTTGAACAGATTGCGGTTCGCTTGGCGGAGCGTCAGGACATCAAAGCAGTCGTGTTCCGCGGCGCTGCGGAAACGTTCTGTGCGGGTTCCGACCTCCAATATTGGATTGATGCGGTACCCGAAACTATTAATGAAGACTTTGCGTGTATCGAGGCAGCGCTTCAGGCCGTTGAACGCATTCCGGTGCCCACGATCGCAGTAATAGAGGGAGTTGCGGCGGGAGCTGGTTGTGAGTTGGCTCTTGCGTGTGATCTGAGGATTTTCGCGGAATCCGCACGAATTGGACTTCCCATCGTTCAGCTCGGGATGTTGGTGAGCCCCCATTTCGCCCTTCGACTTAGCTTGTTGGTGGGAATTGCACGTGCGCGAGAGCTTCTGTTCACTGGACGGTTGGTGGGGGCCACCGAGGCGAACCTCATGGGCCTCGCCACGACCATTTCCGCTGACGCGGAAGTGGGCACAGCGCTGGAGCTGACTCTTGATGCGGTGCGGAGCCAGCCTTTGCGGGGGCTCAAAGCTGCAAAGGAGGCGTCCTCCATTGCGCTGCGGTACGTGCGCCAGCAACACGAAGCCCCCGAGTGGACTTTTTCGGATTCGCACGAGCTTCCGCAACGCATCGAGGCCTTCTTCTCTCGACAACGGTGACCATTCGACGTCGTACTTTCGTCATTGACATCACTAAATCGGATGGGCCGTCGCTGAGGCCGACGTCCGTTGATGCCCCTAGCGTCTGCCGCGAGACGTTGCACTAATAGCTATTGGCTATTCGCTTGTTGTTGACCTGCGCACGCGCATAATCGCGAGCGGGAAGGTCGCGAGCGATATCGTGGCCGCGGCGAGCAAGGCAACGGGGAACGAGAAGCCGGCGGCAATGCCGCCCACCAGCACCGATCCGATGCCCATGCCTGCATCGAACCCGACGTTCCATACAGCGCTTGCGGTGCCGTATTCGTGGCGGCGGGCCACCGACAGCGCGAGCAGAAGTGTGAGGTTTTGCAGCCCACCGTACGCGACACCCACGAGCGCCATCGCTCCCATGAAGATAAACACTTGTGTGTCGCCTGGGTTGGAAACGGCAAAGGCAGTGAGGGCCAAACCGATGACGGTGAGCAGAACGAGTGGCCACAAGAACGGGGCGATCCCGTAGCGGTCGGCGAGGGACCCTATGCGCCACCGACTGATCGCTGCGGTGATGGTGAGCAGTACGAGGCCACCCGCGGTCGCCAACGGTGATGAGCTCATTTGTGGTGCGAACGTGATGAGTGCGCCCCCAGCCAGCGTCACGCCCACAAGTAGGAGGGTGGGGCGAATGAGTCGCAGCAGCCGCCGCTGCCGCGGTGGGCCAACGGATGCCACAGCGGCATCCGTTTCAGGCGCCACAGCGCCGAGAAGAGCATGCTCGACCTCCTGATCTCGCAAGGCCTTCGCCAAGCGAGGAGCTGCAGCGACTCCGAGTATCGAGAGCGAGCCGAGCGCAAAAACGATCCAGTACCCCACGGCATCCACAAGCCAGGGCCCTGCGGGAAGCAGAAGCACCTGCGGGATAGCGATAGCGGCACCATACGCGCCGATCGCGGCACCGTGGCGGGCGGGAGGAACAAGGTGGGCGACCGCGGTGGAACCCGTCACGGTGAGCACACCGAACCCGAGGCCACGAATCACGGAGAGCAGAAGAATCCAGTCGAGGCAATCAGAGAACAAGTGCAGCATCGATGGCACGCCCATGAAGACTAGCCCGGCCGCGATCACCCGCCCCGTGCCGAATCGGCGCAGCAACCACGGAACGAAAGGCTGGGTGAGGATGGTCGCAAGAAGCAGGATGCCGTTGACGAGACCAGAGCCCGCCTCATCCGCACCGCCGTGCACCGCCCACAGTGGGGCGATCGGCAGCAGCGCCGCGTACCCGGCAAAACCGGCAGCGGTCAGCAACAGAAGTGCAGGCATTCCGGGTTCGCGCCACACCGGGATGCGGGGCAGCGGCGCAGAATTACTCACGCTGCCCAACTTTAGCCGCCCAGTCGGTGTGGCCCCATTTCATTGGGCTTACGACTGCCCGAGCTCCTCGCTCCAGCCCTCTTCTTTCTGAATGAAATCGTTATCGAGGTCCTTCTGGGCTGCCTTCACCTCGGGGGAGGGTGCTGATGCGTTCTCCTACTATGCCGTCGAATAGGCGGCAAAGAAATCGACACGGCACGCAAAATTGCAACATCCGGCTACATTGGTGGGTGGGCGACACGCCCCGCCAGACGAGGTGAGCGTCGTACCTGTTCAGTAAAGACGATGCTCAAGGGAGCCGTTGTGGGCGAGATCATCATGAGTCAGATTATTCAGGTTGTCGGATCGTTGTTCATCCTGGCGGGATTCGCACTCGCCCAGTGGGGCATCCTCGACCAGAAGTCTCGCTGGTACCTGATCGTCAACCTTGTCGGGTCGGCGGTTCTCGCGGTGAATGCGTACTACGAGCAGCAGTGGGGCTTCCTACTGCTTGAGGGCGTGTGGGCGATCGTGTCAGCATTCAGTCTTGTTGGGGTGCTGCGACGACCGGCTGCCTCAAAATCGTCTTGAGTTTCTCTGGCGCAGTGCGGCGAGGGTCATTGAGGTAGATCTCGTGATGGTCGGTGCTCGGCATAAAGCCGTGCGCCGGCAAGTACTCGTTGTGGAGCCGCTCGAGGATGGGCCCCTCGTCGTCGTAGGAACCAATATGCATAATCTGCACCGCGGTGCCCTCCGTGAGCTCGGTGAGCCTCAGAAGCGGCAGCGTCGGCAGAGCCCACTTGGCGGCGACCTTCTCACGGGCGGCCGCGAACATCTCATCGTCGACCCACTCGGGCTGGCTGATCATCATGGTCCAACTCCACGCGCTCTTGTCACGCGCGGCGAATGCGGCGAGATCATCCGCACGCCAGAGTCCTTCGAGCGGGCCGACGGCAAAATCGCGGTCCATGTTCTTCTTGCTGTCGAACTTCATCGAATAGGACACCGAATACAGCGCCTCGACAGCTTCTCTGTATGACTGCGCGGTGTTGGGATCGCCGTGCCCATCGATGGCAAGGAACTGCAGCGTGGGCACCTCGATGACAGTGAAGTCTGTCGTGAGGGCCTTGTACAGCTCTTTGTGACTCTTGCGGATGTCGTACTTGTCCAGCTTGTCCATGCGATTCCCTTGCGCGAGGTGGCGGGTTGTGTTGTCAGCGTACTGGGGCAGGATGGAGGCGTGAAGCTCAAACTCGATCTGCACGACATCTACAACCGCGGTGTCGACATCGATCGGGCACTAAACGACATCATTGATGAGGCTATTGCAAAGAAGGCGCCGCTCGTGGAGATCATCCCCGGCAAAGGCTCTGGTGCGCTGAAAAAGCGAGTGTTGCGCTTTCTTGACCGACCCGATATCAAATCGCAGTATCACCGGGTCGAGAAGGACTCAAAAAACTTCGGCCGCGTCTTCGTGCATTTTCGGTTCAAATAGTCACTCTCGCTCGCTGTTGCCGATTCATCGTTAGTGTTGACGCGTGAACTCAGATCTGATCGAACACCGTCGCGGCATGGATGGCGAAGTGCTGGGCTGGATGCGCCCAGAAGGCGACGGTTTTGTCGTCGTCGACCTCCTGGGGCGCGACCACACTGAGGTTGTTGACTGGTTCACGGCGGAGGAGACACTGGACTCGCTCGGAATTGGATATCTTGCCGACAAGTATGAGCTTCAGCTCGACAACGGTCGATGGCTCGCCGTCGTGATTGTCGAAGTGCTGCCTGACGAGATTCGCGTCAAGAAAGACGATTGGGGCGACATGACGGCGCCGCAGGTTTACTATTCGGTCCCGTTCCCCATGCCAGAAACGCTTCGACTTCGTGGCTAGCGGCCGAGAGTGCTGTGAGTGTCGATAGGCTGCGACCTATGCACGTTACCGGAGTGAGAATTTATCCTGTCAAGTCGATGGAAGGAAACTACGTCGATTCTGCCCAAGTGCAGCCGTGGGGTCTTGCCGGAGACCGGCGTTGGGCACTCGTGTACAGCGACGGAAGCAAGCTCACCGCGAGACGCGTCAACGGACTCTTGGGCCTTCGTGCCGAGGTTGTGGGGGACGCGGGGATCCGCATCGTGGATCGATCCGGCGACTTGGTCACTGTCGATGCTCCGCACGGTGGTGCGACAATCCCGGTTCGCTTCGGCGAACTCGATCGAGCGACACCAGTGTCGGGCGAAGCGGATGCGTGGCTGTCTGAGCGCGCCGGATACGACGTGCGCCTGGTGTGGCAAGAAGACCCCACCGCCCGCATCGTGACGGCAGAGGATGGCGGAATGCCCGGTGACGTGGTCTCGCTGGCTGATGCAGCACCATTGCTACTCGTGACGCAGTCCTCGATGCAACAACTCAACGAATGGGTTGAAGAGAATCCCGAAAACGCGGAGCTGGAGACACCGCTGGATATCGTGCGATTCCGCCCGAACGTGATCGTCGATGGCGAAGTTCCGTTCGCGGAAGATAATTGGGCGCGAATCACGATCGGCGGCATCGAGTTTCGTCGCACCGAGATCTGCGACCGCTGCTCCATCCCGACGATTGATCCGTTGACGATCGAGCGCGGCAAAGAACCGACCCGCACCCTCGCGGAGCACCGGATGTGGGATCAGAAAACCTGGTTTGGCATCCGTATTGCACCCGTAAACCTCGACGAGAGCAAAGCCAATCTCCTTAGTGTCGGCGACACTGTTGAGGTCGAGCTCGACTAGTTCCGCGTTCGGAGAGGCCTAGAGCCCACCCAGTAGCGCGATCGGGTTCTCGATGCACTTCGTGATGAAGCCCATGAACTCGCTCGGCACATCCCCGTCGCACACCCGGTGATCGAAAACCATCGACAGCACCATGATCTTGCGAATCACGATCTCGCCGTCAACAACCCATGCACGATCGAGGATGCGACCGACACCGAGCATCGCAACTTCTGGCTGGTTGATGATCGGTGCGGAGCCATCCATGCCAAACCCGCCGTAGTTGTTGAGCGTGAACGTGCCGCCGCGCAACTGGTCGTTCGGGAAGTTGCCGGTCTTGGCGGTCTCCACGAGCGTCGTGAGCGCGTCGCGCAAGCCTGCCGTTGTCATGTCGCCAGCACCGTGGATGACGGGAACCATGAGCCCACGCGCGGTCTGCGCGGCAAGGCCAAGGTTGATCGCGGAGTGCTGAATGATCTCGCCCGCCGCCATATCGACGCTTGAGTTCAGGATCGGCCACTGCTTCAGACCAGCAACCACGAACCGGGCAAGAAGAGCGTTGAGGCTCCACCGTTCGCCCGTGGACTTCTGCAGTTGCTCCTTTGCGTTGAGCAGCTCTGTGGCGTCGACATCCAGCCAAATGGTGGCCTCTGGAACATCGCGGCGTGAGGCGGTCATGCGCTCAGCGACAATCTTGCGCAAGCCCGTGATCGGAATGCGGATGTCGCCCTCCGCGCTCGCAATACGCGCAGCAGCGGGCGTGGAGGTGTCGCCAGGCCCCGCAACGCCAACAGGCGCAGTGCCGCGTTCGGCAATGGCACGCTCAACGTCCGCGCGCAGCACGAGTCCACCATTTCCGGTTCCCTGGAGCGTGTTTGCCATGAAGCCGTGTGCGTGCGCGAGCTTGCGCACGAGGGGTGAAACAACGGGGGAGGTGCCAGCGCTGGCAGCAGCATCGTCGAGACGCTGCGGCGACGGGCTGGCGGCTGTTGCCGCCACACCGGTTGCGGCGGGCGCCCCAGCCGGATCAGCAGCAGCAGTGGGTGCAGCAGAGGGTGCAGCGGCATCGGCATCCGTGCCAGGAGCTGCACCGCGACGACCAAATCGACCAGCGCGTGCCGGACGTTGCGCATCCGCTCCGCCGACACCATAGCCCTCGAGAACGCCAGCGTCAGACCCGGCTGCGGCAGCAACGGGGTCGCCACGCAGTGCCGTGCCAGGAACGCTGTCCGCGTCGTCAGCAGCTGTGTCGTCAGCATCGGGTGTTGCACCTTCAACTGCGACGGTAATGACGGGTTGCCCGGTGTGAATCGTGTCACCAACGGCCGCGTGCAGTGTCTCAACGACACCGGCAAACGGGCATGGCAGTTCAACGATGGACTTCGCAGACTCGACCTCGATGATCGGCTGGTCGATAACGACGGTGTCGCCAACGGAAACAAGCCAGTTGACGATTTCTGCCTCAGTGAGCCCTTCGCCAAGGTCGGGCAGAATGAAGGATTTGCTTGCTGTCGCCATCAGACTTCCCACTCCCATGTGCTCATCGCGCTGAGAATGCGCTCCGGGTGAGGCAAATAGAACTTCTCCAGCAGCGGTGCAGGGAAGGGAATATCCGCTCCGGTGATGCGCAGTACGGGCGCGGCGAGGTGGTAGAAGTTGCGCTCGGTGACGCGCGCAGCAACCTCCGCGCCATATCCGCCAAACTGTGCGGCCTCGTGGATGACGGCGGCACGGCTTGTCTTGCGCACGGAGGCGCTCACCGTCTCATCGTCGAAGGGGGAGAGGCTGCGGAGGTCGATGACTTCGATCGAGAGGCCCTCCTCTTCTGCAAGCTTCGCGGTCTTCAGCGCCACCGCAACGGTCGGGCCGTAGGAGAGCAGCGTCACGTCGGTACCTTCACGAACGACAACAGCCTTGTTCAAGGGTGCTGGAGTCGCAGTTTGCTCTGCATCCTGCTTCATCCAGTAGTGACTTTTCGGTTCGAGAAAGATCACCGGGTCATCGGACTTGATTGCTTCGCGCAGCATCGAGTAGGCGTCAGCCGGGTTCGACGGCGTGACAACGGTGAGCCCTGGCGTGTGGGCCCAGTACGCCTCTGACGAGTCTGAGTGGTGCTCTACTCCGCCGATTCCACCGGAGGTGGGGATGCGGATGACGATGGGCAGCGAGACGCGACCGCGCGTGCGGTTACGCATTTTTGCCACATGAGAGACGATCTGCTCGAACGCGGGGTAGCTGAACGCATCAAACTGCATCTCGACGACCGGGCGCAGACCGTACATGGCCATGCCGATGGCGGTGCCGATGATGCCAGCTTCCGCAAGAGGCGAATCCCACACGCGTTCCTCGCCGAAGTCTCGGTTTAGCCCATCGGTGATGCGAAAGACGCCGCCGAGCGGGCCGACATCCTCGCCAAAGATGACAACGTTCGGGTCCTCGGTGAGGGCATCACGCATGGCAGAGTTCAGGGCAGCGGCCATGGTGAGGGGTTTCTTGGTTACCTTGTCAGCGTTTGTTGGCACCTCAGCGGCATCTGTTGCGGCACTCGTTGTGGCAACGGCCGTGTCGGTGACTCCTGTCGTGGTCATCAGCTCGCCTTCCCTTCGGTGCTCGCGTCGGCAAGTTCTGCGGTCAACGCATCTCGCTGCTCGATGAGTGCGGCGCGCGGCGAGACATACACGTTCTCGAAGAGTTCCATGGGGTCGAGAGCTGGCTCCTCGTTCATGGCATCGCGCATGGCGGTGGCGGCATCTTCCGATTCTTTCGCGATCGACTCGCGCAGCTCATCCGTGAGGGCACCCTGCGATTGGAGATACTTCTCGAGTCGCTCAACAGGGTCGCGGCCCTTCCATAGGTCGACATCTGCGCTGTCGCGGTAACGGCTCGGGTCGTCAGAGTTGGTGTGCGGCTCCACGCGGTAGGTGAGGCATTCGATCATGGTGGGGCCGCCACCATTGCGGGCGCGATTCAGCGCCTCGCTCACGACCACGTAGACGGCCGCAATGTCGTTGCCATCCACGTGATAGCCGGGCATCCCATAGCCGACAGCCTTATCGGCGAGCATGCGTGCCCTCGTCTGCTTAGAAATCGGCACACTAATCGCGAACTGGTTGTTCTGGATGATGAACACGGTGGGGGCCTGCCACACTCCCGCGAAGTTGAAGCCTTCGTGGGCGTCACCTTCACTCGTGGCACCGTCACCAATGAATGCGACGGTGGCGATGGGGTCGTTCTTGAGCTTTGCCGCAGTGCCAAGTCCGACCGCGTGGAGGGTTTGGGTAGCCAACGGGGTGGCTTGTGGAGCCACTCGGTGTGCTTTCGGATCCCATCCGCAGTGCCAGTCGCCACGGAATCCGGAGAGAATTTCGGATGTCGATACGCCTCGAGTCCACACGGCGATACTGTCGCGGTAGGTCGGAAAGAGCCAGTCGTTCTCCTGCATGGCCATGACGGTGCCGATTTCACACGCTTCCTGCCCGCGAGAGGAAGGGTACGTTGAGAGGCGCCCCTGGCGGGTGAGCGCCGTCACTTGGGTATCCCAGCGCCGTGCGACCACCATTTTGCGGTACAGCTCTTTGAGCGTGTCGATGTCGGGAAGCGTGAATCCGCGCCGCAGTTTCGCCGCCACGGCGTTGCCGGTGTCGTCGATGAGTCGGAATGGTTCGGTGTCCGGAAGCACGCGAGTGTCCCGGGTCTCGTCGATGAGGCTCATGCCTCTATGGTGCGCCCTGAAATTTTCGACGGTCAGCAGTTTCTGATGAATCCGTACGCTTGGCTGGAGCCACCGCTTATGTGCGGACGAATGGCTTGATTCAAGCGATTAAAGGTGCCAAGTGTCTGTTGCGATTTCGGGGGCAGTGCCCGCGCGCTCCTCAAGGATCATGTACGAGCGCGTGGACGCAACGCCCGGCATGCTGCGGATGCTGCGCAGAATCGTTTCCGAGAGTGCGTCGTGGTCTGGAGCGCTCACCGTGAGCAGAATGTCGATGTCGCCGGCGAGCGCCTGCGCTTTCTCCACGAACGGCAGCGCAGCGAGTGCCTCCGACACTGTTGGCCAGTCGGCGTCGACCTTCACTATGACGATCGCCGTGATGCCGAGGCCGAGGGCTTCGCGGTCAACGTTGGCGGAAAACCCGGTGATCACACCGTGCTCCAACAGGCGATTCAGTCGAGTGTGAGCTGCACTGCGTGAAATGTGCACCATGTCAGCTAACGCGCGGATGGAGAGCCGCGCGTCTTTTCCGAGTTCCGCAATGATGCGGCGGTCGATCGCGTCGACGCGGTACTTCGTTCCCGTCACCGGCATCCCTTCTGGCGCAAAGTTGTTTCCCAGCGTACCGCCAGCGCGCCTCCTGTCGTCAGCGACAGCTCGAGCTTCTGAGCCTGATCAGGCTTCAGTAGACTCGGATGCTGTGACCACTCGACTCTCTCAACTGTTTGTACGCACCCTGCGCGATGACCCCTCCGACGCCGAGGTGACCAGCCATCGCCTGCTTGTGCGCGCTGGATACATCCGTCGCCAAGCGCCAGGAGTGTTTGCCTGGCTGCCGCTCGGCTTGAAGGTGCGTCGCAAGATTGAAGAAGTCATCCGCGACGAGATGGCATCGATCGGTGGCCAGGAGGTGCACTTTCCTGCCCTGCTTCCGCGAGAACCATACGAACTGACGGGGCGGTGGGATAAGTACGGAGACGGGATATTCCGGCTCAAGGATCGTCACGATGCTGACTACCTGCTGGCCCCGACGCACGAAGAAGTCTTCACGCTCACGGTGAAAGACATGTACTCGAGCTACAAAGACTTGCCGCTCGTGATCTACCAAATCCAAGACAAGTATCGGGATGAGGCTCGGCCGCGCGCTGGCCTTCTTCGTGGCCGTGAGTTCAGCATGAAAGATGCGTACTCCTTCGACTACACCGACGAGGGTCTTGATAAGTCTTACCAAGACCAGCGCGACGCCTACGAGCGCATTTTCCAACGTCTGGGCCTCGAATACGTGATCGTCGCCGCAGATAGCGGGCTCATGGGTGGTGCGCGCAGTGAAGAATTCCTACACCCGACCCCGGTTGGCGAAGACACTTTTGTGAGGTCGGCGGGCGGTTATGCGGCCAACGTCGAAGCGTTCAAGACGCTCGCGCCCGAGCCGCGTTCGTTTGATGGCCTCACCCCGGCGGAAGTGTTTAACACACCGGATACTCCGACGATTCAGACGCTCGTCGATGTGGCCAATAAGAACCACCCACGCCCCGACGGTCGCCCTTGGACCGCCGCTGACACTCTGAAGAACGTCGTTTTGGCGCTGACGGCGCTCGACGGCACACGCGAATTGGTTGTCGTTGGCCTCCCTGGCGACCGGGATGCCGATATGAAGCGTGCTGAGGTTGCCTTCTCGCCAGCGGATGTTGAGCCCGCGACCGCGGCGGACTTTGCCAAGAATCCGGGCCTCATCAAGGGCTATATCGGCCCGTGGGGAAACTCGGGGGCGGTGTTGGGGGAGAAGAGTGTAACGGGCATCCGTTACGTCGTCGACCCACGTGTTTCTGCGGGCAGCGGCTGGATTACAGGGGCAAACGAAAATGGTAGGCACGTGTTCGGGCTCGTGGCTGGCCGTGACTTCAGCAATGACGGCGTTGTGGAGATCGCCACGGTGTTGGCGGGCGACCCTGCACCGGATGGTTCTGGGCCAATTGAACTTGCTCGTGGAATGGAAGTTGGGCACGTCTTTCAGCTCGGACGTTTCTTCGCGGAGAAGCTTGGACTGCAGGTTCTCGACGAGAACGGCAAACGCGTCACCGTCACGATGGGCTCCTACGGCATCGGCGTCACGAGAATCATGGCGGTCATTGCTGAGGCCAATAACGACGAAAAGGGACTCATTTGGCCACGTGAAGTGAGTCCGTTTGACGTGCACGTGATCGCGGCGACGAAGGATGACGCGGTGTACGCGGCAGCGGATGCGCTCGTTACCGAACTCGAGGCTGCAAAGATCGACGCACTCTACGACGATCGTGTGAAGGTTTCGCCCGGTGTGAAATTCGGTGATGCAGAGCTTCTCGGAGTCCCACTGATTGTCATCGTGGGCAGAGGCGTGGCCGACGGCGTTGTCGAACTCTGGGACCGCAAGACCAACGAGCGTCAATCGGTGACGCTCACCGAAATCGCGTCACGGGTTGTCGAGACCCTCTCACGCTGACCGTCGGACACTGACACCCTCGCGCCCTGAACTAAACATGTGACTGTGTGACCTAGTGGCCGTGTGACCTTGTGGCCGCGTGGCCGTGAACGCGCGGAGAACGGTTCATCGCTATTGCGCGTCTGGTGAGGCGTCCGGTTTTGACACGATCGGCGCTTTGCCGAACCGCAAAATCGTGTTCTGGTAGAAGACGTACCCAAACACGATCGTTCCGAGAAGCAGAATCACGCGAGCAAGCAAAGTTCCGGCGATAGCGATGTCGATGGGTACACCTGCGGAGGCGAGGAAGCCAATCATGACGGCTTCATACGCCCCAGCACCGCCAGGAGTTACGACGGTGATGGCGATAATGCTTGAGAGCCCGTACGCGATGAGCACAACGGCAGGGTTCACGGGGGTTCCCAGGGCAGCGAAGGCGATGTAGAACAGTGAAACGTCTGCCAAGTTGGCGACGAATGACCAGAGCAGCGGCACGATCAGAACCTTTCGGTTCTGGCTCATTTCAAGGTAATCCTCGTGAATGTCGTGGGTGAAGCGTGCGATCGTTTGGTCAGAAATTACCTCGTGCTTGCGACCAAAGCTGACGCGCCGAACGAGACCGTTGACGAAACGCGCGACACGGGCACCGAACTTGGTGACGCGCTCACGATGGCCGGCCACGACGAGAAAAAGAACGATGACGATAGCGGTGGCGGCAATGAGCCCTCCGCTGAGCCAGAAGACCAGAGAAGTCGCTTCTCCCCTCAACGCGAGAACGACAACCGACGTGGTGAGCAGCGTGATGAACGAGATAAAAATCAGCACGAAGCGGATCATCTGACCCATGGTGGAGCTTCCACCACTGATTCCGTAGTGGCTGAGCTTCCATCCGATATAGGAGAGCCCAGCTGCTCCACCACTTGGCAGCACGTGATTGACGAAGTTGAACTCCAGCGACATTCTTGCCGCATCGAAAGGGCGCAAGTTGGCGAGTGTTCCGCGACGCCGTAGGTACGAAAAGAGAACTTCGCCCGTGGCGACATAGCTAAGAATTTGTGCTGGGATGAGAAGAGAAAGTATCCAAATGTTGACCTGAGTCAGATACGCAAAGGCACGTTGAATTTCTGGCCACGCCACAACGACAAGCACCACGAGAACGATGCCGGTGAAGACACTTAACCAAAGGCGAAACGATCGCATCAGGCGTTAGTTGCCCATCGGGATGAGTTGCCAAAAGAATGGCGGGCGAGCGTGACGCTGTCGGTGTTGTAGTAGCGCTTAAGCTTGCCGAAATCCAAGGTGCGCAGCATGTGGCACTTGACGACGAGGTCGGGGCTGAATCGAATCGTGTAGTCCGACTTCAGTAGTGAGATTGTGACATCCACGTCTTCGCTGATCTGCTGATCATCAAAGTTCACGATGTCTCGGATGTCGGTCCACGCTTTTCGGCGCACCGCGCAGTTGTACCCGTACATCATCGGACTCACGCCGATGCTCTTCTCGTGCCAGCGGCGAAACAGTCGGTACACCCACGTTGCCCAGTAACGGTTGCCGGGGGAGAGCTCGTGCACAGCGGCATTGCCGGCGAGAGCGTCGATTTCTGGGTGTTCACGAAACTCGGAACGGATCTTTGAGACCCAGTTTGGCGACACGATGGTGTCAGCATCGATTCGCGCGATGATTTCACTTGTCGCAGCGTCAAAACCGGTGGTACGCGCGTACGTAATGCCTTGGCGTGGCTCAGAAATCACGATCACACCGGGGAAGGCGCGAACGAGGGCGACGGTGTCGTCGCTGGAGTTGTTGTCGACGACGATGATTTCATCTGCCGGATGCGACTGCGCCGTGAGCGCGCGAAGGCACGACTCGATGATTCGCGTCTCGTTGTACGCGGGTATTACTACGCTTACTGTTGGCACGTTCACCTACCTGTCCTCACGCGACTTAATATAGCTGTGCCTCAATTCTAAAAAGAAACTCGCGCAGATAGCGAGCAGCAACGGCTACCAGTGGGGAGCTTAGGGCACGGACACTGTTGGTGGCACCTTTCACACAACTGTGTCGGGTAGCGTAGTAGAAATACGGTCCGATGTATATCGGTTGACAATAGAAGAAATGAATAGTGGAGGCACTCGGTGGACATCGACTTAGCCGTGTTGCGAAGCATGGAGCGCGAGCGTGAAATTCCGTTCGATGAGCTCGTGACAATCATTGAGCAGGCCATCCTTACCGCTTACTTGAAGCACACTGGTATTGCCGAATCCAAAGACAGCGACGCAACACCAGAAGCTCGGGTTGAACTCAATCAAAAGACCGGGCACGTCTCGATCTTTGTTCCAGAACTGAATGACGAAGGCGAAGTCATTGGTGAGGCCGAAGACGGCGCGCAAGACTTCGGTCGCATTGGGGCTTTTGCCGCAAAACAGGTCATCAATCAGCGGCTGCGCGATATTGCCGACGATCACGTTCTTGGCGAGTTTCGTGGCCGGGAGGGCGACATCGTTGCTGGGGTGATTCAGCAAGGGCCAAACCCTCGCATGATTCACGTTGACCTCGGCACTGTCGAAGCTATTCTTCCGCCAGAAGAGCAGGTGCCAGGCGAGGAGTACACGCACGGTTCGCGCATTCGGGTGTTCGTCACGAGCGTGAGTAAAGGGCTCAAGGGACCGGCAATTACGGTCTCCCGCACTCACCCGTCACTCGTACGCAAATTGTTCGCACTCGAGGTGCCAGAGATCGCTAGCGGAGCGGTAGAGATCGTTTCTCTCGCCCGCGAGGCCGGTCACCGCACGAAGATCGCGGTCAAGGCCAACGAGGCGGGAATCAACGCCAAGGGATCATGCATTGGCGAGATGGGGCAGCGCGTTCGCGCCGTTACCGCAGAACTTAACAACGAGAAGATCGACATTGTCGATTACAGCCCAGATTTGGCGACCTTCGTTGCCAACGCCCTTTCGCCCGCGAAGGTGTCGAGTGCGTTTGTCATCGACGAGTCGCTTAAGGCAGTGCGGGCTTTGGTGCCGGATTACCAACTTTCCCTCGCTATTGGCAAAGAAGGTCAGAACGCGCGGCTCGCTGCGAAGCTCACTGGTGCACGTATCGACATTCAGCCAGACAGCATCCTTGACGACTAGGGGTTACACTGGAACCCGTTAGAACCTGCATTGGCTGCCGTAAACGGGCTGATCGCTCCACCTTGGTGAGGGTTGTCGCTCTAAACGGAGAAGCGGTTGTGGATCGCTCCGCAATGCTTGAAGGCCGTGGCGCGTGGGTGCATCCCACCCGCGAATGCGTCGAAACCGCACTTCAGCGCAAGGCTTTTGGTCGGGCGCTGAAGGCTGATTCGGCATTGGCCACTGGGCAGATTTTGACCATGATGGAAGCTTCAACCGAAGCACACAAAGAACAGGCTGATTGACCTATGGATAACTAATGAGCGGCTCGAAATGAGACCCGTCCGTAACTAGGTCTGCTCCCGTCGGGGTAGACCCCAGACAGGAGAATTGTGGCTAAACCACGCGTACACGAGATCGCAGCAGAACTCGGCGTAGACAGCAAAACAGCCCTTGAGAAACTCAAGGAAATGGGCGAGTTCGTTAAAGGACCGTCTTCCAGCGTTGAACCCCCGGTGGCGCGAAGGCTAAAGGCTGCCCTTGAGGCGGATGGTGCGAAAGCACCCAAGGCCGCCGAAGAGCCCCCAAAGGCTCCAACGAAAGCTGCACCCGCCCCGGGGCCGGCTCCCGCTCCTAAGGCACCGCCAGTCGCAGAAGCTCCGGCACCTGTCGAGCCCGCGGCTCCCGCACCTGCTCCTGAGGCTCCAGCGCCAGCTGCAGCAGCAACAGCCCCGGCAGCCGATGGAGCTGACGCTCCCGCCGCAGACAGTGCGTCGGGCATCCCACGGCCTGGAGCCCCTCGACCGGGAAATAACCCGTTCGCGTCGACTCAGGGAATGCAGCGCCCCGGCGCTCCCCGCCCGGGCAACAACCCTTATGCAAGCACTCAAGGAATGAACACTCGGCCACCGTCGTCGAGCGGCATTCCCCGTCCAGCAGCACCGCGGCCAGGGTCGCCCCGACCAGGTGTCGGCGTTGGTCAGCGCCCAGGTGCGCCAGGTGCACGCCCAGGAGGTGCAGGTGGTGCCCGTACGGGTGCGCCAGGTGCACGCCCAGGTGGCGGCGGTTTCCGGCCAGGTGGCGCACCAGGTGGCGCCCCGAGTACAGGTTTCGGACCCAACCGTCCACCAGGTGGCGGCGGCCGTGGCCGTGGCCCTGGCGGCGGCACGGCGGGAGCATTCGGTCGCGGTGGCGGTCGTGCGAAGTCGCGCAAGTCGAAGCGTACGAAGCGCGCAGAGTTTGAGCTGCGCGAAGCCCCGTCGCTTGGCGGCGTCAGCGTTCCCCGCGGCGACGGCAACACCGTCGTGCGGATGCGTCGCGGTGCTTCGATTACAGACTTTGCCGACAAGATAGATGCCAGTCCAGGCAACCTTGTCACTGTGCTGTTCCACCTCGGTGAAATGGCTACGGCCACTGAGTCTCTCGACGAGGCAACCTTTGAGGTTCTCGGTCAGGAACTCGGTTACAAGATTCAGATTGTGTCTCCTGAAGACGAAGATAAAGAGCTTCTTGAAGGCTTCGACATCGACCTCGAACAGGAACTCGAAGACGAAGACGACGATGATCTGACGGCTCGCCCGCCAGTGGTTACCGTGATGGGTCACGTCGACCACGGTAAGACTCGACTGCTCGATGCGATCCGCAAGGCAAACGTGCGCGAGGGTGAAGCCGGCGGCATTACCCAGCACATCGGTGCCTACCAGGTCACAGAAGAGCATGACGGTGTCGATCGCCCCATTACCTTCATTGACACCCCGGGTCACGAAGCCTTCACCGCCATGCGTGCTCGTGGTGCACAGGTGACCGACATTGCGATTTTGGTGGTCGCCGCCGACGACGGCATCATGCCGCAGACGGTGGAGGCACTCAACCACGCGCAGGCAGCAGGCGTGCCAATCGTGGTCGCGGTCAACAAGCTCGATCAGCCAGCTGCACACCCGGCGACGGTGCGCCAGCAGCTCACCGAATTCGGGCTGGTCGCAGAGGAGTACGGCGGAGACACGATGTTCGTTGACGTTTCGGCGCTCAACAACATCGGTATTACCGAGCTTCTCGACGCCGTGCTGTTGACGGCGGATGCCGGGCTCGATCTTCGCGCAAATGCCGATAAAGACGCACGTGGAGTGACCATCGAGGCCAAGCTCGACAAGGGGCGTGGCGCCGTGGCGACCGTGCTCATCCAGTCGGGAACCCTCGAAGTTGGTGACCCGATCGTTTCGGGTACTGCTTATGGCCGTGTTCGCGCGATGTTCGATGAGAACGGTGACTCTGTCGAGTTCGCAACTCCTGCCCGCCCTGTTGCGGTGCTTGGTCTCACGTCGGTACCTCGCGCCGGTGACACGTTCCTCGTCACCGACGATGACCGCACCGCTCGCCAGATCGCTGAGAAGCGCGAAGCAGTGGAGCGCAACGCTCTGCTTGCTCGAAGCCGCAAGCGCATCAGCCTCGAGGACTTCACGAAGGCTCTCGAAGATGGCAAGGTCGAATCGCTCAACCTCATCATCAAGGGTGACGTTTCTGGTGCTGTTGAAGCGCTCGAAGAGTCGCTCCTCAAGATCGATGTTGACGACTCTGTGCAGCTGCGCATCATCCACCGCGGTGTTGGTGGAGTCACGGAGAGCGATGTCAACCTCGCCACCGTCGACAACGCCATCATCATTGGGTTCAACGTGCGCCCAGACCCGAAGGCCCGCGAACGTGCGGCGCGCGAGGGTGTGGATGTGCGTTTCTACTCGGTCATCTACACCGCACTCGAAGATGTCGAGAATGCTCTCAAGGGCATGCTCAAGCCGGAGTACGAAGAGATCCAGTCCGGTGTTGCCGAGATCCGCGAGGTATTCAGTTCCTCGAAGTTCGGCAACGTCGCTGGTGTCATCGTGCGGTCGGGAACCATCACGCGAAACGCGAAGGCTCGGGTTATCCGAGACGGCGTTGTGGTGGGGGATGCCCTGGCGATCGAGTCGCTGCGTCGCTTCAAAGACGATGTCACAGAGGTCAAGACCGACTTCGAAGCGGGTATCGGCCTCGGTAAGTTCAACGACATTCGTATCGGTGACGAGATCGAGACAATCGAATTGAAAGAAAAGGTCAGGTAGCCGGTTCGGCGGACGAGGAGATACATATGGCAGATCCGGCGAGGGCGCGAAAGCTCGCCGATCGCATCAAGGTGATCGTGGCGAAGCGGCTAGAGAAGGGGATCAAAGATCCCCGGCTCGGTTTTGTCACGATCACCGATGTGCAGGTCACGGGCGACCTTCAACACGCGAGCGTTTTTTACACCGTGTATGGCACAGATGAGGAGCGCGTGAATTCTGCGGTTGCTCTCAAGTCGGCCACCGGGATGCTGCGCTCAGAGGTTGGACGCAACATCACCTCGAGGCTCACTCCGAGTCTTGAGTTCATTGCTGACGCGATCCCAGAGAACGCACACCTCATTGAGGGCTTGCTCGCCGAAGCGCGTACCCGCGACGGCGAGGTCTCTTCGCTTGCGGCCACTGCACAGTATGCGGGCGACGCTGATCCTTACGTGAAACCGCGTGGAATCGACGATGATGACGATGAAGATTACGATGCAGCTTCTGACGACGCTGAGGCAGGCGAAGAAGAGTAGCTATTCGGGTAGTTGGTAGTCGCCGGCCGAATCTTGTTCGATGAGGCCGTCGGCAACCAACCCTGTAATGGCGCGCTGGCGCTGAACTTGAATCTGCCATACAGCGTCAATGTCGAGTGCCGCCACCGGTGTCTCGCTGTCTCTGAGCATCGCCAGAATCAGCCCGCGCACTTGACGGTCTGACCCCCCGTAGCTTGCCTGTATCGCGCGAACGGGGCCTTGGTACTCCGGATAGCCGTTCGCACGCCAGACGCAAATATTGGCGAGTGGGCATTCGCTGCAGCGTGGTGATCTCGCCGTGCAGATGAGCGCACCAAGCTCCATGATCGCCGCACTCACGATGTGCGCTTCCTCCGCATCGTTGGGTAGGAGTTGTTCGACGTCGGCGAGATCTCGTCTGGTGGAGGGGGGAGCAGGCTGCCCGTTGCCGTGAATCGCACGCGCCACAACTCGGCGAACGTTTGTATCCACGACGGGGTGTCGTTGCCCGTGGGCGAAGACGGCGACGGCGCGTGCGGTGTACTCACCGACGCCCGGCAGCGAGAGAAGCTCTTCGAGGTCGAGCGGAACCTCGCCACTGTGGCGTTCAACGATAGCGATTGCGCACGCGTGGAGCCGAAGTGCTCTCCGAGGGTAGCCGAGTCGACCCCACGCGCGCACAGCTTCACCCGCGGGCACGGAGGCGAGATCTGCGGGTGTCGGCCAACGCTCAAGCCACGCAGCCAGAGGTGAAATGACTCGCGCAACCGGTGTCTGCTGGAGCATCACTTCGCTGACGAGAATGCCCCACGCGCCGAACCCATCGGCTCTCCACGGTAGGTCGCGGGCATTGCTCCGATACCAGGTGGCGACAGCGCGCGCGAGAGATTTGCGTTGGCCGTCTTCTCCACCCACCAGCGTTGACACATTCACCCGCACTACTCTAGGCATATGGCCCGGTCTGAACATCTGCTGAAGGATCAAGTGAAGTCTCTTGCGGAAGAGATCGTGCACAATTACGGACACGGTCGCACTTTGGTGGCGGTGGATGGCCGTCATGGTGCCGGGCAGCAGGAGTTTGCAAATGCACTTGCCAGCACGCTTTCTGCCCGCGGCGTCAAGGTTTTCCATGCACGAATTGATGATTTTTTTCGTCCACGCTCAGAGCGTGAGCGCGAAGGCTGGCTCGACGGCAAAGCCCACTACCGTGAGGCATACGATTACTCGTTGCTTCGTCGAGTGCTGGTAGATCCGTTCCACACCAGCGGCAGCACCAGTTTTGTTCTTACCGGGTTTGACGAAGTGCGTGATGAGCCTGTGTTTCAGCCCAAGTGGATGTCTGCAGGGCCAGACGCGATCCTTATCGTGGACGGGGTATTTCTGCACAGGCCCGAACTTGCCGGTATGTGGAACTATTCCATCTGGCTGAAGAAGACCATCACAGAGTCTGATGATCCAGAGCAGGTCAGAAATAGTGCCTCGGATGAGGCATATCTGGCCCACGCGAAGCCAGGTGAAACCGCAACGGCAGTATTCGACAA
>JBBSQX010000004.1:0-168731 GCA_038243605.1 Actinomycetales bacterium
GCGGTCGAAGTAGCCGCGGCCCCATCCCATCCGCATTCCGGTGCGGTCAACAGCGGCAGCAGGAACAAGAATAAGGTCAACATCGTTGATGGCGATCGGCCCGAGCAACTCACCCACTGGCTCTGGCATGCCGTGCAGGCCCTCTTGCTCAGCGTCGCTGGAGATGGCCCAGTCGAGTAGGCCGTCATCTCTGCTCACGGGGAGCAGAACGCGGATGTCATGCTCTTGCGCCCAGGCGAGAAAGGGCCGGACATTCGGCTCATCCTGCGTCGGAAGGTACGCAGCAATGGAGTTCGCGCCGAGATCGCTCGCGAGGTCGACGAGGTTTTGCGTAAACCCTGCCGTCGCGTTGTCGAGTTCGGACGACGTCATTGTTCGTCGCCGTCCACGGAGTTCCGCACGCAGTGCCCGCTTCTGGTGGCCTTCGTCACCGTTCATCCAGCCAGTTTACGGTGCCGAGCCGGGTAACCTTGTTCCATGGCGTTTCAGATCACCAAGGCGGTCATCCCAGCGGCGGGGCTCGGCACAAGATTCTTGCCGGCAACGAAGGCGATGCCCAAAGAGATGTTGCCCGTCGTCGATAAGCCGGCCATCCAATACGTGGTGGAAGAAGCCGTGGCCGCTGGCTTGCGGGATGTGCTCATGATCACGGGCAGAAATAAGGGCGCACTCGAGAACCATTTCGATCGTGTGGGCGAACTCGAGGCCGCGCTAGAGACCAAAGGCGACACAACCCGCCTCGAGAAAGTTAACTACTCGACCGACCTCGCCGAGGTGCACTATGTGCGGCAGGGCGCCCCGCTCGGGCTTGGGCACGCGGTGCTTCGCGCAAAAATGCACGTAGGAAACGAGCCCTTTGCTGTATTGCTGGGTGATGACCTCATCGACGAGCGTGATCCGCTTCTCACCCGCATGATTGAGGTGCAGTGTCAACGAAACGCCACCGTGGTCGCGTTGCTCGAGGTTGACCCCGCCGTTGCGCACCTGTACGGCATTGCGACCGTGGAGGCGACTGACGATGACGATGTGGTGCGGGTGACCGGTCTCGTCGAGAAACCAGTTGAAGGTACACAGCTCTCCAACTTCGCCATCATTGGGCGGTATGTGCTGCGCCCTGAAATCTTCGATGTGCTCGAACAGACTAAGGCTGGCAAGGGCAACGAGATCCAGTTGACGGATGCGCTGCAAACCCTCGCCACCGACGAATCAATAGCGGGTGGTGTGTACGGCGTCGTGTTCCGCGGCCGTCGCTACGATACCGGTGATCGGCTTGACTACATCAAGGCAATTGTGCAGTTGGCCGTCGAACGCGACGACCTTGGGCCTGAGCTTCGCCCCTGGTTGAAGAAGTTCTCACACACTCTGGATTGAGCAATGGCTGCACCCACTCTCACCGATGGCGCCGTCACGATTCGCGCTGTGCGTGTTCGGGATGCCCGAAAACTTGAACGTGAACTCATGGATAACCGCAGTTGGTTGCAGAAGTGGGAGGCCACGAGCCCACACGGCACCGTGGGGTTCGATGTGCGATCCAGCATCCGAAGCCTGATTGCGAATGCGAAAACTGGTGCCGGCCTGCCGTTCGTGATCGAATACGACGGTGAGATCGCCGGGCAACTGAATGTGTCGTCGATCGTGTGGGGGAGTGTATCGCAGGCGTCGATCGGCTATTGGGTGGCGGAGAAATTTGCTGGCAAATCGATCACGCCAACGGCGGTGGCACTCGCGACGGACTATTGCTTCTTTCAACTTGGCCTGCACCGTATAGAGATCTGCATCCGTCCAGAGAACGCGCCATCGTTGCGCGTAGTGGAGAAGCTCGGATTTCGTTATGAGGGGCTTCGCCGGCGCTTTATTCACATTGATGGTGACTGGCGCGACCACTTCTGTTTCGCTCTCGTGGCAGAAGAGATGCCGGTCGGCGTGCTGCGCCGCTGGAAAGAGGGCAGAGTTCCTGCCGGTGCCGGGGTCGTTCCAGCGGATGACCGTGCGGCTGCTCGGCATCCGGCTGCGTAGGCGTGTAGCTGCGTAGGCGTGCAGCTGTGTGGCTGTGTAGCTCTGCGGCGGTGTGGCGGTGCGCTAGGGCCGCCGCCTCGGCTGCGAGCTAGACCCCGGCTCGGCGCGTCAGAGCGGCAATCTGCCCCTCCGCCTTTACCGTAGATGGCATGGCTATGGACGGGATCGGCTCGAGCGTAATCATCGCGCTCGCCGCGGTCATGTGGTTTCTTTACTTCATTCCAACCTGGCTGAAGCGTCAAGAGTATTTGGCCACCGAGCGCAACGCCGTACGCCTGCAACAGACCATGCGCATTCTGGCGGAGAGCGCAGAGATGCCCTCCGTCGTGCGAGTGGAAGCGACCGCGCGCAGCGTGGCGGCACAGGAGCGGGCGCTTCGACAGCAGGAGCGTCAAGCTCACTCGCGGGCTTTCTCGCGACCCACCACATCGGTCTCTGAGCAAGTGCAACGCACGGTGGATTCAGGAACCCGAACTCGACGCCGCTTGCGCCGATCACGTGCGCTCGCTGCGTTGGTGTTTGTGGCATCTCTTGTCGGCGCTGGTTTTGGAATTCCGGCGGCTACTGCAGGCAACTGGCTTTTGCTCGCAGCGTCAGTCGCCGTTGGGGCTGGATCCATTGCTCTGTTAGGACAGGCAGCAACAGTGACCAGGGCGCGCACCGACCTTCGTCGCGTGTCGATGGTCTCAGTGACCTCGAGCGACCTTCATGACCACGCCGACTATGCCCCTGCGCGCCGCGTCGCGTGGACCCCGGTGCCCGTGCCCAAGCCGTTGTACCTGTCGGAGCCTGCTCCGGCCGCGTGGTTCACGCGGTCACACGTTTCGGGTCAGACGCACTCAGAAGCTCCGCTGCAGCGCGCGGATGCCCCTGCGGAGCTCGATCACGCTGCATCGCTCCGCGCGGCATCCGACAAGGCCGAGCGCGCGCTGCGTGCCGCGCAAGCCTCGCCAGAGGTCGCCCGCATCCACCGGCCCGCCGCTGCCGCACCAAGCCGTTTCGCATCGATGGGCGTGATTGATACTTCAGCTGGCAACGCCACGGATCTCGATGAGGTCCTGCGTCGCCGCCGCGCTGCTGGCTAGTCGCTCCGCTCACAGAGGAACACGCGGCTGACGTCACCCGTTCCCTGAGTAGCTGGCTCCGCCAGTGTCTCGAAAGGGAGCAACCCCAGTCATCCGCCGTGATAGCGTAGCAACGCAACATTTTGGGGCTATGGCGCAGTTGGTAGCGCGCTTCGTTCGCATCGAAGAGGTCAGGAGTTCGAATCTCCTTAGCTCCACCATAGAAGGCTTACTAGAATCGGCGTCCACGTCGATGCCGCCGAGCAGGTCTTCTACGGTTACCGCGCAAGAGCCACCTTTCGGGGTGGTTTTTGTCGTTGGTGCGGCGTGACGCAGTAGTTCGGCAAGCGCCTGGTCGAGGGAGTCACCCTTGTTGAGTCCCGCCTCTTGGGCGCGGAAGCCGTGTTGGGCGGCGAGGAGTTCTGCGAGCGGGCTGTTGATCTCATCACCGACGACTTCTTTGTTGGCGACGAAGATGTGTTTGAAGATGGCCTGGTTGAGCTTGCGCCGTATCTCGTCACTTGCGCCCATGTAGAGAGCGTGGGGGTCTTCGAGCAGTCTCAGGTTGGCTTGAAGGAACTCGGCTCCGTCGCTGAGGTTATCGATCACGGTGTTGAGTTCGGTTCGGAGCTTGTCGCGTTGCCGTCCGATGTCGGACAGGCGTGCACGGATCTTGCCTTGCGGCACGGTGCCGTCCGAGGCGAGGTCGAGTAGGTTTTCTTCCTTGGTGCCGAGGGTGATCAGCTGGTCTTCGAGTTGTTTGCGAAGAAGCCTTTGGGCGGCCTCGGTATCGGACAGCGCTGATTCCATTCCTGCTCGCATCGCGGCGATGAAGGCGGGGGTGAATCGGATGGTCTTGTAGTGATCTTCGATGGCCTCTTCGACTCTGTCGACGTTGGAGTATGGGGCGTCGCAGCTGTGGTCTTGTGCGCCGATGCAGAAGAAGTAGAAGTATTCGTTGCCTTGGCGGCCTACTGCTCGCTGGAGGATGAGTCGTTTGATCGCCCCGTCCTCGAGTCGGCAGCGTCCGCAGTAGAGAGCGCCTTTGAGGTAGTGCGAATGCACACGACGCCGTTCGCCTGAGACCGCGCGGGTTTCGAGGAGCGATTGGACTCGGTCGAAGAGTTCTTGGTCGATGAGTGCGGGGTGGCGTCCGTCGTATTCCTCGCCCTTGAAGGCCACTTTCCCGAGGTAGTAGCGGTCGCGGAGCAGCTGCGCGACTTTGTTGATCGATACCGGCCCGGGTGCTCGGCGCACGTTCCCCCTGGTGATCAAGCCCCGGTCGGTCAGCTCTGACGCGATGTCGTCGAGGGTGTGGTCGCCCGATGCGTAGAGTTCGAATGCGAGTTTCACGAAGGGTGCGCGTTCTTCGTCGATGCTGACGGATCTGACTTCGCGGCCTTCGAAGCGTTCGATGGTGTTGAGGTAGCCGATTGGTGCGCGTCCGAGGGTGCCGCCGTTCTTGGCTTTTTGGCCCATCTTGTAGGCGATGTCTGCCCCGTCCTCGCGGGATCGGTATTCGTTGAAGGCAGCGAGAATGCCATGCATGAGCTGACCCACGGGGGTTTCATCGATGGACTCGGTGGCGCTGATGAGTCCGACGCCGCGTTTGGTGAGGTCGGCCATGACAATTGCATCGTCGTTGCGATTGCGGGCGAAGCGGGAAAGTTTGTAGACGATGATGTAGTCGATGTCCTTCTCGCGCCGCACTCGCGCGAGCATCTCTTGGAAGGCGATGCGTTTGGTCATCTCGGTGGCGGATCGGCCCGGCTCGATGTACTCGTGGATGATCGTCAGACCAAGCTGGTCGGCCTTCTTCTCGCACGACACACGTTGCGCTGGGATGGAAATACCCTCCGGGTCGTAATCGGTGTTGACCTGCCCTTTGGACGAGACGCGCAGGTAGATGACGGCCCGGGTTCCCGGCGCTGCGTCGGCCGGCCGTTCCCCGTCGCTGACGTCGATCACCTCCTTTTCTACTTCGACGGGCGCGATGTGCTGAGGCTGCGCAGTGAGGACGTGCGGGACGAATGCCTCGATTGCAGTCTGGTCGGTTTCGGCGATGCTCATGCTGAACTCCATGGGGGACTGTTGCGGGATGGGGTTGCCCTCAGAGTTGATTCGTTTCCAGGCGCAACGAATTGCGTGAACTGGGAGCGAGAGGGTTGGGGTTGCGCCCCGCTGTGTGAGCGGCTCGGGCGCGGAGCTGGGGCTTGATGGGCCATAGGTGCGGTTCTCCGGTTACCCTCTAATTTTACCTCGCCAGGCCCGGAATTTCGCGGGTGTTGACCATTCCGCAACACCTTCTGTCTGCCCATGGCGAACACCCCCGTGGACGCGGTCTCTGGTTGGGCGTGCGGAGTGGTTCTACCGGGAGAAAACATGGCAACGTCCTTCTAGTTCGACGATGTCGTAGACCTCGCGGGTTTGTTCCTCGATCGCGGCCCGGTCGATGTAGACGACTCCCGTGATGCCCCGTTCCATCGCCCACTGCTGAAGCTCGGTCTCCCAGTCGGCCATTTCCGTGACGTTCAAGACGACATCTTCCATGTCGAGGTAGGTGCCGCAGAAGGTCTGCTCGAAGCTCTCCATCAGGTTCGGGCTGCTGGCGTCGACATCGGGCAGCCGCAGGAAGGCACGCAACGAGTCACCATGCTTCTCGACCAGTGTCGCGAGGCCGGCGGTCAACTCCTGGACCTCGTCGCCGGTCTTGGTCGTAGGCACATAGATGAGCTCATGGTCGTCGCCAAGCCTCGGCCACTCGGGGATGAGTAGTCGCGATAGGTCGGGGTCTGGGCCGGAGCCCATGTATTGGCGGCTCGTGTCGGGGAAGTCGTGCATGACTAGGTAGGTGCCGAGGCAGTCGATCCAGGTGCGAACCTGAGCGGGTGTGGTCGGGTCGTTGTAGACCTCGAGCAACTCCTCGCTGAGGGAGGCGTAGCTTCCCGAGCCAGTGCGGGCGAACTCGCCAAGGGTGCGACCGTTGTCGCCGAGGGCGTTGGCTATCGCCCGAGCGATGGCGCGGGCTGTGTGCTCGGTGACGTCGGCTTGACGTTCCTGCGCAGCATCGATCCCGGCTTCAATAGTTTCGAGAAGCGCCTCGCCGTTTTCCGGCTTTTCGGCTTTGTGCTTGCCGAGTGGGTTCGTTTCGGGTGATAGATCAGTCATGACTGTCGCTCCTTGCTGCGGTCACAAACTCGGTGAAGGCTTTACGCCACGTCTCTGGTAATTGTGTCGACGGGACTGCTCGCAGTTCTGCGAGTGCCGCGTTCCCGCTGGGGACGCCGGTTGCCGCGAAGGTGCAGAGCGCGGTCTGATATCCGCCGTGCACGGTGGCGGCGATGATGCGTGCGGTCGCGGCATCGATCAGCTCAATGCCGGACTCGCCCAGAGCGGCGTTGATGTGGTGTCGTGCTCGGATCGATTGGTCCGGCGCTGTTCGCACCGCTGTGGTGGTTCCTGTTTGGTGGTTCATAAGTGATTCCTCCTTTCGGTTACTGGTTGTTCGTCTCGTGGCGTGAGCATGACGACGGCGTTCTGGGCGCTGGTGACCCGGAACAGTGTGTCGGTGAGGGTTGGGTCGTCGCGGATGCTCGCACGCAGCTTGGTTGATCGTTGCTCGTTGGGCACGACCCAGACGATGGCCGGGAAGATGCCGTGCCGGTGCTGCTCGTTGCCGGTCTGGAAGTAGCGCTGGTAGATGGCGCACTTGCGCAGGATCGCTGGCATATGCTCGGTTCCTCGATCCACCTCGACAAACGCATGCTCCTCGACCGCCGCATTCGCGGTCACCACATACAGGTCCGGCTTCAGCCATAGCGGCCCGCCGTGGCTGGCGGTGAACTCGCGCCAGCACTCCGGCTCGGTGTCGAGCTCGAGCAGGTCGAGGCGTCTGTCGCGTGTCGCTTCACGCAGCCGCACAGCGAGGTCGGCGACCTCAAGCGTGTGGTTGGTGAACGGCGCTCCGGGTTCGACGAACCGCCGCCTGGCTCCGTCACCTCGAAGTGCGCGCAGGAGCCGTTCGCCGGTTGCGGAGAGTTGCCAGACGTTACCTGATGAGCCGTGCTTGATGCCGCCGATGCGACGTTCCAACCGGACGAGGAACCCACGGCCCTCGAGGCGTCCGAGCACGCGGACGGTGCCGCGCGTTGCGGCTGAGATGGTGGCGTGCCCGATGCCGAAGTGAAGGCGCTGGATCTGGCGAGTGCTGAGCAGCCGCAACTGTTCGATGTCCTGCAGCAGTGCCAGGTCTCGATCGGTGAGCAGTTGAAGCAGCATCTCGGTCTTGTAGGGAGTCCACGAGCTACTCATGATGACCTCCAGACCAGTTGGGGTTGGCCTCGGCACGGGTGGGAAAGTGATCCCTGGAAACAGGGAGAGTCCCATCCCAGTTCGAGCCTGGAGCCGCACAGCTTCGTCCCTGCCCGGCGGTGTTCATCGTCGTGAGCGGAACAGCGACCGGACAGGCGACCGGACAGATAGCGACAGTGGTCAGGCGGGTGTTTCGGGCAGTGGTGACATTCATGATCGCCTCGCCTTCTGGCTCGGAGCCACCGCTGATTCACTACCGAGATCCGTCGGCTGCGCCGAAGCACGCGGCTCGGACAGGGCGACTCCACCCCACAGGTCTCGGCTGACTTGGCGAACAATGTGTCCGTCGTGCAGCGCAGGCGACAGGCTGAGGGTTCGGGCCGAGAACCAGCCCGCTGGTGCCCCGTCGTCAACGACGTTTGCGTAGATGTCGTAGGGCTTCAACGTCATGAAGTCCTCGGCTACCAATCCGGGTGCCATCCTCGCGAGGTCACGGGCATCATCCGGCCCGAGGCCGAACACGACTTTGTTGCGGGCGTTAGCATCGAACGCTGCACGCATCTGCGGTGGAAGTTGGTCGCGGAACTGGTGTGCAAGATTCCAACTGACTCCATAGGAGCGGGAGGTGGCCAGAGCATCCGCGATTGACGTGGGCAGGTGCAGAAACTGTTGCACCTCATCGATGTAGATTGCGGCCGGACGGTCGAGCGGGCGTTTCTCTGCTGCTCGTTCCAAGGTCGCCATCCATAGCTCGGCCACAACGAGGCTGCCGAGTAGCTGTGCAGCGCCGGGGCCGAGCAGCGCATCATTCAGCGGAACCAGGACTGCCTTACCTTCACGGAACACGTCGCGCAGCCGGAACCGTGGACGCGATTGTCCAAGGACGGTGGCGAGGTTCTTGCGGAGCACGAACTTGCGCAGCTTGTTCATCGGCGCAGCAATGATCTGTGCGCGTGCTCCAGGTGAAAGTTCTTCGAACCCGGCCCAGAATGAAGCGAGCGTTTGATCGCCAGCGACCGCGCCGATCACCGTGCGTCGGAACGAGGCATCGGTCAGCAGCCGAGGCAGGTCAAGCAGTGTGTAGGGCTCGTCTCGTTTCTCGCCGGCTCGGGCAAGGGACAAGAGCCCAGCGTGCAGCAGGTCTTCGGTGCGTGGCCCCCATCCATCTTCGAAGACGGCTTTGAAGGCACTCAGAATGCCGTCGACAACCACATCGGTGTTGCGCCCCGCAGCATCCAGCGGATTGAAGCCGACCGGGTTCTCATCCGCAGCGTCGATGATCACGACGCGGTTGGCCAACTCCGCGGGTACTCGTTCGGAAATGAAGTCGACAAGCTGGCGTTTGGGGTCGACCAGGACAAGCGGTCGCCCCGAAGCGATGTCCTGCGCAATCAGTGACGCGAACACCATCGACTTGCCTGACCCTGTGGGTCCGGTCACGACGAGGTGTTGCATTCGCCCGGGCGTTCGGATACCTACGAGACGAGTGTCGCCAGGGGCGTTCGCGGTCGCAAAGAGGTTCTCCGTTGTCGAGAGCGATGCTGGTGCTGGCACGAGCCGCGGGTGATGAGCAGGAAGACCGGGAAGTTCTTGGTCCCCGATTGGCCACGCAATCAGAGAGAGAAGCTCTGCAACGGAGACACGCATTGGCCAACGTGACGGGATGACCGCGGTATTGAGCCGTTCGATATCTTCGCGCACAAGCTGCAACCGAACACCCGGGCTTTGTGCGGTCGCCATCGCACCGACAAGCTCAACGACGAGGCGTTTGCGTCTCTCAGGCGTTGCTGCACTTGCGCCAATCCGGATGCATATGTCGAGGGCTGGTTGCTCCGCAGTTGTCTTCATTCGGGATCGCATCTCGGGCGGCGCGAGTTGTTTCCCGTGGCTCAGGGATTTCCAGAGCGGCGCGCTCGGGTCGGTGATCTTCGTCGGCAGTGTGCGTGGTGGATGGCCGAGTCCGATGATTATTTGAACGACCACTGTTTCGCCTTGGCGGCGAGCACCGAACGCGGAGAAGATCGCGCGGATGGTCGAGTCGGCACCGTCGACGCGGATCGGCAAGCCGGGCGGATGGGTGCCGATGTGGCCACCGGCCTCTACCGGCGCACGATCACCTGGCTGTGTCGCCACGCTGCGGATGCCGGGCACAAGATCCCGGAGAAGGCGCGCGAGGTGTTCGGCGGCGAAGGGATGAACGCCAAGGAGATAGGCGATCCCGTCGTCGGTCACGCGTGTTTCGAGGATGAGCGGGATTGGGGCGTCGGGCTGGGCAAGTCGTGCCAGCAGTTCCCCAACATGGTCGGCTGTGAGAGGCATTGGCAGGTGCAGGCGTAGAAACATCGGTGGGATCTTCGCGTTACGAGGAGGTGTCATGGCCTACCTCCTCACTGCCCTGAGCGACGCGTTTGTGCTCTTGACGTGCTTCGTTCTCCAGCTGCGCTTGTTCCAGCGAATGCTGGATCAGCGCGTCATTGAGCAGGTTCTGGTCAGGGCTTTCGTGAAGCTCGCTGAAGACCCACACCTTGCGCCCTTCACTCTTTCGGTATCTGCGATTAGTTCGACTCATGGCGGCCAACCTCCTTTCCTTGTGCCGAGCAATTGGTGCTGCCGGGGGCGGAAAACTCGGGGTTTGAGATCGGAAACCCTGTTATGAACTCATAGCGTCGAGTTGTCAAGGGTTGTTGTCGATTCCGCAACGACCTATCGGGGGTGAACATGCTCATGGTTCTCACCACCTGTTCCGTCTGGCTCGCATGACCAAGACCAGCGCCCAGATGGCGGCGACGAGCACTGCGATGAGCACGATCCAGCCCCAGAATTGCGCCAAGAATTGCAGCGCAACCCAGAGTGCGATGATGCCTCCGAGGAGCAGCAGGCAGAGGTCGAAAAAGCGCTGTGCAATGTTCTTCGGAGTGGGTTCTTTGTCGGCCATGGGTCATCGCTCCTGTTCTCCGGTGAAGTCACTCGGGACTGGGTATCCGGGGATGGTGATGTCGGACTGGATCTCGTTGCCCCACACACTCCAGTCGCGGTGGCTATTCGGACGTTGCCG
Organism: Actinomycetales bacterium; assembly: GCA_038243605.1. Lineage (GTDB taxonomy): Bacteria > Actinomycetota > Actinomycetes > Actinomycetales > Microbacteriaceae > Terrimesophilobacter. The sequence continues at coordinate 10,447 of JBBSQX010000004.1, forward strand.
CGCGAACAGCTCCAGGTAGGGGCCATCGAGGACGCGTTCGATGAGGGGGATCATTTCCTCGGGCTTGTGGGAGTGTTCCTGTCTGGGGAAATGCAGCGTCGAGCGTTGGCCACGGAACTTGAATGGAGCCTTCCCGCGAGTGCCGTGAAGGAGGAGTTCGTGGGAGCCTCGGAAGTAGAGGCCGAGTCCCATGTAGTACTTGTCCCAGGCGGCGTTGGTCTTGTAGTCGAAGCCCCACGCCTTCATCACCTCAAGGCCCGCCGGTAGCGCGGCGTTGGTGACCCAGAGCAGCAGCGTGGCGTTGTCGTCGGCAAGCTCCTTAACCGGCATGCCTTTGATGCGATCGAGTGTCATTAGCTCGTAGTGCTTGACCGCTCCGCGGGCACCCTTCTGGTGGATGTCCCAGGGTGGGTCGGCATAAACTACCTTGAATTTTTTGCTCGGCGTGACCAGCTCGGTGGCCGTGTTGTTGGTGCTCATCGGGTGGTTCCTCCTTTCATCTCCGTACCTCTGGCAGCGCGGATCGCGTGTTGCTGGTGTGGACGTATGGTTATGGGCTCTCGGTCAAGTTCGCGCAATGTTCCGATCGGTCTGGCTGCGAAGCGACGCGACAGGTGATCGGAATATCGACTGACAGAGGTGACGGCGTCGAGATCGTCTTGGTCGGTGGCAGCGATCATTGATGTTGTGGAATTGGCAACGATGTTCACGCTGGTGCCTCCTCGGTGGCGGAATCACGGCCGGTTGTACCGATGAAGCGGCGTCCGCGACGACCGACCGTCAGCTCACCGAACAGCGCACGGGCGACGGCGCCCGGTGGGTCGTCGTGACCGATCCGGAGGCCGACAATCCTGTCGTCGTCCGCTGCGATGGGAGGGTTCGTGTTCAGCCCCATGGCGAGCACGGCTCCCGGGAAGTTGCGCAGCCGCTCGAGGACGTTGTCGGTGTCGAACAGCTGCCAGTCCGTCAACACCACCAGCCGAACCTCGTGCTTGGGGAAGCTCGCCGCGATCTCCTCCGCCCGGGTGAGACTGGGGCCGAGGACGCTTGAACCAGCCGCGAATCGCGGTATCCGAAGGTCGCGCTCGAGTCGTTCTTGGAACCGGTAGCTGCCGAGTTTGCCCGGTTCAACATCACCGTGGGGAGTGTCGAAGTGCAGCACCCCGCCCAGGCACTTCCCGCAGGAGCACCATTCCTGCAGTGCTTCGAAAGCAAGCTGCGCTTCCTCATAGCGGTTGCCGACCGGGTCGCCTCCACCCGGCAGCGACACCGAGCCGGAGTCATCGAAGATCGGAAGTACCAGCCGGGGCTGGCGCGGGCAAAACCCCGGCCAGCCCAGTTCGATGACAGCTTCCTTCTTCGGTTTGCGTGCGGGAGGCACTTCCCCGACCAGGGCGCTGGGTTGCAGACGCGGCAGGAGGCTCATGCTCCGCTCCCGTCTTCGCGGGCGCGGCGTCCGACAACGGGCTCGGGCTCGACGGCGGGGCCGTGTCCGGCCACGCCCGGGTTGCGGCGCAGCACACGATGCTTGAGTCCCTCGTAGGTGAGCAGCGCCGCTTGTCCGCGAACCTCGTGCTCGTCGCGGATCGACGTGTCCTCGGCTTGTCTTTCCAGCGCGGCCTTCAGCGGCTGGCTGGTGGCCAGAGCCACCTGACGTTTGAGGGTGCGTTCGTAGTCCTTCTCGGCAGTGTCGATCGCGTCCGCGATCTCATCGGTGACGACATAGCTGGAGATGAAGCTGGCAGCGGCGATGCCCGCCGCCAGCGCCCCGTAGACGAGGCCGCTGAGTGGCCCATCAATAGTGGAGCGCAGCGCGAAGATCCCGGTCGAGATCAGCAAGCCCACTGTTGCTCCTGTGTAGACGAGCGCCTTGACGATGTGTTTGCCGTCATCTGTGCCGTCGAACAGGTGGGCGAAGGGCTCTTGCTTTTTGGTGAGGTTGGTCCGCTCGATTTTGCGTTTGCTCGCCATGCGTAGGTCTTTGACCTCACTACCGACCAGCCCCGCCGTGACGACGGCGACACCGGCAGCTAGCCCCTGGATGAGCGCCAGCTCGGGGATCTCGCCGTAGTAGATCTGCGCCCCCGCCTGGCCCGCAACGTCCCCGAGCAGGAGCAGCCCGGTGCGAACCATGAACCATGCCTTCTGGCCTTGCTTGCGGCGCACGAACGGGCTTAGGGCTGCGATTGTGCGCTCGAGGCGCCGCTGGGCTCGTTTGACCAATCGGCGGTGTCGGCGACTGAGGTGCTCCGCCGTTTCGGCCTGCTCTTTCAAACCCGAGTGGGCGATCAGTGCCGGACGGGACTGCAGGATGCCCTCAGCCGTCCAGAGCGGTTCCTGCTCGCGCCCGAAGGCATCGAGTTCGTTCTCAACATGCAGGGCTGGCCCGGCCAGACCGTCGATGCGGTGTGCTTCATCGACCTGCTGCAGGCTGAGATTGCTGTATTCGGTGATCCGTTCATCTGTCGGGTCGTAGGAGCCGCTGGTGTTCTTGGTGATGGCCATGACGGTCACCGCCCCGCCGTGTAGTCGGTCACGGAGACGCAGGCCTTCGCACCGGTCTTCACGCACAGTGCGTTGTAGAACGCCACCAGACCTTCGACCAGCGCAGACGGTGCCGGGTCGCCGTCAACACGGCCAAGACCCGCCACGGTGATGCTCGCACCCGGCAGTGCCGGGACGCTCACCGTGGCGGCCAGATCGGCGGCCTGCGCCGGAGTCAGTACCTGCGACTGCAGGTCGGTGCCAATGTTGTTCAGACCGTCAGTCAGCACATACAGGTGCAGCTCGTAGCCGTCGCCGAGCTGCGACGCATACTCCCCAGCCAGCCGATAGACGGAAGTGATGTCCGAGCCGCCACCCGGTAGCGCTGTGATGGCAGCACCATACTTGGTGGTGATCTCGCCCATCACGTCTCCGACAAGTTTGTCGACCCTGCGCAGGCGTGCATTGTCGGTGGCACCCGACAACGTGAGGTCACCGTTATAGATGGTGACCGTTGCCCCGCTCGAGGCGGAGAACGCGCGAACCATGAGGTGGCCACCGCAGATGGCCGTGCGCCGGACGACGTCTGCGGTGATCACCAGCCGTTCGGTAGCGATTGTATCGCCGGAGCTGGAGCCGCTGCCGTCGATCTCAACGTCGGCGGCAACCTGCTTGTCGGGTGTGCAGGTGGCAAGGATTGCTTGGTCGGAACTGGTGTTGGCGTTCAGAGAAGAGCACGCCGTGAGCGTGAGCGCTGCGCCGAGGGCGCAGACAGCCGCGCCTACGCGCAGTACGGTGAAGGTGGTCAATGGGTTCTCTCTTTCGTTCTTTCACAGGGACAGGGATGGGGATTGATTCGGCCGGGGAGCGATGCAATTGACGTTGCATCGCTCCCGCTTACGACATATGAAGTTGTTGACTCCAGTCTGATTCGCGTCGCAGTCTGCGTCACTGACAAGAAACTGACACGCTGGGAAGGAGACCGACCCATGAAGGACGATCCGACCCGCCTCAGACTCCGCGAGGAGCTGCGCCAGCTTCGGCGCGGAAACGGCAACCTCTCCGCCGACCGAATCGCCGTCTCCGAAGAACTTGTCAATGTCATAGGCATGGGCAGCGCTGAACAGGCGTACGCGACATTCGTGGACATGCTCAAGCGATACGCGGTCGAACCAGAAGGAGACATCCGCGCGTTCCTGGAGACCTGCGGTGTTGGCCTTGAGGGAGACACGTTGAATGAGCGACTTGCTGCCTACGCGGCGGTTCACTTCGTTGACCCGCGGACCGCGCTTCGGCGCAGCGACCGCGGCGCAGATAAGTTGGCCACGATCTTCCGCGATGAAATCCTGTTCAACCGCCCGTGGGGGAACATCATCCTCTACCAATTCGGCGACCAGGTGAACGCCAGCGTGGCCCTGCACATCGACCCGCAAGCCGAGTACAAACCTCCAGCAGTGTGGATCAACGACGAGGAGTTGCAGGGACTCGCGTTCGAGTTCAAAGACACCGGTGCCCCGACCGGATATCTCCGTGCACTCGAGCACGTTGACGGTTATGAGCTTCAACGCGACAAGCCCTGGCTCTACAAGATCGACGTCAACTGGCGCATGCCGGTTTGGCCACAATGGGTACTCGGTGCACAACTCGCCGACAACCGCCTCGTATTGAAACTGCAGACCCAACGCAACTTCATGACCGAAGCCACCATCACCTGGGGCGGTGAGATCGAAGAGATGCCCGCGGTGAACGAACCGTTCAAAAGCTTCACGACGGAGGGAGGTGGCGACCAGTGAAGGATGATCCCCTGAGGCTCGATCTCCTTGAAGATCTACGCCTCATCAGGCTCGGCACCGGCGAATTCTCGATCGAGCGACTGACCTTCGCCGAATCCCTAACCGACTTCCTCGGGCGCGGCAGCGTCGAGCAAGCCTTCACGTCACTGCTGGACTACCTGGCTCAACAAGGCGGCGATCTCGAAGGAGACGTTCGCGCCTACTTCGAAACCTGCGGGGTAGGTATATCTCTGGACAACCTCGACCTACGGCTCAAGGAATACGCCACCGGGCACCGCGTCGATCAGCGCACGGCATTGCGGCGAAGCGACCGTGGGGCTGCTCGACTGAGCTATATCATTCGCGACTCCTACCTCTACGAGCGACCGATGGGAAACCTCGTCGCCTTCCAGCACGGAGCCCTGATCAACGTGAACGTGTCGATCGAAGTCATCGAACAGTCGCAGTACCGGCGGCCACAGGTGTACATCAATGACGTGCTCCAGGACGGTTTGGAGTTCACCCTGCACGAATCCGAGACCCACCCCATGCTCCTCGAAGGGAAGCAGTCATTCTGGGATATCCCACTGAATATAGACGCCAGCGAAGACGATCCACTCGCGACCGTACACATCGCCTGGGTCATGCCCGTGTGGCCAACATGGTCACTCGGAGCAACCTTCCTTGACAGTCGGCTCTACGCCAAGCTCAGCGTCAGCCGCAACAACTTTGTCGAGATGGACATCCACTGGGCCAATGAAGAAAGCGCGAGTTCACGGGATCGACCGCTCCTTGACCGGGGAGACGCACGAGAAGCTTCTTGACTCATTCCCGCTCATGCTTCATAGTCATGCGCAGATATGCGGCATACAAGACAAACGCCACGTTCAAATCGGTCCCGACGCGGTTTCACCATCGTCGAACTTCTTATCGTGATCGTGATCATCGGGATCTTGGCCACCATCACAGTCGTGGCCTATTCAGGAATACAAGCAACAGCTGGTGCTGTTGTCTTGAAATCTGACCTCAACCAAGCCCAGACGCAACTTGAACTTAACCGCATAAATAATAGCACCTACCCGGCAACCGAGTCGGGCCTTCCCAGGAGCGACGGTACGAATTACGAATACACCAAAACAGGTAATGAGTACTGCATTACTGCCTCATCTGACCGAGCCAAAACCAGCTTTCACCTCGACAGCACCAATGGAGCTATCGCCGACGGACCTTGTAGTGGACACGTTGGTTACGATGGCGGCGGTCAGCCAACTGGGAACCAGGGCGTCGTCACCACATTGGCTGGCTCGGGAACAGCGGGCTTCGCTGATGGCACTGGAACGAGCGCCCAGTTCAACTATCCCTATGGCGTCGTCGTCGATAGCTCGGGCAATGTCTATGTCGCGGATACGTACAACAATCGCATCCGCAAGGTCACTGCCAGCGGTGTGGTCTCGACGCTGGCTGGTTCTGGAACAGCGGGCTTCGCTGATGGCACTGGAACGAGCGCCCAGTTCAACTATCCCTATGGCGTCGCCGTCGATAGCTCGGGCAATGTCTATGTCGGGGATTACGGTAACAACCGGATTCGCAAGATCACTGCCAGCGGTGTGGTGACGACGCTGGCTGGTTCTGGAACACGAGGCTTCGCTGACGGCTCTGGGACGGGCGCCCAGTTCAACTATCCTGCTGGCGTCGCCGTCGATAGCTCGGGCAATGTCTACGTGGCGGATCAGAACAACCACCGTATTCGCAAGATCCAATAGTTAAGGCATAGCGACTCTCTGATCGTCATTGATCGCAGCGCTTTCTACTGTCAAACAGTTATTACGAGCCGGATGTGAAATGCCCCTGCAGCGTTCGGCTGCAGGGGCGTTGTTGTCACGCAGGCGTGACGCGTACTTCTAGAATCTGGCTCCATCGCTCCTGGAGGTCGATCGCGCCGATGGCTGCTTCGAAGAAGTTATCAAAGTAGCGGCCGTTGTCATACCAATGAGCAGGGTCGGCGTTGGTGCGCACCTCGATCGTGAAGCGACCGGGGTGATGCAACTGGCGAGCCAGAATATCTGGCAGGGCGGTTGTGCTGCCGTGCCCGCGAGTCGATCCAATCAGCACGACGTCACCGACCAGGATGTCGCGCCCCCGCATCTCCGGGTGGAGCAACCACCATAGGCAGGTTGCTCGCCGGTTGACCGGCAGCCGGTGCACTTTGCCTTCTTCGTTGGCGTACATGGTGAGGTGCGCGTCGGCGAGATAGACCGGTTCGACGTAGCCGCCGACCGCGGCCTGGTAGTCCGCGAGTGCTCCGAACTGGTGCTCGAAGAAGGCGACTCGCAGTTCATGCGGGATGACAATGCCTGTGACCATGGTGATCACGTTCCTTTCGTGGAGGGTCACTTCAGCCGGTTGGCTGAAGAGTTCCCTCCGCGAAGCGGCTTGAACAGTTGGTTGGGCGACGAGAGCCCTGGTGGCGAAGCTGTGAAAGCCTCCAGCCGGCCAGGGTCTCGTCCATCGTTCAGCTGCCCGGAGCCTTCTCCTTGGTAGCGTCGCGGTTCGGCGGAGCTGCTTTCTTGGCTGGACCTTTCGCGAGGATCGCCTCGATAGCGTTGCGCTTGGTTTCGGCCTCGCGCTCGATGTCCGCCCGGACCGTCTCGGCACGTTTGAGCACCTGCGGATCGGACTTGCTGCGTTCGATCCAGTCCTCCAGCGAGAGACGGATTTCTTCGGTGACACTGCGGTCGTTGAGCTGGGCGATGACGTCCAACTGCGCTCGCAGGTCATCTGTGATGCGAACCGCGAGGGTGCGCATCTGACTGGTGGTTCCCGCGTATGACGGGAGCCCTGATGCCTCACTCATGTGAGCCACCTCCTCATTCTTGATGCGGCCGACGAACCGGGATGGTTCCTCTGCAAGCCGCACGGCAATGAGGAGCGGACCTCGAATTATGCTCCGATCGCGCAGGAGTTCAATCTTCCGTTCGGGAACTTGTGTTGTAGAAATTGCCACGGTCTGTGCGCCCAAGTCCTACGAATTCTGTCGCGGCGTTTGTCCAGCTCAGCGAGGCCGTGAATCGTGTGGAGTTGCTTGCGCCCCAATCCGTGCGCAGTGGCGTTGCGCATTTCTTCGAGTACCTGGAGGGCAAGCAGACTGAAGTCTCCAAGCGGCGAGCCGACTGGAGCCAGTTTCAGATTGACCTTGCTCGGGCCTCCACCGCCCTGAGCGAGTTGTTCCGGGCAGATCTCAAGTCGGAAGGATCGATGAGGATGGGAAGCGCTCGGAAGACCCTCGACCGAAGCACCAGCAAGTCCCGGTAACCCGGCGAAGTACCTTCACTTGAGGGCCAACAGTAAGCGTGGCGAACAGGGCTTGCGCCCATACGCTGGCTGCATCGCGACAAGAGTCGGCAACCCGGCTTGTCGCCAATACATCCCCTGTCGAGGGAAGGCACCGGGCGCTACGCTTGGACTGACAGGCTATGGGCCACACACTTGCACGCCGCTATGGGGTGGCGCCTAGGTAGTCGCCAATACACCCCTAAAGCCGTTAACGCTGGCACGCTAATGGCTGTGGGGGTGTGTGGTCGTCGCGGCGCCAAACTGCCCATCGCGCCCGCGCGAGAAACGTGAGAACCTGACTGCCAGGCCGCTCAGGTCCCGATTGGTCACGCCTTGCCTTCGGCTTCGCTTGGTTTGCTAACCATGCTTTCCGGCCAACCGGAGGGCCGGGGCACGGGATACAAGACGGCCATCTGTTTCCAGAGCCAGTCGTTCAACTCACCAACTTCTTTGCCATAGTCGACGACGAGGTCGACGAAAGGCACGCTGCTGTCCAGAGCCTTCAGATACCTCCGAGCGGGCCCACCAATGTCTTTGTATGCGAGTAGTTGGTCCCGTTGCACAACGATGTCGAGCAGGCGTTCTTCCTTGCCCAAGTAGATCCGGGTAGCCCAAGGTAGACGCTCATGGTGTAGCACGTGCGCGCGAAACCGCATTAGAAGGGGACCAAGTCCTCGCTCGCGAATTGAGGCAACGCGCCGTTCGTATTCCATCGCGGGTGCACTGCCGGTGTAGTGACTCATAGTGTTGCGGGAGATGTCTACGAGAGCGGCCACCGACGCGAGATAGTTGAGCGCCAGGCGATTGACCTCCAGGTCCACCGAGTCCTTGAGTTCGTTTCGTGGGTTCCCGGATGCGACAGCCTGCATGTACTTGAATGCAGAGTCGCCGGGCAGGCAAATCTCGCGGAAGTACACGATCAGGGCTTCGGTATTGAGCGACACCACGTTGTGCGCCATGAAGAAGTGTTCCCAGATTTCGATAGCCTCATGAAAACTCGGCCACTCGATTTGCTTCGTCAATGTGCTCTCCGTAGAGATTTCGGCTCGAGTGACGAGGCTACCAACTTGTCCACCGCGTCGCGTTGCGTTGGTTGCGAAACCGCCTAGCAGGGTCCAAGCCCGAGACGGGACTCGAGCCGCGCCTTCACTGGAGCTGGCAACCCGGCTTGTCGCCAATACACCCGGATCCGTGTCCGCCGTGATCGGGCTGAGTCGGTGCCTTGGCGGAGTGCTGCGTGCGGCACCCAAGGCTCCCTCGCGACCAGCGAGTAGTGGACACCAAGGTCCTGATTCAAACCTAGATCGATCGGTATGGGCAGCGCATCGCCCACGGGGATGCGGAGTACGGAGTGGCGGGGCTGCTGCGATTGGCGGGCTGGGCGGGAGGTCGAGAGTAATGACAACAAATGGAAACCAGTCCTCGGCCCAAGAACGCCGCCGCTTAGCGAATATCTCCTTTGCGAACTAAACGCAATATGCGATAATTGATACAGATTACGCGCCCGGTCCGAGCAATGCTCCCGCCGCGTAAGTGCCGAATCTCGGCAACGCTGCTTCCATCGGGACGATGTCATATGCGGCGACTACTGTGAACCACAGACACTTCAACCGTAACCGCAGAAATGCGAGGAGACCCACATCCATGCCACCAACCACGCGAGAAGGCCAACGAGCCGAGTTACACAAGACGATCTGGCGCATCGCGAACGACCTGCGCGGCAGTGTGGACGGCTGGGACTTCAAGACCTACGTGCTGGGCATGCTCTTCTACCGGTTCATCTCTGAGAACCTCACGGTGTACATCAACAAGGGCGAGCACGACGCTGGCAAGACTGACTTCGACTACGCGCGCCTTCCCAACGCTCAGGCGGAGTTCGGCCGCAAGGAGACGGTCGCCGAGAAGGGCTTCTACATCCTGCCGTCTGAGTTGTTCCAGAATGTGCGCCGCGAAGCGCCCCGGGATGCGAACCTCAACGAGACCCTCGAGCGGGTGTTCAAGAACATCGAGGGCTCGGCTGTGGGTAGCGACAGTGAGGACGACCTCAAGGGCCTCTTCGATGACCTCGACGTCAACAGTTCCAAGCTGGGCAACACCGTCGCCAAGCGCAACGAGAAGCTCGTCAAACTGCTGGACGCGATCGGCGACCTGCCGCTGGGGAACTTCGGAGACAACTCGATCGACCTGTTCGGCGACGCCTATGAGTACCTCATGCAGATGTACGCCTCCCAGGCGGGCAAGTCGGGTGGTGAGTACTACACGCCGCAAGAGGTTTCCGAGGTGCTCGCGAAGATCGCTGTTGCCGGCAAGAGCCGTGTGAACAAGGTGTACGACCCTGCCGCAGGGTCCGGATCGCTGCTGCTCAAGTTCGCTAAGGTGCTCGGCAAGGAGAACGTCGGCGGCTTCTTCGGTCAGGAGATCAACCTGACCACCTACAACCTTGCACGCATCAACATGTTCCTGCACGACGTGAACTACGAGAAGTTCAGCCTCGCCCACGGCGACACCCTCACGGACCCGCAACACTGGGACGACGAGCCGTTCGAGGCGATCGTGTCCAACCCGCCCTATTCGATCAAGTGGGACGGTGACGCCAACCCGCTACTCATCAACGATGAGCGTTTCGCCCCGGCAGGGGTTCTCGCGCCCAAGTCGAAGGCTGACCTCGCCTTCACCATGCACATCTTGTCCTGGCTGGCCGTGAACGGCACGGCTGCAATCGTCGAGTTCCCCGGCGTGCTCTATCGCGGGGGAGCAGAAGCGAAGATCCGCAAGTACCTCATCGACAACAACTACGTCGACGCTGTCATCCAGCTCCCACCGGATCTCTTCTTCGGCACCACCATCGCCACCTGCATCATCGTGCTCAAGAAGTCCAAGACCGACAACGCAGTGCTGTTCCTCGATGCCTCGGCCGAGTTCAAACGAGTCGGCAACAAGAACAAGCTTCTGCCGGTGAATCAGCAACACATCCTCGACACCCTGACCGCCCGCGCCGACGTCGACCACGTCGCGAAACTCGTACCGAACCAGGACCTCGCCGCCAACGACTACAACATCGCCGTCTCCTCCTACGTCGAGCAGGAGGATACCCGCGAGGTCGTCGACATCACCGAGCTGAACGCCGAGATCGCCCGTATCGTGTCCCGCCAGAGTGAACTCCGCACATCGATCGATCAGATCGTCGCCGACCTGGAGGGCACGAGGTGAGCCGCATCGACGATCTGATTGCGGAGCTCTGCCCTAACGGGGTGGAGTTCAAAGCCGTCGGTGAGGTTGTCTCAAAGAGCGCGAACATCAAGTGGTCAGATGCGAGCGATGAGACTTACAGTTACATCGACCTCTCATCAGTTGATCGCGTTACGAGACGCATTGGCGCGACGGTGACTGTCAACTCAAGTACAGCCCCAAGCCGTGCGCAACAGATTGTTCGAACTGGCGACGTCATCTTCGCAACGACGCGCCCAGCGCAGATGCGGTGGGCTGTGATCCCCGCTGAGTACGACGGCCAGATTGCCAGTACCGGCTATTGCGTTTTGCGACCGGACACGTCGGTCGTGCTCACGAACTTCCTTGCGCACATCCTCGGCGCCGACACTTTCCGCCAGTACATCGAGGCGAACCAGGTTGCAGGAAATTATCCATCAATCCCCGACAGTCGTGTGCGGGCGTATCGAATTCCTGTGCCGCCTCCCGAGGTGCAGCGGGAGATCGTGCGAATATTGGATCAGTTCACTCGGCTGGAAGCAGAGCTGGAAGCAGAGCTGGAAGCGCGACAGTTTCAGTATGCCTATTTCCGTGATTCGCTCCTGAACGCCCCCGAGGAATCTGGCGTCCGCTGGTCAACTCTTGGGGAGATTTCTGATCGTGTCTCCTCCGGCGCGACACCACTTGCCGGTAGCGCTGAGTACTACGACGCTGGAACGATTCCCTGGCTTCGTACTCAAGAAGTTCGCTTCGTCGATATCTGGGACACCGACATTCGAATTACCGAAAAGGCACTCAAAAAGACTGCCGCCAAGTGGATACCGGCGAACTGTGTGATCGTGGCAATCTCAGGTGCGACGGCCGGTCGTTCTGCTGTCAATCGGATTCCACTCGCAACGAACCAGCACTGCTGCAATTTTGAGATCGATCCAATCCAGGCGAACTTCCGCTACGTCTTTTACTGGGTCCGCAGCCAGTACGAGCAAATCAAGGCGCTCGGGCAGGGCGCTCGATCCGACCTCAACGCAGGGATTATCAAGAGTGTGCGGATTCCCGTTCCACCGCTTGCAGAGCAGGAACGGATCGTATCGATTCTCGACAAGTTCGACGCGCTCGTTAGTGACCTCAGCGTCGGCCTTCCCGCCGAGCTCGCCGCTCGACGCAAACAGTATGAGTACTACCGCGACCGTCTGTTGACGTTTGGGGAGGCCGCTGTATGAGTGAGGCGACGCCGCGCAAGTACGATCCGATCGCCGTGTCTGCGGAGAGCACTGTGGTCGCCGAGTATGTGCCGGATGCCAAAGCCGAGGCGGTGTATCAGTCGGAGTCGGCGTTGGAGCAAGAGCTGATTCGGCTGTTGGGTACGCAGGCGTATGAATACGTGGCCGTGACGTCGGAAGCCCAACTTGTCGCGAACCTTCGCGCGCAACTCGAAGCACTCAACGGCATCGCCTTCACGGACGGCGAGTGGGAGCAGTTCTTCTCCGAGAAGGTCGCTGGCAAGAACGACGGCATCGTCGAAAAGACCATTCGCGTCCAGGAAGACCACGTGCAGATCCTGAAGCGCGAGGACGGCTCCACGAAGAACATCACTCTGCTGGACAAGCAGAACATCCACAACAACCGGCTGCAGGTTATCAACCAGTACGAGATCGACCGTGGCCAGGGTGGCGCGAATTACGCGAACCGCTATGACGTCACCGTGCTGGTGAATGGGCTGCCCATGGTGCACATCGAGCTGAAGCGTCGCGGCGTGGACATCCGAGAGGCGTTCAACCAGATCGACCGCTACCAGCGGGACAGCTTCTGGGCGGGTTCCGGCCTGTTCGAGTACGTGCAGCTGTTCGTGACTAGCAACGGCACGCTGACGAAGTACTACTCCAACACCACGAGAAGCCAGCACCTCAAGGAGGGGCAGGGGCCCAGCGAGGGCCGCAAGGCATCGAACTCCTTCGAGTTCACTTCGTGGTGGGCGGACGCTCAGAACAAGCCGATCAAGGACCTGACCTCATTCGCGAAGACGTTCTTCGCCAAGCACACGCTGCTGAACATCCTCACGCGCTACTGCGTGCTCACCGCTGACCGGCAGCTGTTGGTCATGCGGCCGTATCAGATTGTTGCGACCGAGCGGATCCTGCAGAGGATCGACATCTCCACGAACTACAAACAACTCGGCACGGCAGCGGCTGGCGGGTACGTGTGGCACACGACCGGTTCTGGCAAGACGCTAACCTCATTCAAGACCGCGCAGCTCGCCTCGAAGCTTCCGAGCGTGGACAAAGTGCTGTTCGTCGTGGATCGCAAGGACCTGGACTACCAGACCATGCGCGAGTACGACCGGTTCCAGAAGGGCGCCGCGAACTCCAACACCTCCACGTCCGTGCTGAAGAAGCAACTCGAAGACCCAAACGCGCGGATCATCATCACGACCATCCAGAAGCTGTCGAACTTCATCGCCGGGAACAAGGGACATGAGATCTACGGCGGCCACATCGTGCTGATTTTCGACGAGTGCCACCGCTCGCAGTTCGGTGACATGCACTCCGCGATCACGAAGGCATTCAAGAAGTACAACCTGTTCGGCTTCACCGGTACACCGATCTTCGCCGTCAACGCGGGCTCTGGCGGCAACCCGCAACTCAAGACCACCAAGCAGGCCTTCGGCGACAAGCTTCACACCTACACGATCGTGGATGCGATCACCGACAAAAACGTGCTGCCGTTCCGCATCGACTACGTCAACACCATCAAGGTCGGCAACGTCACCGATGCGCAGGTCTCAGCTATCGACACGGAGAAGGCGCTGCTCGCGCCGGAGCGCATCCGCGAGATCGTGAAGTACACACTTGAGCACTTTGACCAGAAGACCAAGCGAGCCTCAAGTTACGAGCACTCCGTGGTCACGAACGTCGCCGCCTCCACGCGCGCCCGCCGTCAGGCCGAGGCCGTGCGGGAGCGCAAGCGAGTGCGCGGCTTCAACGCCATCTTCGCGACCGCGTCGATCGACGCCGCCCGCCGCTACTACAACCACTTCCAGACGCAGCAATGGGAGGTTCCGGAGGATCGCCGCCTCAAGATTGGCCTGATCTACTCCTATGGCGCGAACGAGGCCGCAGATGACGGCATCCTCGACGACGAGGCCTTCGACACTGACGCGCTCTCGACTGATGCGCGAGGCTTCCTGGAGGATGCGATCCAGGACTACAACGACATCTTCGGCACGAGTTACGACACCAGCGCCGACAAGTTCCAGAACTACTACAAGGACCTGTCGCAGCGACTGAAGAACCGTGAACTCGACCTCGTGATTGTGGTCAACATGTTCCTCACGGGCTTCGATGCCACCACGCTGAACACCCTGTTCGTGGATAAGAACCTTCGCGCGCATGGCCTGATCCAGGCGTACTCGCGTACTAACCGCATCCTCAACTCGGTCAAGACCTATGGCAACATCGTCGCCTTCCGCGACCTCGAGGACGAGACGAACTCTGCGCTCGAACTGTTCGGCAACAAGGACGCCCGTGGCATCGTGCTGCTCAAGCCATACGGCGACTACTACGGCGACTATGCCGAGAAGGTCACCGAGTTGCTCGACCGGTTCCCAATCGGCCATCAGATCGTTGGCGAGGCCGCACAGAAGGACTTCATTGCACTGTTCGGCGCCATCCTGCGCCTGCAGAACATCCTGACGTCATTCGACGAGTTCGCTGGCAACGAGATTCTCACCAGCCGACAAGGGCAGGACTACCGCAGCGTCTACCTCGACCTGTACGCCGAGTTCCGGGGAACCACAGACGCCGAAAAGGAACAGATCAACGACGACGTCGTTTTTGAGATCGAGCTCATCAAGCAAGTTGAGATCAACGTCGACTACATCCTCATGCTCGTCGAGAAGTACCGTGCCACCCACGGCGATGGCGACGACAAGGAACTCCGCGCCGAGATCGCCCGCGCCGTCGACGCCAGCCCATCGCTGCGCAACAAGCGCGACCTCATCGAGGACTTCGTCAGCCGTGTCACCGTCGATGGCGCGATCGACGATGAGTGGCAGGCCTTTGTCGCCGCTAGGCGTGAGGCAGAACTCGATGCGATCATCGCCGCTGAAGACCTGCGCGCTGACGCCACTCGCACGTTCGTCGAGACTGCGTTCCGCGACGGCGCACTCCGCACGACAGGCACGGCGATCACGAAGGTGCTGCCGCCAGCGTCGCGCTTCTCCGAAGACGGCGGTCACGGCGAGAAGAAGCAGCGCGTCGTCGAGAAGCTCGGAGCGTACTTCGAGAGGTTCTTCGGGCTGAGTTCTTCGCGAGAGGACAGCTGATATGCGACAACTGCTGTCAAGAGCGCTCCAGGTCCTCGGAATCATCGTGCTCGTGCTAGCAACAGTCGCACTCGTGCTCGTAATCATCAATGCTCTGCCCTGGACCTTGACTTGGGACGTCTGGACTGTGCTGACCGCCATCGGCACGGTGGGTGCCACGCTTGTGGCAACCATCCTGGCTCTCCGTTCCTGGATACGGGAGAAGGACGCGACCGCTCGCTTCGTCTCGGCTTGGGTCACCGACGAGTACCAGCCCCGTGATGACGGCTCGGCCTACAAGCGGATGGTGCAACTTCATGTCGCCAACGAGTCGAACGAGCCTGCCTTCAATGCGATGGTCAACGTTCACATCGGACGCGGCGAAACGCCGCTGGGGCCGCTCGCCGCCCCAGCACCTATCAGCGTGATTCCACCGCGTCGTGAACTGGTCTTCGACATCTCCGTGCCGTTGCTCGCTCACGCGGACAGCTGGTATCCAAGGGCGACCCTCACCTTCGCGGATCCAAAGGGACGGCACTGGCTCCGCGAACTCAACGGCGAACTCCAGGACGTCAGTAGGCAGAGATTGCGCTGGTCCAGGAAACCGGGGCAAGGCGACGAGCGTCAAATCGGCAACCAGGAGAGCCTCTTCAATCCGATGCTCATAGCCCTGATGTTCCTCAGCTCTCTACGGGACGAGGAGACAAAGACTGAGGATCTATTTGTGCTACTTGCGCCCGAGGCCCCTGGCTGGGCGAATGCTGACTGGGACAAGCTTAAGAGCGAGCTGGCAAACTTCCAGCCAACGTCGATGGTCGATTACCCCGCCCCGCGGATCGCTCGCATCAAGCTCTCGGGCGACAAGTCACTTGAAGGGAAGCGAGTCGAAGGGAGCGGAAAGCCCCTCGAACTTGATGTCTACATGTTCATCACCCTCACGCTTGATCCTCACTTGGGATGGCGGATCTTTGGTGTCGGTGGAAGTGTCCCGCCTGACGCGATCTACTTCGGTGGCTCGCTTGTCGAGGAGGTTGAGCCGTACCAGGGCGACCATCCTGTCGCGGACGAGGAGCAGGCATGAGCGATCCAGGATATCTCCTCGCGACGCTCGCTCAATCGTCTGCTGCGATCGTGGCAATCGTTGGCGGGTTTCTAGTCAGTCGCCTCGTTCAACTCTCTAGCGAACGCGAGGGATTGAGGCGTCAACTCTTTCGCGCTCGTGACGGGCTCAAGCATGTTGCCACAGAGTACGAAGCGGCCTACGCCTATCGCTTTGAGAACAGCAAGTCGGCGTTCTTCGGTTGGGTGCGTGAAGGTTTGGTGAAGACCAGTCCCGGAGACCTCGACGTCGAGTCCCTCTTGGAGCAGAACATTCCGCGTGGTAGCTCAATCGAAGAGATGCGTGGCTACCTTTCTGAGTTGATGGTTCGCGTGTTAGCCGCCAACACGAACATAGCTGAGTACATCGACAGAGCAAGGGATGATGACGGCTTGACGCTGGACGACCTAACTGATCGAGGCTTGCAGTTCGACGAGTCAGAATCTGAGATCTACGAGCTTCTCGTCGACCATATCGCCGCGCTGTTGCCCGAAAAGAAACTGCCGTTCGGTATGCCTAGCCTGGCGAACTTCCGTATCCCACGAATCACGAGTGTTGCGGTGCAATCGACCGAGATGCGTCGGCTGGACGAGTCGATCCGAGACGAACAGAACCTGCTAAGCCGGAAGCTCGTGCTGGAGGCTGAGATCTCGCGCCTTACGAGTGAACTGGACGGTATTGGTCGGCCCGCTGCTGTTGGATCCGCGATCTTGATCTTGTCGGTCTACTCGGCACTCGGAATCGTCCTGCCGGTGGCGGTCATGGCAATAGATGTGCCGCTGGACGCGTGGTCAGCCTGGTTGCTGGTCGGCCTCTTCACCATCGGACTGGTCGCGGTTCTTGTCTACATCTGGTGGTATGCCCGCACCCTTAGCCGCCCATTTCGCAAGGACGATGAAGGACCGGAGCTCGATTCATGAGCGGGACCGATTACCGGCACGTCTTCCGCGTTCTCACCATCGACGGCGGAGGGATCAAGGGTGTTTTTGCGGCGTCATTCCTGGCCGAGCTTGAGAAGACTCTCGGAGAACCTCTTGTCGATCACTTCGATCTGATTTCTGGAACCTCGACAGGTGGAATCATCGCGCTCGGCCTTGGCATGGGCCTACCTGCCGCAGAGATCCTCTCCTTCTACGAGACACACGGGCCGAAGATTTTCAGCAAAGGCCGCCTCGGGTTTCTGCGGCAATGGATGGAGGCCAAGTACAGCAGCGAGCCCCTCAAGAGCGCGCTGGAAGAGGTCTTTGGTGCTCGACTTCTAGGAGATAGCAAGACGCGCCTACTCATTCCGTCGCTAAATCTCGAGACGGGGGAGGTCCACGTCTTCAAGACCGCGCACCATGAGCGCTTTGTCCGCGACGATAAGGAGAAAGTCGTCGATGTCGCGCTAGCTACGGCTGCTGCCCCGACTTTCTTTCCGACTCACAATCTCGAGTCTGGAACCCCACTTATTGACGGCGGTATGTGGGCCAACAACCCGATGAGCGCCGCGGCAGTGGAGGCCCTGGGCGTGCTCGAGTGGCCCAAGGGCTCAGTCAAACTCTTGGGAGTGGGATGTACTACTCCCGTCGCGTCCACGCAAGACCGTGGTCAGCGTGGTCGCGGAAAGCTCTATTGGGCAACCAGGGTTGCCGACACTTTCATGGCCGGCCAGTCGTCATCATCGCTGGGCGCTGCTCAATTGCTGCTTGGACACGAGAACGTCCATCGAGTCTCGCCGAGTGTCGGTGCCGCGATGTACAAACTAGATGGGGTCGGCGCCATCAAATCATTGCGAGGGCTCGGATCCACGCAGGCCCGCACTGAGTATCCCAAAGTGAAGGAGATGTTCTTCACTAGCAAGGCAGAGAAGTTCGTTCCGAAGGGAGGACGCAAATGAAGCTGGTCAAGAACTTTGACGCATTTCTCAAGAACCGCGTCAACCTCAGCGATAAGCGCATAGAGCAGTTGGATGCTCGCGTCACCGCTGTCGGGAACTATCTCTCCACCGGCACCGATGTCATTGCGGAAAACTTCATCGAGCTAATTCCACAAGGTTCCTATGCCCAACGGACGATCATCAATCCGGTGGCGGCAAACGATGAGTTTGACGCCGACGTGCTCCTTGAGATGAACGAAGTAGATAGTTGGGATGCCGAGGACTATGTTCAAGAGCTCTACACGGTCTTCCGATCGAGTGCCACTTACCGGGACATGGTGAGCCGCCGCAGTCGTTGCGTCGTTGTCGACTACGCCAACGAGTTCCACATGGACGTCGTTCCCTACCTAGAACGTCACGGTGAGCGCTACATCACAAACAGAAACACGAACACATTCGAGCTAACCAACCCTGAGGGCTTCAACGCTTGGCTTGAAGATCAGAATCGCCTGACAGGGGGACGCCTGGTCAATGTGATTCGGCTCATGAAGTACGTCCGTGACTTCAAAAACAACTTCTCGGTCAAGTCTGTGATTCTCTCGATCCTTCTTGGCGGCCGCGTCAGCGATGGAGCACTGTGGTCGGATCCGGATCACTACAAGGACATACCCACCACGCTCAAGAACATCGTTGGAGATCTCGACACATATCTCCAAGCCAATCCCTCAATGCCAAGCATTGATGATCCGAGCTGCCCCGGTGAGAACTTCAACCATCGATGGAACCAACAAGAGTATGCGAACTTTCGAAGCTGGATTCACACATATTTGGCCTGGATCAAGGACGCATTTAATGAGCCCGATCAGGACGAGAGCTACAAGAAGTGGCGCAAGCTATTTGGCGACGACTTCGGCACCTACGCATTTTCGACGATCACGAAGTCCGCTCAGGAGCATTTGACCCGGTCGGACGTGACCAACACGGAAGAGAACATCACCGAGCGATGGGGAATTCCGGTTGTGCTCGATCGCAGGTACCGTGTGCAACTGCGGGGCAGGCTTCGTCAGAAACCTGGATTTCGTCACTATGACCTCCCCGCCCGAGGGAATGTAGTCGGTAAGAATCGCACTATCGATTTCCGGATTTCTGCCAATAGCGTTCCTCCGCCCTTCGACGTGTATTGGAAGGTGCGGAACACCGGGAAAGAGGCTTTCGACGCGAATCAAATGCGAGGCCAAGTGGTGAAGGATGGCGGATCAGCTTCACGGGCAGAGCCCACTGCTCACGCTGGTCGCCACTACGTAGAGGTCTACCTCGTCAAGAGTGGTGTCTGCGTCGCAATGGACCACCACCCCGTGATCATCAAGTAGCTCCGCGCTCCTGGATCACCCCGTTGCCTCTTAGTCGGTCAGTGGGCGGGCGATGTGCGGGGTTGAGGTTTCGACCGCTTGGTTAGTGTTCGACCGTCGCCTTCACCAAACTGATCAACGCCATGAACGACTATCGGCGCTCCTGGCCATGAGTATCACGCGTTTGCACCCCGCGCAGCCGTAGCTCCTTGAGCACGGTCGTTGAGTCGAAGCCCAGGCGTGTGCCGATCTTTTCCAGCGACTGGCCAGCCGCGTAGTCTTGGACTGCTCCATCGATTTGCGCGGGGCTCATGCTCTTGGATCGTTTTTCGACCCCAGCTCGCGTGAGATGATCCGCAACCGTGGTGCGGTGGACCTCGAGAGCCTTGGCTATCCCCGCGATCGACTGACCACCGAGATAGGCAGAAACAAGCCGCTCTGCCCGGCCCTGATCCAACTTCATCGCACGAGACCGGCGCTCGAGCGGCTTTCGGCTCACTAACCTCGGTGGGCTCACTTGGGCTTCGACCAGCAATTTACAGAGGTCAGAGGTCTGCCTCTCTCGATTGCAGTAAGTTCGCAGTACCCCCACCAAAATCTGGCATGCACGCTGTTCTCACTTAGTGCGCCATTACTTTCTAGCGCGGTAGCGCTCATGGCGAAAGTGGTATGCGCGTTCGAATACAGGAATAAAAGGCCCCCATCAACACTTGGCTTTGTATATGACCATTCCTGCTGAACTTCAGTCCAAATACGTCCAGGGAACCTGGAAGATCGACCCCGCACACTCGGAGGTCTCCTTCTCGGTGAGACACCTCATGATTTCGAAAGTGCGCGGCGTCTTTGAGAAAGTTGACGTGACCATCGTCACCCCAGAAGACCCGAAGAACACCACTATCGAGGCAGTAGTCGATGTCGCATCGGTGAACACGAACCAACCGGATCGTGACAACCACCTTCGCACGAGTGACTTTTTTCTCGTTGACGAGCACCCGACGATGACATTCAACTCAACGTCACTCGCCTTCGATCACGAGAACTTCACCGTTGAGGGAACGCTCACCATGCGGGGCGTCACGAAGCCAGTCACCCTTAAAGGAGAGTTCGGCGGTCTGATCGTAGACCCGTATGGCCAAACAAAGGCTGGGGCTACCGCGACAACGACCATCAACCGGCACGACTTTGGCGTGAGCTGGAACGCCGCGCTGGAGGCCGGGGGCGTGACTCTCGGAGACAACGTGAAAATCGATATCGACATTCAAGTTGTATTGGAAAAATAGTTCTCCGCTACGCGGCAGCGTTCGTTGAGCGCTGTCGCGTAACTCTTCTCAGTTCCCCCAAAAAGGTGACTTTGTGGCCGATCAGCTTTCGGGAACCGGCTCGATCGGTAGCTTGCGAACGCGTGCCCGGCGGCGGCGGCGCTCGGGGATCATCGAGCGCATCTCTTCAAGCTTTCCGAAGCACAGCAGGCGGTCGCCGGCCTCCAGAACCTCGTTCTTCTTTGGGTTTGGAATAACGGCCGTTCCGCGGTGCACGGTGAGCGTCGTGATGTCGCGCTCCCACAGCCCGGCCTCTTTCATCGTTTTACCGACGAGGTCAGCACCTGCGTGCACAAGAATTTCGGCCACTCCGTACCCGGTCGAGATACTGAGCCGCTGACGCACATCCACCTCTGGGAAGGCCACCTGGTTGCCGATGTGGTCGATGATCGCACCAGCAACGTCTAGCCCAGTCGCGCGCTCAATGCCCTCAAGCCCAGGGGACGAGTTGACCTCCATGACGAGAGGGCCGTCGTTGCCCTCCAGCATGTCGACACCCGCAACGCGCAAGCCCATGATCTGTGCTGAACGCACTGCCGCCTGCTCGTAGGCCGGGGTCAGCTCTACTGGCTCTACGGTGCCTCCACGATGCACGTTCGAGCGGAACTCGTCGCCCACCGCCACGCGCCGCATCGCTGCGACGACCCGGTCGCCAACGACGAGGGCCCGGATGTCTTTTCCGCGGCTCTCCGAAACAAACCTCTGAATGAGCACGTTTTGCTTTGTTGAGTGCAGTGTCTCAATGATCGCCTCCGCGACCTTGATTTCTGGTGCAAGGATCACGCCGATGCCCTGCGTGCCCTCGAGGAGTTTGATCACCACGGGTGCGCCACCGACGCGTTCGATTGCCCTGCGCACATCCGCCCGGTTATTCACGAACGCGGTGGCGGGCATGCTGATGTTGTGGCGCGAAAGAATCTGGGAGGCCCTCAGCTTGTCGCGTGAGTTCGTGATGCCGTTTGCGGTATTCGGCGTGTAGACATCCATTTGCTCGAACTGGCGCACCACTGCGGTACCAAAATAGGTGATCGAGTTGCCGATGCGGGGCAGGATCGCGTCGTAGTCGGAGAGCAGCTTTCCGCGGTACTGCAGGTCGGGTTCGTCGCCAGAAAGGTCGATCGCGAAGCGCAAAGTGTTGAGAACTTTCACCGTGTGGCCGCGTTGCTCGGCGGCCGTGCGAAGGCGAATTGTCGAATAAGCGTGCGGCGCTCGCGAGAGAATGGCCAATTTCATGGTGCAGTCCTGCCAAGATGGTGTGGTGAATGAAGAACTCCATTCAAGCACCATCGTCGGATGGCGTGAATGGGTGAGCCTTCCGGGTATCGGAGTTCCCTGGATCAAAGCCAAACTCGACACCGGCGCGCGCAGTTCAGCACTGCACGCGTTCGACATTGAAGAGGTTGAGGGCGGTGACCGCGTTCGTTTCAAAGTGCCACCGTGGCAGCTCTCCACCGAAGACGTCGTCGAGGTGGAAAGCGTTGTGCACGATCGTCGCGTGGTGCGCAGCTCCTCCGGCCACGAAGAGGAACGCTTCGTCATCCTTCTCAACATCGAGTTGGCTGGGCACACAGTGACCGCCGAAACCACACTGAGTCAGCGAGACCAGATGGACTTTCGCATGCTCATTGGCCGCGAAGCGTTGCGGCAAGGTTTTCTTGTGAACCCACGCAAGTCGTTTGTTTCCCAGCGTGCGCCAAAACTGGTGCGCCGGCGCAACCGCGGCCAGCACTGACCTGCAGCATGGTGCCGAAGTGCGCATCGTCGCACAGCACTGTTTCACAGTGCATACCTGCGTACCGCAAATTGCCCCCTGGCGCTGTGCCTTGTGCGCTCGTCTCGATGGATCCCGCATAATCGAATGGTGGCGGATGAACCAGTGCCAAAAGAGGCAGAGAACCAACCATCGCTCGCTGGCCTCGGCCGCGAGATCGAGTTGTTGGCATCAGCGGCCCTAGTTCGTAGCGAATCCTCTGAGGAGGTATTCGATCGGGCTGCGGTGCTGCGTGACAACGCCATGGGCATTATCTACGACGGAGACGGCTCCAGCGACGAGGAACGCATCGGTCGCCTGCTCGCGCTCGTGCCAGCACTTCTCACCGTGGTGGATGAGGCGCGGGACACGATTGGTCGACTGCGTGAGCTAGTTGGCGAAGCCGATCCGGAGAAAGCCATCAGCCCGTGGGATGCGGCTGGTCGCTCGGCTCCGGACCGACCCGACTGGAATCGCTAAGCCTTACCCGGCTTCTTCGGTGCTGACTTTGTTGGCGCTGGCACTGTTGACACTGACGCCGTTGGTGCTGGTGTTGAGGGTGCGACAGCTTCGACCCCTACAGCGTCATGCGCCGCTGCGGTTCCAGGTTCTGCGGCCCCCTGCGCCGCTGCGGTCCCTGGCGCTGCAGCGTACGGCGAGAAACTTGCGGGGTTTGCGGCCCTAGTTGCTGCACGGCGGCGACGGGCTCGCTTTACCCAAACGATGACGATCAGGGCGATGAGCCCGGCGGCGGCTAGCCACGGTACGAGCACACCGAGCACGACGAGCGCGCCAGCCCAGAAACCTACGAAGGCATTCCAGCCTGAGACGAGCCCGGTCCAGAAGTTGTCTGGGTTAGGAACTGGGGCGTTGGCTTCTGCCTCCAAGTAGAGGTTCACCGTAGAGAGCTGAACCTGATCGTCGAGGTTACGCTTCTGCGCCTGCAGGCTTTCGAGGTCAGCCTGTCGCTGCGAAAGGGCGGACTCAACGGCGAGAAGATTCTCGGTCGAGGTGGCCTGCGACATGAGCGTCAGCAGCCTGTCTACGGATGTTTGCAGAGACGTGATTCGGGCGTCGAGGTCAGTGGATTCTGCGGTGACATCCAGCGCGTTGATGGAGGTATCGCGCGCAATTCCCAGCTCCTTCAACTCGTCGAGAGCCTGAGTCAGCTTCCCGGAAGGGATGCGCAGGGTGAGCTGTGCGCTGCCAGGGGAATCCGCGGTGGCAGAACTTTCACTGCGGTACGAGACGCTGCCGCCGAACTTGCCGGCAATTTTCGAGGCATCATCCGCAGCGGTGAGCGGCTTAGTGACGGTCACTGTGAGATCCACAGTGGTGATGATTTGTGGGCCCACCACGTTCATCGCCTTGTCTTCCGCGGGCCCGAATGTCGTGGTGTCCCCGCCGATCAGGCTCTCCGATGCGCCCGCTGGCCCGCGCAAACTGCTATCGCTTGTCGAACCGCCGCTCATGGATGCAAACCCGGGCGCGCATCCGGTCAACAGCGCAGCAGAAAGTGCCAAAGGCACGAGGATCAGTGTTCGTCTCATGTGCCCAACATATCCGCGCTGATAACGAACACACCACCCAACGTTTTGCATGACTCGTGCGTCACCGAATATTGGCGTCTCGTCAAAGACGACTGAGAGCCCGCTGTGCGAACCGCAAAACGCGCCACCCCCACAATAGGGTCAATGCTTACAGGCTGACGAAAACGAACTCAGGAGGAACATCATGGGACTGTTTGACAACGCTAAAGATGCCGCAGAAGCCACCGGTGAGAAGATCGGTGACGTTGCGGAAGACATGAAAGACCGCGTCGAAGATCAGTTGGATGCGCTCAAAGCAGATGCCGAGGTGAAGAAAGCCGAAGCGGATGTGAAGAAAGCTGAGGCAGATCGCGACGCCACTCACGCCAAGAACGACTACAAAGAAAAACTTCGCGACAGCTAATGTCGCGCGAGCGGAAGGGGATCGGCGCGGGCTGATCCCCTTTTTGCGTAATTGCAGCATGCGCCACGCTGGTCGCTAAAGTCGAAGACCCGCCGGTTGATGCCCCTCCCGGTGGGCGATACTGAAGACATGGGTTTTTTCGATCGGTTTCGCCGTTCTCGCCCTCCGCTTCTGCATGTGGCGAGTGACGAGGGCAGTGGCCCTGTGGTTTTGCTCGTGCACGGGATCGCCTCATCCTCCGCCACCTTCGACCTTCTCATTCCACTTCTCATCGGCAACCACCGAACCATTTCGATCGACCTTCTCGGGTTCGGTGAGTCGCCATCACCGAAGGGCGCCCGTTACACGATCGAAGAGCACGTGTCTGCGCTCGCAAACACCATTGAGTCGCTCGCGCTCAAAGAGAAGTTTGTCCTTGTCGGGCATTCCATGGGAAGCCTCATTGCCACCAGGTATGCCGCGAGACATCAGCACAAGTTGGTAAAACTGGTGCTCGTGAGCCCTCCCGTATACGTTAATCCGGCGGCCATTGGCGACCCGAGAGAACGCGCCGCAATGGACCTCTATTTGCGGGCCTACGAGTATCTGAGGACAAACAAGAAGTTCACGATGCGAAACGCATCCATGCTCGCAAGGATCTCGCCGATCAAGAACGTGTTAGAAGTGTCGGAGCGCAACTGGAACGCCTTCGTGATGTCATTGCAGAATCTGATCGAATCTCAGACCACGATTAGCGACCTCGCCTCGGTTACCGTGCCGGCAGAGTTTATCTATGGCAACCTCGACCCGTTCCTGAACTCTGCTGGTCTTCGCATTGTTCGCCAGCTCAGAAACGTCACCATGCACAAGGTCGACGCGAACGACCACCTCATCCGGCACCGGATGGCGCGGGTTGTTGCCACCGCCATCGGCTGACAGAAAACCTAGACTGAGATAATGAAGCTCAACACGGTGCAACGCGCAAATCTCACTGTCTCAGCGATTGGCTTAGGAACGTGGCAACTTGGCGCCGACTGGGGTGACGTAGACGAGGCGGATGCCAGAGCAGTGCTAGATGCCGCTGCGTCCAGTGGCGTGACTTTCTTCGACGCGGCAGATGTTTACGGCGACGGACGCAGCGAGACCATCATCGGCGGGTACCTCGCCGACAACCCGCAGCTCGACATTTTTGTGGCGACGAAGATGGGCAGGAGGATGGAGCAAGAGCCCGCCAACTATTCGATGGCCAACTTCCGTTCGTGGACTGACCGCTCGCGTCGCAACCTGCGCATGGACACGCTCGGACTTGTCCAGTTGCACTGCCCGCCCACCGCCGTGTATTCCATGGATAGCGTGTTCGACGATCTCGACACTCTCGTTGCGGAGGGCGCGATCGCCGGCTACGGAGTCAGTGTGGAGACCACAGCTGAAGCGCTCACTGCGATTGCCAGGCCGGGGGTGTCGAGCGTGCAGATCATCCTGAACGCTTTTCGGCTCAAGCCGCTCGATGAGGTTCTTCCTGCCGCGCGCGCGGCAGGGGTGGGAGTGATCGCACGCGTTCCGCTCGCCTCAGGGCTCCTGAGCGGTCGCTACAGTGCCGATACGACGTTTGCCGCGAACGATCACCGCACGTTCAATCGCCACGGCGAAGCATTCGACGTCGGGGAGACCTTCTCAGGTGTCGACTTTGAGAAGGGTGTCGCGGCGGCGCAGGAGTTCTCCACATTGGCCGCATCGCACGGACTGCAACCAGCGACAGCAGCACTTGCCTGGGTGTCTCAGCTTGATGGCGTGAGCAGTGTCATCCCCGGGGCGCGCAGCGTGCAGCAAGCGCAAGCAAATGCGGCGGCCGGGGCAGTGGCACCACTTGGGCAGGAGTTCACGGATGCCGTGACGGCCCTGTACGACAGCTACTTTCGCGAGGCCATCCACCCGCGATGGTGACACAGCGCGCTACCCGGTACCGTCTATTACCGGATTGCGTGTGATCTAGTCGGTGAGACCAACCACCGTATATTCGCGCGAGGCATCCGGGCTCACGATGCGATGTTTTGTCTGCGATGCTGATGTTTGGACCGCCGCATCGCAGACAAACCGCCGCATCGCAGGCAAGTTCTACCGGACTCCGACCGCGGAGAGCCTCGCGCGAATCGACGAAGGAGAGATCGCGACGGCCCAGTCCCATCGAATGAAGCCATGATCTGCTGCGCGCAGGTCATCCTCTCTCGCCTTCTCGTCGAGCACGACCTGCGAGGGGGTTCTTCCCTTCATGAATGCTGGGTCGGTGTACTTCCACTTGCCATCGAACTCACCGATGACATTGAACTCGGGCCACCAGAAGTCAACGATCCACATTCTTCCGCTCACTCCGCGAAGAGTAATTTGCAACTGAGGCGCGGTAATT
Source organism: Actinomycetales bacterium (assembly GCA_038243605.1). GTDB lineage: Bacteria > Actinomycetota > Actinomycetes > Actinomycetales > Microbacteriaceae > Terrimesophilobacter. The sequence continues at coordinate 37,254 of JBBSQX010000004.1, forward strand.
CCTGCACGGTGGATGCTAGCCCTGCTCATCGACTCCCCGGGCAGATCGGCACGTGCGTCCGCGAACTCAATCACGCGCCTCGCCTTGGCGACGCCCTGATGGAGCGGGATTCCGATGAGTTCGGATAGAAGGTCGTCGCGAGTCAACTGCGTGGCGGGCACTTCATCGATCGGATGTGCGCTCCGCCTTAGTGCCGCATCAGTCACCGTGACGGCGGTGCCAAACGATGATGTGCGCGCGACATCCACGACGGTGCGTGCAAGTGTGGTCGTACGCAGCTGGTCAATGAAGTCAAATCCGTCGGGAACGCCGATGGTGTGGCGAAAGACCGAAGCATCCGACCGCCCACCCGCGGCAGAATCGATCGTGATGTGAACCTTCCGGGGCCACGCTCCGACCCGCGGGAGCCTCCACAGCGCCGCGGCAGAATCGTGCGAGAGAAGGGCGTGTTGGCCGAGGCGACTCGCAACGCCGGTGATCTGGGTTCGATATCGAACATGTCGGTCCATCGCGGCCCAGGTGGCTGCTTCGATATAGACACCTCGGGCTACGGCGACAAGTTCACCACGCCTGGCGCGCTGCGCCACAACGGATCGCTCTCTGCCGGAGAGCAGGTGACGGACATGAAGAAGGTTCGTCGGTGTTGTGGTTGTGATTGCAGTTGCGATGTCCAGCATTCCGACATGGTGCGGCTTTCGAGGCTGCCGCCGGGGCGGCATCCGCACATCTGTGGAGAACGTGGGCACCGTGAAGCCAACGCGGTGAAGAGCTGTAGTTCTGCGAACTTTGTGGAGACCTGCAGGTGGTTTTTCCACACGCAGAGGGGGGCTAACTGTGGTCCTTGCGGAGGCGGTTAAGACGGCGATGCGGTGTTTTGTGTTCGGTGTGGGGGTTTTTGGCACCCCCTCCCACACAAAAAACCCCAAACCGGGGAGGGGGCGAGACTCGCGCCGGGCGCAGGCTACGGCATGAGCGTTTGGATGGGCTCCGTGTCGGGGATGGGGCTTGAGTCGCGCCCGCGAAGGTCGGGGTGCGCGCGTCGGAAGATGGTGGGCACCAGGAATCCGAGGAAAGCAAAGACGATAGCGATCCAGAATGCGCCGGGGGAGTCGAATCCGTCGATCATGAATCCGGCAAGGGCTGAGCCGAGAGCCGCGCCGATGAGCTGGCCAGTGCCGACCCATCCGTAGGCCTCCGCGGTTTCGCTGAACTTCACGCTTGCTGACACGATAGTGAACATCACAGCGAGGGCGGGAGCGATGCCGACACCGGCGATAGCGAGGGTGATCGCCAGCCACCAGAAGTTCATGAAGGCGGCCGCGCACGCCATGCCAACGAACACGCCGAACATTCGGAAGGCGAGAGCCCATGGCCCGATGGGGCGGTGCCCGAACGCGAGGCCACCGATGAGTGAGCCGACGGCGAAGATCGACAGCACGATGCCGGATTGTGGGTCACCTTCTCCAAACGTCGCGACGACGCCAGCCTCGACGGCCGCGCACGCGCCGACGAGCAGGAACCCGGTGACGGTCGCCAGCATGACGGGCGGCCTGGTGAGAACTGCCCCGAGTTTTCGTCGCGCGCGCGGGATAGCGACTCGACCAACCTCTGGCGAGGAAATGAACCAGATACCGCCGACCACCATGAAGATGAGTGCGACGGTGATGGCCGCCACGGGGCTCACCTGCATCGCGACGAAGGTGGCGATGACGGGGCCACCGATCCAAATGAGTTCTTGAGCGGAGGCATCCAGCGAGTAGAGCGGTGTGATCTGGGTCGAGTTGACGAGCTTCGGATAAATGGTGCGCACGGCCGGCTGGATGGGCGGGTAACTGAGCCCGGCGATGAAGCCGATGATCATGTACATGACGACGGGGAGCTTCGGTGCGAACGCGATCACTCCCACGGCGGTCGCACACACGACCATGGTGAGAATGAGGACTTTTCGGATGCCCCACACGCCCATCCATCGACTCGTGAGGGGGCCCGCGATAGCCTGACCGACGCTCGTTGCGGCGAGCACAAGGCCCGCGGCGCCGTAGGAGTGATGAATGCGTTCGATGTGAATGAGGAACGCGAGCGAGAGCATGCCGCTTGGGAACCTGGCGACCAGTTGCGAGCCCATCAGGCGCGCGACTCCGCGAGTTCTGAGGAGGCTCCAATAGCTGTCGTTCACAAGGGTTCAAGTCTATGGGGGGCGACCGCTCTTCCCCGCCGATTGGGGCGTTGAGAACGTTCCTCTTGACACGGCAACAATGTCGGTGGTGCACGCAAGAATCTATTCACAGGCTGTGCAAAACTCGGGCAACTTATCCACACCTGTGGATGACACGCCCACTACATGTGGGGTTAGACGAATGCGCGACACCCGCTATATAGTGGTGTGACTGCGGCGGAGCGAATCAGGATTTATCTTCCAATTCGGCCTAGAACAGCAACAATTTGAACGAATTCAAGGCTTTCACAGAGCCTTACAGGGGAGAAAAGGTCACCGGTCTCGGTGGGACTTCTCGGGATGTGGAGAACGAATGTCGATCACCGTCGTCAAGCGCAACGGGCAGCGTGAGCCGTACGATGCCAACAAGATCAACCTCGCGATCGAGAAGGCCAGTGCTGGCCTCGACGAGAACATCACCTGGGTCACCCAGATCGCGAGTGAGCTTGAGTTGACGCTCTTTGATGGAATCTCCACACAGCAACTTGACGAAGCAGTCATCCAAGTCGCACTGCAGAACGTGAAAGACGACCCGGAGTTCGACACCGTCGCCGCTCGGCTGCTGCTCAAGACGATTTACAAGCGCGTACTCGGCGACTACGAAGGCGACGCAGAGCTTCGCCGCCTGCACGTAGAGCACTTCGCTATGAACATCCACCGCGGCGTCGATGAGGGCCTTCTCGACACGAGGCTCGTCGAGATTTTCGATCTCGATCTGCTCGCCCGTACTCTTGAGCCGGCTCACGACGACCTTCTCAAGTACATTGGCGTCGTGACGCTCAACAACCGTTACGGCATCAAGGGTCGCAACGGGGACTCGCTCGAAGTGCCACAGTACTTCTGGATGCGTATTGCCATGGGGCTTTCCCTTAACGAGGCAGATCCCAACGGCCAGGCCATCAAGTTCTACGAGAAAATGGCGAAACTCGAATACCTGGCGGCAGGCTCCACGCTCGTGAATGCGGGCACAAGCTACCCGCAGCTCGCGAACTGCTTCGTCATGGAGATGCAAGATGACATCGAGCACATCGCCAAGACCACGCGTGACGTCATGTGGCTTACGAAGGGCACCGGCGGCATCGGCCTCTCGGTGACCAAGCTGCGTGCGCAGGGTTCGCCCATCCGTTCGAACAACACGACATCCACCGGCCCGATTCCGTTCATGCACACGATCGACTCTGTACTTCGTGCGGTGAGCCGTGGTGGCAAGAAGTTTGGTGCTCTGTGCTTCTACATGGAGAACTGGCACATGGACTTTCCCGAGTTCCTCGACCTGCGGCAGAACTCGGGTGACCCCTACCGCCGCACCCGCACGGCGAACACCGCCGTGTGGATCAGCGATGAGTTCATGAAACGCGTGCAGAACGACGACGACTGGTACCTGTTCGACCCCCTCGAAGTCACCGACCTCAACGAGCTCTACGGCAAGGCATTCTCTGAGCGTTACGCCGAGTATGTGGCCATGGCAGAGGCCGGCGAAATGCACATGTTCAAAAAGATGGGTGCGCGCGAACAGTTCAAGGCGATCCTGATTTCGCTCTCCGCGTCAAGCCACCCGTGGCTCACCTGGAAAGACACGATCAACAACCGGGCGCTCAACAACAACACCGGTACGATCCACCTCTCCAACCTGTGCACCGAGATCACGCTCCCGCAGGATGAAGACAACGTGTCGGTGTGCAACCTCGCCTCTATCAACCTCTCGCAGCACCTCATCTACCCTTCGACTGACTCAGGGCACGGCATCAACAAAGAACGCCCGACGATCGACTACGTGAAGATCGCCGAGAGCGCACGTATCGCCGTTCGCCAGCTCGACAATCTCATCGACATCACTAAGTCGAGTGTCTCTGAGGCCGACTTCTCTAACCAGCAAAATCGCGCTGTGGGCCTTGGCGTAATGGGCTTCACCGACATCGTCGAGAAGCTTGGGCTTTGCTACGAGAGCGAAGAGTCTTACGACCTCATCGACGAGATCATGGAGCACGTCTCCTATGCTGCGATCGATGAATCGGCTGAGCTTGCGAAGGAGCGCGGTTCGTACCCGAACTTCGAAGGCTCCGGATGGTCGAAGGGAATGGTGCCCATTGACACCATCGCCACAACAGAGGCAGACCGCGGTATTCCGATCAAAGTAAACCGCACGACGCGTCTCGACTGGGATGCCATGCGCATCAAGGTGAAGGCCGGGATGCGCAATGCGACGCTCATGGCGATCGCGCCCACGGCATCCATTGGTCTCGTCGCGGGAACCACTCCAGGTTTCGACCCGCAGTTCACGCAGATCTTCAGCCGCTCGACCTCGAGCGGCAAGTTCCTTGAAGTGAACCGCAACCTCGTGAAAGACCTGCAGGAACTTGGCCTTTGGGGCAGCGTGCGCGAGTCGATCCTGCGCAGTCAGGGCGACGTTCAAGTCGTTGATGCCATCCCGGACCACCTCAAAGAGGTGTACAAGACGAGTTTCCAGCTCTCTCCGTACGCATTCCTCGAGGTCGCCGCTCGGGCGCAGAAGTGGATTGATCAGGCGATTAGCCGCAACATGTACCTCGAAACGCGTGACCTTGGCGACATGATGGACATCTATTTCGGGGCGTGGGAGCGCGGCGTGAAAACGACGTATTACCTGCACATGAAGCCACGTCACCAGGCCGAGCAGTCCACCGTGAAGGTGAACAAGTCTGAAGGCCTTGGCACGAGCGAGAAGCGTGGGTTCGCGACAGCGAACGCCTCCAGCACGCCACCTGAGGCATCCGCGACACCAGCTCCCGCCGTGCGCAAGGGCTTCGGCTTCGGAGGGCTCTCTGCGGCCACAACCCCAGCCAAGGAAGGCGAGTAATCGTGAACGAAGATGAGTTCTTTGTGCCGGTAGACCCCATGGACGAGCTGCAGTGCGACAGCTGCCAGTAGGTATCGATTTACCGCGACAACTTGATTAGCAGAAACAACAGAAGGAAGCGATCAACATGGCAGGAATTCTCGGTACTGGTGTGCAAGAAGGCCTGTTGCTCAAGCCGGTTAAGTACCAGTGGGCAATGGACCTTTACGACCAAGCGGTAGCAAACACCTGGTTCCCCAATGAGATCCAGCTCGACCAGGACATCGCCGACTTCAAGAAGATGACAGATGAAGAGCGTCACGCGATCACGTTCCTCATGAGCTATTTCAACCCGAACGAGCTGCTCGTCAACAAGGCACTGGCGTTCGGTGTGTACCCGTACATCAACGCGGCGGAGTGCCACCTCTACCTTGCGAAGCAGATGTGGGAAGAAGCGAACCACTGCATGAGCTTCGAGTACGTGCTCGAGACGTTCCCCATTGACCGTGAGGCCGCCTACGGTTCGCACGTCAACGTACCCTCGATGGCGCGAAAAGAAGAGTTCCAGGTCAACTTCATTAAGCGGATGACCGAGCAAACACTCGACATCACCACGGTGGAGGGCAAGCAAGACTTCGTACGCAACCTCGTGGCGTACAACATCATCCTTGAAGGAATCTGGTTCTACTCCGGCTTCATGGTCGCGTTGAGCTTTCGCCAGCGCAACCTACTGCGCAACTTTGGTTCTCTGATGGACTGGGTGATTCGCGACGAGTCGTTGCACCTCAAGTTCGGCATCAACCTGATTCTCACGGTGCTGGAGGAGAACCCCGAGCTGCAGACTCCCGAATTCGCTGCTGAGATCAAGCAGATGATTCTGGATGCCGTCGAGATGGAAGAGGAATATAACCGCGACTTGCTGCCCAGCGGCATCCTTGGCCTGAACGCCACCTACATCAACCAGTACGTGAAGTATCTGGCTGACCGCCGCCTAGAGGAACTCGGTTTCGAGCCAGAGTACAAGGTGTCGAACCCGGCTAAGTGGATGGCGACAGCCAACGACACGTACGAGCTTGTGAACTTCTTCGAGTCGACGAACACCTCGTACGAGGCGAACGCGAAGGCCGTCAGCAGCGCGAAGACGGGATAAGCGAACCGGTTCCTGAGGAGCTCACGCGGTGAGCGTTGGCCTACTCGTTCCCTGAAGGGCTCACGCGGTGAGCGTCTCGAAGGGAGCCTTTAGTGCGACAGCGCCGCGACAAACTCGCCGAGTGCAACGCGCGGGCCCGTATAGAACGGCGTCTCTTCGCGCACGTGGCGTCGTGCCTCTACGGCCCGCAGCGTGCGCATGAGGTCGACAATACGGAGGAGGTCATCCGCTTCGAACGAGAGCAGCCACTCGTAGTCTCCGAGGGCGAACGCAGAGACCGTGTTGGCGAGAACATCTTTGTAGTCCCGCGCAGCGGCGCCGTGGTCGCGCAGCATCGTGCCGCGCTCCTCATCCGGCAGTAGGTACCAGTCGTAGCTGCGCACGAACGGGTAGACGCAGATGTAGCCGCGCGGATTCTCACCAGCGAGGAATGCAGGAACGTGGGCGCGGTTGAATTCGGATGCCCTGTGCGTACCCACCTGTGACCAGACTGGGTCGAGGTGCTCACCAAGCCCGCTCGCGAGCACGGCGCGGTAGGCGCGCTGCAGCGTCTCAACCTGTTCTGACCACCACCACACCATGAGGTCGGCGTCGGCCCGGAATCCGGCAACGTCGTACCAGCCACGAACTCTGAGCCCGTCGATGTCGGCGAGTTCTTTCTCGAGGGCGGCGACGGCGGAACCGAGCTCGCCGCGTTCGCCAAGGTGGCGGCGGTCGAGGCGAAAGACCGAGTACATCGTGTAATTGGTCTGCGAGTTGATCTGGTCGGCGACCGTGCTGTGGTCGATGCGGGGTTCTGGGCTCATTTTTGTCTTACTCCTTCTGGTGATGTCTGGTGATGGCGGCGGGATGGTTGTCAGTGACCTTCTGTGGGGAACGCGAGCTCGTCGGCGGTGCTGCCAACAATGGGGATGCCGGTGACCTCGCCGTGGCGCATGCGGCAGCTTCCAGGTGGCGCAACATCGGGGAAGGCGCCCAATGCCCCCGCTGTCGTGGTGGGCGGATTCTCGCCACGCTCGCGGGCCGCGCGCTCCACCACGAGGTCGACGAGGCTGGCGACAAACTCTGACCGGATGCCAGCGGTCGCCGCGCGCACGGCGTCCACACCGAGCCCGCGTGCGGTCTCGAGCGCTTCGGTGTCGAGGTCGTAGATGACCTCCATGTGGTCGGAGATAAAGCCGATGGGGGCGATCACCACTCGGCTGATACCGCCGTTCGCGAGTTCTTTGAGGTGATCGTTGATGTCTGGTTCGAGCCACGGTGTGTGCGGGGCGCCCGAGCGGGAGCAATACGCGAGGGATGAGCTCACGATGATGCCATATCGTTCGCGGAGGGTTTCATCAATGGCGGCACGCACGTCTTCGTGCTGCTCACGATATCCGGGGCCCGTCACCGCGGAGGCCTCCTGCATTGTGTCGGGGATCGAATGTGTGACGTACACCACGTGCACGCGGTCGAGACCGCCCTGAAGGGATGCGGCGGCGTCAGAAATCGCGGCAACGTTGGCGTCGACGAAACCAGGGCTATTGAAGAATGGCCGCACGATGTCGATGTCGACGGCGTTGAACCCACTCTCAATGAGTTCTGTGCGGGCTGACGCCAAATCTTCGCGGTACTGCCTGCTGCCCGAGTAGGAGGCGTAGGCGCTTGTGACGATAGTGAGTACGCGCTGTGCCCCGAAGGCGCTGGCATCACGCAGCGCGTCAACTGTGAACGGGTGCCAGTTGCGGTTACCCCAAATCACGGGCAGGTTGATGTTGCGTGCCCGCAGCTCAGTCGCAAGCGCGCGGCGGAGGGCAAGATTTTGCTCGTTGATGGGGCTCCGACCACCGAAGCCGTAGTAGTGCTCACCCACCTGTTCGAGGCGATCATCGGGAATGTTCTTTCCCCGCACGACGTTGCGCAGGAACGGCATAACGTCTTCTGGTTTGTTCGGTCCGCCGAAGGACGCAAGAAGCAGCGCATCGTAGGGTTTTGCCGCGTCGGAGGAAGGGGAGGTATCGGAGGAAGAGGAGGCGGAGCCGGAAGAGGAGGCAGAGCCGGAAGCGGAGGCGGAGCTGGAAGAGGAGGCAGAGCCGGAAGCGGAGTCGGAGGAGGCGGAGTCGGAAGCGGAGTCGGAGTCGGAGTGCCCGGCGTGCAGAGTGGCCGCCGGTGTGGCGACCTGTTCTGGAGTCGGCTTGTCGGAAAGTGCGATCGAAGCGAGGGGCTGCTGCGCAAACATTATGCAGTGAGAACCTATCAATTTGGTGAGGAGAACAAGGCCAACATATCATCAGATGAAGTAGTTGATCTGATGAACTTTTGTCGCCTATTTTTCGCCTCACAGCGGCAGATCTGGCGTCATTCTTCGCGCCCAATTTACCCATTCCCTCTCAAAGGAAACATGATGATGTTGCGCCATCGTGGGCTCGTTTTCGGGCTGGCGAGCGCAGTTCTGCTGCTCGTCGCAGCAATCCTCAGCGTGTGCGTTGGGCTCGTGCAGCTGAACCCGGCAGATGTCGTGAGGGCAATACTTTCGCCCACCACTGCTGAACCACAGACCAGCGCAATCGTCTGGTCCATCCGGTTGCCGCGCATTCTCGTCGCGATCCTCGTGGGCGGGGCACTCGCCGCCGTCGGCGTCGTCATGCAGGCCGTCTTTCGCAATCCGCTCGCCGATCCGGGAATCACTGGCGTCTCCGCGGGGGCAGCGGTGGGCGCGGTGGCCGGAATAACGCTTGGCCTCGCCGGTTCTCTCACCTGGGGTGTGCCCATTGCCGCGTTCGCGGGAAGCCTCCTTGTTGCGCTCATACTGCAGGCTGCAGTTCAGGCGACGCGGGGGAGCAGCCCGCACACACTCATTCTCGTCGGCGTCTCGATCAATGCCTTCGCGGGGGCCATCATCGCCATCCTTATCGCCAATGCGAGCGATGATGCGCTCGCGCGCGGTGCAGTGTTCTGGCTTGCAGGGGATCTCGACCTGCGCCAGTGGTTGCACGTTGCGATCGCCGCAGTGCCTATCTTTGCTGGCCTGCTGCTCATGCTGATGCACAGCAAAACGCTCGATGCGCTGCTGCTCGGTGATGATGTGGCGGCGACCTCCGGATTCGACGTGCACCGTAGTCGGCTCATGCTGCTCTTGCTCGCCTCTGTTGTCACCGGCGCGGCGGTGGCGGTCTCCGGCATCATCAGCTTCGTGGGCCTCGTCGTTCCCCACGCAGTGCGACTTGTCTTGGGAGCCAAGCACTCGCAGCTTCTTCCCGTGTCAATCCTGTGCGGAAGCCTCTTTCTCGTTCTCGCGGATACGGTGGGCCGCACCGCTTTCGGTGCTGCGGTTGTGCAGACGGGAGCCGTGTGTGCTCTCGTTGGCGCCCCAGTATTCCTCGGCATGCTCCTTCTTCGGAGGCGCGCATGAGAACTCTGGAGTTCGATGCCGTCGCGCCTCAGCGCGGCACGCGATCGTTGTTCTCGCCGCTGAGCGTGAGCCTTGCGCCAGGCACGTTTCTCGGAATCGTCGGCCCGAACGGCTCGGGCAAGTCGAGCCTGCTTTCTGCGGTGGCGCGCACGGGGGTGCGCTCGACTGGCAGCGTGCGCTTTGGCGGCAGAAGGATTGCGACCATGCGAAGCAGAGAGCGCGCATCGGTCATCGCGCTTATGACCCAAGATTCCTACGCTCCGAATGAACTCCGTGTGCTCGACATCGTGCGCGTCGGGGCACTTGCGGGGGTCACGGATGGCCGACAATCTGCGTCAGATCGTTCCCATCTGGCCCTCGAGCGGCTTGGTCTCCACGAACTCGCTTCCCACTCATACAGCACGCTCTCTGGCGGGCAACGGCAACTTGTGCAGGTGGCTCGCGTTCTCGCTCAGAATGCTCCCGTCATGCTCTTCGACGAGCCGACCTCTGCGCTTGACCTCCACCACCACCTCACAGTCATGCACGCGTTGAATGAGCGGGCGCTGGCGGGGCACATCCTGCTCATGACGATGCATGATCTCAGTCAAGCATTGCGTTGGTCCACGCTCGTTGCCGTGATCTCTGACGATGTGCGGGTAGGCGCACCAGGCGATGTGCTCACGCCAGAGACCATTCGACGTGTCTACGGGGTAGAGACAGAGAGCTTTCTTAGTCCCTCTGGCGCCCCCACTCTGGGTCTCGTGCGGCCTGACGGCTCTCACGGCGGCAAAAACGTGAACCTACCCCTCACCTCCGTTCTCAACAGTTAAGGAAATGATGAATAGTTCTAAAACCCTCCGGTTTGCCGTGATTGGGGCGATGCTGCTCGCGCTCGCTGGATGTGCTGGCGCTCCCACCTCGCATGCTGCCCCTGCGTCACCGGCAACGCCCGCCAGCTTCCCGCGCACGATCGACGTACCAGCGGGTGACACCGCAAAGGCCACCTCGATCGAGATTGCCGCCAAGCCGATACGCATCGCCGCGCTCACCTACGAAACTGCCGAACTTGTTGCGGCTCTCGGCGCGTCGGACAGCCTTGTGATGGTTCCCAAATCTGTCGAGAATCCGGCACTCTCCAACCACCCAGACGCGTGGGGGAACGTCGAGAATTTTGCACCAACAGAGAGCGCCACGAATGCGGAAGCGGTCATAGCAGCGGCTCCCGATCTTGTGCTACTGAGTGCGCGATATGGTCTTGACGAAAAAGTTGGGTCGGTTCTCACCGCGGCTGGCCTCACCGTTCTTGTTCTTCCCAACAGTTGGGCGTCAGTCGACGATATGACGACGAACATCGATCTCGTCGGGGAGGCAATCGGCGCGGACAACGAGGCGGCGGCATTGCTCAAAACCATTCGCTCTGGGCTCACCGCAACGGCATCCGAGACGAAGGCACCGCGCATCCTCGTGCTCAGTAACCAGGCTGGCCGCCCATTCGTCACCGCGGGCAAGGCATTTCCGATCGAACTGGTACGCCTCGCGGGAGGTGTCGATGCGAGCGCCGACCTCGGGATAGCGCACACGGGGCCGATCACCACGGAGCAGGTCATCCAGGCGGCCCCGGATGCGATCCTCCTGATCGATATGAACGGCTCTGGTCACGAGCTTTTTGACCCTGTAATGCAGAACGCGGCCGTGGCCGCGCTGCCTGCGGTGGCCGATGGACGCGTATTGCTACTCACCGGAAATCAGGTGCAGGCTCTTGGGCTCGAACACACTGTCACTGGTCTCGAGCAGATCGTGGACTGGTTGGCTCCGTAGCTGCCACCGTCTTTACGGGCCGGGGAGGCGCAGAGCCCCGGCCCGCGCATACCCGCCGAATATACTGAGTCAGAGCTGCCGGGCATCACCGGCTGTGACGGCACAGAAGAGGTGAGCGAGTGATTGCGCAGAGCGGAACTGAGCGGGCGCGCAACACGCTTGCCTTTCTGCGGCGACACATCACAACGGGCATCTGGCCTGTGGGATCTCGCATCCCCATTGAGCCAGAACTCGCGACGAGCCTCGGAGTCGGTCGATCGACAATCCGCGAGGCCGTACGTTCCCTCGCGAGCATGGGCATGCTGGAGACGCTTCCAGGTCGAGGTACCTTCGTGCGATCCAACACCCCGTCGAGTGTCTTGCTCATGGAATTTCTCGCCGATTACACGCTCGAAGAGCTGCTGAGCTACCGCCGCGCGCTCGACGTGGAGGCCGCACAGCAGGCGGCTCATCATCGCAACGAAGGCGACATTGTCGCGCTAGAGGGCGCGATCGCTAAAGCACTTGAGCGCAGGCACTGCACCGCGTTCGCGACAGAGGAATCGGATGCGGAACTCGCGGGCCGTTTTCACTATCTGGTCTTCGATGCCGCCAAGAACCGCTTGCTCGCCTCCCTCTACGCCGGAATCACGGACAGGCTCAACGCCCCGGAACACGTCGGCCGTTTGGCGCACGCCGCTGATGCCGAGACAATGCAGGCAGAACACCAAAAGATCTTCGATGCGATCAAACGCGGCGATTTCATTGATGCTGCACACGCGATGGCAGATCATGTTGACAACGATCTTGTGATCATCACGCCCGACGAGGAGATAATCCCACCCCTTGCGCGATCGCGCCGCCAGCAGAAGCGCATCGACACCGCACGCGAGACAGATCGCGAGCGCATCGATGCCGCGGAGTCGTCTACTGCCGAGTAAGAGCAACGTGGCCGCGGCGAATAGTTCTGCTGTCGCTCGGCGTGCGTTCTGCGTGCATTCAGCATGCGAGAGCTCAGGAGTAAGCTTTGAGGGCCGACGTGTCGATGGCGCACTCGTAAATCTTGCATTGTGCCTTCCTGCACCGGCTGCACGACTCACCAGGAGAAGAGAAGGAATCACCATGCGCACTAAGTTCGCGCTGCCGGCAGTCATCGCCGTCGCAGCACTTTTGCTCACCGGTTGTGTGGATAACAGCACGCCCGCAACCCCCGGCAGCGGAGGTGGCGATACCCCAGCAGTTGGAGTTGACACCGCAGCTGCAGCGCTGCTCCCAGACGACATCAAGGCCTCAGGCAAGCTCGTCATCGGCATCGACCCCACGTACGCACCCAATGAGTACAAAGACGATGCGGGCAACCCCAAGGGCTGGTCCGTTGACCTCGCCGACGCGATGGCCGCCAAGCTTGGTCTGAAAGCCGACTACTCGATCTCCGGATTCGACAAGATCATCCCGAGCATTAAGGGTGACACCGTCGACGTTGGGTTCTCGTCGTTCACCGACAACGAAGAGCGCGAGAAGAGCGTCGATTTCGTCAACTACTACCAGGCCGGCATCCAGTGGGCTCAACAGGTTGGCAAGAACGTTGACCAGGCGAACGCCTGCGGCCTGACCGTTTCTGTGCAGGCAACCACCTACGAAGAGACCGACGAACTGCCGGCCAAGTCGAAGGAATGCACCGACGCTGGCAAGCCCGCCATCGACATTCTCAAGTTCGAGAAGCAAGATGAAGCCACGAACGCCGTTGCCCTCGGGCGCGCAGACGCGATGAGTGCAGACTCACCGATCACCCAGTACGCGGTCTCACTGCAGAGCGACAAGATTGAACTCGCAGGTGACTCCTTCGACAACGCACCGTACGGCATCGCCGTGAAGAAGGGCTCGCCGCTCGTCAAAGCAATCCAGGCTGCGCTGCAGTCGATGATTGATGACGGCAGCTACAAGACGATCCTCGACAAGTGGGGCGTCTACAGCGGAGCAGTTGACAAGATCACGATCAACGCCGCCACCGCCGGCTAACTCAATGAGTTCAACAAACTCAGACCGTACGGCGACACCCGCAGGGGTGTCGCCGTACGGCGCCGATCGGCCAGAGCCGATCAAAGCAATCCGCCTCAAACACCCGTGGCGCATCGTTTTTGCCGTGATTCTTGTCGCAGCACTCGCGCTGTTCATCATTGATGCGTCGCAGCGCGAAGCGTACGGCTGGGACAACTTCCAGAAGTTTATTTTTGATAGGCGCATCTCACAGGCAGCCGGATACACCATCCTGCTCACCGTCTACTCGATGATCATTGCGATCATTCTTGGCATCACCCTCGCGGTGATGCGACTCTCCGACAATCCGGTCGTCAAAGGTGTCGCCTGGCTTTATTTGTGGGTGTTCCGTGGAACCCCGGTGTATGTACAGCTCGCGTTCTGGGGTCTCATCGCCACCATTTACAAGACCATCGACATTGGTCTCCCGTTCACTCAGCCTTGGGTTTCATTAGAAACCAAGGGGTTCATTGACGTTTTCTGGCTCGCCGTGATTGGTCTCGCACTCAACGAGGCCGCCTACATGGCGGAAATCGTTCGCGCCGGCATAATGTCGGTCGAAAAGGGCCAAGAAGAGGCCGCAACAGCGCTCGGCATGCCGTGGCTTCTGACGATGCGTCGCGTCGTCATTCCGCAGGCCATGCGCATCATCATCCCGCCGACAGGCAACGAAGTAATTTCGATGCTGAAAACCACGTCGCTCGTGTTGGCCGTGCCGTTCAGTTTCGACCTCTACGGTCGCGCACGAGATATCTCAGTCGAAGTGTTCGATCCGATCCCGCTACTTTTGGTCGCCTCCGCGTGGTACCTGCTCTTCACCTCGATTCTGATGGTCGGCCAGTACTTCCTTGAGAAGCGATTCTCGCGCGGTGTTGGTCAAGCCCGCCCCGATAAAAAGGGCGGCGTTGACACCGGAATGATTCAGTTAGACACCGGCGTCATTGACGTTGACGCGCACGGATCGGAGCACACCAAATGACCGCTGCTCAAGGCAACGACGTTCCCATGGTGCACGCCGACTGTGTCTCCAAAAGCTTCGGCAGCAACGAAGTGCTCAAGAGCATCTCGCTCACAGTTCCTCGCGGAGAAGTAATGTGCCTCGTCGGGCCAAGTGGCTCCGGCAAGTCCACGTTCCTTCGCTGCATCAACCACCTCGAGCAAGTCAACGCGGGTCGGCTCAAAGTCGACGGAGTGCTCGTCGGGTACGAAGAGCGCGGCGAAAAGCTTTACGAACTGCGGCCGAAAGAAGCCGCACGGCAACGCCGCGACATCGGAATGGTGTTTCAGCGCTTCAATCTATTTCCGCACATGACGGCCATCGAAAACATTGCCGAAGCGCCCATGCGCGTCAAAGGCACCAAAAAAGATGCTGCCTACGCGCGCGCAAGCGACCTCCTGGCCCGCGTGGGCCTCGCCGAGAAAGCGGATGCCTACCCTGCGCACCTCTCCGGAGGCCAGCAGCAACGAGTCGCCATCGCACGCGCACTCGCCATGGACCCCAAGCTCATGCTCTTCGACGAGCCGACCTCAGCACTCGACCCCGAACTAGTGGGAGAGGTGCTCGATGTCATGAAAACCCTCGCCGAATCAGGTATGACCATGATCGTCGTCACGCATGAGATGGGATTTGCGCGCGAAGTCGCAGACTCACTTGTGTTCATGGATGGCGGGGTTGTCGTCGAATCTGGGGATCCGGCAGAAGTGCTGAGCAACCCGCAGCATCGGCGCACGCAGGCGTTCTTGTCGAAGGTGTTGTAGCTCGGATGTGATCGGCGTCGCGGAGAATATTGACCCTCCGCTCAAACATTGAAAACTTGGTTCGGCCACTCCGCCGCGTTGCGGCTCCGGGCTGAACCAAGTTCTCAAAACTCGCTCGCAGATCAAAATTTCCCGAGTTGCCGAGCGCTTGTCAGGCCCACGGCGGTTGCGGCTGCGCTGGTTACGGCTGCGCTGGTTACGGCTGCGCAAGCAGCTTCGTGATGCGCTGCAGCGAAACGGGCTCGCTCGTTGCGAGGTGCTGCGCGAAGAGCGAGAGCCGCAACTCCTCCAGGAGCCAGCGGGCGTGCGTGAGGTTTGGTGCGGCGTTCGGGTTCGCGGGTAACTGGCCGCCGGCAGTGCGGTAGCGCTCTGTTGCCGACTGTACCTCCGTCATCCAGACGCGGTCGCGGCCGAGGTTCTCGGCAAGTTTGCCAACGCGATGAGTGATGCCCTGCAAGTACACGGGTAGTCTGCGCAGTTGAACGATGCCGGTGCGCGCCACGAAGCCGGGGAAGATCAGCGCCTCGAGTTGCTCGCGTGCGTCGGCGAGCGGCGACAGCAGCGCCATGCTTGCACCGCCCGTGATCGCCTTCTCGGCATCCCTCGCCGCCGCGAGCGTTGCGCTTACCGTACTCACCGTGGAGAAAAGCGCATCAAGAATCGTGCCGGAAAAATGATCGCGGAGGGCAACGAACTCCTCGCGGGATCGCACTGTGCGGTCGGTGAGGGCTGCATCCGCGCAGGCGAGCATGCAGTCGGCAAACAGTTCGTTGGTGTTGCGGTACGGGCTACGCGCGAGAGCAAGCTTCTCGGCGGCAGTGAGGTGCTCCTGCACATAGCCGGTGGGCGGCGGGATGGTGAGAAGCAGAAGTCGCACGACCCCGCGGCGGTGCTCGCGTGCCTGATCCTCTGGCGTCGCCATCAAACGGATTGTGACGCTCGTGCCCGCATCGACGAGAGCGGGGTAAGCACGGATCGTGTTTCCAGCCAACTTGGTGTCGAGAATGGTGGGCAGCACGTCGAAATCCCAGGCGGTGAGACCGCTTCGCTCCACCGCGTTTGGTGTGCTCACGTGCGCCTTGGCGACGGACTCGCGCGTGCGGGTTTTCAGCTTGTGCTGAAGGCTCCGTAGATCTTTGGATGAAGCCAACTGGCGCCCGTTATCTCCGACCACGGTAAAAGTGATCTTCAGGTGCTCAGGCACCCGGTCGAGGTCGAAGTCCTCCACCTCCACCGGCGTGTAGGTCTGACGCTGAATCTGGTGGGCCAAGAACTCAAGCAGCGAAACCTCGTCTGATCCTTCGGGAGGGCTCTCTTCCATGAGACGCTTTGCCCAGTCTGCGGCCGGAACAACGTTGCGCCGGATGGCCTTCGGCAGCGCCTTGATCAGCGCGGCGACGAGTTCATGCCGCAACCCTGACACCTGCCAATCGAAACCAGCGGGGTTCAGCCGTGGCAGGAGCGCGAGCGGAATCTGCAGGGTGACGCCGTCATCCTCTGCTCCGGGCTCGAAACGGTATGTGAGTGTCAGGCGCTGATCGTCCTGCTCCCAAAACTTCGGGTAGCCCCCCTCTAGACGGGTCTGGACCTCCTCCGGGTGCGCAACATCCGCAGCGAGTTGGGCCCGCGTCATCGTGAGGAGATCCGGGGTATCGGCTCTCGCTTTCTTCCACCACGACTCAAACGCGCGCTGGTCGGTGACCTCTGCCGGCAGCACGCGGTCATAGAACTCGAAGACCGCTTCATCATCGAACAGGATGTCGCGCCGGCGTGTGCGCTCCTCGGCGTCAGAGAGTTCGGCACGTAGAGCTTCATTTTTGCGAAGAAAGTCGTATGCGCCGGGTAAACCTGAGCCGCCGGAGCGCAGCCCCGTCGGTGCTGGCACGGCTTCGCCTGCACGATCGCGAGGTGATCGCCCCATCTCCAACGCGGCGTCGCGTTCAACGAGAGCGCTGCGAATGAACAGCTCGCGAGCGAGTGCCGGGTCGATGCGGGCGAGCTGCACGCGTCTGCGCGCCACGATGGGCACGCCATACAGGGTGACCCGTTCATAGGTCACCGCAGAGCCTTGCTTCTTCTCCCAGTGCGGTTCGCTGTAATTGCGTTTGGCGAGGTCTCCCGCAATCGGCTCCGCCCACGAGAGGTCGATAGACGCGTTCATGCGCGCGAAGAGGCGGCTGGTCTCCACGAGTTCGGCGCTCATCAACTCCGCCGGTTGTTTTCTGGCGAGGGCGGAGCCGGGGAAGATAGTGAAACGCACTTGCCTCGCCCCGAGGTAGTCGCCGCGCTGTTGCTTCTTTTTGTCGCCCTTGTGTTCGTCGCGGATGCCGATCTGGCTGAGCAGCCCGGCGAGCAGGGAGCGGTGGATGGCCACGGCATCCGTGCTCTGGGTGCCAACGGTAAGGCCAAGTTGTTTGGTCATGCGGGTGAGCTGACGGTTGACGTCGCCCCATTCCCGTACGCGCAGATAGTTGAGGTACTCGGCTTTGCAGAGGCGCCGGAACGCGTTGCCAGAAAGTTCTTTCTCTTTCGTCTTGAGGTAGTTCCAGAGGTTCAGGAGTGTGATGAAGTCGCTGCCCTTGTCCGTGAATCTAGCGTGCGATTGATCGGCTTGAGGTCGCTTCTCGAGTGGTCGTTCGCGCGGGTCCTGAATGCTGAGCGCAGCAACGATCGCCATCACTTCGCGCGTGACACCGTGTTTTCCGGACTCGATAACCATGCGGCCGAGCCGCGGGTCGATCGGAAGCCCCGCGAGCTTGCGGCCGGTCTTGGTGATGCGGATTCCCGCACTGTTGGTCACCGTTCCCTGACGCTTGACCTGCGGCGAGCCCGACTCGTCTCGAGCCGTTCCCTGAGGCTCTCGAAGGGAACCGTGCTCAACTGCCCCCAGCTCCACGAGCAGGTCGAGCCCATCTTTCACCCCGCGCGAGTCTGGGGGCTGCAGAAAAGGAAAGTCCGAAATCTCCCCGAGCCCGAGCGAGATCATCTGCAGGATGACGGCGGCGAGGTTGGTGCGCAGAATCTCCGGCTCTGTATATTCGGCACGCCGGTCGAAGTCTGATTCCGAGTAGAGCCGAATGGCGATGCCGTCGCTGGTGCGGCCGCTGCGGCCAGAGCGCTGGTTTGCAGATGCCTGAGAGATTGGTTCGATTGGCAGTCTCTGAATTTTGGATCGCACACTGTAGCGGCTGATGCGTGCTGTTCCTGCGTCAATCACATACTTGATGCCTGGCACGGTGAGACTTGTCTCTGCGACGTTCGTGGCGAGCACGATGCGACGAACAATTCCGGCGGGGCGCGATCCAAACACCCTGTGCTGGTCTGCTGAGCTCAGTCGACCGTAGAGCGGAAGCACTTCGGTGCTCGGGAGCTTGCGTGCGCCGATGGCGTCTTCCGCATCCCGGATTTCGTTCTCGCCGGAGAGGAATACGAGAACATCGCCAGGCGCCTCCCGCGCAAGTTCATCGATCGCGGCGTTGATGGCGTCAAACAGGTCGATGCCGTCGTCGTCTCCGTTCCCTGAAGGGGCCGCCGGCCCTCTCGACTGGGTTCCTTCCTGTGCTGCCCCCTTCGAGACGATCGCTGCGGGCGATCTCCTCAGGGAGCGGTCACTTTTGGAGCGATCATGATCAAACTCGTCGTCATCCTCGTCGCCGACCTGGTCTGGGCTCAGCGGCCGGTAACGGATTTCGACGGGGTAGCTGCGACCGGAGACCTCCACGATGGGTGCTGGCGTGCCATCCGCTGCGGCAAAGTGTCGTGCGAAACTTTCCGGGTCGATGGTGGCCGAGGTGATGATGACTCTGAGGTCTGGTCGTTTGGGCAAGAGTTGCCGCAGGTAGCCGAGCAGAAAGTCCACGGTGAGGCTGCGCTCGTGCGCTTCGTCGATGATGATAACGTCGTACTTTTTGAGCATCCGGTCGCGATGAATTTCGTTCAGCAGGATGCCATCGGTCATCAGTTTGATGCGCGTATCTTTGCCGACCTTGTCGGTGAAGCGCACCTGGTAGCCGACGAGGCCACCGAGTTCTGTTCCGAGTTCTTCTGCGATGCGCTCGGCGATCGTGCGCGCCGCAAGTCGCCTCGGCTGCGTGTGCCCGATCGATGTGTAGCCGAGTTCAAGGCAGATTTTAGGAAGCTGCGTGGTCTTGCCTGACCCGGTGGCCCCCGCCACAATGACTACCTGGTTGTCGCGGATGGCAGCCGCAATATCATCACGTCGCTGGCTGACCGGCAGGTCTGGCGGGTACGTAATTGCGGGGATCATAAGCCCTCCATCTTACGGTCGTTGATGCTCGCATACCGGCGCAGGAAGCTTGTCGAAGGGTGCGTCAAGGTCGAAGTGCGAAGATGGGTTCAGGGCGATCGTGAGGAGAAACCGTGCCAGAATTTTCCGGATCTGAGCTAATGCCGGTGCCGCACGCCGACACGGTCGAGCAGTTTGCTCTCAACCTTGACGCCGTGCGAGCCCGAATCGACTCTGCGCGCGCGCGGGCAGGTCGACTCGATGAGGTGCGCCTGTTGCCGGTCAGCAAGACGATCCCGAGCGACCGTATTCGTGCGGCGATCGAGGCGGGCTGCAGTCGGCTCGGCGAGAACAAGGTGCAGGAGGCTCATCGCAAGTGGGAAGAATTGAGTGACACCGCTGTTGAGTGGGCGGTCATCGGGCACCTGCAAACCAACAAGGCGAAGCTCGTTGCGGAGTTCGCGAGTGAATTTCAGGCGCTGGGTAGCACCCGCGTTGCCGAAGCGCTGGATCGGCGCCTGCAGACATCCGGTCGCAGCCTCGACGTATTCGTGCAGGTCAACACGTCAGGCGAGGAGAGCAAGTTCGGTCTCGAGCCTGATGCTGTGGCAGCATTTCTGCGGGAATTGCCGCAGTATCAGTCCCTGCGCGTGCGTGGATTGATGACGCTGGCCGTGTTCAGCCCCGACACGGACCTCGTGCGTTCGTGTTTTCGGGTGCTCAGTGGCTTGCGGGAGCGGCTGCGCGATTCGGCACCGGATGGCGTGAGCCTCGACGAGCTCTCGATGGGGATGTCTGGCGATTTCGAGATCGCCATCGAGGAGGGCGCAACAGTCGTGCGCGTTGGCCAGGCAATCTTTGGCGCGCGTGCTCTGCCGGATTCCTACTATTGGCCCGGCGCGACGAGCTAAGCATTAGCGCGGTAGCGGTAGCGCTGGCGCTGGTATCGGTGGTGCTGACAGAAATAACAGTTCGCTGGTGCATCATGATCCCTACCGCTCAACAATGTCATGTGTATACACAGCTAGCTCTTTCGCGGGGTAACTTTCGCGTTTCCTCCGTCTTCTCCGAGTGAGTGTATACAATAGAGACAAAAGGGGGTTCGAATGCGCGCTAGTGACACCGCTTACGCGGCCCTTCGTGACGACATTTTGCACTGGACGACCCCTCCAGGAACGGTCTTTGCGGAGGTTGAGCAGGCAAAACGTCTCTCCCTCTCTCGCACCCCCGTGCGCGAGGCTTTTGCGCGGCTGACCTCTGAGGGGCTGCTCGTCGCTCTGCCCGGCCGCGGCCTTGTGGTCAGCGATCTTTCCCGCGACACGATCATCGAACTGTTCGAGCTACGTATCGTGCTCGAATCCGAGGCGGCGAGGCTTGTGGCAGGTCGACGCGACCCGAAGGTATTCCGCGAGCTTCTCGACGAGTTCCGTCTCGCCCCCGCCCTTCTCGAGCGCGACGACGACCGTGACGAGTATTACGCACTCGTCACCCGACTCGACGCGGCCATGGATGTAGCGGTCGGCAGTCGTTTTCTTATGACCGCCATCCGCCAGCTGCGACCCCACCTCGTGCGGGCTCGCCGACTCGCACGCGACAACCGGAAACGCTTGCTCGCGGCAGCGGGGGAGCACCTCACCATTGTTGAAGCGATTGTTGACGGCGACGCTCAACTCGCCGCCGATGCCACCTCTGTGCACCTCAAAAAAAGTTTGAAAAATATTCTTGACAGCGTTGATTCGATGGCCACCGGCGCCATTGCCACCATCGCCGAGCCCGCCCCAGATTTCACACACAAAAATCTCACGACCTCCACAATTCCAACAAGTTAGGGAACCCCCATGGAACAGCACAACGTTCGCGTCTATAAGAGCGAAGAGAACCTTGAGCGCAAAGACCAGCTCGCCTGGAAGATCGCGGAGGTCGCCACTGACCCCGTCGCGGTGACGCCAGAGGTGACAGACATGATCATCAACCGCATCATCGACAACGCGGCTGTCGCCACGGCATCCCTCACCCGCGCACCAGTAGTTTCTGCCCGTAGCCAGGCCAACGCCCACCCGGTGTCGATTGGTGGAACGGGTTCGACGGTCTTTGGCAAGGATCTAGATCGCCGTTTCAGCCCTGAGTGGGCAGCATGGGCCAACGGTGTTGCCGTGCGTGAGCTCGACTACCATGACACGTTCCTTGCCGCAGATTACTCCCACCCCGGTGACAACATTCCGCCGATTCTTGCGGTTGCGCAGCACGCCGGGCGCACCGGTGCAGACCTCATCCGCGGCATTGCGACCGGATATGAAATTCAGGTCGACCTGGTGAAGGCGATCTGCCTGCACGAGCACAAGATTGACCACGTTGCCCACCTCGGCCCATCGGCTGCTGCCGGAATCGGCACACTGCTGGGTCTCGACACGGAGACAATTTTCCAGGCCATCGGCCAGGCACTGCACACCACGACCGCAACGCGCCAGTCACGCAAGGGTGAGATCTCCAGCTGGAAGGCGCACGCGCCAGCATTCGCCGGCAAGATGGCGGTCGAATCCGTTGACCGTGCCATGCGCGGCGAGACCAGCCCCACCCCGATCTATGAAGGTGAAGACGGCGTTATCGCCTGGATGCTGGATGGCCCGGATGCCAAGTACACGGTTCCGCTGCCCGCCAAGGGTGAGGCGAAGCTCGCCATCCTCGACACCTACACGAAGGAACACTCCGCGGAGTACCAGGCGCAGGCGCTCATCGACCTCGCGCGCAAACTCCACAACGAGCACCCTGAGCTTCTTGAAAACAATGGTGACGCGATCGAGAGCATCGTCATCCACACGAGCCACCACACGCACTACGTGATCGGTTCCGGCGCGAATGACCCGCAGAAGTATGACCCCACCGCGAGCCGCGAAACGCTTGACCACTCCATCCCGTACATCTTCACGGTGGCGCTGCAGGACGGCGAATGGCACCACGAACGCTCCTACGCTCCAGAGCGTGCGGGCCGCGTCGACACCGTGGCGCTGTGGAACAAGGTCACCACGGAAGAAGACAAACAGTGGACGCGCCGCTACCACTCCATCGAGCCCGCCGAAAAGGCGTTCGGCGGTCGCGTCGAAATCACGTTGAAGGATGGCTCGACCATCGTCGACGAGATCGCTGTGGCGGATGCCCACCCGTTGGGTGCACGCCCGTTTGCACGCGCACAGTACATCGCGAAGTTCCGCGCGCTCGCAGAGCACGTGCTGGACGAGACAGAGATCGAGCGTTTCCTTGAGCTCGTTCAACGACTGCCAGAACTCACCGCAGAAGAAATCAACGGCCTCACGGTAGTCGGCAAAACAGGGCTGCTCTCCTCCGTCGAAAGCCCGAAGGGACTCTTCTAATGTTGTCGACCACCGTCACACCAGCGGAGAAACGCAAAGCTCTGCGCGAGCAGCTTGCCACCGGCAAACTGCTGCGCTTCCCAGGGGCATTCAACCCGCTGAGCGCAAAACTCATTCAAGACAAAGCGTTCGAAGGCGTCTACATTTCTGGTGCTGTGTTGTCTGCCGAACTCGGATTGCCCGACATCGGACTGACCACCCTCACCGAGGTTGCTCAGCGCGCACGCCAGATCTCCCGCATGACCGACCTGCCGACGATCATTGATGCAGACACCGGTTTCGGCGAGCCCATGAATGTGGCGCGCACCGTTCAGGAATTTGAGGACGCCGGTGTCGCAGGGCTTCACATCGAAGACCAGGTCAACCCGAAGCGTTGCGGCCACCTTGATGGCAAAGGAATTGTCGACACGGAGACCGCGACCAAGCGCATCCGTGCTGCTGCGACCGCGCGGCGCGACCCGAACCTTCTGATCATGGCGCGCACCGACATCCGCGCCAACGACGGCATGCAGGCCGCCATCGACCGTGCGAAAGCGCTGGTGGATGCGGGCGCTGACGCGATCTTTCCCGAGGCCATGAGAGATCTCTCTGAGTTCGAGGCCATCCGCAAAGCAGTGGATGTTCCGGTTCTCGCGAACATGACAGAGTTCGGCAAAAGCGAGTTGTTTACCGCAGAACAGCTCGCCAGCGTGGGCATCAACATCGTCATCTACCCGGTGAGCTTGCTGCGTCTGGCCATGGGCGCCGCGGAGCGTGGGCTAGACACGTTGCTGACTGCGGGTACGTTAGAACCTGTCGTCAATGAGATGCAGACGCGCGCGCGTTTGTACGAACTGCTCGACTATGAGGCGTACAACGCCTTCGACTCCAGTGTTTTCAACTTCACTCTCGAGACGAATAAGGACTAATCATGACCGAGCCAGAAATTCACAAGGGCCTTGCTGGTGTCGTCGTCGACACGACGGCGATTTCGAAGGTCAACCCCGACACGAACTCGCTGCTGTACCGCGGATATCCGGTGCAGGAGTTGGCGTCAAGCTGCCAGTTCGAAGAGGTCGCCTACTTGCTGTGGAACGGCGAGCTGCCGACCCCCGTGCAGCTTGAGGCGTTCCAGAATATGGAGCGATCGCAGCGTGCACTGGAGCCGCGCATCAAGAAGGTCATCGATGAGCTGCCACTCACCGCACACCCCATGGATGTTGTCCGCACGGCCGTGAGCGTGATGGGTGCGTGTGATGACGGTGGGCACGACGGAACCCGCAACACCGACCTGGAGCGCTCGATTTACTTGATGGCTCAGCTTCCCGCTGTCGTCGCGTACGACCAGCGGCGCAGGCGCGGACTTGAGCTCGTGGAGCACAGGGATGACCTCGCTTTCTCCGCGAATTTTTTGCACATGACCTTCGGTGAGGTTCCAGACCTCACCGTCGTCAATGCGTTTGATGTGTCGATGATCCTTTACGCCGAGCACTCGTTCAATGCCTCCACCTTCACTGCGCGGGTCATCGCGAGCACTCTCTCTGACCTGTACTCGGCTGTCACGGGTGCCATCGGTGCGCTCAAAGGGCCGCTTCATGGTGGTGCCAACGAGGCTGTCATGCACATCTTCGACGAGATAGGTTCCGCCGAGAACGCGGAAGCATGGCTCGACAAGGCGCTCGCAGACAAGCGCAAGATCATGGGCTTCGGTCACCGCGTATACAAGAACGGTGACTCGCGAGTGCCGACAATGAAGGCGTCCCTCGACACCCTCATTGCGGAGTATGACCGCCCAGAAATGGGCGAACTTTATAATGCCCTCGAGGCCGCGATGGAGGCACGCAAGGGCATCAAGCCGAACCTCGACTATCCGTCTGGGCCCGCGTACAACCTCATCGGCTTCGACACCGAGATGTTCACACCACTCTTCGTGATGGCGCGTATCACCGGCTGGACCGCTCACATCATGGAGCAGTGGGCATCAAACTCACTGATTCGCCCGCTCTCTTCTTATAACGGCGTGGATGAGCGCCACGTAGGTGTCGAGTAGTTTCTCATGAGCAGCACAGCGGTTCCGGAGTGCAGCGGTTCCGGGGCGCAGTAGCCTCGTAACGTGTCACTTCGTGCGAGCAGGATCATCCGTCTTGCCCTGATTGGTCTCGTCGTCGGATTCTTTTCGGGGCTCTTCGGCGTGGGCGGTGGCATTGTTCTGGTGCCGCTTCTGATCGTGGTGGTCGGGTTCGATCAACGGCGAGCTAGTGGAACGTCGTTGGCCGCTGTGCTGCCGACAGCGATCTCTGGAATGGCGTCGTACGCGGCACACGGTTCTGTTGATTGGATTGCTGGCGGGCTTCTGGCCGCCGGCGCTGTTGCCGGTTCCTTCGTGGGAACATGGCTGCTCCATCACACCCACCAGAAGGCACTGCGATGGATTTTCATCGCATTCCTCCTGCTTGTCGCTGTGCGACTGTTCTTTCTGATCCCCGACCGATCAGTGGTTCTTGAGTTCACCCCGTGGGCGATCGTGGCGCTCGTTGTGCTCGGTGTGGTCACCGGCATTCTCTCCGGCATGCTCGGCATCGGCGGGGGAGTGTTCATCGTTCCAGTGCTGATGCTCGGTTTTGGCGTCGGCGACCTTATCGCCAAAGGCACCTCACTACTGATGATCATTCCGACTGCCCTCGCTGGCACAATTTCGAACGTGCGCCGCGGCAACGCTGATCTCACGGCCGCGGCGATCATCGGGGGGCTCTCTGTGCCGGCATCCATTGGTGGCGCAGCGCTCGCGTGGTCTGTTCCGCCGATGCTGGGCAGCATCCTGTTTGCGTTGCTGATCATCTACTGCGCAGTGCAGTTGGCGTGGAGCGCGCTGCGCACGCCGAAGCTGGCAGACCCGACCTAGCGCTGCGCGATTGTGGCTGACCCGACTTAGGCTGGGGGGATGAACACCATCACCCTGAATGACGGAACCATCATCCCGCAGCTCGGCTTCGGAGTTTTTCTTGTCGACCCCGATAACGCTGAGCGCATTGTCACTGAGGCGTTGGAGGTGGGTTATCGCCACATCGACACTGCGGCGATTTACGGCAACGAAGAGGGTGTGGGGCGCGCGATTGCCTCCTCTGGTGTGCCGCGCGATGAGCTTTATGTCACCACGAAGCTGTGGAACGACCGGCAGCAGGATGCCCCGGCAGCGCTGCGCGAAAGCCTCGACAAGCTGCAGCTTGAGAAGGTCGATCTGTACCTCATCCATTGGCCGGCGCCCGAGAAAGACCACTATTTGCAAGCGTGGGAGTCTCTCGTTGGCGTTCGCGAAGAGGGTCTCACCGCGAGTATCGGTGTTGCCAACTTTCTTGCACCGCACCTTGAGAGGTTGCTTGCGCACACGAATGTCGTTCCTGCCGTTGACCAAATCGAACTGCACCCTGCGCACCAACAGCCAGCGACGGTGGAGTTCGCCCGCGAACACGGTATTGCTATCGAGTCGTGGGGCCCGCTCGGGCAGGCGAAGTATCCGCTGCTCGCAAACCCCGTGGTTGTGGCCGCGGCGCACGCTCACGGCAAGACGGCCGCCCAAGTGGTCATTCGGTGGCACCTGCAGAGCGGCATCATTGTGTTCCCGAAGACAAACCATCGCGAGCGCATGGTCGAGAACTTTGAGGTGTTCGACTTTGAGCTGACCGACGATGAACTTGGTGCTATTGCGGCGCTAGAGCGCGGTGGCGACGGGCGGGTTGGTAGTCACCCAGACACCGTGAACTGACGGGCAGCGTGACTGACGCGAGAGCCGACAGGCGCTGTGAGCTGACAAGCACTGTGGAGGTTGACGCAACGTCGCGACGCCACGAGGACTAGCGCGCCTGCACCGCCCGCGCCATCTGTTCGACTTCTCGCTCCAAAATGGGGCGCGGAGTGGCAAAAATGAGTCGCACAAAACCGCGACCTACTTCGCCACAGCGTGCGCCATCCGTGAGCGCGACACCAGCCTTCTCGCGAAAGAATTCGGCTGGGTTTGGGCCAAGCTTCAACGCGCGACAGTCCAGCCACGCCACATAGGTTCCATCAGGAGGCTGGTATCCGATCTCGGGGATGAGCGCAGAAAGGTGTTCGCCGAGTACCCGGCGGTTTGTGTCGAGATAGTTGAGAACCTGATCGCGCCACGGGGCACCATCATTGTAGGCAGCGGTGTTGGCGATGACACCAAGGGTGCTGGCCCCGTGTGATGCTTCGCTCCCCACAGTGGTCCAGAGTTCCGCATCCGCGTCGTTGCTCAAGATGATCTGCGCACACTTGAGCCCTGCCAAGTTCCACGCCTTTGCCGCTGAGGTTCCGGTGATGGTGTGCGAGGCGGCGGCCTCAGAAACGGAGGCGTACGGCACGTGCCTGCTGCCGTCGTACACCAGCGGGGCGTGCACCTCGTCGGCGAATACGCGACCGCCATTGCGCGCCACGACGTCGCTGATGTCGACGAGTTCTTCTTGAGTGAATACACGCCCCAGAGGGTTGAACGGGTTGCACAGCAGCAAGATGCCGCCGCCATCGTGAAATGCGCGATCGAGCGCTTCTAGATCGATCTCATCTCGTTCGTTGTTCCAGATCAGTGGAATCTCGATGACATCGCGACCCATCGATTTAGCGACGGAGAGAAACTTCATATACGTGGGGGTGGGAACGATGATGCGAGATCCGGGCGCTGAATAGTGCTCGAGTGTGAGCCTCAGGGCGGTCAAAACGTCAGCTACCGGGTGGATTCGCTCTGCGGGAACAGTCCACCCGTACTGAGTGGTGTACCACCCGGATGTCGCGATGGAAAGCTTCTCGGAGAGCACGTCTGGTAAGTAACCGAACATGCCCCGATCGGTGGCGTCACGAAGCGCTTGCACAACTTCAGGGGCGGTACCAAAATCCATTTCAGCGACGAAGGCGCCGAGTTTTTCTGGGTTGGTTGACCAGTTCACGGCCCCTTTGTGTCGCAGGTTTTCTACCGTGACATTGTCGAAGGTGAGCATCGGGGTTACTCTCTCTCGGCGTTGCGGCCGGTCTCTGCCGACTCATTGTCGGTGTCGGTATTTGTAACGTCACCGTCATCGCTGAGCTGGTTGAGGTAGTTGTAAATGGTGAAACGTGTGACGCCAAGGGAGGTCGCCACTAAGTCAACGCCGTCGCGCAGCTGAAAAATGCCGCGACTTTTGAGGTCACGCACAACGGCAAGCTTGTGACGTTTGTGCATAATCTCCACAGGGAGTTTAGATTCCTGGATGGCGTTGTCAATAAGTGTGGTCGCTAGCGAGTGCACACTCTGGTTTGCTTCTGGGCGACCGACATCAGTTGGTCTCGGCGTTGCGGCCGCACGAGAGAACTCGCGGGTTGCCTCTTCTGGCGTTGCCCTCGTGGATCTTCCATACATCCCATCGAGCACCTTTTGCACGCTGTCCCATACCGATAGGTCGGCATTGATGCACAGTGCCGCGACCGCGGTGCCCGCGACATCGCGAATAATAAGCGTTGTCGAGCAGATTCTGCGACCATCGGGTAGGTTCGTGTAGAAGCCGACCACGTGATCGCCGGCCAGGCCCATGACGTTGTCACGAAGGCTGTCAATGGGGGCATCCCCCAACTTGCGCCCCGAAACGTCGCCGTGAATCGCAATGATGGAATGGGGCAGAAGGCTCAGGTCGTGCAGCACTACTTCCGTCGATGACGGGAGTGTTTCTCCGAGCGGCTTCGTGAGCTGGGTGAAGAGTGCGATAAGACGCTCGCCATCCATGCTCTTGCCGGGCGCTTGCAGGTTGGCGGTGCCATCGACGGTCTTTGACGTGGTGCGTTTTTCCAGCATGATCAAACTTCTCCTGACGTCCTCCAGCACAATGCTCAACTGGGTAGTACACGTGTCGCGGAGTTTCTCGTGGTGAGCCTATCGTGCGGTGATTCTCACGCGACAATCAAATTCTAGTCAAGGGCGTCAAGTTGTCGTTGATGAGATTGAATCTGCGTTGCATAGCTGCACGACTTCACAGCGTCGCAGTTGCACAGCGTCACAGTCGCACGGTGATGAATGCGCGGACACTTCGGCCGTGCATAACTGGGCCTGAGAGAGCGATGTGCGTATTACGGGTAAAGACGCTCGTGCGTCCAGTGTTCGCCGAGCCGGTCGTAGCGCAGCCGCTGGTGCATGCGGTCGCGCACACCGCGCCAAAACTCAATCGTCTCAGGCCGCAGCCGATAGCCGTTCCAGTCGTCGGGGCGCGGCAACGGTGCGCCGGGTTTTGCCAGTCGAGCCGACTCCGCCCGGTAGTCGCCTTCGTTAAGCAACGGCTCACTTTGGCGTGAGGCAGCGGATGCCGCCTGCGAGAGCACGGGGCGGTCCGCCCAGATCGCGTCTGATTCCTGTGAGCTAAGAAGCTCAACGGTTCCCACGAGGCGCAGTTGTTGCCGAGTCTCACGCCAATACACGGTGATGGCAGCGCGGGGGTTCGACGTCATCTGGTGCCCCTTGAGGCTGCCAGTGTTGGTCGCGAACGTCACACCTTCCAGATCGAAAGCCTTGGCGAGCACCATGCGATTGGTCAGGTTGCCTTCGCCGTCTGAGGTGGCGATGGCAATGTTGTACGGCTCAATCACGCCCATGCGCTCAGCAGTGTCTGCCCACTGCACGAGCAGTGGCATCGGGTCTTCTGGCGGGGTCTCGAACTCGGGGAGATCCAGCTGGATGTCCCCGGTGACGGAAGGGCGTGACGACATGTCACCAGCGTAATCCCGTGCGCAAACCTGAGGGGCCACATCCGGTGTGGATGTGGCCCCTCAGGTTTCGGGTGTTTCGGGTTTTTTTTAGGGTTTGCGGGCTGCTCGGAGTACGAGTCTTCGTGAGTGACAATATCGGCACCGCATTACAAAAACCTTTCACGTCCGCTAGTTTTGCGACTCAAGAGAACTTTCTTCAGGTTGTAATGCGACGATAGGTCACGCGAGGAGATCGTAACGTGAACAGAATATGACGCGAAGCGAGGATGACGGCCACAGTGCATCGTCGACGTTGACTGATTCCGCAGCACGCGAACTCGCCAGCTTTACCCTCGAAAACTCAACGCAAGTGCGGGGCGGCGCTCGCCCAGATTTACTTGAACAGGCTGCAAAAATGGTCGCCACTATGGCTACTCGAGGCCAGCGCATTCCCGCGTCAGCGGCCTGGCGACTGGGTGCAGCGCATCACGTGCGCGGGGAATACGGCCGGGCGATTGAGTGCTTTGCCGCAGCGGAAGGCGCTCAAGAGCTGGCAAGCGCGACTGATCGGTCACTGGTTGCCGCCTGTCACTCTTCTGCACTGTGGGCACAGGGGAAAGTCGATGAGGGGCGAGCGTTGTCAGACGAGGCGCTCGCGCTGGCAGCCGAATCGGGCGACCATTTGGCGCTTGCTATTGCCAATGTCAGCCAAGCTCTAGTTTTTGCCGCAGAAGGAAAGCGCACAGAGAACCGGCGAGCGTATGAGACCGCACTCGTGCACGCCGTGAAAGCGAACGATTCGATGACCATCGTGCGCATCAGGGGCAACCTGGGCTCAATGCACTCAGAAGAGGCGCGAAGCGAGGAGGCGCTCACCGAAATCGATCACGCCATTGCGCTCGCAGACGCTACAGATGTCGGGCTCATGGGCGTTGTTCCCTACCTCAGCCGTGCCGAAGTGCTGCTTTCCCTCGGGCGCCTCGACGAAGCCCTTGCCGAAGCCAGATTTGCGGTCGAAGCTTACCGCGCGGTGGGGGCCCCAATGCACGTCTTTGCCTTGATGCTGGAGGCAGATATTCATCGAATCCGCGGGAATGCTACCCGCGCTCAGGTGACCTATCGCGAAGCCATTAGCGTCGCAGAGCGAACAGGTAACGCTCAAGTGTTGGCTGCCGCTTTCGCTGGGCTCGCCAGAACACTTATCGCCGATGACAGAGCGGCAGCAGTGGAGTGTGCTGAGCACGCTCTTGCGCAACTACATGCGCTCGGGGTTGTCGCGGCTCAATTGGCGGCGGGGTGGGTGGCTCTCGTCGTTGACGACACAGTTGCTGCTATCTCATGGGCGCGTCACGCAATTACTGAAGCTGGGCGTCGGCACGACGTTGCCGCACTCGCCGACGCTTTAGAGCTCGGAGCTATCTCACGATGGCGGGTTGATCCCGAATCGGGAGAAGTAGTGTCGATGCTCGCGGAAGCCGCGAGCATCTGGAATGAGACAGCGGATGTCATCCGGATTGCGACAAACCGTGCGCTTCGTGCCCGAGTGGCGGGCGATCGCATCAGTGAAGACAGTGCCCTTCGTGCGCTTCAGGCTCTTGGAGTGCGCGCGGATATTTTTCGCATCGCAGGACCGCTGCAAGCGATTGGTAGAGCTGACACCCATCACACCGAGGTGAGAACTCTCGGCAGCTTTGCTGTGGTGCACCAGGGTGAGGCAATGGCAAACGATGCGTGGCCGTCGCGCAAAAGTCGAGAGGTCGTGAAGATCCTAGCGTCGCGTCGAGGTCGCCCGCTCAGCCGTGAGGCGCTCGGCGAATTGCTGTGGCCGGGGGTCCGTGATGCCTCCCCACGACTGTCGGTGGCACTGTCAAATGCCCGGCTCGCGCTCGACCCAGCGCGAAAGCACCCGGCTGACTACTTCATTTCGTCGTCCCACTCGCAACTGCGGCTTGACCCCGCCACGGTGCGCGTCGATGTTGCTGAGTTCGAACAGGTCGCGCGTGTTGCCCTGAAGGCGGTCGACGATGGCGCAGTTGATGCGCTCGACATGCTCGAGGCCGCCGCCGCACTGTATCCCGCGCCATTTCTTGCTGATGAAGCCGATGCTGACTGGGCGGCAGAGGTGAGGGATGAGGTGCGCGATCTCGCGACCACAGTCAAGCGTGCGCTTGTGCGCTTGCTCTCACGTAGCGATGATCTTGATGGCGCCATTAGTTGGCTGGTGTCGTTGCTCAACGATGACCCTTACGACGGCACGGCGCACCAGAACCTCATCAAAGTGCTCGCGCGGGCGCAGCGTTTCAGCGAGGCGCAGCATGCTTATCGGCGGTACACCGCCCGCATGGTCGATCTTGACGTTGAGCCGGTATCGATGAAAGAACTGGTGGGTTCCCGGCTCGGTACCTGAGCCACCCTGCCCCAACTGTCGGTGGGGCGTAGCGTGGATGGCATGCCAAACTCACTCGTCGATGCACTCAGCCCGTACCTGCGCCAGCACGCGAGCAACCCGGTGGAGTGGCAACAGTGGGGCCCCGCCCCCTTTGCCGAGGCCGTGAGCAGGAATGTGCCCGTGTTCATTTCGATCGGCTACTCCACATGCCATTGGTGCCACGTGATGGCAAGAGAAAGTTTCAGTGATCCAGAGATCGCGAAACAATTGAGTGAAAACTTCGTATCGATCAAAGTGGATAGGGAGGAGTACCCAGAAGTCGATGCCGGGTACCTGACGGCGGCGAGCGCGTTTACGCAGAATCTGGGCTGGCCCCTTAACCTGTTTCTCACGCCACAAGGGCACGCGTTCTTTGGCGGAACCTATTGGCCGCCCGAGGAGATGGGCGGACACCCGTCGTTCAGCCAGGTACTGAATGGGGTTACGGAGGCGTGGACGCACCGACGCAGCGAACTGCAGACCACAGCGGCCGAAGTCGTCGCCGCCCTTCACGCCCACGGCGCGAGAGCGGCGTCTGCCCTTCCCGATCGTGACGCCCTTGACCTGGTTGTTGAGGCGCTCGCCGAGTACGAGGACACCCGGAACGGTGGATTCGGTGGTGCACCAAAGTTTCCGATAGCGCCCGCCATCAGCTTTCTGCTCGACCATGGTTCGGCGGAGTCGACCGCGCTCGCGGATCGCGCGCTGACCGCGATGGCGAACTCTGGTCTGCGAGATCGCGTCGAGGGTGGGTTCTTTCGTTACGCGACACGCGCGGATTGGTCATCGCCGCACTACGAGCGAATGCTCTACGACAACGCGCAACTTCTGAGTGCGTACGCGCGCCTCGCCGTTCAGGTGCCGGAGCGTGCAGTGTTCGCCAGCGAGGTCGCAGAGGGCATTGCCAACTTCTTGCTAACGACAATGCTGTTACCGACCGGTGGGTTCGCTTCCGCACAGAACAGCGAGAGCCTGGTGGATGGCGTGCTCACCGAGGGCGATTACTACGCTTTGACGGTGGAGCAGCGAGCGCATCAGGTGCCCCCCGCACTCGATGAGAAGGTGCTCACCGGATGGAATGGTCTCGCCATCGGCGCGCTGGCCACGGCGGGCTTTCACCTGGGTCGAGCCGATTGGGTCGCCGCGGCGCGTGATGCCGCCGTCAACATCCTCGAATCGCAAAGGCACGAGTCGGGGGAGCTCGCGAGGGCAACACTGGCTGGCAAACTCTCTGTGGCACGGGCAACGCTCGAGGACTACGGTCTGCTTGCGGATGGGCTGCTGAAGTTGGCGCATGCCACGGGGGAGGCGCGATGGGCGATCGAGGCTCGAACACTCGTAGACGCCTGCACCACGAGCGAAGACTTCGCCATTCCAGGAGGTGGCGACACCGTGCTGGCCGGGTTCGGAATCAACGCCACCATCGATCTATCAGAAGGGGCGCTGCCCTCGGGATCAAGCGCACTTGCCGGTGCTGCGCGGCAACTTTATTTACTCACCGGGAGGCGTGAATATTTGGTGTCGAGTGAGCGTGAGATGCAGGACTTTGCCGCTGTTGCCCCGACTCAGCCGCTGGGGTTCGGCTCTGCTCTCGCGGTGATGTCTGTGCTGGCATCCCCGCCAACGCAACTCGTGGTGGTGGCACATGATCCGGATTCCGAACTTTCTGCCACCGCGCGAAGATGGTTCGTCCCCGGGGGTTTGGCGATCACGGTGAGTGCTGCTGGCGCCATCGAGTGGTCGGCCGCCGGCTTTGAGCTGTTCGAAGACCGGGTGCTGCAGAACGGCGCTCCCACCGCTTACCTGTGCAGCGATTTTGTCTGCCAACTTCCGGTGACGGATGCGGCGAACCTTGCAAGCACGTGAGTGAACAGTCGAGGCGTGATGCGAATCGTTCAGCGCTACAACCAGGTGGGTAGCCAATAGTGAAGTTGAATGAACTCGAGCGGCACCTGCATGCCCACCCACAACGGGTAGAAGAAGGCGCTCAGAAGCACCATCGCTATGAGCAGCACGGCCACCAGCCGGATGCCGCCGAGGCGTCGCCACGTCTCATCCGTGCGTTTACCGAGGAGCAAACCCAGAACGAACACGAGCGCAAGGATGAGAAAAGGCTCGAACACGATCGTGTAGAACTGAAACACTGTGCGGTTCAGGTACATGAGCCACGGCAGATAACCGACGGCAATCCCGGTGAGGATCGCTCCCACCTGCCACTCGCGGTACCGGATGAGGCGGTAGATCAGGTAGAGCGCGGCGGCCACTGCCCCCCACCAGATGAAGGGGTTCGCGATGCCGGTGATCGATTCTCCGCATCGAGTGAAGGCGCATCCGACTTCTCCAAAGTTGCTGCCCTGATAGAACATCGCCGTGGGGCGAATCATGAGCAACCAGGTGAGCGGGTTCGCCTGGTAACTGTGCTCGGTGTGCGCCCCCAGGTGGTACGCGTAGGCACTTGCCTGGTAATGCCAGAAGCTCTGGATGTCGAGCGGCACCCACGCGAGTACTCCCTGCCACGCGTTGCCCGCCTCCTCGGCCCAGTGCCGGTAGTAACCGCCGCCGGTCGTGAACCAGCCGGTCCACGTGACGAGGTAGGCGGCGACCGCGATGGGAACAGTGAGCAGGAACGACACCGGTGCCTGCTTGAGGGCGACCCCGCTACTGAAAAACATGACGCCGGCTTTTCGACGAGCAACCGCATCCACCACGAGCGTGTATACGGCAAAACCGGCTAGAAAGTACAGTCCATTCCACTTCACGGCGGTGGCCAGCCCGAAGGCGAGGCCCGCGGTGACAAGCCACGGGCGCCACCACAGCGCAGGGCCCAGGTCGATCGAGCGGCCAGCCTCCGTTCGCCGTGCGACCCACCGCTCGAGCCGCCGAGCACTGTGGCCTCGATCAAGCAGAATCGCGGCAAAGCCGAGCATGACGAACAGGGTGAGAATGCCGTCGAGCAACGCCACCCGCGACATCACGATCGCGTTGCCGTCGATCGCCAGCAGGCCACCGGCGATCGTCGCCAGAAGCGTGGAGTTGAAGAGCCCCTTGGCGATGACCACAACGAGGGCGACGAGCAGAATGCCCGCAACGGCGGTACTGATGCGCCACCCCACCGAATCTTGTGCTCCGAAAATGGCGAGGCCAATCGCGATAACCCATTTGCCGAGGGGCGGATGAACGACGTACGAACCGTCGGTCAGATACGTGTTCGGGTCCCCACCGTTGAAGGAAGCGTTTGCCTCCGCCGGCCAACTCGACTCGTAGCCCAGATTCAGCAGCGTCCAGGCGTCTTTGACGTAATAGGTCTCATCGAACACGAGCGAGTGTGGGCTGCCCAGGTTCCAAAGCCGCAGTATTGCGGCGAGCAGCGTGACGGCGATCGGGCCGGCCCACGCCCACAGACTTTGCCTCGCAGGAGTTGCGAGCATCCGTGCCCACCAGTCATCGAGGCGAGACCCGCGCGGCTCTGGCAGTTCGTACATCTGCGATGTGAGCGGTTCCTGGGTGGCCGTTGTTCCGTCGCCGGTGACGACTTGGTCGAAATCGCGATCGGAACCCACACGCCAATGCTAACCAGAGCAACCCCGTGCCAAATGTCGCGCCACCCTTCCCGCGTCGCAAAACCACTCCTCGCCCCAGCAACAATGCCTGCCGGGAGCAGGTTTCGTGCGCGGCGAGCGATGTCACCTTGTGCAGAGCTGCGAGCGGCGCGACGCGCGTGTGATCGCGGTGACACAATGGGGGCGTGATCATCCTCGCGGCAACCCCCATCGGCAATTTGGGTGACGCCTCCCGCCGCCTCATTGAGGCGCTGGAGAACACAAAGACCATTGCGGCCGAAGACACCCGCACGGCGATTCACCTGATGCGGGCGTTAGGCATCGAGAACCGGCCAACGCTCATCGCCCTGCACGAACACAACGAGGTGGCGAAGGCTGCTGAGTTGGTGGAGCTCGCACGCAACGAAGACCTGCTTGTGCTGACGGATGCCGGAATGCCGGCCATCAGCGACCCGGGCTTCCCGCTCGTCGCGGCAGCCGCAGCGGCCGGTGTCACCGTCACGGTGATCCCAGGGCCGAGCGCTGTGCTCGCGGCGCTCGCTGTCAGCGGGCTGCCGACAAACCGATTCACGTTCGAAGGCTTTGTACCTCGAACCTCTCGTGTCTCCGCGTTTACTGCGCTTGTGCGAGAAGAACGCACCATGGTGTTCTTCGAATCACCCAACCGGCTCGCGGATTCCCTCGCCGACATGGCGACCGCCTTCGGGCCCGACCGGCGAGTGGTGGTAGCCCGTGAGCTCACCAAGCTGTTCGAAGAAGTGCGCAGGGGAACGGCGGCAGAGCTTGCCGAGTGGGCGGCATCCGGGGTCAAAGGCGAAATATGCATCGTCGTTGAGGGCGCAGTGCCCGCGACAGTGACCCTGCCAGACGGCATCGATCAGGTTGTTGCACTCGTTGCGGAGGGCGCGCGGTTAAAAGAGGCGGCCGCCGAGGTGGCCGAAGCAACAGGGCTTGGTCGCCGTGACCTCTATCAAGGCGCGCTGGCTTCGCGCAAAGCTTGAGCGCATCCTCCTTCGCAGGCTCAGTCGGCGCTGGCGTCGCACGATTGCGGTGCAACCGTCATCGCTCTGGCGCGCAGATTAGGATTGAGCCCATGGCCGCGGACAATTCCTTTTACATCGCGACACCGATTTTCTATGTAAATGACGTGCCGCATATTGGCCACGCCTATACGGAGGTGGCCGCAGATGTTCTTGCGCGCTGGCACCGTCAGGCTGGCGACGACACCTGGTCGCTGACCGGCACGGATGAGCACGGTGAGAAGATTCTGCGCACCGCTGTTGCCAACAACACCACCCCGAAGGCGTGGGCGGATGACCTGGTCGAGCGGGCGTGGAAGCCACTACTTGGCACCATCAACATCGCCAACGATGATTTCATCCGCACGACGGATGCCCGCCACGAAAACGGCGTCACGATATTTCTTCAGAAGCTGTACGACGACGGCTACATCTATCTCGGCGAGTTCGAGGGCTTCTACTGTGTCGGCTGCGAGGAGTACAAGCAGCAGGGCGACCTCGTTGCCGGTACGGGGGCGTTTGAGGGCGTGAATGTGTGCGCCATCCACTCCAAGCCGGTGGAGGTTCTCAAAGAGAAGAACTACTTCTTTAGGCTCAGCGATTTCAGCCAGAGGCTCCTTGATCTGTACGAGTCGAACCCCACGTTCGTGCAGCCAGAGAGCGTGCGCAACGAGCTCATCCAGTTCGTGAAGCGGGGTCTGCACGACTTGTCGATTTCGCGGTCGAGCTTTGATTGGGGCGTTCCGATTCCCTGGGATGACAAGCACGTGTTGTACGTGTGGTTCGATGCGCTGCTCAACTACATCACCGCGATTGGTTACGGGGCTGATCAGGAACAGTTCGATCGCCGCTGGCCTGCCGTGCACATTGTGGGCAAAGACATTGCGCGCTTCCACGCCGTCATTTGGCCCGCCATGCTCATGGCCGCCGGCATCGAGGTTCCCAAAGAAGTTTTTGCTCACGGTTGGCTCTTGGTGGGCGGCGAGAAGATGTCAAAGTCGAAGCTCACCGGAATCGCTCCCGCTGAGATCACTGACACGTTTGGGTCGGATGCGTTTAGGTACTACTTTTTGAGCGCCATCAACTTTGGGCAAGACGGTTCGTTCAGCTGGGAAGATCTTTCTGCCCGCTTCACTTCCGAGTTGGCGAACGGTTTCGGAAACCTCGCCTCCCGCACAATCGCGATGATCGGCAAATATTTTGACGGGCTGGTGCCAGCACCGCGCGAGTATACGGATGCCGACCTCGCTATTCAGCACGCTGTGGCGAAGGCAGCGAAAGACGCTGATGCTGCCATGGAGCGCTTGGCAATCCACGAAGCGATTGACGCAATCTGGACGGTTGTTGACGACCTCAACGGCTACATCACGGTGCAGGAGCCGTGGGTGCTCGCGAAGTCTGAGGCTGGCCGCGAACGGCTCGGCACGGTGTTGTACACGGTGGCGGAGGGTCTGCGCGCGCTCGCGGTGTTGCTCTCTCCGGTGATGCCCATTGCCACCGAGACGCTATGGAAAGCACTGGGGGGAGGCGCAGACGGCGCGTCTGGTGCCGCCGGCGCACTCGCCGACCAGCGCATCCGAGATGCCGGAACGTGGGGGCAACTTACGCCAGGCAGCGTGGTGAGCACGATCGCACCCCTGTTTCCGCGCATCGAGACTGCCGCTGCGGCGGAGTAGGCGATGAGCGAATCGAACTACGTTCGGCAACGGGATAACAAAAGCGAGCACGGTCAAACGCGCGACCTCAGCTACCCGCCGTTGCCGGAGCCTCTTCCCGTTGCCGTGTACGACAACCACTCGCACCTCGAAATCGCGGACGGCGACAACCCCATGGACTACCGCGAGCACCTCGAGCGCGCGGCATCCGTGGGCGTCAAGGGGGCCATCCAAGTCGGAGGGGACCTCGAGACTTCGCGTTGGTCGGCAGAGGTCGCCGCGCGCGAACCGCGGCTGCTAGCGGCGGTGGCCATCCATCCGAACGAGGCACCAAACTACGAGGCTGCCGGCACGCTGGATGCCGCTATTGCTGAGATTGATGAGCTTGCCTCCCGCCCGCGGGTTCGGGCAATTGGCGAGACGGGGCTTGACTTCTTTCGCACGGGAGAAGAGGGAAGGCCAGCCCAGTTCAGGTCGTTCGAGGCTCACATTGCGATCGCAAAGAAGCACAATTTGGCGATGCAGATTCATGACCGCGATGCCCACGACGAGGTGATCGCCACCCTGTTGCGAGTTGGTGCGCCAGAACGCACGGTATTTCACTGCTTCTCGGGCGACGCTGAGATGGCGAAACTGTGTGCTGACAACGGTTGGTATCTCTCGTTCGCTGGCACCGTCACGTTCAAGAACGCGGCAAACCTGCGCGAGGCGCTCGCCGTGACGCCGCGGGATCACATCCTGGTCGAAACGGATGCACCGTTCCTCACCCCGATCCCGTTCCGTGGCAGGCCAAACTCCCCGTACCTCATCCCGCACACCCTGCGGGCGATGGCCGAGTACCTCGGAGCAGATCTCGCAGAGTTCGGCACGCAGATCGCCGCGAACACGGAGCGCGTTTACGGTTCGTGGGACGCCGAACCTGTCGCCCGGCCCGTCTGACATGGCTTTCATCATTCAGGAGGTTTTGGTGCTAACGGGGCTGGTGGGGTTGATTCGTCCGTCAAATGGTGGCATTCGTCACTCCAGTCACATAACCTCCTGAATGATGAAAGCTACGAACGGATACTTGGGGCCGGCAGAGATTCGCGATCTCGCAGCTCTGCTTGACCTCCACCCTACGAAGAAGCTTGGCCAGAACTTTGTCGTCGATGCCAACACGGTGCGACGTATTGTCACAATCTCGGGAGTGACCAGCACCGACACCGTGCTGGAGGTTGGTCCAGGGCTCGGATCGCTGACGCTCGGATTGTTGGCAACAGGCGCACGCGTTGTCGCGGTCGAGATTGATCGCCGACTCGCTGCCCAGTTGCCGATTACCGTCGAGGCGATGCTCCGCGGTGCGAAGTTAGAGGTGCGCACTGCCGACGCCATGACGATCACGCAGCTGCCACAGGCCCCTGAGAAGCTTGTCGCCAACCTGCCGTACAACATCTCTGTGCCCGTGTTGCTTCACCTGCTCGAGCACTTTCCGACGCTGCAGTCCGGTCTCGTAATGGTGCAGGCAGAGGTGGGGCAGCGCATCGCCGCAGCGCCGGGTTCCAAGGTGTACGGGGGGCCGAGTGTGAAGGGCGCCTGGTACGGAAAGTGGCGAACGGCCGGGCAGGTGAGCC
This sequence comes from Actinomycetales bacterium, assembly GCA_038243605.1. Taxonomy (GTDB): domain Bacteria; phylum Actinomycetota; class Actinomycetes; order Actinomycetales; family Microbacteriaceae; genus Terrimesophilobacter. Next base: position 76,987 of record JBBSQX010000004.1, read on the forward strand.
GTCAGGTGTTTTGGCCCGTGCCAAACGTCGACTCCATCCTTGTCGGGTTCGAGCGGCACGCTCACGCTTTCGGCAGTGAGGATGAGCGCCGCGCCACGTTCTCTCTCGTCGATGCTGCGTTCGGTCAGCGTCGCAAAATGCTGCGTCAGTCACTGGCGGGAATGTTGGGCGCCGGGGCGGCATCCGTTCTCGAAAGTGCTGGTGTTGAACCCACCCGACGGGCAGAGGAACTCTCGGTCGAAAACTTCCTCGCCATTGCCCGCGTAATCTGAGGTTTTTTCGAGGGTATGGTGCCGGTTCGAACCTCTTCACTGGAGCGACTAAGTTAGCTTCATGACCTCCGATGTGGGCCGAATTGTGCACGCGAGGGCACCGGGCAAAATCAACGTGTTCCTCGGCGTTGGTTCACTTGGCGACGACGGCTATCACGAAATCGCGACCGCATATCAGGCGGTATCGCTGTACGAAGAGGTGCGGGCGAGCAGCGCTCCCGACTTCTCGGTGACGTTCACGGGCAGTGTCGATGTGCGTGACCTTCGCACCGACGGTTCAAATCTTGCGCTTCGGGCCGCCACCTTGCTCGCCCACACGACCGGATATCGCCACGGCGTTCATCTCGAGATCGAGAAGAACGTTCCTGTTTCTGGCGGCATGGGCGGCGGTTCAGCGGATGCCGCAGCAACCCTTGTCGCATGCGACGCGTTGTGGGGCACTGCGCTCGGCCGCGACGAACTCCTCGATTTGGCCACGCAGCTCGGTGCAGATGTTCCGTTCGCGTTCACCGGCGGCACCGCGATCGGTACCGGCCGCGGCGACCAGTTGAGTCCAGCGCTGGCCAAAGGAACCTTTCAATGGGTGTTGGCGTTTGCCGAATTTGGCATGAGCACACCGACCGTGTATCAGGAGCTCGATCGCCACCGAGAGCGTCACGTGCTCGACATCTTTCCTGCCGAGGTTCAGCCGATTGTGGATGCCAACGTGTTGCAGGCGTTGCGCGCGGGCGACCCGCACATGCTCGCCGAGTGCATGGTCAATGATCTTCAGGCTCCTGCGTTGCATTTGGAGCCAAAGCTCAGCACGGTGATCCAGCTCGGTGAAGAGAATGGTGCCCTCGCCGGAATCGTCTCGGGCTCTGGACCGACCATTGCGTTCCTCGCTGCAGACCTCGACAGTGCGCTTGAGCTTCAGATCGCGCTCTCCGCCGCGCGCTACACGGTAGTGAGGGTCACGGGGCCCGTGCACGGAGCACGCATCGTGATTGAGTAACCTAGAGCTATATGGCCCACCTTCTCGGCGCTGAGTCGCTGCACCTCGAATATCCCACCCGCATCATTTTTGATTCGGCGACCGTTGGCATCAACGAAGGCGACCGCATTGGCATTGTGGGTCGCAACGGCGACGGCAAGTCCACTCTGCTGAGATTGCTGGCAGGCACCCTTGAACCAGATTCGGGGCGCGTGACGCGCAGGGGTGGCATCCGTCTCGGCATGCTCGACCAGGCCGATGAGCTGCACAGTGAGCGCACAGTGCACGAGGTTGTCATTGGCGACATTGACGAGCACGTGTGGGCTGGCGACCCGAAGGTACGCGACGTGATCGCTGGCCTGATCGCCGATCTCCCGTGGGAGGCGCGCGTTGATGACCTCTCTGGTGGCCAGCGTCGTCGGGTGGCGCTTGCGGCACTGCTTATCGGTGACTGGGATGTCATTTTTCTTGACGAGCCCACCAACCACCTCGATGTTGAGGGCATTGCATGGCTTGCAAAGCATTTGAAGACGCGGTGGCCGAACAGCGCTGGCGCGCTCGTCACCGTGACACACGACCGGTGGTTCCTCGACGAAATTTGTACCGCAACGTGGGAGGTGCACGACCGGCTCATCGAACCGTTTGAGGGCGGATACGCGGCGTACGTTCTGCAGCGCGTCGAGCGTGACCGTATGGCGTCGGCGAGCGAGGCGAAGCGTCAGAACCTGATGCGCAAGGAGCTTGCCTGGCTGCGCAGAGGCGCCCCCGCGCGCACGGCGAAGCCGAAGTTTCGCATCGACGCGGCGAACGAACTTATCGAGAATGAGCCGCCCATCCGCGACAGCGTTTCTCTCGCACAGATGGCGATGCAGCGCCTCGGCAAAGATGTTGTGGACCTCGAGAGTGTTTCTGTTTCTTACCCGCTCCCTGCGGCCCTCGAAGGGCGACGCGAGGTGCTCAAAGATGTCACCTGGCGTATCGCCCCCGGTGAGCGCACCGGAATCCTCGGCGTGAACGGCGCAGGCAAGTCCACGCTGTTGAACCTTGTCTCAGGAGCTTTGCAGCCAACGAGCGGGCGCGTGAAGCGCGGCAAAACTATCAAGGTCGCTCAGCTCACGCAGCAACTCTCCGAGCTGGCGGACGTCTGGAACGACCGCGTGAACGACGTGATCGCCCGGCAGAAGTCCAGCTATGTGGCCGGCGGCAAGGAACTCACTCCCAGCCAGATGCTGGAGCGCGTGGGTTTCACGAGCGCCCAACTCAGCACGCCAGTGAAAGACCTTTCGGGCGGCCAGAAGCGTCGGCTGCAACTGCTGCTCATCTTGCTGTCAGAGCCCAACGTGCTCATCCTTGACGAGCCGACGAACGACCTCGACACCGACATGCTTGCCGCGATCGAAGACTTGCTCGACACGTTTCCCGGCACGCTTCTTGTGGTCAGCCACGACCGGTACCTCATCGAGCGCGTCACCGACCAGCAGTACGCGGTGATGGATGGCGGCATGCGCCACTTTCCTCGCGGGGTTGACCAATACCTCGAGATTCGCGCCGCCGCGACGAAAGCGTCGAACGGTAACGACACCAAAGCCGCGAGCAGTGCCAGCCCCAAAAAATCCACACTGGGCGGTGCCGACCTGCGCAACGCTCAGAAGGAGTTCGCTGCTGCTGGTCGAAAGCTCGAGAAGCTCGCGACACGTATTGCCGACGTTCATGCGCAGATGGCGGCGCACGACCAGTCCGATTATCAGGGGCTCGGAGATCTTTCGAAAGAGATTGCGACGGTTCAGGCTGAGCGGTCTCAGCTCGAAACCCGCTGGCTGCAACTCGCAGACGTACTCGGAGAATAACGAGCTCGCTCGCACATTTCCCATTGCGGTTTCAGCACCGATGGATATCATCTTCGCCATGACCTCTGCCGAGAAGTTCAGTGCTGCCCTCACGAAACTTGAAAACGAGGCCGTGAGTTCTATTGCCGAACTCGGTGGCAGCATTGATGCGCTCACCCATGCGCGTCGGGATTCGAACAGCGACGATGAGCACGATCCTGAGGGCGCAACGATCGCCTATGAGCGTTCGCAATCGGATGCCCTGCTGCGTCAGGCAGAGCAGCACCTCGCCGACATCCACTCTGCGCGTGCACGCCTCGGGGCTGGAACATTCGGCACCTGTGTGGACTGCGGTTCGAAGATTGCGCAGGCGCGGCTCACGGCACGCCCCTATGCCAGCACGTGCATTAACTGCGCTGGCTGAGTCACGACGAGACCCGCGCACGTGTGCGATTGTGACAAGTTTCTTTTCTTCTTGTTCCCTTGTGTTACTGCGCGGTTAGGCGCGACGGACTCATCGTCGTAGCTTAGAAAACATCCCGCACCGACGCGGTGCAACACAACCCCACCTCATTCGAGCCGGTAATTGTTGCGCTCAAAAACCGTGGGGGGCGTGCTCCCACGCAGCCCAAGAAAGGCCCCATTATGAACAAGAACAAACTCCTCGCCGCACTCGCGGCAGTGCCCCTGCTCGCGCTGCTTGCCGGGTGTAGTGCTGGCCCTGCCGCCGGAGATCAGGGTCCGTCATCCGATGCGCCCGTGATCGTGAAGATCGGTGTTGTCGATGAAGCGCAGGACTATTGGCCCCTGCTTATTGAGAAGGCTAAAGCCGAAGGAATTGACGTGCAGTTGGTGAACTTTGCCGGGTACACGGAGGAGAACCCCGCGCTGTCGCAGAAGCAGATCGACTTGAACCTGTTTCAGCACCTGCAGTATCTCGGTCAGTACAACGTGGAGGCTGGTGATGACTTGGTGCCCATCGGTGCGACCTTGATCTACCCGCTTGGGCTCTACTCCAACGAATACAGTGATGTGAAATCCATTCCCAAGGGCGGCACGGTGGCGGTGCCGAATGACCCCACCAACCTTGCGCGTGCGCTTTTCGTGCTGCAGGCTGCTGACCTCATCACGCTCGCGGGCACGCCAACAGACCCGACGGTTGCCGACATCGACAAAGCCAAATCAAAGGTCGCGGTAACCCCGATTGACGCGGCGCAAACTGTTGCGTCGCTCGTGTCGGTTGATGCTGCGATCATCAACAACAACTTCTTGACCGATGCTGGCATTGACCCGGCCACCCGTCTGTTCGCGGACGACCCGTCGCTTGAGTCAGCCCAGCCGTACATCAACGTGATCGTCGCCCGCGCTGAAGACAAAGACAACCCCGTTTTTGCCACGATTGTTGCGCTGTACCACGAGGCAGAAGTTGAGGCCGCTGCGGTGAAGGCCTCCGCCAATACCGGTATTCCGGTGACGGATGTCACGCCTGCTGAACTGCAGAAGATTCTCTCCCGAATTCAGAAGCTCGCGGGCGGCGACAAGTAGAGGCTCGAAGGAACGTTGGAGTGCTCCCCATGACGATGGTCGAATTTGCTGATGTGAACAAAACGTTCACGGTCGAGAAGAAGCAGGTGACGGCGCTGGAGGGGCTGAATCTGACCATCGAGCAGGGGGAGATCTTCGGGATCATCGGATACTCGGGGGCGGGAAAGTCCACGCTGGTGCGTCTGATCAACGGGCTGGAGAAAGTGACCTCCGGTCGCATTACCGTGGCCGGTACCGACATCCATGCCTTGACGGAGCGCGAACTGCGTGCCGAGCGCGGAAGAATCGGCATGATCTTTCAGCAGTTCAACCTGCTGCGCTCGCGCACGGTTGCTGGCAACGTTGAGTACCCGTTGAGGGTTGCTAAGTGGCCAAGGGAGAAGCGTGCCGCGAGGGTGGCAGAGCTGCTGGAGTTTGTGGGCATCGCCGACAAGGCGTCGAACTATCCTGAGCAACTTTCTGGTGGACAGAAACAGCGCGTTGGAATCGCCCGCGCATTAGCAACGTCGCCTCGGCTGCTGCTGGCGGATGAATCAACCAGCGCCCTAGACCCAGAGACGACGCAGGATGTGCTGCGGCTACTGCAGAAGGTCAACAAGGAACTCGGCGTGACCATCGTTGTCATCACCCACGAGATGGATGTCGTGCGTTCGATCGCCGATCGGGTGGCAGTGCTCGAAGGGGGGAGGGTCGTCGAGCTCGGAACCGTGTTCGAGGTGTTCTCCAACCCACAGAGCCCGGCCGCACGATCATTTGTTGGCTCAGTGCTGCGAAATCAGCCGACATCCGCAGATTTGGAGCGGCTTCGCGAGGCACACACCGGGCGCATCGTGACGTGCGAGGTGATCGATTCTGGTCGACTCGGCAGCGTGCTGTCGGATGCCGTCTCCGCTCACGGCGTGCGCTTCGAGATTATCTTTGGCGGCATCAGTGCACTCCAAGACCGCTCATTTGGGTCGCTCACGTTGGAGCTGACCGGCCCTGAGGTCGGAGTCGATAATCTCATCGCCGCGTTGCGGCACGTCACGCGAGTTCATGAGGAGACGGTCGCATGAGCGGAATCTTCGCGGTCGCCCCAGACTGGGATCGACTCTCACCGATCCTGATCGAGGCGATAGGCCAGACGCTGCTGATGGTGATCATCACTATGGCGATTGCCGGCCTGCTCGGGTTCATCGTTGGCGTGGTGTTGTTCACGAGCCGCCCAGGCGGCATCCTCGCTCATAAAGTGGTGAACAACGTGTTGAACGTGGTGGTCAACTTTGTGCGACCCATCCCGTTCATCATTCTGTTGACGTTTGTTGCTCCGCTCACCTTGCTCACTGTCGGCACCACGATCGGTACCTCAGCCGTAATCTTTCCGATGTCGATTGCGGCAACGTTCGCGACCGCCCGCATCGTTGAGCAGAACCTGGTCACCGTGGATTCTGGCGTGATCGAAGCTGCAAGGGCGATGGGCGCTAGCCCGCTGCGCATCATCGCGACAGTGCTCATCCCTGAAGCGCTTGGGCCGCTGATTCTCGGTTACACCTTCATCTTCATCGGGGTTGTGGATATGTCGGCGCTGGCCGGCTACATCGGCGGGGGTGGCCTTGGGGCGTTCGCTATTCAGTACGGCTACCAGCGGTTCATGTACGAAGTGACTCTGGTCGCGGTAGCGCTGATTGTGGTTTTGGTTCAGACGGTGCAATACCTGGGCAACTATTTGGCGCGAAAGGCACTGCGCAGATAGCGGGATGCTGGCACTCAGTCGAAGTCGAGGCTGAGCTTGCGAAGCAGCCCTGTGAGGCGTTCACGGTCGGCGGGGGGCAGTTTGTTGAGGAGAACGGCTTCTGCTGCCACGAGACTGCTGATGGCCGTGTCGACGCTGTGCCGCCCCTCAGCGGTCATGACGACGAGAACACCGCGGCCGTCATTCGGATCTGTGCGGCGTTCAACGAGTTTGCGCTTGACGAGTCGGTCAATGCGGTTCGTCATGGTGCCAGAGGAGACGAGCGTTTGCTGGAGCAATGCTTTGGGGCTCAATTGGTATGGGTGACCTGCTCTGCGCAGCGCCGAGAGCACATCAAACTCCCACGATTCAAGGTGCGAGCTCGCGAAAGACTCTTTGCGAGCGCGGTCCAAATGTCGTGCGAGACGCCCCACGCGCGAAAAAACTTGAAGCGGCGCGAAGTCGAGTTCTGGCCTCTCGCGCGACCACGCCTCCACGATCCGGTCAACTTCGTCGTGGGTTGGCATGTTTCTATTATCGTGGAATGAGCCCGTGCGCAGGGAAGGGGTCGCTATATCTGGCAGACTTGTCTTCGCGCACGTGCGTGATCCGCCTTAGTGTAACGGCAGCACGACAGCCTTTGGAGCTGTTCGGTCCAGGTTCGAATCCTGGGGGCGGAGCTCGGTTGGCGAACACCGTTGTGTTCGCACGCCGGGCTCCGTGCGCGGAGCGCGAGTCGGCAAAGCTGATCTCCGCTGCAGACCGGGTCGCCGTGAATCGGAGGGAAGCACCTATGACCGACAAGAACCTTGCAGTAATTATTCTCGCGGCAGGCGAAGGAACGCGCATGCGTTCAGCGATGCCCAAAGTTCTGCACCCCCTCGCGGGCATCCCTCTGGTCGGTCACGTGCTGGCGACTGCGCGTGAGCTGCACCCGGCCCACGTGATCGCTGTAGTTCGGTTCGCGCGGGATGCCGTGGCAGCGACAATTTTGGACGTACTGCCCGAGACCGTCATCGTTGATCAGGATGACGTACCAGGTACCGGGCGTGCGGTCGAGGTCGCCCTCGCTGCTCTGCCAGCAGACTTCGAGGGCGACGTGGTGGTCATCAGCGGCGATGTTCCGTTGCTTGACGCCGACACTCTCTCGCGACTCATCGCGTCACATCGTTCCGCTCACAGCGCCGCGACGGTGCTCTCTGCTGTGCTGGAAGACGCCACAGGGTATGGCCGCATCATCCGCGGCATTGACGGCCTTGTCGATCGCATCGTGGAGCAGAAAGATGCGAACGAGGCGGAGCTTGCGGTCACTGAAATCAACTCGGGCAGCTACGTGTTCACGGTGCGCTCGCTGCGAGACGAGCTGCCGCGCGTGGGAATGAAGAACGCTCAGGGAGAGAAGTATCTCACCGATGTTGTCGGGTTGCTGAAGGCATCCGGCGGCGCGGTGGAGGCCGTAGCGGTGTCCCAGAGTTGGATCATCGGTGGCGTGAACGACCGCGTGCAGCTTTCCGAGGCCGCAACACGGTTGAACTCGCTCATTGTGCGCGGTTGGCAGCGTGCAGGGGTCACCGTTCACGACCCTGCCACCACGTGGATCGACCTCAGCGTCACACTTTCGCAGGACGTTGAGATCCTGCCGGGCACCCAACTGAAGGGCGCGACGAAGATCGAGAGTGGTGCGATTATCGGCCCAGACACGACCCTTGTTGACTGCGAGATAGGCGAGAACGCCGTTGTGAAGCGCACGGATGCCACCCTGGCTGTCATCGGAAAGGGCGCCACCGTTGGCCCCTTTTCGTACCTGCGCCCCAACTCGGTGCTCGGCGACGAGGGCAAGATTGGCGCCTTCGTTGAGACGAAGAACTCCACCATCGGCTTTGGCAGCAAAGTGCCGCACCTCAGCTACATTGGCGACACCGAGATCGGTGTTCAGTCGAACATCGGTGCAGGCACAATTACCGCAAACTATGACGGGATCAACAAGCACCGCACCACAGTGGGGTCGCACGTGCGCACTGCGTCGCACAACGTGTTCGTCGCGCCAGTTAGAATTGGTGACGGAGCCTACACCGGTGCAGGTACCGTCGTCCGTAAGGATGTTCCGGCCGGCGCTCTTGCCATCTCTGTGGCTCCTCAACGCAACATGATGGGCTGGGTCGAAGAGAAGCGTCCGGGCACTGCGGCAGCTGTGGCGGCGGCGTCTGCGCTCGATGCTGACGCCGACTCCGAGAGCTAGCGACCAAACGAATTAGCGACCAAACGAATTAGCGACCTAACGAGTTAGCGACCAAACGTCGGGCACCCCCGGCAGAGAGCGGGAGAAGTGTCCGGCATCAAAATCACCGGCCAGAAAAAACTCGTCATTGTTTCGGGGCGCGGTTACCCCGAACTCGCACAGCAGATTGCGGATGAGCTTGGCAGTGAGTTGGTGCCCACCGATTCGCGCACGTTCGCCAACGGTGAGATCTACGCGCGGTACGACGAGAGCGTGCGCGGGTGTGACGCGTTTGTCATCCAGTCGCACACAAACCCCATCAACGAGTGGCTCATGGAGCAGCTCATCATGGTGGATGCTCTGAAGCGCGCCTCTGCCAAGCGCATCACCGTCGTTGTTCCGTTCTACCCATATGCTCGCCAAGACACGAAGGGCCGCGGTCGCGAGCCGATCTCCGCGCGCCTAGTTGCCGACCTGTTCAAGGTTGCTGGGGCAGATCGCATCATGAGCGTCGACCTGCACGCGGCGCAGATTCAGGGGTTCTTTGACGGACCTGTCGACCACCTGTTCGCGATGCCGGTACTCATGGAGCATTTTCGCAAGACACTTGACACCACAAACCTCACCGTCGTTTCGCCAGACATGGGCCGCGTACGTGTCGCCGATATCTGGAGCGACAAGCTTGGTGCGCCCCTGGCCATCATCCATAAGCGCCGCGACCCGCTCGTGCCAAACAAGGTGACCGTTCACGACATCGTTGGTGACGTGGATGGTCGCGTGTGCCTCATCGTCGACGACATGATCGACACCGGCGGAACCATTGTGAAAGCGTGCGAGGCCCTGAAGAAGGCTGGCGCGTTGAGCGTGATTGTTGCGGCGACGCACGCGATCTTCTCCGACCCTGCCTCAGAGATTCTGCAGTCCGAGTTCATAGACCAAGTCGTTGTCACTGACACGTTGCCAATTCCAGAGTCGAAGCGGTTCCCGACGCTCACTGTGCTCTCGATTGCGCCGCTGTTGGCCCGCGCCATCCACGAGGTGTTTGATGACGGATCGGTCACGTCAATGTTCGATGGCGCTGCATAGCCTCAGGTCTCTACGCCTCCGGTCGGCAACGCGACCAAGCCGGGAAAGAGCCCGAGCGAGATGATGTGGCGATCGCCGCCGAACGTGCCGGTCGCATAACACTCCCAGCCGATCAGACCAGGGCCAAAGAATTGGAACGGCACGTTGATTCCGCTGGCATCCGCTGCTTCATGGATGGCAGCAATTGTGCACGCCCTCGCCGCGGCTGCTGCACTCACGGTGAACAGGTTGAGCAGGGCGGGGAGAAGCATTGCCCCCACCGTGATGAGAACCAAAGCGCGAATGATCCGCTTGCGCCGCTTGCCGTAGAGCGGGCGGTCGTCGATTCCTGAGTCACTTGGTTCCACCGAACCATCCTCGCACTGACGCCGTGGATCGCGCTGCCTCACCACCCCACTGCCTGCGCGCGCCATCATGGCGCACATTCCGAAATTGGTGGCTGACCTTAGCGGCTCGGGTTCACCGTGAGTTGCGCAACCATTCTGTGCTCTTCGCCGCGGTCGAGTTGGATAGCGGAGTTGCCAAGATTGCATGTCTCGAAGCAGATCATTTTTGACCACGCGTTGTCGGGAAAGTCGTTGAGCGACTGCACGGAATCGGGGCCGGGATTCCACACCACGACACCATGGGAACCGTTGGAATCGATCGTGATTGTTCGTTGGTTGATGCCATCCGAAATTACCCCGGTTCTCGATTCTACGTAGCGTCGTCCAACACCGGTTGGCCCCAGCATGAGTGGCGTGTCTTCGACAGCGAGTTCTTCGCCATCAACAAGGAAATCGAGCCCTTCAAGCCCACGAATATGGGTGTGGCAGACATCACCGACCGCGAAGTAGGTATGGAATGCTTCTTCAAACGCGAACGGGACGACGTCTCGATTTGTGGTGCGAAGCTCAAGCCGAAGTTCACGTCCGAGCGTCACCGTGAGCGTCAGTTCGAAGCGGAATGGCCACGCTGAGTTCCTCGTCATCGGGCTATCCGAGAGTGTCAAAGTGAGTTCAATATTATCGCCATGCTCACGCACTGTCTCGAGTGTCCACGGCAGGATGCGAGCGAAGCCGTGCTGGGGGGCATCTGGATGCCCAGAAAGGTGTTTAAACCACGGGAAGCAGAGCGGAATCCCACCGCGGATTGGCTGCCCATCTCGAAATCGACTTGCGTCACTCATCCAGAGCACAGGTCTCTGGCCACGTGGCGTCCACGACGCAATCTGCGCTCCCTGTAGATAAACATCACCGCTGCCACCGGGCGCGTTAATTCTGAGAAAAGGCAACCCGCCTTCTTCGTCGATAAGCCGTACAGACGCGGGGAGTTCGATCATGGCATTCCTCAGTGTGTGCTGCTCGCCTCAACTTCGCTGCGGTCGCCCGACCACAGTGTGTGAAACGTGCCGGGCATGTCTACCCGCTTGTAGGTGTGAGCGCCGAAGAAGTCGCGCTGGCCCTGAACGAGAGCGGCGGGAAGGCGTTTCGCGCGCAGACCGTCGTAGTAGGCAAGCGAGGAAGAGAACGCAGGAGCAGGGATGCCTAGTGCGGCAGCAGCTGCGACCACTCGGCGCCAGGAATCCTGGGCTTTGCCGACGGCGTCGCGAAAATACGGCGCAGTGATGAGGGCAACCAGACCAGCATCGGACGCGTACGCTTCCGTGATTCTGTTGAGGAACTGTGCACGGATAATGCACCCGCCCCGCCATATCTTCGCGATATCACCTTTCTTGATGTTCCAGCCGTACTCCTCAGCGCCGGCCACGATCTCGTCGAATCCTTGGCTGTACGCAATCATTTTTGAGGCGTATAGCGCTTGGCGCACGTCCTCAATAAAGTCCTCGACATTCGGAACAGCGGTGGGGGACGGCCCAGGAAGGTCTGAGGCGGCGGCTCGCTGATCTGGTTTTGACGAAAGCGAGCGAGCGAAGACGGCCTCCGCGATCCCTGACACGGGGATGCCGAGATCTAATGCTGTTTGCACGGTCCATGCCCCTGTGCCTTTGGCTCCAGCTTGGTCGAGAATCACGTCGACGAGAGGCTGACCTGTTCTGGCATCTGTTTGACGCAGCACTTCGGCGGTGATTTCGATGAGGTAGCTTTCGAGTTCGCCCTCATTCCACACGGTAAAAATGTCGGCAATTTCGGAAGGGCTCTTGTTCGTGCTCTGCCGAATGAGGTCGTACGCTTCCGCGATCAGCTGCATATCTGCATATTCGATGCCGTTGTGGATCATCTTCACGAAGTGACCTGCGCCGTCCGTGCCCACGTGCGTGACACACGGCTCGCCTTCGGCCACGGCGGCGATCGATTTCAGGATCGGCCCGAGTGTCTCCCATGCCTCTGCTGACCCGCCCGGCATGATCGACGGCCCGAGAAGCGCACCTTCCTCACCGCCAGAAATCCCTGCTCCGACGAAGTTGATGCCTGTCTCGCGCACTGCTTTCTCTCGGCGAATGGTGTCGGTGAATAGCGCGTTACCGCCGTCTACGATGATGTCGCCCGGTTCAAAAGCCGCCACGAGTTGGTCGATCACGGCGTCGGTTCCCGCGCCGGCTTTCACCATGACGATGGCAGTGCGAGGTTTCGAGAGGCTCGCAGCAAACTCTTCGATGGTCTCGCTTGGGACGAACCTTGCTTCTGGGTGATCGGTGACGAGGGTGTGGGTCTTTTCGGGGGACCGGTTATAGATCGCCACGGTGTTTCCCTCGCGGCTCGCTAGGTTGCGGGCGAGATTCGAACCCATCACTGCGAGCCCTACCACCCCGATGTTGGCCTTCGACGAGTGTGCCTGCGTCATGATGACTCCCTCCACGTGCTCCTTACAAATCAGGCTAGTCCGTGAATCGTGTCAACACTTTCCTTGACGTGATATCTCGTGTGATGGACTTCACTAGGTCGCCGGGGGCGCGAACGATATCCGCGGGCATGCCAAACTCGTCGTTTTGCAACGGTTCAAGGGTGTGGTACTGCGAGGCGAGAAGTTCTGGCGGCATGAACTCATGTTTGCGATCATTCACGCGTTGGCTCACGACTGACATCGGTCCATCGAGAAAGACGAAGAACAGGTCTGGCACGTGCGCGCGAAGAGCATCACGGTACGTTCTCTTGAGGGCTGAGCATGCGAGAACCAGGCCGTGATCATCCGCGCGATGGGTTCCGAGGTGTTCTCCGACCGCGGCGAGCCACGGCCATCGATCCTCGTCGGTTAACGGCTGCCCAGACTCCATGAGTTGTCTGTTGCGCGGCGGGTGAAGGTCATCGGCATCACTGAACGCGAAGCCTAACGCTCCCGCCAGTATCCTTCCGACGGTGCTCTTGCCCGCGCCAGAGACTCCCATCACGACTATTGATTGCAGCGGATGTGTTGGTCCCGTGCTTCGAGCACGAGTTTGGCGATTGTCGATGATGATGCGCCAGCTTCCCGGTAGTCCTCCAAGCTTGCGAATATCTTGCGTTGCTGCGTGGAATATCCGACACCGGGTTCGGCACGCCGTAAGCGAGACAGTCAATAAGCTTGTTAAAGAGCGACAATACTTCTAAAAAGCATATCTATGCAACTCTGATGAGCCGTACCGTATCATCTGAGGATGAGCGTTCATATGGAGACATCTGACCAGGGTGCTGCTGATGCGGATCGTGAGCCCGTCAGTTTGGTGGCCAGCGCGGGCCTGCATGCCTGGGTTCTTGACAAGCTAGGTCTTGCCATTTGTGGTCAAGATCTCGCGACCGGAAGCGTCATGAAGATCGAAGACGTTGAGAAGCGTTACAAAGTCTCGCGATCGGTGATCCGGGAGGCAATCCGGGTTCTTGAGTCAATGGGGCTGGTGTCTTCTCGTCGTCGTGTTGGAGTGTTGGTTCTCGCGCCAAGCGAATGGAATCTCTACGACCCGCAAGTTATCCGCTGGCGACTAGCGTCGAAGGCGCAGATCACACAGCTTCGATCGCTCACTGAACTGCGGATGGCAATTGAGCCAGAAGCGGCCCGATTGGCCGCCATCAGGTCCCCTCTGAGTAACGCGAGCGACCTTATGGGTCTCGCCGGACAGCTCTGGGCGGCGGGGGAGGCAGGAGATCAGGAGAAGTTTCTTCCCCTCGATATCAAATTTCATTCGCTGGTGCTCGCCAGTTCAGGCAACGAAATGTTCGCTAAACTTCACGGCCTTATTGGCGAGGTTCTTTCTGGACGTACGCACTACGGGCTGATGCCACAGCACCCTCACGAGGAGGCGCTTCAGCTCCATGTTGACGTCGCTTCCGCTATTCAGCGGGGCGCTCCGGATGCGGCACAGAGTGCGATGTTGAAAATTATGCAGCGCACGATGAACGAGATGAGTTCCATCTGGGATTCTCCGTATACGAACTCCGACTTCATCCAGCATTGACTCCGTGAGGCATCAAAGATAATACTCGGTGGTCAAAAGACTTGAAGAAGTATGCTCTTTGGGCTTAGAGTCCTCACTAAGGAACGGCTGAGCGCGTAATAAAGAACGAACTCATCGTTTTGGGCACGCAGACGGAAATCAAGGAGGAGTCCGTGAACGTCACCGCTGGATCAAGAGCCGACAGGAATCTGATCCCCACGTGTGAATGGCCAATTTTCTAATGGTCGTCACCACTGGAGTTGCGTCACGGGCTAACGGCCAAGCTTCGTCATCTGAACGTCGCGGGCAGACCGCGGGCCGTCGCGGTAAAAAGAAGTTCCCTGCGGGGGTCCTTTTTATCCTTCCGGCATTCCTCTTCATTTTTGTGTTCATGTTGTACCCGCTGGTGTCCTCGGGTTACATGAGCCTCACCGAGTACAACTTCGTTTATGACGACGCTCCAAAATTCATTGGATTCGACAACTACTTTGCCGCATTCAACGATCCACAGTTCATCACTGCCCTGACCAATACCTTTGTTTTTGGCATCATCTACTTCGTGTTTGTCATGGTCTCCTCCCTGTCGATCGCGCTTCTGCTTTTTCAAAAACTTAGGTTTAACTCGTTTTTCCGCAGCGCAATCTTCGTGCCGATCGTTGTTCCGTTGTCGTTGGCCGCGCTGGTGTTCTTGTGGATACTGCAGCCGAACTATGGGCTGCTCAATCACTTCCTTGGCGACGTGCTCGGGCTGCGGTTCCTCACACAGCCGTGGTTGAGTCAAGGTTCAACAGCAATGGGCTCGATTATCGTGCTCGCCGCGTGGGCGAGTATCGGGTTCGTCACGATCCTGTTTCTTGCCGGTCTGCAAGGGATATCCAACGACACTCTCGAGGCTGCAGAGATGGACGGTGCGCGGGGGATGCGCAAGATCTTCTCGATCGTTCTGCCCAGCTTGCGGGAAACATACATCCTCACGGCGACCTGGACGATCATCCATGCACTGAAAGTGTTCGTCGAACCCATGGTGATGACAGACGGTGGTCCGGGAACAAGCACGTTGGTTGTTTACCAACAGGTGTACCTGACCGCGTTTAACTATTTCGACATGGGATACGCATCGGCCATGGGATACATCCTCGGCCTCATCATCCTCATCCTTGTTGTTGGCAACTTTCTCATCAGCAGAGTCAGGGGCGGTAAAGATGCGTAAGAGAGAGGTGAAGACTCCATGGTGAAATCATCGCTTGCCTCCCGAATATGGATGACGACCGCTTTGGTGTGCTTGTCGATCCTCTTTCTGGCGCCACTGGTTTACATCCTCCTCAACTCGTTCAAACCCGCGGGTGAGATCTTTGCTGTGCCGCAATCCATTCTTCCGAAGACGTGGACACTCGATAACTATGTCGATGCGCTGGGAGGAGGGTTTCTGACCTATTTTCGCAATAGCGTCGTTATTACCGTTGGCGGGGTTTTCCTGACCGTTATCTTGAGTTCTCTCGCTGGCTACGGATTCGCGAAGCTTCCCTTCAAGGGAACGAATCTGTTGTTGTTGGCAATCGTCGCTACTCTGACGGTTCCGCTGGTGATCTTCCTCGTGCCGATGTTCCTGATGGAGAATGCGGTCGGGCTTCTTGACACCAACCTTGGGCTTCTGCTTCCCAACGTGGCGGTCGAGCTCCCCTTTGCAATTCTCATCATGAGGGCATCCTTTTCCGCCATTCCTCAGGAGATTGAGGAATCGGCGACCATGGATGGTGCCGGAGTGTTCCGTCGTTGGTGGACGATCATGCTGCCGATGGCAAGAAATGGAATTGTGCTCGTGGTCATCATGGCGAGCTATGCAATTTGGGGCGAGTACACCATGGCTAAAGCCCTCACCATGGACCCCCCAGCCATGCCGCTCTCGGTCGGGCTCACCTTGCTTAAGGGCGAGGTCTGGCAGTACGGAATCCTCGCTGCCGTCATTGTCCTGGCGATGTTGCCTCCCATCATCATCTTCATGATTTTTCAGAAGCACATTGTTGCCGGAGTCGCGCAGGGAGCAGTCAAGGGGTGACGCAACGGCAAATGGACACAGGGCCACTCAAGAACAGCACTCAACCAAGGAAGGTTCAATTCACATGAAGAAGCAACATAAAGCATTAGGGATCATGGCAACGGCTGTGATCGCTGCTATGACTCTCGCGGGCTGCTCGTCGGGCGGTGACAGTGCGGATGGTTCTGCCGACGAATCGAATGAAATTACTGTCGCAGCGCAGGCGTGGATGATCACAAAATTCCACATGGAAGACATGGTAAAAAAGTTTGAGGATGCCAATCCTGGAAAGACAGTCAAAATTGTTGAGTACGCCGACAACCAGGCGCTCTCAAACTTCGCCCTTCAGTGGAGCCAGAAGAAGTCAAATCAGGACATTGTCGTCACTGATGGGGCGTCAGTTGCTGTTCAGTTCCTTGCCAAGGACTTGATTATCGACTTCAACAAGACCGATTTCTTCGAGGGCGATACGGCGAAGGAAAACTTCATCGGCGAAACCCTCAACTTTGATTCTCTTGATGGTGTGCAGTTCGCTATTCCTATTGGGTTGGAAACGTACAACATCAGCGCAAATAAGACGTTCTTTGACGAGGCAGGTCTACTCGACGCCAACGGAGACATCCCAGCGCCAAAAGACTGGGACGAGCTTTATGACATGGCTAAGGCGATGGCAACCGCCGATCACCCCGGGATGACTATCCAATGGGGCCCCAACGCCGTGAGCACGATGATTGCCGTCGAGCAGGCTGTGCGTGGAAGTTTCTACAAGAGTGATGACAAGACACTCACCTTTGATACTCCGGAGATGCGCAAGGTGTTGAAGGTGTGGAAGAAGGGCGTCGATGAGGGAGTGTTCTCCATCGATACCTTCGCGAACAAGGACGCGGGGCGTAGCAACTTCAACGCCGGCAATATCCCCATGGTTCTTGAGACCGCTGCACACGTTCCAGAAGCTGCCCCCACGATTGGCGTTGAGAACTCTGTGGTTCTCGCAATGCCGGGCTCATTGAAGAATGGTTCCTACGGATTCACTGCCGGGATTATTGTGCCGAGCGCGTCCAAGAATCAAAACCTTGCTTTGAAGTTCATTCAAGAGGGAATGATGTCTGACGTGCAGGTTGCTGTTGGTCTTGAGTGGGGCAAACTGCCCGTCATTAAGAAGTACTTCGACGAGATCGATGCACCGTGGAAGACGGCCATGTACGACTTGGTCAAGATTTCACAGCCAGCGCCGATGTACCGCGATCTGCCTGAGATTCAAGACAGGGGCAAGCAGATGCTCCAGGACTACCTGACCGGCACGACTGACCTTGACGCTTTCTTGAACGACTTTGAGTCGCTCATTGACAAGGCGAATAAGGACGCAAAGTAGCGGCTGCCACTCAGCGCTCAACCTGGTGCCCCACGGATTTTGACGATCGCGTCGAATGACGTGGGGCATCCGGGTTTGTGCGGCAAAGTCAAGAATTCGGTTTCAGATCTGGAGAACGTGAATGAGCGCCACATGGTCGGGACGGCTTTGGTCCACCGGCGAGTGCGTAACGGTGACCGCAAAAAATGGCGTCATCAGCAGCATCAGTAGCCTCAGTAGTGGAGAAGTGAGTGCGAATCGCTGGATTGCCCCCGGGCTCATTGATCTGCAGGTGAACGGTGTGGCGGGATACAGCTTCAACGGAGACTCGACAACGGCAGAGTCCGTGCGGTGCGCCGTTGATGCGCTGCATCGCGAAGGCATTACGCGGTTCTGTCCCACGATCGTGACGGGAACAACGCAAAGTATGCGTGCGGCCCTCTCAACGCTTGCGGCCGCGTGCGATGACGACAGCACTGTTGAGTACGCAGTTCTTGGGATACATGTCGAAGGGCCATTCATCTCGCCAGAAGACGGCCCGAGAGGTGTTCACAATATCGACTGGATTCGTCCGCCAGATTGGGACGAGTTCCTTGCGTGGCAGGATGCGGCGGGTGGTCGTATTCGGATGGTCACGCTTGCACCGGAGCTTCCAGGGGCGATGGAGTTCATTGTTCAACTTGTAGCCAACGGAGTTATCGCCTCTCTCGGGCATAGCGCGGCATCCGTGCAAGAAATAGAGGAAGCGATTGATGCGGGAGCCACAATGGCGACTCATCTGGGCAATGGATCCCATCCGATGATTAAGCGTCACCCAAACTACATTTGGGCACAGTTGGCGGCAGATCGACAGTGGGCAGGACTCATTCCTGACGGCTTCCATCTGCCACCCGAGACCCTCAAGGTCATGATCAGAGCAAAGGGCAGCAAAGCGATTCTGGTGAGCGATGCTTCACCTCTTGCCAAGATGCCTCCGGGCCGCTACCTGAGTCATCATGGAACCGACGTGGTGCTTGAACCCGGTGGAAGGCTTCACCCGGCTCGTTCGCAGGATATTCTCGCGGGGTCGGCGCTCACGTTGAGGCAGGGAGTTCAGAACGTAGCGAATTTTGGAATCCTTCCGCTCGGCGAAGCGATTAATCTGGCGTCACGGCATCCTGCGGAACTGTTCGGGATCGCTGATTGCGGAGTGGGAGCCCTTCGAGTGGGCGGACCAGCCGACATGGTGATCTACATGTGGGATGACCTGGATCAGCCGGCCGAAATGGTGGTGGTGTCCACCGTCTCGCGTGGCGAGGTCGTCTACTCAGGGTGAGGTCACCCTCGCGCCTGGGCAACTGGGCAACTGGGCAACTGGGCAACTGGGCAACTGGACAACTAAAAACTGAACAACTCAACAATTGGGGTCTGAGAAGAGGAGTGAGCAATGGAGATCGTGCCAGAAGCATTGGTCGGAGCAGATATCGTCACCGACAGTGACGTCTTAACGCACCACGCGGTGCTGGTTAAAGATGGTCTTATCGTCGCGGTTGTCGCTGAAAGTGACGTTCCTGAAAATTATCGTCGGCGCGAGCTCGAGTCGGGCTATTTGACGGCCGGATTGGTGGATATACACACCCACGGGGCGGCAGGGCGAGGGTTCAGCGAGCCAGAGCCAGAAGCGCACAGAGAAGCGCTTGGGGCGTACCTCAAAGCTGGGGTGACGACTGTTGTGCCGACAATGTCGAGCGCGCCGATGGACGGCCTCATCGCTTCTCTGGAGGCAGTGGACTCGATCAGGGGCGGCGTAGGTCTTCCCCGCGTTCCTGGTGCCCATCTTGAAGGGCCCTACTTCTCCCATGCCCAACGCGGCGCTCAGGACCCTGATGCCTTGCGAAGCCCGGATGACGGTTCGCTCGATCGGCTCCTGGACTACTCCGACATCATCAACATGATCAGCTTTGCTCCGGAGCTTGCGGGAGCGGTAGCGCTGACCGAGACACTGGTTGCCAAAGGAATTGTGGCGGCGGCGGGTCACAGTGACGGGCGAGATGAGGACCTTTGGGCTTGCCAACGCGCGGGTCTGAGCCACGTGATCCACATCTTTAGCGGGCAATCTACAACGATTCGTAATGGGCCGTGGCGTCAGCCGGGGATGCTTGAGGCGACTCTTGCGTCTGACGACCTCACGGTAGAGATGATCGGTGACGGCAAGCACCTGCCAGACACCCTGATGAAGCTCGCCGTTCGTTGTCTCGCCGGCCGACTGTGCCTCGTTTCTGACTCCACCCCCGGCGCCGGATTGCCCGATGGGAGCACCTACGGCATGGGTGACGGAGAGTACATCGTCGAGGATGGCGTTGGCGTGACGAAGGACCGATTGTCGTTTGCGGGAAGCACAACTCTTCTCTCGCAAATGTTGCCAATAGTGTCGCGGCTTGGAGTAAAGCTTCCCGAACTAGTGGCTATGGCAACATCCATACCCGCGCGGGTTGTGCGGCTGAAAGATGTGGGGAGAATCGCGCCTGGATACCACGCCGACTTCGCCTTATTTGATAGTGATTTGTCGATTCGCGCTTCGGCGTTGGCCAACAACTGGTGACTCTTTTTGACGGGTTTATCATCGTCATTGCCGGTGCGATCGCTGGTGTGATCAACGTGGTTGCTGGGGCCGGAACGCTCATCACCTTTCCCGTGCTTCTTGCTCTTGGGATCCCACCTGTCACAGCAAATGTGTCAAACACGGTGGGGTTGGTTCCCGCATCATTGACGGGTGCGTATGGCTATCGCAGAGAGTTGCGAGGGCAGTGGAGAAGCGTGCTCCGGATGGCACTGCTTTCTGGTCTTGGCGGGCTGGCGGGTGGCTTTGCATTGCTACTACTGCCGTCTGAGAACTTCACAGTGATTGTTCCGTTCCTCCTCATTCTGGCGGCAGTTCTCGCGGCTATTCAGCCCCGCGTGGCAGCGTTTGTGAGGAGGCGTTCCGCGGCAGAGGCGACAGGCGCGACAAGGCCCCTCACGGTCGGCCTCGTGCTGGGCGTGTTTGCCACGGGAGTTTACGGTGGATATTTTGGCGCAGCCCAGGGCGTTGTGCTCCTCGCGCTGCTGGGAATCCTATGGAGCACCGATCTCAATAGGGCAAATGGCGCGAAGAATGTTCTCGCGGGCGTCGCAAACATCGTTTCGGCGGTGTTGTTTATCTCGATGGGCGTCGTCGATTGGCGAGTCGCTCTGCTCGTGGGAGTGGGGTCCGCGGGAGGAGGGTGGATCGGATCAAAGATTGGCCGAAAACTGCCGGCACCGCTTCTGCGAGGGATTCTTGTGGTGATCGCGCTCGGCGCGGCGACTGTTTTACTGCTTACTTAGCTCGAGTTCACGTAATATTCGACACTAACTTCAGAAGTAATCATCATATCTAAAGGTCAGAAGCTAGCTCTTTTCTGAGGGACCACCATATATTCGCTGCTCTTAACGCAGTTGAATAAGTATGATCTATTGAATAGTCTATGGATGTCGGATCATGTTTTCTGCAGTCCAGAGACGGGCTCTGAAACTCTTCTTTGAAAGGAGCTTTCCGTGGAGAAACTCACCTACGACAAGCTGAATGTCACAATTTCGGACTCAAACGACTCCCTAGGAGTTGCCGTCGCTGAAGCGTTCGCTGACGCGGCGCGAAACGCGCTGAAAGAGAGATCCGAAATAGCGGTGATTTTGGCGACCGGAAACTCGCAACTGAGCTTTGCGCGGGCAGTACGGGCTCGTGACGACATTGAGTGGTCGCGCATCACCATTCTTCACATGGATGAATACCTCGGAATGTCTGAGGATCACCCTGCGAGCTTCCGGCGGTGGATGAATGAGAACCTCGTTTCGCATGTGTCACCCAAAGCATTTGACGGGGTTCGCGGTGATCATGAGCCTGCGCAGGAGGAACTCGAACGCTACTCTTCACTGCTGACCGAATGTGCACCGTCCATCACCGTGATGGGAATTGGAGAGAACGGCCATCTCGCGTTCAATGATCCGCCAGCAGACTTTGAGGCTCCCGAGCTAATCAAAATCGTCGAAATGGATGAGATGTCGCGTAAGCAGCAGGTCGGTGAAGGGCATTTTGCTTCCCTTTCTGTCACCCCAACCCATGCCTTGAGTCTTACTATTCCGACGTTGCTGCGCCCCGAAGTGGTTCTCGTGGGCTGCCCAGAGGAGCGCAAGGCGAAGGCCGTCAAGGCAACGCTAGAAGGGCCAATAACGCCCGACGTTCCGGCGTCGATCCTGAGGCGGCAAAGGAACTCGCAACTCTTCCTTGATCAAGATTCGGCATCGCTACTTGACCGCGTGCAGAAATGACTGGCCAAGCGCTCAGCATCTCCGTGACGGGCGTAGGGGATCGACGGCGCGTGACCGTGTCTGCCCCCACCGCGGCGTTACTCTCAGGGTTTGACGGGGAAGCCTCGGAGGCAGCCGGTGGCTCGACACTTGTTGGTCCGCTTTCGGCAGCGAATGCCGAGGCGGTAAGGGCGAATGTTCCCAACCTCCGGCCCCGCCCCATCGGTCTTACTGCATCTGCGGGGGTGGGGGATCGCTTGGGCCTCGCGACGCCGGGTCACGTGCGTAGTTTCCAAAAATCAGGCAAGGGTATCGTGCCATTCTTTGCGCAGCAGTCTGCGCGCGAAATGGATCGCCTTGGCCGGTCTCCTCAAGAAGTATTGGATGACGCGACGTTTGGCTGTGTTGAAGAAGGTTGGCAAGGTGAGGTGGGAGCAGATGCCGATCACTTAAAGTCAGTCTCGGAGATTGATCGGTGCCTCGCCGCTGGATTTTCGCTCTTCACGCTGGACCCAGGCGACCACGTACAACACATCGAGGGCGCGGTATCAGAGCAGCAGTTGGCTGGGCTTCCTTGGGACGGTCTCGAAGATGATCTCGAGTCGATGTACAGACGATATGCGAATGTGTCGATCGACCTCGGCGACAGGGCGCTGAAGGTCAGCAAAGATGATTTGCAACGGGCTGCTATGAAATACGGGGCAGCTGTCCACTACACGGTCGGGATGTACCGGCACCTTATGGATCGTGCTGAGTACCCTGTCGAAGTCGAAGTCTCCGTAGACGAGACGAACGATGTGACTTCTCTCGCCGAACACCTTTTTCTCGCGACAGAAATGAAAAGGCTCGGTATGAACTGGGTGAGCTTTGCCCCACGCTATGTCGGATCATTCGAGAAGGGTGTTGACTACATAGGCGATCGCGACGCACTATATGCGAGCCTCAAGAGTCACACCGCAATCGCGCAGGCCTGCGGTCCGTACAAAATAAGTCTCCACTCCGGGTCAGACAAGTTCAGCATCTACGACGGGGCGATGGATGCCACGGGAGGGCTTGTGCACCTCAAGACGTCGGGAACGAGCTACCTCGTTGCCGTAGAAATTGCCGCACGTTACGACCCGGAGCTATTTCGTGAGATCTACGCGAAGAGTCGTGAAGCCTATCGCGGCACCCGTGCCAGCTACCAGGTTTCTGCGGCGATCGAGCGCACTCCTGAACCACAGGAGGTTTCGGATGACGACCTCACCAAACTTGTGAAAGCGTTCGACAGCCGCCAAATTTTGCATGTCGGTTACGGTGCTGTGCTTCGCACCGAGGACGGCGCCAAAGGCTCTGCTCTTTCAGCGCAGCTTCGTGAGCTACTTACCATCGAGAATGAGGCATACCTTGGTGAAATGGAAGAGCACACCAGTCGACATCTTGCACCATTTTCGGAGGGGCAATGACTGACGTGCTCACTCCGCAAGAACTCTTTGACCTTGCGGGTACCCGCGCCGCCGTTATAGGTGGCACAGGAGTGCTTGGTGGTCGCTTTTCAGAATGCCTTGCGGCCGCAGGTGCGGAGGTGGTTGTCTTGGGTCGCTCTCGCGAGCGAGGCAAGGCCGTCGTCGAGTCGATCACGGCCAAGGGTGGGCGGGCTACTTTCCAGCCGCTTGACGTCACAGAGCGTGAATCCTTTGACGCCGCCGCAACAGCACTGGGCGAGGCCGGAGGTCTCGACGTTCTTGTCAACGCGCCGGGGGTCAACAGCTCGACCCCGTTTTCTGAAATTACTGATGACGAATGGAATCATCTTCTGAGCGTCAACCTGGGATCAGTTTTTCGGGCGTGTCAGGTGTTCGCACCGCTCATGCAGAACCGCGAGCTCAGCGCGTCGATCATTAATATTTCGTCGGCCTCTTCTGGGCCACCGTTGAGCCGCGTCCTTGGGTACGGTGTGGCAAAAGCTGGTGTCAATAACATCACCCAGTATTTGGCACAGGAACTGGCTGCGCAAAACATCCGCGTGAACGCCATCATTCCCGGATTTTTTCCTGCCGAGCAGAATCGTGCGCTGCTGACGAAAGAGCGGATGAACAGCATCGTCGGTCACACCCCCATGAAGCGGTTGGGTGTTCCATCCGAACTTGATGGCGCACTTCTCTGGTTGGCTTCGTCGCGTGCGTCGAGTTTCGTTACCGGCGCCCTCGTCAATGTGGATGGCGGATTCTCTGCCATGACCATTTAACCCAGCTCGTGCAAAAAACCTCACCGCCAAAGCCTTTGGAAAGGTAGACATGAAAATCACCTCAGCAGAAGTCATCGTCACGAGCCCCGACCGCAACTTTGTCACGCTCAAACTGACGACGGATGACGGGCTTACCGGGCTCGGCGACGCCACCGTGAACGGGCGAGAACTCGCCGTGGTGAGCTACCTGCGGGACCACGTTGTTCAGCTGCTCCTTGGTCGGGACGCTTCCCGCATCGAAGACACCTGGCAGTTCCTCTACCGCAGCGCATATTGGCGCAGAGGACCGATCACGATGGCCGCTATTGCCGCAGTTGACATGGCGCTGTGGGACATCAAGGGCAAAGCGGCCGGGATGCCGGTGTACCAACTGCTGGGTGGTGCTAGCCGCACAGGGCTGCTCGCGTACGGGCACGCTTCCGGTAAGTCACTGGAAGAGCTCTTCGACAGCTTTCGCGAATACCAGGAGGAGGGCTACCGCGCTATTCGCGTTCAGACCGGCATCCCCGGGCTCAAGTCGATCTACGGAATTGCGTCGAACGACACCACAGAAGGTAATAAGGGGCAGCGCTACGACTACGACCCCGCCCAGCGCGGCGCGTTTCCGGCAGAAGAAGATTGGGACACGCGTGCGTATTTGCGCCACGTGCCGACCGTGTTCGAGGCCGTTCGCAACGAGTTCGGGCCGGAAGTGCCACTTCTGCATGATGGTCACCACCGAATGACGCCCATTCAGGCAGCACAACTCGGTAAATCCCTTGAGCCGTATGATCTGTTCTGGCTTGAAGACTGCACCCCGGCTGAGAATCAGGAAGCACTTCGCCTTGTGCGCCAGCACACCACGACCCCGCTCGCGATTGGTGAAATCTTCAACACCGTGTGGGACTATCAGTTACTCATCCGCGAACAACTCATCGACTACGTGCGCAGCGCCGTCACCCACACCGGTGGAATCTCACACCTGAAGAAGCTGCTCGACTTCGCTGCCCAATACCAAATCAAATCCGGAATGCACGGGCCTACTGACATTTCTCCGGTGGGGATGGCAGCGGCAATGCACCTTGGTCTTGCCATCCACAACTTTGGAATTCAGGAGTATATGAAGCACGGGGCAAAGACTGAGTCCGTGTTTGAGCAGTCCTATACCTGGGAGAACGGTTTACTGCATCCGGGCAACAAGCCGGGGCTTGGTGTCGAACTGAATAAGGATGAGGCAGGCAAGTACCCCTATGAACAGGCGTACTTGCCGTACAACCGCCTGGCTGACGGCACCGTCCACGACTGGTAGCTGCGGTGACGAAAACTGAGTTGAATATTGTGAAGCCACTCATCGTTGTCATCGGTGTGAGCGGTTCTGGTAAAACCACGGTCGGCTATCGTCTCGCCGTTGAATTAGACGTTCCGTTCGCGGATGCCGACGACCTTCACAGCCAAAAGAACCGCGACAAGATGGCCGCGGGGCATCCGCTTGATGATGAAGACCGATGGCCATGGTTGAGTAAGGTTGCGCAGGCACTCTCGGATGCAGACACCGCCGAAACTGGCTTGGTGATGGCGTGTTCAGCACTCAAGCTGTCGTATCGGCAGGCAATCCTCGCGGAGGAGCCGCGCACGAGATTCGTGTTGCTTGCAGGTGACCGAGAACTCATCGAACACCGGCTGGCCCGACGGGAGGGCCACTTTATGCCGAAAACCCTGCTCGATTCGCAGCTTGCCACGCTGGAGCCGCTCGCGGCAGACGAGCCGGGAATCACCGTGACGATCGATAAGTCTCCCGCGCAGATCGTTGCCGACATCCGCGAAAAACTCGCTGCGTTATAGGGTGTCGTCATGCGCCCCATGCAGCAGGAGATCATCCGGAGCCTCAACGTTTCGCCGGTGATCGATGCGCGTGAGCAAATTGATGCGCGCGTCGCCTTCCTTGTGGACTACGCGAAGGCTGCCCACGCGAAAGGTTTCGTGCTGGGAATCAGCGGGGGGCAGGATTCATCGCTTGCCGGGCGCCTCTGCCAGCTTGCCGTGCAGAAACTTGTCGCGGAGGGCATCGACGCCGAGTTTCTCGCGGTGCGACTGCCGTACGCGTCACAGCGTGACGAGGATGACGCGCAACTTGCGCTGCAGTTCATCCAGCCGCACGATGCGATCACGTTCAACATCCAGCGCGCCGTCGATGGCCTCGCTGACGAGTACGGTGAGGCTGTTGACGACGACATGAAAGACTTCACAAAAGGTAACGTGAAGGCCAGAATGCGCATGATCGCCCAGTACGCGCTTGCAGGCCAGCGCTCTCTGCTCGTGGTCGGTACCGACCACGCGGCGGAGGCGGTGACCGGTTTTTACACAAAGTTTGGGGACGGTGCGGCCGATATCACACCCCTTTCTGGCCTCACGAAACGACAGGGTCGTGCGCTGCTCGAGGAACTGGGTTCGCCAGAACGCCTCTACATGAAAGAGCCAACCGCTGACCTGCTCGACGACAACCCTGGACAATCAGATGAAGCTAACCTCGGCGTGAGCTACCAGCACATTGACGACTATTTGGAAGGCAAAGCGGTGCCGGATGCCGTGGCGGAGGCCATCGAAGCCAAGTTCCTTTCCTCGCGCCACAAACGACACCTGCCGGTGGAGCCAGCGGATAACTGGTGGCGTTCGACTTACGAGTGACCCGCCACACGTGTCAGTGCGCTAAACTCGGAGTTTGAACTTCGGCGAGGGATCGCTGGGCGCTCAGATTTTGTGAGCGGCGGGCATCCGTAATCGACGCAGTGAGCAGGCAGGGCCTTCACAGGCCGCACAGTCTTTCCTCACGCGCAGGCGTTCGAGTTGACCACTATGAGACATGCGGGCCACAGCCTGCGAAGGAGATAATCATGACTGACCATTCAGCTGCAGCCCGCAAGAAGGCGCACGAAGAGAAGAGCAAGAAGACCGACAACCACCTCGTTGCCGAGATGCGCGAGAACTTCGGCAAGGGCTACGCTCGTCGCCTGCGCATGCAGGGGCGCATTCCTGCCGTCATCTTCGGCCACGGCACAGCGCCCCAGCACGTGAGCCTGCCCGCCCACGAAGTTGGCCTGCTGCTGCGCAAGGCGAATGCCATTCTTACTCTCGACATTGCAGGCAAGAAGACGCTCGCACTTGTGAAGGACGTGCAGAAAGATCCTGTGCGCCAGATCATTGAGCACCTCGACCTCGTCATCATTAAGAAGGGTGAGAAGGTTCACGTTGAGGTTCCGATCCACCTTGAGGGCGCTTCGTTCAGCGGCACACTCACGCTGCTCGAGATCAACACGATCCGCCTTGAGGCCGACGCCACGAACATTCCTGAGCGCATCGTCATCGACATTGAGGGCGCTGAAGAGGGCACCAAGATTCACGCGGCAGACGTCAAGCTTCCTGAGGGCTCAAGCCTTCTAGATGACGCGGAACTTCTGCTCGTCCAGGTGATTGTTCCTGCCGCCGCCAACCTCGGCGAGCCGGTCGAAGGCGACGAGGGCGATGACGACGCACCTGCTACAGCCGATGTTGCGTCTGACGATGCCGCGTCTGACGATTCCGCTGAGTAACTGACCGGCAACATCGCCGCCGTATGAACACTGATTCGTGGCTTGTAGTCGGGCTCGGAAACCCCGGGCCTGGCTACGCCGCAAATCGCCACAACGTGGGCGAGATGGTCGTTGCAGAGTTGGGCAACCGGTTCTCGGCAAAGTTCAAACGACACAAAGCAAACGCGATGGTCGCGGAGGTTCGCGCAGGTATCGGCGGGCCGAAGCTGATTCTGGCGGGCACTAATACGTTCATGAACGTGTCGGGTGGCCCTGTGGCGAACCTGCTCAAGTTCTACAAGATCGAGCCCGATCACCTCATCGTCGTGCACGACGAGCTCGACATTCCGTTCGATTCTGTGCGTCTCAAGTTTGGTGGGGGGCACGGCGGTCACAATGGTCTGCGGGATATCGTGGCGGCGACGGGTACGGGTGATTTCATCCGCGTGCGCGTCGGTATTGGTCGCCCGCCCGGTCGACAGGATGCCGCAGATTTCGTGCTGAAAGACTTCTCCTCGACCGAAAAGAAGTCGTTGCCGTCGGTGGTAGCAGAATCCGCAGATGCCGTGGAACTCATCGCCACTGATGGTCTGTCTGCTGCGCAGTTGCGCTTTCACACTGCGCCCTAAATGCAGGCCCGTTCCCTGAGGCTCTCGAAGGGAAACGCTCGCAGTGGCTCCCTGAACAAATCTCTGTTCCTTGAGCTCACGTTCCCGAGGGCCGGGACGGCCCTCGGCGCTGGCGTCGCTGCGAAGGCCAGACATGGCCTTCGCTCTATGCTCCAGCGCGCGCGTAGACTTATTGGGTGATACTCGAGGGCTTAAGTGCCAGGCTTCTGCACGCCCACACGTTCGAGCGCGCCCTCAAAGAGGCTCGCCGCAGTGCCGATTTCTCGCTCGTGGATGGGCTCCGTGCGCCACTTCTCGCGAGCCTCCTCGCCGATCGCAGCGGCCCGCAGGCGCTCTTCGCGATTGTGGCAACCGGGCGGGACTCTGAGTCGCTTCGGGATGCTCTGGCCTCGACAGTTCCAGATGCCGAGATTCTCGAGTTTCCCGCATGGGAAACCCTGCCGCACGAACGGCTGAGCCCGAGCGCCGAAACGGTGGGCAAACGCATCCGCGCGCTACGCCGATTGCACCAGTGGCAGAACGAAGGCGAGAATCGGCGCGCCATAATCGTCGTCGCGAGTGTGCGTGCCGCGCTGCAGCCGCTCGCACCTGGGCTTGCCAGAATTGACCCGGTCACTCTCACGCTGGGTGGTAGGGGCTACAACCTGGCCGAACTTTCTGAGCAGCTTGTAGCGCTCGCTTATGCGCGCGTGGACATGGTGACGCGTCGCGGCGAGTTCGCGGTGCGCGGCGGCATCCTTGACGTGTTTGCGCCGACCGACGATCATCCTGTGCGCGCAGATTTCTTCGGTGATGAGCTGGAGCAGTTGCGCTTCTTTTCGGTGGCCGACCAGCGCTCACTCGATACAGAGGTCAACTCTGTTGAACTGCAGGCGAGCCGCGAGCTGATTCTCACGGAGGCCGTGCGCCAGCGCGCGAGCGAGATGCAGCACGAGTTTCCGAGCCTCAGCACCATCCTCGCGAAGGTCGCGGAGGGCATCCCTGTCGACGGCATGGAGTCGCTCGCCCCTGCCCTTGTTGATGGGCTCGTTCCGGTGACCAACTATCTGCCGTCGGATGCCGCCATGGTGGTTATTTCGCCGGAGCGCGTGGCGAGCCGCGCCGTGAGCCTTGGCGAAACGAATCGAGAATTTTTGGCGGCGGCGTGGAATGCGGCGACCGCGGGCGCCGAGGCTCCGATCGACTTGGATGCTGGCGACTTTCTCACCATGACGGAGCTGCGGGATGCTTCCGCCGGCCGTACCTGGTGGACGATGAGCAGCTTCGATGCGGGCGTGCTGGAGCTTGGCGACGCCAGCGCCGAGGGACGTCTCGGCCATCGGAACATTGGCATCGGTACTTCGTCTCAAGGATCGGACGACGCCGACTACATTCGCCTCGACGCGAAACCCGCCCCAAGCTTCGCGGGCAACCCGGATGGCGCCATCGAGCACATAGCGGGCCTCCTGAACGCGGGATGGTCGGTCGTTATCACGGCGCAAGCCGCGGGGCTGATCGAGCGAGCATCTGATGTGCTGGCCGAGCACGGCTTAGCGGCACGGATCGCCGAGAACCTTCCTGAGACCTTGGACGCTGGTGTTGCGTACTTGGTGAAGGCCTCTGTCGAAGCGGGTTTCGAGCTGGCGGAGGCGAAGCTGGCGGTGTTCAGCGAGGGCGAGTTTTATGGTCGAACGGCTGGCTTCGATTCCCGTCAGGTGAAGAAATTGGCAAGCCGGCGTCAAAACGTGGTGGACCCGTTGCAGCTGAAGGCCGGCGATTTCGTGGTACACCAGACTCACGGCATCGGCAAGTTTGTGGAGCTCGTGCAGCGCGAGGTGAGCACGGGCGGGCGTACGTCGAGGCGCCTTTCAGGCTCCGCAGGCTCGTCAACGAGTGGTTCCAAGGTCAATCGCGAGTACTTGCAGCTCGAGTATGCGCCGAGCAAACGCGGGTACCCGGGCGACAAACTGTTTGTGCCCACCGATCAACTCGATCTGCTAACGAGGTATGTGGGCGGAGAGGCTCCTGCGCTCAGCAAGATGGGCGGCAGCGACTGGTCTGCGGCGAAGGGCAAAGCGCGTCGAGCAGTCAGAGACATTGCGGTCGAACTCGTGAAGCTCTACTCCGCTCGTATGGCGAGCAAGGGCCACGCTTTCGGCCCAGATACCCCGTGGCAGCGTGAGCTGGAGGAGGCCTTCCCGTTCGTTGAGACGCCCGACCAGTTGGTCACGATCGACGAGGTGAAGGCGGACATGGAGAGGCCCATTCCCATGGATCGCCTGCTTTCTGGCGATGTCGGTTACGGCAAAACGGAGATTGCGGTTCGGGCCGCGTTCAAAGCAGTTCAGGAGGGCAAGCAGGTGGCGATGCTGGTGCCGACGACACTGCTCGTGCGCCAACACATGGAGACGTTTGCGGAGCGCTTCGCCGGGTTTCCTGTTCATTTGCGCGCGCTCAGTCGTTTTCAGTCGGATCGCGAATCGAAGGAGACCATCGCTGGCCTCGCGGATGGCACTGTCGACATGGTGATCGGCACGCACCGGCTGCTCACCGGCAGCATTGTGTTCAAAGACTTGGGCCTCGCGATCATCGACGAGGAGCAGCGCTTCGGTGTTGAGCACAAGGATGCGCTCAAGAAGTTGAAGACGAACGTGGATGTGTTGGCGATGAGCGCCACGCCGATTCCGCGCACGCTAGAGATGGCGGTGACGGGCATCCGAGAGATGTCGACGCTGGCGACGCCGCCGGAGGATCGGCATCCGATTCTCACTTTCGTTGGGCCTTACAGCGACAGGCAGGTGTCAGCGGCGATCAAACGTGAGCTGCTGCGTGAGGGTCAAGTCTTTTTCGTGCACAACCGGGTGTCGAGCATCAATCGGGTGGCGTCGCAGCTCGCCGAGCTCATTCCGGAGGCGCGCATCGCGGTCGCGCACGGGCAACTGCCGGAGGGCGTGCTCGAGCAGGTGATGGTGGATTTCTGGGAGCGCAAATTCGATGTGCTCGTGAGTACCACCATCATCGAGACGGGTATCGACATCACGAACGCGAACACGCTCATCATCGACCGCGCAGATAAGTATGGGCTGAGTCAGTTGCATCAGATCCGTGGCCGAGTGGGGCGTGGCCGCGAGCGCGCGTACGCCTACTTCTTGTACGACGAGAACAAGCCGCTGACCGAGACGGCTCACGACCGTCTCGCGACCATCGCTGCGAACAATGAGCTTGGTGGCGGTATGCAGATCGCGCTCCGGGACCTCGAGATTCGCGGTGCAGGTAACCTGCTCGGTGGCGAGCAGTCAGGTCACATTGCGGGCGTCGGCTTCGACCTCTACTTGCGGATGATCGGCGAGGCGGTGAACGATTTTCGTGGCGAGGTTGCGCAAGGCCAGACCGAGTTGCGACTCGAGTTGCCGGTTGATGCGCACATCCCAGAGGACTACGTGGAGAGCGAGCGGTTGCGTCTTGAGGCGTACCAAAAGTTGTCGGCGGCGAGCGGGCCGGCCGCTACCGACGGTCAAATTGACCTCGTGTTGGAGGAACTCGCGGACCGTTATGGCCCGCCCCCGGAGGCAGTGCAGAACCTAATCTCGGTATCGCGCTTGCGCAAGACCGCCCAGAAGGCGGGGATTTCGGAGCTCGTCACTGCGGCAGGCAAGGTGCGCATCGTGGGCGCCGAGCTACCAGATTCGATTCAGGTGCGCTTGCAGCGCATGTATCCAGGGTCGCGGTATCTCGCGCAGACCCGCACCGTGATGTTGCCGTTGCCAGAGGCTGTGCATGGGGAACCGCTAGATGATGCTGCCCTCATCGAGTGGGTCTCAAGCCTGATGGGCGCGATCTACCCGCCGCCTGTTGTCGTGCCCGCTGAGGCCCCCGTTCCCTGAGGCACTCGATGGAAAAACCGACCTACCTAAGGCAGAGCCACGATGCTGATCTGGTCAAGCAGGTCCTCAAGTGGTGACTCCGCACCGTCCATGGTTGCGGTGGGGCAGCTGACGAGCGCGTACATGTACGATCCGGAGCTCGGCATCGACCTGGCAAGGAATACGTTAACGTAGTCCCCTAGAGATGTCGTGTAATCCACTCTGGCGGTCGCGAATTCGATGGTGTGCGAACCAGATATTCCTAGGCCGACCTCGGCTGGGCGCATGCCCGTGACGATGGCATCCGGCACTTCCTTGACGATGCTGTCGGTGAGGTCATTCATGAGCTGAGTAGATTGAGCCGCGTCGCTTGGCGATGATGCGTCAACCGACTGCATGTTTTGTGAGGTTGTGAACAAGCAGCCAAGTGCCTTGCTCTCGAACTGGTTCACTCCCTCCTGGTCAAAGATGTTGATATCCCACCCGCTGAGAAAGGGGGTATTCCAGACTGGCGGATTCGAAAAGGCGGCACTGCCGTCGAGAGGGATGTTGTCAGTGCTGGGGTCTGACTCAGTTGGACTGATCGACGCCTCGCCGGTGGGGGTAGGCGGTAGCCCTTGGCCGCAGCTTCCTGGCATGCTGCAGTCTTCAATCTGCCGAGTGTTCAAGAACATGGAGACCACCATGATCGCGACGACGATGATTCCGATAAGAAGTAACCCGCCCCCGATAATGAGGGCTATCGCCCAGCCGGGCAGGCGTTTCTTGGAGGGAACAGGCGCGCCAGGATCGGTCGGCCCGACGGGCACTCCGGCCGGCATTGGCGGCTGGCCGTTCTCGGGCGGGACGCCATCGTGTGGTGTCTGGTCAGTCATTGTGTCTCCTCGGCTGTACGTGCTCGTCTACCTTCCTAAGACAATAGCGAGGAGTCGCCACCGCTGCCATTGCCCAGTTGCCTGAGGCTCTCGAGGGGAGCGAGCACTCTTCGCTTCATCTGCTGCGTAGCGCTTCCGGATGGTTGTCGATATGGTGACGGCATGGACCCTATTTTTCCTGACAATTTCGGAATTTTCTATGGCTTCGGCATTGTGTTAGCCGTGGTCTGGTTTGTAGTGACGGTGCTGTTCGTCATCCTTGCAATCTGGATTCAGTACACGATCATGTGGAAGGCGGTGCGCCGCGGCATGCGTGAGTTCCATTACGGCAGCAAGCATGCGCCGAGTGTGGCGCCTCAGGTGGCTCCACAGGCTGTTGCGCCACCCGAGTCAATGGCGTAAACCTGCGGCAACTTTCTCTCCGCCCTGCTACTTCGCGCCGCAAAGTCGTGAGAGTGGCGTCACGACTAATCGCTCCCGCCAGCGTTGCATGTAAATAATTCTTGACATGATGTAAACAATCCCTTACTGTCGTGATGTCAAGAAAACTTTACAAGGGAGTGCTCGTGTCGGCTGAAGAAAAAGGCGTCTGGATTTTGGGCGTCGTTGCTGTGGTGGCGTACGGAATTTACGTGAGCGTGATTCTTGGGCTCGCGGATGGGCCGCTGCACGAGGTCGCGTTTGCGTGGCCCATGGTGTGGACCATCATCGGTGCGATTGTCGCCGGCATCGTCTTGACGATCATTTCGACGATCGTGTGGCCGAAGGATGCCGGCAAGAAAGACACCCGCGATAAGGAGATTGCCCGGTTCGGTGACTTCGTGGGCAGCGGGTTCGTTTCTGCTGGCGCGATCGCGGCAATGATCATGGTAATGCTGCAGTGGGACTACTTTTGGATCGCCAACGTCATCTACCTCGGCTTCGTCTTGTCAGCCGTCCTGGCCACGACGGCGAAGGTTGTGGCTTACCGCGGAGGGTTTCAGCGGTGGTGAAGCCAACGAGTGTCACGAACAACATCCGCGGTTTGCGGTTTGCTCACGGCGAGCTCACGCAGGCGGAGTTGGCGGATCGAGTGGGCTTGACCCGCCAGACGATCATCGCGATCGAGCAGGGCAAGTATTCGCCTTCCCTTGAGGTGGCCTTCCAGATCGCGCAGGTGTTCGGTGTGGCGCTCGATGACGTCTTTCAGTACCCACAATCTATTGAGGATTCCAAATGAAAGCAGTGACCCAGAACCGTTACGGTTCCGCAGATGTTCTCGAGCTGAGCGATGTTGAGCGCCCGGCTCCCGCGCCAGAGCAGGTGCTCATCCGTGTGCGCGCAGCCGGCGTGAATATGGCTGACTGGCACATGATGGCGGGAAAGCCCACGATCATGCGCCTGTTTGGTCTCGGGTTTCGCGGGCCAAAGATGCGCACGCGTGGAACGGATGTTGCGGGCGTCGTGGAGCAGGTTGGCTCCGCGGTGACCGCGTTTGCGATCGGCGACGAGGTGTTTGGTTCCGCTGATGCCACCTTCGCTGAGTTCGCGCTCGCGAAGGCAACTCGGCTGCTCCCGAAGCCGCAGAATGTGACATTCGAACAAGCCTCAGCCTCTTCGATGGTGGGCTACACCGCGTTGCAAGCTCTACGCGCCGGGGGAGTGGAGTCGGAGGCGCTCGCAGGCCAGAGCATCCTCGTGATCGGTGCTGCTGGTGGGGTGGGGAGTATGACGGTGCAGCTGGCCAAACATTTCGGCGCGACCGTCACGGGCGTCTGCAGCACAGGGAAGGTCGACTTCGTGCTTTCACTGGGGGCGGATGAGGTCATCGACTACAAAAAATCCGTGCTATTTGGCACCTACGATGCGATCATCGACACGGCGGGCGGCCGCTCGCTGGACGTGTTGTGGAAGCAGCTCGTGCCCAAAGGTCGCCTCGTGATCGTGGGGGCAGAGGGCGGCAACGCGTTCCTTGGGCTGCTGGGCCGCAGCCTTCGTGCCGTAGTGCTTGGCCCCTTCGTGAGTTACAAGACCATCACCCTCATGGCTACAGAGAAACCGGATGACCTGGCCACCATCCGCGACCTGCTCACCTCCGGCGCGATCACCGTGCCCATCGAGCGCGCGTTTCCGCTCGCCGAGGCCGCGAATGCCATTCGGCACCTTGAGGCCGGGATGGCGCGCGGGAAAGTTGTTGTGACCGTTCCCTGAAGAGGCCGGAGGCCGTCTCGAAGGAGAGCTCGAGTATCCTAATAAGTACGTCACGTACATGATGTACGTCATGTAGTAGAATCGTCACATGTTCTCCACAGTCCGCACCACCTACCCGTCCTTCACCGACGCGCGCAGTTCGCTCAAGGACATCCTTGATGCGGTGAAGGATGGTGCCGTGGTGAGCATCGAGCGGGGCAACCAGGTCGCAGTCGTGACCGACCGCGAGCGTCTGCGTGACCTGTTGTTGACGGCGGTGCCGTCGTCTGCGAAGGTGATTGCCGAGGAGGGCGCATGGGTCATCGTGATCCCGGCTACTCCGTTCGCGGCCGAGGGTGACACGTTGGATTCCGCAATTGACGAGCTCATCGCCAACCTCAGGGAGTACGCAGCGGAGTGGGTGGAGCATTTTGCGTCCGCACCGAACCACTCCGGCTATTGGGCTCTCGTGCAGTTGGTGACCCTCTCGACGGATGACGGTCTGCGTGATTGGTTGACGAGCGGCCAGGAATGACGAAGGAGCCGTTGGTTGAGGGATCGTCGAAGACGATCGTCTCGAAACCAACTCGCGATGACCACGAGAAGTTCTGCGTCACTGAGGGCTGGACTCTCGTGACCGATGCCCGCGGCCGCGCGGTCGGCCATCACGCCACGTACAAACTGATCACACCTACTGGGGACGTGTTGCGCACGCGGATTTCGCATCCGGTGAATCGCTCGACCTACGCGCCTTCGATGTGGTCTCACATTCTGCGCGACCAGCTGCAGGTCACTGCGGGGGAGTTCTGGTCTTGTGTGCTCGACGGCACGCGTCCCGACCGCGGTGCATTGGTTGTGCCGGATGCTGCGCTTCCGCTGCACCTCGTCGCCCGGCTCGTGCGTGAGTTGGGTCTGACGCGCGAGGAAATCGCTGGGCTCAGCGTTGAGGATGCATCCCGTTGTTTGGCCGACCAGGTGGACTTGTAGCTCTTTGCTTTCAGGCTCCGTAGCCTCCGAGGCCAGTCGGTCAGATAGTCTCGCGTCATGTCTTTGCCTGAGGTGTGTGTCTGCTATCTCATCCGGGAGTCAGTCAACGGAACTGAGGTTCTGCTTGGCCGAAAGAAGACTGGTCTGGGTAGAGGCAAGCTTGTGGGTCCGGGTGGAAAGTTGGAGGGGTCGGAGTCGCCCATCGAGGCTGTTCGTCGTGAAGTCGAGGAAGAAGTTGGGGTTCGCGTCGACACCGATTCACTTGAGCTTGTCGGTGAGTTGACGTATCCGTTCCCTCATCGCACCGAGTGGAGCCAGAAGTCGTGGGCGTTCACCTGCAACGCGTGGGACGGCGAACCGGCGGAGTCTCCTGAACTTCAACCCGAGTGGTTTCCTTTGGCCGCGTTACCTCTCGATCAGATGTGGGACGACGCAAAGTACTGGCTCCCATCCGCCCTCGCCGGCAAACGGGTCAAGGCCACCTTTTCTTTCGGGCAGGACGGTTCGACGGTGGAAAGCACTGACTGGGTAACGCCTTAGGCGGTCGCCCACTGCGTTCGGTGGTATCGCACATTCTCGATGTCGAGAGTGTGATCTTTCCGGAAGGACAGATCCGCAATCACCTCGTCGTCGGTGGGTCGAGCGATGGTGAAGTCGTCCAGGATGACCATGCCCCCAATATCCAACTGTGTGTGATGGTTCGGGCAAAGGCAGAGGAGGTTGTTCATCGCATCCGCGCCGAGGTGGGGTCGGCCAAGAGGCTTCACGTGGGCACCTTCGGAGTAGTAACGATTCCCAGTGCCAGGGATGGCCGTCTGACATATCTGGCAGTGGTGGTCGTAAAGCAGCTTGATGCCGCGAGACAGAGCCGTATCGCGGATTCGCCTTGAGACGACACTCGTCGCGAATGCTGGGTCGGGAACCGGATCCTCAGTAGTCCAGAGTTTGGCTTGTTCGGGAATGCGCTCCAACCTGAATCGCAGGACGTTGTGGCCATTTTGGCCGGTGACCGTATCCCAATCAGTTACGAGAAACAGTCCCGCATATTGGTACCCCGAGGGCGGCGCGTATGGATTGGATGGATGAGCGCCGCGAACAACACGAACGGGAAGACCTTCCACCATGCTGGTTAACAGTCCGGCATTTCCTGGCGCATCGACGGACTGATCATGGGTTTGCTGAGTGGCACCTGGTTCGCGGCCGCCATGGCCGGCGTAGAAAAGGTAATCCCCGAAATCAACGTCATCGGTGTAGCCACCAGACACGACGATCGAGTCGGCGCCCTCCTGCCGAGCGCCAGAAATGCCAGCCTGAAGTGGTCTGTGCACATGGGCGTCGTGAAGTTCACGACGATCAATAAACAGATCGCCAACCTTCACTCCATCGGGAGTGCCAAAGAATCTGGCCACGGTGCCTCCGAGCCCCAGGATAGCTTCTGACTCAGATTTAGGCTCTCCATTCGCAATGTCCTGCCACAAGTCAGGGAAGGTTCAACGAGGCCAAATCGCCGTTCTCATCTGGGCCGCAACAATCGATCCTGTAGTTCATCGAGGTCGGGCCTATAACGATGGCCTCGTTGTGACGCACTACTTGTTCAGATGCCCCGAACATCACACTCAGCGCTCTCGGTCACCAAACACAGGGCCGCGTGACGGCAGGGCCCAAATTGGCTATGATGCGAATACCTCGGGGGCGCATCCACTTCGAGTTTCCCTTTTAACCAGAGATCTCGAGACGCATGATCAACTTCCCGGTGCTCAACCATGTTTCGGTCGATGACTACGGCCTCTTCCCAGGGACTGACGCTCGTGCAGGGCTAGTGGCGGACTTGACTTCGAAGCTGAGCGTTGTGGTTGGGGCAAACGGGCTTGGGAAGAGCACACTCCTCAGCATCGCGTTCCGGCTGCTTACCGGCCCTTGGGACATACCTGGTGCCTCCAACACAGGCGAACTTGGTTCTGCCCGACTAGACCTTAAGCGGCTTCCCACCGCGCAGGCACGGGAGTTTGGACATCGGGTTTCTGATTCGGCACGAGATTCAGTCGCTAGGGCAGAGTTCACCCTCGGCGACGTGAATTTTGTTGTGAGCCGATCATTGTTCGACCTGAGTCTGCGTGAGTGGTCGATAAATGAAGTGGTCCAATCAGGTAACGAAGCAGATTTTCAGCGGATCATCGCCGAGCACTGCGGAGTGTGGTCGTTCGCCGACTGGATACTCGTGCTGCGCTACGTGACCTTCTACATGGACGATCGACAGGTACTGTTTTGGGATCGTTCAGCCCAGAAGCAACTTTTGAGATCGCTGTTCTTATCGCCATCCGAAGCCAAACAATGGGTGGAGATGGAACGAAACGTTCTGCAGAGCGACAGTCGTTACCGTAACTTCCGCAACGTTCTGAACAGTGAGACAGCGCGCCTCACAGTCCAGATCGATCCGTCCTCGGAAACTCATTCCGAACTACGAGAGGAGCTCTCCGCGTTACTCCTTTCCGAGGACAATGATCTTCCCTCACAGGAGAACGCGCTGCGTGAACTCGCCGATCTCGAGGAGAGTCGAGCAAACAAGAATTTGGAACGACTCCGCGCTAGACAAAAGCTGGACGAGTTATCGCGAGCGTATGAGCATGCGAAACTCATCAACTTGTCCGCAAAATTTCCTGACAACGCAACGTCTGCTCTCTTTATTTGGAATCAAATATTGGCAGACACTCGCTGCATGCTCTGCGGAAGCGAGGTGCCAGAATTTCGCAAAGAGGTGGAGGAACGAATAGAAGCTCATCGTTGCTCCGTCTGCAACAGTGAAGTGGACGCCGCGGAGCCATCAGAATCTCCAGAAGCTATTGAGCTTTCCCGGGAGCGTTCATCGCGCACCTGGGATGAGTTCGCGTCGCAGCAAGCGTTGTTGGCCGGCCTTGAGCATGATCTCGAATCTATTGAGAGTGAGCTTGAGAAGTTTCGAGCTGCCGCGGCCACGCGCGAGGTGGCGCGAACTGTGCGCGAACAACGAATTGGCGCTCTCCGTGCTCAGTTGCCAGCAGACGCGGAAGGCTACTTCAAGGACCGCTCAAATCTCGCCTCAATGAAGGCGCGGATGGAAGAGATGTCCGACGAACTACGCGTGTCAGCAACTGAGTTTGAGGAGTATGTCTCGCAAAAGTCACAATCGATCCTTCAAAGTGCGGATCTGATTAAAGCTAGTTTTGACCGATATGCTTCCCTCTTCTTGCTCGGCGATGGTGAGCTCAGCTGGACTCCACGCGAGGAACAGCTTGGCCAAAGTTCTTACAAGATCAAATTCCCGGCGTATGAACTCCAGCTTGGAAAAAGCGACACCGGCTCCGTGTCCATTCGTTCAGGAGCGGGGGACGTTTCGGAGAGTCAAAAGGAGTTCATCGACTTAGCATTCCGAATGGCGCTGATCGAGACCGCGGGAAATCAGCAGGGTGCGTCCCTGATAATCGACACACCCGAGTCCTCACTCGACTCTGTATTTTCGGATCGTGCTGCGACGGTGCTGGCCGACTACGCGACTTCCGCAGATAATCGGTTGGTTGTCGCATCGAACCTTACGGATGGCAGGTTGGTTCCGATGTTAGTTCGCGCGGTGAAGGCGGCAGACGCACCTTGGCAGTTGATCAATCTGTTTGAGATTGCCAGGCCGACAGTTGCAATTAGAGAACTCGGCGAGGCTTACAAGAATGCATATCAGCGACTTCTTACAAATATTGACGAGGGCTAGGGCGACGAATGCGCGCTGATGACCACGAATTCTCGCTCCCTCGGCAACTGCGCCTTCTCACAATTCTGGATGGAGCGGAACGAGCCGGGATTGCTCCGCTGGAGGCAAGACAGATTCACCTGATCGCATATCTTACTAATGCGCTGGCGCCCGTGTGGAATTTGGAACCGTTGACTAGCGAGCTGCTGAAGCTGTACGGTGCACCTTATGACGCGGGCTTGCAGCAGGATATTGACAGGCTCGTTTTTAGTGGATTGGTGCTCTGCAGTGATCTCA
This sequence comes from Actinomycetales bacterium, assembly GCA_038243605.1. GTDB lineage: Bacteria > Actinomycetota > Actinomycetes > Actinomycetales > Microbacteriaceae > Terrimesophilobacter. The sequence goes on from JBBSQX010000004.1 coordinate 116,946, forward strand.
GCTATTACCAAGACGAGTCGCTGAAGTGGCGAGTTAGCGCGCTGTACGAGCTCAATCGTCCGATCGCGGACGCTCTTCTCCAAGAGCTGCGTTACCTTCCGGATGAGCAAACCACGGCAGATGTTGCGGCCGAGATCTGCTTGGCAATTTCCGCGCTTCCGCCCGAGGCCGTCGAGCGATCACTGGGACTTGACGCTGCATATTCCAGCGGAGAGTCGAGCGTCGGCTCACTATTAAACCTCTACGACGACAACCGAACGAATAGGAGCTCGTCTGCGGCCAACTTGTTTGGATCACTCGCACCGGAAGGCACATCCTTTAGTCCAACCGAACGCGTGAACTTGTATATCAGGCACCTGTATCGAATGAGCGAAAGTGCCTGATTCCATTGCGCAGATCTGGGACGCCCGGTCCCTTCGAGAGACGGTCGACCTTTTCCAGGGCGCCGGTGCCGATTCGGAAATTACATCCGAGGTCAGATTTTTGCGCGCGTCGGCGCGACTGCTTAACAAGCGAAGAAGTAGGTCCGAAAGCAGCAACGACCCTGAGCGACTCGCCGTGATACTTCTCACCACACCCAAGAAGGGTGACCCATTTCTCCAGCCTTTCAGCCTAGAGCCAATGCTTGATCAAGGGGTCGTTCCATTGAACGGGCGCTTGTGGTTGACAAATGAAGGGGCCAATTTCGGTCACTATTTAGATCACGACCTGGCAGGCGCCGACATCTTCAGCTGGGTCGTCGATGAGCTTGGGCTAGGCGACACAACCGCGATCGTGTTCGATCCAAATGTGGATGGAGGTGAACTTCGCTATTATGTCGACGGCCTGTCCGATCTGGCAAAGGTAAGAAGCTACCCGATTGCATACATAGATCCTGTTACTTACGACGACGCACGGCGTGTGATTGATCTTGTCTATTCGGAAGCTTTGGCAAGTCCGCAACATCAGGTAAACCACGTTTCAACGTGGAGGAAGGCGGCCAGCTATTGGGCGAACGATAACGCGGAGGGAGTAATCCAAAGCCACATTCGGGTCGCACTAAAGTTTGCCTTTTTATTTTGCGAGGTCAGCAAAGAAGGCCCGATTGCAAGCGGAAGATTCGACTTGACTATTACCCACTTAGATCAAGCCACTCGGGCGACTAACTGTTATGGAGTCATCGAACTCAAGGTCTTGAAGACTTTCGGGTCCACGGGGAACGTCTACTCGGACTCTGATAACCGCACCGCAGTTGCCGATGGCCTTTTACAGGCACACTCGTATAGAGACGATATTCCGGCGGCTTGGGCCGCCCTCTGCTGTTTTGATATGCGTCGGGAGGATGATCCGTCTGAGAGCTGCTTCGACCAGATCAAGGACGAGGCAAGCGAGAAGAATGTCGAACTCGGGCGATGGCGATTATTCGCGTCCGCGAAGTCATTCAGGGAAGCTAGAGCTTCCTAAGTACGAGGAGCGATTCAGACAGTTCGCGGCGCCCACCTTGCTGGGGTGAAGATCTCATCGATCGAAAGGGACGTATTTCCGCGACCTCAAGACCATGTTGCGGGACAAGTTCCGCGAGGATTTCAGCAACAGCGATAGTGGTGTCAACGTATCTGCTATCGCCAACAACCATCCACAGCTGTCCATGGTCGCGCAAAGTGCTGGAAGAGGATGCAATAACTTGGTTGAGATCTGAGAAATAGCCTTGCACCATCTCTGGAATCCTCTGATCCCACAATTCGTCTCGCGCGGCTATAAGACTTTCGATTGCGTCCTCGAGAAGGTTTGATCCTGTTGGATGGACGTCGAACTCGCGTTTAACCTGCACATGCGATGAGAGGGTGCTAAGGCGGAGTGCGCGATTGTCTTCCCACCCATTCAAATAGCCGAGCATCCAAAGCTCAATGTTGTAAACATCGGTGTAGTCGAAAGAATTTGGGTAGGGCGGGGAAAATATTACAAGATCGCTGCCGCGACCACCAAAGTCGATACTTCTACTATCTCCAACAAGCACTTCAAAATCACTGCATGCGCGATCGTTAAAACGTGCCAAGTCTCCAAGTGCGGATTGAATATGCGAGGCAAAAGCGCCCATCAGCGCGCCGCGAGTGTGTCTTAAGTTTTGCCAGTTCTTACGGTACCGCCGCCCTTTGCCGCTCACTCTCGCATTGCTGAAATCAAGAAGTATGCCCGATAGAAGGACGCGGAAAAATCGACTGTTGTCGTTGGAGTCAATACGATCGAGCCCTTCGAGTAGGTCGAACACAGTGCTCGCGATGACCTTGCTGAAGAGATAGCGATCTTTTATGCCGGGTTCCACGAAAGTAGGCGGAAGGAATCGCGCCTTGGTGAGCGAATTCCGTTCCGTTGACGCGAACTCCATAAGCTCGGCGAAGTCTCGATTCAGCGAACTTAGGTCGTACCGGGTGAGCTTTGCGCTTATGACATCCGCCAAGAAGGGATTCACCTCGACGGTGAGCGGTCGGACTCCCAAGAATTGGGCCGCTAGCGACGAGGTGCCGGATCCTCCAAAGGGATCCAAAATCGTGCGAACCGGTCGTTCGCTAGCTTCTAACGCCTGGGCAATAAGTTCGGGAGCGAACGCCTCTTTAAACGGCTTCCATCCCTGAAAGGGGATGGAAGCAGAACCGGAATTAGTGCCGATTGTCGCGAGGTCACGACTGCCGGTCCACTCAAGAAAGGTAGTGCCCATCGAGGTCCCTTCTTTACGATTATCCTGTGCCGCGAGAACTGCACTAAGGCTGTCATGATACCGGTAGTGAGATGCCCGCTGACACGCTGACAGCGGCGTCTACTTGCCTCTATTGAAACTATCGCTAGCCACTGCGCCCGGCGACCCGGCTATCGAGGTTACCGACTTTCTGCCGTGTATTCCATCTTCACGAAAACGGCCCACTAGTCATGTGATTACCTGGCGTAGTTGGGAAAATCAGCAAAGGACTGGAGTTGAGTACGACCTGAGTTCGAAGTAAAAATTTCCATTCATCGCTGGCGGAACCTAGGCGGCACACACCGTCCGGAATGCGAGGGACATCAAACGTAATACGGCATCCCGACAAAGTAGAGGCCGGGCATGCTCGCCACGATACAGCGCGGGGAGTCCGGCAGGCCGTGCTCATCGAGAGGCAGGCCGACGACCCAGTCCGGGCCGGTAACCGGTCGCCCAGATCACGGTGGTGGGTTGCGGAACAGCCGAGTCCGAAGCCACTGGCACACCGCCCTCGACGCCTGTCAGGCGCGGCAACAACGTCACACCGGCTGCCTCCACGTGCTTCATCGAGATCCGAATGAGCGGCGCCCCCCGCGAAAGAAATTTCGGTGCCACCTTGGGGCCGATCAACCCCCATGATTCCCGTATACCATTGCTATACGTATGGCAACGCTATACGCTAGCAGGCGTGATCAAGTCGTTTCGACAAAAGGGCCTCGAGACGTTCTTTGTCACGGGGAAGAAGACGGGCATCTGGCCGGATCACGCCACAAAACTACAAAGACAACTCGCCGTACTGGACAATGCGCGAACTCTTCAGGACCTACCGCAGTCGTAGAAGCCGCATCCGCTTTCTGGTTCCACCGCCGCTGGACGGGACGTGGCCGGGCATTACGCGATTTGGGCGAGCGGCAACTGGCGGCTGACGTTCGTCTTCGAAGCAACAGATGTTCACCTACTCGACTATCTCGACTACCACTAGAAAGGGGCAACTACCGTGAGCATGCACAATCCTCCCCACCCGGGGCTCCTACTCGACGACTACCTGGAAGAGACCAGCATTGCCGAAGCCGCTCGCCGCCTCGGTGTCACACGAGCGACACTGTCGCGCATCCGCAACGGCCACTCGTCGATCAGCGCGGATATGGCAGTGCGTCTCGGCCTCCTGTTCGGCACCAGTCCGGAACTCTGGCTCGGGATGCAGACCAGCTACGACCTGTGGGTCGAACGGCAGAAGCCGCCGCCCAAGGTGATGGCTATCGCGAGCTGAGCGACAGCCATCCCAACAGGTACCGGGATTTCATCTCGCGCTGCTAAAGATGCACTCTCGCCGGTCCGTGACGACACCGACCTCACCGAACTCAATCCGTGGAATAGCAGGCTCATTCTGCGGCCCCACAAATTCGTCACGCAGGTGATTCGGGCGCGTCGAGCGCAGTAATTTCGGTATCGGCCAGAGGCGCCGCTTCGGGCTTGGGGTCAGGCTCAATAGCGTGTTGCGACGCGGCGTCAGGCTTCGCTTCAGGCTCTGGCTCAACCACCTTCGCCCGCCGCTTCTCCTCCGGCAAATGCACCTGATACACGACCACGGGAATCAGGATGAGCGATCGCAGGTCGAACACGGCGTGCACGATGATGGGCCACACAATGTTGCCGGTGGCGAGGAAGATGGCCATCAGGATCACGCCGATCAGAAAGCTGCCGATCACCCCGGCGACACCCTGGTAGGCGTGCAGTAGGCCAAAAATGAGCAGGCTCACGATGATGGCGATCAGCGCGTTGTCGAACACCGCGTAGATGAGCACGGGCATGGCGAGGCGAAACATGAGTTCTTCGACGACACCGGCGTTGATCGACAGTGCCCAACCGAATTTCAGCTCCGCGCGGTTGCGGGGGAGCAAGGCGTGGATGTCCCCAATCGTTGGCACCTCTGTGGCATTGCGCCCCAAAAACACGAGAGCGAGGGGCGCCGCGACAAGACCGATCGCACCGCCCACGATGAGCCCGGATGCCAGATCGCTTGATACGAGAAGGTTGCGGAAGGCGACCATCGGCGGCGACGCTTCAATTTGGGTCAGCATCCCCGGAATGAACTGCCACACCAGAATGAGCACAACGAGTGAGGATCCGCCGAACCAGCCGAGCGACTCGAGCACCCATTTGCGAAACATGGCCTGCCGGCGCTCGGTCGACTGATACCTCTTAAAGCGCTGGTACTCGCGCCGATCTTTGCGCACCGCACGCCACGTGAGCAGCGCGAGGAGTGCCACAAGTAGAGCGGCGAGAACCCACGGGGCGTAAGCGGCATCGACGGGAATCACCAACCCATCCTTTCAGCAACGTGCTCCGCAAGCTGGGAGCTCGCCGACATCCTCACCCACGCGAACGGACAACTGGACACTACTCAGCGCTGCACCTCGATGATGCCCGAATCACAATTTTGTGCGTGACCTCAGGAACGCCTGCAGCGACCTTGTAGATGATGAGCGGTCGGCCAACGAGGGTGAGCGACCAACGGTCGTTAGTGCTCACGTTTACCAAAGTCGTCGACCAGTGATCCTTCGCGTCGTACGTAATCTGGAGGCCCATAAGCCACTGAACTCCGTCAAAGGTCGGGTCAAGATCAATCGTGCGGGTGAGGTTGACCTGCATTCCTGCGGTGCCATCCGGGCACGGCTCCGTCGTTGATCTCTCCACCGACCTGGTCACAGCGTCAGGCGGCACCGCGTTCGCGATCTCCTCAATGCCGGCATGCACCTCCTCCGTCACACCAGCGAGAGTCGTCGGGCTGCTTGATCTCGTGTTCGCGACCATGAGAAGCACACCAATGACCAGAAGAAGGCAGGCGACCCCAAAGACCGTGGTGGGATGCTTCTTCACCCAGGTGAAAACCTTCGCCATCGACGTGTGCTCAATTCTTTGAGAATTCTCACAGAATGCCACGTAACGTTCAGATTCACCTGTACGAATCCAGCACACTCCTCACGTCACCCTGGAGAACTCATGAGCGGTACCAACGAACTGCTCGCCATCAACATCATCAACGGGCCCGTGATCACGGGGTTCTTCGTGCTCTCGGCGGCACTCTTTGTTTACCTTCTGGTTCGCTCGCCGACGCGTCGATGGCTGGTGACAAGCGCCGTGGCGTTGGTTGCGGGGTTCCTCCTTGCGGTTCTGGTGTGGTTCTTCGTCGTGCCTTTCGATGACATATTTGGAATCCCGATCAGCCACAACATTGACATGCTTTTCGCCGCTACGGTGGTGTGCGTCAGCCTCGCGATAGTGAACCTGTGGAACTCACGCTGGTGGCGCAAAGTCGCCGCGGGTCTTGCGATTGTGGTCTTTTTGATCACGGGGATACTCGGCATCAACGCCGACTTTGGTCTCAATCCAACGCTGGGCTCCCCGTTCGGCGTGGTCGGCGAGAATTCGATCGACCTTCCGTCGGCGGGCTCCACCACCCCGAGTGGGCAGTCCGCTCCGCTGTGGCAGACGTGGAAGCCACCCGCAGACATACCGACGAAGGGCACCGTCGGAACTCAGGTCATCCCGAACACCATATCCGGCTTCAACTCGCGGCCCGCGGGAATCTATTTGCCGCCCGCGGCCCTTGTTCCACACGCACCCCCGTTGCCGCTGATGATCATGATGATGGGGCAGCCAGGTGCACCAGACCCGTCCTACGCCGCGCACGTTCTTGACCAGTTTGCCGCGAAACACGACGGGCTGGCACCCATCGTCATCGTGGCCGATCAGCTCGGAAACCCCCTCCAAGACCCCCTGTGCTTAGACACCGAGAAGTTTGGAAACGCGAGAACGTTCATCACACAAGACGTCGTGAACTGGGCTCTCGCCAATCTCAACATCATTCACGACCATGCGTACTGGACGATTGCCGGATACTCCAACGGGGGCTCCTGCGCCATCTCGTTCATCGCCGAGTACCCAAACCTCTGGTCCAACGTGCTCGATATTTCTGGGGAAGAATTTCCGGGTTCCGAGGATCCAGACAGCGTGCTCGCGCACATTTTTGATGGTGACCACGCTGCCTACGACGCTGTGAAACCGGAGAACATGCTCGTCAAGAAACAACTTCCCGACACCGTGGGTATATTCACCGTCGGATCGAATGACACGACCTATATTCCGGGGGTTAAACGCATGGCTGCGGCGGCGACAGCAGCGGGAATGCACTCGATTTACTACGAATCGCCCAACGGCGGTCACGTGCTCCCAGCCCTCACCGACGGGTTGACTGCGGGTTTCAAAACCCTCTACCCGCGACTGGGGCTTTCTGAGGGACCCCCGTAATCGGGTGGCTCAATGCCAAACGCCCGTGGCCACGTGCCGATCGCCAAGACCCAGTGGCAGGATGAGAGCATGACCGCGCCACACCCCACCCCCGCTTCCTCTGCGTCGAACCCCAATCTCGACGAACTCGTCGAGGTGCTCGCGCAGCTACGTGCTCCGGGCGGATGCGCGTGGGATGCCGACCAGACCCATGAGAGCCTCGTGCGCTACCTCGTGGAAGAAACCCACGAACTCATCGACGCGATAGAAACGGGCACACGAGAGGATCTCATCGAGGAGCTCGGCGATGTGCTGTACCAAGTGATCTTTCACTCCGACATTGCCGCGAACGACCCCGACGAGAACTTCACTCTCGAGGATGTTGCCGCCCACATGACCGCCAAAATGATCGCCAGGCACCCGCACGTGTTCGGCGACGATGAGGCAAAAGCGGCGATGGGCATCCAGACGGCGGATGACGTTGTGGCCGTGTGGGACGACCTCAAGGCCACCGAGAAACCGCATCGCACCAGCGTGCTCGACGGCATCCCCCAGGGCATGCCATCCCTCGCGCTCGCCGACAAGCTCGTGGGCCGGGCCGAGAAGGTGGGCGTGCAGATTTCGGATGCCGCGCCAACTGCGACACGCTCGTCGCCCGCCACGGAGACTGAACTTGGCGCGCAGCTTTTGTCGATCGTCGCCGAAGCGCGAGCCGCGGAGCTTGACCCGGAGCGCGCCCTGCGTGGCGCACTTCGTGATCTGCAACGCGACATCCGCACCGCCGAATCGACGACCAAACCTTAATAGAAGGCAAGAGGTACGACACACAGCGTGAAAGAATCACCTGCACGACAATCGTTCGGGAAGGGCATCGATGTCCCCGCAAGAGCCGCGTCGAGACGCGTCGAAGGATTCACCGAATGAGTCACCGAACAACTCCGTGAGCACGTCGGAGCAAGACCACTCCGGCGCGGGCAAGAATCCCAAGCCGGAGCGCCTCTCGTCTCGCCGCTCATTCCTGAAGGCGACCGGGCTCGCGGCGGGAGGCTTCGCGGTGGGTGGTGTTGCCGGCGGTGTCACGGGTGCGTTCATTGCCACAGGTAATGAGGGCGACGAAGAAGCCCCGACCGACCGCCTCAAGAGCAAAGCGTTCGACCACATCGTGGTGATGATGTACGAAAACCGCTCATTCGACAATATTCTGGGATGGCTTTATACCCCAGATACGGTTCCCCCAGGTCAGCGCTTTGATGGCCTTGCTATGGGGAGGTACTCCAATGTTTCCTCCGACGGAACCGACATCGATGCGCACGCATACTCCGGGCCCACCGACTCGGTCATGAGCCAACCGAACCCTGATCCTGGTGAGCAGTATCCGCACGTCAATACTCAGCTGTTCGGCACCGTTGATCCGGCGAGCAATGCCGACCTCAACAAGGGAAAGGTGCAGGCGCCATTCAACGCTCCGAAACCGAACCAGCGAGCCGACAATTCGGGGTTTGTGCGCGACTACGAGATTAACTTCACACGATTGAGCAAAGGCGTGGCGCCCACCCCGGAGCAGACGCGGGTGGCCATGGGCGGATTCACGCCAGAAATGCTCCCCGTCTTCTCCACGCTGGCGCGCAACTTTGCTGTCTTTGACGCGTGGTTTTGCGCTGTGCCATCCCAAACATTTTGCAACCGATCGTTCTTTCACGCCTCCACATCGCACGGGTACGTCACCAATCAGAACTACGGCGGCTACGACAAGTGGTTAAACGCGCCAGCAGTTCCCACGATTTTCAATCGACTCGAAGAGGCAGGCATCCCGTGGCGGGTGTATTACGACGAACAGCAGGTGACATCTTTCACCGGGGTGCTGCACGCCCCGTCGATCGAGAAGTACTGGAAGACCAACTTTCGCACCATGAAGCAGTTCTACCTCGACGTCAAAAACGGCACCTTGCCCGCGTACTCGTTTATTGAGCCGCGGATGGTGTTCAACCACAACGACATGCACCCGCCCTACGGAACCCTTGAGGTGGGAACGGTGGATGGCGTCGACCTCAACAACAGCGCTCTCTCTGACGTGCGTGCGGGGGAGGTGCTTCTGCACGAGGTCTACTCGGCCGTGCGCACCAGCGCCACGGCAGGCAAATCCAATGCCGACAACACCCTGTTGCTTGTCACGTTTGATGAACACGGGGGAACGTATGACCATGTTCCGCCGCCGAGTGCAACGCCGCCGGATGCTTCAGGCCCGGGTGAAATGGGCTTCACCTTCGAACGTTTGGGTTGCCGAGTTCCTGCCCTAGCAATTTCGGCCTATACAAACTCGGGCACCATCATCAACGACCAAATGCACCACGGAGCGGTGATCAAGACGCTCTCAGCGGTGCACGGTTTGGCTCCGATTAACGATCGTGATGCTGATGCAAGCGATCTCTCCTCCATTGTTAACAGAAAGAAGCCGCGGCCTCGAGCTGAGTGGCCACAAACTCAACCGCAATACGTACCCCCGAACCCAGAAGAAAGCGCGACCGTTGAGCAAGCTGAGCGGGATCACCCGCTCAGCTCGCCAGCATCGGGGCTGCTCGGGTTGCTGGTGTCGCGTTTCGGTGCGCCGGGCGCGCCGCTGCCCAGCACCTACGGCGAAGCTGTGGATGCACTCATGGATCACGGAACGGGCCTTTTCGGCACCGTCGACTAGGCGCACCGCTGTTCGACTCGGTCCGAACTGCTCGACTCGACCCGAACTGCTCAACTCGGTCCGAACGGTTCCTGCGGCTCTCGAAGGGAGCAGACGAGTCACTTCGAACCTCCTTCGAGAGCCGTAGGGAGTAGAGAACCTTCCGATGCAGGCAAGCCTTCCCTTTCTGGAAAGTGTCAGAGCTCGCGAGTAGCGTCGAAGAATGACGACAACCAGTTTTGACCAGCTGCTCACGGAGCAGATCGGCCACGAGTTTGCGGCCTCGCAGCAGTACATCGCGATTGCGGTGTGGTTTGACAACCATGACTTGGCGCAGCTCGCCAAGCATTTCTACGGCCAGTCCATTGAGGAGCGCAATCACGCCATGATGCTCGTGCAGTACCGGCTCGATCGTGACCTCGGTGTCACCATTCCCGGCGTTGGCGCGGTGACCAATGATTTCGCGGATGAGCGTGAACCGATCGCGCTTGCTCTCGCGCAAGAGAAGCAGGTCACTCAGCAGATTGAGGCACTCTTTGCCGCAGCCAGGGCCGAGAATGATGCGCTCGGCGAGCAGTTCATGCTCTGGTTCCTCAAGGAGCAGGTAGAAGAGGTGGCATCCATGTCCACGCTTCTCACCATCATGACGAGGGCACAGAATCTTTTCGATGTCGAGAACTACTTGTCACGCGAAAGCGTTGGCGAGGGTGGCGACGCCAGTGCGCCTGCTGCGGCGGGTGGCGCCCTCTAAAAGCTCTCGTTAACGAGAGGTGGTGCCCACGCCAACCCGAATGGCGTGGGCACCATGTTCGAACGCGGCGCAGCTTGCACGCTGCAGTGCGTTCGAAGGAAGGCCATTCGAACGTCGCCGTTCGTTTGGCCCGACGGAAGAGGTCCTGATCGGAAGTCTCTTAACCGTGGTTGTCGTTGACGTGCGCCCCCAAAGTTCCCCCTGGGCCCTCAAGGTGAGGCGCAACTGCAACGTAAAAATAGTAATTCATAACACCTGTTAGTGCAAACATCCGTTATGTTAAAGAAATGAGCCGCAAACCAGAGCCGGAGCGCAAGTCGGAGCTGCTCGCGCAGATCCTCGACTATCTGGTAGACAAGCCGCTCTCGAGCCTCACTTTTCGTTCATTGGCGGGTGCCTTGGGCGTCAGTACCTTCACCCTCGTCTACCAATTTGGCACTCGAGCCCAACTCGTCTCTGACATCGTTTCAGAGATATCGTCGCGGCAAGCTGAGATGGAGGCGCGACTAGAAGCAGACCCCGACAGGTTTGATGAGTATTACGAGAACCTCCACACCTCGTGGCGGTGGACTCTGCAACCGCGCAACCGCCAACTGCAACGGCTCGACTTTGAGGCCTCCATGATGGAGGCACTCGACCCTGACTTGTACAACTACAGCCGCCCGCTCTTCGCCAACTGGCTGCGGGTCGGTAGGGCGTCACTTGAGGCATTCGGGCTTAGCCCGCAGGATGCCGCCATCGAATCTCGAATTATGGTCGACGCCTTCTACGGGCTGCAATACGATCTCGTCATCACGGGCGACGAGGCGGGAGCAACCGCATCCTTCAACCGGATGGTCGAGCAACACCGCGAACGCGTTGAGTCGCTCGCCGCCCAGCGTGCCATCGCCGAGTAGCCGCACGCTCAATAACCCATGAGCGCGGTGTTTCGCTAACAATTCGCAGGTGTGAACCACCGCATTGTTGGCAAAACCCCGCATTGTTGAGGCGCAGAGGAGCTCAGCGGCTCCCGCGCCGCTGAAGATGCTGGCGCGCTCACGTAGAGGTGCCAGAATCGAGGAGTGGCTCAACAGGTAAACCCTCCGCGCGGAATGCGCGACTTTCTCCCCGACGAGAAGGCGAAGCGCGAGCGCATTCTCGCCATCATCCGCAGCACCTATCGTGCTCACGGTTTCGACGAAATCGAAACACCGGTGGTAGAAGAGAGTTCGCGGCTGCACGCTGGCCTCGGCGGTGACAACGAGAAGCTCGCGTTCGGCATTATGAAGCGCGGGCTCACGGCGGAGGACCTCACCGCTGCCACCGACCCGCTCGACCTGGCTGACCTTGGTCTGCGCTTCGACCTCACCGTGCCACTGACGCGTTTTTATGCCACCAATCAGGGGGCGCTGCCCAGCGTGTTCCGCTCCATTCAACTTGGATCGGTGTGGCGTGCTGAGCGACCGCAAAAGGGTCGCTACCGACAGTTCATGCAGTGCGATATTGACGTAATCGGTGACGCGAGCGGGTTAGCAGAGGCCGAACTCGTCGTCGCATCGCTCGCCACCTTCACCGCGCTCGGGCTCGATGGCGTCACCATGCGCATCAACGATCGCCGCATCCTCACCGGCATGCTTGAGCACTTCGGGTTCGCCGAATCGGAGCACACGTCGGTGCTCATCACGCTTGACAAGCTCGACAAGGTTGGCGCAGACGGGGTTATTGACGAACTCACCCGCAACGAAGCGACACCGGATGCTGTGGCCGCACTTGGCGCATATCTCACCCGCCCACAGACGCTGGAATTCAACCCCTATGGCGAGCGGCACATTCGCAAGGCCCTGCCGGAGGGTTTCGATTCGCCTGCCGTGACGGACCTCATCGCACTCGGAGTTGCGGTGGGGCATGCGCTGTCGGTTCGAGACACCATCGCGCACGAAGGAGCCCACGGCGAGATGGTGCCAGGAATCCCTCTCATATTCGACCCGTTCCTTGTGCGCGGCATGGGCTACTACACGGGCATGATCTTCGAGGCAATGCACCCTGACCTCGGCTACTCGCTCGGTGGTGGTGGTCGCTACGACGGCATGATCGGCCGCTTTCTTGGCCGGGATGTTCCTGCCACAGGATTCTCCATCGGATTCGAACGCATCGTCGACCTCGTCACTCTCTCAGAAGACGCCGCAGCGGATGCCGTTGTGCTGCTGCACGACGCCGACGCAGACCCAGCGCGCCTGGTCGCGCTCAAGGCCGAACTCATTGCTCAGGGCCACCGCGTGCGGCTCGAGCGCGAACCGCGCAACCTGAAAGGCTTGCTCGACGCGCTTAAAGCATCCGGCTTCCGCCAGTTTGCGCGAGTCGGCGAAGCAACATCCGCCGCCGACCTGGAGCTGCGCGACCTCACATAAAGTGCCCCTGCCGCACTATCAGGTAGTGCGCGCGGTGGTCATAGAGGGCTTGAACGCGAACCAGAGCACCGAGCCAAGAATTGGTAAAAGCACGATCACCAGTAACCATGCGACCTTCCCTAGCCACGACAACGTAGCTGCTCTGGCTATCTGCAATACAGACAGTATGAGCATGGGAATCACAACAATCAGCGCCACACTCCATGCGATATCAAACCAGTACATGGGGATATCCTCCTCTCAATTTGGCTTCTTTCGTCTGGGACATTAGCAAAACCAAACAAAATAATATGCCACCAATGTAGACAACTTCGTCCACTAATCATATTCTTCTCTCAAGCCAATTCATGGAAACGGTTCACGCGTCCACTCGGGCTCGTTTTGGGATGAAGATTTGGAGAAGCCTTGTGCCTATCGTCATGAAGTCCACATTTGCAATAGTTTGTGCGATTGCCCTCACCGCCACTTGTCTTGCGCCAGCCAACGCGGTGAGTCGAAAACCTGATACTCCGCCTCGAGCGATTACAGAGTCAAGCATCGAGAGTGAATTGGTAGATTTGGGGGTCGGCGATACGCAGCGTAACTCGCTGCTCCTAAAGCTTGAATCAGGCGTGCCTTGGGATTCAGTGGCTGGGGCCATCCCAGTGAGCGTGAGTGAATTCGAAGCTGATGGGTTTAATGTCACACGTGAACGATTTGCAGATGGCTCGGTATCTGAGTTTGGCGTTGAGATAGGTGTTCCGGCCACGACCGCCCAGTTGGTTCAGATTGTTGCAGCGGCAGCACCCCACGTTGCGAAATCAGTCGCTTCCAAGGCGGGTGTACAGCAAGCATCCGTGATGGGGACGGGTATTCAATACTGCACTTATGGCTCTTCGGCGGGTGTGTCTTATGCGAGCAATTGTGAGGTCTATTATCACGGAATTACCTGGAGCAGCGCATTTCGCGCTAATTACCAACGATGGGCCGGTGGCGCAGCCGCGCAGTATGTCAATGCGAGCGCCTTCACGATTGCATATACACTCTGCGTGACAAGTGAGAATGTTTCAACTCTAAATAATAGTACCCGAATCCGATATGCAGTCAACCTCGCGCCAGGTTGCTTAGGGAGTATCCCGTTCTGGCTCGAACTGCGAGTGAGCCCCTCCTCTGCATACGCCACGTACGGCCCGTGACAAACCTGTGAAATAGAGTCGACGAGCTTGGAGCTTCGCAACGACTCGGTGGGCGGGAAACCCGATCACGGGTTTTCCGCCCACAGTCGTTGATCACGCTTGCATAGACTTGACCATGACGAACCCCCAAGCAAAGGAGAACCCCCGTGGCTTTGATCGAGGCAGTCGGCGCTCGCGAAATTCTTGATTCCCGTGGAAACCCAACCATTGAGGTTGAGGTGCTGCTGGATGACGACACGGTCTCCCGCGCGGCCGTTCCCTCCGGCGCATCCACTGGCGCGTTCGAAGCCTACGAACTGCGTGATGGCGACAAGAAGCGCTACGGCGGCAAGGGCGTGCTGAAGGCTGTTGACGCTGTCATCGACGTCATCGGCCCCGCCCTTGAAGGTTTCGACGCCACCGACCAGCGCATGATCGATGCCGCCATGATCGAACTCGACGGCACAGACAACAAGAAGAAGCTCGGCGCGAACTCGATCCTCGGTGTTTCTCTTGCCGTGGCGAAGGCCGCAGCAGACTCCGCCGACCTGCCCCTGTTCCGCTACCTTGGTGGCCCGAACGCGCACACCATGCCGGTGCCCATGCTCAACGTCATCAACGGTGGGTCGCACGCCGACACGAACGTCGACATCCAAGAGTTCATGATTTTGCCCATCGGCGCGAGCAGTTTCGCTGAAGCGCTGCAGTGGGGAACAGAGACCTATCACGCGCTGAAGGGGTTGCTCCACAGCAAGAAGCTCAGCACCGGGCTCGGCGATGAGGGTGGGTTTGCCCCTGATCTGAAGAACAACCGCGCGGCGCTCGACCTTCTCATGGAAGCGATCAAGTCGGCGGGCTTCAAGCCAGGTAAAGACATCGCGCTCGGCATGGATGTTGCCGCCTCCGAGTTCTTCTCCGGTGGCAAGTACCTGTTTGAAGGCAAAAAGGTCACCGCGAAGCACCTGCTCGAGTACTTCGCCGACCTCGTGAAGTCGTACCCGATCGTCACCATCGAAGACCCGCTCGACGAGGATGACTGGAAAGGCTGGGCAGAACTCACTGCTGAGCTCGGCGACAAGGTGCAGATTGTGGGAGATGATCTGTTCGTCACCAACCCGAAGCGCCTCACCAAGGGAATCGAGATGGGCGTCGCAAACTCGATCCTCATCAAGGTGAATCAGATTGGCACGCTCACCGAGACTCTGGATGCCGTCGCTCTCGCAAATCGCAGCGGCTACACCTCGGTGATGTCGCACCGTTCGGGCGAAACCGAAGACACCACGATCGCTGACCTTGCGGTGGCCACGGACTGCGGCCAGATCAAGACGGGTGCACCAGCGCGCAGTGAGCGGGTTGCCAAGTACAACCAGCTTCTGCGCATTGAAGAGGAGCTTGCGGGAGCCGCGGTCTACGCCGGTCGCAGCACCTTCCCACGATTCAAGGGCTAAAGCGCGAGTCCTTTCGAGGCGAACGCCTCCAGCGATCTCATCAGGGAACGGCAATCTAGGCGATTCGAGTCTGGCAAAGACGGCGACGCGCTTAGGCTTTACGCATGAACCGGAGGCAAAAAACCGAGCGCGTTGCTGTGCGCCTGCCAGAGCAGAGTGCTCGCGCGGGGTGGATGCGCAGCATCCGGTTCTCATGGTTCACCATTGCCACGCTCACAGTGCTCGTGCTCACGGTTGTCGTTCTCGCGCCGTCGCTGCGTATTTTCGTGCAGCAGCAACAGCAAATAGCTCACCTTCGCGCCGACGTGCAAGCCCAGAAAGACGGAGTCAAAGAGTTGGCTGGTGAGCGTGCACGGTGGGATGACCCGAGCTACGTCGAGGCGCAGGCGCGAGAGCGCCTCAGCTACGTGTACCCGGGCGAGACGAGCTACTTGGTGATCGACGATGGTCAAACTGTGGCGGCGAACGATGGCCAGCCGATCAGCTCGAAAGTTCAGGCCACGCAAGTAGATTGGGTGCGCACTTTGCTCTCCTCCGTTCTTACCGCTGGCCTCACTGACGACAAGCCGGGGCAGATTGTGGCACCGGTGATCGAGGGGCAGATCGGCAGTGATGGCCAATGACGCGACCCCCATTCCTTCCGCCCACTGACGAGGACATTCGCGCGGTTTCTCTGCAGCTCGGACGCCCAGCTCGCAACGTGATTGGCATTGCGGCCCGTTGCGTCTGCGGTGCACCGACCGTAGTCGCCACAGCGCCAAGGCTTGACGATGGAACGCCGTTTCCAACCCTCTACTACTTATGCCACCCGGCGGCGGCGGCGGCGATTTCTACGCTGGAGGCTACGGGCGTCATGGCAAAGTTCACGGAGCTTCTTGCTGGTGACTCAGAGCTTCGCGGCCAGTATGCGAGTGCTCACGAGTCGTACATTGCCGATCGCACTCTTATCGGCGCCGTGCCAGAAGTCGATGGTATCTCGGCGGGAGGGATGCCTGATCGGGTGAAGTGCCTACACGCCGTGGTGGGGCACGCGTTGGCGATGGGCCCTGGAGTAAACCCCATCGGTGACCTCGCGTTGGAGCGCTCGACGTGGTCTCCTTTGGTCTGCGAATGCCCGCCGGCTGTGACGGATGACGTGGATGATGCGCTCGAGCTGAAAGAAGCATACGAGCTGAGCGCGGCGAGCGAGCCAAACGAGGCTGGCTCGCCATGAGGCGCTTTCCCGCTGCTGTAATCGCCTTCGCTCTCGCGTCCGCAATGTCGCTGATCGCCGTTGTTCCGGCGAACGCCCTCACGATTCGTGAGCGCGAATATTGGCTCGCCGAGTACGGTATCACCGCGGCGTGGAACACCACGAAGGGCGCTGGCGTCACGATTGCGATTATCGACACCGGAGTTGACGGCACGCACGTCGACCTCAAGGGGGCCATCAGCGGTGGCACAGATGTTTCCGGGGCGGGAGCGCCGAACGGTCAAATGCCCATCGGAGACACCAGCGAGCACGGCACGATGGTGGCCTCGCTCGCCGCTGGCCGCGGGCATGGTGATGGCCTTGGTGTGGTCGGTTCGGCACCAGAGGCTGACCTTCTCGCGATCTCGATCGGGTTTGGTACGGGAACGAGAAGCTCAGACGACCAGATCGCAGATGCGGTGAAGTGGGCTGTCGATAATGGCGCGGATGTCATCAACATGTCCCTCACGCGCAATAGCCTCGAATGGCCCGAAAGCTGGGATAAGGCTTTCCTGTATGCGTTCGAGCACGATGTGGTTGTTGTTGCCGCGGCAGGTAACAGGGGCAGCGGTACGACGGAGGTGGGGGCGCCCGCCACCATCCCAGGTGTTCTCGTTGTCGGTGGCGTCGACCGCAATGGTTCAGCAAGCTTCGATGCGTCGTCGCAGGGAATCACGATTGCGGTATCCGCACCGAGTGAGCAACTTGTGGGGGCGGCGCCTGGCGGGGGTTACTACGAGTGGGCGGGTACTAGTGGCGCAACACCCATCGTGGCGGGCATCGTCGCGCTTGTTCGGGCCGCGCATCCGGAGCTTGATGCCGCTAACGTGATCAACCGCATCACGGCAACAGCAAAGCCGCCTGGCGTCGAGGTGCCAAGCCCTATCTACGGTTATGGGCTCGTGGATGCCGCGGCCGCCGTGAACGCGTCGGTCCCAGCGGTGTCGTCCAGCCCCGCCGCTGAGCTGAAAGAGTGGATTCACCTCCATCGCCGAGCACAGGCGGATCCGGCACCGGGTCCCACCGATTCGCCGTCACCTTCTCTTTCTCCAACCCCTGTGCCGCAGGCTGGCGGAGCAAATCCGCTGGGCACGGTTTTGCCGACCATCGCACAGCTTCGCGACGTGGGCGTGCCGCTCTTGATCTTCTCGGTCTTTCTCGCGCTGCTCGTGGGGTGGGTTTTCACGTTCGTTCGTCGTGTCAGGGGGCGCCAACACTCGTAGTAGATTGGTCTGGTGCCTAAAATCCTCATTGTCGGCGGCGGTTACGCCGGTTTTTACACTGCTCTTAAGCTTGAGAAGTGGCTTCGCTCTGGCGAAGCGGATGTGACGATTGTCGATCCGCGTCCGTACATGACATACCAGCCGTTCTTGCCTGAAGTTGCGGCCGGATCGATTGAGCCACGTCACGCTGTGGTGAGTCACCGCCGCCACTTGCTCAAGACGGAGATCCTCACTGCGAAGGTCACGAAGATTGATCATGCACACAAGACTGCGACGATCACTCCTGAGGTTGGTGCCTCGTGGGAGCTCTCGTACGACATCATCATCGTCACGGCAGGGGCTGTGTCGCGCACGTTCCCGATTCCGGGCGTTGCCGATCAGGCGATCGGTATGAAGACCATTGAAGAAGCGGTCGCCGTGCGCGATCTCGTACTCACAAATTTTGATAAGGCTGCTCAGCTTCCTGCCGGCCCCGAGCGCGACCGGCTTCTCACGTTCGTTGTTGTTGGCGGCGGGTTTGCCGGCATCGAGGTATTCGGCGAATTGCGCAGCCTCGTCACGGGGCTCTTGCGGTACTACCCCGAGATCAATTTCGAAGACACCCACTTTCACCTCATCGAGGCCATGGGCCGCATCATGCCTGAGGTGTCGCTCAAGACGAGCCACTGGGTGATCAAGCACCTCGCCGAGCGTGGCGCTGAGATCCACCTCGAAACCCAGCTCACCTCTGCGGTCAACGGCATCGTGGAGATGTCCAGCGGCGAATCGTTCGAGTCGGATGTCATCGTCTGGACTGCCGGTGTGATGGCAAACCCAATGATCAAGAACTCTGACCTGCCGATCGAAGAGCGCGGGCGACTGCGCGTCGGTGCAGACCTTCGGGTGCGCAACGACGACGGTGATGTTGTCGAGGGCGCGTGGGGTGCTGGCGATGTTTCGGCTGTTCCCGATCTCACGGGTGGTGGCGTCGGTGGCTTCTGCGTTCCTAACGCTCAGCACGCTGTGCGCCAGGGCAAACTGTTGGCGAAGAGTGTTGTCGGCTCGCTGCGGGGAGATGCTCCTGCAGAGTATTTCCACAAGAATGCTGGCGCCGTTGCCGGTCTCGGTGTGAACCACGGCGTGTTCCAGTCGGGTCGTTTCGCCGTCAAGGGTTACTTTGCTTGGGTTATGCACCGCGGCTACCACGGCCTTGCGGTGCCCATGTGGGAGCGCAAGATTCGCGTGTTCGGCAACTGGATCTTCAACTTTGTCTTGCGCCGTGACATTGTCTCGCTCGAAGACCGGATGACTCCGCGTGCTGCCTTCGACGAGTTCGCGTCACGCCCGAAGCCGGCGGCAGAGCCCGCAGCGACTCCAGCGTCAAAGCTTGTGACGAAGCCCGCGGCCAAATCCAAGTAGTCTTCGCCAGAGCCTTTAAGCTGGACAGATGGCGGGCCCCCGTAGCCCAATCGGCAGAGGCAGACGACTTAAAATCGTCACAGTGAGGGTTCGAGTCCCTCCGGGGGTACAAACTTTTGAGGCGAGCGATGCGAGCGCCATTTAACTCCCACATCTCTGTAACGTAAGAGAGTGACTGAACTCCCGCCTCCTGTTGCCGATTCTGAAACTCCAACTGACGATTCACGCGCAAGCAAGAGTCGCACCCGTCTCATTGTTGTGTTGGTGGCGATCGGTGTGGCACTAACGCTCGTTGTGGGTTTGGCATTCTTCGGTATCACGTCGCTCTTAAGTGCGGCGTCTGACGGCCCGAAGAACACGATCTCGCAGGCCGAAGTGGCCGCGGCGGCCCACGTAATTGTTCTTCAGGCCACTGACGCAAAGGGCAACGTGCTGACTGGCCTGAGCGTGAACACGATGCAGGGCCTTCTTTCTCACCGTCTTGACCGAGCGAACATCCCCTTCTCGAAGGTTGCGTTCAGGGACGATCTGATTTACGTAATTCTCCATGACGACGTTGATCCGGAGACGATCAGTAAAGCCGCAAACGCTCTCAGTCAGGATGTGAACTTTGAGTTTCGGCGGGTATTGGCGGCGGATCAGAGCTGCACGTTTTCTGCCGGTGCGGCGACGAACGCACAAGATCAGTTCTTGGCGTGCGATAGCGACGGTGTCGGGTACATGCTCGGCCCGGTGGAAGTGCGTGGGCACGCTATTAAAGGCGCCTCAGCGGTATCCACCGGTTCGGGGAGTGCGGCGACAGACCAATGGGCTGTCATCATCACTTTTACGCACGAAGGATCGCGCGAGTTTGAGGACCTCACTTCTCGACTCGCGGAAGAGCAACCACCGCTCAATAGAATGGCGATGGTGCTGGATGGCGACGTTCTGAGTGCACCGACAGTATTGGCGGCGATCACAGGCACAGAAGTTCAGATCACGGGAGAGTTTGATAAGAAGCATGCTGAGACTCTTGCCACCTCGGTGACATTGGCTTCCGATGGTCTGCACTTCACCGTTCAAAGTGCGACAACGCGTTAACGTTCACGTCGGTGTGCCAGCGCTAGTGCCAGGGCCAGGGCCAGTGCCAGTGCCAGTGCCAGGGTTAGTGCCCTGCGCCGAGGCCGCCGGTGAGGCGCGTGTGGAAGGCATCCGTCGTCTGGTTCATGCCGACGAGTTCGACGGTTTTGCCACGCTGCCTGTATTTGAAGACGATGGCGTCGAGCGCGGCAACGGTGGAGGCGTCCCAAATGTGGGATTGGGTCATGTCGATCACCACGCGCTCAGGGTCTTCTGAGTACTCGAACAACGTGGTCAGATCGTTGCTTGAGGCGAAGAACAGTTCGCCGGTCACGGTGTAGTGCGCTGTCCCGATACCGGATTCCTCGACAACGGTGCGGTCAACAGACACGAAGTGCGCGACTCGTCGCACAAAAAGTACACAGGCGACGAACACGCCAACGATCACGCCGATGGCGAGGTTGTTTGTGGCGACGACGATCGCCACCGTGGCGACCATCACAAATGTTTCGCTCTTGGGCAACCGCTTGAGGGTTGAGAGCCTGACGCTGTGCCAGTCGAACGTTCCCACCGACACCATGATCATCACGGCAACGAGCGCCGCCATCGGGATGAGGCCAACCAGGTCACCGAGCGCGACGACGAGTATCAGCAGAAAGAGTCCGGCAAGGAAGGTGGAGATGCGCGTGCGCGCACCGGATGCTTTCACGTTGATCATGGTTTGGCCGATCATTGCGCAACCGCCCATGCCGCCGAAGAGGGCGGAGAGAATGTTGGCAACCCCCTGCGCCCAGCTTTCGCGGGTCTTGTTGGAGTGGGTGTCGGTGATGTCGTCCACGAGCTTCGCGGTTAACAGCGACTCCATGAGGCCGACGAGTGCCATCGCGAAGGCGTACGGTGCGATGATCGTCAATGTTGCCCAGTTGAGAGGAACATTTGGCATGATCAGCTCCGGCAGACTGCTCGGCAGTTCGCCTTGATCGCCGACGGTGGGTACGCTCATGGCGAAGACGATGACAATGCCGGTGACAACAAGAATCGCGATGAGTGGTGCGGGGATCACTCGCGTGATTCTGGGCATCAAAACCATGATGATGAGTCCGAGCGCGACGAGCGGGTACACCATCCATGGAACGCCGAGAAGGTGTGGCAGTTGCGCCATGAAGATCAGGATGGCGAGCGCATTGACGAAGCCGACCATCACGCTGCGCGGAATGAAACGCATCAGCTTTGCGACGCCGAAAAGGGCGAGCGCGATCTGAAAGATTCCGGCAAGTATCACGGTGGCGAGAAAGTAATCGACGCCGTGTTCGCGCGCCACGGGAGCAATAACAAGCGCGACCGCTCCCGTTGCGGCCGTGATCATGGCGGGACGGCCGCCCAAAAAGGCGATCGATATGGCCATGATGAACGAGGCGAACAAGCCCATTCTCGGATCGACACCGGCGATGATCGAGAACGAAATCGCCTCCGGTATGAGAGCGAGTGCCACCACGAGCCCCGCCAACACTTCACGAGTGAGGATGCGCGGCGTCCTCAAGGCGGTCAACACCGAGGGGTTTGGTCTGTATCTGTTCTTGTCGTCAGCAGTCGTAGCATTTAAGAGCACGGTGAGTAACCCTAACCTGAGCGCGAGCTCGGCCCCGTTGGGGCGACTGTCGCAGTGTTTGACACGCACCCTCTTTGTGCCGGATACTCTCATAATCAGGCGTCTTGGACGCTTGACCCACTTGGGTTACACGAAGGGGACAGCCCGTGGCACGCATTTCGTCGGCGGATCGCCGTGAAGCGATCATTCACGCTGCCCTCCGCGTGATTCAGCGTGAAGGCGTGCACGGCGCCACCACTCGAGCCATTGTCAAAGAAGCAGACATGCCGCTCGCAAGCTTTCACTACGCGTTCCGCTCCCGCGACGAAATGATGCGCGAACTCGTTGCCCACATTGTGGAGGGCGAGGGGCGCGCTGCTGCGGCCAAACTCAGCGGTGCCAACGACATCCGCACCGCGGTGCGAGCCGGTCTTCAGGCGTACTTCGACACGCTCAAGACCGAGCCGCACCGCGAGCAGGCAATGTTCGAACTGCTGCACTACTCACTGCGCACCGAGGAGCTTAGTGACCTGCCACTGGCCCAATACGAGATGTACCGGCGCACTGCTGGCGAGCTTTTGAAAGTGGGGGCGGAGGCTGTCGGGGCAACGTGGCGTTATCCGCTTGACCACGTAGCCAGACTGCTTGTGACGTTCCTCAGCGGACTCACACTCGCCTGGCTTGCCGACCGCGATGACGTCGCTGCCGCCGCCACCATGGATTTCGCCGCCGACTCGTTGGCCGCGCTCGCAGACCCCCGCAAGAGCACCACGCCAAGCATCATCCCATCTCACAGCAACAGGGAGAACACGCAATGACGCAGCAAACATCGGTGACGGGGACGTCCGCGGCTCACTCCGAACCCACAAAGCTCGTCTCCGCAGGGTGGATCGCACTCTTCGCGACAGCGTGGTTCGGCATCTGGATGGCGCAACTCACGCCAGTGCAGTTGTTGCTTCCGCAGCAGGTCGAGGCGCACGTGCTCTCGGACAACTGGGTCGACAAGGTGGTGGCTTTCGGCATCATCTCCGGTATCGCCGGTTTCTTCGCTCTCATCGCCTACCCGCTCACCGGCGCGCTCTCCGACCGCACGACAAGCAAGTTCGGTCGCCGCCGTCCGTGGATTCTCGGTGGTGCGCTGCTTTTTGCGGGATCGCTCATCGTGCTCGGTCTGCAGTCAACAATGGTTGGTATCGGCATTCTGTGGTCGCTCACGATTATTGGTTTCTGCATGCTCACCGCTGCCCTCACCGCCACCATCTCTGACCAGGTTCCTGTGCGCCAGCGTGGGCTCGTTTCTGGTTGGATGTCGGCACCGCAGGCGGTTGGTACTATCGCTGGTCTGCTGCTCGTGGTGATGCTGAGCCTTGGGCAAGTCATCGGCTACACGTTGGTCGCGGTGCTGCTGGTACTGTTCGTGCTGCCTTTCGTTCTTCGCATTCCCGACGCCGTGCTCAACGCCGAAGACCGGCCGCCGTTCACGATGCGTGCGCTCATCCAGGGCTTTTGGATTAACCCGCGTCAGTTCCCCGACTTCGGGTGGACGTTGCTGAGCCGCATTCTCGTCAACTTCGGAAACGCGTTCGGCACCACGCTGCTTCTATACTTTCTGCAGGATGGCCTCGGTGAAGAATCTTTGGCCGCCGGAGAAGCCGCCGAGAATGGTCTGCTCACGCTGACGCTCATCTACATGGTGTTCGTCGTTGCCGCGTCGCTCGGCCTCGGTTGGCTCTCCGACAAGCTGGGTCTGCGCAAAATCTTCGTGTTCCTTGCCGCCATCCTGCAAACTATTGCCGCACTGATGCTCGCGTTCGCACCAACATTTGGCAATGCTCAGATCGCCGCTGGGCTCCTTGGGCTCGGCTACGGATGCTTCCTCTCTGTTGACCAGGCCCTCGCCACGCAGGTGCTACCGTACGCGGCCGCGCGCGGCAAGGATCTCGGCATCATGAACATTGCCACCACTGTTCCTCAGGCGGTTGCGCCCTTGCTTGGCGCCTTCGTCGTTGCCTACTTCGTCGGCTTCCAGGGATTGTTCCTTCTCGCTGCAGTTGCCGCGCTTGTGGGTGGCCTTGCGGTCATTCCTGTGCGCAGTGTTCGTTAGGAGTCACATGATTCTCGACAAGCCCACCAGTACCCCGTGGCTGAACCCTGCCGAATATTGGACATCGCTCAGCGCCGCCACCGCGCAGCTCGACACGCCGTTTGGCGTTCTCTCGCAGGCAGCCCTCGCGCACAACGTGCACGACCTGCTCGATCGACGCGACGAAAGCGGAGCGCCAACGACCATTCGGGTGGCGAGCAAATCGCTTCGGGTAAGGGGAGCGATCGAGGCCGTGGAGGCGATGCCCGGTTACCACGGTGTTCTCGCCTACACGCTGCCGGAGGCGCTGTGGCTCGCCAAGACGATTACGGATGTCGTGGTCGGATACCCCACGGTTGACCGCGCCGCCATTGAGAGACTTGGCTGCGATCAGAAACTCGCGACGCGTGTCACCGTGATGGTCGACTCGCTGGCTCATCTGGACTTCATCGATAGCGTGATTGCGCCGTCAAAGCGCGCCAGCATTCGGGTGTGCCTTGAGCTCGATGCGTCCTGGAATTCTGATGTTCTCGGCCATATGGGTACGTGGCGTTCACCCATCCATTCGGTGGAGGCCGCGAAGGCTTTTGCGCAGCAGATCTGCGAGCGACCCGGGTTTACGCTCGTCGGGATGATGGCGTACGAGGGGCAGATCGCCGGCACGGTCGACCGACCCGAAGGTCGGCCGTTGTTCGGTGCCATCGTGCGGTGGATGCAGAAGCAGTCTGCTCAGGAACTAGCTGAACGTCGAAAGGCGGCCGTCCTGGCCATTCGCGAGATCGCCGACCTTGAGTTTGTGAACGGGGGAGGCACCGGCTCGATCGAGTCGACAAGTGCGGAATCTGTGGTCACCGAGATTGCCGCAGGAAGCGGCCTGTTCGGCCCGCACCTGTTCGATCACTACGACGCATTCTTGCCGGCACCGGCCGCGGCGTTCGCGCTCTCCGTGGTGCGCAAACCAAAGCCAGACATGGCGACCGTGCTCGGCGGCGGTTGGGTCGCCTCCGGCCCACCCGCGGTCGATCGATTGCCCATTGCGGTCTGGCCTGAGGGTCTGAAGTTGGTGCCGCGTGAAATGGCGGGCGAGGTTCAAACCCCGTTTACCAACGCATCCGCTCTTTCCGTAGGAGACCGTGTGTGGTTTCGGCACACGAAGGCGGGGGAGTTGGCGGAGCACCTCAATGAGGTCGCGATCGTGGACGGCGACCGGATTGTGAACACTTTGCCCACGTATCGTGGAGAAGGAAAATTGTGGCTATGACGAACGTTGGAGTTCAGGGGGGCGTCGGCGCAGCGAGCCTGCTGCTGCCTGGGCGTCCTTGGCGCAACTGGGGGCGCGTCGAAAGCGCGAACCCGACGCACATTGCCCGCCCGACGAGCGTCGAAGAGGTCGTCGCGGTCGTGGAGCGCGCGCGTGAGTTGAACCTTCCCGTCAAGGCGGTGGGTGCAGGCCACAGTTTTACGGCAATCGCGGCGGCCCCCGGTATCCAAATGGATCTGGCTGGTCTCGATGGTGTGCTTCACGTTGATGCAAAACTCCGACAGGTTACGCTCGGCGCTGGAACGAACTTGTACCAGCTTCCTGCGCTGCTCGCCCCGCACGGTCTCGCGATGGAGAATCTCGGTGACATTGACCGTCAAACCATCGCAGGGGCGACTTCCACCGGCACCCACGGCACGGGGGAGTCGTTCCCTGGAATATCGGCGCAACTCGTCGCCGCAACACTTGTCACAGGCGACGGTTCGATTCTTCGCGTGAGCGAGTCAGAGAATGTAGAACTCCTTCCTGCCGTAAAGCTCGGCCTCGGTGCGCTCGGCATTCTCGTTGAAGTTACGGTGCAGTGTGTTCCGGCGTTCGCGCTTCATGCCCTTGAACGCCCAGAGTCTTTCGATGCTGTGCTCGACGACTATCGTGCCCGGGTGAATTCGGTCGATCACTTTGAGTTTTACTGGTTTCCGCACACCGACAGCGTGCTCACCAAAACGAACACGCGCTTGCCAGCGGATACTGAGCTGCACCCGATGAGTTCGGCGAAGCGCTGGTTTGATGACACCTTCATGTCTAACGGAGTCTTCGCGCTCAGTTGCGCCGCGGGTAACGGCATTCCTGCCGCCATTCCCGGCATTAACAGGCTGGCCAGCAAGTTGACCGGCGACCGGGAATTCACCGACACCTCCACTTCCGTGTTTACGACGAAACGTACGGTGCCGTTTCGCGAGATGGAGTACGCGATCCCGCGCGAGGCGATTCCGGATGCGGTTCGCGCCGTGCGCAAGCTCATCGCTGACCGTGGGTGGCGCATTTCGTTCCCCATCGAGGTGCGCGCAGCCGCGGCAGACGACTTGTGGATGTCGACCGCGCAGGGCCGCGAGTCTGGCTACGTGGCGGTGCATCGGTACTGGCGCGAGAACCACCTCGAGTACTTTCGTGCCGTCGAAGACATCATGCGGGGGTTTGATGGCCGACCGCACTGGGGCAAAATACACTTCCAGGATGCTGACTCACTTTCTGCGAACTATCCGCACTTCAACGACTTTCTTGCCGTGCGTGACCGCCTCGACCCTGAACGTATCTTTACCAACCCTTACCTTGAGAGGGTGCTGGGAAAATGAACGGCCTCAGCCATTCCCGTAGCCCGCGCTACAGCGAATTAACCGAGCCTGCTTCTTTTGCGGAACGCATCCCGAAAGGTTTCACCATGGGGGTGGCGACGGCAGCATTCCAGATTGAGGGCGCCGTCAGAGAGGGCGGCCGCGGTCAGTCAACGTGGGACACGTTTATGGGGCAACCTGGCCGCATTCAGGATGGCAGCGATGCCTCTGTCGCAGACGACCACTATCACCGCTACCGCGAAGATGTTGCGCTCATGAAGGAGCTCGGTGTCGACTCCTATCGACTCTCGCTCTCGTGGCCGCGCATCCAACCCGGGGGCAAGGGCCCCGGCAACAAAGAGGGCATCGCCTTCTACGACCGACTGCTCGACGAGCTGTTGGCTGCCGGCATCCGCCCCATGGTCACCCTGTATCACTGGGATACGCCCGAAGAGCTGGCGAAGGCCGGTGGCTGGATGACACGCGACACGGCGAAGCGCCTCGGCGACTTCGCGGAGATTGCCGGTAATGCTTTCGGCGACCGGGTGGACCAGTGGGTCACGATCAACGAACCCACCACGGTGACGCTCAACGGGTACGCGCTTGGACTGCATGCGCCGGGCGAAGAGTTGCTGTTCGACGCGCTTCCGGCTGCGCACCACCAGTTGCTCGGCCACGGCCTCGCTGTGCAGGGCTTGCGTTCAGCGGGTGTCAAGGGTGGCATCGGCATCACCAACGTGCATTCACCGATTGTGCCAGCGCGGGACCGCTTCACGGATCGTTTCTTCGCCAAGGTCTTCGATATCGTTCACAACCGCATCTTCGCCGACCCCGTTCTGCTGGGAACATACCCGAAGCCGCCGTTCGGCTCCGGCAAGCTGTTCCGTGCACTCACCGAGGTCGATCCAGAAGACCTCAAGACCATCCACCAGCCACTCGACTTTTACGGCCTCAACTACTACATGCCCACGCGCATCAAGGCGGGTGCGCAGAAGGACGGCATGACACCGGATGGCGAGGTGGAGCGTATGAAAGACGTTCCGTTTTCGCTGATCCCGTTCCCCGAGTATCCGACCACGGGGTTTGGTTGGCCGATAGCACCTGAGTATTTGAGAGTCACGTTGAACGAGATCGTGGAGCGTTACGGTGACGCACTGCCACCCGTCTACATCACCGAAAGTGGTGTGAGCTTTGCTGATGAGCCAGATGCCGATGGCGGCTTCCACGACGAAAAGCGCATCGACTATGTTGCCGAGCACCTCGCGATCATCCTCGAGGGTGCGCGTGGGATCGATCTCAGGGGTTACTACGTCTGGTCGTTCCTCGACAACTGGGAGTGGGCTGCTGGGTATGCTCAGCGCTTCGGCCTCGTGCACGTCGACTTCGGCACGCAGAAGCGAACCCCGAAGGATTCGTACCGCTGGCTACAGGAAGTACTCGCAGCCCGTCCCGTTCCTTGAGGCTCTCGAAGGGATGTGTCCTCGTTCCTTGAGGCTCTCGAAAGGAACCGGCAAGTCGGTGATCAAGCATTCGCTGTCACAACGGACTCTTGTACGGTTGGCACCACTGTTTGCACAATGAAATTTGACACGAGAGCCGTAAAAAATGGACCAGGTGACCCGATCCACGAAGCAAATTGGAACGTTCATTCTCTATACGTTCCTCATTTCGTGGTTGTCATGGAGCATCATCATTGTGGGAAACACATACTTCGATGCTTTGTGGTACGGACAACCACTGTTCTGGATACCGATGCTGATCGGAGGTTTAGGGCCAGCCATCAGCGTCTTCATCATCTATAGAAAATCAAAACAAGAATTTAAAGAAAAGTCGTTTCTTAGGTTTGTGTTTTATCAGAAATTGGATCGTAGAGCGTGGCTCATTTTCATCGCTTACTTGGTCTGGCGTTTTTCTATGGTGTGGTTTGCCTTCGGTATTAGCGAGCCGATAGCGATTATTTACCTGTTTATCAATCTTCCGCTGTTCGTCCTCGGCGGTGGTTTTGAAGAGATCGGCTGGCGTGGATATTTGCAACCGCTACTCGAGAAGAGAACCAATTACATCGTTTCTGTTCTTCTCGTCGGAGTAATTTGGGGCATTTGGCATTTACCACTGTGGCTGATAATTGGCACTGTTCAGAGTGCATTGCCCTTTGGTTTGTACATGCTTTTAGCCATAATTTTGAGTGTAACTTTCACAGCGATATACAAGTACACCAAGAGTATTTTGCTTTGTGTTCTGAGCCATGCATGGTTTAACGGGTGTATCGGGTTAGCCGTTTACATAGGTAGCAGCGGATATTTGCAGTTAAATTTGAGTTGGAAAGTGTTCTTGGTTTTCACTATCGAGTTCGTTGTTTCCCTTATTCTGGCGATAAGAATTGTTTCTCAACGCAAGAAGAGCAATTTTGCGTCGATCGGTGAACCAATTGAGTCGAATTGATTCTTGGCTGTATCACCAGTCGATCGACTGGTGTTCCGTGCGACCCCAGCCACAAACCGACGTATTCCCAGCAGCAACCGACGTTGTTTTGGCTATAGTTGACGATGACGCAGCGCGCCGTGGGGCGAGCAGCGCGTAAGCCCGACAGCCAAAAAGGAGCTTTCTGTCATGGATCCACTGTTGATCGTCATTGGAATCATCGTTCTCTTGGTCGTGATCATCGGTATCTACCTGTGGTCGACCTACAACGGACTCGTCCGCTTGAAGATGCGCGTTGACGAGGCATGGAGCGACATCACGGTGCAGCTCAAGCGTCGTGCAGATCTCATCCCGAACCTCATTGAGTCGGTCAAGGGCTACGCTGCGCACGAGAAGGGTGTCTTCGAGGCTGTCACGAAGGCTCGCGCTGAGACCATCAGCGCGGGAACCCCGGCGGAAGCCGCGGAGGCCGAGAACCACATGCAGTCTGCGTTGAAGAGCATCTTTGCCGTTGCAGAGGCGTACCCGCAGCTTCAGGCCAGCCAAAACTACCTGCAGTTGCAGGGTGAGCTCGTTGACACCGAAGACAAGATCCAAGCATCACGTCGGTTCTACAACGGTGGGGTGCGCGAGTTCAACACCAAGATCCAGGTATTCCCGAACACCTTGTTTGTGCGCGGTCTTGGTTTCACCGAGCGCGACTTCTTCGAGGTTTCAGATTCCGCCGCGATCGCGGAGCCGCCACGCGTGCAGTTTTGACCTAGCGGTGGAGCCTTCGACGAAGTCTCCACCGAAAGTTCAAGATTGAGTAGCGTCGCGTCTGCGTCGCGTATCAAAATCTCTACTAGTTGATGCGAGGTGAGCCATGTATAGAGCCATTGCGCGAAATAAGCGCAACACCGTTTTCATCATGGTGGGCTTCTTCGTTCTCGTTGCCGTGATTGGTTTTTCCGTCAACCTCATTTGGGGAGGGGACCCCCTCCGCACTGGCAACTGGACCATTACGATTGCGACAATCATCGGGGTTGGCATTTACGTGATCGTTCAGTACTTTGCGGGCAGCAGCCAGGCGCTCGCGATGAGCGGTGCGCGCCAGATCCAGAAGGCCGACAACCCGAGACTGTATCGCGTCGTCGAGAACCTCGCGATCACCAAAGGATTGCCGATGCCGAAGGTGTACATCGTCAATGACCCCTCACCGAACGCGTTCGCAACCGGGCGTAAGCCAGAGCTGGCCTCCGTTGCCGCCACAACAGGGCTGCTCGATCTGATGACCGACCCTGAGCTGGAGGGAGTGATGGCCCACGAGATGGGCCACGTCGAAAACTTTGATATTCGGTTGAACACCATCGTGTTCGCCCTCGTTGTGGCGATCGGTCTGATCTCCGACATCCTGATGCGGATGATGTGGTTCAGCGGTGGGCGGCGCGGCAATAACGGTGGCGGTGGCAACCCGATCATGCTGATCGTCGGGCTCGCCGCACTCGTCATTTCACCCATCGTGGCCGCTCTTATTCAGGCCGCCGTCTCGCGTCAACGTGAGTACCTTGCGGATGCGACCGGCGCGATGACGACTCGCCACCCTGAGGCTCTTGCCAGCGCGTTAGAAAAACTCGGTAGCTACAGTGGGCAGCCCATGCGTAAACAGAGCAGCACGATGGCGCACATGTGGTTTGGTAACCCATCGAAGAAGAGCGCCATGGGAAAAATCTTTGACACGCACCCTCCCCTCGAAAGCCGTGTTCAACGACTGCTGAACAACGCCACCAAGTTCTAAAGTTTCACGCCGAGTTCTGTGGCAAGTGCACGGGCGAGCGTGCCGCGATCCTTGAATGCTATTGCGTCAAGGCCCTGCCATTCGAGTGTGCGATGCAGAACCGGTGCGAGGCGTTCAGCTACAGCTGCCGGATCAGCGTGCGGCTCGTGCCACGCGGATTGCACGCGCAAGACGCCAGCTTGGCGGTCATTTTTCAGATCGATGCGGCCCACAATCGCCTCGTCGAGCAGGATCGGTAGGCTGTAATAGCCGAACACCCTCTTGTGCGCGGGAGTGTAGATCTCGATGCGGTAGTGAAAGTCGAACAGCCGTTCCGCGCGGTCTCGGTGCCAGACGACAGGGTCGAAGGGCGAGAGTATCGCGGCTGCGTCAATTCGGCGCGGGGAACGTGCGTCACGATGAATCCATGCGGGCTGACGCCACCCTGGCACCGTCACTTCGCGCACAGCTCCCTCGTCGGCTAGTTCCCGCAGAATTGTTGTTACTGGCACCTTCTTGAGCCGAAAGTAGTCGGTGATGTCGGATGTGGTGGCGATTCCGTGTGCTCGAGCAGCGTGTTCAACAAGCTGCTTGTGGGCATCGCTGGCGGCGACATCGCGCGCGACTACCTCCGCAGGAAGAATGTGCTCAGCAAGACCGTAAACGCGTTCAAACCTGCTGCGGCCGGCGCTCACCACCTCTCCCCAGCGAAAGAGCACCTCGAGGCCCGACTTCACGTCAGACCAACCCCACCACGGGCCCGTTCGTTTGTTTGCATCGTGTTCGACGGCACTCGCCGCGAGGGGGCCTTTCGCGGCGAGTTCCGCACGCAACCAGTCAAGGATTCCGGCGTGAACTGACGCCCAGGAGTCGTCGTGGGCATCCCTGCGGCGAAAGTTTTCCATTCGCCACCGAAACAACGGCCACGACTCCACTGGAATGATGGCGGCCTCGTGTGCCCAGTATTCGAGGTAGCGCCCTTTGCGCGCAAAAGTTAGCCGGTCAAGGGTGGCTCGGTCGTAGACGCCCAGACGTGCGAACAGTGGAAGGTAGTGGCTGCGTTCAAAGACGTTCACCGAGTCGATCTGGAGAAGTCCGAGTCTGTCTATTGCCAGGTTGAGTTGGCGTGCGCCGACCGCGGCATCCGGAGGTTTGCCGAAGCCCTGCGCCGCGAGGGCGATACGGCGTGCGTGCGACACGGTTATCGTCTCCACCATGACATCAGACGATACCGGCATGGCCCGACTTTTGGCTATCCAATGCCGTTTGAGGGATATGAAGTCACACGCATATTCGCCCACTTAGACTTAAGCGTGATGTTCCGTCAACGAAAGCCTCAAAGTACCCCGCGAGAGAGCGCGATCGAGAGCGCCATTCCCGTCGGTATGCGTATTGCCGGTGCGTGGTCGTGGAGAATTCTCGCACTAGCCGGCGTCATCGCCTTGCTCATTTTTCTTATCATCCAGCTTCGCCTTATCGTGGTGCCTTTTCTTGTCGCGATTCTGCTGGCGGCACTTCTGGTGCCGTTCGTGCAATGGTTGCAACGTCACCGCTGGCCCAAGTGGCTTGCTGTGTTAGTTGCGGAGGTGGCACTGATCGGTATCGTCTCCGGGCTGGTGTATCTCATCGTCACGCAGGTTATCAAGGGGTTCCCCGACATCCGAGATCGCTCACTCGTTTTCTTTGAGGGTCTCAAACAGATGCTGCTTGATTCGCCATTGCACCTCACTTCGGCGCAGATCAACGAGTATCTCGCGGGAGGATGGCAAGCGCTCCAAGAAGACAGCAACGTTCTTCTCTCTGGTGCCTTGTCTGCAGGCTCATCGTTCGGTCATGCCCTCGCAGGTATTCTGCTTGTGCTCTTCGCCACCCTGTTCTTTCTCATCGACGGGCAGCGCATCTGGGCATGGACGGTGCGGTTGTTCCCGCGTTCTGCTCGACCTGCTGTTGACGGCGGTGGGCGTGCGGGATGGAAGACACTTTCTGAGTTCGTGAAAGTGCAAATTTTTGTCGCCTTTATCGATGCCGCGGGTATCGGTCTCGGCGCCTGGATTTTGGGGCTTTTCTTCGGCGGGTTCCCGCTTGTACTTCCCATCGCCATCGCGGTCTTCCTGGGGTCGTTCATCCCGGTGATCGGCGCAGTCCTTACTGGCGTGCTCGCGGTCTTCGTCGCCTTGGTCTACCTCGGGGTCTGGC
The DNA here is from genome assembly GCA_038243605.1 of Actinomycetales bacterium. GTDB lineage: Bacteria > Actinomycetota > Actinomycetes > Actinomycetales > Microbacteriaceae > Terrimesophilobacter. The sequence goes on from JBBSQX010000004.1 coordinate 149,907, forward strand.
CGGCCGTCATTATGCTCGGAATTGTGCTTGCTGTGCAGCAGTTAGAGGGCCACGTGCTGCAGCCGTTCATCATGGGAACCGCGGTCAAAGTGCATCCGCTCGCGGTGGTCTTCGCCGTGGCTGCCGGCGGGTTCCTTGCCGGTATTGCCGGGGCGCTGTTCGCCGTTCCTGTCGTTGCTACCCTCAACGTCGTCGTGAACTACATTGCCAGTGACGAGTGGCGAGAGCATCCCAAAATCACGAAACCGTCAGCGTACTGAACTATGGGTGCTGAGCTATGAGTAGAGAGATCGCATGAGTACTGATGCTGTGGTGCCCACCCTCGCCGAGCTAGAAGCGGCGAGAGAACTCGTGTCGATGGTGGCGGTGCACACGCCGATGGAAGAATCCCGTTACCTCTCCGGCGTTCTTGGTTCCCCAGTGTTTCTCAAATGCGAGAACCTTCAGCGCACCGGTTCGTACAAAATTCGTGGTGCCTACAACCGGATGGCGCGGCTCAGCCCCGAAGAACGCGCCCACGGCGTTGTCGCTGCCTCCGCGGGCAACCACGCGCAGGGTGTGGCCCTCGCCGCACGAGAGCTGGGCATCTCCGCCACCATCTTTATGCCCGTCGGCGTTGCACTGCCGAAGCTGCAGGCAACCCGAAACTATGGTGCTGATGTAATCTTGCGCGGGCACACCATCAGCGAGCCGCTGCGAGCCGCTGCAGAGTTCGCAGAAGAGACGGGTGCGATTCTTATTCACCCTTTCGACCACAGCGACATCATCACCGGTCAGGGCACGCTGGGGCTCGAGATTCTTGAGCAGATGCCCAATGTCGACACGATCGTTGTGCCCATTGGTGGTGGGGGACTCATCGCTGGCATTGCCAGCGCTGTGAAGCAGCGCGCAGCACTCGATGGCCGACAGATCAAGGTCATCGGTGTTCAAGTTGAAAACTCTGCACCATATCCGGTGTCGCTCGAACGGGGCGAGCCTGTTGAGATTCGCATCAAGCCGACCATCGCAGATGGCATCGCCGTGAGCAAGCCCGGCGTTCTCAATTTTTCGATTATTCGGGATCTCGTCGACGAGGTTGTCACCGTGACAGAAGACGAAACGGCGCGCGCACTTCTCGTTTTGTTGGAGCGCGCAAAGCTTGTTGTCGAACCGGCCGGAGCTGTTGCTGTCGCAGCAATTCTGACGGGCAAGGCGCAAGGCGCGATGCGCGGTCTCGGCACCACCGTTGCTATCTTGAGTGGCGGCAACATCGATCCGCAAGTGATGGAACGGGTCATCTCACTTGGGCTCGTCGCCTCAGATCGCTACCTCAAACTGAGACTCACACTTGCCGACCGCCCTGGCCAACTTGCACGAATCGCTGAACTGATTTCGGATGCGAATGCCAACGTCATCGAGGTCTCTCACGCCAGAAACGGCCGCGGCGCACTTCTCGGTGAAGTCGACCTGGAACTGAGCTTAGAAACGCGGGGCCCAGAGCACGTTCAGAGCGTGCTCGAACACTTGCGTGAAGCAGGGTTTGAACCACGCACCGACTTTTAGAACTCGGTAAAACAGACCGCTTAGTGGTAGGTCTTTACCGTGATCAGCTCAACGGTGATTTCTTTACCGTTTGGCGCGGTGTACGACACTTTGTCGCCTTCTTTGTGACCAACGATGGCCATGCCGAGCGGGCTCTGCTCGCTGTAGACGTCAAGGTCGCTGTCGCCTGCGATTTCACGGTTGCCGACAACGAAGGTGCTATCTTCGCCCGAGATTTTCGCCGTGACAATCATTCCGGGCTCTACGACACCATCATCGGGTGGGTTACCCACTTTCGCGGTGCGCAGCAGCGCCGTTAGTTGACGAATGCGCGCCTCAATTTTGCCTTGCTCTTCTTTGGCCGCGTGGTAGCCGCCGTTTTCTTTGAGGTCGCCCTCTTCGCGAGCAATTTCAATTTTGTGCGCGATGTCGTGACGTCCCTCGCCGCTGAGGTGTTCTAGCTCATTCTTGAGTCGGTCGTATGCTTCCTGGGTCAGCCAGGTCTCGGCAATGATGTCAGCCATGGTGCACTCCTTCGATGAATCCGGCCGTCCGGCGGGAATCGCGCATCAAACAAATAAGACCGGCCAGACGACCGGTCTCAAAGCGATTAACCCAATTCTAGGTGAGCCAACAGCGGTAGATCAAGCCGGTGACGGCCTGCTGGGAGGTGCGCACCACTTCTTGGTAACGGTTGCTGAAGCTCGTTGACGGGGGGAGATCGACTATTCTCCACCCCACGATGGCATGTGACTCGTTTTGTGCCTGGAGTGCACACGACACCGCTGTGCCCTCCTTGACCGATACTTGCCAGGTGATGCTCACGCTCGAATCGTCGATGATGCTGTGCGCGGTGTCTTGAGCGTCAATATTTCCTTGACCATTGTCGAAGGCAGCCCACACGACCCACGCGGTGAACACCACGACGAACATGGCGCCGACAACAATAAAAATGATGCGTTCGCGAAGGCGACGTTGCGGTGTTCGCCCATAGCGCGCATCTAAGGCGGCATTATCGTCTGTCGCGGCGGTGGTCATCATGCTCCCCGATTAGTCTTGTAACTCAAGGCTAATCGTGAAACGAAGGAGAACTGTGTCCCATCGCCTCCTCGCGGTGCATGCGCACCCCGATGACGAGTCCAGCAAGGGCGCCGCAACATACGCGCACTACGTGCATTCTGGCGCGCGCGTTGTTGTCGTGAGTTGCACAGGCGGTGAACGCGGTGACGTTCAAAACCCGGGGCTCGTTGAGCATTCAATGGCGGAGCGAGATATCGCTGGGCTCCGTCGTATTGAGATGGCTCGTGCTCAAGCGGTACTGGGGTTTGAGCATCGCTGGCTTGGCTATGAGGACTCGGGGATGCCAGAGCAAGGCGAAGCGTTGCCACGTGGCTCGTTTGCCCTGATTCCCCTTGAGCATTCTGCCGAGCCACTCGTGAAGATCATTCGTGAGGTGCGCCCGCAGGTGATGATCACGTATGACGAAGCTGGCGGGTATCCGCATCCAGATCACATTCGCACGCATGAAATCTCGATGTACGCCATGGCGGCCGCAGCCGACCCCAATCGCTACCCGCACACAGGCCCGGCGTGGCAGATTCAGAAGGTGTACTACGACCGCATGTTCAATCCACCGCGGGCCACCGCGATGCTTGATGCCTTCAGGGCTACTGACCCAGATTCACCGCGGCTTGCCGAGCTTGAAAGTCTCATGACGCGGATGAAGGCTCGACCAGATCTCGCCACAACGCACGTGGATGTTTCAAACTTCTTCGACCACCGGGATGAGGCTTTGCGGGCGCATGCAAGTCAGGTTGCCCCCGACAGCTCATTCTTCTTCTGGCCCAATGATCTTCAGCGTGAAGTGTGGCCATGGGAAGACTTTCAGCTTGCAACGTCGCTCGTTCAGAGTGACGTGCCAGAGCATGACCTCTTTGCGGGAGTCTCGACAGATGCGGAGTCGGAATGATATTCATTGCAACGCCATTGCCAACACCGCCAGCGGATTTTGACCTCAACTCGGTCACGCCGACGTGGGTGGGGTTCGCGGCCACCGCCCTTGTCGTCATCGTGACGATCGCACTCATCCTGGATATGGTGCGAAGGATTCGGCGAATGAGATACCGCGCCGAAATCGGTGAGCGCCTGGCCGAAGAAGTTGCCGCGAACGACGGTGCCGCTGGTGCGCGCCCGGCTCCCACGGGCGTGACGGGCAATGACTCTTCTGCCAAAGGCACCGCCGCTAAAGGCACCGCCGCTAAAGGCTCGGCTGCCAAAGACTCCGGCAGCAAAAAACCGAGCTCTTAGGCGAGAACGGGCGGCGCGACGGCGATGAGAAAGATTGCCGTCCAGTGGCACAGGAAAGCCAGCAGGGTGAGCGTGTGGAAGATCTCGTGGAAGCCAAACTTTCCTGGGAACGGATTCGGCCGTTTGAGGCCGTAAAACACCGCACCAACCGTGTAGCAGAGACCGCCCACAATGATGAGGGTCATCATCGCGGCATTCGCGTTAAAAAAGTCAACGATAAACATGACGGCGGCCCATCCGAGAATGACGTAGAGCGGAACATACAGCCATCGCGGTGCGCCGATCCAGAACACCCTGAATCCAATACCGAGCAGCGCCCCGCCCCATACAAGGCAGAGAAGCAGAACTGCTTTGTCCTGCGGTAACGCGAGCACCGTAATGGGCGTGTAGGAGCCCGCAATGAGGAGAAAGATGTTCGCGTGGTCGAGGCGCTTCAGCAGCTTTTTGGTCGGCAAGCTCCAGTTGAAGCGGTGGTACAGGGCAGAGATGCCGAACAGCAAAAGCGAGCTGAGAACGAAAACTGCTGAACTCACCTTGGCGGCGACGCCGTCGGCGAGCACAATAAGGATCACGCCAAGAACGATGGCGATCGGGAATGTACCGGCGTGAATCCAGCCGCGCCACGTGGGCTTAATCTCGATCTGATCGCTTGCGGCATCCATCAAAGGAATGTTGGGGATATCGACTTCAGCGTCGATCTCGGCATCCAACTGTGCCTCGGCAAGCGCGTTCCGTTGCGCCATCGAGGGGTCTGAATCCATTGTCATAGGCCTAGTTTAAGCGCTTGTCGTAACGACATCCTGAGAATCACATAGCGCTCGTGCACTAACGTAGCTGTGTGGCAAAGCGGGAGTTTCCGAAAGCAAGCGGGATTCTTTATGGGCTCTACCAGAAGAGACTCCGCAAGCAGCTCAGCGGACTGCCCATCCCACGACATTTGGCGATGATTCTCGACGGCAACCGCCGGTGGGCGCGGCTAAACTCGCTGGACTCCGCCGCGCATGGACACCGCGCTGGCGCGGCAAAGTTTTTGGAGTTTCTGGTCTGGTGCGATGATTTCGGTATCAAGACCACCACGCTGTATCTCTTGTCGACCGACAATCTTGGTGGACGAGATGAGCCTGAACTGCACGAGTTGTTCGAGATTATTGCTGATTTAGCCGACGAACTCTCTCACTTCAGAAACTGGCGAGTGCAGCACGTTGGGTCGTCTGAGAAACTTCCAGAAGCGCTCGTGGGCAGCCTCTCGGCGGCCGAAGCGCGAACCAGAAGCAATACCGGAATGCACATCAACTTGGCGGTCGGATACGGTGGTCGCCGCGAGATATCAGATGCGATGCGCAGTATCGTGCGGCAGCATGCCCTCGAAGGCAAGTCGCTCGATGCGCTCGCCGACGTACTCACGCCCGAGTTGATTGGTCAGCACCTCTATACGGGGGGCCAGCCAGATCCTGACCTTGTCATCCGCACGTCGGGGGAGCAGCGACTCAGTGATTTTATGCTGTGGCAGAGTGCGCACAGCGAGTTTTACTTTGTGGAGGCGCTTGGCCCCGATCTTCGTGAGGTCGATTTTCTGCGCGCGATGCGTGACTACGCCACAAGGGTTCGCAGGTTCGGTCAGTAACTACGGTTCTCAGCATGCCAAACTGGCATGATGCTGACAATTGACGAGTTCGCGCTTCAGTTTGACGAGGAGCCTGGCTACCTCGATTTCGGTCGGGTCGGCCCGTTCGCGCGTACCGTCGTAGAAGAAGAGAATGTCCACCTCGAAATGGTGCGTAAAGCCAGATTCGGAAGTCTCGATTCTCTGTGGGATGACACTGTTGGCCTCAGAACTCGTCGAGCTGTCAGCGCGCTCACGGGGTTCGATGAGCCGCACATAGTTTTTCAACCGAATACGAGCCTCGGCCTCATGGAGGTCATGTTTGGCCTTCGCGGAGGAGTGCTTCTTTCTCGGGCAGAGTTTCCGAGCGCCGCTTTTGCGGCAGTTCGTGCTGCCGATTCCGTTGGCGTGCTCCAACCGCAGTGGCTCGAGACGGATTACGGCAGAGTGACGGCTGGCACGGTGAAGCAGCAGCTCACGAGTGACATCACTGCGGTCACGGTCAGCCTCGTTGACTTTCGCACCGGACACCTCGTAGACCTCGAAGGGATTCGGCAAGTGATCGGTGATCGTCTTCTCATTGTGGACGCCATCCAGGGCTTCACCGTTGCCGATGTTGATTACTCGCACGCTGATGTGGTGGTCTCCGGTGGCCAAAAATGGGCGCGGGCTGGTTGGGGTACCGGATTTCTTGCCATGAGCGATCGCGCACTCGACCAGATCGCGCCCGTACTTTCGGGCTTCAACGCAACAGACGAAGGCCGCATGCCGCTGGGATCTGTGCCGCCGCCGTCGCGGGGCGCTCACGCTTTTCAGGTGACGAATCCGAGCCCTCTTGCGCAGTCCCGATTCGCGGCCGCACTCGAGCAGATCGCCGACGCCGGAGTGGCGGGCGTCGCCAAGCGGGTGCGCGACAACTCGGCCCGTGTTATTGAGCTTGCGGACGAATTCGGCGTACCGGTTTCGTCGCCGCGTGATGACCGCGAGCGGGCGGGGATCGTCGTCTTGGAACCTGCACCCGACCAACTCACTGCCCTCGCTGCAGCACTCCACAACAACGGACTCACCGTGACAGTGCGGGATAGTAACGTTCGCATCAGCGCGCACGCCAGCACGACCGACGAGACGTTCGCCATGCTGAAGGTGGCGTTGCAGAGTTACATGCACACCACGAAGCACTGACTTCCGCGTGTCGAACCCATCTCACGCCCGCGGGCACGTAGCGTCGACTTATCAGGCATGGCGCCTGACTGAAGCGGCCACATAAGTTCGCTTTTGACCCTGAGTTGGCCGCAACGGACATTATCCGGGCCTCGCGCGCTCGGGGATGGAGTCGTAAGTGGCCTCGACAAGCAACTCCCAGCCCAACACGAAGCAGCTTCCGCATGCCGCGGGGGTGGTTCGACAGGCGGAGAAGACCTACGTTCTCGACACCTCCGTTTTGTTGTCGGACCCGAAAGCAATGTTCCGGTTCGCGGAGCACGCTATCGTGCTTCCCGTCGTCGTTATCAGTGAGCTCGAGGCAAAGCGTAACGACCCGGAGATCGGATACTTTGCTCGCCAGGCTCTGCGCTATCTTGACGAACTGAGGATCAAGCACGAACGTTTGGACTTTCCGGTGGCAATCGGAACCGGCGGCAGCCTTCGGGTGGAATTGAATCACACAAATACCGACGTACTTCCATCCGGTCTTCGACTCGGAGACAACGATTCACGGATTCTTGCAGTGGCTCTCAATCTGTCCGCTGACGGCCTCAATGTCACAGTGGTCTCCAAGGATTTGCCCCTTCGCGTGAAGGCGGCATCGGTCGGTCTCGCCGCGGAAGAGTATCGTGCTGAGCTCGCCGTTGACTCTGGCTGGACAGGGATGGCAGAAATCACCCTTGGGTCGAAGGAGATATCAGCCCTCTACGACAATGAAGTGTTGGAGACGCAGGAGGTTGCAGACATCGCGGTGAACACTGGCCTCGTGATTCATTCGGATCGTGGCTCCGCACTCGGGCGCGTGACAGGCCATGGGCGGCTTCGCGTTGTACGCGGTGACCGAGACCTTTTTGGACTGCACGGGCGCTCAGCCGAGCAACGGCTCGCCATCGACATGCTGCTCGATCCGGATCTCGGGATCGTGTCGCTTGGCGGGCGTGCAGGCACAGGCAAGTCTGCACTCGCTCTCTGCGCAGGGTTGGAAGCGGTTCTCGAGCGTCAGCAGCACCGAAAGATTATGGTGTTTAGGCCGCTGTATCCGGTGGGCGGTCAGGAGCTTGGCTACCTTCCAGGTGATGCGGCCGAGAAGATGAACCCTTGGGCGCAGGCGGTGTTCGACACCCTCGGGTCGGTTGTCTCGCAAAATGTTCTTGACGAGGTTCTGGAGCGCGGAATCCTTGAGGTATTGCCTCTTACCCACATCAGGGGTCGCTCGCTGCACGATGCCTTCGTGATCGTGGATGAGGCGCAGTCTTTGGAACGGAATGTTCTGCTGACGGTACTCAGCCGCATTGGTCAGAACTCGCGCGTGGTACTTACTCACGATGTGGCGCAGAGAGATAACCTTCGCGTGGGGCGCCACGACGGAGTCGCCTCCGTGATCGAAACGCTCAAAGGCCACTCGCTCTTCGGTCACATCACCTTGACGCGGTCCGAGCGCAGTGACATTGCCGCATTGATCACCGAGCTGTTGGAAGGGAACGAGGTAGCCTGATGACCTGTTAAGGTCGTATGGTGACTGTCCTTCTCAATGTACTTCTGGTGAGCTTGGGCATCGTCTTACTCTGGGGGTTTCTCGCACCACGTAGCATGTGGCGCGCATTTTCAAGCTGGAGCTACCGTGACCCTCACCTGAACGAGCCCACTGGTATTGGCTATGGCCTTTATCGTGTCGTCTCGGTCATTGGCATCGTCACCATGGTGGTCAGCGGTGTGCTTGTGTCCAAGGTTCAGGAGGGCAGTCAGCCTCCGCCGCCAAAACCAGCGACGACGGCTGAGTTGCTGTGGGGTTCGCCAGAACCTGTTGTGGTAAACCGCGTCATAGTGCCCGTCAACACGGCGCCTGCCGGACTCGTCAACCAGCCCATTCTTGGGTTTCAAGACATGACCGGCAAAACGCGGCAACCGTCATATCTGTTTAGTTTGGCTCACTTCGATATTCCAGAGGCGATCCCTGCGAACGGGTACATCGGTGGCAAACCAAATGTCGGGCTTGTCGCACTCGATACGGCAGAGTTGGTCGTGCGAGTGTCTGGTGATCCTCAATGCTTCCCGCATGCTGCGATCGTGATGCAGACCGACGAGGCTGTTGCAATTGCGATCTACTACGGTCGTGCTGTGCCCGACAGCACACACCCGCCCCTCAATCTTTCTGATTGCACCGTGATGGCAGGCGGCCTTAACGTGTCAACGCTGATCCCAATTTCGCTGGTAGAGCCGCTCGGCGACCGTACAGTGCAGGCGCTCGACGGCTCACCCATTCGGCGGGTTGGCTCCAGTCAGTAGCTGTAGCTGTAGCTGTAGCTGAGGCTGCTTAGCCTGGGTGCGTCATGCTGAGCACGTCAAGAAGCGTGTCTAGCTGCTCCTCCGTAATCTCGCCGCGCTCCACGAATCCGAGTTCGACAACCGACTCGCGAATCGTGATGCTCTTGGCCACGGCGTTCTTGGCCACCTTGGCAGAGGCCTCGTACCCAATGACACGGTTGAGTGGCGTGACAATGGAGGGTGAAGACTCTGCGAATGCCCTGGCGCGCTCGACGTTCGCAATAAGCCCGTCCACTGTTGTGTCCGCAAGAAGTCGGCTCGAGTTAGCGAGAAGTCGAATCGACTCCAGAAGTGCGGTGCCCATCACAGGGATGGCAACGTTGAGTTCGAAGGAGCCGCTCGCCCCGCCCCACGCGATCGTTGCATCATTGCCGATCACTCGGCCACACACCATGAGAACGGCCTCCGGGATCACCGGGTTGACCTTGCCAGGCATGATCGATGAGCCGGGCTGCAGATCGGGCAGGTGGATCTCGCCAAGACCCGTGTTGGGGCCTGACCCCATCCAGCGCAGGTCGTTGCAAATCTTGGTGAGGCTCACGGCAATGACGCGCAATGCGCCAGAGGCCTCCACGAGTCCATCACGCGCGCTCTGCGCCTCAAAGTGATCTTTCGCTTCCGTCAACGGAAGACCAGACTCTCGCGCCAGTTCGGCAATAACCTGCTGGGGGAAACCCTGTGGAGTATTAATGCCCGTGCCGACCGCCGTACCACCGAGAGGCACTTCCGCGACGCGAACGATCGTGGCCTCAACGCGCTCGATGCCCAGGCGCATCTGCCGTGCAAAACCACCGAACTCCTGCCCGAGCGTGACGGGCGTCGCGTCCATGAGGTGGGTGCGGCCGGACTTCACAACACCGGCCCATTCCTTTGCCTTCGCCTCAAGCGAAATGGCGAGGTGGTCGAGCGCAGGGATCAGATCCTGAAGCAACGCCCCCGTCACTGCCACGTGCACGGATGTTGGAAAGACATCGTTGGAGGACTGCGACGCATTCACGTTGTCGTTCGGGTGTACAGGCGAACCGAGAGCGGTGCCGGCGAGTGACGCGAGCACTTCATTCATGTTCATGTTTGAGGATGTGCCACTGCCCGTCTGGTAAACGTCGATGGGAAACTGGTCGAGGTGCTTGCCGCCGATGATCTCGTCTGCCGCATCGACGATCGCCTTGGCGATCTTCTCATCAATGATTCCAAGAGAACCGTTCACGATCGCGGCGGCGCGTTTGACGCGGGCAAGAGCAATGATCTGGGCGGGCTCTAAGCCCATTCCTGAAATCGGAAAGTTGTCGACGGCGCGCTGGGTTTGCGCTGCGTACAGAGCGGCCGCGGGAACCCGCACCTCGCCCATTGTGTCGTGTTCGATGCGGAATTCGCCTTGGGTACTCACGGGAGCATCATCCTTCGTCTCATCGTTGTGCGGTGTTGGGGTGCGCGCCGTGTGAAACAGCGCAGGGTGTTCAAATACTTGTGGTTTCGAGTTCTTGAGTTTTCGGGCACTTGGGGTTCAGGTACCCAAGCGTTCAGGTGCTCAAGTGTTCAGGTACTCAAACGTTCAGGTACCCAAGCGTTCAGGTTCCGAGCGTGTCACGTGCTCTGTGGCTCAGCTCAAGTCTCACCAATGTCGCCAACGACAACATCCCGAACTGCTCTGCCTTCTAGCAGCCGGTAGTTTGCGCCGACAATAGCCAGCGTACCCGCTGCAATGGCGTCGCTGATGAGCTCGGAGCCAGCCACCATCTCCGTGATCGTGTTGCGCAGGTGAATGCGACCGACATCCGTTGGGTCGGGCGGAGTTCCCTCCGTCAACGTCGTGCTGATATCGCGCACCACCTTGGTAATGGGCTCGATCAGGTGGTCAATGTGGGGCGAAACAGAGTGCGCATCCGGCACCTGGCTGTCAATTGCCGCGCGTACGGCCCCGCATTCGTCATGGCCGAGCACCACAATGAGTGGCACGCCGAGAATGGCCACCGCGTACTCCAGCGACCCAATAACGGACTCAGAGATGACTTGGCCCGCGTTGCGGATGACAAACAGATCGCCGAGGCCCTTGTCGAAGATGATCTCGGCGGCGAGCCGCGAGTCGCTGCAGCCGAACAGCGTCGCGTGTGGCGACTGAGTGCCAATGAGTTCGCCTCGACGATCCACATCCTGACGAGGATGAAGGGGTTCGCCCGCGATGAAACGCTCATTGCCCCGCGCCATTTCCTCCCATGCCTTCGCTGGAGTTGTTGTCGGAGTTGTCATCGCCGGCTTCCTTTCAGTATTCTGCCGCAATCGTTGCGGCGAGTTTCTTCGCCATAGTTGTGAACTCGTCATCTGGGGCAGTGCCATACAGAATGTAGGTACTTTGGGTGCCCACCGTCGACAACGCGTATGCGTGGTTGCCGACATCTTTCGCCCCGCGGCGGTCGTATACCGACCACTCGACGCCGTCGATAGTTGTTGATCCGGTAGCTTTCATTCCCCGAAGCTCATTCGCTAACCACGTTGGATTCGCATCGATTCCTTGGCGCAGGGCGATGAACTGTTCATCGGGGGTAACGAAACCTACATACCAATTCGCAACACCATCCGCTGGAGTGCCGTTGTAGATTGCAGAATTTGAACGCCAGTCGGCAGAAAGATCTGGTGCGGCAAGTGTCACAGGTGCGCCTGCTTCTTGCGAAAGTGCGCGGTAATCTACCGGCTCCCTCGGGGCAGCATCAGGTCGCACGACAACGAGCACGATAATGGCGACGACGGCGAGGCTGGCGAGAAGAGCGATGATGAGGTTGAAGAAATTCTGGTTCTGACGACGCATGCGTGAAGCTACCGCACGACGATCGACCGTTTCTTGGGCGGTCTCTGGCCTGCCCAGTTCGGCCACAACCCGCGGCTCTTTTGCTGCGCTCATGCGCGGTCGGAGGAAGGTTCGGATGGCGGTGCCGCATCGGATGATGCTTTGCGTCGCGCAGCATCAAGACGTTCTTTAGCCCCGATCAGCCACTCTTCACACCGACCAGCGAGCTCTTCGCCGCGCTCCCACAGTGCAAGGGACTGCTCAAGAGTGGAGGAGCCCTGCTCGAGCTCTGAGACGACCTTGACGAGTTCGTCTCGTGCCTGCTCGTAGCTTAACGACGCAACATCGGTAACGGGGTTCTCCGATACGGGGTTCTCCGATGGTGAAGGTTGCGTGGCCACCCTCTCAGCCTACCGACCCGCGCGGCCAGTGGACGCCGCTTGTGCCGTGGCGGCAGTCACGGTGGTTGGCACGGTTCCGTCGGCAAGAGTGAGCAGTAATTGTGTGCCAGGCGCAGCTTGCGTTGTGCTCCGAAGCACTCCTCCGTCGGGAAGCTGCGCAATCGCGTAACCGCGATCGAGCGTGCTCTGCGGGGAGAGCGTGCGAAGCCGACCTTTCAGATCGGTAACCGACACGGTGGCCCGCTCTAGCGTTCGGTCAACGAGTTCAGCACCTCTGGCCACCCAGCGGGTCAGCTCTTCCGAGCGCTCAAGGGTGATCCAGTCGTAACTCGCCAAAACAGGCCGGGTGCGAAGTTGAGTGATGCGATCGATCTCATGAGTGATCAGACCTGTCATGCGCGTTCCCATACGTGAGCGTGCCTGCTGTACGCGGCTGAGCTCGTCGGCAACATCGGGCACGACCCGTTTCGCAGCATCGGTGGGTGTTGAGGCCCGCAGGTCGGCAATCTCGTCGAGCAACGGGCGATCCGCCTCGTGACCAATCGCACTCACGAGAGGTTTGGAGCAGGCGGCGGCAGCCCGTAGCAGTGCCTCGTCACTGAAGACGAGGAGGTTCTGAAAATCACCACCACCGCGCGCAATAATAATCACATCGACCTCGCGGTCTGCCTCCAGTCGCCCGAGAGCCGCGATGACCTCACCCACGGCACGGTCTCCTTGCACCGCGGCATGTTCGACACGAAACTCAACGGAGGGCCAGCGAAGCTGAGCGTTGCGAAGCACATCTTTCTCGGCGTCAGAGTCTTTGCCCGTGATGAGTCCGATGCGATGGGGGAGAAACGGTAGTTTCTTCTTGCGGTCGGCATCGAAAAGACCTTCCGCCTTCAGCTTTTGGCGAAGCTTCTCAAGCTTCTCCAGAAGGTCGCCTAAGCCCACATGGCGCATCTCAAAAACCTGCATTGACAGCGTTCCGCCCTTGACCCAATAGTTGGGTTTCAGCAGAGCAACGACTCGATCTCCCTGTTTTAGGTCATCCGGAAGCTTCGATTTCACTGAAGACCAGATCGTGAACCCCACCGTCGCATCTACGGTCAGGTCTTTGAGTTTGCCGTAGACGTTGCCGCCAGAAACCCCCCATTGGGTAATCTCGCCTTCCACCCACGCGCTGCCGAGACGGTCGATCCAGCCCTTGAGCTTGTCGGCGAGGGTAGACACGGGCCATGGGTCGTTTGCGGTCGGAGGGGATGCCGTATTAGTCACTTCGCGTCAGCCTCTTTCTGTGTCGATGAAACGAACTTCGCTACGTTCGCGAACATCGACGCTGATCAGGGTCTTGTGCGACGGATGCTCCCATCGCTATGGCAACAGGCTACGGGACGGCCATGACAAAGGAACACGGCGAGCCCCCTGAAACGCTCTCGTACACTGGTGGGGAGCCCATCACCAAAGGTGTGAATCGCGTGGCGCCGACCTCCGTGGGCGCTCAAGATGTTTGGATAGGCAACGATGAGTGATTCTGAACGACCGAAGCCGCAATACGGCGAGTATGCGAGCGATGACGAACACGCCTCCGCGCTGGCCCGCTCCGGAGCTGAACCGGCTCGAGCACATCCGCCAATGACGCATGCGGGCAATGCGTCGCCCCGTCTGGCCGGTGGCGGCGTATCCACCGCACTGCGCCCTAGATCTGCATTCGACAGGATCGTCACAGTTTTCTTGCTTTCGTTCGGTGCGGTGTCAACTTTCGGAAGTGCAACAATTTTCTTGAACTTTGGTGAAAAGCTGCCCGAGATAGTGGCGCGGCAGAATATGGGCGTATTTCATTCCACCGAACAGACGGCGACGATCGGAATAATCATTTTCGTGAGCCAAGTGCTCCTTTGGGCACTCGCCGCAGTGTGGTCATTTCGGCGAATCAAACGTCACAAACTGGCGTGGTGGGTGCCGGTGCTTGTGGGCGCGCTCGGTTTCATCGTGCTCTCAATCCTGCTCGGTTCCGCACTTGCCGCCGACCCGAGTTTTATCCCCGAGCTCTCGAAGCTCTAACAATGCGTGACCTCGGTGTTCAGCCACCTGGTGACTCGTGACAGAGCACTCAGCCCGACTCCCTGTGCCGCCACGCAATCTTGCCGCGACGATCACCGCGCGTTCCGTTTTGAGAGCTGGCTGGGCAGTATCTGGGGTTTACCTTTTCATCAGCCTTCTCACGCTAGGAAGCCTGTGGGTGGATCGCGGGTACGGCCCCCTCGCCTTGCTCCCGCTTGCGGCGCTGCTCTCGATTGCCGCTTCTCTCGTATTTTTGGCTCGCAAACCAAACTGGCGCAGAGGAGTTCTTTTTCTCGCCGTCGGCACAGTCTCGATATACCTGTGGGTCCTTGGGTTGCTTTCGCTTGACCCGTCGTTGAACACGCACGGAATTTATTTACTCAACCGCATGACAGTGGTCTTGCTCCTCATTGGCGCCGTGAGCACACTCCTTGTACACGGGGTGCTGTGGTGCATAGCCGGTTGGGGGTTGGGGTCGATAGCGACTGCCCTCGCCCAAGCGACCGTTGGCTTGGAGATAACGCCAGGATACGGCCCGGTATTGTCGCTTCTCGCTTACCTCATCATCATTACGATGTTTGTTCTGATCAAACGAAGCCAACTCCGGTTCAATTCAGCGTTCTCTGCCAAGCACATCGAACCCGCGAGAATCGCCGGGCAGCGGGAATTGGAGGAGCGGGCAGTCGTCTTGCTTCACGACACGGTGCTCAATGATCTTGTCGTTCTCGCTCACGGCAAAGATCAACTTGACGAGCGCACCCGTGTCAGATTTTTGAGCGATATTCGGGCGGTGAAGGAGGCTGAAGTCGAGCCAGAGGCTCTCGACGGTAACGCTGCAGGCTGGTTGCGTCGTGAGTTTTTCACCATCGTCAACGATTTTCAATGGCGTGGCCTCAGAGTGGAAATTTCGGGCGAAGGTCCAGTTCTGCGGCAGACCTCACCGCGAGTGGCAGAGGCGCTCGCCGGGGCAGTTCGAAGTTGTCTTGAGAACGTAGTGAGGCACTCATCCTCTAGTTCCGCAGAGCTTTTTGTGGATTTTTCGGAATCGGTGCTCTCTGTGATGATCGTGGATCAGGGCGTTGGGTTTGACCTCAACGCCGTGCCAAAAGATCGCCTGGGAATTCGACAATCGATCATTCAGCGCACCGAAGCGGTGGGTGGGAATGTCAAGATCTGGTCGGCGATCGGCGAAGGGACTTCTGTGCTCATCACGGTTCCGTTGGCGGCTGATGACGATGAATAACGCATGGCGGTTTTCCCCACGAGAAGTTGACCTGCTCAGTTGGTTCACGGGACCGCTCGTTCCCATGGTTTTTGGTGGCGTTGCGACGACGTTTGGGCTCGCGATGGCTTTGATAGCTCAGGGTGGCGCGCTGAGAATAGCATTCGGATGTCTTTCGGTCTTCGTGATGGTGGTGGCGTTCAGTTCGGTTCTCTTCCTCGCTCCACGTCGACGGGTGAAGCTCAATCCGATGGTCACTTTCACGCCAGTCGGCATCGGCTGGGTTGCCATGCTGCTGGGTGTCGCAAGTGAGTGGGGCACGACCGTTCCCTTCGAGTTGCGCTGGTCCCCTATTACGTTCGCGCTCTTGCTTGCGAGCCTTTCGCCCTACCTTTCCGCGGTGCGTATTCTCATCATCGGCACGCTGAGCACCGCTGTTTCACTAAGCGTGACCGCGCTCAGTCTCACCGCCGAACCACACCCCAGCTATTGGCCACCTCTTGTTGCGCTACTTGTCGGTGGCGGTATGATCCTGATTGCCACTGCCGCCTCGACGGTGTTCTGCTACCAGGTTGTGGCTCGAACGATGCGGTGGGCGGCCTCACCCTCAGGTGAAGCTATTTCTAGTGGTGTGCTTGGTGAAGCTGCTCGTCGCCGAATATTGCGACAGGAACTTTCGAGCGTGAGCGACCGAGTGCTTCCTCTTCTCGAGAGAGTCACGGAGTCTGGAGTAGTCACTGAGGCTGACCGGGTGCAAGCGAAGGCATTGTCTGAGAGCATTCGTGCTGAATTGGTGGAACGGTCAAATCTCAGTTGGCTCGAGTCTCTGACACGACAAATGAATATCACCGTCATTGACCACGACCGTCTTGCAGAGCGGATGAACCTGGGTCAGCGTTCAGCGCTGCTCGGTCTGCTCACGGCTGCAACCAAAGAACTCTTCGAGGTCACCACGCCGGTGGTGATCGAGCTACGAGGAGAGGCTAACGGTGCCACTGCCGTCGCGATCAGCGCCGATCGTGCTTTACCGGAGGGGCGCAAGCTCGTACTCCTCGCCCCGCATTACGTTTCGCTCGCTGCCGCTGTAGACGACGTGGAATGGAATACCGGTGCCAGAAACAGGCTCCATATGAGTTTCCGTGTACCTCCGCGCAGCGAAGGCTAGCGATTACTTCGCGCTGATCGAGTTCTGCGCCGAACCCAACTGCTGCGTGGCCTGCAGCACCCGTTGGGCCATCGCTGACTCGGCGACTTTACCCCACGCGCGCGGATCGTACAGTTTCTTGTTGCCGACCTCGCCATCCACTTTGAGAACACCGTCATAATTCTTCAGCATGTAGTCGGCAATGGAGCGAGTGAACGCGTACTGCGTGTCAGTGTCGACATTCATCTTGATCACCCCGTTGCGCACCGCGGTGGCGATCTCGTCATCGCTCGAACCGGAACCACCGTGGAAGACCAGGTCGAGGGGGTTTGGGCCGGTACCAAATTTGGCGGCAATTCCCGCCTGAATCTCCGCCAGAAGCTCTGGCTTTAGCTTGACGTTGCCGGGGGCGTAGATGCCGTGCACGTTGCCAAAGGTGAGGGCAGCAATGTAGCGGCCATTCTCACCGAGCCCAAGTGCCTCCACCATCTGAATGCCATCCTCGACCGTCGTATAAAGGTGCTCGTTGATTTCGTGGCTCACACCATCTTCTTCACCGCCAACAACACCGATCTCGACCTCAAGAATGGCGTTGATCGCCTTCATGCGGGGCAGTAGTTCGTTGGCGATCTCAAGGTTTTCGACCATTGGTACGGCAGAACCATCCCACATGTGTGACTGAAAGATGGGGTTTCGACCCGCCTTTACCTCCGACTCGGAGGCCTCAATAAGCGGTATGACGAAACTATCGAGCGCGTTCTTAGGGCAGTGATCGGTATGCAGAGCAACCGTGATCGGGTAGTTCTTCGCAGACTCGGTAACGAAGGCCGCAAAGGCGAGCGCACCGGACGCCCTGGCTTTGACGCTGTGCCCAGCGAAGTAGTCGGCACCGCCGGTTGTCACCTGAATGATTCCATCGGAACCCGCTTCAGTGAGGCCCTGGAGCACCGCGTTTATCGTCTGCGAAGACGAAACGTTGAACGCCGGAAACGCGTAACCATTGCTCTTTGCGCGCTCGAGCATTTCGGCGTATTGGTCTGGGGTAGCAATGGGCATGATGCCTCCTTGGCGTGCGACGGCAAGTTCTCCCTCAGTCTATCGAGGCCTATCCCTGCATGCTCGATAGGATGGCGATGTGAATGAGTCCACAGATACCGGCACCCTTTTCCTGCACCCTGACCGCAACCTGGCAATGGAGTTGGTCCGAGCGACCGAAGCTGCTGCCATCCGCGCGTGGCCATTTATCGGTCGCGGCGACAAAATTGCCGCGGATGGTGCCGCAGTGGATGCCATGCGCAAATTTTTGGGAACCGTGAACTTCGATGGTGTTGTGGTCATTGGTGAGGGGGAGAAAGACCACGCCCCCATGCTGTTCAACGGGGAGCATGTTGGCAATGGGCGCGGGCCCGCCTGTGACATCGCGGTTGACCCCATCGATGGCACGTCGCTCACCGCTGCCGGCCGTCAGAACGCGATCTCGGTCATTGCGGTGTCGGATCGCGGAAGCATGCTGGATGCCTCCTCCGTCTTCTACATGGACAAGATTGCGGCCGGGCCTGAGGGCCACGGTGTTCTTGACTTTGAACGACCGATTGCGGAGAACATCCGGGCGCTCGCGAAAGCTCTTGGTAAGCCGGTGGGCGAGATGACGGTGGCGGTACTTGACCGCCCGCGTCACATCCAGCTCATTGACGACATCCGGGCCACCGGTGCAGGAACCCGCCTCATGCTCGATGGCGATGTTGCTGGCGGCATCAACGCGGCTCGTTACGAGTCACGGATTGACATGTGCGTTGGTATTGGTGGAAGCCCTGAAGGCATCACGACAGCGTGCGCGCTCAAAGCTCTTGGTGGGTTCATGCAGGCAAAGCTCGCGCCCGGCACGGATGAAGAGATCCAGAAGGGCAAGGATGCTGGCCTCGACTTTGACAAAATTATGGACGCCGACGACATGGTTAAGGGCGACAACACGTTCTTTGTTGCAACCGGCGTGACCGATGGTGGACTGGTGCGAGGAGTGAGCCGCAACGGGCCCATCATTCGTACCGAAAGCATTGTGTTGCGTTCACGCTCGGGTACGGCCCGCCGCGTGATTGCCGAGCACCTCGTAGAGAAGTGGCTCGGCGACCTCCCTAACCCGTAGTCACGGGGTTTCCGCTGCGCGACAGCTTCGCGGCCGATCCATTTTCGCTCGGTAGCAAGCCCGCATGGTGTGAGCGGTCCCCAAGTACCCATAGTCGACCACCTGAAGGGGACTTTGGGACCCCTCAA
>JBBSQX010000005.1:0-139457 GCA_038243605.1 Actinomycetales bacterium
CGCCGCCTTGCCACCCGCCCTCATCTTCTGGCGCTGCGCCCCAGCGGTGTGGGGGGCCCAACCGTCCCCTCCCGGGCACCCCCCATGCACCTGGGGGCACCCCTCACACGTCAAGTGCATCACTACGTGACGCGGCCTTCTGTGGCCACGCGTTGGCCAACGACGGCACTCACACCGTCTTGGCGCATCGAGACGCCGTAGAGGGCATCCGCAATTTCCATGGTGCGTTTTTGGTGTGTGATGATGATGAGCTGCGAGCCCTCGCGAAGGTCCTCGAGCACCGCAAGCAGCCGGCCAAGGTTCGCATCGTCGAGCGCCGCTTCGACCTCGTCGAGGATGTAGAAGGGGCTCGGCCGTGCCTTGAAGATCGCGATAAGGAGCGCGATTGCGGCAAGAGAACGCTCCCCACCGCTCAGCAGCGACAGTCGTTCGATCTTCTTACCTGCTGGGCGCACCGTGACCTCGATGCCGGTGACGAGCAGATTGTCTGGATCGGTCAAGAAGATGCTGCCGGTGCCGCCGGGGAACAACACCGGGAACACCTCGTTGAAGGCCGCTTTGGTGTCATCAAACGCACTTGCAAAAATCTCCTGCATACGCCCATCAATATCGTCGATGATCGTGATCAAGTCTTTGCGGGTGTTCGCAAGATCAGTGAGTTGCTCAGTAAGGAACTTGTGACGCTGCTCCAGCGCGTCAAATTCTTCAAGGGCCAGCGGGTTCACACGGCCAAGCTGTGCAAGCTTGCGCTCGGCTTTCGCTAGCCGTGATTCCTGCTCGGAGCGAACATATTTCGAACCTCGTGGCGCCTCAGTGTCGCCACCTGAGTGAATGTGGGAGCCACCCTTACGGTCGCCCGAATCGGCATCCCCGGCCCCGACCTCGCCGTCGGCGTTGGAGTCGGAGTCGGTGTCGCCGTCGGCGTCGGCGTTTTCGTGCGCCTCGGTAGGTGCGCTACCGTCATCAGCATCAGCATCAGCATCATCATCATCATCAGCATCATCGCGAACCATGTCGTTGGCAGCATCAGCCGCAGCCTCTTCGGCAGCGAGCGCGGCGCTGGTCGGGTCATCCGGCACCAGAACGTTCGGGCCGTACTCTGCGACGAGCACCTCTTCGATGAGCCCCAGCTCTTCACCTGCGCGCTCGAGAAGACTAGAGAGGTGCAGTTTCTTTTCGTAGATCTGCATCTCGAGTCCGTGCACGCTCTCGCTCACGGTCGCGAGACGCTCGCGAAGGGCTGCCTCATCACGACGCAGCGTTGAGAGTTCATCGTTTTGTTTCGCACGATCGGCCTCGCGTGAGGCGAGCTCGACACGGGCTTCTGACACCGACCGGTCGACGGCATCCATCACAGCGGGCAGCGCATCAATCACGCGCTGAGCCGAGTCGAGTTGGCGACGGCGAATCACCGCGCGGCGTGCGGCCTCCTGGGCCGCAGCACGATCGTCGTTGAGTTGACGCGCGAGTTGTTCGCCGCGCAGTTCCTCTGCACGCACACGCTCTCGTGCAGTCTCAAGCTGAAGCCGGGCTTCGACTTCACGTTCACGCACCTCATCAAGTTCGGTCGAGAGCCCCTCACGAGCAGAGGCATCCAGAATGGGCCGGGGGCGCGACTGGGCATCCTCCAACTCGGTCTTGGCGTTCTCGGATGCCGTGACGGCAGCAGCAACCGTCTCGGTCGCGAGCGCGAGGGCGCGCTCCAACCGCTCAGCTTCTGCGCCCGCTGCCTCGACCTGTGCTCGCGCGCGGCTGAGCTTCTCTGTGCTCGCGGCAAGCTGAGCGTCGAATGCACGCAGGGTACTCAGCGCCGAAGTCGAGGCCTGCTTTGCGGTGCCGTGCACGGCGCGCTGGTCATCGAGTGCGGCCCTCGCCGTGTCGATAAGTAAGGTCACCTCGGTGAGCCTCGATTGGGCGGCGTCACGGTCAGCAACGAGTTCCACGCGGGAACGCTTGGCGCCAGAACCACCACGCAGCACGTAGCGGCTGAGCACGTCACCAGCCTTGGTGATGATGGTGACGGGAGTATTCTCTGGCAGCTTCTTCCAGACCACACGAGCTACCACAAGATCGTCGGCAATAACGATCTGTGCGAGCACCCCGAGCACGCCCCCCGGTCCGGTAACGACACTGCCTGCGGGCACTGCGCCTTCGGGCAAACCCACAGGTGGATCGCTTGGCGTGGCATCTGCAAACAGGATGTCGACTCGGCCGAGTTCGTCGCTGCGGGCGTGATCCATGGCCTCGATCGCAGCATCACGGTTGTCGGCGAGCACAGCATCTGCGAGGGTTCCGAGCGCGGCAGCGATGGCTGCCTCAAAGCCAGGCTGCACATGAATGTGCTCTGCGACGAGCCCGCGAATTCCGCGGAGCTTTCTCGCCACGAGAGCGCTAGAACCATCTTTCTGATCGAGTGCACTCGAGAGGGCGCTCGTGCGGGCAGTGAGACCTGAGCGTTCACGTTCAAGATCGTGGAGCTCTTCGCGCAGTCGCTCGATCTGACCTTCTGCGACCGTCACCTCGGCCTGAGCAGCCTCATACGCAGCATCAAGATCGGTCTCGGAGGTGGTGCCGGTACCGGCATCCTGCTCCAACGAAGAAAAAGCGATTTGGGCGGCCTCTCGGCGTTGCACCGCAGCATCGAGCGCGTTCTGCTGCCGCAGCACTTCACCACGCACCGCCGCGAGACGAGATGCCGCAGTTTCGGCGTGGCCAGTGAGTTTAGAAAGTTCAAGTTCGTGTCGCGACACAAGTGACGCCTGCAACGCGATCTCTTCATCGAGTGCATCGAGGTTCGCTTTGGAGTGAGCGCTTTCTTGCTGCACTTCTTTCCACGCAGCCTCTGCCTCAACGATCGCGTCGGCGAGCCGGGCCGCCTCAGCTTTTGACTCCTCAATCTGCTGAGGAGTGACCATGCTTCCGCCGCCTTGCTCATCCCCTTGCGACCCGAGGAGGGCGAGGCGCTGGTTGGCGAGCGTGTAGAGCCCGCGCAGACGCTCTTGAACAGATTCGAGCTCAAACGCCGTGCGTCGAGCAATATCGACAGCGTCACCAACCTGAGCTTGTTCGAGGTGAAGTTCGCGCAATTTGTTCTGGTCAAGCTGTTCTTGCAGCACAATGCGTTCGGTTTTGCGTTCGGACTCGCTGCGACCGTGCAGCGTGAGACTCGTACGAAGCGTCACAACATCGTCGGCAAGGATGCGTGCGCGGGCATCCCGCACCGTGGCCGCAATCATCTGCGCTTCTTTGGCAATCTCCGCCTGATGACCGAGAGGCTTGAGCTGGCGGCGAAGCTCGCCAGCGAGGTCGCTCAAACGGGTGAGGTTCGCCTGCATTGCATCAAGCTTGCGCAGTGTTTTTTCTTTGCGTCGGCGGTGTTTCAGGATGCCGGCAGCTTCTTCGATGAACCCGCGCCGCTCCTCGGGGGTGGCATGCAAAACCTGGTCGAGCTGCCCCTGACCCACGATGACGTGCATCTCCCGACCCAGACCTGAATCGCTTAAGAGTTCCTGAACATCGAGCAGCCGGCAGGATTCACCGTTGATTGCGTACTCGCTGCCACCATTACGAAACAGGGTGCGGCTGATCGTGACCTCTGTGTAGTCAATCGGCAGGGCGCCATCCGAGTTGTCGATCGTGAGGATCACCTCTGCACGACCGAGTGGCCCCTTCGTGGAGGTGCCAGCGAAGATGACGTCTTCCATCTTGCCGCCGCGCAGCGTCTTCGCGCCTTGCTCCCCCATGACCCAAGCGAGGGCGTCCACGACATTAGATTTTCCGGAACCGTTCGGCCCCACGACGCACGTCACCCCCTGCTCAAACGCGAAAGTGGTGGGCGCGGCAAAGGACTTAAACCCTTTGAGGGTCAGGCTCTTCAGGTACATGGCTGCACCCTCCTGGGTCCGACGAAACTCATGCACCTACGGTACCGGAATGCCGGGGTGCTTCTGAGCGATTGCCACGGTTTGGCTTCTGTTCGCGGTGATCACTGCACTCGGTTGTACTCTGAGCGGCTTTGCACTTTTTGACACCCCCTCTCAAAGGAATCAACAGATGACCGGTTTCGCCATCGATACTTTGACTATTCCCGCGACCATCGACGCGCCAGATGCCCGCGACTTCGTCGTGATGACGGGTGTTCGCAACGAAGTCGAAGCCGAAAAAATGGGCAGTAGCGACCTTGCTTATCAACCGGTCGAGTTGTTGTCGAAATGGCAGAATCCCTACTCACCCATAATCGGTCTGGTTGCACGGGTAGGCGGGCGAATTGTGGCTCGCGCCGAGTATCAGGCGACACTCGAGGACGCCGCAACAGACGCGTGGTTCGAACTTGACGTGCTTCCAGAGTTCCGGAGGTTGGGTATCGGTTCTGCGTTGTTCGCGAGAATCCGCGCACTGTGCGAAGCGGATGGTCGCACTGTGCTTCAGTGCTATGTCAACCATGGAAGGACAGGCGGGGAGGCGCAGCTGCCACCGCGGACGGGCTTTGGCGCAGTGCCACGAGAGAGCGCCGCCACTCAGTTTTTGCTGACGCACGGATTCACACTGGTGCAGGTCGCACGCATCAGCCGCGTCACCCTCCCTGTCGAGGAGAAGGATCTCGCGGCCGACCTCTCTGCCGTGAAAGAGGCAGCCGCACGTGACTACCGGATCATCCAGTGGACGGGGCATACACCTGCGGCATTGCGTGCCAGTATGGCCAGCTTGTACCAGCGCATGAGCACGGATGCGCCGTCAGCGGGTCTCGAGTCGACGGAAGAGGCGTGGGACGCCGACCGCGTGGATGTGCACTCGATCCCATGCTCGACGTGAACGAGGCCATCGGCTTCGAGTCCGTCGGGTATGGGGGCGCGTGGAAGAAAGTTGACTAAGGCACGCGCTCACAATGTCCGACGCTCAAACTAAGCTTTTTGAATGACATTCGTCGAAGCCGAAGGGCTCACCAAGACCTACACGCCAAAAGGTGCCGGCCCCGTTCATGCCTTAGACGGGCTGGATCTTTCCGTTCCGCAAGGAACCGTGACCGCGCTTCTCGGCCCCAACGGCGCTGGCAAGACGACGACGGTGAAAGTGCTGACGACGCTGATCAGGCCTGACAGTGGTCGGGCAACGATTGACGGTATCGACGTGCTGAAGCACCCAGAGCAGATCCGCCCCATCATCGGGGTCTCCGGCCAGTATGCGGCGGTGGATGAGAACCTCACCGGCTTCGAGAACCTCGACATGGTGGGCCGGCTCTACCATTTGGGGGCAAAAGCATCGCGGCAGCGAGCACACGAATTGATCGAGCTTTTTGACCTCACCGAAGCGATGAACCGGCCCGTGAAGGGATTCTCCGGCGGAATGCGACGCAGAATCGACCTCGCAGGGGCACTCGTCACGAAGCCGCGAGTGCTGTTTCTCGACGAGCCGACGACAGGGCTCGACCCTCGCAGCCGACTCGGAATGTGGGATGTCATCACGAGTTTGGTGGGCGAAGGTACCACGGTGCTGCTCACGACTCAGTACCTCGAAGAAGCGGATCGACTCGCTGACAGTATCTCCGTCATCGATGACGGAAAAGTGATCGCCAAGGGCACTGCGAACGAGCTGAAAGCCTCTATCGGTGGGCAGCGAGTGGAGCTGACTCTCGTTTCTGCCGAGGACAGCGCGGTCGCACTCGAGCTGCTTGAGCGCGTAGGTAACGCGCCGCCGACGGTCTCAGTAGATGGTCGCGAGTTGACCGTCAGCGCAGAAGACGCTCCTGCAGCGTTGCAGGAGGTGCTCGCTGAACTGGGTTCACGGGGAATCGCTTTGTACGACGCGGGCATGCGCAGGCCAACACTGGATGACGTGTTCCTTCGACTCACCGGGCGCAACGCCAAGGAAGAGGAAGAGGTCGCATCATGACGATGACATCCGCGGTGACATCACCGCCAACACAGCGCACACCACCGTCACTGTCGTCACCGCTGGCGCGCTGGTTGTCAGATGGATGGGTCACCACCAAGCGCAACATGATCAAGATCAAGCGGGTGCCAGACATCTTGGTGTTCACCACTCTGCAGCCGATCATGTTTGTTCTGCTGTTCACTTACGTCTTCGCGGGCGTTATCGACATTCCGGGCAGCAGCTACAAAGAGTTCATTATGGCGGGCATTTTCGCCCAAACCGTGGTGTTTGGCTCCACTTATTCAGGTTCGGCAATGGCGCAGGATCTGCGGGATGGCATCATCGAC
Source organism: Actinomycetales bacterium (assembly GCA_038243605.1). Taxonomy (GTDB): domain Bacteria; phylum Actinomycetota; class Actinomycetes; order Actinomycetales; family Microbacteriaceae; genus Terrimesophilobacter. The sequence continues at coordinate 6,219 of JBBSQX010000005.1, forward strand.
CGCTTCCGCACCTTACCGATGAGCCCGTCTGCCGTGCTTGTTGGGCGCACCAACGGCGACCTTTTTATTAACGCCATCTCCATGGTGGTCATGATGATCACTGCTCTCATTGCCGGATGGCGGGTGCGCTCGAGCCCACTGGAGGCCGTTGCTGCGGTCGCCCTCTTGCTGCTTTTCGCTTACGCGCTGTCGTGGGTGATGGCGTACCTCGGCATGCTCGTGCGCAGCCCAGAAGTGATCAACAACGTGTCATTTCTGGTGCTCTTCCCGCTCACGTTTCTCTCCAACGCCTTCGTGCCCAGTGAAACATTGCCCACGCCGCTGCGGATATTTGCGGAGTTCAATCCGGTATCCGCGCTCGTGCAGGCGGCGCGCGAACTTTTTGGCAACGTTCCAGAGGGAACGCCGATGCCGGCGGGGTGGAGCCAACAGAACCCCATTGCGACAGTGCTGATCGGCATCACCGTGGTTCTGGTGATTTTTGTTCCGCTCGCCGTCAAGCGATTTAAGAAGATCAGCTCGCGCTGAGCAGCTTAGGTGAGCAGAGCCAGCCACCGATCTGCCACGGTCGACCACACCTCACGCAGGCGCGGCTCGTAGCTCGTCATTGTTGCGATCACGTCGTCAGCGCTAAGGCCCTCAGTTACCATTTCTTCGCTGTCGTCGCGCGCCCACTCCACCGCCGTGGCTGTAAGCCCCTCCATATGAAACTGTGTGCCCCACGCTGCGGGCCCTACCCTAAATGCTTGATTCGGGCAGCGCGTGCTCGAACACAGCGGCACAACGCCCTCCGGTAAATCATAGATCTCGAGTGTGTGCCACTGCAGGGCTTTCAGGTCGCCGCTCAGGCCATCAAAGAGTGGGTCTCCTGTCGCAGCATCGGTGAGCGCAAGATCGCACAAACCGATCTCTGCACCGTTACGCACGGAACCCACGCTGCCCCCCGCAACCACAGCGAGTAATTCGGCGCCCAAACAGATGCCGAGCAGGGGAACTTCGCGATCGAGGCAGTCGGCAATGAGAGCGCGCACCCGCGGGAGCCAAGCGGCATCCGCATCGTCATTGGGCCCAGGTGTGCCGCCCAAGACGATCACTCCATCAAAACCCTGAGCGGAGGTGGGAACTTCGACGCCGAGTTCTGGGCCCACCATCGCCATCTCCACTTTTGCGACATCGATGCGCTCCCCCACTAAACCGATACTCGCGTTCGACTCGTGTTCAACAACCAACACTCGTGTCATTAGAGCCTTCCTGCTTCAATAATTTTCTTCAGGAATGCGCGCGTGCGCTCCTCCTTTGGATCCCCAAATATTTCTTCCGGCGTGCCAAGTTCAAGCACGACGCCTTCGTGAATATAGGCAACTTGGTCTGCCACCTCGCGTGCGAATGACATCTCATGGGTGGCCATCAGAATGGTCAACCCGTCTTCCGCCAAATCGCGCACAATATTGAGCACCTCCGCCACCAGCTCTGGGTCGAGAGCTGAGGTGATCTCGTCAAGCAACAGCACCTCGGGGTTCATCGCCAGTGCGCGCACGATCGCGACGCGCTGCTGTTGGCCGCCCGAGAGCGAGTCAGGAAATGCCGTTGCTTTCTCGGCAAGACCAACTCGTTCGAGCAAGACTTTTGCCTGAGCTTGTGCTGCCGCCTTTGGCACGCCAAGAACGCGGATCGGCGACAACGTCACGTTGTCCAGCACGCTCATGTGCGGAAACAGGTTGAAGCTCTGAAAGACGATCCCCACTTTGCGCCGCAGCCCATTAACATCGACACCTTCACCGGAAACCACGTCGCCATCGAGCCGGATGTCGCCGCCGTTGATCTCCTCCAGTGCGTTCACGCATCGCAGCAGAGTTGATTTGCCGCACCCAGAGGCGCCGATGAGGCACACCACCTGATGCTTCTCTACGTGCAGGGTGACGCCGCGCAGCACAGGGTTGTCACCATACGACTTGTGCACATCGTTCAGTTCAAGAAAGGCCACGTTTTACCCCTTGCTCAGTTGGCGCTGCGAGTCGCGAGCGAGAAGGCGGTCGACGAATCGGGTCTGCGGGATGGTGATGATGATGAACAGGATGGCAACCACCGTGACCGACGACAGGTTGAAGTAGTTGCTTGAGTAGATTTTTGCCTGCGTGAACGCATCCACTGTGCCGATCACAGTGACGAGCGCCGTGTCTTTTTGCAGTCCGATGAAGTCGTTCAACAGTGGCGGTGTGACCTTGCGAACAGCTTGCGGCACCACCACGAAGCGCATTGTTTTGCCGTAGGAAAGTCCGAGCGAGCGAGCAGCGGACATCTGTGACCAGTGGATGCCCTCGATGCCTGCGCGATACACCTCGGCGACGTAGGCACTGTAGGTGAGCGTGAGCGCGAGCACTGCTGACCACATCGGGCCCATCTCGCTGAAGACCGGCACGCCAGCAAGCGGCAGACCGAAACCAACAAGGTAGATCACGATAATCGACGGCACCGCGCGGAAGATATCAACGTAGGCGGTGGCTAGCCAACGCAGTGGGCGACCGGCTTTTGACGGCGCAAGTCTTGCCAGCGCAATGATGAGCGCGAACACGAGCACGAAGGTTTCGGCGAGGAGCGCAATCTTCACGTTCTCGCCGAAGGCGACACCCACATCCACAAAACTCTTGGCCATGAACTCAACATCAAAGAATGTGGTCTGAACGGCGTGATCATTGGCGAGAAGAAACAGGGTAAATATGGCCACAAAAAGGAGTGGTAGGCAGGAGCCGAGAGTGGTCCATCCGGATTGAGCCGCACGGGATCGAAAGGTTCGAGCCTTCACGAGATCCTGCGCCACGATGGCCTTGCTGCTCACCAACTGCTGCTGAAATCCTCGCGCGAGCGGCCAGAGTGTAGCCAAAGCCAGTGCAACGACGACTGACACCGCGATGCCGAGTCCCACCTTCCAGGCAGCGGTATCCGCGACCGCGATCGTGAGATAGGCAGCGAAACCTGTTGCGGCGACGGTGAGAAGCGCCGTGAGCAGGCCGGCCAACAACAAGGTGTTGGCCGACCCAACGGTGACGGGGCGCGCAGCGCGTGAAGGCTGCGCACCCTTGTCACCGCCAACGGTGCTTTTTTCTAACGTCACTTAACATCCCAGATGGGGATGCTGGCGGGGTCAACCCCGTACGCGTCGACCAGGTAGGAGGCGCTCAGTTTGTCGAGGGTTCCATCAGCCTTGAGGTCAGCAAGAATCTTGTTGATCGTCTCGAGGTTCGCTGACCCCTTCGGCATCATGACGCCGTACGCTTCGTTGGTCAGAATTTGGCCAACAACCTCCAGCTTGCCCCCCGACTTGGTGGCGGCACCGAGCACGATACTGAGGTCTTGGATGCCCGCATCCACGTTGCCAGCCAGGACGGCCGCCTGCATTTCTGGGTCACCGGGGAAGACTGCGGAGGCCTTGCTCGGCTTGATGTCATCGGCCACGAGAATCTGCCCGACGGTTCCTTGCTTCACGCCAAGAAGGCTCTTCGAAAGGTTGGCTTCAGTGACATCCGCGCCCTTTTTCACAAGCACACCCGCGGTGGACTGAAAGTAGGGGTCAGAGAAATCCATGACCTTCTTGCGCTCGTCGGTGATAGTGATCTGGTTGAGCGACAGATCCATGTCTCCAGCCTTGCCTGCGACGAGGCCATCAAACGATGAGTTCACGAGCTTCACGTTGTCGATGCCCGCGCGGTAGGCGATGTTCACCAACAGGCAGAAATCGAAACCGCTACGGATGTCTTCAACCTTGTCACCGTTGTACCAGCCGGGGCTTGGGAGGTCTGCCTTCATCAGCAGTGTGCCCTCGGTTTTGGTGTCGAGCTTGTACTCGCCCTTGGTTCCGGTGACCTCACAGTCGCCGTACGAGGCTGGGTTTCCGTTGTCCTGGATGGGCTTTTCTGCGGCGCCAGAGCATCCACTCAACAGGAGAGCCGATACCGCCAGGGTGGCAAGTAGGGCTTTTTTGGGGTGCGTCATTGCATTCCTCTCGGTTTCCTAAAACGATTTAGGTTTGACGGTAGTATTCAGGAACAAACACCCCGCCGTCAAGATAGACGGGTCACATTTTGGCGACAGGAGCCAAGTGAACGCTGTTCCCGCGAAGAAGGTGGGCATCCGCGATGTTGCGCGGGAAGCCGGGGTATCAACCGCAACCGTGTCGCTCGTGTACAACAAAAAAGGTGAAGTCGCGGCCGCAACTCGGCACAAAGTGCTCGAGGTGGGCAGAGCACTTGGGTACCGCGCGAATGCGATAGGACAAGCACTGCGCTCCGGCAAATCCCGCGTTATTGGGGTCGTCGTGAGCTATCGTGACTCCGCCGTGTGGGAGCAGACCTACATGCCGTATTACCGAAGCATCATTGCGGGTGCAGCAATTGAAGCTGTGGAGCATGGCTACTCAATTTCTGCTGCACCCAGCTCCGAAGACGGCCATATAGAAACCTATGTTCCCCTCGACGGGGTCATCGTTGTTGACCCCGTGCCGAACGATCCGATCGTGGAACAGAGTCTCGACCGCGGGCTCTGCGTGGTGACCGACGGCGGATACACGGCATCCGATTCGGGTCGGCTCGTGACCGTAAGTTCAGACATGAGCGACGCCATCCCTCGAATGCTCAGCCACCTAGCCGGCAACCAATCCAAACCCAACTTTCGCCCCGCGCTTTTCATTGGACCTCGCGTCGACGGCTACACGGCATCCACGGTTGCCGCCTATGTTTCGTGGTGTGAGCAGCACCGTGTCGCCCCGCAAATTGTCTCCCCCGATGCCGATCAACAACCTCTCGCTGCTGCCCGCTCACTGTTGAGCAGCGGAGAGGTGGATGCTGTGCACTGCCTCAATGAGACGTACAGCAATGCCGTCTTGCTCGCCGCCTCTGAAGCGGAGGTCGACGTTTCTGCCGACTTCCAAGTCTCCGTCTCTGGCAATGCGGCGGCCGCAGGTGCAGACCAGCGGGTTGCCTATCTCGACATCGACCCCGTGAACACCGGCGCAGTGTGCGCTCGCACACTGATAGCCCTGGTGGAAGGCGAGACCGTCGGCAACATTGTGAAGACAGTGAAGCTCATCCCCGCTCGAATCAGCTAAGTCTGGGTAGGCGAGAGGCTATCGCTCGCCACACGCTAGCTGTCGAGCAACCATCCGAGAACAATCGGGAATGCGAAAATGAACCCGAAGAAGAGTGCGAAGCCGAGCGCACCCCACAGTGCTGAGCGCCGCCGGAGCCTCGTGCCGACGGAAGACACCTGCGAACGTGGGCGCGCAGCGCGTGGGTCCGAGTATGTCGCGGCCTGACGCCCCAACTCCTTCATCATCAGCTCCGAGAAGTACAGCATGGCCGTGTACTCCGCCCGATCAGAACCGCGCCGGAAGCGGCGTGAGGCGACCACGAGCTTGTCGTCGACAATCTCGACATCCCACTGGCGCCCGTGATCGATGAGGCACAGCATCACGTCGGGCGTCAGGAGCTCGAGCGCGTCTCGCTCATACGCCTTGGGCACGTACACGGAAAAGTAGCGGTCGAAATCGCCCTCGAACGAGAGTATTTGCGACCCGGGAAGCATCCGTTTCAGACTGCCATTGCCGCGAGCGTCAATCATGATGTGCGGGAGAATACGTGGCAACGACATCTCCATGTATCGGAACGAGGTGCGCGGCCCCCTCGGATCGTTTTTGCCGCCGGTGTAGCCCGCGATCGCAATCTGCAGGGGCGGAAACAGTGACCGAGCAGTCTGCATCAGCGCGAAATTTGCCCTGAAGAGGGATGGCCGCTTCGCGTCAAATTCGACAGTACGACTGCGTCGCGGTGACGGTGAGCCTCGACCTTCCGCAAGCAAAACCCCCTGCCGTTCGGGAGTGAAGCCGTACCGGGAGTAGTGGAGCCCGCGATGCGATGCAAAGCGGGCGATAGCTATTCCTCGGCGAGCATCCCACGGCATCGAGATCAACGCCACGGAAAGCAGCCAGAACACGATCGACAGGCACACTGCGGCCATGAGCAACAGGCCATGCATCCACGCAAGCCCGTCTGGCAGCAGTACCTCCATCGGAAACTCGAAGCCAAGGCTTAACCATGCGAGCGTAGCCAAGCCTGCTGGCACAATCAGCAGCGCGCCCTTGGTCGCAGATCGGAACGCAGACGGGTCTTCGGCACGAACCTCGGCCCAACTCACATATCGAGGCCACTCTTTGCGAAACTGGGCGAGACGATCGTCTACGCTCTCGTCATCGTTGAGTCTCGCGTCACCATTCACTGCCATAGATTATCAGCGCGAACGCGCACCGCCCGCGTGGTCGGCGACGTCAAGCTCGACTCGTTCTGTCGCACGGTCACCGTCGCTGGCAGAGTGGACAAAAGTGACTCCCCCGGTTCATGAACTTCTCGCGCACGATCTCGCGGCCGCAGCGAGGGCACGGCTTGCCTTGCTGCCCGTAAGCGTTCAGCGAGTGCGAGAAGTATCCAGACTCACCGTTCACGTTCAGGTACTGCGCGTCGAAACTCGTGCCGCCCTCTGCTAGTGCCTTCACCAGTACCGCCCGCACCTCGTCGAGTAAGCGGCTCGCGCGGGGGTGACTCAGGGCATCCGTCGCCTGGTCGTAGTGGATGCGGGATGCCCACAACGCTTCGTCCGCATAGATATTGCCGATGCCGCTGATGAGCGTTTGGTCGAGAAGTGCACGCTTCACCCCGGTGCGCCGCTTGCGTAGCTTTGCGAAGAACGTCGACTCGTCGAAGTGCCGGTCGAGCGGGTCGCGGGCGATGTGGGTGACGGAGGCTGGCACATGCTCTTGCACAGCATCCGCCGGCAGGTCAGTGACCTTCACGAGATCGTCGATGGCCATCGAGCCGAAGATGCGCTGGTCAACAAAGTTGAGCCGCACCTCACCGTGTTGCGGATGATGCAGCTCGAACCGAATGCGCGTTCGGGCATCCTCGCTGCCAGGCGGCCGCAGTAGCAGCTGCCCGCTCATGCCTAAGTGCGCCACGAGTGCCTCGCAAGAATTGCCTGCATTGCCAGAATTGCCGTCTTCGGCGGCGCCTGAATCAGCATTACCCGAGCACGTCGCCCCTGAGCGTGCAGCCCCGGAGCCCGCACTTTCGACAAGGGGCAGCCACAAAAATTTTCCCCTGCGAGATGGCGCAGCAAACACGGCGCCCGTCATGCGGTCGATGAAGTCTTCGACAGGGCCAGAATGGCGCCGCAGCGAACGCTTATCGAACACGTCAACGTGCTTCACCGTCGCGCCGGTAGCGAACGGCACGAGCCCCTTGCGCACCACCTCAACCTCGGGTAGCTCTGGCACCGCTAGTCGCCCTTAAGCTTCGTCCACGCGCTGAGCGCCGCGGCCATCTCCGCGTGTTTTTTACTCGAGCCCTCGCCAGACCCAATCTCTTTGCCGTCAAGCAGCACTGCGGCCCGAAAGCGCTTCGAATGGTCGGGGCCGCTATCGACAATGACGTAGTGCGGAAGCCCAAACCCGAGCACCGCGGAAAGCTCTTGCAGACTCGTCTTCGGGTCCATCGACACACCGAAACGTTCCGGGTCCTCCATGAGTGGGCGAATTAGTCGAAGCACGAGATCTCGTGCAACATCGTCGCCTGAACTCAAATACACCGCACCAATAACTGCCTCAACGGTGTCAGCAAGAATCGACGACTTCTCACGGCCGCCCGTCTGTTCTTCTCCCCTACCGAGACGAAGAAAGCGGCCAAGACCAACGTTTCTGGCCACCTCAGCCAACGCAACACTGCTCACTAGGCTCGCGCGGCGTTTGGCCAGATCGCCCTCGTCGAGGTCAGGATTCTCGTTGTAGAGCATCACCGTGACGGCTTGCCCGAGGATGGCGTCGCCAAGAAATTCGAGCCGCTCATTGTGACGGATTCCACCGTTTTCGTACGCGAAAGACCGGTGAATGACCGCAAGGGCCAAAAGTTCACCGTCATCGGGCACGCCAAGTAACGCCGCAAGCTCCCCAGAATCGGGAACGTTGCCAGCGGGAACTACAAGTTGCTTCGACATCCGCCCTCATGTTTCGTCATAAGCGCAGGTGGGTCATGCAGAAGTCAGCAAAGACTAAATGTCGGCGACCTTGCGGCCCTTGTACTCCATGTACAGCGCGGTACCGGCAGAGTCGGTGACGACCTTCGCGCGGTGAGGAAGGCTGTAAACAACCTTGCCGCCCTCGATCGTCTTCACGAGGGTGGGAGGGGTTGCCTTCCACTGTGCACGACGCATACGCGTGCTGGCACGGGACATCTTCCGCTTGGGAACAGCCATGATTATCTCTTCTCTTCTTCGGCGTCGGACTCGGCGCCGATCACGTCATTTGGTTCAAATCCTGCAAGACCACCGAGGGCGGCCCATCGTGGATCGACTGCTGCTTCATGTTCGTGGTCTGGGTTGTCCAGAAGTCGCACCCCACACTGTGGGCACAAGCCTGTGCAATCCTCCTGGCATACGGGCTGAAACGGGAGTGCCAACACCACCGCATCACGAACCAGAGGTTCGAGATCCACCTGCGTGCCCTGAACGTCATAGTCGAAAGCTTCGTCACGAGAATACGCGAAAATCTCGCGGATTTCGACCTCAAGGGGTAGTTCGATATCGATCAGACACCGAACGCACTCCCCGCGCGCCACCGTTGCGACGTCTGCAGACACCAAAATGCCGTCGTGAAGTGACTCCAAACGCACATCCATGTGAACGGATTCGCTCTCGCGCACAGCGATGACGGCGTTGCCCCAGTCTTCGGGCGCTGCCACGTCGACGACGCGCTCGCGCATCTCGCCTGGGCGCCGAATGAGATCGACAACGTCTTGCGTGAACGGAGTTTTCTTAGGGTGTGCCACCCGTCAAGCCTAGTTAACGTTGCCTGCGCTTATGCCCAGCGCATGTTTAGTGCTCCGGTACCGGCATCCGCGTTGTGAGCGACCGTCGCGAGCACGCGCGCGACTTTCTTCACCTCACGCGGAATAACGCCCACCGTCACTCGCACATAGTTCTGCGCAGAGTCGGCGGCGAAGAACGCTGTGCCCCCTGCCACTCGAATGCCGCGCGCGGCAAGCTGCATGATCGCACCCTGCTCGTTGTCGACCGGAATCCATGCATTAATCCCGTCAGCTTGACGAAAGTTGATACCGCATTCGCGCAAAACATCGGCGAAAGCTTTTTGACGGGAGAAATACACGCGGCCAGCATCCGTGACTTCGCCAATACTTTCGGAAGAGGTGAGCAGGTCGTGAAGGATGGTCTGAAGCATGCGGCTTGTCCAGCCAGCACCCAACATTCGTCTCTGCTCAATCGCATTGATGTGAGCCGCGGCACCGCCCAGCGCGGCAATACGCAGATCAGGACCGTGTGACTTTGAGAAGCTACGCACGTGCAGCACCCGGTCAGGAATCCACGATCCGAGGCTCACGTCGGGGGCGACAGTGATCTCACCGGAGTGGTCATCTTCAATCACGATGACGTCGCAGTGTGCAGTATCGTCGCCGATCATCTCGGCAAGAATGCGTGCGCGCTCTGGTGGCATCGACACCCCTGTGGGGTTTTGAGCGCGAGGCTGAAGGATGACGAGCGTGGGCGCCTGTTCTAGTGCTGCCGCAAACGACTCCGGGATGATGCCGTGTTCGTCGAGCTCGACGGGAACGGCTTCGAGCCCCAGAAGCTTGAGCAGGCCAAAGAACGGCGGGAATCCGGGGTTCTCGACGACCACACGGTCACCGTAGCGGGCCACGTGCTCAATACTTCGCGATATCGCATCGAGTGCCCCATTCACGATCGTTATCGATTCGACGGGATACGCCCAGGCGGCGCTCAACAACTCCAGGAGCTCGGGAATTACCGGCAACTCTTTGTACGCAGATGTTTCGGCACGCTGAGACACTCGGGAAAGTGCGCGCCCAAGGCCCGGCAACAGTTGCGGATCGGGAGTTCCGCGCGAGAGATCAAGGCGAGGTAGCCCACTCTTATCGCTGTGCGGCTGACTGAACGAGGAACTCTCGGGAGTTGCCATCGCCCGGACAAACGAACCATTGCGGCCGTGAGACTCGATCATCCCGGCGGCCGCAAGTGCTTGCCACGCATGGCTGACGGTGGCGGGGCTCACGCCGAGCTGTTCGGCAAGTTCTCTCACTGTCGGCAGGCGGTCCCCCGGCGCGAGAGTTCCCGAGGTGATGAGCCGCCCGATGGCCGCAGAAATGTGCACGGGGGTTCGACCCTCGATGTGCTCTCTCAAGTTTGTCATTGTGACTTGCCTCAGACCCGTTTGGCAGACAGTATGAGAACTGTACGACATGAATCGATACAAAGCCTAAATGTTTAGGCAATTTAGTAACAATAAGGGCAACGACGCCCTGAGCTGGAGGCATCAATGACTGTCAGTGGATCAAACATTGTTCGCGCAGCGATCACACAAACAACGTGGACCGGCGACAAAGAGTCGATGATCGCCAAGCACGAGCAGTTTGCGCGGGATGCCGCCGCAGACGGTGCGCAGATCATCTGCTTCCAAGAACTCTTCTATGGCCCCTACTTCGGTATCACCGAAGACAAGAAGTATTACGCGTACGCCGAGCCCTCCGATGGCCCCATCGTGCAGCGCTTCGCCAAGCTCGCCAAAGAGCTGAACATGGTCATGATTCTTCCCATCTACGAAGAAGAGATGCCGGGTCTGTACTACAACACGGCTGTGATCGTGGATGCCGATGGAACGATCCTCGGTCAGTACCGCAAGCACCACATTCCCCACCTCGACCGCTTCTGGGAGAAGTTCTACTTTCGCCCGGGCAACCAGGGCTACCCCATCTTCGACACCGCTGTCGGCAAGGTCGGCCTCTACATTTGCTACGACCGCCACTTCCCGGAGGGCTGGCGCGAGCTTGGCCTGAACGGCGCAGAAATGGTCTTCAACCCCAACGCCACGAAGCCTGGCCTCTCTAACCGCCTGTGGGAGGTTGAAGGCCCAGCAGCAGCCGTTGCCAACGGCTACTTCGTTCTGCAGCCCAACCGCGTCGGCCGAGAAGACAACGAGTATGGCGAATTGGCCGTTGACTTCTACGGCACCAGCCAGGTCATCGACCCTCGCGGCAACTTCGTCGGCGAGCGCGGATCGGGAAGCGACGAAGAAATCATGATTCGCGACCTCGACATGGATCTCGTTCGGCAGATGCGCGACGACTGGCAGTTCTACCGCGACCGTCGCCCGGACTCGTACACCTCGATCCCGAAGCCATAAGCGACGCTCGAACAAACGCGAAGAATCTGCAAAGGAGCAGCCGGTGAAAACCCTCATCAAGAACGGAACCGTCGTCAACTCCACGGGCACCGGCCAAGCCGATGTTCTCATTGATGGCGAAACCATCGCCGCGGTGCTCGCACCTGGGTCGACTCTGCTCGGGTTCGAACTCGAGAAGAACGTTGATACCGTCATTGACGCCAAAGGAAAGTATGTGATTCCGGGCGGCATCGACGCACACACGCACATGGAGATGCCGTTCGGCGGCACCTCCGCAAGCGACACGTTTGAGACCGGCACGCGCGCCGCTGCATGGGGCGGCACGACGAGTATCGTCGACTTCGTCGTGCAGTACGCGGGCGAGAACATTCTCGATCAGTACAAGGCGTGGCACGAGAAGGCCGCGGGCAACTGTGCGATCGACTACGGATTCCATCAGATTCTCTCGGACATCCAAGATTCCTCGCTCACGGCGATGGACGAACTCATCAATGAAGGCGTCTCAAGCTTCAAGCTCTTTATGGCCTACAAGGGCGTGTTCCTTTCGGATGACGGACAGATTCTGCGCGCATTCCAGAAGGGTGCAGACCTCGGCGCGATGATGATGATGCACGCTGAAAACGGTGCCGTCATTGACGTTCTCGTGCAGCAGGCGCTCGAAGCCGGCAACACCTCCCCCTACTATCACGGACTCACCCGCCCCTGGCAGGCAGAAGAAGAAGCCACCCACCGCGCCATCATGCTCGCGAACCTCACGGGGGCACCGCTCTACATCGTGCACGTGAGTGCGAAGCAGGCCGTCGAGCAGATCACGACCGCGCGCGATCGCGGCCAAAATGTGTTCGGTGAGACCTGCCCGCAATACCTGTACCTCTCGCTCGAGGAGCAGCTCGGTGCAACGAGCAAGGAGTGGGGAGACTTCGAGGGGGCAAAATGGGTGTGCTCCACACCGTTGCGCTCACGCACTGAAGGCCACCAGCACCACATGTGGCAGAGCCTTCGCACCAACGACATCCAGATGGTCTCGACCGACCATTGTCCGTTCTGCATGAAGAACCAGAAAGACATGGGGATCGGGGACTTCTCGAAGATTCCGAACGGCATTGGCTCCGTGGAGCACCGCATGGACCTCATTTATCAGGGTGTTGTCGACGGCAACATCTCCCTCGAGCGCTGGGTGGAAGTCACCTCGACCACTCCGGCGCGCATGTTCGGAATGTACGGCAAGAAGGGTGTGATCCAGCCAGGCGCTGACGGCGACATCGTCGTCTACGACCCCAACGGTCACACCTCGATTGGCGTGGGCAAAACCCACCACATGAACATGGACTACTCCGCCTGGGAGGGCTTCGAAATCGACGGCCACGTCGACACTGTGATCTCCCGCGGCAACGTCATCGTCGACAAGAACGAGTACCTCGGCACGCCAGGAGATGGCAAGTTCTTCAAGCGCGGCCTGTCGCAGTACCTGACCTAAACAGCCCAAACCTGACCTGATTCCGTTGGTTGAGTAGTCGCCGCAGGCGGCGAATCGAAACCACCGACAGAAAGAGCACAATGGATTTCGGAGCAGTACTCCAAACCAACCCACCGTCGGCACGAACGGTGCAGTTGGCCAAACTCGCTGAGGCACACGGGTTCAGCCACGTGTGGACATTCGACTCGCACCTGCTGTGGCAGGAACCGTACGTCATCTACAGCAAGATTCTTGCCGAGACCAACCGCATCATCGTTGGACCGATGGTCACAAACCCGGCCACGCGTGACTGGACGGTTACCGCCTCCACCTACGCGACGCTCAACGAGATGTACGGCAACAGAACGATTTGCGGTATCGGCCGTGGCGACTCGGCTGTGCGCGTGACCAACGGTGCACCCACGAACCTGAAGACACTGCGGGATTCGATTCACGTTATCCGCGAATTAGCGAACTCCCGCTCGGTCGAATACAACGGAGCAACGCTGCAGTTCCCGTGGAGCAAAGGCTCAGAGCTTGAGGTGTGGGTTGCCGCATACGGTCCCCTCGCGCTCAAACTCACGGGCGAGGTCGGCGACGGGTTCATTCTGCAAATGGCAGACCTTGACGTGGCCGAGTGGATGATCAAGACGGTGCGCGATGCGGCAAAGGCGGTAGGTCGCGACCCGATGGCCGTGAAGTTCTGTGTTGCTGCCCCCATGTATATCGGCAATGACACCGACCATATGCGCAACCAGTGCCGCTGGTTTGGCGGCATGGTCGGCAATCATGTGGCCGACATCGTGGCGAAATACGGCGAAGGTTCTGCTGTTCCGAAAGCCCTCACCGACTACATCAAGGGCAGAGAGGGCTACGACTACAACCAGCACGGGCAGACCGGAAACACGCACGCCGACTTCGTTCCGGACGAAATCGTCGATCGGTTCTGCATACTCGGCGACCCCGACGACCACATTGAGAAACTCAAGGTGCTGAAGGAGATGGGCGTCGACCAGTTCGCCGGATACCTCCAGCACGACAACAAAGAAGAAACCATGCGGGTTTACGGCGAGACCGTTATTCCTGCACTCTCTGAGAACATCGCGGCAAAGGTCTAGGCATGAACACGACCGCAACGCCCACGATGCAGGTCGAAACTGCCGTGCCCGGTGGTGCGAAAGGTGTACGTTCGCGGTCCGCCCGGGCTCCCAGAAAGAGTCGCATCGCGACGTGGCGGAAAGCTGGTTTTGGAGCCCTCGGCATCGTGTTCGTGGGATTGATGTGGGAACTTTACAAGTTCATCGGCCCCGAAAAGGGATTCACCCTCGGCGATATTACGATCTTGCCGCGCACGAACGACATGTCGATGCCGCACATCTCCACGATGTTCGAGCGCCTCATGGAACCGCTCACCGGCGCCTCCAATTCCGTCACGATGTGGCACGCCGTCGTTGACGCATCGGCGTTCTCCCTTTATGTCGCCGCGGTTGGTTGGCTCATCGGTGTGACGGTTGGGCTTCTGCTCGCACTCATCATGCAGCATTTTCGCACAGCACAATCCGCCGTACTGCCGTGGATCATCCTCAGCCAAACGGTGCCCCTCATCGCGATTGCACCGCTCGTGCGCCGTTGGGGTTCGGGGATTGAGATCGGTAGTTTTGTCTGGGAAAACTGGATGTCGGTCGCCCTCATCGCAAGCTACCTCGCGTTCTTCCCCGTGTCGATTGGCGCCCTCCAGGGCCTCAACTCCCCTGACACCAACCACGTGGAACTGTTCCGCTCGTTTGGAGTCGGGTGGTGGAAAACGCTATTCCGTTTGCGCATCCCGGCGAGTGTTCCGTACCTGATCCCCGCCCTGCAGCTTGCCGCAGCGAATGCCGTGATCGGCACCATCGTGGCCGAAGTGTCGATCGGCCTCAAGGGCGGAATCGGCCGCATGATTATCGAATTTGCTGGTGCAGCAGGTGGTGACCCCGGCAAACCCTGGGCACCGATCTTCGGAGCAGTCGCCATCGGGCTGATTGCCGCAGGAGTCGTAGGAGTACTCGCACTTTCCGTGCGCCGCTATCGCCGTGGGGAGACGAGCGCATGACAACACAGAACAAGGAGACAACGGTGCAGGATTCGACGACCAGCCCAGGAACCAGCACATCAGGTTCCCAGCGCGGCCCAGCCAGCACCGACGCCCCCGCGGTGTCCATCGTCAATGTCGGAAAAATCTTCGAAGGCAAACGCGGCGCGCAGGTTATTGCCCTCGAAGCGATCAACCTTGAGGTGGCTCGTGGCGAGTTCGTGTCTCTCATTGGGCCATCCGGATGCGGCAAGAGCACGCTTATGCGCCTCATCGCCGACCTCGACCAGCCCACGAGCGGCGAGCTCACTGTCTTCGGCAAGACTGCGCACCAGGCGCGCCTCGATCAGGAGTACGGCATCGCGTTTCAGCAGGCCGGTCTGCTGCCGTGGCGCACTGTGCGTCAGAACATCGAACTCCCACTGCAGCTACACAAGGTGGGCAAAGCGCAGCGCGAGAAGCGTTCAAGCGAACTGCTGAAACTCGTGGGTCTCGCCGACTTTAGCGACAACTTTCCTGACCAGCTCTCTGGCGGAATGCAGCAGCGCGTTGCCATTGCCCGATCCCTCGCAGAGAGCCCAAACCTTCTGCTCATGGATGAGCCCTTCGGCGCGCTCGACGAGATGACGCGAGAGCACATGCAGGGTGAACTTGCTCACATCTGCGCAGAAACGGGAGCGGCCGTCGTCTTCGTCACTCACTCGATTCCGGAGGCAGTGTTCCTCGCCAACCGCGTCGTCGTGCTCTCACCGCGCCCTGGGCGTATCCGCGCCATCGTCGATACAAAACTCGGCGGGGCAAGCGAGCGCACAGACCACCTGCGTGAAAGTACAGAGTTCTTCGCCTCCGTGAGTGAGGTTCGCGAATACCTGCACGGCTCCGACGCGACGCCACTGGGGGTGGATAACCGATGAGAGCGGCGTTCGGCGCATCGAAGGGAGCGCTCCCACCCCTGCTACTCGGGTTGGTGACGCTTCTGCTCTGGCAACTCGCCGTTGTCGTGCTGGAGATCAAGCCGTTTGTGCTGCCAAGCCCCACCGCGATCGGCGGGCAGTTCTTCAACAACATGAACACGGTGTGGTCGAACTCGCTCATCACGGGGTTCAACTCACTCATCGGCCTGTTCATCGGCATGGTGCTCGGCATCCTTCTCGCCATCATCGCTTCGCTGGTGCGCACGATCGATGAACTGAGTTCCGCCGTGGTCGCGGCCGCCATGGTGCTGCCCATCGTCGCCCTCGCGCCCGTGCTGTACGGGATGTTCAGTGCGAGCCAACAGACCGCTCGACAGCTCGTTGCCTCACTCGCCGTGTTTGTTCCCGTCTACGTCAACACGCTCAAGGGCTTGCGCCAGGTGCGCCCGGTGCACCGCGACCTCATGCGCGCGCACGCCGCTGGCACGTGGCAGACGATTGGCACAGTAACGCTGCCCACCGCCTTGCCGTTCATCTTCACGGGTGTGCGCATCGCGTCCTCCCTCGCCGTCATTGCCGCAGTCATCGCCGAGTACTTTGGTGGACCCAAGAGTGGCCTCGGCGGGGCCATCACGACCGCCGCGGCGGGGAGCAATTATCCGCTTGCCTGGGCATACGTGCTCGGCTCCATCATCCTCGGCCTGGTTTTCTACCTGGCAGTGCTCGGCATCGAGAAATGGGTTCTGCGCAACCGGGGAGTTTAAAAAAATACAGCGTTCCACCCAGCAGTGTCCGAAGAAGTACAACTAGGAGGAAGCAATGCACAACCGCAAAAGAATAGTGATGGGAGCGGCAGTCCTCGCTACTGCAGCTCTCGCGCTCAGCGCCTGCAGCCCCCCCGGCGGAGGTTCTAACACCGAAGGAACTGACAGCGAGGGGCTCACCCCCGTCACCCTGCAGCTCCAGTGGTTTGCCCAAGCACAGTTCAGCGGATATTACGCTGCGCTTGACCAGGGCTTCTACAAAGACGAAGGCCTCGACGTCACCCTGCAGGAAGGTGGCGCTGACATTGTTCCGCAGGATGCGCTCACCGCCGGCCAGGCCGACTACGCGATCTCGTGGGTACCGAAGGTTCTCGGCTCGATTGAGCAGGGCGCAAATATCACCAATGTCGCCCAGATCTTCGAACGGTCTGCAACGTTGCAGATCTCGTTCAAAGACAAGAACATCACGAAGCCAGAAGACCTCAAGGGTCACACCGTTGGTAGCTGGGGTTACGGCAACGAGTGGGAAATCTTTGCAGGCCTGCAGGAGGCTGACCTCACCGTGAACGACATCACACTCGTCACGCAGGCGTTCGACATGCTCGGACTACTGCAAGGCGACATCGATGCCGCTCAGGCGATGACCTACAATGAGTACGCACAGGTGTTGGAAACCATCAACCCCGACACCGGTGAGCTGTACACAGCAGATGACTTGAACGTCATCGACTGGAACAAGGTCGGCAGCGGAATGCTGCAGGACTCCATTTGGGCGGATGCTGACCGACTGGCCAGCGACCCCAAGTACGAAGAGACCACCGTCAAGTTCCTGAAGGCCTCCATCAGGGGCTGGATCTACGCGGCAGGCGACCCGCAGGCTGCTGCGGACATCGTGACCGCGGCAGGCTCCACGCTCGGAACCAGCCACCAGTTGTGGATGGCGAACGAGGTCAACAAGCTGATCTGGCCTTCCACCAACGGCATCGGCATGATCGACGAAGGTGCGTGGGACCGCACAGTGAAGATCGCGTTGACCACGCAGAACGAGACCGGTGCGACCATCCTCACGAAGGACCCGCCAAAGACCGCCCACAGCAACAAGTACATTCAGCAGGCGCTGGATGAGCTTAAAGCTGAAGGCGTAGATGTGATGGGCACGAGCTACAAGCCCGTCGACGTCGTCCTCAAGGAGGGCGGCAAGTAGTAGAACATCGGTTGGGCGGCCCCACGGGGTCGCCCCACCACCCATCGCTGTTGCACTGGGCAACAGATCAACAAAGAAAGAAGCACGATAGACCGTGACCGACACCACCACAACGAACGGCGCCGACCTCGACGCCAAGGCCATCGAACTTGATGCCTATGTCTTTCACTCCTGGTCAGCTCAAGCAAAGCTGACCCCGTTCGTCATCTCCGGCGGCCTTGGGTGCCGCGTGTGGGATAGCTCCGGTCGCACCTTTCTCGACTTCTCCAGCCAGCTCGTGAACGTGAACATCGGGCACCAGCATCCTGCCGTCATCTCTGCCATTCAGGAGCAGGCCGGCACTCTCGCCACCATCGCGCCAGCAACCGTAAACAGAATGCGCGGCGAAGCAGCCAAGCGCATCGTTGATCGCGCGCCGGATGGCTTCAACAAAGTCTTCTTCACGAACGGTGGCGCCGACGCGAACGAAAACGCCATCCGCATGGCACGTCTGCACACCGGTCGCGACAAAATTCTTTCCACCTATCGCTCGTACCACGGCAACACGGGCTCAGCGATTGTCTCCACGGGTGACTGGCGTCGGGTCGCTAACGAGTACGCCCGCGGACACGCACACTTCTTTGGCCCCTACGCGTACCGCAGCGAGTTCTGGTCCACCAGCGAAGAGCAGGAGTGCGAGCGCGCCCTGCACCACCTCGAGCGTGTCATCCAGAGCGAGGGCGCCGCTGGCATCGCCGCTGTGCTGCTCGAAACGATTCCTGGCACTGCCGGCGTGCTCATGCCACCGCCCGGTTACCTCGAAGGCGTGCGCGCACTCTGCGACAAGTACGAACTCGTCATGATCCTCGACGAGGTGATGGCCGGCTTTGGTCGCACCGGCAACTGGTTCGCGTTCGACGCCTACGACATCGTGCCAGACCTCATTACCTTCGCGAAGGGCGTGAACTCCGGTTACGTTCCCGTCGGTGGCGTGTTGATTTCGGATGCCATCGCCGCCAACTTCGACAACGTCGTGTTCCCCGGTGGGCTCACCTACAGCGGCCACCCACTCGCGATGGCCTCTATCGTGGCGGCACAGGACGCAATGGAATCTGAGGGCATCGTTGAGAACGCCGCTCGCATCGGCCGCGACGTGATCGCGCCAGCCCTCGAGAAGCTGAAGGCAGATCACCCGATCATCGGTGAGGTACGAGGCACCGGCGTGTTCTGGGCTGTTGAACTTGTCTCTGACCGCGAGGCCCGCACCCCGGTGAGCGCGGCGGTGATGGGCAGGATCAAGTCTGAGCTCATCGCCCGCAACCTGCTGCCGTTCATTTCGGAGAACCGCATCCACGTGGTTCCGCCGTGCGTCGTCACCGACGACGAGGTCGCAGAAGCAATGGCGATCTACAACGAGGTTCTCTCCCTCGACCTGCTTTCCTAATGCCGCTCTCGACAGACAACGAAACGACAATGACATGACTGAAACACTCGTCCACTACATCAACGGCGCAGCGAACAAGGGGGCATCTACGCGCACCTCGCCGGTGTTCAACCCGGCCACCGGCGCCGTGGCGAAGAACGTGGCGCTCGCCAGCATCACCGACGTTGACACCGCTGTCGCCGCTGCCACCGCCGCGTACCCGGCCTGGCGTGACACCTCGCAGGCCAACAAGCAGGCGATTCTGTACAAATACCGCGAACTGCTGAACGCGCGGCGCAACGAGCTCGCCGACATCCTCACCGCCGAGCACGGCAAGGTCACCTCTGACGCACGCGGCGAGGTTGCTCGTGGTATCGAGGTCGTGGAGTTTGCGCTGGGGATGCCGCACCTCATGAAGGGCGACTTCTCCGAGAACGTCTCCACCGGCGTCGACGTGTACACAATCCGCCAGCCGCTCGGTGCTGTGGCGATTATCAGCCCGTTCAACTTTCCGGCCATGGTGCCCATGTGGTTCTTCGCGATCGCCATCGCCACCGGAAACACTGTGGTGCTGAAGCCCTCAGAGAAAGACCCATCTGCGGCCAACTGGATGGCGGAGCTGTTCACGGAGGCTGGCCTGCCCGACGGCGTCTTTAACGTCGTTCACGGCGACAAGGAATCAGTTGACGCGCTGCTGGAGCACGACGACATCATGGCTGTCTCCTTCGTTGGTTCCACACCCATCGCCAAGTATATTTACGAGAAGTCGGCGAAGTACGGTAAGCGCGTTCAGGCGCTCGGCGGCGCAAAAAACCACATGCTCGTGCTGCCGGATGCTGACCTCGACCTGACTGCCGACGCGGCCGTGAACGCGGGCTTCGGCTCCGCGGGCGAGCGCTGCATGGCCATCAGTGTGATCGTCGCGGTCGAACCAGTGGCCGACGACCTCATCGCCAAGATCACCGAGCGCATGAAGGGCCTGAAGATCGGCGACGGCATGCGCAACTGCGATATGGGCCCCCTCATCACCGAGGTTCACCGCGACAAAGTTGCCTCCTACATCGACCTCGCCAGCAAGGATGGCGCAACGGTCGTCGTGGATGGCCGCGGCATTGAGGTGGATGGTGACGCTTCAGGGTTCTGGCTCGGCCCGACACTGCTCGACAAGGTAAGCACCGACTCCGACGTGTACAAGGACGAGATCTTTGGCCCCATCGTGGCGATCATCAGGGTTGCCTCGTATGAAGAAGGCCTCGCGCTCATCAACCGCAGCCCGTACGGCAACGGCACCGCCATCTTCACCAACGATGGCGGCGCAGCGAGGCGCTACCAGCACGAGGTTGAGGTCGGAATGGTGGGCGTGAACGTACCTATTCCCGTGCCGGTCGCGTATCACTCATTCGGTGGGTGGAAGAATTCAGCATTCGGCGACGCCAAAGCGTACGGCCCCGCCGGTGTCGCCTTCTACACGCGCGAGAAGGCTGTCACAAGTCGATGGCTCGACCCAAGCCACGGAGGAATCAACCTGGGCTTCCCGCAAAACGAGTAGCCATGATCGCCGGCAGCGTTTCAGTAAGCGGTGCGGCGACCAGCGAGTAAACTAGAAACTCGACCCCCTCGCCGGATGTGGTGGGGTGCGCGTGCCCTAGATCTGGGCTGCTGGTCGCCTGCACCGAACGAATCGTTCGGTTTCTTGGACGACGTTCGACCACATCCGGAGATATACGTGCCACGCACCCCGCTTAAGATTTCTCATGTCACTGCCGTCGTGTTGGTTGCGACCCTCGCTCTTGCTGGTTGCACCGCGGCGCAAGGGGCACCAGCAGCCCCCTCAGCCGCTCCTTCGCCTGGCCTCATCGCCTCGATCGACAATTGCGGGGTGGAGGTCCCGATTTTGGCGCCACCGGAACGCGTGGTTACCATCAAGTCGACCTCCACCGAGATGCTGCTCGCGCTTGGTCTTGGCGATCGCATTGTGGGCACGGCCTTTCAGGACGGACCGGTGCCAGAAAAGTGGGCATCCGTTGCCGCCGATCTTCCCGTGCTCGCCGACAAGGTTCCGTCGCAAGAGGTGGTGCTGAATGCAAACCCCGACTTCGTGTACGCCGGATGGGAGTCAAACTTCTCCTCCGATGGAGCGGGAACCCGCGCCGATCTGGCGTCCCTCGGCATTCTCAGTTACGTCTCCCCCGCCGCGTGCAAAGAGGCACCATACAAGCCGACCAGCCTGAGCTTCGATGACATCGACCACGAGATCGGAGAAATTGCTGCGTTGTTCAATGTCGATGGCACCGCCCTTCTTGCCGACCAGCACTCCACTCTAAAGTCCATTCACAAAGACAGCCGCGGGCTCTCTGCGCTGTGGTTCTCGTCTGGCTCCGACATTCCTTATGTGGGAGCAGGCAGCGGGGCTCCCCAGCTCATCCTCGACACGATCGGCGTGCGCAACATTGCCGGCGACGTGGATGACACCTGGGTGAGTTACAACTGGGAGAGCGTGGTCGCGGCAAACCCCGACGTCATTGTGCTCGTGGACGCGATCTGGAGCACTACCGAGAAAAAGATCGGTGTGCTTGAAGGCAACCCAGCGACCGCGATGCTGGATGCTGTGAAGAATCATCGCTACCTCATCGTGCCGTTCGCGGCGGGTGAGGCAGGCGTGCGCACGGCGGATGCTGCAGCCGACCTCTCGGAGCAGCTGAAGGCACTCAAGGTTGACTAGACGCGCCCGCGGAATCACCTGGACCGTCGTGCTCGCCGCGGCGGTCCTGGCCTCCGTGACGTTCGCTGTCACCTTCGGGCCAGCACAGATCACGCCAGCGGAGGTGTGGGGCTCGATTCTGCATCACCTCGGCATCGGCCCCTCCCCGCTTAACCCGCTGCGTGACAGCATCGTGTGGCAACTGCGACTGCCGAGAGTGCTGACGGCAGGCGCTGTGGGCGCAGGGCTTGCCCTTGCCGGTGTCGTGATGCAGGCGATTACGCGCAACCCTCTCGCCGACCCTTACCTGCTCGGCCTCTCGTCTGGCGCCTCACTTGGTGCCGTTGCTGTGCTACTTCTCGGCAGTGCACTGCTGCTTCCCTTTGCCGCTTTTCTTGGCGCCGTGATCGCCCTCGCGGCAACACTGCTGCTCGCGGGCGCGTTCGGGCGCATCACACCCGGCCGCACGATCCTCGCCGGCATCGCCGTTTCTGCTCTCGCTGGCGCTATCACCAGCCTCATCATTTTCTGGACGGTGACCGGAGACTCGTACCGCGAAATTCTGGCGTGGTTGCTCGGATCCCTCGCCGGAGCACGGTGGCCAGCTGTGACGATCGCTGTGGTCGCCATCGTCGTTGCTGGCATCCCCATCATGCTCAGTGGCCGCGTTCTGGATGCCGTCGCTTTCGGTGATACCTCGGCCGCAACACTCGGCATCAACGTCTCTGCCACCCGCTGGATCATGCTCACCGCGGCCGCGCTCCTCACCGGCGCCATGGTCTCGGTGAGCGGCGCTATTGGTTTTGTGGGGTTGATTCTGCCGCACGCAGTGAGGCTGCTCGTCGGGCCGCGACACCGGCTGCTGCTGCCCCTCTCGGCCCTCGTCGGTGCGAGCTTTCTCATCTGGGCCGACACCGTTGCACGCTCACTCTTCGACCCGCGGGAGCTTCCTGTTGGCATCGTGACCGCCATCATCGGTGCCCCAATATTTGCTGTGCTTCTGGCGCGCAGAAAAGTCGCATCGTGAGCGGCTTCGGCGCGGAAAGCGCCGGAACACGTGGCCTTGAGTCTGATGGTCTCTACGCTGAGCGCCTCACCGTTCACCGCGACGGCCACCTCATCATCGATGGGATTGATTGCCGCGCTCCCTCCGGTGCCGTCACCGCCCTCATCGGGCCAAACGGCTCAGGTAAGTCAACACTGCTGCACGCTCTCGCCACCGTTCTGGCCAGCTCCAGCGGCGTCATCCGTTTTGACGGCGATGACCTCACCGCACTGCACCGCCGCGAGCGCGCACGCACCATTGCGCTTGTTGAGCAGGATGCCAGTACCGAGCTTTCCCTCTCGGTCACCGAGACCGTCGCCCTCGGTCGCATCCCGCACCAGGGGATCTTCGCAGACGAGTCGGACGCTGACCGCGCAATTACTCGCGAGGCATTAGAGACGGTCAGCATGAGCGACTTCGCCACGCGCGACGTGACGGAACTTTCAGGTGGCGAGCGGCAGAGAGTGTTGCTCGCACGCGCACTCGCTCAAGAACCTCGCCTACTTCTGTTGGACGAGCCAACAAACCATCTCGACATCTCAGCTCAACTCGCCACACTCGCGCTTCTGCACGAGCTGGCGGCGTCGGGCGTCACCGTCATCGCCGCGCTTCACGACCTCACTCTCGCGGCGGGGTGGAGCGACCATGTGATCGTGCTCGCGGACGGTCGCGTTGTCGCGGCAGGGGCCACCGCCACCACACTCACACCACAACTTATCGACGAGGTCTACGGCGTGCGGGCCGAGATTGTGGCGCGCAAGGGGCACCGCCCCACCATCGCGTTTAGCCGCCGTGACTGATCTCAAGGCGCTTTGAGCCGCACGGCTGCTTCTCGCTACACGGCTGCTTCTCGCTGCACGGCGCTGCTGGCGACAAAGCGCCACTGACCGTTAGCTGCGTCGACCCAGGCTGCGCGACCAGATCGACCGTGGCGCGATTACGGCCCGCACTCGCGTGCGCCATCCTGACGCGGAGCGCAACCGGTCAAGAACGCTGTTCATGCGCGAACCCCACTCTTCACCCGTATTCGCCTCTCGTGCCGCGCTGGCGCTCACAGGTTTCGGCAGCTCCCCAGCAAAACTCTGTCGCTCGACGAGCCCCACGATTGCTGCGAGCGTTGTCTGATCGGTAACCCCCAGCCGTGCAGAGTGAGCGATCACTGCGGCAACCTCACGAGGGGTGGAGGTGTCACTAATATCAATCCCGAGGTCCATCGCGCTCTGTAGAAGCTCCCGCCATAATGTCGTTGCCGCTGGGTGGCCACGAGAGAGGCTCCGTATCCGGATGGCGCGCTCGGCGACACGCACCGCGGCAGGAACCAGCAGCAACAGCGCGATGCAAAGAATCACAAAACCTGCCACGAGCCAACCGAACAGGTTTGTCGACGAGCCGGAGGCCGCCTCGTCGTCCGCCTGGTCCAGTGGCGCCGCCGAACGCGTGGGTGCCGCGGAAGGAGTGGCCGTCGTGTCGGGAGTCGGGTTTATATTCGGCGTGATGGGCACACCGGGTGTCGCCTCATCCGCGTAGCTGGGAACAAACCCTCGGCCGGGTGTTGGTTCGAACCGCGTCCATCCGATTCCCTCAAAGTAAAGCTCCGGCCACGCGTGCACATCCTGAGTCGACACTCGATAGGTAGTTCGACCATCTTTCGTCTCGGTGTCTTTCGTCTCGGGCTGCTTCTCCCCCGGCAAGAACCCCACAGTGACGCGCGACGGAATATCGAGAGTCCGCGCCATCACGGCCATCGCCGACGCGAAGTGGATGCAGTAGCCACTCTTGGCGTCAAGAAACTGGGCGATGGCAGTCATCCCGTTCGAGTCGTAACCGTTGTCAACAGGGGCGGTCTCCGAGTACGCGAACGAACCTTGTCGAAAATACTCCTGAAGCGCAACGGCGCGAGCATAATCGCTGGCGGCAGACGCCGTCACCTCGCGTGCAGTGTCGCCAATGATGGCCGGAAGGTCAGCCGGGAGCTCACGGTACCTGCTGTCTGCGGCATTCGGGTTTTCTGCCGCCGTACTGTTTTCAGCACCCACGCTGCTCTGCGGCACCGTGCTGTTCTCAACGGCAGCGCCACTCGCTGTTTCAAGCTGAGCGGGAGTTGGCTCCAGGTTCACACTCGAAACCCAGTATTCTTCGCCCTTTGCCACACGATCAGGGCTGGTAAAGGTGAGATCCGTTGCGTTCCAGTACCAGTCACCACGTAACCCGCGCACCTGAGTGGCGGGGTAGGGAACGGGAAGCCACGGGCTACCCAGATTGCTGATATCCACCCACGTGGTCTCTTCTGTCGACCGAACCTCGGCGGCCAGACCTGGGGGAGCGCCAACGTCAGAGGGAACATTCTCAAGATCAATGGATGGTGGGTCTGGTTGCCACGTCTCGGGCTGAAAGTTCTGCAGGCTCACCAGCCGCAAATAGTTCGGATCTCCTGATTCAGTGCTGTACATCAGGATTGTTCTCGGCAGGCCACGCCGTAGCTCGTCGCCGAGCGCGAGCACGGGGTTGACACTCGCCAGGTAGCCGCCGAAACCATCCCCGCTCGCCGAAGACTCATCCACCTGAGGAAGCACGAGTGGCACGAAAAGGGCAACGGCAACGGCAAGCGCACCAACCCCCAACGTGCGGGAAGTTTGTGCGAAGGGGTCACCCGCCCGCAACAACACCAGCCAACACACCCCCGTGAGAACGATGAAGAAGACATCCGCGAGTTGGGTACCAATCGCTGTCGGGATGCCAACGATCGCTGCAAGGGGAAGGGCAGCGAGAGCTGGTCTTCGCCACGTGATGGCGATGAGGTCAGCAACAACAGCCAGCACACCCGTTCCGAAGCACAGGAGAAAGATAACGCCTAGCGTCGCTTCTGCCGGAACCGATTGGCCGGCGATTGATGCCCCACCTTCGTGGGCGAGAGCACCAAAATTGATGACTGTTCCGGGGGTAGGGACAATGAAAAGAAGGGCTGTTCCCCGCGCGAAAAAAAGCGTCATGACGCCGACGAGTGCGAAAAAGGAAACAAGTGTGGGAACCCAGCGACGCTCACTCAGGGCTCTGGCAATGGCCGCTGCCCCGAGCACGGCGAACACGACCCCGCCAAGAGCAAACCACCATGCGGAATCCTGAAGCACCGAGTGTATGGAAGCAGTCGCCGCGCAAAAAATTGCGAAGAGCGCGATGCTGATCCGCCACGCGCGCTGCTGGTGCGCTACTCGCTTCTGCCGTTGAGGATGCGGTTTTTCTCGCTCTCGCCGTTGTGGTCGCGCGAACAGCAGGTCTTCAGCGGGCACGGTTCGCCTCCCTGCGCTCGGCCGCGGCACTCCACACGGCGGCGAGGTCATCGTTCAGGCCCACCGGAATGCACGTCCACCCGGCACTCTGCATCGACTCAAGGACGCGATCGTTGCGAGCGTTCACTACAAACGCGAACGCTGTATCGAACTGGGAGCGCTGAGCGATCAGGGCCTCCACTGTCTCAGATTCAGCATCCGCCACGACAGCAAAAATCGAGCCCCTCGAGCGGCCAGCCGCTGGAGGCAACGCCAGCGGACGCCGCAACCGTGGAGTATCCACAAGCGTCACCTCGGCGAGGGACTCCAGAAACCCCTCCTGCTGCGCTGGGGTAGCAAGTTGGCGATAGCTCGTCTCGATGACATCGACAGTAAACCCGGTGCGCTGAAGATGAAGAGCAAGTGATGCGGTGAACGCAACCGACCACTCAAAACTGTCACTCTCTGGCTGATCTTGTGATGCGGATTCAGCATCGTGGTAGCCACTCTTGCGCGTATCCAGCACAATGGTGGCCTGCGCGTGGCTGCGCTGCTCCTCCGAGCGCACCATAAGTTCCCCACGTCGCGCAGTTGCCTTCCAGTGCACGCGCCGCAGGGCATCTCCGTGGCGATACTCCCTCGTCATAATGTCATCGCCACCAGCACTATTGAGGCGTTGTTGAGCTGAGGCAGAGCCGTCATCAGCTTCCATCGACAGGCCCGTCACCGGCAGCGCCACAACCCGCGGTGTCACCACCAGCTTCTGCGTGCCGCCCACGAGCATTTCACTGCGCGCCAACCGGAACGGGTCCTTCACGTCAACCACGAACGGCCCAATGTCAAAAATACCTCGACGCGGAGGTTCGAGTATATATGTGACGGTGGCAAATCCGGTACCGAGCTTTCCGCGATTTCGCGTGAGCGGAATGAGCCTCGTCGGCTCCGTGCCGTACGGAGCCCACGGCCACTCATCACGCCACCTGACTTCTCCCGTCGGGGTCGGTGCGAGGTTGCGCACCTCTACGTTCACGGTCACGGGGCTTCCGGCCTCAGCGATAACGGGAAGGAATCGTCTGGCAACGTGCATGCTGCGGCGACGCCAGCGCAGCGTGGCAAGAGCAACAAGCGGCAACCCAATGAGAAGCGACGCTACATAGAGAAGCTCGGTTCGCGAAAGCGCATATGCCGCAATAAGAATACCTATGCCGATGATCAGCAGCGCTCGGCCCCGAACTTCGAATCTCACACTGAGTGGCGTGCCACCACCACGGCGCGAGAGCCTTCGCTTAGTGGGCTTCTGCTGACGCGACATACCGAAGGGTTAGAGCTGTTCGCTGACACCCAGTGGCACGGGAGTGGAGGAAACGATGCGGCGAATGATGTCGGCAACGCTGGTCGATTGAAACACAGACCCAGAGCCCGCCACCCGCGATGCAGCAATGAGCCTGTGCCCCAACACCGCAACCGCGAGGTCATCAATATCGTCGGGGAGCACAAACTCGCGACCGTCCAGTACGGCCCAGGCTTTAGCAGCGCGCACCAAATGAAGCGTTGCTCGCGGGCTCGCGCCGAGGCGAAGCTCGCTGTCACGGCGGGTTTCTTGCGCAATACTCACGGCATACCTTTCGACTGCCTCTGAGACAAAGACGCCGCGAACGAGCGAAATCATCTGGGTCAACTGATCGAGTGACACGACCGGCATTATCGCGTCGAGCGGGCTCGCAACTTCCCGTGCGCGCAGCATGGTGAGCTCGGCAGCGTCATCCGGATACCCCATAGAGATTCTCATCATGAAGCGATCACGTTGCGCTTCAGGTAGCGGATACGTTCCCTCCATTTCTGCCGGATTCTGGGTGGCAACGACGGTGAACGGGCGAGCGAGCGGATGCGTGGTTCCGTCGACGCTCACCTGGCCCTCTTCCATGCTTTCCAACAGCGCGGATTGCGTCTTAGGGCTCGCCCTGTTGATTTCGTCGCCGATCACAATGTTTGCGAACACCGGGCCAGGCTTGAACGTGAAAGCACCGCTGCTTTGCTCGTACACTGACACGCCGGTGATGTCGGAAGGCAACAAATCTGGGGTGAACTGAATACGGTTCACCGTGCAATCGATTGACTTTGCGAGAGCCTTGGCGAGCATCGTTTTGCCAACACCTGGCACGTCTTCAATGAGTAGGTGACCTTCCGCGAGCACCGTTGCCAGAGCCAACCCAACCGCATCATGCTTTCCATCAATTACCGTCTCGACGCTTCGAATGATGTCGCGACTACGCGCGTGAACATCACCGAGCCCTGCCACGCTTGTTTCTGTCACTGGCCACCTCGTTGTTCCGCTGTGTCTCACACGTGTCTCCAGTGTGTCATTACCGTGGCACACAGTGCTGCAAAGCTTCACTGTGTCGCAGCACAGCGCATACGGTCAACAAACAAGACCGATGATTCTCGCTACTCTTTGAAGATGCGCTTTCGGCACGCCGCACACATTTTCTTAGTCAGCCTCGCCTTCGTACTGCCCGCCTCGGTGGTGGGCCTCTCGGCAAGCTCTGCCACGGCCGATACGAGCAATTTCACGTTCACGTCTATGACGAGCGATTTCTACCTAGGGCAGGATGCCGACGTCAATGCAACCCTGCGCACCGTGGAGACTCTGATGGCGGTCTTTCCTGACTACGACCAGAACCACGGCATTGAGCGCGCTATCCCCCTCACGTACGACGACGTTCGCCTTGATGTGGAGATCATCGGAGTGACTGATGAGAACGGCGTTTCTCTTCCGTTCTCGCGCACCGATGATGGTGGGTTCGCCATCGTGCGTATCGGCAGTGCCGCCTCGTTCGAACACGGCAGCGTGACGTACCGCATCGAGTACACGCAGCGAAACGTTGTGCGTGCGTTCGCCGACACAAAATCTGACGAGTTTTATTGGGATGTGAACGGCACCGGATGGAGCCAACCGTTCGGCACCATTTCCGCCACCGTGCACCTCGCGAATGGCCTCGCTGGCTCTCTCACCGGAAATGTTGCGTGTTATCAGGGCTACCAGGGCAGCACTGACCGCTGTGAGATCGCGCGGACTGGCGACACGATTACTGCGCAGGCTGCGGATCTTCTGCCCAACCAAAACATGAGCATCGCCATCGGGTTCGCCCCATCAACGTTCGCTGTTCCGCCAGACCCCGGTAAGCACTGGGCATTCGCAATACTGCCGTGGGTGCTTCTGGCGCTCACTGTCCTCGCCCTGCTCTTCATCCTCGGGGTGCGCATATTCGTCTGGAAGGATGCGAAGGGGCGCGGCATCATCATCCCGCAGTACACCCCTCCGAAGAACGCTTACCCGATGCTCGCGGCCGAACTTCTGGGCCGCCCAAATGCTGCACTGCCGGCCCAGATCGTGCGCTTCGCTGTCGCTAAAATGTTGGCGCTCAGGGAGCATCCGGAGAAGTCCAAGGATGAACGGTACGAGCTCGAGCTACTCGCCGGCTGGCCCACCGTACCGAAGGACGAGGAATGGGTACTTACGAGTCTTTTTAGCATTGTCACCATCGGAGAAACCGTCACCCTGAATCCTCGAGACGTCAAACTGGGTGACCGAATGGCGAAGCAGAAGACGCACACGCTCAATGAGGTGGTGTCACGAGGTTGGCGCACGCAGCCCGTCACCAGCATCCCCCGTATTGTGCGCTGGTCAACTTTTGCGATTGCGCTGGCCGCCATCACTCTCAGAGTTGTGTCTATCTGGGTCGGCGTTGACCCTCCTGGCATCGCGATTGCTGTCTTCTGGTGCATCGTCGGATGGATAGTCGTGTCGTTAATCGCAAGTCCGCCACGTCTCATGACGGAGGAGGGCGCAGAAATGCGCGACTACCTCTACGGTATTCGTGACTACATTGCCCTTGCCGAAGCCGACCGCATTCGCGTGCTGCAAGCACCAGGAACGGCGGAGCGTATTGATATTCGCGACACCTCAGCGGTCATCAAGCTGTACGAAAAGCTCCTGCCCTATGCCATGATTTTTGGCATCGAGAAGGAGTGGATTACCGAACTCGGGCGCCACTACAGCGAAACGGAACAACCAACCTGGTACACCGGTGGTAGCGACATTGTGGCCGTGAGCTATTTCAGCTCGACGTTCTCTGGCACACATTTTGCGACCACACCACCACCCACCACGAGCGGCTCCTCCTGGAGCTCATCTGGTGGTGGCGGGAGTTTCTCTGGCGGATCGAGCGGCGGAGGTTTCTCCGGTGGAGGGGGTGGCGGAGGCGGCGGAGGCGGCTGGTAAATCGCCCTCGCTCAGACCCTCATTCTGCGTAGCGCTGCGCCCCTGAACTGCACCACTTTCGCGACCCGCCGCGAAGCCCTGCAGGTATGCCTCTTCGGAGCCAAGCCGAAACAGGTCTTCAGCGGATGGCCGAACAATTGTGCGCGCGCCAGGCTCATCCAGGTCTGCGACGAGGCGGCCCTGCCCGCGCACCACCGCCACCGGCATTCCCGTGGCCTTGCCTTTGACAAGATCGGCCGCTCCCGCCAATTGGTCGGCAACGGCAACAATCGTTGCCTCCAGACGTTGTCCACCCGCATCGGTCGTACCGCGAAGGTCATCGAGCACCCGCAGGCCTGCCGCGCCGATCGCGATGTCGGTTTGCCCCAACCGCCACGCGCGACCAAGAGTGTCAGAGATGACAACCCCCACGCGCACCCCGTTCTTCAGGCGAAGCGCTGCGCAGATCGCGCGTGCAGAAGCATCCGGGTCAACGGGCAAAAGCAGCACGGTGCCATCAGGCGTGTTGCTCGAATCAACGCCCGCCGCCGCCAGAACAAGGCCAAGCCGATTCTCGACGATGCGCGTGAGACCGTGTGCGTGCGCGCGAGTGGCAACAACGCGCACGGTCTCGGCGGTGATGGCATCCTCACGATCCGTTGCCGCAACCTGGCGCCCCTCCGCCTTGGAAACAATCTTGCTCGTGACCACGACAATGTCGCCGTCTTCGAGCGGCCCCACCGCGTCGACGATGATGCCGGGCAGGTCATCGCCCGCCACGATCTCGGGGATGCCGCCGACCGCCCACACGCTCAAATCTGCTCCTGTTGCTGCGCTCATCGCACGAGCCCCGGAAGCACATCTCGAGAGAACACGTCAATCCATTCCTGTTGGTTTCTGCCGACATTGTGCAGGTAAATTCGGTCAAACCCGAGGTCGAGGTAGCGCTGGATCGACGCCCTATGAACGTCAGGGTCAGCGCAGACCACCATGCGCCCCTCAAAGTCTTCTGGCCGCACAAGTCGGGCGAGCTGTTCGAACTCGAACGGCGAGCGGATGTCAGAGCGCGGAAACCGCAGGCCGCCGTTCGGCCATTCCTTCATCGCGTGTGCCATCGCCTGCTCGTCAGTCTCAGCCCAACTCATGTGCAGGCGCAGCACGCGGGTGGGGTGAGCGCGACCGGCCTCATTCGCGCCCTCATCGAGCCTCGAGAACAGCGCAGGAATCTTGTCAATGGGGGCGCCGTCAACGACGATGCCGTCTACCGTGCGTCCGGCGCGCTTCGCCGTCACGGGGCCAGAGGTAGCGACGAGAATTTCGGGAGCCGCGGTCGGCATCGTCCACAGGCGCGTGGATTCGAGGGTGAAGTACTGCCCAGTGTGTTTGGTATCGCGGCCAGCGATGGATGCCGTGAACAGTTTGTGAATGACGTCGACGGCCTCGAACATGCGGTTGATGCGCTCGGCGGTCTCAGGCCAGTAGCCGCCCGCAACGTGCTCATCGATGGCCTCGCCAGAACCGATGCTGAGCCAGTGTCTACCGGGGTAGAGCGCGGCCAGAGTAGCACTCGCCTGCGCGACCATCGCCGGATGCCAACGGTAGCCTGGAACTGTCATTCCGGTGCCGAGATCGTGCGTGGTCACCTGCCCGATGGCACCGAGAACGGGCCAGACGAAAGCGGCATTGCCTTGGTTCGGCACCCACGGCTGAAAGCGGTCCGCCGCCATGACGCCTTGAAACCCAGCACGTTCTGCGGAGGCCGCAAGCGCCACAATATCGGCGGGAGCGAGTTGCTCGAGCGGGGCGGCGAACCCAATGTGGGCTGAGGTGGTCACAAGTCTATTGTCGCGGATTGCGGCAGCGGGCGGGCACCGTGGTCGGGCAACCCGGTCAGGACTTCGAGCCCTTCTCACGCCGCTTCTCCTCGAGTTCGGCCTCAAGGTCTCGAATGCGCTCAGAGCGCTCATGCGCCGCGATCTCGCGCTCCAGCGCGGCGAGCTCCGTTGCTGTGTCCCGTGGGCCAAGCGGAATGCCGCTATCGCGCGGGCTGCTGGCTTCTCTCCTCATTCCACCACGGCCGGGTGCACGGGGCACGCCGCTGGGTTCCGGATACGTTCTGCCTAGCACGAACCACAAAACCGAACCAATAAGTGGAAGCAGAATTACCAGAATAAGCCAGAGGCCTTTGCCCAAAGATCTCACTCTGGATGAGTCAAGAAGGATGATGTCAACGAGCGCCCCGACCATCAGCCCGATCGTCAGCGCAGAGAAAATTACCGCCATGACTGTTACCTAGCCGCGCAGCCGTGGAGCAATGTCACGTTCGAACAGTTCAAGGAACCGGCCCTGATCT
This sequence comes from Actinomycetales bacterium, assembly GCA_038243605.1. Classification (GTDB taxonomy): domain Bacteria; phylum Actinomycetota; class Actinomycetes; order Actinomycetales; family Microbacteriaceae; genus Terrimesophilobacter. The sequence goes on from JBBSQX010000005.1 coordinate 38,907, forward strand.
GCTCGCGGGTCGTGGAACACGAGGTGGTTTAGGCCGGCATCGATGTACTGACGTATGTCGGCGACAACGGCATCGGGGTCGGAGCCCACGATCCAGCGTGAGGCGATCTGCTCGATCGGCAGGGCATCCGCCGCGGCTTCCATCTCTATCGGGTCGGTGATGTCGTGCTTCTGCTCTTTGCTGAGCGCCAGTGGTGCCCAGAAGCGCGTGTTCTCGAGTGCGGCGACCGGATCGGGGTCGTACGAAAGCTTGATCTCGATCATGCGGTCGATGCTGTGGGCATCTCGCTCGTTCGCCGCCGCGCCCTCGGCCACGGCAGGAAGCAACTCGTCGGTGTAAAGCCCCATGCCCTTGCCGGAGGTACAGATGAAACCGTCACCTTCGCGGCCCGCATACCGAGCAACCATGGGACCACCTGCAGCAATGTAGACGGGAATCGGGGTGTCTGGCCGGTCATAAATCGACGCGCCATGCGTGGAATAATACTCGCCATCGAAGTCGACACGATCTTCTGTCCACAGCTGGCGCATGAGGCGCACCGATTCACGCAGTCGCGCAAACCGCTCCTTGAATTCGGGCCACTCCTGCTCGCCTGCACCACGGAATCCGGTCGCAATCTCGTTGAGCGCTTCACCGCTACCGACTCCGAGGATGATTCGGCCCGGGTAAAGGCAGCCCATCGTGGCGAATGCTTGGGCGATCACGGCCGGGTTGTATCGAAACGTCGGCGTCATCACCGAGGTGCCGATACGAATCGTGCTCGTGCGCTCACCGACGGCCGCCATCCACGCCAGCGAGAACGGCGCATGGCCTCCCTCGTGCCGCCACGGCTGAAAGTGATCACTCACCGTCACCGTTTCGAAGCCGTGAGCCTCAGCCGCCACCGCATACTCAACCAGGGCCCTGGGGGCGAACTGCTCTGCGGAGGCCTTGTAGCCAAGAATGAGGGGCAGCATGGTCAACTCTCTGGTCGTGGTGTTTGAAGGTAGTCAGAAACAGCTTTGGGAACGTACGGGCTCACGTCGCCGCCCAGAGCCGCAACCTGGCGCACGAGGGAACTTGAGACGTGCGCGTGCGCGGGGTCTGGCAGAAGAAAAATCGTTTCAACACCGGCGAGGTTTCGGTTGATGATCGCCATCGGCGTCTCGTAGGCCACATCCACTTGCGAACGAACACCCTTCACGAGCACGCTTGCTCCCACATCTGTGCAGTAGTCGACGAGCAGTCCGACACTCCACGACATGACCTTGATATTGTCTGGCAAACCGGCATCCGCGATCGCCTTTTCAATGAGAGCCACACGTTGGGCAACAGGCAAAAGCGCGGTCTTATCTGGGTTGTGCACGACAAGAACGTGCAATTCGTCGAACAGGCCAGCAGCACGATCGATCACGTCAAGGTGACCAAGCGTGATGGGGTCAAACGACCCAGGAACGACGGCGATCCGGTGCATCATCTAACCCTATCGTTGGTTGCTTTCATCATTCAGGAGTTGATATAGCTGGAGCGAAGAATTGGGCTCCAATGGGGGCTGAACGTCACCTCCAGTCTCATTTACACCACACACTCCTGAATGATGAAAGTCGATGGTCAGGATTTGGCGAGGAAGTCGCGTTCGACGTCGTCGAGCCGTCGATCGAGGGCTCCCTTCAGCGCCGGATGCTTCGCCAGCGTCGGGTCGGAGGCCAACACTTCTTGCGCGATCGCTCGTGCCTCCATGATGAGGTCACCGTCTTTGACCACCCGCAGCAGCCGCAGGCTCGAGCGACCACCGGACTGGGTGCTGCCAAGCACGTCGCCCTCCTGCCGCAGTTCAAGATCCTTCTGCGCGAGCTCGAACCCATCGAGGGTCGACGCGACGGCCTCCACGCGCTCGCGCGAGAGGGAATCTACTTCTGCTGCGGTGACGAGAAGGCACAAGCCTGGAACACCACCGCGGCCCACCCGGCCACGCAGCTGGTGAAGCTGCGAGACACCAAAGCGGTCGGCATCCAGCACGATCATTGCTGAGGCGTTCGGCACGTCAACACCCACCTCGATCACGGTGGTGGCCACCAGCACGTCGATATCCCCCGCAGCAAAGGCTCGCATGAGGGAATCCTTTTCCTCGCTGGCGAGACGCCCGTGAAGCACCCCACTGCGGCGGGAAGCGAACTGAGGGTCGGCGCGGAGCATCTCGAGGGTGGCCGTGACGGTCGAAACTGGCCTCGCGGCATCCGCAGAGCCCGTCGGCGCCAGCGCAGGCACAGGCGCGGATTCCGAGTCAGAGTTGCCCTTCACAGTGGAGTCGATCGCGGGGCACACAACGAACGCCTGCCTGCCCTGTGCGAGCTCTTCGGCAAGGCGCTCCCACACGCGCCCCATCCAGCCAGGGCGATCTGCGAGCGGAACGACGAATGTTTCGATGGGCTTGCGGCCCGACGGCAGCTCGGCGATTGTCGACACGTCAAGATCTCCGAACACCGTCATGGCAACGGTGCGAGGAATCGGGGTGGCCGTGAGTACAAGAACGTGCGGCGGCACCGTTCCTTTGCGACGCAGAGCCTCACGCTGGTCGACACCGAAGCGGTGCTGCTCGTCAACGACAACAAGGCCAAGGTCGAAGAACCCGACAGACTCGCTCATGAGCGCGTGGGTGCCGATCACGATCTGCGCCTGCCCGGTGATAGCTGCCAACAGTGCGCGTTTGCGATCGGCGGTGGGCATCTGCCCCGTGATGATCGTCGGGCGCAACCGTGCCGCAAGGTCTGGCCCGAGGGATGCCACGATCGAGCGCAGGTGTTGACCCGCCAGCACCTCTGTGGGAGCCAGGAGCGCTGACTGGCCACCAGAGTCGGCCACCGCGAGCATGGCGCGCAACGCCACCACAGTTTTACCTGAACCCACTTCACCCTGCAGCAGTCGGTTCATCGGTTCTGGCACTGCCATGTCGGCCGCAATGGCTTCCCCGACCACCTGCTGGTCACCCGTGAGGGTGAACGGCAGCGACGCATCGAATCGTTCCAAAAACCCTCCGGCGGCGGGAACCCGTACCGTGGCGGCCTGCTCTTTAAGTCTCTGTCGCTGCTCCAGCAGCGCCATTTGCAGAACGAACGCCTCCTGAAAGCGCAGGGACTTTCTCGCGGCGCCCCACTCCGCATCAACGGTGGGGCGATGGATGAGCTCGATCGCCGTGCGGAATGGAAGCAAACTGCGGGCAGCACGCACGGCATCCGGCACCGGGTCTGCGACCTCTGGCAGGGTATCGAGCGCGATCTCCATGGCCTTCTGCACTTGCCAACTGGCGACGGTGGAGGTGGCCGGGTAGATCGGAATCGGCGTCAACGCCCACGCTTTTGCGGCCTCCGCATCGAGTGGCATGTCACTGCCATCTTCATTTTCTCCCGCATCCGTGCCGAAAAGTTCGTAGTCGGGATGGGCAAGCTGGCGGCTCCCCCGATACTCGCCGACCTTGCCGGCAAAAATCCCACGCACCCCTGGATGCAAATCCTTTGCGCGCCACGCCTGATTGAAGAAGGTGAGAGTCAACACGCCTTTGCCGTCGGTGATCTTCACCTCGAGAATCGAACCCTTGCGCGCGCGCATGGGCCGCTCCCGCAACTCGACAACCTCCGCGACGATTGTGACGTTCTCATCGAGCGGCAAATGCGCCAACTCGGTGAGCTCACCCCTGCGCGCATAGCGTCGTGGGTAGTGCGTGAGTAGGTCACCCACAGTGTCAAGACCGAATGCTTTGGCGAAAGCGGCAGCGGTTCGCCCGCCGAGCACGCCGTTCAGCTTCAAGTCGAGTGGTGATGGCACACTCCGAGGGTACCTTTGCAGAGTGACACGAATCATCGCCGGCTTTGCTGGCTCCCTCACGTTGGCCGTACCACGCTCGGGTACGAGACCAACAAGTGACCGCGTACGCGAAGCAATCTTCTCGGCCCTCGCCTCACGTGACGCCATTCACGGCGCGCGCGTCGCCGACCTGTACGCGGGCTCCGGCGCCCTCGGGCTTGAGGCCGCATCCCGCGGGGCAGCCTCGGTTGTACTTGTTGAGCGGGCCACCCTCGCTGTCCGCGTCTGCCGTGACAACGCCGCCAAGGTGCTTCACAACTCGGAAGCGGATGCCCGGCCCGACATCACCGTGGCGCCAAAGGCGGTCGCCAGTTTTCTTGACACCAGTACGGCGGAGTGGGATCTCGTGTTCATTGACCCGCCATACGACCTCGATGACGAGGAGCTCTCACGTGGCCTCACCGCGTTGGCCCCTCGGCTCGCACCAGGGGCGATCGTCGTTCTCGAGCGTGCAACTAAGTCTCCCGAACCGTCATGGCCAGAGGGCATCAGCCTGGATCGCAGCAAAAATTACGGCGACACGACCCTGTGGTGGGCATCAGCCAGCTGACAACGAGTTGGTGGAAAGTTATCCACACCCCAAAAATTCGCCGCGGTGTTTACCGCTACTGTTACGGCGTTGGCCGCCAGCCGTCAGAATACGAACTCGACTGTCGCCGCAAACACCGATCACTACACTAAGAGTTCTTGCACATCGCGAGGTCGCTGCTCCGAACACTGTTCTTTTCGCTGGGCCGCCACACTCGCGGAAACGAGGAGGCACCTCCATGAAGTTCCATCGCTCAGTCGGCACCCTTGGCATCATCGGGCTTTCGCTCGTGCTTGTCGCCTGCACAAGTCCCGTGCCAGAGGCCCTCCCGCAAGCTGTTGTCGAAACGATAGCCGTTCCGGAGTCAATGGAGCAGCATCAGCCGTACGTGACCATCGGTGGAGCAGCGCTCTCGGCTACAGAAAAACTGCCGTTCGCCTTCGGAGGTTCCGCTGCGGAACCCGGCAAGGCCGCGGCCCCGGCAGTGTGGGTTTCCGACGACGGCAAAGACTGGCGACGCACCGTCGTCGACTCTGACGTCACCGGCTCATTCGCTGGAACGCTCGCCGGCTCCGACAGCATCGCCGCGCTTGGTGGAACCGAATGGAAGGATCGCGCTCTTACGTCACGCCTGTGGGTGTCCAAGGATCGCGAAGTCTGGAAGAGCGTAAAGCTTCCTAAAGAATTTGCCGAACAATTCCGTATTAGCGTGCTGACGGTCATCGATTCTCGCATTCTGGTGATCGGCCAGGCTGCAGACGGGTCGGTATCGGGGCTCTCCGTCGTAGGCTCCAAAGTGTTACCACTCTCGCTACCTGCCACGGCGAAAAAAGAGTTCCTCTCCCCTACGGCCATCGCGGGGAACAAGGATCAACTCGTACTGGTGGCGATGCCAGGGCCAGAGGGTGACAACGTTCCCACCGTCGCATATTCATCGAGCAATGCCGGAAAGTCGTGGTCAAGCTCTCCCGTAGAAATTGCCGATTCAACATCATCCGTCGCTGGATTGGTGTGGACCGGCGAAGAATTTGTCGCCACCGGATCTGGCCCGCAAAACGACACTCCTGGTGCGGCGTCACGAGCACGGGCATGGAGCTCTCCCGATGGAGAAACCTGGAGTGTAGAGAACATTCCTGACCCGCCAAACGAAGGTGCTTCTTACCTTCCGGAGGCCGCAAGCATGTGGTTCGGTGCCCCCCTGGCACGCGACGGCCGAGTTACCGTGATCGCGTCTAATGAAAATTCGGCCGCCAGCCTTTTTTACGAAAGACAGCAGGATGGCACCTGGAGCTTCGGGGGTGTGACGAATAACAACGAAGCTTCAGGCGAAGGCGGCGTTGCCATTCCCGCAGCCAGCGGGAGCACTGTCGCTGTTCTTGGCGCGAGCGGGTACCTACGAACTGGCGTCTTTTCCCAAGGTGCGTACGTTGATGGCACAACAATCTCAAGTCGAGAGTTCCCCGATAGAATTTCCGAATTCTTGCCCTCAGCCGACGGCACGCTCATCGTTCTCAGCCAGCTCATCTACACCGTGGATGACGAGACAGGGTGGCGAAACTCTCGGCGTTCCAACCTCGCTGAATACACGCGCGGCACAAACGCGAAGCTTGTGGAGTGGGATCCGGCTGCCGCTGGCGAACTCATCAACGTCACCAAAGCCAGTGACAAATCTGGCGCGGAGTTGGTGGTGGGGTCCGAGTTCCCAGCAGGCTCAAGCACAATCCTGGGCAGGGGCTTTTTTCGTGAAAGCAGTTCTGCCGAATGGCAAGCCTTGACCGGGTTCGATACGTCGGGTGCCACAGGATTCAATCGAATTCTGCGAACACAAGACGGTTGGATGCTGGGCGGCGCCTATCGCACCAGCAGCAACGCTGGTACTCCCTCTCACGCTGGGGTGTGGACCTCGCTCGACGGCGTGAATTGGGTCGTCGGCCAGGGAGAGTTCGGAAGCGGCAGGTTGGAGTCCTCCATCTCGGACGCCTGTTTGCTCCCCGACGGCACACCAATTGCGGTGGGGTACACGGAGAAGTCCACTGGATCGTTTCGCATGACGGCGTGGTCCCCAGCCGGTGACTCGTGGGCTGTCACCGACCTCGGCAAGGTCGCTGAGCGAGAAGGCTTCGCGAGCAGTTGTGCAAGCGATTCTGACGGCGTGATTATCTCCGGAACGCTTAGTGGGCGAAGCGTGATTCTTCACACGAGCGACGGCACCACATGGAAGAAGGTCTTCACGGCCGACAGGGGCATCGATCTTGATAATCCGGTCGCAGTTTCGGGAGGCTTCGTCGCGGCAGGAAGGTGGTCAAATGACACGACTACTGGCCCTGTCGTCTGGCTATCACGCGACGGAACGTCGTGGAAACCCATTGCCGTTCCGAGCCTGAACACGTGGTCAAGCACGAAGGTCACGGCGGAGGGCAAAGACATCCTCGTGGGGATGAGTTACACGAGTGGCAACCCCCTGATCGTGATCCGCGACATCAAGAAAGTGATCAACGACACCGTCGGAAAGTAGGCCCGCTCTACGTTCTCTCCTGGTTGTGAGCGCGGGCGGCGATGCCGGACGGAACGGATGCTTGGCGGAACGGATCCCAGCCTTCGTTGTCCTGCGGAGCGCCGTCTAACAGGATGCCGGTGCCCACCACGACGCGACCAATCACACGAAACCCGCCTGGCAACTCGGCTTCTGGCGGGAAGGTTGCGAGTAGCGAATGATCTTCTCCCCCTCGAAGCGTGAGGCGGGCATCTGTACCGAGTGCTGCGCCATCAAAATCGATCGCAACACCGCTTGCGCGGGCAACTCGTGACGCGTCAATGGCCAGACCGTCGCTGAGATCCAGCATGGATGTCGCTCCCGCGAGCGCCGCGAGCGGCCCGTCCCCAATCGGCGGGGTCGGTGCGAGTTGCGCGAGAGTACGTTCCCGCACCCCTGCCGCGAGCTCAGCATTTGGCGTGCCATCCGCGTCTACCGCCTCGGAGAACAGAACCCTCAACCCTTCGGCAGCCGCGCCAAGCGCGCCGGAGACCGCAACGATATCGCCGACGCGAGCGCCCGATCGCAGCACAGGCGCCCGGCCCTCAAGATCGCCAAACGCCGTCACCGCAATCGTCATGGTGTCAGAGACCGAAAGGTCGCCGCCGACAACCCCGCACTGCGGTGCGAAGGCGGCGCACGCGTCGCGAAATCCGTCGGCGATGCCCTCGAGTAGAGACACCGGAGAGTCTGCCGGCGCAGCGATCGCCACGACGAGGGCGGTCGGCGCAGCACCCATCGCGGCAACATCCGCAAGATTCGAGGCGGCCGCTTTCCAGCCGAGGTCGTGCGGCAGAGACCACGCGAGCCTAAAGTCTGGGCCGTGCACCATGAGGTCTGTTGTGACGACAAAGCGGCCATCCGGAGCTGCCACGACGGCAGCGTCATCCCCGGGCCCCAGCAACTGAGCTGCCGCCGCAGGAAGCCGGGGAAAAATGCGTGCGAGCACCGCAGTTTCTCCGAGAGTACCCAGTGTGTTGACCTCGTCGGCGTGCATCGGCATGCTCACACGGTAGCCTTAAAGGGATGTTCACGTTCACTCGCCGCGTGTTGGCTGTCTCTCTGTTTCCCGCGCTCCTCATGGGGCTCGTCGCCTGCACCCCCGCGGTTCCTTTGACTCCCGCCGCCGATGCAACAAATCCACTCTGCGCGGATGTCATTGTGCGGCTTCGCACGGTGCCGGCAATTGAAAACCATGCCAGGCGCGACACGAATGCTCAAGCAACCGGTGCTTGGGGCAACCCCGCTGCGATCCTGTTGCGATGTGGAGTTCCCGTGTCAGGCCCGACCACTCTCCAGTGTGCGACGGTGAACGGCATCGACTGGCTGCGCGACGACAGCAACGCACCGAGCTACGTGTTTACAACCTATGGTCGGGACCCGGCCGTCGAGGTCATTGTGGACGGCAACGAAGCATCAGGAACCGAAGCGCTCATCGCCCTAAGCAATGCGGTCGGCTCGATACCGGCAACCCGCGCGTGCACGAATCCGGATGACGTACTCAACATCCCGACGCCGGCACCGACACCAGCGCCAACTCCGTCACCAACGCCCTGAGGCAAAGCCTCGCTGTACACCGCGAAACCCTGCGTCACAGTGCGAAACCCTGCGTCACAGTGCGAAACTCTGCACCACACTGCGAATGCCTGCACCACACCGCAAGGCCCGAGTGAGACTATCTGGCGGCCTCTAACCCCAGTTCGATCAGCTCGGTGATGAGCGACGGGTAGTCGACTCCGCTCTCGTGCCAGCAGCGCGGGAACATCGAAATCGGCGTGAACCCTGGCATCGTGTTGATCTCATTGAGCACAAATCCGGTGGGGGTAAGAAAAAGGTCGATGCGCGCGAGCCCAGAGCCCCCAATGGCCTCGAATGCTCGTGCCGCGATCTGCTGCATCTCTGAAAGCTCATCGTTGGTCAGGTCTGCAGGACACACAAGATCAACCCCGGCGGCACCCAAATACTTGGCAGCGAAGTCGTAGAATCCGCCGCCGGTCAGCACAACTTCACCAGCGAGAGACACTCGGGTAGCGCCGCCATCGTCGCTGTCTGCTCGCGCACCGAGCACGCCGCACTCGACTTCACGGCCGATAATTCCGGACTCCACAAGAACTTTGTCATCTTCGGCGAACGCCACCACGAGAGCGTCGTCCAGGGCATCCCAGGTATCAATGCGGCTGACACCGACCGACGAGCCTGCTCTGGCCGGCTTCACAAACGCCGGCAAATTCAGGGAATGCGCGCGGGCGCGCCACACTTCGCTGTTGTGGTTCCAACCGTGCTCCGTGATCGTCACCCACGGGGCCACGGCAATACCAGCGGCCTCGAGCACCGTTTTTGTGAAGTGCTTGTCCATCCCGAGCGCAGAAGCGAGCACACCGTTGCCGACGTAAGGCAACCCCACCAGCTCGAACATCCCCTGGATGGTTCCGTCTTCACCAAATGGCCCGTGCAAGATAGGGAAGACCACGTCGACGTTACCAAGGCTGCGCGTGGAGCCATCCGCGTCAATGACGGTGAACTCTCGCGAGTGCGCACTCTCCGGAAAATGTATGCGGGAGCCGTTGTCGACAACCTCTGGGAGTGCTTCTGGGTTGAGTCGAAACTTCTCGGCGTCATCCACTTCGAGAGTGAACGCACCGTCGCGGGTGATGCCAATCGGAATCACGTCGAACCGCTCCCGGTCTATCGCCGAGAGCACGCCACTGGCTGTCGCACAACTGATGGCGTGCTCACTCGACCTGCCACCGAAAATCAGCGCTACCGTCACTCGATTCGTCATGCGTCACTGCTCCGGTTGAGGTTCGTCGCCCGCGGAGGTCAAGTGCGGGGCGATGTCTCTCGGGTTCATCGTGCCGGCCAAAACTTCTGCCACCTGCGAGACGATCGGCATCTCGACCCCCTTTGCCATGGCAAGCTCCAAAATGGGTGCGACGGAAGCGAGACCCTCAGCGGTCTGATTCATCTGCGCCACGACATCAGTGAAGCTGTAGCCCTGTCCGAGCAGCCGACCGGCAGTGTTGTTACGCGAAAGCGAGGAACCGCACGTGGCGATAAGGTCGCCGAGGCCAGCGAGGCCCACGAGGGTCTCTGCCTTGCCACCGTGAGCTACCGCGAACTCTGTCATTTCTACGAGACCACGCGTGATGATGGATGCTTTCGTGTTCTCGCCATAACCAACGCCATCGACAATACCAATCGCAACGGCGATCAGGTTCTTGAGCACGCCCCCGAACTCTGTGCCGATCACATCGGTATTCACGAACGACCGCAGGTAGCTCGTTCTCGCGGCCATCGCTACGAGGGTCGCGGTTTCGAGGTTCTCTGACGAGACGACGGATGCCGTTGGCTCTTCCCGCGCAATCTCCAGCGCAAGGTTGGGGCCGGAGATCACGGCCACCTGCGCAGGGTCGGAGGTCAGTTCTTCGCGGATGACTTCGCTCATGCGAAGTGCGCTTCCCCGCTCAACGCCTTTCATGAGGCTCACCACGATGGCCTGCTTCGGAATGATGTCCCGCACCGCGGCGAGGTTAGCCCGCAGCGTTTGGCTCGGCACCGACACGAACACCATGTCGGCGCCGTCGAGCACTTCGTCAATATTGGAGCTCGACCAGAGCGACCGAGGAAGGTTGATGCCAGGCAGGTAATCGCTGTTTCGTTTTCCTTGAGCGATCTCTCTGGCAAGCTCTGGCCGCCTCGCCCAGAGCGCCACATCCGAGCCGCCATCCGCGAGCACCTTCGCAAACGTTGTGCCCCAGCTGCCTGCCCCCAACACGGCGACGCGACGCGCGCCAGGAGTCGGTAAGCGGATGGGCATCGTGTTTGTCATGACCTCTCCTCGAATCTGCCGATCTCTGACTGGCCTTTGCGCGCCGGATCCCACCGCTCAGTGGGTGGTGTCTCATCGCGCATCGTCGCCACCAAGTCGGTGATGGCCTCCATGAGAAGGTCAGTCGCTTCTGCGAGCATTTTCGAATTGAGCGGGAGCCCGCGGTAGGCAGAAAGATCGACGGGAGGGCCGAAACTGACGTCCACGTCTTTGCGAGGGAACAGGCTGACGCGTTTGCCGTACCTCGGCATGATCTTCTGGGTTCCCCAGTGAGCAAGGGGAATCAGCGGCACATCGGCGGTAAGGGCAAGCCGAACCGCCCCCGTTTTGCCTCGCATGGGCCACAGGTCAGGGTCACGCGTGAGGGTGCCCTCCGGGTAGACGACAACGGCAAGGCTTCTGTCGACAATCTGAGCGGCGGTTCCTGCGAGATCGACCCCGCCCCTCTCCATGCGTTGTACCGGAATCTGTTCTGCCGTGCGAAGTATCCAACGAAGAACAGGAACCTTGAACAGGGAAGCCTTCGTAAGATATCGCGGCGCTCTGCCTTGCTGCCAAATGACCATTCCGATGACGAACGGATCCATTTCACTAAAGTGATTTACGGCAACGACCACGGGGCCAGTGCGCGGCAAGTAGTGACCGTCATGCACGCGGTATTGCCCCAGAATATTCATAATGGGAATCACCACACAGGCTAAAACCCTGAAGATGAAGATCTTCTCCTTGCGGGGCTTTTTCGTACGTGCCTGCTCCTCGCGCGTGCCCTTCACCACCTTTTAGCCTTCGATATCGAAGTCGGCGCCCAGGTCGGCGAGCTTATCGAAGAAGTGCTCATAACCGCGTCGGATGAGGTCCACGTTCGTCAGCGTGGAGGCGCCCTCTGCACTCAATGCCGCGATCACGTGGCTAAATCCTCCGCGCAAATCTGGCACACAAAGTTCAGTGCCGTGCAACGGGGTTGGCCCCGTAATCACTGCCGCTTGCTCGAAATCTCGACGAGCAACCCGGCGCGAATCGTCTGCGAGTCCCTGCGGATGCACCACAATGTTGGCACCCATTCTGTTGAGCGCCTCCGTGAAGCCAAACCTGTTCTCGTACACGGTCTCGTGCACCACAGAGACTCCCTGCGCCTGCGTCAACGCGACAATGAGTGGCTGCTGCCAATCGGTCATGAATCCAGGGTGAACATCCGTTTCGATTGTCACCGGCTTCAGATCGCCACCCGGATGATAGAAACGGATGCCGTCTTCGTCGATATCGAACCCTCCGCCCACCTTGCGGAACACGTTCAGAAACGTCATCAGCTCGGACTGGCGGGCTCCGGCAACAAAGATGTCTCCGTGCGTGACGAGCGCAGCAGAGGCCCAGCTGGCGGCTTCGTTACGATCAAAAAGTGATCGATGAGTGAAACCCTTGAGCCGCTCTACGCCCTCAATGAGGATGACGCGGTTCGGCTCAACCGAAATGATGGCGCCCATTTTCTGCAGGATCGCGATGAGATCCATGATCTCCGGCTCGATCGCGGCGTTGCGCAATTCGGTCGTGCCCCTCGCTCGCACAGCGGTGAGCAAAACTTGCTCTGTGGCACCAACACTCGGGTACGGCAAGTTGATGTCGGCGGCGTGTAATCCTTCTGGGGCGGTGAGGTGGATGCCCTCGTAGCTCTTGTCGACGATCGCACCGAACGCCCGCAAAGCGTCGAGGTGAAAGTCAATTGGTCGGTCGCCGATTCGACAGCCACCGAGGTCAGGAATAAATGCCTCACCGAGGCGGTGCAGCAGCGGGCCGCAAAACAGGATCGGGATGCGGCTCGAACTCGCGAGCGCATCCACCTGAGCAAAATGTGCAGTCTCCACGTCACTGGGGTCAAAGATGAACTCCCCAGGTTGCTCGCCCTCCGTGACGATGACGCCATGCACTTCGAGCAGCCCGCGTACAACTCCAACGTCGCTGATATCTGGAACGTCGCGCAAAACGCTCGGGGTATCGCCCAGCAGCGTCGCCACCATCGCTTTGGTTGCGAGGTTTTTTGCTCCTCGCACGTCGACGCGCCCTTTCAGCGGGTTACCGCCCCTGATCACGATTTTGTCGACGGCGGGACTCAGAGCGACGTGTGCGTCACTGGAGTCTGTGAGATCAATGCCCATTGATGTACCTGCTGACTATTGTGCGGGAAGAGTGAGTGGCCGCCAGGAAGCCCTGGTCTTCTCGAATTCGGTGATGGACGCTTCATCGCGCAGTGTGATGCCGATGTCGTCGAGGCCTTCGAGCAACCGCCACCTAGTGTAATCGTCGATCTCGAACGGGACAGTGAATGTGCCGAGAGTAACAGTCTTCTCGATCAAACTCACAGACGCAGAGATGCCAGGGCTCGTGCGGATGATCTCCCACATGGTCTTCACGTCGTCTTCCGCCACCTGCGCGGCGAGTAGGCCGGCCTTTCCGGAGTTGCCGCGAAAAATGTCGCCGAACCGAGGGCTCACGACAGCTTTGAAACCGTAATCCCGCAGCGCCCACACGGCGTGCTCACGGCTGGAGCCGGTACCGAAATCGGGCCCGGCGATGAGCACTGTCGGATTCTGGAATGCAGGGTCGTTGAGCACGAAATCTGGGTTCTGCCGCCACGCGTAAAACAACGCGTCATCAAAACCGGTCTTGGTGACCCGTTTCAAAAACTCTGCGGGGATGATCTGGTCGGTGTCAACGTTTGCGCGCTCAAGAGGCACAGCGACACCTTCGACGGTGGTGACTTTCTCCATTAGCCTTCCTCCACATCCCACGGACTCGACAGGGTGCCGCGCACCGCTGTTGCCGCCGCCACGAGCGGTGACACAAGGTGCGTGCGACCGCCCTTGCCTTGTCGTCCTTCGAAGTTTCGGTTTGAAGTGGAGGCGCAACGCTCCCCCGGTGCCAACTGATCGGGGTTCATGCCGAGGCACATTGAGCATCCGGCAAAGCGCCACTCAGCACCGAACGCTTCCACAATCTTGTCGATGCCTTCCGCTTCAGCTTCTAACCGCACACGCGCCGATCCTGGGACCACCATCACCCGCACGCCGTCTGCCTTCTTCTTGCCTTTGATGATCGAGGCGAAAGCGCGGAGGTCTTCGATGCGACTGTTCGTGCACGAGCCCATGAAGACGGCGTCTACCTTGATGTCTTTCATCGGCGTACCAGCCGTAAGGTCCATGTATTCGAGCGCGCGCTGCGCGGAGGCTCGCTCGTTCGGGTCGGCGAAGCTCGCCGGCTCTGGAACGGAGTCAGACAACAACACACCTTGGCCAGGGTTAGTACCCCATGTGACGAAGGGCTCCAGTGCGCTCGCGTCGAGAAACACTTCAGCGTCGAACGTGGCGTCATCGTCGGTCGGTAGCGTGTTCCAGTAGGCGGCCGCGGCATCCCAGTCGGCACCCTTTGGCGCGTGCGGGCGCCCCTGCAGGTAGTCGTACGTGATCTGGTCAGGAGCAACCATGCCAGCCCTTGCACCCGCCTCGATCGACATGTTGCAGATCGTCATGCGGCCCTCCATGGAGAGGGCGCGGATGGCACGTCCACGGTATTCAAGAATGTAGCCCTGGCCGCCACCCGTTCCGATCTTGGCAATCACCGCGAGGATGATGTCTTTCGCCGTCACCCCATCACGCAGTTCACCGTCAACAGTGATCGCCATGGTCTTGAAAGGTTTGAGCGGAAGCGTTTGAGTTGCCATCACGTGTTCGACTTCGCTCGTTCCGATGCCGAATGCTATCGCCCCGAATGCGCCGTGCGTTGAGGTGTGACTGTCACCGCACACCACAGTGGTGCCGGGCATCGTGAGGCCAAGCTGCGGACCAATGATGTGCACGATCCCTTGTTCAATATCGCCGAGCGGGTGCAGGCGCACGCCAAACTCTTCGCAGTTGGCTCGAAGCGTGTCAATCTGCTTGCGGCTGATCGGATCTTCGATCGGCTTTGTGATGTTGATCGTTGGGGTGTTGTGGTCTTCTGTGGCGATGGTGAGATCGGGGCGCCGAAGCGGGCGGCCCGCCATCCGCAGCCCATCGAATGCTTGAGGAGACGTCACCTCGTGGATGAGGTGGAGGTCAATGTAAAGAAGGTCAGGCGCTCCGTCTGTTCCCTTGACCACAATGTGGTCGTCCCACACTTTCTCTGCCAGTGTCTTACCCACTACGACGTCTCATTCCTGAAATCGACCGCGCTAGGCGCGGAAATAGATCACGCTAGTCTACTTCGTCACGAGCCCGAGCCTGAGCCTGAGCCCGGCCACGGGCCCAGAAATAGGTGATGGCAGGGCACGCTAGGCGCCCTGCCATCAACAATGGTGTTGCGAGTTAGATTTTATTCATGCGACGGCGTGAGACGACGACCGCAGCGACGCCCATGAGCGCCAGAAGTCCGGCTGCTCCAGCGAAGTAGGGGCCAGACTCCGACACACCGGTCGCCGCGAGCTGCGGGGCAGGGGCAACGACGGGAGCCGCAGCAATGACCTCGAACGTTGTGAAGGGGTCTCCGAACACACCCGCACTGTAGAAGAAGCCATTGTCATCAAACGTGACCGTGTAAGTTCCCAGCGCAACGGGAGCCGTCAAAACGACCGGGACACTGACATTGCCGCTACTGTCTGCGGTGAGAGTATCGCTAGTGAAGAGCGGATCTCCATTCGAGTTCACGATGTTAATAAAGACATCGTTGCCGGGGCCCCAGTTAGTTCCCGTCAACGTGAATCCTGTTGTCGAGGCAGCAGCGACAGTGATCGTTGGGGTCGAGATTGCCCTCGTGGGCACAGGCATGAAGAAGCTGTGGTTGTCACGCCACTCAATGTCGTGAATGACCGCGGTGTTTGACGCCACCACGAAAGCCCCATACGCAAGCAACGTGGGAGCCTCGCCTACGAATAGCTCGTTAGCGAGCTGCTCAAGAGTGGCCGTGGAACCTGCAGCGTAGGGACCGAGCGCTCCCGTGGTGAACCAGGTTGAGGTACTGGATGGGGGGGTGATGTTGCCAAGAGTGTTCGGGTACAGCGTGGTGTACTGGCCCGAGGATGCGCCTTCACCGAAGAAAGCTAGCTGCAAGGCCCACGTGTTGTCGTCGACCGAGTTAATACTAAAAGTGTCGACCATGGCGATGAGGTCGGCGGCAGACGTTGGCTGGACGCCCACATTCTGGTTGAGAATCTGAACGTTGCCCGTCGCGTCGGTGTTGAGTTCAAGTCCGGCTGCCGTGAAGGCGTGTGGGCCATCAACGCCGGCCGCATCACCGAAGAACCAGTCGAAACCTGTCGGGTACGTTGCGCCTTCCACTCCGAAATCGGTGTCGTTATAAAAGATGCCGTCGCCGACAGTCGTCGCAGCAGACGCGGGTGAGGCGATGAGAAGGCTTGCCGTCGCAACGAAGGCCGTAGCGAGAACAAGGCGGGTAGCTCTAGATGACTTCATTCGATTCGGATACTTTCGCTCGGACTGACGGAATACTGAGGACAACTTTGTCTACTGTATTGGCTTTAGTGAGCTTCTGTCCAACTTCTTGACGTCGTAATCAAATTGAAACATGCGCGCGAACCGTTGATTCCGCTCCTAAGGAGAGGATGACGCTCGAGGCTATGCTGGACGTTACCTGCAATGCCTGAATCACAGGCGCAGTTCCATTCCACGCCTACAAAGCCCGCACACTGGAGTGTCAACGATGTCATCATCCTCAGCAATTCACCTCGACTCACTACCGCTCGACCACGAGAGGGTGATTCTGGTCACAGGCAAGCGCAGCGCGCTTCCCATCATCGTTGCAGTGCATTCCACCGTTCTTGGGCAAGCGCTTGGCGGCGCGCGCATGTGGTCGTACCCGCACTGGACAGATGCTCTCACCGACGCTCTGCGACTCTCAGAAGGTATGACGTTCAAGAACGCTGCCGCAGGCCTGGCCCGTGGCGGCGGAAAGTCAGTGGTGTGTCTCCCCCTGGGTGTCACTCTCACAGACGAGCAGAAGCGCGAGGCGATGCTCGACCTCGGTGACGCTGTAGAGAGCCTTGGCGGCGCCTACATGACGGCAGAAGATGTTGGCACGAGTGCAGAACTCATGTCGGTCGTCGCTGAGCGCACCAAGCACGTGTGCGGCCTTCCCGCCGATCAGGGCGGCGCGGGCGAGCCTGCGGATGCCACGAGTGAGGGCGTGCACGCGAGCATTCTCGCCACGCTCGAAGCACTCTTCGGCAGCAAAGATGTCACCGGCCGCAGCATCGTCATTTCTGGCCTCGGCCAGGTTGGCGGTCGCCTCGCCACACGCCTCGCGGCGGAGGGCGCCAAGCTCACGGTTACCGATGTGAATCTCGCGAAGAAAGAGTTCGCCGCCTCAATCGGTGCCGACTGGATCGATGCAGATGACGCGATCGCTTTTGAGGCCGATGTCTTTGTTCCTTGTGGCCTCGGTGGAGTTCTCACCTCCGACGCCATCAAACATCTCAAGGTGAAGGCAGTCTGTGGCGCCGCAAACAACCAGCTCGCCAACCACGATGGTGCTGCAGAAATCGCGGCCCGTGGCATCCTCTGGGCCCCCGACTTTGTGGTGAACGGCGGCGGAGTTATCTACCTCGACATGACCATGCAGCCTGGCGCGGATGCCGCAGCGGTCTCTGCGCGCGTGACCCAGATCGGCGACGTTGTTGCCACGATCTTCCGCGACTCAGCATCCAAGGGAATCACGACCTTGGAAGCCGCAGAGCAGCTTGCTGCTGCCCGTCTCGACGCCGCATAAACAACACCGCGCTATGTGAGGCCCGGCCGCGTGCAGCTGAGGAAGTGGATCAGGCCTTTTCCACGAGCATGATGAAGCGACCAAGCTCGATTCCGCACCCCGCGTCAACGTTGAGGCGCTCGCCACCGTGCGCCTCAACCTCGCGGCCGTCGGAGTACGTCACCACGACGCCGTTCGTCGACTTCAGATCAGTCACCCACAAGCCTTCGTCATCCGTCTCAACGGCAACATGGGTTTTCGACACCGATTTGGTTTTGTCAACCACTAAGAGCAGTTGAGCGTTCGGCCACGAGTCATGTGGTACTGGATTGCGCCCGATGAGCACGGGACTGCTGACAGACACCGTGGAGCCGTTTGGCAGGAGAAGGCGCCACGGCGCTTTGGCGGGCCTGCGCGTGGAGACACGAGTCGCGTCTAGGTCTTCGTCTGGCAACTCGCCTGCGGGAGGCACCACTCGGTCAGGGGGCGCAGTAAACGAAGCGGGAGAAGGGGGCACTTCGTGGGCTGGCTGCTGCGGCGCGATTGCTTGTTTCTGTTGTTGTTGCTGCTGCCGCTGCTGAGCAAGCAAAGGCGAATGTTCGCGCAGCGGTGGTTGAGGCGGCAGCGTTGGCACGCTGGGCAGCATCTGTACAGGCTGTTGCGGGGCCATCGGTGGCTGAGGTGGCAGGACCGGCACACTCGGCAGCACCTGCACAGGCTCCTGCGGCGCCATCGATGGCGGGGGAGGCAATGATGGCTGCGGTGGTAGTGATGGCTGCGGTGGTAGTGATGGCAGAGACGGCGCTAATGACGGTACAGCGGCGGGTGCGTGTGGAACTGACGGTGGTGCTACCACGAGCTTCATGCCGCAGGATCCGCAAAATCCGGCGTTGACATGAATCAGAGCACCACATTGTGGACAGTTCATCAATTCCCCCGCGTCGAACAATTTCTCGGCATCAATTCTACCTACTCTTCTGGAACCAAGTCAGCGCAGGGCATTTAGGCGGGGAATGCGAGAACAATAACGTTGCGCCCGACCGCCGCCGCATGAAAACCGCCAATGACAACACCGGCTAACGCGGGCTCACCAGGCGATTGCTCACGTTAAGGTCTTCTTTTCTTGCACACGTATCTTGATCAGGCTTGCCACTGTCGCGACGACCATGGCGCCAATGATGACCGCGAGCGACGTCCAGGTGTTGATTTCAGGCGCCCACTCAACCGAGCGGCCGCCGTTGATAAAGAACACTTCGTTCGCGTGCAGGGCATGAAGCACAAGTTTCACGCCAATGAAGGCGAGGATGAACGCGATGCCGTAGTGAAGGTACACAAGTCGTTCAATGAGGTTACCGAGTAGAAAATACAACTGCCTCAGCCCCATCAAGGCGAATACATTCGCGGAGAAGACGAGGAACGGGTTCTGCGTAATTCCAAAGATTGCGGGAATCGAGTCGAGAGCAAACACGAGGTCTGTGGCACCGAGCGCCATGATAACCACGAGAACGGGCGTGAACATCCGCTTGCCGTCAATGGTCGTGCGGATCTTTCCCTCGTCAAACTGGTCGGTGATCGCGACGCGTTTGCGAATGAATCGGATTATGCGGCTCTCGGTTTCTTCGTCATCTTCGTACCCGGTGAACGCTTGTTTCCATGCTGTGTAGAGAAGGAACGCACCGAAGATGTAGAAAATCCAACTGAAGCTTTCGATGAGTTGCGCACCGATAAGGATAAAGATCGCCCTCAACACGAGGGCAATCATGATTCCCACCATGAGAATCTCTTGCTGGTACTTTTTCGGCACCTTGAACTGCGCCATGATCAGCAGAAAGACGAACAGGTTGTCGATGCTCAGGCTGTATTCGGTGAGCCAGCCCGCGACAAACTGGCCGGCCTGCTCCACGTCACCGAGCCAGACAAGGAGCCCAGCAAACACCAAAGCCAGAGTCACATAGAAGCCCACCCATAGGGCCGATTCACGCGCACTCGGAATGTGCGGTCGGCGGTAGGCGATGATCAGGTCAGCAACGATAATGATCGTCAGGATGACGAGAGAGCCAACTTCAAACCAAACTGGAATGGTGGGGAGCACGGGAGTTCCGATCGTGAAGGGTCGAGACAGGGCCGAAAGTCTCTCCCGTGCCGAAGTGCTCGACACCGCCGCATCCGGGTCAGCGTCGTTGCTGGCCGTCTTGACGGGTGCGGCGAAACTGGGATACTCCCCTTCGCTCCCGCAATGCTATCTGATGGGCGCGCAGTATGAGCGCGCAGGGTGAACGCGCAGCATGAACGCGGGGCATGAACGCCATGCTGCACAGGTGAAAATAGGTCGTGACCCCAGCGGGATTCGAACCCGCGTTACCGCCGTGAGAGGGCGGCGTACTAGGCCACTATACGATGGGGCCGTAGTGGACGCGCTCATAGAGTATGCCACAGTGGGGCGACCCAACAAAAACGGTGTGAAGAATTTGTGTGAGGGAAAGACATGCGTAGGAAGCTGCTAACAACCATTTCGGTACTTAGCATTGGTTTTTTGATGAGCGGTTGCTCGCTTCTGGATACCAGCACACCACGAGACAACGATGGGCGGGTCACAGAAAGCTCAACGATTTCTGCCCAGGAGTTGCTGACGGGCGATTGTTTCTCCTTCAACTCAGCAGATGGTGGCATCGTCGAACAGGTGACGGTTGTGCCGTGCTCAGACGACCACGATTACATCATCATCGGCCAAGGCAACCTCTCGTGGCGTGACGTGACGACCGCGGGTTCACTGCAGAACGCAGTCTCCGCTTCCTGTGCGTCAGATTTTGAGACCTTCCAGGCGGCAACCCAAGGCGATACCAGACCAAAGCAGGAATTCATGGTGTTCCCCGAAACCGAGGAACCTAATTCTGACCAGCTCTATTCGTGCATGTCGAGTGATCCTGACCAGAACTTTATTCCGCCGACACCGGAACCAACCTCGACACCAGAAGCCTGAGCGCGCCGGGCCGCACCTCGACAGTCAGCGGCAATATGCCCACGCGCTCACCATCCGCGTACGCCACAATCCTGTCCGCATCGACACGAATGCGTCTCGCGCGACTGATTGACACCCGCGTATCCGTCACGTGCGTGCCGCTAAAGACCCGCGGAAAGATGCGTAAGAACGCGATGCGCGACAGCGGCTGAACAACAAAAACGTCGAGCAGCCCGTCGTCAAGTTTCGCGTCTGGCGTGACTTTCATTCCTCCGCCAAAAGAAACGTTGTTTGCGACAGCGACAAGCACGGCCCGAGTCTCGCTCTCGGCACTGTCAATGGTGAGTCGGTAGTGCACGGGTTTGAGCATGGCGAGTTCGCGAAGCAACGCAAGATTGTAGCGTTGCCTGCCCCGCGGCCACCGCATCACGTTCGCACGCTCGTTCACGATCGCGTCAAAACCGGCCGAAAGGATGCCAGCAAACCACATTGTTGAGCCATCACCTTGAGTGATTAAGCCGGCATCGATCACGCGCGGAGGCGCATTCAGTGCCGAAAGTAACGCCTCGGTGGCCAGCTCAGTGTTACCGACCGGAATGCCGAGGCCGCGCGACATGTCGTTTCCGGTGCCTGAGGGCACGATTCCGAGTGGGATGCCCGTCTCTGCGACAAGGTTGACCCCAAGATTGACCATGCCGTCGCCGCCCACGACGACGAGGGCATCGGGCTTACTGGTCAGCGCAGCCGAGGCTGCGACCATCAACTGCTCGACATCAGGTTCGGTGAGGCTTGTCACGTTGTGACCCGCAGCGCGCAAGGTGTGCACAACAGCGGGCCCCACCGCGCGACTTTTGCCGAAGGATGCCTGAGGGTTGATCGCCACCACGATGTGCTGTGGCTTTGACGCCTGAAGTTTCGGCGCCGTTGGCTTCGGCCGCTTCATCGTGGTCATTCCACGATTATGGCGGGGTTACGGCCAGAGGGCGAACGCAAAAATCGAGCTCGCCACCGAAACAGGAGCAGAAGATTTGTTCCCGCTCGAACCCGGTGACGAACTCGATTGTAAGAAAGCGTTCGAGGTTTAGGCCTCGCTCATGGCCGTAACTTCGGCTTTACCTTTTGCTGCATAATATGCGGCACGTTCGGCGAGGCGACGAGTCTGCTCAGCCTGGCCCGCGTCAAGGATGTCCTGCGAGACCTCGTAGTTTGGTACGCGCGACTTGCCGTTGTACTTCGCCATATAAGCGTCAAGTTCTGGGCCTGACTCCCACGAGGTGATGAGGCAGAAGCGCGGCTCATCACCGACGTGAGTGGTGGCGTGCCACAGGCGCTGCGTGTCGACAATGAGCTGGGCTCCCGCCGGAAGTGCAATGTGGTACTCGACACTCGGGTCTGTGCGGTTCTCGCGCAACACGAAGTAGCTGTCTTTGTCGTCGGAGAGGTTGAAGAATCCGCGAACGACCCATCCGGTGCCGTCGGGGTTTAGACGGTTGTTGTCGTCTTGGTGAAGGTTGTAGAGGCAGTCAGCGTAGCCGGTGGGCTGAAGCTCAATGACCCGGCAACGGCCAACATCTGAGCCAGGCTCCATGGCCCGGCGGGTGAGGTTTGGTGCCTTCTCGACCTGCGAGGGGATCCATTGGCCGCCCTTGTCGGTGCGGGGGTTCTCTCCGTGCCAGAAACCGTTGCACTCGATGTCGCCATTCTTGGAGGCGAGGGGGGCGAAGCGAGTTTCGCCGGATGATTTCCAGTCAACGAATTCGATATCGAGCCACTCTTTGGGATCGAGTTCCTGGTTATAGCGATCGAGCACCACATATCCGGTCTCGTCTAATGCAGCAGATTTGATGTAACCCATAAGAATCTTGTTACCTTTCTTTGAGGCCAGCACGTTTTAACAGGCCCAACTTAGGTAAGCCTAACAGCGGGTAAGCTGCGTAGAGGCTGGCCTTCTGGTGTTTAATCCGGGCCAGCA
The DNA here is from genome assembly GCA_038243605.1 of Actinomycetales bacterium. Classification (GTDB taxonomy): domain Bacteria; phylum Actinomycetota; class Actinomycetes; order Actinomycetales; family Microbacteriaceae; genus Terrimesophilobacter. The sequence goes on from JBBSQX010000005.1 coordinate 61,298, forward strand.
AAGTGACTCTGAAACCCAAGGAGCGAGCCTAAATAATGGTTATTGCCACCAACGTTGACGCCACCGCCGTCAGCACTATCGGCTGGCTTTCGACTTCAGAGGCCACGATCATCGTGCCGGTGTACCAACGCCAGTATCGCTGGGATATTGGCGGGTGCGAACAGCTACTGGCAGACATCCGTGCGGTCGCGGATGCTGACGAGAACCACCGCCACTTTCTTGGCTCCATTCTCTCTACCGCCAACCCGCACCAGGGTGTCTCCGAACTGGTGCTCATCGATGGTCAGCAGCGCATTACGACCCTCATGTTGCTGATCGCCGCCCTTCACCACACCGCCAAAGTTGACGACCCTGATCTTGCTGCGGAGCTCGAAACGGTGCTCGTGCACGCCGACGACCCAACCCACACCAAACTGCGCCCACACCGTGCGTGGGCTGAGGTTTTCGACAGTGTCGTTCTCGATCGCCGCCTCGGCGATCATGATGCTCGCGACTCCCGCTTCGACGACAACTACGCGTTTTTTCGCAGCCAGGTGCGCAGCAACGAGGTCGCCCGAATTTGGCGGGGCCTCAATAAGTTGGAGCACGTCGCGATTTCGCTTGGGCCGGATGCCAACGCTCAACAGATTTTCGAAAGCCTCAACTCCACCGGCGAGCCTCTTCGCGACCACGAACTCATCCACAACTACCTACTCATGGGCCTCACGCACGCTCAACAGAACACGATTGAAGACGAGTTCTGGGTTCCGATCGAGAACAACACCGGTGACACCATCGGTAAGTTCTGGCATCACTACCTCGTGATGACGACCGGGCGTGAGCTTGAGCTCTCGGGTGGGCGCGGTGTGTACGATGCCTTCCGGCAGCATTTTCCGCGCCTCGACTTCGAGACCCTTCTTACCCATGCCGCAGAGTGGCGAGAATTTTCGGCGATCTATTCGCGGCTGCATAATCCGTCGCTGATTGACGACGCGAGCATTTCGGCGGAGGTCTACGGGATCAACGTTTTCGGGCGCGGCATGTACCCGCTCGTGATGCGCTCGTTCTCTGCACATGAGCGCGGCCAGTTGCCCACCGATGAGCTCGTGGCTGATCTTGCCCGCATTCAGTCGCTGCTCATCCGCCGCGAAGTCGTTGGCGTGACCACCGACCGCCTCGTGGCACGACTGTGTCGCGCACGCGAGGCCGGGCGCGAGAACCTTGCCAGAGCGATTGCGCGGATCACGCCATCCGACGAGCGCGTGCGTGTGGCTCTCAAATATGCCGAGCTGCCTCACGCTCACTACGTGCTCGCCCGCCTGGCAAACATTGATGTGGCAAACATTGGCGCGAAATATGGTGTCGATCACATCGTGCCGCTGGCACCTTCTGACACGTGGAGTGGCGACGGGGCACGCGAGTGGTCAGATTTCAGTGACGACGAGCAAAACAGTCACCGGGCTCTCGCCCCGACCCTCGGCAACCTTGTGCTCCTCGAGGAGCCGCTCGCCGAGCGTGCATTCGGTTCCTCGTTCGTGGCGAAGCGTGATGGGCAGTACTCGGCGAGCGATGTCGCAACGACCCGTGCTCTCTCCACTGTGCAGGAGTGGAACACAGCGGCGATCACCGAGCGCACGGCAACCCTGACCGCCGATTTTCTGCGCCTGTGGGCGAACCCAGTCGTTGTGGGCATTGACGATGACGGCCTCACCCCCATTCTTGACGCTCACCGGAGGCGTGGCTGGCCTGCCGGGTGGCGGCGCGAGTTCAGCTACGTGGAGTACCGCGGCGAGCACTGGGAGGTGCACGACGTCAAAGCTCTCTTCGACCGCGTCTTCAAGCGCTTGTGGGCGGATTCCCGCGAGTGCGTCGTGACGTTCAGCGCCCGACGCGGTGGCCCCCTTTTCGACGCGCAGGCGTGGCGCGGAGAGTGGCAGGTTCTCGGCGACGGCCAACACCTGTACCTCGGCTGGGATTCCAACTACATGATGGCGGCCGTGCAGGGAGTGCTGGATGAGGCGGGAATCGCCGCAGAAGTCTTCATCACGTACTCCTACATCGGCGACGCGATGTAACGGAGTGAAACCGCATTGTCTGGCTGGGGTACCTGGACTCGAACCAAGAACAAAAGAATCAGAATCTTCCGTGTTGCCAATTACACCATACCCCAATGGCTCCGACCGAAGCCGGACCAAGTGTCTACTTTAGCGTATCGCGAGTGGTGGTGACGTTAGGCCAGATCACAGGAGATCTGCCAGCTTCGCGATGCGCTTCAGCGTGGACTCTTTGCCAAGCAACTCCATCGACTCGAACAACGGCGGGCTGATTCTGCGGCCGGAGACTGCTGAGCGCAAAGGTCCAAAGGCGAGGCGCGGCTTCAGGCCAAGGTCGTCGATGAGCGCGCCGCGAAGCGCCGCCTCGATGGCCGGCGTCGTCCACTCCTCAAGATCGCTCAGTGCCTTCGTCGAGACAGCAAGTACGGTCGGGCCACCCTCACTAGGCATCGCGTCATCGTCGAACGTGAGGTCGTCATCCGCCGTGAAAAGGAAGGCGAGTAGACCTGGCGCTTCACTCAGCAACTGCATGCGCTCCTGCACGAGCGGCGCAGCGCGGTGCAGCATCTCGCGGTGGGCATCAGTCTGCACGAGGTCGCCAAGGTAGGGCAGCATGCGGTCAGCAAAGTCGCTGACATCAAGCATGCGGATGTGGTCACCGTTGATCGATTCGGCCTTCTTCAGGTCAAAGCGAGCCGGGTTCGGGTTCACATTAACCACATCGAACGCCTCGACCATCTCGTCGATGGAGAACACGTCGCGGTCCGCAGAGATGGACCAGCCAAGCAGAGCGAGGTAGTTGATGAGCCCCTCAGGGATGAAGCCACGGTCGCGGTGGTGAAACAGGCTCGCCTCTGGGTCGCGCTTGGAAAGCTTCTTGTTGCCGTTTCCCATCACATATGGAAGGTGGCCGAACTGCGGAACGGCGGGCGCGATCCCCAGCTCGATGAGCGCGTGGTAGAGGGCGATCTGGCGGGGTGTGCTCGAGAGCAAATCTTCGCCGCGAAGCACATGAGTGACGCCCATGAGCGCGTCGTCCACGGGGTTTACGAAGGTGTAGAGCGGCTTGCCGTTCGGGCGCACGACAACAAAGTCGGTGAAGCTGCCAGCGGGAAACGTGATGTCGCCGCGCACGAGGTCTGTAAAACTGAGATCCGTGTCTGGCACGCGCAGGCGCAGCGCTGGCTCGCGGCCCTCCGCACGGTAAGCGGCACGTTGCTCTTCCGTGAGATCGCGCTCAAAGTTGTCGTAGCCCTGCTTCGGGTCGCGACCCTTGGCCACGTTGCGCGCTTCAATCTCTTCGCCGGTAGCAAAACTCTCATACAGGTGCCCGGATGCGCGCAGCTTCTCGATGACACTCTGGTAGATCTCGTCGCGCTGCGATTGACGGTATGGCCCGTGCGGCCCCCCGACACCCTCGCCCTCATCCCAGGTGATATTCAACCAAGAGAGCCCGTCGAGAAGCTGCTCGTAGCTCTCTTCGCTGTCGCGGGCGGCATCCGTGTCTTCAATGCGAAAAATCAGTTTGCCGCCTGTGTGGCGGGCGTACGCCCAATTAAACAAGGCAGTGCGAATGAGCCCAACGTGGGGCGTACCCGTCGGCGAAGGGCAGAAACGCAAGCGAACATCGAACCCGGTGGCGGTAGAAAATGTGGCAGTCATCCCGGCAATTCTAGGCGAGTGGGCGCGAACTGGTGGCCCCGTCACGAGAAGCTCTGCGTATGCTCACCCACCAGTGAGCCGATAGCACGAGGGTTACCGTGTTATCGAGCTGTCGCGGCGTGCCGCTTCATTCCACGGATGAGCAGCCAGGTTCCAGTCAGGAACGGCACAAAGAACGCGCCGAGTATTGCCACATGCCACCACGTGAGACCGCCGGTTTCGCCGGCCACCAGCCATGCTCCCAAAATCAACAATCCGAGAGCCACACAAGGCGCAAAAATCGCAACTAATTTTTCCCACAGGTACCAGGTCTTAGAGAAGGCAACCATGCCGACTCCCACGATCCATCCAGCCACAGGAACTACGACTCCACCGAGCGCCACGAGAGCGCATGTGACGACAATATACGCCCGGGAGTCCGCCAGTTCCTTGCTGGCCGACGGGATAAGAGGCTGCTGAAGATCAGAACCCGCTTTAGCCTCCGCTGCAATGAACGCGGGCTCGCCGAGCTCCACGATGCGGGCAGCTGCAGCAGTCGCATCCACGCCCGCGAGTTCCTCTGTGATGCCAGCGACGATCTCGTCAGCGACCTCGTGTGGAAGACCCACGAGCGCCGCCTTGAGGTCGCTCAAATAGTTGCGCACAGCCTGCGACTGATCACTCTGGCTCATGATGTGCTTCCCTTCTCGATAAGTTCGTTGACGGTGTTTGCGAAGGGTGCCCACTGCCTCCGGAACGCTCCCAACTCCGCGATGCCTGTGGTGGTCAACCGGTAGTACTTGCGCACCGGACCAGCGTCGGATGCTTGGTTAAAGCTGCTCACGAGCCCTTGCGTTCGCAGCCGTGTGAGCATCGGATAGAGCGTGCCAATACTGGCGATGAGGCCCCGACCGGTGAGGATCTCCGCGAGCTGCCAGCCGTACATCGGCTCGCTTGCTAGCAAGCCGAGCACGCAGTACTCCACGACTCCCTTGCGAAGCTGAGCACCAACATCCGCTGTCATGCGTAACACGCTACCTTGTCACGCACACTAGCGCAATCTGCTCCGTGGAGGTGTGTCCGTGCCAGTCTCGGATCCGCGCGGGTTACTCAGCAGATTCGCGCAGGGTTATTCAGCGGTTGCGCGCCGGGTTGCTCAACGTGCCAATGCCCTCGATCGTGATGTCGACGGTTTGGCCATCCGTGAACCCGCCGAGGCCAGCGGGCGTGCCGGTGCAAATGACATCACCCGGGAGCAGCGTCCACACGCTTGACGCGAACTCGATGATCTCGGGAATCTTGTAGAGCATGTCGGAGGTGTTGCCGTGACGACGTGGCTCGCCCTCAACGAAGGTTTGAATCTCGAGATTCGTCGGGTCGAGCTCTGTCTCGATCCACGGGCCGAGCGGGCAGAACGTGTCGTAGCCTTTTGCCCTCGCCCACTGACCGTCGGCGAACATCACATCGCGGGCAGAGATGTCGTTCGCGATCGTGTAGCCAAAAACATAGTCAGCCCAGTCGGCGGCCTTCACGAGCTTGGCAATCTTGCCGATCACGATCGCGAGTTCGCCTTCGTGCACGATTCGGCCATCCACTGGTGGAATCTGAATCGTGTCACCTGGACCAACAACGGCGGTGTTCGGCTTCAAGAAGATGAGCGGGTTGTTGGGGGTATCCGCGTGCAGCTCAGCCTTGTGAGCGGCATAGTTCATGCCGACGCAGACCACTTTGGAGCGCGGGATGACCGGCGCAAGAAGTTTTGCATCGGCGAGCAGTACCCGCTCCCCCGTCGTTTCGAATCCGCTAAACAGTGGGTCGCCAGCGATCACCACAATCTCGTCATCGTCCACGATCCCGTAACGAGGGTCTCCATTGGCAGTGCTAAATCGTGCGATCTTCACCGGGTTACACCTCGCCAAGTGTCGTGCTCGCGGCCGATTTTGCGGCCCTGTCGAGCTGCATCATCCACCCGTGTCGGTCTTCTGCCCGGCCGTACTGAATGTCAGTGAGTTCCTTGCGCAGCGACATTGTGAGCTCGCCAGCGGGGGCACCCGCAGAGCCAATACTGAAATCTGCGCCCTTCAGCTGGGCAATCGGCGTCACGACGGCGGCGGTACCGCACGCGAAGACCTCCACGATGTCGCCGGAGGCGGCGCCTTCGCGCCACTCATCGAGCGTCACTCGACGGTCTTCTACCGTGTGCCCTCGGTCGCGCGCGAGCTGCAAAATTGAGTCACGCGTGATGCCCTCGAGGATGCTGTCTGACTTTGGAGTCACGAGCGTGCCGTCTTTGTAGACGAGCACAATGTTCATGCCGCCGAGTTCTTCAAGGTATTTGCCTTCAGATGAGTCAAGGAACATCACCTGCGCGCAGCCGTGAGCGGATGCCTCTGCTTGCGCCACGAGCGACGAGGCGTAATTGCCGCCGGTCTTCGCTGCCCCAGTGCCGCCCTTGCCTGCGCGAGCGTAGTTTGTGGAAAGCCAGATGGAAACGGGCGCGACACCACCCGTGAAATATGCGCCGGCCGGGCTGCCAATGACGTAATAGGCCACCTTCTGTGCTGGGCGAACGCCGAGAAATGCCTCCTGCGCAAACATGAACGGGCGCAGGTAAAGACTGGTTTCTGCCGCAGACGGAACCCAGGAGCCATCCACCGCGATGAGCTGACGCAGCGAGTCGATGAAGTAGTCGGAGGGCAGCTCTGGGAGAGCGAGTCGTTTGGCTGAGCGCTGCATGCGTGCGGCGTTTGCCTCTGGCCGGAAGGTCCATATGGTGCCGTCTGCGTGACGGTACGCCTTCATGCCCTCAAAGATTTCTTGCCCGTAGTGCAGCACGGAGGCGGCAGGATCGAGCGCAATGGGGCCGTAAGGCTCCACGCGGGGGGTGTGCCATCCGTCGCCGTCTGTCCAGCAGATGTCGACCATGTGATCGGTGAAGTGCACGCCGAAGCCAGGGTTCGCGAGAATCTCGTCACGCTCCTGCTGGCTTCGCGCGCTCGAGTTGCTCGTAATCGACCAGCGCAAGTCGGTTTTCGACCCTGACGTTGCGGTCGCTGGGTCTGTTGAGCCTGCGGTCATGGAGTCTGCGGTGTTGGTCATCGTGGGTCCTTCGTCAATGTCGATCATGGTTCCTAAGTCGTTCGATGATGGCGGTGCCAACCTCGGTCGTCGAGCGCGATGCCGCGCCCCGCTCTGCCAAATCTTCTGTCACAGCAGAAGTGACGTTCGCTGCTTCCTGCGCAAAACCTTGCTGTGCGAGCAGCAGAGCTACAGAGAGGATCGCGGCGGTGGGATCTGCAATGTTCTTACCTGCGATGTCCGGTGCGGAACCGTGAACCGGCTCGAACATGCTGGGGTAGGCGCCTTCCGGGTTGATATTTCCCGACGCTGCCAAACCGATGCCGCCGCTGATGGCGCCGGCCAGATCGGTGATGATGTCACCGAAAAGGTTGTCGGTGACGATCACGTCAAATCTACTCGGGTTCGTGACCATGTGAATAGTCGCTGCATCCACGTGTTGGTAGCCCACCTCGACATCCGGATGCTCGGCAGCCACCGCGTCGACGATGCGTTGCCACAACGAACCCGCAAAACTCAGCACGTTGGTTTTGTGAACGAGCGTGAGTTTCTTGCGACGCAGTTCGGCTTGGGCGAACGCGAACCGCACCACACGTTCGACGCCGAACGCAGTATTCACACTCACTTCACTCGCAATCTCGTGCGGCGTTCCCGTGCGTATGCTGCCCCCCGTGCCCGCATACGGACCCTCTGTGCCCTCACGCACAACGACAAAGTCAACCTCGCCTGGCTCCCGCAGCGGGCTCTGAACTCCCGGCAAAATCACTGTTGGCCGCAGGTTCACATAGTGATCAAACGCGAAACGGAGTTTCAGTAGCAAACCGCGCTCGATAATGCCACCAGCGAGCCTCTCATCCCGCGGGTCGCCGCCTACGGCGCCAAGAAGAATGACATCGTGCGTGCGCAGCGCCTCAAGATCGTCGTCGCCCAAAATTGTGCCGGTCTGCACAAAGTGCCCTGCTCCAAACGGGTACTCAGTGGTCGTTACCTTCGTGTCTGACGGCATGGCAACTCTAAGCACGGCAACCGCTTGAGCGATGACCTCCGGGCCGATACCGTCCCCTGCGATCACGGCAAGATCGAGCGTACGCGACATGAAACCTCCGAAAAATTCTGTGGTTCCAGCGTACCGCGAGCTTTAGCGACCCCCGCCGCCGCCCCCGCCTCCTCCGCCGCCGGAGAAGCCACCCCCGTGGGAACCACCGCTAAAGCTCCCGCCGCTACTTCCGGACCACGACGAGGTTGTGGCAGCCGGGGTGGCGCGCGCCACCGCAGTTCGCGAGATGGTGCTCATGGCGCTGGAGAACCTCATCGCATCAAACGTTCCCGTGCTCACAAACCACTGTGGCGCTTCGGCCCCAAAGTAGAACGCAAGCTCCTTGACCCACTCCTTCTCCACCCCCCACATCACGGCAAATGGCAGAAGCTTTTCGTACAGCTTCACTTTTTGCGCTGGGTGGCGGATGTCGATCTGCTCAAGGCGCATCCGCTGCGCGCCTTCCGGGCTCTGGAGCATTCGGAAACGCTCGGCTTCTGCAAGCTGCAGGTAGTCCCTCATGCCAAGAAGATAGTCGTTCAACTCCGCCCCGTTTGCGGTGGGCACCGCTGGACGCCACGCAAACGAGAGGCTCAAAATGAACGCCAAGAACGCAATAACCGTCGAGGCAATGCTCCAGCCGCTGAACGAGTTATGGGTGAACGCGTAGAAGAATAACGCGACAGAGGCGAATCCCATGAGGAACACCGAGAGCGCGATAAAGATGCCAGCAAGCGACGAACGCTTCTGCGTCAACCCGCGCGCCGTGAGGCGGCTTGTCACTCCGGATTGAACTACTTTCACCGCTCGTGCTGCGGTGTCGTCAATCAACCCGACTTCGCGAACGGTGCCGGGGACGAGCCTGTTGGCGCGCTCCGACATCTGTTGCACCGCGCCCTCGTCAAAAAGCCCGGTCGTGCCAAGCGCCTGGAACGCTTCTGTGCTGGGACCAACCTCGAACAGCGCGGTGAGTAGCGCGAGCTCTTGGTCGTCCAGACCCGACGCGTCAAGAAGTTGCAGAGTGAACTGCGCGCCACCGTTAGTGACCGGGTAGTCAAGAATGCGCAGCTTTCCTCGCACCGCAAAACTCACGATTTGCGCGGCCACTCCAGCATTCGCGCGTCCGATGAGCTCTGAGGCTTCAAGCAAATTAATACCTTGTGGCACTGTGTATTGCGGAATGATGATGCCGCTGCCTTTGGATGACGCGGGCTTCACAAACCGCCAAACGATGGTGAACGCCGTGCCCAGAGCCGCCAGAATCGCCATCGCGATCCCGCCGAGTTCCACCCACCACGGGGGCGCAGCCGTGATCCACGGCTCGTTGTTCCAGGTCCCGTTGTTCCCGTCAATTGTTTGCGCGGGTTCTTGTACAAACGTTCCGAGGGTGAATCCGACCACGACGGTGAGGTTCTCTCCGGCACCTAGGTTCTGCACTGTCGACGTGAAGGTATCCCCTTCCGCATCAGGCGTGTGCACGATCTCGCACTGATCCGTCGAGCTCTGTGCGCCGTAGTAGCAGGCAGAACTGTCAGTGAGAAACTCGGTGAGTGCCGGGTCTACGTGCACTCGCGCCGAGACGGAACCAAAGGGCTGCGCAAAACCAACGCCATTCGTGTCCCAGTAGAACTCATCCGAGTTTGTGTCGGAGAAATCGCGCACCACGTTCTCTTGCGTATACGTGATCGTGTAGCTGGTGCGGCCGTGCACGAACTCATCGGTACCGAGAGCTGCCTCGGTGAACCCATCGCGCACCGTGATCTCGTACGGCACCGGCTGTCCATTTTCGTCGACCACAGATTGCACTTGTGTGACCAGTGGAACACCGTCGTAGTCGTTAGGGATGGAGCGGATCATCCCTCGATTTTGATCAATGCTTGGAAAATTCGCGACAAAAGTCTCAACGGTCTTCAGGGTGGAATGCCCTGCGTCATTGCGGGCCAGGTAATAGTCAGCAGAGTATGACGCGAACTCGAAATCCGCCACGCCGGTGGCGACGCCGCGAACTTCCACTGACGATGAGGGTGCGGATGACGAAGCAGACGCTGAGGCCGCCACGGCGGCGCCGGGCAACAATCCAAGCGCAACTACGGTCGCCATCATCATTAGTCGCTTCACACCGCGAGCTTATCGCTCGCCCAAACTTGCCCAGATTCAGGCCCCTCACAGGCTACTCACATAAAAGACCGAAACAGTAGGATTCCAAGGAAAGGAATCGAGACCATGGGAATTGGAAGCGGAATAGTCCTGTTTGTCATTGGAGCTGTCCTGTCGTTCGCAGTAAACCTGCCCAACGATTTTGTTGACCTCCACCTGATCGGATACATCTTGATGGGCGCAGGCGTCGTGGTGTTCCTGATCTCGCTCGTTCTTGTACTGCGTAAGCGTTCAAGCGTCGAAACGGTTCGCCACGTAGGTGCCGGCGGCGAGAGCGTCACGCAACACGAGACTCGTGCAGACGGAACCAATTCAGACCCAATGATCTAACAACTGAATTCCTGCACCACAGCAGGTGTACGTCAGCGGCCAGGAGCTTGTACCTCCTGGCCGCTTTCGCGTGCGCAACCTAATCGGTGATGTTGACCTCGCGCATGAGCGCAGCATCAATTGCCGCGCCCACCTTCTCGAGCAGCCTCTCCGGTGCAGGAGAATCCACGGTGAGCACGCTGAGTGCCTGGCCGCCGGCGACCTTGCGACTTATCTGCATCCCCGCAATATTGATGCCGGCGTCACCAAACTCGCGCCCGAAGATCGCGACGATGCCGGGGCGGTCCGTGTAAACCATGACAACGAAATGTTGGGCGATAGGTATTTCGACGTCGTAGCCGTTAATCTCCACGATCTTCTCACTCTGCTTGTTGCCGGTGAGCGTGCCAGACACCGAAACTTCGCTGCCGTCAGCAAGGCCACCACGAATCGTCAGCAGGTTGCGATACTCGTCGCTCACCGCCTCGGTGATAAGCCGCACAGGGATGCCGCGTTGCTCGGCCAAAAGCGGAGCGTTCACGTATGAAACAGATTCGCTCACGATGTTCGCGAAATAGCCTTTCAGCGCCGCCAGCTTCAACACCTTCACATCGAACTCGGCGATCTCCCCTCGCACCTCCACATCGATGCTCGTGACCGGGCTACCGGCGAGGCCGCCAAAGATCTGGCCAAGCTTTTCCATGAGAGGGATACCAGGACGCACGCTCGTGTCGATGATGCCGCCTGCAACATTCACGGCATCCGGAACGAGCTCGCCGTCGAGCGCCAAGCGAACGGAACGGGCAACAGAGACACCAGCCTTCTCTTGAGCCTCGTCGGTGGATGCCCCCAAATGCGGAGTGAGAATGATGTTGTCGAGCGCTAGAAGCGGCGAACCGGTTGGCGGCTCATTCACGTACACATCGAGCCCTGCACCGGCGATGCGCTTCGACGTTAGAACATCCACCAGTGCATCCTCATCGATAATTCCGCCGCGGCTGCAATTGACAATGCGCAACGATGGCTTCGCTTTGGCGAACTGTTCCGCACCGATCAGCCCCGTCGTTTCGGGGGTACGTGGAATGTGGATGGTGATGAAGTCGGCGCGCTCCATGACCTCATCCAGGCTCGCAAGTTGCACACCAAGTTGTTGGGCCCTTGTCGGTGTCACGTAAGGGTCGTAGGCAATGATTGTGGCGTCGAACGCGGCCAGACGGTGGGCAACAAGAGTTCCGATGCGCCCAAGACCGATGATGCCGATCGTCTTCTCAAACAGTTCGGTTCCGGTAAAAGCCGACCGCTTCCACTCCCCCGCCTTTGCCGAAGCATTCGCCTCCGGGATAAATCTTGCGAGCGAGAGTAGGTGCCCGATCGCAAGTTCGGCGGCAGACACCACGTTCGACGTTGGGGCGTTCACCACCATGACCCCCGCCGCCGTTGCGGCCTTCACATCGACGTTGTCGAGGCCAACACCGGCGCGCGCGATCACGGTGAGCGAACGGCCAACCTTGATCGCCTCAGCATCCATCTGGGTTCCAGAGCGAATGAGAATGGCCTTCGCCTCAGGCAGTGCGGCGAGAAGCGCAACCCGGTCGGTGCCATCCACCATGCGGATGTCGAAATCTGGCCCCAGCGCATCCACCGTGGCAGGAGAAAGTTCTTCGGCAATGATCACAATGGGTTTTGGCACAGCGACGCTCCTTTGATTGCGGCATGGTGCAGTGATGCGCCGCGACCCTGGGGCGCCAGATAGTTCACCACTCTACGGGCTGCAGAATAGGGGGATGGAATTTGTTGCGTTCAATGTCATTGGCCTTGTGCTGCGTATTCTGCTCGCGCTCGCGTTTATCGGGATGGGGGTCACGCACTTTATGCCCGCCGTGCAGCGAACCATGGCCGCCATGATCCCACCCGCCCTGCGATGGAAAGGCGTGTCAAGCCCGCAAAACTTGGTGATCTTCACCGGAGTGTGCGAGATTGCTGGCGGAATCGGGCTGGTTGTTCCCGCGACCACCGTCGCTGCCGCGATCAGTCTCATCGTCTTTCTGGTCGCCGTGTTCCCCGCCAACGTATACGCGGCAGCGCATAAGGAACGATTCGGCCGAGTGGCGTATCCGCTCGTTCCACGCACGATTGGTCAGATCGTGTTGATCGCACTGATCGTCATTGCGGCGCTGCTGCGCTGACCCTCGAAAACGAGTCAGGGAAGCTGCAGCACAAAAGCAGTGATCGTCAAGCTGATCGCCGCGACCACACCGAGGCCAGCAAGCAACACCATCGCCAGAATTCCCACGTTGCGTTTGCGGGCGATGAGGATCGCCACACCAAACACCACTATCGGGAGTGCAAGGTTTGCCAAGAGAAACACCCACGGGGTGTCGAGCGGTGCAAACCCATTGAGCTGTCGGACCTCGTTGATGCGAGCGCGTTCCTCAATTTTGCCAAACAGGTTTGATACCGCCTCAAAGAGATCCCACGCGTAAAGCAGGCCAAAGAGCACAATCACGGTGGTGCGGATCCACAGAGCCCATTGCCACGGCGTGCGCTGCACTTTGCCTGCGTTGGCGTCGGCTCCCGGTTCAGCAGAAAGAGTTGCGTCCTGCTGCGCCTGTGCCTCGGTCAGATCCTTTGCGGATTTCTTTCTCGTCATTTGACCGCCCCCTATCCGCCGAGAATGAAAGGCCACGGTGCAAGCACAAGCACGCCAACAAAAAGCCACAGCAGCCGCCAACTGGTCTTCTTCGCGAGAAGCCACACTGCCACCGCCCACAAGAATGGGCTCGCGATGGAGAAGAACTCCCCCAGCTGGTACATGATGACCGGGAATGCTCCCGCCGCTCGTGCGGGCGTCGTGAACGCGTGGATGCCCCAGCCGACGGCATACAGCACGTACACGCCCACAAGGAGTCCAAGCACAACGAGGAACACTGGGTTCGCCGCTTCGGCGATATCGTCGATATCTCCGGAAGCGGCTACTTTCTCAGAAGCGGGCGCAGCCACGTGAGTCGGATCAGTTTCACCCGACCAACTCAGTGCCTCGTCATCTGGATCAGCGGCCATGCTCAAACCCTAGCGGGCTGCGGTTCCTTCGGTGTAGTCATCGTCCTTTTGCGCCCAAGCGAAGAGCCCGCGAAGCTGGCGGCCCGTTGCCTCGATAGGGTGATCTTCACCCTTCTTACGCAGCGCAGTGAACTCGGGCGCTCCGGCATCCTGATCGGCGATGAAGCGCTCCGCGAATGCACCGTTCTGGATGTCGGCAAGAACGGCCTGCATGTTCTCTTTGACGTGCTCGTCGATAACGCGCGGACCAGAGACGTAGTCGCCGTACTCCGCGGTGTCAGAGACGCTCCAACGCTGCTTCGCGATGCCGCCCTCGTTCATGAGGTCAACGATGAGTTTCAGCTCGTGAAGCACCTCGAAGTACGCAACCTCAGGCTGGTAGCCAGCCTCGGTAAGGGTTTCGAATCCGTACTGCACCAGCTGAGAAACTCCACCACACAGCACCGCCTGTTCGCCGAACAGGTCGGTCTCGGTCTCTTCGGTAAAGGTCGTCTTGATACCGCCGGCGCGAAGGCCGCCAATTGCTTTTGCATAGCTGAGCACGAGCGGCCACGCCTTACCCGTGGCGTCGTTCTCGACCGCAACGATCACGGGAACACCGCGACCAGCTTCGAACTCGCGGCGCACAACGTGCCCCGGGCCCTTCGGCGCAACCATGATCACGTCGACACCCTCAGGCGCCTCGATGTAGCCGTAGCGGATGTTGAACCCGTGACCGAAGACGAGCGCGTCGCCCGCATTAAGGTTGTCACGAATGTCTGCGGCGAACAGCCCACGCTGGTGTTGGTCAGGAGCAAGGATCACAATGACATCTGCCCACTGTGCGGCCTCAGCGGAAGGCAACACCGTGAATCCGGCCTCTTCCGCCTTCGCCTTCGACTTCGAGTCAGGTTTCAGGCCAATAACGACCTCAACGCCGGAGTCACGCAAGTTTTGCGCGTGCGCGTGCCCTTGCGAACCGTAACCAATAACAGCAACCTTGCGGCCCTGGATGATGGACATGTCAGCATCTTTGTCGTAGAAGATCTCGGCCATGGTGTTGTGCTCCTTTAGTTTTTGTGAACTCGGTCGGTAATGCTTTTTGAGCCTCGGCCAATAGCCAGAAGACCAGACTGTGCGATCTCTTTAATTCCGTATGGCTCGAGCACACGCAGCAGCGCCTGCACCTTCGCCGTGTCGCCGGTCACCTCGATGACGAGGGCATCCGTCGAGACATCGACGATACGTGCCCTGAACAGGTTTGTCGCCTCAAGAATCTGACTTCGCGTCGTGTTGTCGACCTTCACCTTGATGAGCATGTGCTCACGCTCAACGGTGTGCGCAGGGTCGAGTTCCACAATCTTGATGACGTTGATGAGCTTGTTGAGCTGCTTTGTGACTTGCTCGAGCGGGCCCTGCTCAACATCAACGACGACAGTGATTCGGGACAGACCCTCGATCTCGCTCTTGCCAACGGCGAGAGATTCGATGTTGAACCCACGGCGAGCAAAAAGACCAGCCACGCGGGTGAGGAGACCCGGTTTGTCTTCGACGAGCATGGAAAGCACGTGACTCATGGCTACTCCTCCTCCCATTCGGGCGCTTTCTCTCGCGCATACTGCACGCTCGAGTTTCCGACCCCCTGGGGCACCATCGGCCAGACCATGGCGTCAGCGCTCACAATGAAGTCGATCACGACGGGGCGATCGTTGGTTTCGTTTGCGAGCTTGATCGCCGCATCCACTTCCTCTTTTTTCGTGACGCGGATGCCGAGCGCACCGTACGCATCAGCAAGCTTCACGAAGTCGGGAATCATGACCGTGTCGTGACCGGTGTTCAGGTCGGTGAACGAGTGGCGCCCGTTGTAGAACAGGGTTTGCCACTGACGCACCATCCCGAGGGAAGAGTTGTTGATGATCGCGACCTTGATCGGGATGTTGTTAATCTTGCAGGTCGCCAGCTCTTGGTTAGTCATCTGGAAGCAACCGTCGCCATCGATCGCCCACACGATGCGGTCGGGGTTGGCCACTTTCGCACCCATCGCAGCAGGCAATCCGTAGCCCATCGTTCCGGCACCGCCAGAGTTCAGCCACGCGTTTGGTCGCTCGTACTTGATGAATTGCGCAGCCCACATTTGGTGCTGCCCGACCCCTGCTGCGTAGATCGCCTCTGGGCCGGTGATAGCACCGACGCGCTCAATCACGTATTGAGGAGACAGCAAGCCGTCTTCTGGCTCCGTGTACCCGAGTGGAAAACGCATTCGCAACTCGTTCAAACGATTCCACCATTGGGCGATATCAGGTGTCGTCTTCTTGAGAGCCTCGTTGTAGGCCTCGAGCAGATCGGCGATGACATCTTTGGCATCGCCGACGATGGGAATATCTGCGATACGGATCTTCGAGATCTCGGCCGGGTCGACATCCACGTGAATCACGGTCGCGTCGGGCGCAAACTCACTCGGCTTGCCCGTGACCCGGTCGTCGAACCTCGCACCGAGCACGATGAGCAGATCTGCTTCCTGAAGGGCGAGCACCGCTGGCACTGTGCCGTGCATCCCAGGCATGCCGAGGTGCTGCTGGTGCGAGTCGGGGAATGCTCCTCGCGCCATGAGCGTTGTGACGACGGGAACACCGGTCACGTTGGCGAGCTCAAGTAGCTCCTTTGAGGCCTCGGCACGGATGACTCCGCCCCCGACGTAGAAGACGGGCCGCTTGGCTTCCGCGATCAACTTTGCCGCAGCCTGAACCTGCTTGCCGTGTGCCTTGGTCACAGGACGGTAGCCGGGAAGGTCAATCTTCGGCGGCCAAATAAACGGGGCGCTCGCCTGCTGAGCATCTTTGGTGATATCAACGAGAACGGGCCCTGGTCGCCCCGTCGACGCGATGAGGTAGGCGGCGGCGATCGTGGCCGGGATGTCTTCTGGGCGGGTGACAAGAAAGGAGTGTTTCGTGATGGGCATCGCGATGCCGACGATGTCGACTTCTTGGAAAGCATCTGTACCCATGGAGGTGGAGAAAACCTGGCCGGTGATCGCCAGAAGTGGCACTGAGTCCATGTGAGCATCCGCGATGGCGGTGACGAGGTTCGTTGCGCCGGGCCCGCTTGTCGCAATACACACACCGACCTTGCCGGTCGAGGATGCGTAGCCTTCTGCCGCGTGACCTGCACCCTGTTCGTGACGCACAAGGATGTGGCGAATGGTGGTCGATGACATCAGCTCGTCGTAAAACGGCATGATGGCACCGCCTGGGAGCCCGAAGACATCCTTGACGCCAAGATTCTCGAGCGAACGCAGAATCGCGCCAGACCCGGTAAGAACCTCAGGTTTGGCCGCACTCGCGGCAAGCTTCTTGGGCGTTACCGTCGCGTCACTAGGCTTCGCTGCGTGTGGCACGGTTTTAGATTCCGTGGGCATGAGTTGCGTTTCCTTTGGGTTATCTGTTGTGGGCGCGCGGTTACCCGGTGATCGCGCCCTCGGCGGCCGAGTGCACGAGCTTCGAGTATTTTGCGAGAACGCCGCGGGTGTAGCGGGGCGGAAGAGGGGCCCAGCCGTTGCGGCGGGATTCCAGCTCAGAAGGCTCAACAAGTAAGTCGAGCGAGCGAGCGGCGATATCGACCCGTATCAGATCACCATCGCGCACGAAGGCGATGGGACCTGCATCCACCGCTTCGGGAGCTATATGGCCGATGCACAGGCCGGTTGTGCCGCCTGAGAATCTGCCGTCCGTCAAGAGTAATACATCTTTTCCGAGACCTGCGCCCTTGATGGAGGCGGTGATGGCGAGCATCTCGCGCATCCCAGGCCCGCCCTTTGGCCCTTCATACCGGATGACGATGACGTCACCCTTCTTGATCTCTCCGTCAGCGAGAGCGTCCATTGCGGCGCGCTCGCGTTCGAACACGTGGGCAGGCCCTTCGAAAACGTCGAGGTCGAATCCGGCGGTCTTGACCACGGCACCATCCGGTGCAAACGTGCCGTGCAAAATGGTGATGCCTCCGGTGGCATGGATGGGGTTGTCGAGGGTGCGGATAACTTCGCCATCGAGCGGTTCTGGATTGATCTCTGCGAGGTTCTCGGCCACGGTTTTGCCGGTGACAGTGAGGGCATCGCCGTGGATGAGTCCGGCATCCAGCAGCGCCTTCATCACGACCGGAACACCACCGTGGCGGTCGACATCGTTCATGACGTACTTGCCGAACGGCTTGAGGTCACCGATGTGCGGGGTCTTGTCTCCGATGCGGTTGAAGTCGGCAAGGGTGAGGTCAACATCCGCTTCACGGGCGATGGCCAGCAAGTGCAACACGACGTTTGTGGAGCCGCCGAAAGCCATCGCCACCGCAATGGCATTTTCAAACGCCTTCTTCGTGAGGATGTCGCGCGCGGTAATTCCCAAACGCAGCATGTTCACTACGGCCTCGCCAGAGCGGTGAGCGAAGTAGTCGCGGCGACGGTCAGCAGCGGGTGGCGCAGCGGAGCCCGGCAGGCTCATGCCGAGCGCTTCGGCAACACTCGCCATGGTGTTCGCCGTATACATGCCTCCGCAGGCACCTTCGCCGGGAACAATCGCACACTCGATGCGGTGTGCGTCGATCGCCGACATCTTGCCGGCCTTTACTGCACCCACCGCCTCGAAAGAGTCGATGATAGTGACCTCTTTCTCGGTGCCGTCTTCAAGCTTCACCCAGCCTGGGGCAGTCGATCCGGCATAGAGGAACACCGAAGCGAGGTCGAGCCGTGCGGCGGCCATCAACATTCCGGGAAGCGACTTGTCGCATCCCGCAAGCAACACCGACCCGTCGAGGCGTTCTGCCATCATGACGGTTTCGACCGAGTCGGCGATGACCTCGCGGCTCACGAGGGAGAAGTGCATCCCTTCGTGGCCCATCGAAATACCGTCAGAGACGGAGATGGTGCCGAACTGCAGCGGGTATCCGCCGCCAGAATGCACACCCTCTTTTGAGGCTTGCGCGAGCCGATCAAGGCTCAAGTTGCAGGGGGTGATCTCGTTCCACGAGCTCGCGATACCGATCTGCGGTTTGTCCCAATCGGCGTCGCCCATTCCCACCGCGCGGAGCATACCGCGCGACGTCATGGCTTCAATTCCGTCGGTGACGACACGCGAACGGGGTTTCATGTCGTGCTCAGGCATGCATCGAGTCTAGAACTTTCACGGGCGAGACCAAGAGCTTACTAGGGAGTCCTACTAGTGCGCGCGAACCCGACGGCCGCATCCCTCGCTGTCGCGAGTGCCGCCAGCAGTCGTACAGCCTCTTCTGGATTCGCAATTCGAAACTCGGCTGCGGTTTCTCCTTCGCCCACCTTGACCCCGACGTCGTCTGGCGTCAGCGCCCGAAATCCGTCTTCGTCTGTGACGTCATCCCCGATAAAGACCACCGCTGTTGCGGCAGACTGCTCTCGCAGCCAGTCCAACGCCGCACCCTTATTTGAGGCGCGAACGAGAAACTCCAGAATGTCTTTTCCGTAACGTTCCGTAATATGCCCCGCACTATCCAGCGCCGTGATGGAGGTCGAAGCTTCGCGCCGTGCGCCTTCTGCGTCTTCTGCCGACGCCAACCGAGTGTGAAGTGCGCACCCAGACGGCTTGCGTTCCAGATGTGCGCCAGGGAAGCGAGCAGCCGCCTCCTCTGCTGCGAAGCAGACCGCCTCAAGAAGCTCATGCTCCTGCTCCGTGAGAGTCGGTCCGGTTTCTTTGCCCGCGACGCGAGATTCTGCGCCGTGCGATCCCACGAGAACTACTTCGGCGGGAACAGTCAAGACCTCACGGAGGCCACCCAGCGGTCTTCCTGAGACGATCGCGACGACGGTATCGGCAGATTTGGAGAGCGCCTCGATGGCATGAACGGCTCCGGGTAGCGCCCTGGCCGCCGCCGGGTCGTCGACAGTCGGGGCAAGAGTGCCATCGAAGTCGAGCGCCACAAGCAGGGAGGCGGCGGAAGCAACACGCTTAATTGCATCAAATGCAGGCAGCGTCATTCTTGCTCTTCTTCCACTTCTGTCTGTCGGTGAGCAGTCAACGCAGTGAGGAACCCGTTTGACCACTTCTGGACATCGTCTTCAAAAACTCGGCGTCTCAAACTCCGCATCCGAAGGGCGCGCTCAGCTTTCGGCATCTCTATTGCCGACATAATCGCGTCTTTCACTCCCTCAATATCGTGCGGGTTGACCATAACTGCGCGTTTCAGCTCGTCAGAGGCACCGGCGAACTCAGAGAGTACAAGCACTCCGTCATTGTCGTAGCGCGAGGCCACATACTCTTTGGCCACGAGGTTCATGCCGTCACGCAGCGCGGTGACGAGCATGACATCCGCGGCGAGATACAGCGCCACCATCTCTTCGCGCGGGTAGCTGTGATGGTGGTAGCTGATGGCGTGGTGCCCGAGATCAGAGTATTCGCCGTTGATGCGGCCCACCGTCACCTCCACCTCATCGCGCAAATCCATGTAACTCTGAACGCGTTCACGACTTGGGCTCGCCACCTGGACGAGAATCACATCTTCTGGCGCGAGGCGACCCTCCGCGAGTAATTCACCGTAAGCAAGTAGCCGGTGACGAATTCCCTTCGTGTAGTCGAGCCGATCGACGCCAAGCATGACCGTCTTCGGGTTGCCGAGGTTGGCCCGTATCTCGTCGGCCCGAGCACGAATATCTTCCCTGTGTGCCGTGTGTTGAAAGTAGGCAGAGTCGATGGAGATCGGAAACTTTTTGGCCAGCACAATGCGGTAAGGGCCCTCGGTGCGGATTTGCCCGTGCACGCGTCGCCCAGGGTTCGGGTCTGTGAGCGGCACGGTGATCTGTTGGGCTTTCGTAGCGAAGCCTTTGAGTTTGCGAACAGCCTGAGCGAAGTTGCCGGCATCCGCATCGCGCTGAAACCCCACCACATCGGCACCGAGAAGGCCCTCAATGATTTGGGTGCGCCACGGGAGCTGAGAAAAAAGACCGTATGACGGGAATGGGATGTGGTTGAAGAAGCCAATAGTGAGATCGGGACGAGATTCTCTCAGCAGCTTTGGTACAAGCTGAAGCTGGTAATCCTGCACCCACACGACGGCACCGTGGCTAGCGACTTGCGCCGTGCGCTCGGCGAACCGCTGGTTGACGGTTTTGTACGCCTCCCACCACTCCCGCAAGAAGGCCGGAACGGCGATGACGTCGTGGTACAGCGGCCAGAGGGTTCCGTTCGAGAAGCCCTCGTAGTAGTTCTCAACTTCTGACGCAGAAAGCGAAACGGGAACCAGCCTCATGCCACCGGTGTCGAATGGTTCAAGCGCAAGATCGGCGCGCCCAGGCCATCCCACCCATGCCCCAACGTGCCGGTGCATGACGGGCTCAAGAGCGGCAACAAGCCCACCTGGGGACTGCGCCCACGTCTGGTTTCCGTGCTCATCAATCACGCTGTCAACCGGTAACCGGTTAGATACGACGATGAAGTCGTAGAGACGTTCTTGTGACGTCGATTTCTGTGCCATCTTTGCGTCGCTCCTGCCCATCGGTCACGCTATCAGCAGTGCCTGCACTTGCCCCGAGCATCATTATCGGGCCACGTTCATCTTTGGTGTTTACACTAGGTTGCACATGATCAACATCGGAATGAGCACCTCAGCCGTTTACCCGCTCTCGACAGAGAACGCGTTTCGGCTATCCCGACTTGCCGGTTTTGACGGTGTCGAGGTCATGGTGACCAACGACGAGGTGACGCAGGATGCCGCAGCGCTTCTCGAACTCTCCGAACGCTACGAGCAAAAGATCTTGTCAATCCACGCCCCCGTTCTGCTTCTGACCCACTTCGTGTGGGGTCGCGACCCACGAGTGAAGCTTGAGAAGTCTGCCGAACTCGCGCTGGCTGTTGGAGCAAAAACCGTTGTCGTTCATCCCCCCTTCCGTTGGCAAGCGCAGTACGCTCGCGACTTTCTGCGGATCGTGCGCGAAACTGCCACATCTTATGGTGTTGAAATTGCGGTAGAAAACATGTTCCCGTGGAAGGTTGCGCGGCAGAACCTGAAGGCTTACTCTCCTGGCACTGACCCAACGACCATGGACTGTGACGCCATGACCCTCGACTTCTCGCACGCAGCCCTTTCTGGGCGCGACTCGCTCGAGCTTGCGATGGCGATGGGAACCAAGCTACGCCACGTGCACTTGTGTGACGGCTCAGGCTCGCTCGATGAGGGTCGTGTCTTTGACGAGCACCTTTTGCCGGGTCACGGCAACGAACCGGTTGCCGAAGTACTTGAATATCTCGTCCGCCAGAAATGGGATGGCTCAGTCGTGGCTGAAGTCAACACCCGCAAGGCGAAGGATGAAGACGGGCGCCTAGAGCTCTTGCGCGAAACCCTCGCGTTCGCTCAAGCCCATTTGGGGACCGCCACACGGGGCTACTTTTGGCACCCGCATCCTGTAGACGTCGTTGGCGCGTTCCGCCGCGCTGGCCGTCGCGCCAAAGCTGCATTTCGCTCAAATAGCTGAGCTCATACGGCTCTGCTCGCACTGCCGATACGGGAACCAGCCCCTGCGATGATGCCTTGTATGCCAGAGACAACCCGCAGGTGAGCGGCAGCAGTGCACTCACCCAAACTCAAGCCTCATCGCTCGGTGCTCACTCAGCGCATGGTGGCACCGCCCCTGTGAATGACATCTGTGAATGGGCCTCAGCTTCACCGGACGCGATATCGTTGACGAGTGCGAAAGTATATTTTTAGCGGGACCATGCTCAGCGCTTTGTTTGGCGGCTGGAGCACCGTGCAAGCCACACGCAAAGGGCCCCGTGACTGGCGCCTCGCCATTATGTGGCTTATTTGGGGTCTAACTGTTGCCGTGGCCGTCGGCACCGTCTTAAAAGACGACGTCAAAGAACTTGAGGAGTAAATATTTTGATGCATAACTTCGGTTGGGGAATCTGGTCCAACATGCTTACTTACGCAGGCGGGATATTCATCTTCTTCGTCTGGTTCATCATGTTCGCCATCGTGGTTTTGATTGCCGTTCTTCTGGTGAAGTTCTTGCTCGTCGGCACCAAAGCTGCCCAAATTTATGTCGCCAAGCACGAACCCGCCTTGCCAGCTCGAC
The DNA here is from genome assembly GCA_038243605.1 of Actinomycetales bacterium. GTDB lineage: Bacteria > Actinomycetota > Actinomycetes > Actinomycetales > Microbacteriaceae > Terrimesophilobacter. Next base: position 83,676 of record JBBSQX010000005.1, read on the forward strand.
CCACCGACAAGGTCACACCACCTTCTGGCGCAGCACCTTCTAGCACAGCACCTTCTAGCACAGCACCTTCCAGCGCAGCAACCACTAACGCAGCACCTAACACCCCAACCAAAACAGCCGCCACTTTAACTACTCCCAAGACATCTGCGCCTGCCAACACGCCCAAGGTCTCGCCCGCTGCACCTGGAGTTGCACCTGCCGTCACGGTGGTCACTCCTGCCGCTGCGGCCACCAGCAGTGCCGCAAAGACCGCTGCAGCGAAGAACACCGCAGCGAAGAACAGTCCGGCTAAGAGCCACAGAGTACCTGCCGCGACCACCTCGACCCCCGCTCCTGAAAAGTCCGCTCCAGAAAAGCCGGAGTCAAAGAGCACAGTGTTATCACCCACTACGTCACCCACTACCTCACCCACAAAGCCCGCCGCCGCGTCGAAAGCACCGGCAAAGCCTGCGGGGAACATTCCCCGCACTCCACGATCGCCAAAGGGTTCGGCGCCAAGGTCTGCACCGAAGAAGCCGTAGGCATCCTAGGATGTAGGTATGAACGCTTTCGGTTTCGTGATTTCCTTCGGGCTCTTCGTGTTGGGCCTCTACCTCATGGGCATCGCGTTTGACGTTGCTGAAAACATGGGTCTCATGACTTTTGCGGGTGGGCTACTTGCCGTCTCGGCCGGCGTCTTCATTCCGGTGCACATCATGCACCGGGTTGATCGCTGATCAATACCGCTCAACAGCCAGTCGAAAGATCCCCTTTGGGCATTACGGCAGGCCGCGAATGTTTCGCAGAGAACATCACGTAGACACCCCGACCCAGGGCCGAGGTGTCTGCCATGGGATCAGCCGAGAGGGCCGCTCGATACTCCTGGGCAAACTTTTCCGAACGATTCGCCCGCTTTGGTGGCACGGTCGGCGAGTGCTTCAAAGTCATCGCCGGCCGCGGCGGTGGGGTCCTCAAGCATCTTCTCCAAGTAGGGAATCATTTCCTGCGTAATCGAGATCAGGTTGAGATAGGGCTCTTTGACCTCAGGATTCGAGACGCCGTTGCCAATGGACTTGAACTCGCTAAGCATCTTCTTCTCAATTTCGATCAACTTCGAAAGATCTTTTTCTTCCTTGGCCGCGGTCAAATCTTCTTCAACGGTCGCGGAGTAGGCCTTCACTTTAGTTTCAAGGCTCTGGCACGCCTCTTCTTGGCTCTGCGGGAGCTTCGGCAATTGCGGCAGCGGCAGAGATTGCGGTCCCGCACAGCCGGCCAGGGCGAGCGCGCCAAACGTGATCGCTCCAGTTACGCACAGCGTGCGCGTGGTCAACCTCATCAAATACCTCTCGATTCCACCGCCGAACAGCGACAGTGGAAGCATAGTAGACGCGGCGGTCTCACCTCACGCACGAACGCCTCGCCAGAAGCGCTTCGGCATGTTCGCCAAGGCAAGTGAGAAGAATGCAGGAGGGACGAATGGCGAGATGAAGTTATGGAAGTACACCCCCCCGGACTTGAACCGGGAACCCACTGATTAAGAGTCAGTTGCTCTGCCAATTGAGCTAGAGGTGCGCGGGCCCGAAAAAACCGGGGCCGACGAACAAGATTAGCATGAGAGTGAGGGGCCCGAAAGTCGCCCCCCAAAAAACTGACCCTACCCTCGCTTGGAGCTGCCATGACAGATAAAACAACTCTAGAAACTGGCGACATCGCGCCCGACTTTACGCTGAGCGACCAAGACGGAAAATCGATGACGTTGAGCGATTTTCGGGGCAAGAAAGTCATTGTCTACTTCTACCCGGCAGCATCCACTCCCGGATGCACCACGCAGGCGTGCGACTTTCGTGACAGCCTGAATTCCCTGGCGTCCGCTGGATATCAGGTTCTCGGGATATCAAAGGACGAACTGCCGGCACTTGTGAAGTTCAAAACCGATGAGCACATCACCTTCCCGCTTCTCAGCGACGTAGATCTAAGCACTCACACCGCTTACGGTGCGTGGGGAGAAAAGTCGATGTATGGAAAGACGGTGACCGGCACCATCCGCTCGACGTTCGTCATTGACGAGAGCGGCAAAGTTGAGATCGCGTTGTACAACGTGAAAGCAACCGGCCATGTCGCCATGCTGCGAAAGCGCCTCGGCCTCGACGACTAGGACTCGAAAACTGAGTTTCAAAAAAACTGGGCCTCGAAAAGACTGAACTTCAGACACCTGAGCCTCAGAAACCTGAGCCTCGCCCTCTGTGCCCCGCACACTGTGCCCCGCACACTGTGCCAACACGCTACGTCAGCACGTTAGGGCAGAAACTACATCCGTCGCGTTGCTGACATCACCGATCGGGTGAACAGCAACGCGATGACAACGATGGCGGGGACCAAGAGCACCCACCCGATGTCACCGCGCGCAAAAAGTCCCTGAAAACTTCCGACCGCCACCGCGATTTGCAGGACCTGCCACGTGAGCGCTGCCGCACGCACCCACGGTCGGGCGTGAAGTGCACCCATGCCAACCGCAACGAGCCAGCCGGCGCACATCAGAACGAACGCAAGAATGCCAAGCGCACTTCCGAGCGATGTCGGCACTTCAGTAACGAGCTCGAAGACGAGATAGCCCGCAAGTAGGGCGAGAAGCGAAGCTTCAAAGAACAGTGCCGCGGCGAGAGCCACGAGCAGCCGAGGGCGACGAGGAACGTCTTGTTCACCCCCGAATGTGTCGTTACTCACAGAGATATCCCACCCAAACCTATTGATTTGCCCTAACCGGTATGAGAGTCTAGTTGAGGTTGATTTGAAGCTCACAGCGGCGTGGGCACATCCCCAAGCATCGTTCACACCCATTACGGGTTCTTGAGTTGCGCACGCACGCAAACACTAACAAGGAGTACATCAACATGGACTGGCGCGACAAGGCCGCATGCCTCACTGCTGACCCGGAACTATTTTTCCCGGTAGGAAACACTGGACCCGCTGTGGACCAGATCGAGAAGGCTAAGGCCGTCTGCGCCCGCTGCACCGTGAGTGAAATGTGCCTCCAGTACGCTCTCGAGACTAACCAAGATTCTGGTGTCTGGGGCGGGCTTAGCGAAGACGAGCGTCGCGCCCTCAAGCGCCGCGCAGCACGCGCACGCCGCGCTTCCTAATCCGCTGCGATGGGAACCCTCTCCGGCAGCAACGGCTAAAGGGTTGAGTCGCGCTTATTCAGCCACGTGAGTGGCACGTCAATTGTGACCTCTGTTCCGCTACCCATTACCGTGTGCCAGTCGATAGTGCCACCGAGCTCACCCTGAATGAGGGTGCGAACGATTTGGGTGCCAAGCCCCGTTCCCACCTTTCCTTCACCCAGCCCAACACCGTTGTCGCGCACCTTCACGCTGAGTGCAGACTGAGTGCGCTGCGCGTTGATTTCGACTTCGCCCTCGCGCCCCGCAAGCCCGTGCTCCACAGCATTCGTCACAAGCTCAGTGAGCGCCAGCGCCAGCGGTGTGGCGTAAGCACTCGGCAGTTCACCGAAACTCCCTGTGAACTTTGGATGCACTTTGGTCTGATGGGCTGACGCAACCTCCGCGATCAAGAGGAGAACTCGCTCAAAGACCACGTCAAAGTCGACGTTCTGGTTGAGCCCTTCGCTGAGAGTGTCGTGCACGACCGCGATGGCACCCACCCGACGCATGGCGTGATTCAGCGCATCCGTTGTCTCTTCTGAGCGCGAACGCCGTGCCTGAATTCGGAGAAGGGATGCGACAGTCTGCAAGTTGTTTTTGACGCGGTGATGAATCTCGCGGATCGTGGCATCCTTCGTGAGAAGCTCCTGCTCCTGGTGCCTCAACTCCGTAACATCACGGCTGAGCACAATCGCGCCTCTGCGCTCACCGTGCTTTCGCACCGGGATTGCGCGCAACGACACCGAAACCCCGCGCGCCTCGAAATCTGTGCGCCACGGTGCTCTGCCCGTCACCACAAGCGGCAACGATTCGTCGACCACGTGGGAGTTCTCGAGCAACGCAGAGGTCACTTCAGCAAGCAACTCACCCTCTAACTCCCCCGCGAAACCCATGCGGTTGAAGGCGGAGAGCCCGTTGGGGCTCGCGAACGTGACCATCCCGTCGACATCCAAGGTCAAGAGGCCATCGGATGCTCGCGGGGCCCCCCGCCGTGGACCCGTTGGCGTTCCCAGATCTGGAAAATCGCCCGTCGTGATCATGGCGCTCAGGTCATTCGCGCACTCATTAAAAGTGAGTTCTTGCCTGCTTGGCGACCTTGCTTCACTCAGATTTGTGTGAAGAGTGAGCACCCCAATCGGATGCTCAGTGAGGGGCTGTTTGCTCGGCTCTAGCCTGCGCAACACGGGAACCGCGCGCACCCGCGTGGGTGTCTCTTCGTACCATTCCGGAGTGGACGAGTCGGTGATGGTTGACGTTTCGCAGGCGGCCGTGACGAGGCCGCTCCACTCCGGTTTGATCTCGCGGCCAACGAAGTCCCGATAAAACAGTGTCGCCGCGGAGGATGGTCGAGAGTGACTCACCGCCACAAACCCGCCTTCGCGCGTGGGAACCCACAGCACAACATCGGCGAAGGAAAGATCGGCCAACAATTGGAGCTCATTCACCAGCAGGTGCAGCCAGTCAATATCGGCATCCACCGCATGGCCATGTTCTTGCACAAGATCGGAGAGTGTCGACACGCCCCTAGCCTAAGTGCCACCAGATGCGTCATGCTGGCGACATGCAATCCGCCGCGGTTCGGCCAGACCGAACTCTCATCGGCATTCTTGCCGTCATCGTCGCCCTCGTGCTTATCGCTGTCGTGGTAGTGCTCACCAAGGGCGGGCCAACTAAGTTTGACCCCGCATCGCCAGAAGGTGTCGTGCAGGCATACACGAACGCGGTACTTGGTGGTGATAGCTCAACGGCCCTCGGACTTCTCAGCTCCGCCATTCGCGAAAACTGCGAACGCAATGACCCGACCCCCGCACGTGGATTTTCGATGACGATCGATTCGACGAATATTGATGGCAATCGGGCCGTTATGCGAATCTCCACTGAGCAGGGCACCGGCGGCCTGTACGGTGGCCCCGGCTACACGACGGACGATAAGTTCATTCTGGTGAAAGAAGGTGGCGCGTGGAGAATCGAAACAGCCCCGTGGGAACTCATGATGTGCCTCAACATGGAAGCGCTCGACTGGTGACATCCACTATCCCTACATCGGCATCGGCACCGGCATCGGCATCGGCATCGGCACCGGCATCAACTCCGGCACCGCGCACCGCACCTGCTGTCGGCGGCGTGCAGACTGTGCGGCGCGTGGTCACTTACATTCTGTTGATCATCATGGTGACCACCGCGGCGAACGGCGTATCCGGACTCATCGACCGGTGGTTCATCACTGACCCAGACCAGCTCTACTACAGCAGTTACGGGCTCGCAGAGTCTTTGGCCTTCACCTTCTTTGCCGGCCCACTTGCTGCCCTGCTCTGGTGGTTTGCCTGGCGCAAGGAATCGAACGCGCGCGATCGGGGATCCGTAGCGTGGCCCGTGTATCTCGTCATCATGTCGACCGCAGCGCTTCTCACCTTCACTGTTTCGCTCTTTACTTGGGCGGGCGATGCCATCAAAGGCAATGTGCAGCCTTACGGAGTTGGCGCGGCCATTGCGTGGGGCCTCGTCTGGCTGTGGCATTACTGGATGTGGCGGCATCCCCGCAAAGGCCCTACAAGGCTGCTCGGGGTGGCTCCAGCCATCGCCTCACTCATCGGCTTGTCGTTTGGTGTTGGCGGCCTGATCTTTGCGATATCGAGCCTCATTGATTCGGCTGTCGGTGTGTCATCAGACACTGTCGTGGCGGGCTACCTCGTGTGGCAAGTCGCTGCGAGCTCACTCGTGTGGGCTCTCGGCGGCGGGCTGCTGTGGTGGTGGCACTGGTTCCGCGTGGGAGTGCGCTCTCAGCACACGGGGTTCTCGAATGTGCTGCTCGTCTACATCTCGGGCGCCGCTTCCTATGCGGTGGTCGCGTTCGGCATCATCAGCACCCTCTCGGTCGCGCTGAATCTGGTCACGGGTTCGCCAGACCCCATCGATGTCACCCTTGACCCTTTGGGCATCGGCCTCGCCAGCGCCGCCGTTGGCGCGCTCGTTCTCGTCTACCACTCGCGCGTGATTGTTCGGCGTTCCGATGAGATGCGTTCGGCCCACCGCCTGGTCAGCGCCGGAGTGTCTCTGTCTGTTGCCGCAACCGGGGTAGGCATGACGGTGAACGCCCTTCTGGGCGCACTCGGCGAGAGAGTGACTGGCAACAACATCCACTCCCTTTTGATGACGGGAATCAGCACCTTGATCGTGGGTGGCACGCTGTGGTGGGTGACCTGGCGACCTCGTCAGGCGTCAACACCCGAGCGCGCAGCGACAACGGGTAGGCGTATCTACCTGGTCGTAATTTTTGGATTGAGCGCTCTTGTTGCACTCATCACGTTGCTGGTTATCGGGTTCCAGCTCTTCACGTTCATTCTCGATGGAAGTGGCGGAGGCAGCTTCGTGGAGCGCTCCCGTCAGGCCATCGGGCTGCTCACCGCCACCGTTCTTGTGGCCGCGTACCACTTCGCCATCTGGAAGAAGGATCGCGCTGCTGCCGTCGCGCACGAGCGCGTTCGACGCATCGATCGTGTGACTCTCGTGACGGCCGGTGATGGCAGTTCGCTCGCTGCCGCCGTGCGCGCAGCCACGGGCGCACGCGTGACGGTTCTGCGTCGCGCGCACGCGGCTGCAGATGCGGATGATCCGGATGATCCGGATGCCGCAGCCGGGGACGCGGCTGCGGGTGAGTCGACCACCGCGGATCTGACCACCGGAGCCGCAGATGATGTGGCGGGTGTGCAAGCTGGTGCCCTTGTTCGGGCACTTGACGGCATCGAGACCAGCCACGTGCTTGTTGTTGTTGGTGCGAAGGCGAACATCGAGGTCATTCAGCTAGTCAACTGACCCCGCAGCTGCCGCACGCCACTTAGTTCGTTGGCGTGCGCCCGCGCACCGACTCGAGGCGACGTCGCAACGAGCGCTTTGCCGGTGCAGCCTGCTGCGGTATGAGCCGCGTTGTCACGAGCGTGCGCAGAGCAACGCGCGGCGCTGATTTGGCCGCCACATCTGCCAGAGTCTTGCCGGTGAGTATGGCTGCGTCGAGCGCGATTTGATCGTGAGGCACGAGAGCAGAAGCAACGATGCCACCGAAACGCAGCAGAGTCTGCTCCACCTGCCCGGAAGGGTTTGCTCCGATGACGCTACTGCGTATGCGGTTGATCACTGCTGTCACCCGCTCGGCTTCCACCAGATCGAGGAGATCAACGTGAGCGCGCAAGAATCTCGAAAGGCCAACAGGGTCACCAGCACCGACCGCTATCACCCGATCCGCTTCGCGCAGTGCAGTGATCGTTGCGGCATTGCGCTGAGGTGCACGAAGGTCACTGGATATCTCTTCATCGTTCTCGATACTGAAGCCCGTATCAACAACGGTGTAGTCAACCCATTTGCGGCACTCAGCCAGGGTCGCGGCAACGCGGTCACCAGAGAGCTCTGGCCAACGGTGCGGTCGCCCTATGCCGGTGAGCACCCAAAAGCTGCCGTGCGGTGACGAGTAGCGATCACTGATGCGCTCTAACTCTGCTGACGTGAGGCTTTCCGTTGAGGCCAGTCGGCACGCGGCGGCAAATCCGGGCGCCTCGTCGAGCATGCCCAGCGACGGGGCAACCGCGCCACTGTGGGTATCAGCATCGGCAAGCGCCACGGAGAAGCCTTCGGCAGCAAGTTCGGCGGCGATGTTGATGGCCACGGTGGTGCGCCCTGGCGCTCCGGCTGGCCCCCACACAGCTATCACCTCTCCCCGGCGGGGCTCCGACTGGGCCGTTGCACCCGGGGCGGATGAATAAGGGTCGAATGCCGCGGGTTCAGCAACCACAATTCCGGCACCGAGTAGTTCTTCAATCTGCTCCCAGCTCGCACCCACCTCCAACACTTCACGCAGGCCAAGATCGGCCGCGTGGCGGCGCTCTGTGTCGTTGGCCGCCAGCGCGACAATTCGCACGCCAGCGACGTCACAGGTCTCAAGCAGTTGCGACGAGAGGTGATCGGGCCCAGCCCCCAACACCGCGGAATCCGCAGTGCCACTGCCGACCGCGATTTCTGTCTCAACAATATTTTTCGCCCGCGCGACGATGCGGTGTCCGTGGCGTTCGATGTCGTCGGCGATTCTGTTTTCAGCGGAACTGGGCAGACTGATCACGATGGAGCGCACAGCTACCTCGGCACCGGGATGCTCACCGGCACAAGCGAAATTGAGTCACCGTCAGCGACAGCTTCGAGCACTCTGGCTATCCTGTCGCGTGGCACCAGAATCTCGACGACGTGCCCGCGACCGTCAGCGATGAGGCCTTTCGATTCGGGTATCTGCACAACAGTGGCAGAGCCAACGAGCACAGCGGGCGGGCCAAACTGACGGTCATCCGTCACCGCCGCCGACCACACATCGATGACGGTGCCAGGGGCGATGGAGTGCGAAAGTTCACCGCTCACCCGCACGACGACGGAGGCCACGCGAATGCTCGACGCCGACCCCACGGCCGATGCGGGCACAAGTTCTCCTGCCGACACCGATCGTGTCACCAGTAAGCCTTCTGTTGGGACATCCGCTTGGCTCAGGTACCTTCCGCTTGTTTGCCCCAACTGCACGGAGGCCACATCGAAGTCTTTCGAGTAGACCCGATCCCCCGGGTTGAGCGTCGACGATGCCGAATACACGAGCACCGAGTTATCTGAAGAGGTGACCACCGCGAACACCCCGATAACTGAAGCGATCACGAGCCCAACGCCTATCGCAAGCCTCGGGTCAAACCAGAATGACTTCGGGGAGCGCTCCTTGTGCACCGTGTTTCGCACGGTGTTGCGCGTGCCGCCCATGTGTTCCTCCCGGATGTCGGTGGGCAGTTCGCCCGGTGACCATCGTGCTGTTCGTTGAACTTTTCCGTCGGAAGTTATCCACAGCGTTGTCTTGGCACCATGATCACGTCGATAATCGAGGCATGACTGACGCAGACTCCAGCGAAAACTTTGCGCGTTTTCTCACCATCGCCGATACGGCGGAGGTGCTGAATGTTTCGGTTAGCCACGCCTACTCGCTGGTGCGCTCAGGTGAGCTGCCTGCCATCCGCATTGGCCGACGTGGGCAGTGGCGCATCGAGAAAGATGTGCTCGAGTCTTACATCGAAGCCAAGTACGAAGAGGTGCGTCGGTCGAACCTGTGGAACCAGTCAGACTACGCAAATGTGACCGATTTTGCTCTCGGCGAAGGTCACAACCGCACCAGCAAAAGCTGATCGAGCGGCACTACTCGGTAGCTGGTGACGGATGATTCGCGTCGCGGCGTTCCCGACTCATGCTCCGCTAGGTCGCAATGGTCCCGGCCCACACGATCGATTGTTCCGTGCACCATTCCTGAGGTGAGCACGAGGTCAAGTTCGCATCGGCGTCGGCACAGGTCTCGCAGCACAAACGGGAGGCCAAGGCGCGCGGACAGCGAGGAGGCGCCCTCTACCGGGGTTGCCGTTAAGCTCGACAGGGAGTGTTCGCGGCTCAGGATGACGCTCGTAATCGCGCGTAACGGCAAAACAACTTGCGTGCGACGCGTGGTGTCATCGATTACGCGAGCAGCCATCCAGTCTTTGCCAAAGTTCGTCGGGGTCAGCTTAAGAAAGATGTCGGCGATGTCGACCCGAATCGAATAGTCACGCCCACCCGCGGAGCCGTGAAGCGACATCAACCGCTCGCGAAGCGACATGCGCCCGAGCCTCAATCGCTCTTCTTCGGCGCGTAGGTCGACGTCTTCAGACCACAGTTCGTGTTCGAGCTGGCTCTCAAGGTCGTCAAAAAGGTTGTCCCATCGCATGGTGCGACGTTATCCATGCCCACCCACATTCGGATGACGTTATCCACAGGCCAAAAATTAACAGTAGACAGCGCTGTCTCGATCTGGTTGAGTATTCCCGGGCATGTCCCCCCAATGGGGGTGGACAATGTCAGGCCAATCCAAGCAGCATCCCTCCCACCTCCGGAGCAACGATGAGCATTGCCGCCCCACTGCACCATGATCCACGCCCAGTTCGTAACATCGCGCCCGCCCCACGGCCAGACAAGTTACGCCACGCCGACGACTTCTTTGCGCATCAACCGTCGCCGCGCGCCGCGCTCCCCTCGCCAACGCCCCTCCTCGAGAACCTCACCCGCTGTGTCATCGAGATTCTTGCGGGTGCCCGCGACCTGGAGCAGATCTCTCGCTGGGTGACCGATGACGTCTATCGACACTTACTCAAGCGCGTCGTGCTCTCCGCCCGCGCTCGTCAGGCGAAAGGCACAGCACCAGCGCGACCAACCTTCTCGATCGGGTCAGTGTCGGTCTTCGAACCCCGCGACGGCATCGTCGAAGCCGTCGTCATCGTGCGCGGTCGCGCCCGCGTGCGCGCCGTCGCCATTCGCCTTGAAGGCCTCGACAGCCGCTGGCGGGCAACCGCCATCAACGTACTGTAGTTTTCTACCTCGACACCGACGATAGTCGCGCCCTCGCGAGCGCGAACCTCTCAGCAACCAGTTAGCGCTTCTTATCCTGCGCCCTGCGCTGCGCACGGTTCTGCGGAGCTGCCTGACCCGCTGGGGGCGCTGCCTGGCGCTGGCCGAATGCTCCGCGCTGGCCCTCTCCGCGCTGGCCATCACGCTGCTGCTCCTGTTGCCCGCCACCGAACGTTGCGCTGACCTCGTTCTCTTTGGCCGCTTCTGCCTGCTGCGCCTTCGCCGTCGCGGCCTGCTCTAGCTGGCCGCGCTGGTTACGCACCTCCACGCCACCACTGTCTGACGGTGCGGAGTAGCTGAGACGCTGGTTCGCCTGGTCTCCTGGCTCTAGACCCTTCGCCTCCACGTTCGGCAAGGCAGCGGTAGCGCCACCGGGCGTGACCTCCACCTCGAGGTTGAACAGGAAGCCGACCGCCTCTTCGCGAATCTGGCCCATCATGTTCTGGAACAGGGAGAATCCTTCACGCTGGTACTCCACGAGAGGGTCGCGCTGGGCCATCGCCCGTAGACCGATACCGTCTTTCAGGTAGTCCATCTCGTAGAGGTGATCGCGCCAGCGGCGGTCGACCACCGAGAGCACAACGCGGCGCTCAAACTCGCGCATTGCTGGCTCACCGAGCTCTTCCGTGCGGTTCTGGTATGCGAGCTTGGCATCCGACAGAATCTCTTCGCCAAGGAACTTTCGCGTCACACGGCCGGGCGAACCCGCCTCAGTGAACAACTCATCGATCGTGATCGAGATCGGGTACACAAGCTTCAGCTCGCGCCACAAAGACTCAAGGTCCCAGTCATCGGAATGACCCTCACCGGTGTGATCGTCGATTATCTCGTTGACCACGTCTTCAAGAAAACGCACCACGCGGTCCTGCAGGTTATCGCCCTCAAGAATCTGGCGGCGGTCGCCATAGATCGCCTCGCGCTGACGGTTAAGCACGTCGTCATACTTGAGAACGTTCTTGCGAATCTCAGCGTTGCGCGCCTCAACCTGGCCCTGCGCGCTGCGGATGGCGCGGCTCACAATCTTGTGCTCGATCGCCATGTCGTCTGGGGCGTTACCGCGACCCATCAAAGACTCTGCCGCCGCCGAGTTGAACAACCGCATCAGGTCATCCGTGAGCGAAAGGTAGAAGCGGCTCTCACCGGGGTCACCCTGACGACCTGAACGACCACGCAGCTGGTTGTCGATACGGCGCGACTCATGGCGCTCGGTACCGAGCACGTAAAGCCCGCCAACATCGACGACCTTCGCCGCCTCCGTTTCGACAATCTTCTTTACGTTCTCGAAGACGCCATCCCACTCAGCCTCGTACTCATCCGGAGTTTCGGCCGGGCTCAAGCCCTTCGCATTCATCTCTGTCACAGCCAAAAATTCGGCGTTACCACCGAGCATCACGTCAGTACCACGCCCGGCCATGTTGGTGGCCACCGTCACGGAACCGAGGCGCCCAGCCTGGGCCACAATAGCGGCCTCGCGTGCGTGATTCTTCGCGTTCAACACCTCGTGCTTGATGCCCTTCTTGGCAAGAAGCTTCGAAAGGTACTCGCTCTTCTCCACGCTCGTCGTACCGACCAACACAGGCTGACCCGACTCGTGGCGCCTCGCGATGTCTTCAACGACCTGGTCAAACTTGGCCTTCTCGTTCTTGTACACAAGGTCGGTCTTATCCATACGCACCATGGGCTTGTTCGTGGGGATCGCCACCACACCAAGCTTGTAGGTGCTCATAAACTCGCCAGCCTCAGTCTCGGCCGTACCGGTCATGCCCGAAAGCTTCTTGTACAACCGAAAGTAGTTCTGCAAGGTCACGGTGGCGAGCGTCTGGTTCTCTGCCTTAACCGCCACGCCCTCCTTGGCCTCAATGGCCTGGTGAATGCCCTCGTTGTAACGACGGCCCACCAGGATGCGCCCGGTGTGCTCATCAACGATCAGCACCTCACCGTTCATTACGACGTAGTCTTTGTCGCGCTTGAACAAGGCAACCGACTTGATCGCGTTATTGAGGAACGAAATCAGCGGGGTGTTCGCCGACTCATACAGGTTGTCGATGCCGAGATAATCTTCGACCTTCTCGATACCAGGCTCCAGCACACCAACGGTGCGCTTCTTCTCGTCGACCTCGAAATCCACCTCAGGGATGAGGCGCTTCGCCACCTGAGCAAACTCGTTGAACCAGCGGTTGGCCTCACCTGACGACGGGCCAGAAATGATGAGAGGCGTGCGGGCCTCGTCAATAAGAATTGAGTCGACCTCATCCACAATGGCGAAGTTGTGACCGCGCTGCACCATGTCTGCGGTAGTCCACGCCATGTTGTCGCGCAGGTAGTCGAACCCGAACTCGTTGTTCGTGCCGTAGGTGACGTCGGCCTCATACTGCTCGCGGCGTACGGACGGGGTCTGCCCAGACACGATGCATCCGGTGGTCATCCCCAAGGCGCGAAAGACGCGCCCCATGAGCTCAGACTGGTAGCTAGCGAGGTAGTCGTTGACCGTAATGACGTGAACGCCACGCGAGGTGATGGCGTTGAGGTAGGCGGGCAGCGTGGCGACAAGAGTCTTGCCCTCACCGGTTTTCATTTCGGCAATATTGCCGAGATGCAACGCGGCGCCGCCCATGAGCTGAACGTCGAAGTGACGCATGCCGAGCGTGCGACGTGCAGCCTCGCGCACGGCGGCAAAAGCCTCAGGCAGCATGTCGTCAAGAGACTCACCCGAGGAATAGCGTTCGCGAAGCTCAACGGTTTCGCTCTTCAGTTCCTCATCGGTGAGTTCCTTGAAGTCGTCTTCGAGCTGGTTGATTGCATGCGCGTAGCGCTCCAGTCGGCGAAGGGTTCGACTCTCGCCATATCGAAGTACTCGTTCAAGAACATTCGCCACGGATTACTCCTCATTAAGGTCTTTGAGGCCACTCACGGCACGCTGACGCTGCCGTTCAGCCAACAACACAGCCTAACCCGGCAGCGCCCTCGTGCGCGCATTGTTCGTTAGCGCTGACGGCGCTTTCCCAGTTGCTCTGGTTGATCAACGTCGAGCCCGATCACACCGTAATCCCAACCTTTGCGTCGATAAACGACACTCGGGCGGTCAGTTTCAGCGTCAATGAACAGGTAGAAATCGTGCCCCACCAGCTCCATTCGGTAGAGAGCATCATCGACCGTCATCGGAATTGCCGCAAAAACTTTCTTGCGGATGACAACCGGGCTCCACGCCTCTTCTGTCTCCTCTTCGGCGACCACAGGGATCGACCCGGTGGCGACGCGGTCGAGGACCTCAGCATCGACAGGAGTGATATCTACCACCTTGAAGCCGTCAGCACTGGCTTCTCGCAGAGACACCGGGCGACGCTTGCCACTCTTGTGCAATTTTCCACGGTCTTTAGCTCGTCGAATGCGTTCCATCAACTTATCGAGGGCGAGGTCAAACGCCGCGTACTTGTCGGTTCCGTCAGCCTCGGCCCGCACGAGTGGGCCCGGTCCGATGAGCGTCAATTCCACCCGATCATCGCCAGCGGAACCGCTCTTCTCATTGTGACGAGACAGTTTGACTTCGAACACTTGCGCCTTATCGGCAAGGTGTGAAACCTTTTCGGACTTCTCGATTGCGTAATCGTGGAACCGGTCGGTGATACCGACACCCAGACCGTTGATGGAAACTTCCATGACATCCTCCCAGTCTTCTGCGACGCTTGCGCCCAGTGAAACCAGGCGGTGAAACTGCGCCTCTTTTAGCCACCGTATCTGGCACGGCTGTGGATGTCACGTGCACAGCCCGAGAACACACTTTTAGGGTTGCTTCGTAGCGGCGTGAAGGCGAGAGTGGCGGCGCCAACAACCTCTGCCCCTGCGCTCCTCATCGCCCTCGCTGCTTCGAAAAGAGTGGCGCCGGACGTCACCACATCATCAACCAGCACGAACGTTCTGCCCTCCGCACTGGGATTGGCTGCGAGTGCGCCCTGAAGATTGAGACCACGATGAGCGAGGTCGAGCGACTTCTGCTGCACCGTCACCGCGGCGTGCCTGAGCACGGGGGCAAGACGAAAGCCCGCCTCGCGCGCGAGCACGTGTACCGGACGATACCCTCGACGACGACGCGCCTGCGAAGATGACGGAACTGGGCACACCTCAACATTGGTGACCTCGCTGAGCGCTGCCCGCTCGATGGCCGCCCGCAGCGGCAGCGCGAGCGCTCGCACGACATCCGTTCTGCCATGCTCCTTGAGGCCAAGAATCATGCGTCGAACCTGACCCTCGTATGGCACCGCGCTCACGACACGCGTGGAATCGGCGAGCAACTGGTCGCCGAACAAATGATCATCACCAACAATCAACAGTGTGCGGCACGCAGCACACAACGCTCTGTCTGGCGCCCCGCACCCAGCGCAGTCAACGGGAAGCAGCACCGCGATGGCATCGCGCCACCCCTCACGCAGTAGTTCAAGCATGCTGCTACGTTGCCTCACACTGATGGCGCACAATGCCGCCGCACACACTGCCGTGGGCTCTGTTCCACAGCCGACGCTGTGCGGGACGGTTTAGCGCTGTGTTGCCACCACATCGACGACGGTTGTCGATGCCTGCCAACTGCTGCCGCGAGGTGACTGCAAATGGCGATCGACATCAAGCACTCTCAAACCCGTTCGGCTATTGCCCCCGACAATAGCAACCCCGAGGGACGGCTTGCCAAGGGACGAGCGTTGCCCCCCCACCTCAAACGCTGAGACGTACGAGGCCCCATCGGAATTTAGGAGAGTCGCAACGGAGAGCCGATCAATCCACGCTGCGTCAACAGCAACATCGTCGTCAAGGAGCGAATCCAAAACGGGAACGCCCACGCTGACCGGCAAGAAATCTTGTGACGAATCACGCGAAATTGCGGCCACAATAAGCCGCGCCCCCGCAGACGTTTGAAGCAACATGGCAACCCGCACATTGTCTTGCGCGATGTCGAGCGAAACAATGCGTGCATCAGTAGGAAGAGAAACTGACACCGGATGCTCCACACCGTCAGAGCTCACCGCGATGATCGAGTTTGGCGAGTCGGCCGGCACCGACCACACAGTGCCGAAGTCGTCGAGCGCTGGCGCAATCAACCCAGCTCGATCATCAATCAACTGAGCCTGCTTCTGCCCGGTGCTCACCACATAGACGCCGCCATCAGAGGCGAGAACCGCTGCCATGCTCGCACCAGCACTCACCGCCACCGCACGAGGCGACAACGCCGCCACCTTCTCGCTCAACTGTGGAATAGCCGTCAGATTGCCACCCGCAAGGTAACCAAAAACACCCTCCACCATGACGAGAGGGCGCGAATCCACTGCGCGCTGAACGATGGGACTATCGGGGCCCATCGGCTCGATCGTCAGGATCGCATCCGCAACAGAAATCTCTACACTCGCAATTCCCGGAACGGAGGCAAGACTCTCTGTGAGCTGTAGCTGCATGCGCTGACGTTGATTTCTGTCGGCCCCCGCAGCCTCCGTGGTGAGGTCAACCTGCGCCACCGTCGCATCCACTGTCACCGTCGTTCCAGGGCTCAATTGAGTGCCATCAGGGAACTGCGAAACGACAGTGCCCTTCAACCAATCGGGCGGCCCGGCAAGCAGCGCGGTCACAATCCTGTTCGCCGTGGTGCCGCCAGGGAACCACCGTTCGTCGGGAACCAAATAGTTCAAACTCAGGTCGTAAAAGTACAGAGCATGCTTGCTGAAAATGGTGAGGAACGTACTCATCGGCAAGACGATTCCGGGCGGCGCCTGATCGATGCGCCACTGGCCGTCTTCTTTCACGAACTGAAATTGGAGGGTCTGCACCCCCGAGCCCACAGCAGAGAACGCACCAAGCTGATCGAGCTGGGCAACGCTCGTAAACGAATAATCCATTGTCATCGAATCCACGCTGGATGCCACGGGGCCCCCGGTGCGGATCAGCACGCTCTGCCGCGGGTCCCAATCCTTTTTGAAACTCGAACTAAGGAACTGCCTCGCCACCGCATAATCACCCTGTGGGCCAGTAAATGCTGCAATGAAACCCTCAAGAATTGCCCGCTGGTCGGCGTCGTTGGCAGGGCCGAGGGGGTTGAACACAAAGTCGCCAGTCGGCTCATCGATGAAAGGGTCGCCGGCCTGCACGTGGCCAGACGTGGGAATGCCGCCACACGCAGCGAGCGTAAAAGCGAGAATGCCAACAGCGATAGCGGCGATTGTGCGCCTCGCCACATCAGATGTGCGTGGCAACATCATCACTCGTCACCTCCAGCTCATCCATGGTTTCGGCTGGCGGAAGCTCAAGAGGCGAAACACGAATCGACGTATCGACGCTTCGAGGAACAGTAAGTCTGAAACAGGTGCCCTGGCCAGGCTCAGACCACACGTCAAGGTAGCCGCGGTGAAGCGAGGCATCCTCCAGTGAGATAGCAAGGCCAAGGCCCGTACCACCGATCGTGCGTTTGCGGGAAGGATCTGCACGCCAAAAGCGATCGAACACCCGCGTGACGTCGCTGGTGTCGATACCTATTCCGTGATCCCGCACAGCGATGGCAACAGAATCTTCGTTGCTATCAATCGACACGACAATCGGTTTACCTTCGCCGTGTTCAATCGCGTTACCGAGGAGGTTTCTCAAAATACGCCGGATGCGCCTCGCATCAATTTCGCTGTCAAAGTAGCCGCCATCGGCCACGACTCGCATGCCCGAACCGTGTTCGGTCGCGACGGTACGCATGTCGTCAACGGTTTCTTCAACGAGTTGCACGAGATTGGTCGGCTCCACCTCGAGCGCCACAGCACCCGCATCAAACCTGCTCACCTCGAGAAGGTCGGCAAGCAGAATCTCGAACCGCTGCACCTGAGTGTGCAGCAGCTCGGCCGTGCGAGCGGTCGACGGCTCGAAGGACTCCCTGTTGTCGTAAAGAACGTCACCCGCCAGGCGGATGGTCGTCAACGGAGTGCGCAGCTCGTGCGAAACGTCGGCAACAAAACGCTGCTGCAGCCGAGAAAGTTCACCGAGCTTCGTGATCTGCTCTTGAAGGCTGTCGGCCATGCCATTAAACGAGCGCGCAAGCGTCGCGATGACGTCGTCACCCTTTTGCGGCATCCGCTGATCAAGTTGACCAGCAGCAACCTTTTGACTCACCTCTGCCGCCACGCGAACGGGGCCAACGACAAGGCGCACGACGATATACGTCACCGCGCCGATCATTAGAACGAGTGCGAGCCCACCGAGAATCAGCGTCTGCTGCACAAAAGAAAGAGTCTGCTGCACGTCGCCAAAGTCATACACCAGGTAAAGCTCATAGAACCCAGCGTTGGGTACCGTCAGCAGAGAACCAACGGCAAGGCCAGGTCGCCCATCGTCGAGGGCAACAGATTGCCACCACACACGTTGGGTCTCACCGCTCTCTTCTACCGACTGCCGAAGCGATGACGAAACGACTTCATCCGGGAACGACCGGCTCTTCGACGGCTGAAGCGTCACCGGCGTCGACTGCCCTGGTGAGCGATACAACGCGACACCGAGACCACCCGGGCTCGTCGTCGTCGCGCGGATGTTGCTAAGAGTTGTATTGCTGAGGCTCTCGAGGTCTGTGCGAGACGCATCCGTCGTTGCCAGATCGCTGTCAAAAACGTCTTGAGCCTGCACTGTCGCCCTGCTCGACTCGGCAAGTACCTGAGTCAAACGAGAATCGAACAAGTTGTTGCCGATGCTCGCCGACATGTACGTTCCGATGACTGCCACCGTGAGGCCAGAGAGCATGATCGTAATCGCCACGGTGCGGAACTGAAGGCTTGCTCGCCAGAAATGCAGAACGGTGCCGGGCCACGATCGCCAATCTGGCATCCGTGTCGCAAAATTTGTGGCGCTCTGGCCGGATCTATCCGGTAGCACCGGCACGATAACCGACCCCGCGCACGGTCATGACGATCTTGGGGATATCGGGATCATCTTCGACTTTTGCTCTCAGTCGTTGAACATGAACGTTCACCAGCCGTGTGTCAGCCTTGTAGTGGTACCCCCACACCTGCTCCAGCAGCATTTCGCGCGTGAATACCTGCTGGGGCCTTGAGGCAAGGGCGAGCAGCAACTCAAATTCGAGAGGTGTGAGATTGATGCGCTCTTCGCCGCGCTTGACCTCGTGACCCGCAACGTCCAGCGTCAAATCACCGATGCGCAACACGTCAGTGCTGCCTACAGGCGTCGGTCTCAATCGCGTACGAATTCGAGCGACAAGCTCTTTCGGGTTAAACGGCTTGACGACGTAATCGTCTGCGCCACTCTCGAGGCCGTGAACAACATCTGTCGTGTCAGACTTCGCCGTCAACATGATGATCGGCACGCCAGACTCGGTGCGGATCTCAGCACACACCTCGATGCCGCTCTTACCAGGCAGCATGAGGTCGAGAAGAACCAGATCGGGCCGGGTCGATTGAAAGGTCGCGAGCGCTTCGGTGCCGTCTGCGCAGAACACCGGATCAAATCCTTCAGTGCGCAGCACAATTCCAATCATTTCCGCTAGGGCGGTATCGTCATCAACGACGAGAATTCGTGCGGTCATTGTTCCTGCTCTTCATCGGCCCAGCAATATTCACGGGCTTCGTTCAATGCTTTCGCATAAGAGTAGTCGAGTGTGAAACGATATTGCGGTGAGGCACTGACTTCTCACCAGCGGCACAGCAAACCAACGTATTCAGGAACACCAACTCGATAGGTAAATCGTGACGGACGAAAACGCGTGGCACGCACCAGGCGACGCGAACCCGCAGTCGGGCTCTCCGGCAGCACAGCCTTCCTCGACAGAGCCTCCGTCAGCATCACCTCCGCCGGCATCGCCCCCCTCGGCCCCACCTTCCCCGCCGATTGCACCACCTTCAGGGTTTCCCGCCGGCGTGCAGAGCCCGTCGGGGTATTACGTGCCTCAGCAGCACCCCATCGCCGGGCATGGCTGGACGCCGCCGCCCAAGCCAGGATTGATCCCCCTGCGGCCGCTTGCGTTCGGCACCCTTCTTGGCGCATCGTTCAGGGTGTTGAGACGCAACCCTAGGCCTACCTTCGGAATCGCGTTACTCGTTCAATCGGTGGCGGTGGTGCTCTCGTTGGCTTTGGTTGGCGTGATCACTTTCGCGTTAGTCTCACGAATTGATTCGGCAACGTCGGAAGACGAATCCGTGATCATTGCAGGGTCAATTGGAATCGGCATTGTTTCGTTTCTGATCACGATGCTTTTCTCGATCGTCGCTGGCGCGATTCTGCAGGGCATCATCGTTGTGGAAGTTGCCAGAGGAACGCTTGGCGAGAAGCTCCCTCTTCGTAAGCTCTGGGGTTTCGCGAAGAACAAGATCTGGGCGCTCATCGGATGGGCGTGCTTCGTTGGCGCTGTCGTGCTAGTGGCCATTGCTCTCGTTGCCGGAATCATCGTACTGATGGTGATGACAATGGGCGTTCTTGGTGTCGTTTTGTCCGTGATTCTTGGGCTCCTTGCCGGTGCCGGATTCATCGTTCTTGGCGTGTGGCTGAGCACGAAACTCTCTATGGTTCCCAGCGCCCTCGTGTTGGAGCAGATTCCGCTGCGAGCCGCTATCGCTCGATCGTGGACCCTCACTCAAGGCCATTTCTGGAGGGTGTTTGGAATCCAACTTCTCGTCAATTTCATTCTGAGCACTGCCTCGCAGATCGCTATCGTTCCCTTTTCGTTCGTCTTCGGGATTCTCATGGCGCTTGTGGACCCTAACGGCACAGGAGATTTCACTGCATTAATCTGGGCAATCATCACCTACGTGCTGATGATCATGGTCACCCTCGTGCTCGCGACTATTACCTCCATCGTCATGACCGCCACCTCCGCTCTGCTCTACCTCGATTTGCGCATGCGTAAAGAAGGCCTAGATCTCGTGCTCACTCGATTCGTTGAATCCCGGCACATGGGTGCCGACGACAACGCGAACCCGTATCTGCATACCCCTGCCCCCGCAGCGGCCAGCAGCACCGGATACACGTTCGCATGACCCTTTTGGCTCTCGGCGGGTTTATGGGCATCGCGATGGATGTTCCTGTCGACCCCGACCGCGACCAAGGTCAGCAGTGGATTTTGGAGGAGCTTTCAAAGCCTGAGTACGCGGCCGCGAAACCCACGTGGTGGGATCAGCTCAGCAAGGCGTTCTGGGATTGGCTCAACTCACTCACGGTTGACGACAGTTTCGGCATACAGGCCCCGCTCGTGGCGGTGCTCTTCATCGTTGTTATCGGCGTGATTGTGGCAGCTTTCTTCATCTTCGGCAAGCCACGCATCAACCGCCGGAGTGCCCTGATCGGTTCACTCTTTGGTCTCGACGAAGAACGCGACGCAGAGTCATTGCGTCGCGCAGCGAGCGCTGCCGCAGCAGCAAAGGACTGGACGCTGGCGATCGAAGAGCTTTTTCGGTCACTCGCACGTTCGCTCGCGGAACGAGTGCTTGTTTCCACGGACCCTGGCACGACGGCACACGGTTTCGCCCAGCGGGCGGGAAACGTCTTTCCCGATTACCTGCAACGTCTCTCCGCCAGCGCGACAGTCTTCGATGATGTTCGTTACCTCGGAGCGGATGGTACAGAAGCGGACTATGACACGCTCACCGCGCTTGAACGTGATCTACGCACCGCCAAACCTTCCTCAGCCATGCCCATGCCGTTTGCGAGTGTGCCATGACACTCACTTCACGGCACGAGCTCGAAACAAACGTTGTCACGCCAACTATTCGTAAAGCGAGTCGCAAGTTTCTTTACTGGGTGATTGCCGTGGTTGCCCTTCTCGCCCTCGCCCTTGTGACAATAATGTTCAACGGATCAGCGCAGTCCGCTGGGCCACCACTGTCTCCCAATGATCCGGGGCCACAAGGCGGCAAAGCGCTCGCAGAAGTGCTGCGCGCGCAGGGCGTGTCGGTGAGCGCGGTCGACGGCATGAGGCAGACCCGCAAAATTGCCACCGATCCTTCGACCACGACGATTTTTGTCGTTGACGTTAAAGGCTACTTAGATGGTGACGCACTTCGTGAGCTCACCACTCTCTCATCCAACGTCATCATCATGTCCCCCACTTTCGACCAACTCGATGAGTTGGCCCCCGAAATCGCCCTTGCGGGAAACGTGAACGGCACTATCTCGGCCGAGTGCAGCCTGCGCCCAGCGCAGCGCGCAGAGGCGATAGTTGGCGACGGTATTGGGTTTCGAATTATCGAACCGAGTGCAGACGCCATCGAATGCTTTGACAGTGGGGATGATGTGCACTCGCTCATCCAGATTCGCGACGGTGCGAAACACATCACCGTCATTGGAGCTCGAAACTCCTTCATGAACGAGTTTGTGCAGCGTCAAGGAAACGCCGCGCTCGCGCTCGGCGTCTTGGGAGAAACACCGAACCTCGTGTGGCTAGTTCCCACCATTGCGGAGGCCGCCGCCGCCGATGGTTCCGCCTCCATTGCCGAACTCACTCCCCCGTGGGTCAGCACGGTCATGACGCTCTTCATCCTCGCCGCCATCGCCGCAGCTTTCTGGCGAGGGCGCCGATTCGGTCCCCTCGTTGTCGAAGCACTGCCGGTTGTTGTCCGGGCAAGCGAGACCATGAATGGGCGGGCAAGGCTCTACCAAAAAGCATCCGACTACCTGCACACGCTGGATGCCCTGCGAATCGGCACCATCGATCGGCTCGGCGTGCTGTGTGGTCTTCCCACCGTGGCCACCGTCGATGATGTTATCCGGGCGGTTGCGGCGGCAACGAGGCGGCAGCCAGCAGAGATCGGTTACCTACTCCGTGACGCCAAACCTCTCAGCGAAGCACAACTCATTCAGTTTTCAGATGAACTTCTGACACTTGAAGCCGCGGCAGCCATCGCGACACGACCATCATCCGCAACAATGGACTCCACAGCGACCACCACAGAATCGGGAGCATAACCAGATGACCGACGACCTCCGAGCACAGTTCGCACGCGTGCGCGCCGAAGTAGGAAAAGCGGTGGTCGGCCAAGATGGTGCTGTCACCGGGCTGATGATCGCTCTTCTCGCAGGAGGGCACGTCGTACTCGAGGGGGTTCCCGGCGTCGCCAAAACGCTCCTCGTTCGCACGCTCAGCATGGCCTTGAACCTCGACACAAAACGCATCCAGTTCACCCCAGATCTCATGCCGGGTGACGTGACCGGCTCGCTCGTTTACGACGCGAAGTCGGGCGAGTTCGAGTTTCGCGCCGGGCCGGTGTTCACGAACATTCTGCTCGCGGACGAGATCAACCGCACGCCACCGAAGACTCAGTCAGCGCTCTTGGAGGCGATGGAGGAACGCCAGGTCTCGGTAGATGGTGAGACCCGGATGCTGCCAGACCCGTTCATTGTCGCCGCAACGATGAACCCCATCGAATACGAGGGCACTTACCAGCTTCCCGAAGCACAGCTCGACCGCTTCCTGCTCAAGCTCGTACTCGACCTGCCCGAGCGC
Source organism: Actinomycetales bacterium (assembly GCA_038243605.1). GTDB lineage: Bacteria > Actinomycetota > Actinomycetes > Actinomycetales > Microbacteriaceae > Terrimesophilobacter. Next base: position 106,716 of record JBBSQX010000005.1, read on the forward strand.
GCAGACGAGGTGCAGATTCTTGAGCGCAGCGCGGCCGGGTTCAACCCACGCGATCTCGCTGCGGCCGGCGTCACCCCCGTGCTCGACGCAAAACAGCTGGCAGCTGCACGAGCCGAAGTAGCTAACGTCACTGTAAGTGGCGATGTGATCGGCTACATCGTCGACCTTGCGGCAGGAACCCGCAGGAGCCCGTCTGTGAAGCTCGGCGTGAGCCCTCGAGGCACCAACGCGCTCCTCGCGGCCGCGCGCGCGTGGGCGTGGCTCACTGGCTCCACCGGGGTCACCCCAGACCACGTGCAGACGATGGCGCTCCCGGTGTGGCGACACCGCATCCAGTTGCGCCCTGAAGCCGAGCTTGAAGGCGTCTCCGTCGACACCATACTGCGTTCCGTCATGCAGCAAGTGCAGGTACCGATCTAGCGTGCACGCCTCATGGTGATTTCTGGATGGTTTATTGCGCTTCTGTTGGCAGGAGCGGTACCCATCGTGCTCTTGGAGAGCCCGGTGCTTCTGCTCTTCTGGCTGCTGTTAGTTGTTATTTTGACGACGATCGACCTGCTCATTGCTGGCTCGCCTCGGCGTGTTCAGCTCACGCGGGAGGTGCCATTGCGGGTGCGCCTCGGGGAATCGGTTGTCGCAACTCTCATCGTGCAGAACACCGGAACTCGCGCCATCCGCGGAATCATTCGGGATGCCTGGCAGCCATCTGCCGGCGCCCACCCGACCCGCACGCGCGTCAATATTCGTGCGGGCGAACGCCGGGCCATTCGCACCGGTTTGACTCCCGTTCGGCGCGGTGAGCGAAGGTCAGCACACGTCACCATCCGTTCGTATGGCCCCCTGCGTTTAGCTGCGAGACAGGCAACGATTGCCTCAAAGAGTGCGATTCGTGTTCTTCCGCCCTTCAATTCTCGAAAGCACCTGCCGTCGCGTTTGGCAAGGCTGCGCGAACTCGATGGCCGAACGAGCGTTCTCATCAGAGGCCAAGGAACCGAGTTCGATAGCCTGCGCGAGTACGTGCGTGGGGATGACGTGCGGTCAATCGACTGGAGGGCCACTGCCCGTCGTCAGGACCCTCACGGCGGCCAAAAACTCATGGTGCGAACGTGGCGTCCCGAACGTGATCGCCGCGTCGTCATCATCATCGACAGTGGCCGCTCGTCGGCGGCGCGCATCGATGGTGAACCTCGCATTGATACGGCTTTCGAATCAGCACTTCTTCTTGCTGCCCTCGCCACGAAGGCTGGCGACCGAGTCGACATGCTTATTTTTGACCGCCGCGTGCGCGCCCGCGTGCAGGGAGCAAGCGGCCCTGAGCTGCTGTCGCGGATGGTCGACGCGATGGCGCCGGTGGACCCAGAACTTATCGAACCGGACTGGAGCGCAGTACCGGGCCTGGTGCGCTCGGTCACCAGCCAGCGTGCACTCGTGGTGGTTGCGACATCGGCAGAGGCTCCCGGCTCCTCACGGGGGCTTCTCGCTGTGCTGCCTCAGTTGACTCGACGCCACACTGTTGTGGTGTCGTCGGTTATTGATCCCGACGTTTTTGAGGCCACCCGCCATCGCTCAAACCGCGAGGAGGTCTATCTTGCGGCTGCCGCTGAACGCGCGCTGCTAGATCAGGCGCGGGTGTCTGCGGCGATCCGCCAGCTCGGCGGGGAGGTCGTCACTGGCTCCCCCGCGAAGCTCCCGCCCGCCCTCGCGGATAAATATATTGCCCTCAAAGCCGCCGGGAGGCTTTGAGCATAAGCACAGTAAGCCGCCGGGAGACTTTGAGCATAAGCACAGTAAGCCGCCGGGAGACTTTAAGTAAAAGCACAGCAAGCCGCCGGGAGACTTTGAGCAGCACGAAAGCGGCCGGCCTCGTCGAGGTCGACCGCTTTCGTGGCTAACTACTCTGCGACGCCCACGTATTCGGCGGATTCGGCTGCGGTCTCTCCTGGTGTGGCCAAGTTCTTTCGCAGTTTCGCGCCGAGGTCTGTGTCGACGTTTGTCCAGTACTGGATCGCGCGCTCGCGGATGATGTCACTCTTCACGCCGCCGACGGCACCGGTGATCGTCTCGAGGAAGCGTGCCTTCGCCGCGTCGTCATACACGTTGCGGTAGAGGGTTCCGGCCTGGCCAAAGTCATCGTCTTCAGAACGCAGGGTTTGGGCGGCGCGCACGAGTGCGCCATCCGTCTCCCATCCGCTGTCTCCCGCAAGCTGGGGATCCGAGGCGGGGCCACCCACAGAGTTTGGTGCGTAAGTTGGTGCGTCGGCGGGGGCTGAGTGGAAGCGCATGTTTCCCTCGTGGCCGTACGTGCGTACTTCTGCCGCGTGCGGGGCGTTCACCGGCAACTGGTTGTAGTTGGTTCCGATGCGGTAACGCTGGGCATCCGGGTACGAGAACACGCGCGCCATGAGCATTTTGTCTGGGCTAATGTCGATGCCTGGTACGAGGTTCGATGGGGAGAATGCTGCCTGCTCGATGTCGGCGAAGAAGTTCTCTGGGTTTCGGTTCAACGTAAAGTGACCGACTTTGATGCGTGGGTAGTCGGCTTTCGCGATGGTCTTGGTGATGTCGAATGGGTTGAACCGATAATCCTTGCCCTCCTCATACGGGATGACCTGCACGTAGACATCCCAGACAGGGTTGTCGCCGTTCGCGATCGATTCGAACAGGTCTCGGCGGTAGTAGTCGGCATCCGATCCGGCGAGCTTTTCGGCTTCTTGGCCGCTCATCGCTTCGACTCCCTGCTGGGAGAGGAAGTGGTACTTGACCCAGAACCGCTCGCCTTCTGCGTTGATCCACTGGTAGGTGTGCGAGCCGTACCCGTTCATGTGGCGCCATGATCGCGGGAGGCCGCGGTCGCCCATGAGGTAGGTCACCTGGTGGGCGGATTCTGGTGAGAGCGACCAGAAGTCCCACTGCATGTCGGCGTTACGAAGGCCGGAGGCGCCGAGGCGTTTCTGCGAGTGGATGAAGTCGGGAAACTTGATGCCGTCGCGGATGAAGAACACGGGGGTGTTGTTTCCGACGATGTCGTAGTTGCCTTCTGTGGTGTAAAACTTGAGCGCAAATCCGCGCACGTCACGCCAGGTGTCTGGGGAGCCCTGCTCACCGGCGACGGAGGAGAAGCGGGCGAGCATTTCTGTTTTCGCACCCTTCTGGAATACCGCTGCGCGCGTGTACTGGGAGACATCTTCGGTGATGACAAGTTCACCGAATGCGCCACCGCCCTTGGCGTGCGGGTTGCGCTCCGGTACGCGCTCGCGGTGGAACGCTGCGAGCTTCTCTACGAGGTAGCGGTCATGGAGCGCTGTGACGCCGTCTGGCCCTGTTGTGAGGGAGTGTGCGTCGCTGGCGACGGGTGCTCCGGTTTGAGTGGTGGTGGGATGCGTTGTCATCATTGCTCCTAAACGTCGTTGATCGGATGGTGAGTAGGTCCTTTAGGCGTGCGCGGCTGCCAAACATGCTGCACACAAACCCCAGAAGGTCACTTCAGCGCTTTTCACGGCGTAGCCGAGCTTCTGTGATGGGGTGAGACACGGCGCTTCGCCAACAGCGCAGTCGACATCCGCGACCGCCCCACAGTCGGTGCACACGAGGTGGTGATGGTTGTCGCCCGTGCGGCGCTCGTAGCGTGACGGGGAACCGGCTGGTTCGATGCGGCGCAGAAGCCCCGATCTGGTCAAGTCGTGCAGCATATTGTGAACCGACTGCACGGAGGTGGCCGGACGAGTTTCGTGCAGCACTCTGACGAGCGTTTCAGCGTCACTGTGAGGCCGACTTTCGATCGCCTCAAGAAGGGCAATGCGGCCGCCCGTTACGCGCAATCCGGCATCCCGAAGCTCACGCGCAAGAGTCAAAGTCACCTCATCAGCTTATCTCTTATCGTGAATAACTCAAAATAAGAGATACTGTGTCAGCGGTAACCTCAACCCGCCACGATGCGACGCGCGCCGACATCACGCTCGTCGAGATCGCCCGTTTCTCCAGCGCGGAAAGCGCGACGGCCAACGACCCACTGGTAAAAAAGAAACGACGAAAGCGCCACAGTTCCAATACCAATCTTGATCATCCATGGCCAGTCTTGCCTGGTGACGAAACCCTCGATGATGCCGGAAACGAAAAGTGAAATCGTGAGCCCGATGGCGACGGTGATGAGAGCCCTGCCATCTTCGGCCAGCGCCTGCACGCGGGTGCGATGACCGGGGGCAATCCACGACCAGAAGATCATCAGACCGGCCGCGCCCGCCACAAAGATCGAATACAGCTCAAGCTGGCCGTGCGGCAAAATGTAGAGAAAGAAAATGTCCGTGTGACCGTGAGCGGCCATCAGGCCCCCCAGGAGACCAACGTTCTGCGCATTTTGAAAGAGCAGGAACGGCGCGTAGACGCCGGTAATCCCGAACGCGACGCATTGGGCAGCAAGCCACGCGTTATTTGTCCAGACGAGGGCAGTGAACGAGCTCGTGCCATTGTCGGAGTAGTAGTTGACGAAGTCTTCTTCCACTATCTGCCGCTGCATCTCATCCGTGCCAAAGTTGGCCAACACACCTGGAGTGTTGAGGGCCCACATGGCGTAGGCGGCCGCGACAGCGACAGAGGCCAGCGTGACCGCAAGACTCAACCACCGGATGCGATACAAAGCAGCGGGCAGTTGCAGCGCGAAGAAACGTGGAATCATGCTGAGCACGTTCGTTCCTGCACCCGTGAAGTGCAGTCGTGCGCGCGAAAGCCCAAGCGAGAGGCGATCGCCCTGAACCGTACTGCCAGAGGTCGATTTGATAGCGGAGAGGTGACTAGCCCCTGACTGGTACCGATCGATCAGAGCGTCGGCCTCGGCTCCATTTAACCGCCCCTGGCGCCCCAAACGAGCGAGCTCGTCCCATTCTTCGCGGTGCGCGGCGGCGTAAGCATCAAGATCCATCTGCTTAAATACTAGACATGTCTTCGATCGACGAAATCCCCTCGAGCTACATTGACTCGTCCGAGGACGAAATGATGATCGGCGAAGCCGTCGCCCTCGACGTACGCCCCACCGGGTTCGTGTTGCGCGCCGCGGGAGCGATCATCGATATCCTCGTCTACTTCGGTGCGTGGATTGTTATTGCTCTGGCCGTGACAAGCCCACTTGTCACACAATTTTTGACGGACGGGATGCTGAGGGCGGCCCTCATCGTCGCACTCGTGTTGTGCATTGTTGTGCTCCCCATGACCGTTGAACTCCTCACCAAGGGCCGCTCGCTCGGAAAGCTGGCCGTCGGCGCTCGCATTGTGCGTGACGATGGCGGTGCCATCGGGTTTCGGCACGCCTTCACTCGTGCGCTTCTCGGCGTGCTCGAGATCTTTATGACCTTTGGTGGGTTCGCAGCACTGGTTGCTCTGCTCAATCCGAAAGCCAAGCGCCTTGGCGACCTCATCGCTGGCACGTACAGCCAAAGCGAGCGCGCGAGCAAGTACGTGCCGCCCACGTACGGGGTTCCACTGCCGCTGATGGAATGGTCGACAACAGCGGATGTTGCAAAAATGCCCGACCAGACCGCACGACGTATTTCTCAGTTCCTCGCCAATGCGCACGGCTTCACCCCGCAGTCGCGCACGGCAGCGGCGCACGCACTCGCGCTGGAGGTCGGTCCCTACGTCTCTCCCATTCCGGTCATCGACCCTGAGCTCTTTCTGGCCGCCGTGACCGCTGTTCGACGTGACAGGGAGTTCGCCGCACTGCAGCAGGAGAAGGGCCGTTTGGCGAGTCTTTCTCCGTCGCTAGAGCGGATGCCGCGCGAGTTCCCGGTTCGCCCGCAAGGGTAGTGCTGGTGCGCCATGTGCGGGCGGGCCGGCCGGCGGCCGCAGATCATTCTGGACCAACGACTTCGGCCCCACCGCAATCAGCTGCGGTCAGCGATGATCAGGCAAGAATGAGAGCGAGCACCTGATCGCGAACCTGCCCCATGATGGCGGGAGATGCCCCTTCAACGTTCAAACGCAGAAGCGGTTCAGTGTTCGATGGCCGCACGTTGAACCACCAGAACTCGCCCTCCGTGGTTCCGTTCACGGTGAGCCCATCGAGTTCGTCAAAATGCCATTGCGCGAAAGCCTTCACGATGCGGGAATAGGCGGCCGGAACATCCGTAACGACCGAGTTGATTTCACCGCTCGACGCATACGGGGTGTATCGAGCCGCCATTGTCGACAGCGGTGCATCCTGCGTGCCGAACTCGGCCAAGATGTGCATGGCGGCGAGCATGCCGTTGTCGGCACCCCAAAAGTCGCGAAAGTAGTAATGGGCTGAGTGCTCTCCGCCGAAAATTGCGCCCGTGGCGGCCATCTCGTCTTTGATCAGCGAATGGCCGACACGAGTGCGCACAGGTATTGCGCCGGCCGCCCTAATCGTCTCCGCCACGACCTTTGAGGTGATCAAGTTGTGGATGACGTAGATGTCACCGTTCGCATCGTGCGCGCGCACGCGATTGATCTCCCGCAGGGCAACAACCGCGGCCACCGCTGACGGGTTCATGGGCGCCCCGTTTTCATCAACGACGAAGCAGCGGTCTGCATCGCCATCAAACGCGAGACCGAGGTCGGCCTTGTGTGCAACGACAGCTTTCTGCAGGTCAACGATGTTGGCTGGCTCGAGCGGGTTCGCTTCGTGGTTGGGAAAAGTTCCATCGAGCTCGAAGTAAAGGGGAATGATCTCGAGGGCAAGCTCCGGCAATCCGACGGCCGTGCCGAGCACCGCGGGCACGGTGAGCCCGCCCATGCCGTTTCCGGCATCCACAACGACACGCAGCGGCCGGAGGCCCGACAGGTCAACAAGCGTGCGAAGGTACGCGGCGTAATCGGCAAGAACATCGACTTCGCGCAACGAGCCGGGAGTGCTGTGTTCCACAATTCCGGAGGCCAAGTACTCCTTCGCCCGGTCACGAATGGCCGCAAGCCCCGTGTCGAGGCTGATTCCCCTCGCCCCAGCGCGGCTGAGTTTGATTCCGTTGTACGTCGCAGGATTGTGGCTGGCCGTAAACATCGCAGCGGGAGCATTCATGCTGCCGGAAGCGAAATAGCTCTCATCCGTCGAGCACAGTCCAATCGCGACAACGTTGCCACCCCGTGCGCGCACCCCCGCAGCAAACGCGTTGGCAAATCCTGGGGATGAATCTCTCATGTCGTGGCCGATGATCACGTCACCACCCGCCGCGCCGATCTCATCGACAAACGCTGCACCGAGCGCCGCCACCACCTCGTCGGTGAGTTGAGAACCCACCAATCCACGAACGTCGTACGTCTTGACGAAAGCGTCTAGATCAGGATGAGAGCTCATTCCCCAATGCTACGTGACGCAAAACTTGCCAGCCACGAGGTGCCGACATGCTCTCTGAATGAGCAACACACAGGTCATAGGAGTGAGGCTCAGAGCGTGCACTCAGCGGGCCGAGTACCGCCATCGAATCAGCGTAAACGTACGTGAGGGTCGACACCGCGACTTCATTACACGCAACTTTGCTGCACAACCGTTCGACCATGGTGATTCCACCATAGCGACCACGCGGTTCACCACTGTGGAACCCCGCCGAAGCACATGGTGGGTTCGTTAGCGCGTCGTAGACTGGCGCTATGGCTCAGGGAAACCGCTCCAAAGCTCGCGCATCCACACGCGCCAGCTCGCGAGACCGGCACGGTCGCGGCATCAGGGCCGCCGTGACGGGGCCACGACTGCCGCTACTACGAACGCGCGCCACCATCTTCGAATCGACGGTTGCCGCAACCGCGGCCTACCTGAAAGAGCTGTGGCCTGATCAACTGACGAACATGCGGGTAGAGATCGCTGATCTTCCCGACGATTCTTCTGACCCCGGCAGGCTACGACGATGGTCTGCCAACTCGGCCGAGCATTGCATTGTGCTGTACCGCCTGCCCATCGAGCGCCTCGCACGGCTCCACCGCAACGATGATTTACACAGGCGGATGCTGGTAGAAAGCTGCGTTTTTCGCGCTGTCGCTGAGCTCCTCGGCAAGGACCCTTGGGATCTCGCCCCTGAGCGATTCCGCCACTCCTAGACGGGTGTCGTTCACGGCAGGCATCGTCTTAGATCGGCATCGTCCCGGGCAGGCATCGTCCTCGATCAATGCTGGTGCTAGCCGTACTGGTTGAACACCGTGACGGCCTGTGAGCCGCGATCAGGTGGGCTCACAGCAAAACCCGCGAGCGCCCCGGTTCCGAGGTACGACACTGAGAGCCGCAACGCGTCGAAACCGCCCACACGGTAACTCGCATCCTTGGCCACCGGCACAGCAAGTGTTTCGCCAGCCGGAACCGTGACGGTCGTTCCCGCGCCCTTCGTGCCATCGATCGTGACCACAGCATCGCTGCTCTCAACATTTGCCAGGTGAAGTATCGGTGAGGGGCCCGCGGCAACGCTCACGAGCGAGTTCGAGGTGAGCGCAGGCGCGCCAACAAACCAGGCAAAATCGGTGGCCACAATGCTTTCCGGGGCGGGAGCAACCTGGTCGGCACCGGGTGCGGGAGCAGGAACAGCGCCATCCAATGTCACCGTCGAGGTACGCACTGCTGCCACCGCCGGCCGATCACTCGACACTGACATTGTCCAAGATCCGTCGGTGAACTCTCCAAGCGGAAAATCGCTGACGACTCCGCCCTGCACCTCAAATACGGAGGAGTGCGCGGGGGCAGAACCGTCTTCTGGCAATGCTGAGATGGTAATCTCAGCAGGCCCAGAACCAGGAACGAGCACCCGCAGTACACCGGCAAGGTCACCGTAGCCGTTGATAGTGCTCGCCGACGTGACAGTTTTCTGACCGGCGATCACCACGCCAGGGATGACAGTCAACTTTGCCGGATCGGTGCTGGCCGCGACCACGTCTACGCCACCAGGGGTCAGCGTTCGCACAATCGACTGCTGCAGCGTGGCGGTGACTTGGCCGCCGATGCTCTCAACGTGGATGACCGGGCTTGTGAGCCCCGGCGCAAAGCCGGCAAGCGAAAGTACGCGACGGCCACCGGGCGGTACGACAATGCCTTCTGTGCCCGCGGCATCCACTCGACCCGTCTCGGAATAGATGGTCAGCTTCACCGTGGAATTGACCTTGCTCGGATTATTGAGCGACAGCAGCGTCGTTCGGCCGGTCACCGTTGACCCGCCGACAAGCCAGCTTTCCGTGCTCGGCTTAATGCACTCGCTGACGGCCAAGCCGGTCATGTCGGCTGAGGCGACCAGCTGCGACTGGCTTCCCGCGAGAACCCCGGGAACATCTCCTGGTGGTGGAGGAGGCAACAACAGTCGCTGCGAGGGAGTGTTCTTCTGGTTCTCTGTGGCATCCATATTCTCGAGGCCCGGAGTTCCCAGAGTCGCCGCTCGCGTGACATCCACTGTGCCGAGCGACATCGCCGTCGTGGCATCCTGCCCCGTCTCGTCCCCCAGCTGCAGCACGGGTCCAGCGCAGATACGCTGCTGGGTTGCCGCGACAGGTGCGACCACCATTGATGTTGCGCCAACCCCAAACTGAGGCAGTGGAATCAGGGTCGCCACCACAATACTGACGCCGGCGATGCCCACCCCGATGAGACCAGCAACGCCGCGAGCGCCGATCATTGCCAGCCGGCGCGCTATCCCCGTTCTGGCCGTGCGTCCTTCGACTGCCAGCGCGGGAGTCGCCTCGGATGAATCAGGTGTGTCTTGCTTTTTCTTAGCCATTGTCATCCTCGATGAAAGTACCAGCCGGCTCTTCAGCGGGCCCGGATGCTTGCGGCTTGCGAGGCCGACCGCCGATGGGGATGGCGAGCAGAGCCGTCACCCCGAAGACGACGCCCAGCAGCACGAGGTACCACGTTCCCAGCGTGTGCTGGAATGCGCTGATGTTCACACCTGGGGCCGTCGTTTCTCCGTCAAACCTCCACAGCAGCCCTTTGGACGTTGTTCCTACAGGTGAGAGAGTCTCGTTGGCGTCCAAGGACCGCACGGTGCTGCGATAGGTTTCGTCATCATCGCTGCTCTTGGTCACGACCACAAACGAAACTCCCAAGGCATCAAGCTCAGAGGCGTAATCGAATCCGCTTCGCGTCGCGAGGTTGCCCGCCAGTACGGCGAGACGTTGATCGATGTCGTTAGGTGCGGGTTTGGTGCTCACCAGCGTCGACTGGTCGTCGAGGCCAGCGCCCAGCCCGCGCTCCAACCGAACACTAATTCCCGCATCCCCCTGCGACGTGATGAGAAGAGTGCCAACGGCGGGGGAACCGGATGCCTGCGCGCCGACAAGGGCAGGAAGGATACGCCCATCCGACGGTTGCACCAGCGAGGATCCGATAAAGAACGCACCCAGCATGGGAATGGCGAGCGCCACGGCGGTGAGAGCTGTCAGCACAGATACCGGCCCTGCCGCGCGCCGCAAACCCTCGAGGGCGAGACACGCAGCGCCAATGAGGCCCAACCACAGGAGGCTGAGACCCGCGCCCGCCCACACGGTTACCGGTGCATCACCAACCGCCCCAACTTGCACCATCGAACTGAAAACCGATGTGGAATAGCCTAGAAGCGCCACCAGCAACATCGGAACAGCCCGCGCAGCGCCCGGCAAGAACAACGACAGCAGCGCCAGAACGCCCAACGGCGCCAGTAACCCGCTGACCAGTACCGGCACGGCGAGCCCTTGCATCGCGCTGGCTTGCTCAGAAAGCCCAGACAGCGCAGCAGGCCAACCGTGCAGGGTTCCGGTGGCATCGCCGAGCGCAAGCTGCCAACCGGATGCGTGTGCATGGGCGACGGGTACGCCAGGGTCGGCGAACAGCCCAAGCGGGTTACCAAGGAGTACCTGCTGCACAATCAGTGGAGCAAAGAGCACCAGAGCAGGAACAGGAATCGCAATGCTTCGATGCATCTTCGTGGGCCGCGCGACCAACAGCACAACAAACAGCAGCACAAGCGCGGGAACGAGGGAGGGCGCTCCGGCCGCAACCGCAGCGAAAAGAAGTGCAGCGGCCGCGCCCGAAGCCCACGAGCGCGCGGCCCCCATGGCCGTCAAGACGAGCCACGGAAGCAGAATGTGGGCGATCACAGCGCCGAGGTGCCCGCTGGTAAGAGACGAGAGAAGCGGTGGCGCACACGCCCAGAGCAGCGCGGCAAGAGTGGGAACCCACTGAGATCGACTAAATCGGCGAGCCGCGAACCATGCGCCGAGCGCCGAAAGGGGCAGCGCGATCAGGTACAACAGCACCACCGACCACGTGGGAGACCACCATGTCATCGTGCCGAGAGTCGCAAGAACCACGGCGAACGGGTCGGCTGCCCCAAACATCCCGCTTCCGATGTGGCGCCATCCGAGCCCAATATTCGACCACAGTTCGGCGACGCCGTGAGTGATGGGGCGAAGCCCACCACCGCTGAGAGAATTCGCGTCTAAGAGTGCCCCGTACGCCAGCACCCCTATGAGGCCGACCAGGAGCACCACCCACATTCCTCCGTGAGCAATGAAGCCGGCCCTCGTGTCGCTGCGCGCGAAGGCGCGAGAGGATGCAGCATCGGCGTCGATGAGCTCTGCCTCTCGAGCTTGCATGCGACGTTCACGAACCTCGGACACTGGCATGCGCAGAGAAGCTATTGCCGCCCAGCCCAGTTTTCGACCGCGTCGCAAGTTTTTTCGTGCAGCGCCTATGCCGCCGGAGAACGCAACAGCAAAGGCAGCGCTGATCTCGCCACCGATCACCCCAGGGTGCTTACCGATGAGGTCACCAATGGATCGAATCACGGCCAGGGGCATAAGTGAGAGCCAATGAAAGACAAGGGCCCAGGCTGGCGAGTACACGAGGCGGCGATGCAACTGCGCCGCACGGGCAAGACGAAAGGTGCGCCCTGGCGACGATGAGCCGCGATCGAAAAGTTCGGGCCCGCCCCCGCTCAAGACGCGAGCTTCTGGCACCACGATGACGCGATACCCGGCAAGCCGCGCACGAATCGAAAAATCAAGCGACGCGTCAATGTTTGGCAGACCAGGATCGAACCCACCGAGCGCCTTCCAGAGCGAACGCCGCACGAGCATCCCGGAGGCTGAAACGGCAAGCACGTCATCTTGTCTGTCATGCTGCGCCTGGTCGAGTTCATCAGAAACGAGCGGCACGGTTGCCCCGAAACGGCTAACCGTGTGGCCAAACTCGGAGATTTTGGTGGGATCCCGGCGCGACATGAGCTTTGGCCCTGCGATGCCCACTGAAGGGGCAATCTCCACAGCACCAAGAAGTTTCGCTAAGGCATCCGGCGCAGGAGCATTGTCGTGACCAAGCAGCCATAGCCACTCAGATTCTGATTCGGCGGCCGGCGCAAACTGCAGTGCGTGGGCAACAGCCTTGCCGAATGATGTGCCGTCACGCACGGTGAGAACCTGTGTTGCCGCCGCCGCCGCGAGCGCCGACTTTTCGACAGCGCCAGAAGAAATATCCACCGCCAAGGTGACATCTGGGGCTCTGGTTTGGGCCTCAAGGTCACTGAGGGTCCGTTCGAGATCTTCGGCTCCCGAGCGGGCGACGAGAATCGCGACGACCCTAGGCTGCATTCACAACAAACTACGCTTGCTTACGCAACTTGCGACGTTCTCTCTCGGAGAGTCCGCCCCAAATGCCAAAACGCTCATCATTCTGCAGTGCATATTCAAGACACTGTGCGCGCACTTCGCAGCTGGCGCAAATCTTCTTCGCGTCTCGAGTGGAGCCGCCCTTTTCAGGAAAGAACGCCTCTGGGTCTGTTTGTGCGCACAACGCATCAGACTGCCACGCGAGCGCATTGTCTTCTTCGGTCGATCGCTGACGGACGCCGGGAACCCCGAGAAGAATCGGATCAACAAACCAGTTGTCGGGGACTCCGCCGCGATGATCTGAAATCGCCATAGCATATCCTCCCCGGTTAGAACTGGCGCGACGTGCGCGAGTTGCTTCTGCTAATTACACCCGTGTAGTTCGCTCAGGTCAAGTCGCAAATCGTAAACCCTCGATATCAACTTGAAGGTTCACGGCGCGCCGTCCACGCGCTTTTTACCATCTCTGAGAGCGAAAACCGCGCCACCCATTGCAAATCACGCCTCGCCAACTCGCCAGACGCAACGATCCTTGCCGGGTCACCATGTCGGCGAATCCCCACTTCGGGGGTGAACCGAATGTCTGTGACCTCAGCCACCGTGCGCATGATCTCCGCCACCGACGAACCAGTACCACTGCCAAGGTTGTATGTCGCCTCCACAGACGCGCCTGACTCTAAACGCTGCGCTGCGACGACATGAGCGGCAGCGACATCCGCTACGTGCACGTAATCACGCACGCACGTGCCATCGGGAGTGGGATAGTCATCGCCGTGGATGCGTGGGCACTCCCCCGCGACCAGTGCATCGAAAATTAGTGGAAAAAGATTGTGCGGGCTCACGTCAAAAACATGAGGAAGCCCAGAACCGACAACATTGAAATACCGCAAACTCGTATGCGCAAGCGCTGAAGAACGCGCAACATCAGCCAGCAGCCATTCCCCAATCAGTTTTGACTCACCGTAGGGAGATGCCGGCCTCGTCGGCGTATCTTCGGTCACCTGATCAACGTCAGGGGTTCCGTACACCGCAGCACTCGATGAAAAGACGATGCACGTTACACCGCTCGTTTTCATCGCGCCAAGCAGCGCAAGGGTGCCAGACACATTCTGTTCGTAAGTGTGAAGCGGCCGCTCAACGGAAACGCCCGCATATTTGAACCCGGCCACGTGAATAACACCGGTCACGTTATAGCGCGTCATTACCCCGGCGAGCGCGTGTTGGTCGAGAATATCGCCGCGCTCGAAATGTGCACCGCGCGGGATGAACTCCTCGCGCCCAGTCGAGAGATTGTCGAACACGACAACGGGCATCTCCGCGCCAACCAACGCAGCAACAATATGAGAACCGATGTAGCCAGCGCCGCCGGTGACAAGCCAAGTCATGCGCTAATGCTATTGCGTGTCCATCGCTTACGGCGTCGTCGCGAAATAAATCTCACCGTGACCGCTCGTCGACACACTCTCCTCGTCGGGGGTGATGAACACGGATTCCCCTCGAGAAATTGTGACCGACGATTTTGCTCCCGACAGATGGAGAGAACCCGAAACGCACAAGCCGATCGCCGGACCGGTGAGCGAAATCTCCGCATCGTTTGTGATTCGAGCAAGCGCGAAATCGTCGACGGGAGGACGATAAAACTGAACGCGCGGCGATGGGCGCTCTGCAGTCAACCTCGGCGCAGGTCCACTCGTAAAATCCACTACGCGCAGAAGCTCGTGCACATCTACGTGCTTGCCGGTGAGACCGCCCCGCAGCACATTGTCTGATGCGGTCATCACCTCGATGCCAACGCCTTCAAGGTAGGCGTGGATGTTGCCAGCAGGTAGATACAGCGCATCCCCCCTGCTGAGCGTGACGCGGTTGAGGAGAAGAGCACACACGATCCCAGGATCACCCGGGTAGGCGGCGACCAAGCGCTGCACCGTGTCCACGGCGTCGCGCGCAACACTGCTCCCACCGTGCAGCAGGGGCTCGCCGTCACCACCCTGTGTGGCCACATGCGCTGCAAGTTGTGTAACAAGTGAATCAACCTCGGTGCCGCCACGAACGAGCCACGCGAACAGTTCAGGTAGGTCGTCAAGCCTCGTCACGAGCCCCGCGAGGCCGAGGGCCGTCAGCACCTCAGCGGCCTCCGCTGAGGGCCTGAAGCCGCACAACGCCTCAAACTTCTCGCTGACGGCCACAATGATTTCTGGCTTCGAGTACTCGTCACGATAATTACGATGCGGGGCGTCTAAGGGGATTCCGAGCGCGTTCTCACGAGCGAAACCTTCGCGCGCCTGCTCCGCCGTTGGGTGAGCCTGAAGGGACAGCGGGCCAGCCGCCGCAAGCACCTTGAGAAGGAACGGCAGCCGGCGTCGTGCACCCAGTGAGGCGACCGGGTCGCTTGCGATCCACTCCAGAAGATTCGCCGCACCACCGACAACGCTCGGCTCAACAATGCGTGATGGAGCGCCATCATGCGCACCCAGCCACAGTTCAGCCTCCGGAGCACCGGAGGGCGTAGTGCCGAGCAGCTCGGAAATGGCGGTGCGCGAACCCCACGCGTAATCACGCGAGGTATTAGCGATGGCCACGAACATTTGACCCCCTTTGCGTTGCCGCTCGCATCACGCTATCAAGTACGCCCGCACAGCACCGACCGAATATGCTTGCGGTCATGCTGGAGAACCCACGATTGAGGATCGGATACTCCATCCTTGCGTTTTCTCTGCTCCTCGCCGGTGACGCATGGCGGTTCACCTTCGGTTGGTGGGTTTTCGGCGCTATCACCATCCTTATTACTCTTCTCTCAGCCTGGCTCCTCTGGCGCCAAAGGAACAGGTGGAGCCTTATCGGCATGCCGATGCCACTCGTGTTGTTCCTCACACTCGCAACAGCATCAATATTCTGGTCTCGCTACCCTGCCGCCACAGCCGTTGGGCTTTCCACAACGTGGATTATCGCCATCAGCGCTGCCGGTCTCGCCATTACCCTCACGTGGACGGAGTTACTTCGGTCGCTCGGAATCCTACTGCGTTTCATACTTGGCCTTTCTTTGCTCTTCGAGCTCTTCGTCTCCGTCGTCGTACGTGACCGAGTGTTGCCCATCTTCGGGCAGCCAGGAGTGGACTACGGCTCCTACAAACGCATTCCCGACATCCTGATGTGGTCGCGCAACGAACTCTTTGAGGTGTTCGACAACGGGCGCATCCAGGGCATCCTCGGCAACGCCAACAGCCTCGGGTTTTTGGCGCTGCTCGCGCTCATCGTGTTCGGAATCCAGCTCGCATCTAAGAAGGTCAGCCGGCGCTCGGGCCTCACCTGGTTGCTCATTGCGGCCGCAACGTTGCTCATGACCAAGTCGGCAACAGTGATGGCTGCCCTGGCAGGGGTTGCAGCGGTACTCCTAGTCGTACTTTTGGTGCGACGTGCGCGCACGGGGCGAGGGCGGCTCCTTGTTTATCTGGTGAGTGTCGCCGTTCTTTCTGCCGCCGTTGTCATGGTCTTTATCCTGCGCTCGCGTGTACTCGAACTTCTCGGCAAGAGCTCAGACCTCACTGGCCGTTTCGGTATCTGGCAAAGCGTCATTGACCTCACACAGCAGCGTCCGGCCTTCGGGTGGGGTTGGGTGAGCTACTGGGTGCCGTGGGCTGACCCGTTCCACGACCTCGCACGCCACGCAGGCATCCGCCAGCTTCAAGCCCACAACACCTGGCTCGATGTGGCGTTCCAGCTTGGCTTCGTTGGCCTGATCATTTTTGTCGCTCTTGTCGGGGCAGCACTCGTGAAGGCATGGCAACATGCTGTCGATCACCCCCAGGAGGCGGCAGGCAGCCCACTGCGACACCACGCGATCACCCTTCTTCCACTTCTCGTTCTTGTGGCACTCGTTGTGCAGTCCTTCGCCGAGAGCCGGCTCATCACCGAGTACGGTTTTGCGCTGCTCATCATCGTTGCCACTAAAACTAAGCGGAGGGAGCTGGTGTGAAGACCGGCCACCGCTTCGACGTCATCATCGCGTTTTTATCGTCTGCGCGTTTTCTCACCGTGCTCACGACGGCGACGGTGGGTGCGGCAGCGCTCTCCTTTGCACTCCAGCAAACGATCGGGTGGGCAGGGCTCCTTGGCGTTCTCGGCACCCTTCTCACGCTGTGGCTGATCATTCTTATGGTCAAGCGCGGGGAAATCGAATGGAACGGCCTGCTGCCCATCTCGCTCATGGTGTTCATCGCTTTTGCTGGGGCGTCAATATTCTGGAGCAACTACCAGTGGGCGACTCTCGGAAGCCTCGCCTACCTGATCACCTTCACCGTCCTTGGTGTTTCTGTCGCCCTTTTGCGAGACACCATCCAGATCGTGCGCGCCTTTGGTGACGTGCTGCGGTTCACGTTGGTCATTTCTGTGATTCTGGAGATTTTCTCTGGACTCCTCATCGATGCGCCCATTCGATTCCTCGCAATTACCGGAAACATTGACAATCTGGGGCCCATCCAGGGCATCGTCGGTTCGCGAAACCAGCTCGGCATCGTCGCCGTCATCGCGATGATTACGTTCGTCACAGAGCTTCGCACGCTCTCTGTTCGGCGCGGAACGAGCGCAGGCTCCATCACGCTCGCCGCACTGTGCTTGCTGCTTTCTCAGTCACCTGTGGCATTGGGCTCGGCAGCCGTTCTCGGCCTTGCTGCCGCCGCACTCGCCGGTCTTCGGCGCGTTCAGCCAGAGCGTCGGACCTTCTGGCAGTTGGGGCTGCTCGCGACAAGTCTCATCGTCGCGATTCTCACGTGGGTGTTTCGCAGCCCCATTATCGCTGTTCTCGATGCCACGAACGAGCTCGACTACCGATTAGAACTTTGGCGTCGGATCGCGGACCTTACGTCTCTGCACTCGCTAGAGGGCTGGGGCTGGGTTGGAACGTGGCGCACCGACTTGGCACCATTCATAAGCTTTCAACATATGCAGGGCGGTACGCCAGATTCCGCCGCCAATGCGTTCTTTGATGTCTGGTTCCAGTTGGGGCTTGGCGGGCTTGCCGCATTTCTGATCCTCGTAACTCTCGCCTTCGTGCGATCGTGGCTACTCGCTGTGGCCCGACGCAGCGTCGTGTTCGTGTGGCCAGCCCTCGTGCTACTCACGCTGATTACGGCGTCCTTCGCAGAAAGTTCCATCCTCATCGAGTTCGGATGGCTCACTCTTGTCGTCTGCATCGTGAAGGCGAGCAGGGAACTCAGTTGGCGACAAGTCTTTGCGACGGCCCCAGTGCCCCAAGCGCTACCATCTGAAAGGTAGTTTTTGGGCTCCAGCCAGAAATGCACGATATTGTGAGGCATCATGCGACGTGCACTCATAACGGGAATTACGGGACAAGACGGGTTGTACCTCGGGGAACTCCTTGCCTCGAAGGGTTACAAAGTGTTCGGCTTGATTCGCGGGCACGACAATCCGAAGCGCGCCCTTGTCGAGCAAACAGTGCCCGGCATCACCCTCCTCGTAGGCGACCTCACGGACCTGCCTAGCTTGATTCGCGCCTTTGACAAATCCCAACCGGACGAAGTCTACAATTTAGGCGCTTACTCATTTGTTGCCCATTCATGGGACAGCTGGAACATTACGGGCGACGCCACTGGACGAGGAGTTTTGAACGTTCTCGAAGCAGCGCGGTTGTACGCTGGCGAGAACATTGGCCGTGTCCGTCTTTTGCAGGCCTCAAGTTCTGAAATGTTTGGTCGCGCGCAAGAAGTACCACAGAACGAGCGCACACTCTTGTGGCCGCGATCACCGTACGGCGTTGCCAAAGTCATCGGGCATTACATGACGATCAATTACCGTGAGTACTACGGCATGCACGCCTCGTCCGCAATTCTTTTCAACCATGAGTCACCACGTCGTGGACCCGAGTTCGTCACAAGAAAAATAACCGAAGCGGTCGCAAACATCTCGCTAGGCCACCAAAAGCAACTTGCCCTCGGCTCACTCGACCCGCAACGCGATTGGGGCTTCGCCGGCGACTATGTCGAAGCAATGTGGCTAATGCTGCAGCAACCAGTCGCCGATGACTATGTCATTTCAACGGGAGTCACGCACTCGATTCGTGAAGTGCTCGATATCGCTTTCGCCGCCGTCGGAGTCTCTGACTGGTCGCACTTGGTGGTCCAAGATCCCCGCTATATGCGCCCCCCAGAGGACCGCCAGCTCGTCGGGGATTCCACGAAGGCGCGAAACGTTCTGGGCTGGGAGCCGAAGGTTGAATTCGAGGAGCTCATTGTGATGATGGTAGAAGCCGACCTCACGGCGCTCAAAGCGCGGTAACGGTTCACACCAGTAGCGGTGACTGAGCCATCGGGGCCCAGACATCGGGAAGCCGGAGTGCCGTTAGCATTGCTTCTATGCCTCGCGTCTTGGTGAACCTGTTGCAAACCACTGGAACTAAGGGCGGTATCGAAGTCTATGTGCGGGAGCTCTACGCGCGGCTGGCCAACGTCTCAAGCGAATTCGAGTTCGTCGGCTACGCCAGCACCGAGCTGATGGCCACCGACCATTCTTGGTTTCCCGGCACTGTCATCAATTCCCGCATTAGTGGCGAGAATCGCCTCAGCTGGGCTTGGGGGGAGCTCTTCAGCGTTGGGTCCGCTGCGAAGAAATACGACGCCGATCTTATCCATGGGCCGGCCATGTTCGGCCCTGTGCGCCCGCCGTGCCCTGTCGTCATTTCAGTGCATGATCTGCTCTATTTTTCTCACCCGGAACTAATGCAGTCCAAGCTGCTCACCGAACCGGTGAAGTGGATGGAGAAGCGCGCCGCCGCCAACGCCACCCGACTGATAACCATTAGTGAGTATTCGGCACGGGCAATCAACAAGTATCTGAAGTTTCCGAGTGAGCGGGTGGATGTGATCCCCCTTGCGGGAAGGCTCACGGGCACGCCTGTCAGTGAGACCCATTCGCGCAGCCCAAACCTTTTTCTAGCTATGGGGCAACGCAGTCCTTACAAGGATTTCACTACCATCATCACTGCATGGGCGACCATGGATATTGACTCCCGGCCCAATTTGATCGTCACGGGAAGCCACGGCGACGATCCTCTCGCCCCTCTAGTCGAGAAGCTTGGACTGCAGCAGTCTGTCCAGCTCAAATCTTGGGTGTCCAAAGAAGAACTCGATGAATTCTTAACGTCGGCGACCGCGTTGATCGATTCGACGCTCGCCAGCGGATTCTCGATGCCAGCGGTCGAAGCAATGTCCATCGGGCTGCCAGTGCTCCTCGCTGACACCGAGGTCTTTCGCGAGGTTGGTGCGGGCGCCGCCGACTATTTCACGGCGGGCGATCCAACAGACCTCGCGCGCGCTGTTCAGTCCCTCATGAAAAGCCCGGATCGCCAAGCTGACCTTTCACGCTTGGGAATCGCGCGCGCGCAGACGTATTCGTGGGAGCGCGTAGCGGAACAAACTCTCGATTCCTTCCGTCGCGCTCTCACAGGCAACAACTAATCGATCAGGTGAGGCTTGAGATCGTTTCGAAAACTCGATCGATTCCATCATGTACCGGATGGTGATGGTTTCCGACAAAAAGGCCATCGTCGTGCGCGCGGTCTGCCGCAGGTAAGGATTCTGGCACCTTCGCATCGAGGTATTTCATCACCGGGTTCCTCGTGAAGTTTCCGGCGACAATGGGTCGCGACTCAACACCTTGGGCGCTCAGAGCGGCAACAACTTCTGAACGACGGCCAGAAAGAGATCCCTCCAGAATGAAGGAGAAACCAAACCAGCTACTCTCGCCAGTCTCTTTTTGAATTCGAACCTTTTCGCAACCCTCGAACAACTTCTGGAAGTACGCGGCATTCTCCCGACGTGCAGCAATCAGCGCCGGGATCTTCTTGACCTGCTCGATTCCAATCGCACCCGACATCTCGAGGGGCCGCACGTTGTAGCCGGGCAGAACAAATCGGAATAGATCGTCAAACATATCGCCAGATTTGTGGTGAACGAAGTTCTCCTGCGGCAATTCACGCGTCCAGCCGTGCGCGCGAAGGGATGTCAGTTCTTGGTAGAGCTGCTCGTCATCCGTCAGCACCATCCCACCCTCCATGGTGGAAATGTGGTGCGAGAAGAAAGCGCTGAAGGTTCCCATCAGCCCGGCGGTGCCGGCCCACACGCCGTTGGCTTTCGCCCCGAGCGACTCACAGTTGTCTTCAAGAAGCACAAGTTTGTAGCGCTTCGCAATGTCTGCCAGTCGTGCAAAATCGTTGGGGTTTCCCAACAAGTTGACGGCAAAAATTGCCTTCGTGCGTGGACCGATCGCTGCCTCGGCGAGGTCGAGATCCATGTTCAGCGTGTCGAGGTCAATGTCAACGAAGCGCTGCGTAAGTCCGTACTGCTGCAACGGGTAGTACGTGGTAGCCCAGGACACCGCGGGAACGAGCACCTCATCACCCGGATTCAGGTCAATGCGTGGATCAAGCACCGCTGCCGCAACCGCCAAAAGATTTGCGCTGCTGCCCGAGTTAACCATCACGCAATACTGTGCACCGAAAGACGCGGCAAACGACTCCTCAAACTCTTTGACTAACGGACCCATGGTAAATCGGCCGCTGTCGACAACGCGTTGAATTGCAGCGTACTCTGCGGCATCCCACGAGGATGATGCGAGCGGTAGCCCCTGATCGGAAGGTGTGCTCATTGCATCAGCCCCGTTTCTGTGTTTCGAGAAAACTGGCGTAGCAGTCTGCATAGCCATCGTTGAGAGTGGTCTGAGGGTTCCATCCCAGAGCCCTGGCCTTACTGGAGTCGAGCAGACGCTGCATCACGCCCGCCGGCTTGGTGCTGTCGTAATCGAACGTTCCCGTGAATCCAACGATACTCGCGGCCGCCTCGTAATACTCACGAATGCTGTGATCTGTACCGACTCCGAGGTTCAACAGTTCGGGCCACGCACTCAAGGAGCCCACCTGGCCCACCAACCAGGCGGCAAGGTCTGGAGCGTAGGTGAATTCACGCCGCGCGGTGCCATCGCCCCACACGGAGATCACATTGCTCCCAGTACTCATCGCATCGTGGGCTTTTGCGATAGTCGACGCAACCAGGTGAGCGCGCCCGGCGCGGTAATCGTCACCGGGGCCGTAGAGGTTGCTCGGCACAGCAGCACGGTAGGCAAACCCGTACTGGCGGCTGGCATAATTGCACAACTTGCCGCCCGCAATCTTCGCTATGGCGTAGCCCTCGTTCGCTTCCTCTAGCCCCCCGGTCAATAAATCTTCTTCCACGAGGGGCTGACGCAGATCAGCGGGATAAATGGCCCCGCTGGAGATGTAGAGCAGCTCAGGAACTTCGAGCGCGATGGCCACGGAGATCACGCTGTTGTCGAGTTGAAGATTCTCTTGCAGAAACGTTGCTGGGTACGCGAGCTTGTCAGCGATGCCTGCAACTCGTGCTGCGGCGTGAATGATCGCATCAGGGCGTGCAATCTTGATGACGGCCCGGGTCGCCTGAGCGTCCCGCAAATCAACCACTGACCGTGTCACCACCGTCAACTCGTCTTCAGGACGTTGAGCTGTCCACTGCTGGGCAATGCTCGAGCCGAGCATTCCGGCAGCACCGGTCAGTAAAACGCGCACACTACTCCGTTACGACGCGATCGACGAAGTGAGTACCTTCGACGCCAAGTGCGGCAACGTCGGCATCGACCATGATCTGTGCGAGACGTGGCGTATGGATTTTCGGAGTCCAGTCGAGCAACTGTTGCGCCTTGGACGAATCACCGATGAGTGAGTCAACTTCTGTCGGGCGCAAGTAACGTTCGTCAAACCGCACGTACTTCTCCCAATCGAGCCCGACGTGTTCGAAGGAGAACTGCAAGAAGTCCTTCACCGAGTACGCGGCTCCGGTGGCGACAACATAGTCGGTGGGTTCGTCGTGCTGCAGCATCCGCCACATCGCATCAACGTACTCGGGAGCATAGCCCCAGTCCCGCACCGCGTCGAGGTTGCCCATGAACAGCTCAGACTGTTGACCTGCGGCAATGCGTGCCACTGCGCGAGTGATCTTGCGCGTCACGAACGTTCCGCCTCTGCGCGGTGACTCGTGGTTGAAGAGAATGCCATTGACTGCAAAGAGGCCGTATGCCTCACGGTAGTTGCGTGTAATCCAATACGAGTAAACCTTCGCTACTCCGTAGGGCGAACGAGGGTAAAACGGCGTCTCTTCGTTCTGCGGCGGAGGTGTCGCCCCGAACATCTCAGAGCTGGAGGCCTGATAGAAGCGCGGAGATACCCCGGTGGCCCTAATCGCCTCAAGTAGACGCACCGTGCCAAGCCCAGTGACATCACCCGTGTACTCCGGTTCGTCAAAACTCACTCGCACATGAGACTGCGCCGCTAAATTATAAACTTCGTCTGGTTGGATTTCGTTCATGAGCGTGACGAGTCGTGACGCGTCCGCCAGATCAGCAAAGTGAAGAATCAGCCGGTGGTTTTCCGCATGCGGCTCCTGATAGATGTGGTCAATGCGGGCGGTATTGAAGCTCGAAGAGCGGCGAATAAAGCCGTGTACCTCGTAACCCTTCGACAACAGGAGTTCCGCGAGGTAGCTGCCGTCCTGTCCCGTGATACCGGTAATTATCGCGCGCTTCGGCGTCGTCTCACTCATGCGATCGAGCTTACCTGAGCAAGCTGGGTCACCCGAAACGCCAGTAGGCTGATACACCGTGGCGGCCGATACTCAACATTTAAACCCAGAACCTCTCACGATCATGATGCCGTTCTATGGCAGCTTCGAACACCTTCAGCTGGCTGTTGAGAGTGTGCTGGCTCAGTCTGATCCAGAATGGCTTCTCACCGTCGTGGACGACGTTTACCCGGAACCCGAGCCCGGTGAGTGGGTGAAGTCCGTCGGAGACCCCCGAATCACCTACATACGAAACGAACAGAACCTTCGTCCGAGCCGCAACTACAACAAGTGCGTCGGTCTTACCGACAGTGAATTTGTGGTCATCATGGGTTGCGATGACGTGATGCTCCCGGCATACGTGGCTCGGGTACGCGAACTTATCGCACAATTCCCAGATGCGGACATCATCCAGCCGGGAGTCTCGGTCATCGATGAGAACGGCACCCCATCAGTTCCACTGGCCGACCGCGTTAAAGCCTGGTATCGGTTCGGCGGCACGGGCGCTCGCCAGTTTCGCGCGGAGCCCCTCGCACTGAGCCTGCTTCGCGGAAACTGGACGTACTTTCCGTCCCTGGTGTGGCGCACAAGCCGCCTTAAGGGTGGCTTTCGCACCGACCTCGACGTTGTACAGGATCTCGCCATGCTGTTCGATATCGTCAAATCGGGCGGATCTCTGGTGCTCGATGACCACGTAGTTTTCAACTATCGCCGCCATTCCCGCAGCGTCTCGGCAGTAACCGGTCACGACGGCTCCAAGTTCCGCCAGGAACGCACGCTGTTCCGTGAAGCGGAAGCTACATGCCGCGAGCTCGGTTGGACACGGGCTGCGCGCGCAGCGAAGCGGCACCTCACGTCGCGACTGAACGCACTGTCTGAACTGCCTCGCGCGATCGCCACCGGCAACACAATTGGCCGTCGCACTCTCATCCGACACATCTTTCGACTCCCCTACTAGTCAGCCTCAGCCCCTCACCGCACAAGGATCGATAGAATCAACAGCGTGTCTTCCGCTCTCCACCGCACGCTGATCGTGATGCCGGCTTTCAACGAGCAAGAATCCGTCGGCGACGTGGTGCGTGAAGTCTTCGCCAAGCTCCCCGGCATTGCGGTTTTAGTCGTCAATGACGGTTCCACAGATGCCACCACTCGGGTCGCCCGCGAAGCAGGTGCTCGAGTCGCAACCCTGCCATTCAACCTCGGTGTTGGCGGAGCGATGAGGGTGGGATTCCGCTATGCCATCGAAAACGATTTTGACAACGTCGTCCAGATCGATTCAGATGGCCAGCACGACCCGACGAGTGTTCCCGTGTTGCTTGAGGCGTTGGAGTCTGCCGATCTTGTTCTGGGCGCTCGCTTCGCCGGAGAAGGCGATTACCAGGTGCGCGGTCCACGCCAGTGGGCGATGAAAATTCTCTCCCTCGTTCTGAGCCACACTTCACAAACGAAACTAACGGACACGACGTCGGGCTATCGTGCATCTGGCCCTCGGGCGGTCTCCTTGTTCTCTGATCATTATCCGGCCGAATATCTCGGCGACACCATCGAGACACTTGTGATTGCCTCGCGCTCGGGTCTGGTCATTCGGCAGGTTCCCGTATCAATGCGGCCGCGCGCCGGAGGAATTCCTTCACACCACCCGTTCAAGGCAGCAGCATACCTCGGCAGAGCAGGCATTGCCCTTGTCTTCGCATTTATACGACCACGATCGACCTACCAGATTCGGGGTAGCGAATGTCGCTAGTGAGTTACATATTTGGCGTCGTTTCTGCGATGCTAATTCTTTTCGTTGTCATCGAGATGCTTCGGCGGCGACACCTGCGTGAGCGTCATGCTATTTGGTGGTTGTTTGCGGGAGTTCTCGCGCTCATCGCCGGAGTTTTTCCTGCAACATTGGGCTGGGCGGCATCTCTGATTGGTATCGAAGTTCCCATCAATTTGGTGTTCTTCGTCAGTATCGCGATTTTGTTTCTGGTGTGCTTACAACACAGTTCTGAGCTGACTCGACTTGAAAGCAAAACGCGGACTCTCGCCGAAAGGATAGCGCTCATTGAACTGCGACTCCTCGAAACACAGGACGCTGCGCAGCACGTAGAGCCAGCACCAAAATCTGCTGCACCCAATAGCAAGCGATCCGTTGGGGAATAGTAGGCGGGGGCGCTTTGCACTCACGTTCGGAGCCGCGTGGTTGTTGCTTTCGCTGCTTGCAGGGCTGTGGAGTTTTGCAACACCAATCGGTGCAGCACCGGATGAGCCTGCACATCTCATCAAGGCCGCTTCTGTTGTCAGAGGGCAGTTCATCGGCGACAGGGGGGCGCAGGGCGAGATTGTTCAGGTCCCGCGATACATCGCCTTCACGCATGCGCAAACGTGCTTCGCGTTCGAGCCTGATATCAGCGCGGACTGCATGGCACAGGTCCCTGGCAACAGTTCAGAACTTGTCGATGCGCCCACCACCGCCGGACTGTACAACCCGACGTACTACCTCATTGTTGGTTGGCCTTCGCTGATTGCGCAGGACAGCGTCGGCATCTACCTGATGCGGCTTGTCAGCGGGATCGCAGTATCGCTGTTGCTTGCGCTCGGTCTAGCTCTTGTCTCCACCTGGCGACGTCCAACCATTCCCTTGATCGGTTACGCCACAGCGTTGACGCCGATGGTGATTTTCTTGAACGGAACCATAAACCCGAACTCAATGGAGATCGCCGCGACACTCGCTGCCTTCGTCGCGTTGCTTACAGTCATCCGGGAGCCGCATGCCGAGGAGTTAGCTGGCCGGGCCGCAATCATTGCCGTCGCCGCCGCGCTTGCCGCCAATATGCGTGGATTGTCACTGCTGTGGCTCGCGATCGCCCTTCTGGCCCCGTTCTTGCTCGTCAGCAAAGAACTACTTCTTGTATTGCTACGGGCGAGGTCAGTTCGCGTTGCCATTGCAACGGTGGCCGCCGCGGCCATTGCTGCCATGGTTTGGCTGTTGAGTACGAACTCACTGGGTGCCGCACTCGAGGATCCGGGGCCAGTGACAAACGCTCCAGGCGTGGGGACACCCGGCATTCTCGGATTCGTGTGGACACTTCTTTCAACATTCCACTACGCCCAAGGGGTCGTCGGAATCTTCGGCTGGCTCGACACCCCTGCTCCCCCTGAGGTCTACTTCATCTGGGCTGTTCTTGCGGGAGGTGCAGCCTTCCTCGCGCTCGTTCTCCTCCGCGGGAAGGCATTGAGGCTCGCAGTGATACTCATTGTGGCTGTTCTGCTGCTGCCACCACTGCTTCAAGGCATCTACATCACCGACGGAGGGGTGATCTGGCAGGGGCGTTACATTCTGCCCGTTTTTGTCTGCGCCATCGTTGCGATCACGGCCGCCCTCTCAGATCGGATCAGGCTGACGCGATCGAGCCAGACTCGTTTGATCGTGCTCGTCTTCAGCGTCTGGTCCATCGCGCAATTTATGTCGTTTGCAACGGCACTGCGCCGTTATGCGGTGGGCTTACACCAGGGGTGGCAGCAACTGCTCTCACCTGAGTGGGTACCCCCTGGCGGTGTGTTCCCTTTGCTCGTGGGGTTTGCGCTGGTTCTCGTGGCAACCGCGCTCAGCACGATGCTCGCTCTTCGTCGATCAAACGACGGGCACTTCCCGAGATTTTCAGTGGCAACGCAACGCTAACTAATCTTCCCGACTCCATCACGCGGGCTCATTTTCACCCTCCCGACCCAATAATGACGTCGCCCTCGAAAACCGAGCACTTTGTGTTGATTTCCGCCTTGAGGCCAACGTCTTGCGTATAAATAGTAGTTTCTGCGCCCATAAGGCTAACGATGGAACAAAGGTCGTCAATCGAACTTGTATCGTAACTTCCGTATGCAAAGACCCGAAGTGCATGGTTAAGAGTTGTCGAGTCCGCCGCCATTTGCATCAACCAGAAGTTGATGGCCCCTTCATCTGGGTCACCAGTTTGCCAAAGAACTGCCGGTTCTTCCGGGTTCGATAGCTCAAAAATCCGGTGTGCCAGTTCGTCGCCGCCACCAAGGAATCCGCCGACCCAGATTCGATCAATTGGGTTCATCCATTGATAACTGGGTACCGCCCTAGGCGCCCAGTTGACGGCAAAGATGCTCCCGACAGCGAGAACCAGCAAGGCGGCAACTACAGCATTGTTGCGGAGCACCACGCTCACGACCGACACCGCAACACCGAGGATAAGAATGAGAGCAATAACCTCAAAAATCCATGCGAATTTCAATGGGTAGTAGGTCCACGGTGACGGCTGATTCCTGCTGATAAACAAGAGCGTGCCAAGCCCAACGGAACAACTTACAATCAACGAAAGAAGCGCCGTAGCGACCACTGTATTCCGAGACCACCAAGCTGAAATGACCGCAACAATACCTGCGATCACAACGGCGGCTAAAAGTTTCTGCGAAAAAGGGAAAATTCCCCCGCTCCCAGAGAGGAACCCACCCTGAGCAAGAAGACTCGGCAAAGTAATGAATACCGCATAGAGCAGGAGCTGAACAAACATCCCTATGAGAAACCAAAGCTTGATGCCACGAACTTTCATGATGACGCCGCGGCGAGTGAGCAACACTTGGATACCGAGAGCTACTGGCACGAGAACGAGGGGGCTCCACACTGCAAGCAAAAGAGTGCTTGCGAGAAAAAGGCTCGACACGGCTAACGCCGGGGATCGATTAGCGAACAGCGCAGCAAGCCAACTGGCAAGAACCAGCGGGAGAGCAAGGTGCATGCTGAAGAAACCGAACTCAAGTGGGTATCCGGTGACGAACCAACTTAGGGGAATGAGTGAAACCCCGGCTGCTGTTACTCCGACTAACCAGTTTCGCTCGGACCGCACTGCTGCTGCAGCAGCAACTCCCGCAAAATAGCAAGTTAATGCGATGAGGCCCGCCCACACGATAGCGAAGCCCGTGATGTCGTGTTCGAGTAAGTCTTGAGGTTTCGTCGCCGAGCGTCCTGAATCCATACTCAGCGCAAGAAGGCCTGCGGGGAGTGGCACTGGATTTTCCCCTGGTCCAATCGAAATTCCATTGCGGTAGATGATCTCTCGCGCGAAAAGCACGTTGTTCGCGGAATCCCCCATCATCACCCACGACAGCCGGGAGGCCCCCGAAATGAAGTGGCCAGCCAGGAGAGAGCCGAGCCAGATTAACGGCCCGAGCAAGGACGGCACCCAAAGGCTTGCCGCCTTTCGCGACAACTTGATCTGGTAAGAATCTGATGAGTGTGCGATCGCGATTCCGCTCAAACCCATCAAACCAATCACGGACCAAATCGAAACGATAGTGGCGGTGAGCGGCAATCCGGTGGCCGGAAGCAACATCAAGACGCCGAGCAGGAACCAAACGAACACAAGGCCAACGAAGATAGTTCCAGCGCTCACTCCAAACCTTCTGGATGCGAGTATCAACCATGGAATCGCAGCACAGATCAGAAGAGGAAAGGTGCTGACGCCGAATAAGGCAAGCAACATACTGATAATCAGGACAATAAGGAGCGCCACTGTCAGTCCCGTGAACTGTCTGCGGACGAGTTTGGCCATCGTCACAATATTGACCTTCCTTTGAGCTTGTTGCCGCTCGCCAATAGCCACGCGCAATGAATGACAAGTCCCGCGACTGGACCGGCAACTAAGGTGATCCCGACACGAGGGAGTAGGCCGATAGGGCTAATCATTACGGCAATCGTGACCGCGGCTGCGGCAACCCAACCAAGTGAGTACACCCTGTGTTGCGAACGCGCCAGAACCGCCGAGCCGCTAATACTCAGTGACGCGACGAGCGCGGAAGAGGCAACAAGCAACGCGATAAAGCCTCCGTCAATTGAAGCCGGTGCCCCCGAAATCCACCCCAAAGCGCTCGCTCCTAGCCACCAACCCAGCACGGCGAGAACCGCAGCGCCCAACAGGATCACTGCTTGCGCCATGAGAAAAGTACGCAACCACGACGCAGGCTGGTCTCGAAACTTCACCACGAAGTAACTCTGCAAGGACATGACTGTGACGATGAGAGGTGCACGGGTAAGCGTGATGGTGAAGATCAGTTCACCAACCAATGCCAAGTTTTCAGCTTGGAATGTGACGCCGAGAAGCAGCGGAAAGCCACTCACCAACACCGCGGTAGAAACTGAAGCAAGTACAGTCCGGGAGACATTCCACACCAATGGCCTGTATCCAACATCCAGATCAGTGCGCCCGACGAACTCACCTCTGATAATTGGCCAGAGGAGCATGATCGCAAGCGGGAACGGAAGCGCAACCACCCACGCAAGTACGACAATGTTCTGTGTAATGGTCAGCGCCACAAGTAGCATCGCGAGGCGCAAAACTCCGTCCGCCCCAATCAGCAGCCCCAGCGAGCGCCATTGAGATATCCCGTAAAGAGAACCGCTCAAGGTAGCAACCAACACGTAAGATCCTGCGCCCACAGCCAAAGGCCACACCAAGGACCAACCGCCGCGCGGAAAGACGTGGTCTACCCAAAGGAATGCGGACATCAGAATGCTTGCAAATACGACGAGCGAGGCCACTGCAGCGAAATTTCGAGCTCGATTGGGCAGGATTCGAGATCCCGGCTCGATTCGATGCGTTGCACGCGTAATCTCCTGCTGGATGCCTGAGATCCCACCTACAACCAGATATAAAGCCGCCCAGAAGACTGCGAATAGTGTGTACGAAGCGGCCCCGACGTGCCGGTACACCAACCACGTCACGAGATAACCCGCGATTCCGGCTATTGCCGTGGCCGCAATGACGACGACAAAGCCGTTAACCCTGCGCGGGGCGAGGAGAGCGTCGGCCATCTACCGCGACCGCATGCGAACGAGAATCTTTCGCATGACTGCCGTCAGACCACCGTGTCGTAGGTGGTGTGCCACTAACGAAAGGTCGTGCTTGACCCCGTATGCCTTCCGCCGCTTGACAGGCTTTCGGAAGGTATCTGCCATTTCTCCTGCGATCAGCCGTTCCTCCTGAAAATCAGCCGCATGCGTGGGATTACGCACAAACGTGAGCAGCGGTGCGAGGGTGGCACTCCACAAAAACCGTTCTCGCACGCGCGCAACATTTTTCCTAGCGGTTTCGATGAACTCTACATCGAACAGAATTTTCTCTATCGCCTCAGCTAACGCTGCAACATCCCTTTCTGGAACCACGATTCCAAGGCCCTCTGTTTTGACGAGTTCGGCAAAGCTATCACCGTCAGTGACAACCATCGGCAGCCCTGCCCACAAATAGTCAAGAATTCGAGTGCGAAACGAAAAGGTCGTCTCTATGTGTTGGAAGTGAGTGCTCACACCGGCATCAGCTTCGAGGAGGTAGTTCTCCCTGTCGGCGTAGTCGACCCAAGAATCATTGAAGAATACGGACTTATTGAGAATGCCACGCTCGGCCGCTAACTCACGAGACTGACGAACGATCCTCATCTCAGGAACACCGGGATGCGGATGCTTGGTTCCTTGAAAAAAGAGCCGAACATTCACACGTCGATGCGCAATGTCTGCCATTGCCTCGATTAGCGTGAGCGGGTCAAACCAGTTGTAAAGCCCGCCGCCCCAGAGAAGCAGCTTGTCATCAATGGCAATGCCAGATTTGACACCTTTCAACACGGGCCGACGATGATCCGGCGGGATCTCGGCGACGCCGAACGGAACGAGTGCGATCAAGCGCGCAAGATCAGGATCGGCAGAGTAGTTCGCGGGGTTAATGCGACCAAGCGCAGCCAATTGTCCTAGATAAAACATACGCTGGCGTTCGGAAGCGCAGAGAAAGAAGTCAGCTTTAATGAGCTGCTCATTAAGCACGCGAGTGGCATCACCCACCTGCTTTTCCCACGTCGCTGCTGGTAGCTCTCGACCTTGTTCAAGTTGTTCGAGATGCATGGGGTCGTAGATGTCAGCAATCAAAATTTTCTGTGTGTGCTGAAGAGCATCAAATACAGCTAATGCATGCCCCTGAAAAATAATGACGTCAGCCCACTTCTCAAGTGGCTCAAACGCCCGATTGTCGCCGGGACGCACACGCAACATTGCGAATGGCGCGTCAAGTTTCTCTATTCCCGAGAGGGACACCAACGTGACATCGTGTTCGTTTGCGAGCGCGCTAGCCATGTGCCATGCGCGTATAGCCGGGCCAGCCATCTTCTCGCCAATAGGGTCTCCCGTGATGACGAGAACCTTGGTTGCGTTGGGCCTCTCAGTTACAGGAAACTCGTTGACGATCTTCTCGTAGCCGTCACGGTAGTTGTCTTTCGTAGCGGGAATCACGTCCACGCGACCGAAAAGTGACCACAAGGCTCGATCAGTCACACGTCTCGTAGATTGGATCTCGGAACGAGACGCAGAGAGCGACGGTAGCTGTTCAACAAATTGGTCGACAGCGTAGACAGAGGCAAGCGTCACCCTTGGTACCGACTGCTCCGTTTGACTGTCGATAGCGTCATTTCGAAAATCAAGCTCTTCGGAATCGAGCGCGCCCGCCGACACCGCTCGTCTCATCATCAGTAGCAGTGCTGCCGGAAGCGCCGAGTCAAGATTGCGTCCTTCTAGATTCTTATACAGGGTGAAAAGAGCGTTCCTTTCAAGAAGGTAGTCCTCCTTAAATTGCCCAAACTTGTCGACCGTCCCGTGGTGTTTATGGAACGCTGTCGAAGCTGGTTCGTAGCGGAACTTCCACCCTTTAAGATTCAACCGCCACCCGAGGTCGACATCTTCGTAGAACATGAAATATCGCTCGTCAAAACCGCCAACAGCCAGGAACGCGTCCCGTCGCACGAACATCGCAGCACCCGTACCGAAGAGCACATCATGCGGAGTCGAGCCAAGCGTTCCCGCAGTTTCCCCGACAAACGGCTTGTAACCTTTGCCGAACCATGTCAGGCCGGAATCAATGTAGTCCACAACGAGCCCGTTCCAGTCGAGAACTTTGCTCGCAACGGCTGCGACATCAGCTGAATCGTCGAATACAGTAACAGCCGCAGAAATCCATTCCTCGTCAGGTTTTGCATCACTGTTGAGTAACGCGATGTATTCGCCAGTACTACGATGAACACCGTAATTGCATCCTGCAGCGAAGCCGAGGTTCTCTGGTGCCTCCACGACCGTAACCCACGGCGCCGCGGCTCGTATTAACTCCGCGCTCCCGTCACCTGACGCATTCTCAACGACAATTACTTCTAGCCGATTCATCGGCCAGTTGATCCGAGAAACTGCTTCTACAGCCTCTATCGTGTCGGGGGCCCCACGGAAGTTCACCAGAATAACCGAGACTACGCCCGGGCGAACCTCAGGCATCGATTTCCTCTTTCTCTTGGGACGGATGCCATTGATTCTAACGGAATGGTCGTGCCCAGCATCTGTGGATCACATTTCGTCAGGCGCTAGGACACTTTCACGACCCGGCAACCCAACGACAAGTCGCCACCCAAACCCTGACCCTTCACATACACACACACCGTATGGGCTCCAGGAGCCAACGGAACCGAGCCGGTGAACCCGTGATTAGGCCCAGCACCAGAAACCGCTGCC
>JBBSQX010000006.1:0-130495 GCA_038243605.1 Actinomycetales bacterium
CGATGTCAAGACTGAACTCGACCCCGAGGTGCTGGGCGCCGTGCGTTCAAAGCTCAATGCCCGGCTTGGCGGACTTGGGCTTGTTCAAGCTTCGGAGTCGCTCGAGGGCATCGTCGACGACTTTCACCCCGATAAGGCATCCTTCATCGCCCAGATCTCAGAGAGCTTGCGCGAACAGATTGCGGCTAATCGCGTCGACAGGCTGGTGATGGCGGGCACCGCAAACCTGGCCACAACGCCGGAAGACTTTAGCGGCAGTATTGTTCCTGTGTTGGAGGCTATCGAGGAACAAGTGACGCTCCTTCGACTATTCGCTGAGATGGAACCAGACCAACGCGGGCTGGCCACCAGCATCGGAAGCGAGAACGCGGCATTCGGCCTGGGGGAGACCTCGGTGCTCACAAGCGGGTATTCTTCGTCGCATGGCGAGTTCGCCAGAGTTGGCGTGCTTGGGCCGACGAGGATGGACTACCCGAATAATATGGCGGCGGTGCGCGCTGTCGCCCGTTACCTCTCCCGCCTTCTTGGCGAGGAATGACCCAAGGGAAAGCGTGTGGCAGATCATTATGAAGTGCTCGGTGTCGAGCGAACGGCAACGCCGGAAGAAATCAAGAAGGCGTATCGCCGTCTCGCGCGCGAACTTCACCCGGATGTGAACTCAGGCGCAGACGCGCAAGAGAGATTCAAACTTGTCACCCACGCGTATGACGTGCTCTCGGACGCGCAGCAGCGACAACAGTACGACCTCGGTAGTTCGGGCGGAGGCGGCTTCGGCGGATTTGGCGATATTTTCGAGACATTTTTTGGTGCTGCGCAACAAAACGTTGGCCCACGATCACGCAGGGAACGCGGGCAGGATGCCCTCCTGAGGATCGAAGTGGAACTCGGCGACGCAGTCTTTGGCGTCAAGAGAGAAATGGAAGTCGATACTGCTGTTGTGTGCGGAACGTGCCAAGGCTCGTGCTGCGCAAACGGTACACAGCCCGTGACGTGCGACATCTGTCAAGGTACCGGCCAGATCCAACGCGCAGTGCGCAGCCTCCTTGGCAATGTGATGACATCAAGCCCGTGCGGCACGTGTCGTGGTTACGGTTCCGTTATCGCGAACCCCTGTGCAACGTGTGGAGGGCAGGGTCGGGTTCGTGCGCGACGCAAGGTCACCGTGGACATCCCCGCCGGCATCGAAACAGGAATTCGACTTCAGCTCACCGGGCAAGGTGAAGTCGGCCCGGCTGGTGGCACTAACGGTGACCTATACCTTGAGGTAAAGGTTCGACACCATGACATGTTCAGTCGCAGTGGTGATGACCTTCTGGCGACTCTTGAAGTGCAAATGACCGATGCCATTCTCGGCACAAGCGCGCAGATTGTGGCTCTCGACGGCCCGGTGACAGTAGAGGTCAAGCCTGGAACGCAAAGCGCAGAAGTCATCACGGTGAAGGGAAGAGGCATCACGCACCTGCGAGGTACTGGTCGCGGCGATCTCAAGTTCGGGGTGCAAGTTGTGACGCCGACGAAGCTCGATGCCAAGCAGCAAGAAATGATGAGGCAGTTCGGTGCGACCCGCAAACCGGTCGCCCCGACGCTCACGCATTTTCAGCAGGGCCTGTTCCAAAAGCTTCGTGACCGATTCCTCAACGTGTAGCTGGTCGTCACTGTGGCCCATTTCTATCTCAGTGACGGTGCAACCTCCGCGGTGCCTGGGTCATTAGTAGAGGTCGCAGGTGCAGAAGCGCGCCACGCCATTACGGTGGGGCGACTGAAGCTCGGTGAGAGGTTGAGCGTCGGTGACGGTAACGGCGCTGTTGTCTCTGGTGACGTCACGATGGTCGGTGCCGATAGGTTCACCCTTCTCGTGCAGTCCGTGGACTTCGAGGAGGAGGCGAGTCCGTCTTTGTGGCTCGCCCAGGCTCTGGCTAAGAACGATCGAGATGAGCTCGCAATCCAGGCGGCCACCGAGCTCGGGGTTGACGGAATTATCCCGTGGGCATCCGCGCGCTCCATTGTTAAATGGGATGCCAAGAAGCAACACAAACACGAAGAGAGATGGCGCAGCATCCTGCGCGAAGCGAGCAAGCAGTCGATGAGGTACCGCATTCCGGTGCTGCGCGCTCTCGCCTCGACGGGCACCCTAGCGAAGCTCGGCGAGGAGTTTCAGGTTGTCGTGCTTGATCCCACCGGCGACGAGCCCTTGAGCGCGCTGACGACGGATGGGCGCGACATCGTGCTCGTAGTGGGGCCCGAGGGTGGCATCACGCCCGCTGAACTCGCCCGATTCAGGTCGGGAGGAGCCTTTGTGGCCTCACTTGGCTCACACGTGATGCGCACGAGCACTGCAGGACCGGCAGCGATTGCCGTTCTGAACGGTCGGCTTCATCGCTGGTAGACCGGTGGTGGGTGCACTGCTTACTGTGCGGCGCACCAGTTAAGATGGTCACCATGTCTGATTCGAGTGCGCCCACGATCTTCACACGGATCGTTGCGCGCGAAATCCCGGCCGATATCGTCTTTGAGAGCGACACGATTGTTGCCTTCAAAGACATCAATCCTCAGGCTGCCGTGCACCTTCTGGTCGTTCCTAAAACGGAGAAGTACCACAACGTCTCTGAGCTGGCCGCCGGAGACCCTGCGCTTCTCGTGGAGATGATCGCGACGGTGAAGCAGCTTGCTGACGAACACTGTGGCGGCGAATTTCGCCTCATCTTCAACGAGGGCGAGTCGGCAGGTCAGACAGTTTTTCACGTGCATGCGCATCTTCTCGGAGCAGTCCCTGGCAGCGCATTGGCGGAAGGAACCCTTGGCCAGTAGCGAAGTGCCTCAAACTGACGTGCCCAGCGGCGAGATGCTCGGTGGCCCGAACGTGGCCAGAGCTCAGTTCGAGGTAGATGGGATCGCCATGGTCCGTCTGCTTGGGCCCCAGGATCGCCTTCTGCGTACAGTGGAGAACCAATTTCCACTCGTACGTGTTCTCGTGCGCGGCAACGAAGTGACGCTCGAAGGTGATCCGAATCAGGTGGCGTCGGCGAAACGACTTGTGGAGGAACTTATCAGCATGGTGCGAAATGGGCACGACATTGGGCAGCCAGAAGTTGAAACATCGGCCCGCATGTTGAGGGCCGATCCGGGAGCAAGCCCAGCAGAGCTGCTCAGCCAGGCGATCCTGACGAATCGTGGCAAAAGTATCCGTCCGAAGACTCTTGGACAGAAAGAATATGTCGACGCCATCGACCAGAACACCATCGTTTTTGGCATCGGGCCGGCAGGTACAGGCAAAACATATTTGGCCATGGCGAAAGCGGTGCAGGCTCTTCAACGCAAAGAGGTTGAGCGCATTATTTTGACTCGCCCAGCGGTGGAGGCGGGGGAGCGACTTGGGTTTCTACCTGGCTCTCTCAACGACAAGATCGACCCGTATCTTCGCCCGCTCTACGACGCACTAAATGAAATGATGGATCCGGAGATCGTGCCAAAGCTGCTGGCATCGGGCACAGTCGAAGTGGCCCCGCTTGCGTACATGCGTGGCCGCACTCTCAACGATGCGTTCATCATTCTCGACGAAGCGCAAAACACGAGCCCAGAGCAGATGAAAATGTTTCTCACGCGGCTGGGCTTTGGCTCAAAAATGGTCGTCACGGGAGACGTCACGCAGGTGGATTTGCCCGCGGGGGCAAGTGGCCTGCAGCTTGTCACACAGGTGCTCGACGATATCGACGAGATCCATTTCGCTCGGCTCACGAGTGACGATGTTGTGCGCCACAATCTCGTTGGTCGCATTGTTGACGCGTACACGAAGTACGACGCTGAGAAGCTTGTTCGCCGAGGAGAAACCCCGTGAGTATCGAAGTCAACAACGAATCGGCGATTGAGGTCGATGAGGTCGTTCTGCAGCGATTGTCGATGTATGCCCTCGACCAACTCCACGTGCACCCGGATGCTGAGCTGGGCATCGTGCTTGTCGATGAGGCGGCGATGGAACAGCTTCACGTGCAGTGGATGGATGAGCCCGGCCCCACAGATGTGCTGAGTTTTCCCATGGATGAACTCCGCCCAGGAACAGATGACATCATGAGCCCTGCTGGGCTCTTAGGCGATATCGTTCTTTGCCCACAGGTGGCGATTGGGCAGGCAGAAACGGCGGGCCATGAACTCCTTGATGAGCTGTTGCTGCTCACCTGTCACGGGCTGCTGCATCTTCTTGGGTTCGACCATGCGGTGCCAGAAGAAGAGAAGGAAATGTTCGGTATTCAGCGCGATATCCTCATCGGGTTTGCGCTAGCTGAGCGAAAACGTCGCACGAAGTGATCCCTGTTTTTGTGTTCATTGCCGTCGTTCTTGTCGTGATCGGCGGTGTGCTGGCAGCGGCCGATTCCGCGCTTGGCGCGCTTTCGCGGGCAGATCTCAAGGAGATGGCGTCGACTTCTCGGTCGCGCACTTCTCTCCTGGCTATTTCGGGTGACATCGGCGCGCACGTGAACGCGGTCAACTTCATGCGCGTGGTTGCCGAAACGACCGCGGCGGTTCTCGTGACCCTGTCCTTTGCCGCTGTCTTCGATGAGTGGTGGTGGACGCTGCTTGCGTCGGCACTCATCATGACGCTCGTGTCTTTTGTTTTGGTTGGCTCGAGTCCCCGGGCAATTGGGCGGGTGAATGCGCGGCCGGTGATGCGCGGGAGCGCATGGTTCGTTCACTTCTGCCGCGTGCTGCTTGGCCCGATCGCAGGTGCTCTCGTCGCGATTGGCGACAAGGTGACACCGGGCAGGCCTCGCACCGTATCGTTTTCGTCAGAACAGCAGTTGCTGAGCATGGTGGACGAGGCTACGGCGCAAGATGTGCTTGAGGAAGATGATCGCGAACTCATCCACTCAATTTTTGAGTTCAACGACACTGTCGTTCGCGAGGTGATGATCCCACGAACAGACATGGTTGTGATCGACAGTGATGAGGGACTCGCTGCGGCAATGCAGGTGTTTCTGAGCACCGGTGTTTCGCGCATTCCTGTTATTGGTGACGACATCGACGAGGTGCTCGGAGTTCTGTATCTTCGCGATGTAGCCCGACTTACGTTCGAGAAGCCTCTCGGCGCGGATGCCATGACGGTAGCAAACGTGGCGAGGCCCGCACTATTTGTTCCAGAGTCAAAAAAGGTGGATGAGCTGTTGAGGCAGATGCAGCTCGAGTCAAACCACCTCGCGATGGTCGTCGATGAGTATGGCGGAATCGCTGGTCTCGTGAGCCTTGAAGATATTATCGAGGAGCTCGTTGGTGACATTTCTGATGAGTATGATCGCGAAATCGTTGTTGTTGCCGACCTCGGCGATGGGCGTTTTCGGGTCAGCGCGCGCCTTCCCATAGACGAACTTGGGGAGTTGTTCGGCATGGAGCTGGATGACGATGATGTCGACACCGTCGGTGGCCTACTGACGAAGGCTCTTGGCCGTATGGCTACCACGGGCGCAGTGGCGCACACCGCGGGGCTCGTGCTCACGGCAGAACGCACGGAAGGGCGCGATAGAAAACTCCGCACCGTGATTGTTGAACGTGACCTAGATATTGAGCTTGACCTTCCAACGAGTGATGAGGAGACGTTGTCGTGACTGAACAGTTCCGTGCGGGATTTGTAACGTTTGTTGGCAGGCCGAATGTGGGCAAGTCCACGCTCACGAATGCTCTGGTTGGCGAGAAGGTGGCGATTACCAGTAGCAAGCCTCAGACGACTCGGCGTGCCATCCGAGGCATCGTTCACCGTCCGGATGGGCAACTCATTCTGGTCGACACGCCGGGTATGCACCGGCCGCGAACGCTGCTGGGGGAGCGCCTCAACGACGTTGTGAAGGCGACGCTGGCCGATGTCGACGTCATGTGCTTGTGTGTGCCGGCGAACGAGAAGCTCGGCCCAGGCGACCGTTTCATCAACGAGCAACTTGACCAGTTTCCGAGGGCCAAGAAGGTGGCGATTGTCACGAAGGTGGATGTTGCCTCAAAGTCGGCGGTGGCGCAGCAGTTGCTTGCGATCAGTGAGCTGCGCGAGTGGGAGGCGGTTATTCCCGTCTCGGCTCTGACCGGAATCCAGCTCGACATTCTCGCACACGAGCTGATTGCTCTCCTGCCCGTTTCGGAGCCACTGTATCCACAGGAGACGGTCACCGAAGAGGGCATAGAGGCTCGCATCGCTGAACTGATCCGTGAGGCAGCGTTGGAGGGAGTTTCTGATGAGCTCCCGCACTCTATCGCCATCACAATCGATGACCTCATCGAGCGTGACGACAAAGACCTGTTGGAGATTTACGCGAACCTGTGGGTCGAGCGCGATAGCCAGAAGGGCATCATCATCGGCCATAAGGGCAGCAGGCTGGCGGAGGTCGGTGCGCGAGCGCGCGCCTCCATCGAGCCTCTCGTGGGCAAGCAGATTTTCTTGTCACTGCGCGTGAAGGTCGCCAAAGACTGGCAGCGTGACGCGAAGCAGCTCGGTCGCCTAGGTTTCTAGCCGACCCCGTTCCGTGAGCGGGGCGAGGTGATCCGTTCCCTGAGGAAGGCGAAGCCTGACTCGAAGGCAACCGCCCGTATACCTCTAGCGGATGATGTTCGTCACCGGTGGAGTGACTTACGATCAGCGCTCACTTCGCAGGCCGTAACGTGGTGTGCATGGTCCGCCCTTTGAAGCCCCACGAGATTGCGATTGACGTGTCAATCGCGGTGGTATTCGCGCTGATTGGTGTCATTCTTGGTGGGATTAATTCTGGTGGGGTTGCTCTCGGGGGGATGGCGGCGGCGCTCGCCGTCCGCCGGCTCAGTCCCGCACTCGCACTCGGATTCGTCTGGGTCACGGCTCTCATCCAAGTCTTCGCCCATATCGGGCCTGATGTCTCGAACCTGGTAATTCTTGTCGTGCTGTACGCAACCGCGTCGTACGGTCGGCCGTTCATCAAGTGGTCGGGCTTGGTGTCGTCGTTTGCCGGAGCATTCGTGATGACCGCGTATTTTTGGTGGCCGTTGGGCAACGTCGACGATTTTCCCTTCAGCCTCTCCAACATTTTTCTTAGGATTCCTCCCTTCGTTTTCTCTTTTTTTCTTGCGTCCGCGGTTTTCGCGCTCAGCTGGACACTCGGTCTGCTCGCGAGAATGTGGAGAACTTCTCGGCTGACCAACCAGGCCAGAGTTCTCGCTGAGCGTGCGCGTATCGACGCACAGCAGAGTGTCATCGTCGAGCAGGAGCGCAACCGCATCGCCCGCGACATGCACGATGTCGTCGCACATTCATTGGCGGTCGTGATCGCTCAGGCTGACGGTGCACGGTATGCGCGCGAGACCGACCCGAGCGCAGTGGATGCCGCGCTCGAGACTATCGCCGCTACCGCACGTGACGCGCTTGGCGACGTGCGTATCCTGCTCGGTCAGCTTCGCCACTCCCAAATGGATGCGCCTCAACCCGTGCTCGCGGATCTCGATCGGTTGTACGACCAACTGCGCTCGTCGGGGCTCGCTCTTCTGGTGCAGACTTTCGGCACCCCCGTGAAGTTGCCGGGTGGAGTACAACTGGCGGTGTACCGCATCGTGCAGGAGGCACTGACTAATGCGCTTCGCCACGGTGCAGCGCAGGAGAACACGGTGGTGAATTTTCACTGGCAGGATCAGGCTCTGCGCGTTGACATTAGCAATCCGATCCCTATTGACACCGGTGACGGCGCGGCGCGGGATGACGGCGCGGCGCGGGATGACGACTCGACGGTGGCGGGCCATGGACTCGCGGGGATGACAGAAAGAGCCGTACTTGTGGGGGGAAGCTTGGATGCCGGTGCGCAGGGCAATAATTTTCTTGTCACCGTGACCATTCCCGTGTCAGGTATCGAGGTGTCAGTGTGAAAAGAATTCGAGTTGGGTTGGTCGACGACCAGTCGCTGTTTCGTGCTGGCATCCGCATGCTTGTTTCCTCGCAGCCTGACCTTGAGTTTGTGGGCGAGGCCTCGAACGGTGTCGAAGGTATTGAGATGGCTGCCGCCGAGAAGCCCGACGTTATTCTGATGGATATTCGAATGCCCGTCATGGGCGGCATTGAGTCCACGCGGGAGATCATCTCTATGGCGAAGCAGGCAGGCAGTACGCCACCTCGCATCATTGTTCTCACAACATTCGACCTTGACGAGGCGGCAACTCGCGCGATTCGCGGGGGAGCAAGCGGATTTGTGTTGAAGGATGCCGAACCCGAGTTTTTGCTTGCCGCCATCCGCACCGTTCATGCGGGAACGGCCGTCATTGCCGCTTCGGCGACGCGCGAACTTTTCGAGCACTTCAACGACAGGCCGGCGGCCGGAATCGAGCCTCCAGAGTTTGCTGATCTCACCCCGCGCGAGAAGGAGATTTTTCAACTTGCGGCAAAGGGTTTGAGTAATACCGAGATCGCGAAACACGAGTTTCTGAGTGACGCGACGGTCAAGACCCACGTGAGTCGCATTTTGAGCAAGCTCCGGCTTCGTGACCGCGTGCAGTTGGTTGTGTACGCGTTTGAAAACCGTCTCAATGTCTAAGGTCTCTGGCAGGTCATCCGCTGGAGGTATAGAGATACCCTCTCTCGCCTGATGTGCAGCAGGGGCCTTGGTTCGTAACGTCGAAGTATGGCATTCAACTACGCACAAGACGGGCTCGTCGCCCGCGTCACTGACCTCACCAAGAGCTACGGAAGCGGTTCGAACACTGTCACTGCGCTTGATGGCGTGTCGATCGGCCTTCGGCAGGGGGAGTTCACAGCGATCATGGGCCCGAGTGGCTCTGGTAAGTCCACACTCATGCACATCATGGCCGGGCTTGACTCTCCGACATCCGGTGGAGTCTGGTTGGGCGACACCGACATCACTGCTCTGAAGGATGATCAACTTACCGTGCTGAGGCGGCGGAGGGTGGGTTTCGTCTTCCAATCGTTCAACCTCGTTCCCACACTCGATGTTGTGGGCAACATTTTGCTGCCGTTCGAACTCGACGGGCGACGACCACATGTCGACGAGCGTGCGTGGGTCAATCAGCTTGTCGGTTCTCTTGGACTTGGTGAGCGTCTTTCTCATCGACCGCACGAGCTTTCCGGTGGACAGCAGCAGCGAGTCGCCATCGCGCGAGCGCTTGGCACTCGGCCAGACCTGGTCTTCGCGGATGAACCGACAGGCAACCTTGACTCGCGTACCGGCCGCGAGGTGCTCAGTTTGCTGGCCGCGGCTAGCAGCGAGTATGGCCAGAGCATCGCCATGGTGACGCATGATCCGATCGCGGCGAGCTACGCCAACCGCATCATCTTTCTTGCAGATGGGCGAGTTGTTGAAGACCGCGAAAAGTCCAGCGCAGAAGAGATCTCTCGCTACATGCTGGCCATGGAGGGTGCCGCGTGAAACGCGCGAGCGCGCGTGATCACACCGCTAGCATTCTTGTTGCCGCGCTGAGCTCTGCGTTTGGTGTTCTTCTGCTCGAGGTGACCGAAGCAATCAGCACGGTGGTGGCGGCAGATGACGTCGCCGGGCGTGAGTCGGTCTTCATTGCGCTGACCGTCGCCTCGTTTGTCTTTCTTTCGATCGCCGTCTACGTGGGAGCGATCGTTACCTCCAAC
Source organism: Actinomycetales bacterium (assembly GCA_038243605.1). Lineage (GTDB taxonomy): Bacteria > Actinomycetota > Actinomycetes > Actinomycetales > Microbacteriaceae > Terrimesophilobacter. The sequence goes on from JBBSQX010000006.1 coordinate 9,587, forward strand.
ACGTTTGCCACGATCATCGCGGGCAGAACGCGCACGATCGCACTGATGAGGCTAATCGGATCCTCGGCACGAGCAGAGCGCCGAGCTGTCACTGTGGAAGGTCTGATCGTGGGCGTCACGGGCGCGCTCGCTGGCGCCACTGTGGCGATCATCTTGTCGTGGGTCGCGTTGTCGACCATGGCGCGAACGGGGTTCGTCCCAGATATCGGTTATGAGCTTTTTGAACCTGTGCTTGTCTTTCCTGTTGTGATCGTCGTTCTGACCACGTGGATGTCGTCGTGGATAGGTTCGCGCAAGGTGCTCGATGTCACTCCACTTCAGGCGGTGGGAGCCTCGCAAGAACTTCGCGACGAGCAAAGTTCACGACGACGCGCACGCACGACCGGTGCGATCACACTTTTTGCCGCGGGGATGGTGCTTCTGATCCTTGGAGTGGTGGTCGGGATGACCAGTATCTTTGGCGTGCTGATTGGTGTCGTCGGAGGGATTCTGTCCTTCAGCGGTTTCATCTTGGGAGCTCACCTTGTGATGCCACCGTCACTAGGTGCGGTAGGAAAACTGATGGGGCGTGGCGCGGAGGCAACGCTCGCGTCAGCAAACGCACTTCGCTACCCGGAACGCAGCTCCCGCATGACAATCGGGCTGGTGATCGGTGTCACGTTGATCACCATGTTCGCGGTCGCGATGGAGACGTATCGGAACATGATCTACCGTGCGATGGAGGCAGATCCGCTGCTCTACGATGGTATCGACCACGTGCTCAACATCACCATTGGAGTCTTTTCTGTGCTGATCGGATTCTCGGCCATCATTGCGGCCGTCGGCATGGTGAACAATTTGTCGCTCTCGGTTTTGCAGCGACAACGCGAGATCGGGCTCTTGCGCGCACTGGGCTTCTCAGGAGCGCAAGTGCGTCGCGTGATTGTGTTGGAATCGGCGCAGTACTCGATCGCCGCGGTGGGCGTTGGTCTCCTGCTCGGGATCTTCTACGGCTGGGCGGGCGCCCAGTCTCTACTCGGTTCGATTAGTGGCAGCCCCGGGATTGTTACCCCGAGTGTGCCGTGGCCGTTGCTGGTGTTCCTTGTCGTTGGCGCAGCCCTGCTGACGGTGACCGCGTCAGTCGCACCGGCGAAACGAGCGACGAGTATTTCACCGATCGCCGCACTTTCCGTCGGCTAACTAAAGACTGCACGGCGTCGGTACTCTTGACCGATTGTTCGGTACTGACGCCGCGCAGTGTTACCCTGAACGAGTGTTGTTCGGTGTGCTCCTTCTTAGCTGCCGTGACGAGTCCTAACTAGGCCTCCCTCGTCGCGGAGTTCGTCGTGGCCATTTCCGCACTTGGCTGACGAACTGCACCGAAAGAGACCTAGATCATGAAGAACTCACAATCACCGTCGGCAATGCCGATTCACAAGTACCGTCCTTATCACGAGACGTTTTCGGTAGATCTGCCCGACCGCCAGTGGCCGTCACGTCGCATTGCTGAGGCCCCGCGCTGGTGTGCTGTAGATCTGCGCGACGGCAACCAGGCTCTGATCGACCCGATGAGCCCGGAACGCAAGCAGATCATGTTTGATCTGCTCGTGCGCATGGGTTACAAAGAAATAGAGGTCGGGTTTCCGTCTGCGAGTCAGACCGACTTCGACTTTGTGCGCAAGCTGATCGACGAGAATTTGATCCCGGATGACGTGACGATTCAGGTGCTCACACAAGCCCGTGAAGAGCTCATTAACCGCACCTACGAATCCATTCGTGGGGCGAAGCAGGCAATCGTTCACCTTTACAACTCCACCAGCATCCTGCAGCGCGATGTCGTGTTCCGCTCCGACAAGCAAGGCATCATCGACATCGCCCTGAACGGTGCGCGCATGTGCAAGGCGGCAGAGAAGCTCGCACCAGGCGTCGACATCTATTACGAATACTCGCCAGAGAGCTACACCGGCACAGAGCTCGAGTACGCGGTCGACGTGTGCAATCAGGTTCTTGAAATCTTCGAACCGACGCCAGAGCGCAAGGTCATCATCAACCTGCCCGCGACCGTGGAGATGGCCACTCCGAACATCTACGCTGACTCCATCGAGTGGATGTCCCGCAACCTCCACCATCGCGACAACGTGATTTTGAGTCTGCATCCGCACAACGATCGGGGTACAGCGGTTGCTGCCGCGGAGCTCGGGTACATGGCGGGTGCTGACCGCATTGAGGGATGCTTGTTCGGCAACGGTGAGCGCACCGGCAACGTGGATCTCGTGGCGCTCGGCATCAATATGTTTACACAGGGAATCGACCCGCAGATTGATTTCAGCGACCTCGACGACATCAAGCGCGTCGCAGAGTACTGCAACCAGCTTCCCGTGCACGAACGCAGCCCGTGGGCTGGCGACCTCGTATATACGGCGTTCAGCGGATCACACCAGGATGCGATCAAAAAGGGCTTCGAGGCGATGGAGGCCGATGCCGCCGCGCAAGGTAAATCTGTCGACGACCTCGTGTGGGCTGTGCCCTACCTGCCGATCGATCCAAAGGATCTCGGCCGCAGCTACGAGGCGGTCATCCGCGTCAACTCGCAGTCTGGCAAAGGGGGAGTGGCGTACCTTCTCAAGGCCGACCACGCGCTCGACTTGCCACGCAAACTGCAAATTGAGTTCAGTGGTGTCGTTCAGGCGAAGACGGATGCTGAGGGCGGCGAAGTTTCCAGCTCCCAGATCTGGGACATCTTCACTGACGAATATCTGCCATCCATCGTGGCCGACGACCGCTGGGGTCGGTTCGAACTGCAGAGAACCCGCACCGAAAGTGACATGTCGGGTGTCGTCTCTCTGTTCTCTGAGCTTCGTGTCGATGACACTGTGGTGGCGTCCAGTGGCACCGGAAACGGCCCCGTCGACGCGTTCCTCGCGGTTCTCGCCGATGATGGTGTTGACGTGAAGGTGTACGACTACGTCGAACACGCGCTCGGTGCAGGAGGTGACGCGATCGCTGCCGCTTACGTTGAATGTCAGGTGGGCGACAAGCGACTGTGGGGTGTCGGTATTGATGCCGATATTTCTACCGCCAGCCTCAAGGCCGTTGTCTCCGCAGTGAACCGCGCTGTGCGGATGCCGTCAGGGGAGCGCCGGCTCGCGGGGGTGTAGTCGCCTCGTCAGCAGTGATGCCACGGGCTGACGCGCGTGGTTCCACTCAGCCGTTCAACTGACGGTGAGAGTGCTATTCCGGCGCGTAGGTCCGGTGCGGTGAGTGGCTCGCCATAGGAAGTCACAATGGGCAGAACGCCAGCCCACGTGTCGGAAGCGATGTCGTCGTCAGGGTCGTCTGGCCACTCTGTCGAGTGCTTGAAAGTCCACTCGTCGATTTTCATGCGCAGAACCAGGGTTGCTGCGAGCTCTTTGCGGTTGTGAGCACGCACTTCAGGAAGGCGTCCGGGGAGAAGGCCGTCCGTGACCAGATCAAGCGCGGAAAGTTTGTCATCTCCCTCGAGGGGTTCGCACGTGCCGAACAGGATGGCGCTGCGGTACCGCATCGACGACTCGAACGCCGAGCGAGCGTAGACCACGCCATCCACTGTCATGACGGAGGCGGTGACCGCAATGCCGGTGACAAGCTTGCGCAGCCACCACGAGCCGGTCGAACCGTGCAGGATGAGCGCGTCATCCGTGTGGGCGAAAGCGTTGGGCATCACCACGGGGCGGCCATCGTCCACGAACGCAAAATGGCCAATATTGGTATCGGCAAGAAGTCGGTCTACTTCTGTGCGGTCTGTCGCGGAGACGCGCTCCGCCATCCGTGCCGGAACGGTTCGATTCATACTCATGTCGCAATTATGTTGTATCAGCGACCGACCGCAGGGCACAGGGACAATCGATGGGGCGGCACCGATAATTGAGGCATGCCCCTTTACCGAGACGATGTGGTCGTGCTGCGCACCCACAAGTTGGGTGAAGCTGACCGCATTGTCACAATGTTGGGGCGCCAGCACGGCAAGATCCGCGCAGTAGCGAAAGGGGTTCGGCGCACGGGGTCCAAGTTTGGTTCCCGGCTGGAACCGTTCATGGTGGCCGATGTGCAACTTTACGAAGGCCGCAGCCTCGACATCGTCACGCAGGCGGAATCGATTGGAGCCTACGGTGCCGACATCATGGGAGATTACAGCAGCTATACGGCAGCAAGCGTCATGGTTGAAACTGCAGACAAGATCACGGATGACAGCGGTTCGCTGCAGCAATACTTGCTGCTCGTGGGGGCGTTGAGGTCGCTTGCCCGGCGTGAACACGGCTCGAGCCTCACTCTTGACTCCTATCTACTGCGTTCGCTGTCTATCGCCGGATGGGCTCCGAGCTTTGTGGACTGCGCTGTCACGGGTGCGCCTGGCCCGCACTCCGCGTTCGTCGTTCAACTCGGTGGTGTTGTGGCCGACGATGTTGCACCCCCCGGAGCCCCACGCCTCGACGTCGGCACACTTGACCTGCTTGCCTCGCTTCTTGCGGGGGATTGGGCGACCGCGGATGCTGCCGCCGATCGCTCTCGCAGCCAAGCCAGCGGAATCATTGCTGCCTATACCCAGTTTCACCTAGAGCGAAGCTTGCGATCGCTCCCGCACGTGGACCGCACGGTGTATAGAGCTCCCTTCGAAACGTCGGAGTCACCGGCTTCTCGAGGAGCGGCAAGCGATCGCGTCCCGCTCCCGCACGTTGACCACGTTCCGCTCCCTGAGGCACTCGAAGGGAGCCCCGGTTGACCCCGACACCCAAAACCCACAAAGATGCGGTCGACTTCAAACCCATCGATTGGACGGGTATTTACCCTCCAACGATCCCGGCATCGGCGGTTCCCGGTCATGTCGCCATCGTCATGGACGGCAACGGCAGGTGGGCGAACAGCCGCGGCCTCACTCGCGTTGAGGGCCACAAAGCCGGCGAAGCGTCGCTTCTGGATGTCGTGGCTGGTGCCATCCAAATCGGTGTGAAACATGTGAGTGTGTACGCGTTCTCTACCGAGAACTGGAAGCGCTCACCCGACGAGGTGCGTTTTCTCATGGGGTTCAACCGCGATGTGCTTCATCGGCGACGGGATCAGCTCAACGACTGGGGTGTGCGTGTGCGCTGGGCGGGGCGCAAACCCAAACTGTGGGGCTCGGTGATCAAAGAACTGCAGTTTGCTGAGAAGCTCACCGAACACAACAAGGTTCTTACTCTCACCATGTGCGTTAACTACGGGGGGCGTACGGAGATTACGGATGCCGTTCGGGCGCTCGCCGAGCAGGTCGCGGCAGGCACGCTTTCACCATCCGGTATCAGCGAACGCACTATTCAACGGCACCTGTACACGCCGGAGCTTCCCGACGTTGACCTTTTTGTGCGGAGCTCTGGTGAGCAACGCACCAGTAACTTCATGTTGTGGCAGAGCGCGTACGCCGAAATGGTGTTTCTCGACACCCTGTGGCCCGACTTCACGCGCAAAGATCTCTGGCAGGCAGTGGAGCTGTATGCGTCGCGCACCCGCCGGTTCGGCGGCGCTACGGATACCCCGACCTCGTAGGGCGTGCACCGCGCGTCGCACCCTGCGCAAAGGGAGTGCGCACCCGGCCTAAACTTGAAGAATCACTGCCGACCGGACGCGAGCCGCGCGCCCGGCTGATCTCTGGAGAATCCCTCGTGGCCACCGCCTCCCCGCTCGATGCCGTTATTTCCCTCGCCAAGCGCCGTGGGTTCGTGTTCCAAGCCGGAGAGATCTATGGCGGATCTCGCTCAGCGTGGGACTACGGTCCACTCGGCGTTGAGCTCAAAGAGAACATTAGGCGCCAGTGGTGGAAGTCGATGGTCACGTCCCGCGACGACATCGTTGGGCTCGACTCCGCGATCATTCAGCCTCGACAGGTGTGGGTCGCATCCGGCCACGTTGGAGCCTTCACCGATCCTCTCACCGAGTGTTTGCATTGCCACCGCAGATTTCGTGCCGACCACCTCGCCGAGGCGTTCGAAGAAAAAAAGGGCCGCGCGCCAGAAAACGGTCTCGCCGATATCGCGTGCCCAAACTGCGGTACCCGCGGTCAGTGGACTGAGCCGCGCGACTTCGAGATGATGCTGAAGACCAACCTCGGCCCTGTCGAAGAAGAAAGTGGCATGCACTACCTGCGCCCGGAAACTGCGCAGGGAATTTTCGTGAACTTCAACAATGTGCTCGGGGCTTCCAGAATGAAGCCACCGTTCGGTATCGCCCAGGTGGGCAAGAGCTTTCGCAACGAGATCACGCCGGGTAACTTCATCTTCCGCACGCGCGAGTTCGAGCAGATGGAGATGGAGTTCTTTGTCGAGCCGGGTACGGACGAGACCTGGCACGAGTACTGGCTGGAGCAGCGGCTCAACTGGTACCTCGATTTGGGTATGAACCGTGAAAACCTGCGCCTCTTCGAGCACCCGAAAGAGAAGCTTTCCCACTACTCGAAGCGCACCGTAGATCTTGAATACCGGTTCCGGTTCCAGGGCAGTGAGTGGGGAGAGCTGGAGGGTGTGGCGAACCGCACCGATTTCGACCTCAAGACGCACAGCGAGCATTCTGGAACAGAGCTTTCGTACTTCGACCAGACAAAGAACGAGCGCTGGACCCCGTACGTGATCGAGCCTGCTGTCGGGCTGACACGTTCGATGATGGCGTTCCTCGTGGATTCGTATCACGAGGATGAGGCCCCCAACACGAAGGGCGGCGTGGATAAGCGCACCGTGCTGAGGCTTGACCGCAGGCTTGCTCCTGTGAAGGCAGCAGTGCTTCCGTTGTCGCGCAATGAGGAGCTTTCGCCCGTGGCGAAGGAACTCGCTGCTGATTTGCGCAAATTCTGGAACATCGAATTTGATGACGCCGGTGCGATCGGTCGCCGTTACCGTCGTCAGGATGAGATCGGCACACCGTTCGCCATCACTGTCGACTTCGACACCCTAGAAGACAAAGCTGTCACCGTGCGGGAGCGCGACTCGATGGCCCAGGAGCGCGTCTCGTTAGACCGGCTGCAGGGTTATCTCGCAGAGCAACTGCTCGGGGCATAACCGCCGCGCCCTCAAACCCGCCCTCACGCCCGCAGGCAACTCGTGCGGGGTGGGAATGACCAGCGACTGCGGGCGGTTGGAGTGAGCATGAGTGACGTACTAAAAGTTGATATTTGGTCTGACATCGCCTGTCCATGGTGCTACATCGGCAAGCGCAAGTTTGAGGCTGGTGTTGCAGAATTTGGTGAACAGGTGGATGTCGAGTACCACTCGTATGAGCTCGCCCCAGACACGCCTGAAGAGGTAGAGGGCTCTGCCCTGCAGAGCTTCGTCGAGCGAAAGGGAATCCCGCTCGAGCAGGCTAAAGAAATGTTTGATCGCGTCATCGGCGTCGCTAAAAAGGTCGGCCTCGATTACGACTACGACTCGCTTCAGTCAACAAACACGGTGCGCGCTCACGAGCTGTTGCATTACGCGAAAGCCCACGGGCGCCAGGTCGACATGAAAGAGCGCCTGCTGCGCGCGTTCTTCGTTGAGGGGCGTCACGTTGGGCGGGTTAACGATCTCGCTGACCTCGCCGCCGAGATCGGTCTTGATCGCGAAGATGCCGTGCGTGCCCTGACTTCTCGCGAGTTTCTCCCCGCGGTGGATGCCGACAAAGCCCTGGCTGCTGAGTACGGCATCCAGGGTGTTCCCTTCTTTGTTATCGAGGGAAAGTACGGAGTTTCTGGCGCGCAAGACGCCACCGTGTTTACTGAGGTGCTCCAAAGGGCCAAAGACGAGAAGGGCGCAACAGTATGAGTGAAACGGTGAAGAGCCCGTTCACGATGGTGGGCTCGGAGGATGCTGCAGTCTGCATCGATGGCGTGTGCGAGGTGCCATCGGCACACGAGCCGGCAACGAATGATGCCCCACCAGCCGCCCCACCCAAAGCCACCCCCACCGCCGCCAAATAGCGGCTTCACATAAGCTCAGCCCACAGGTCTTGGGTCGAGCGCGCGAGTCTCAGCCGCTTTCTGGGAGAATTGACGCAATGACCACTCCCGCGACCACTCAGCCTGCCCTTCGGCTCGGGCCCATCGAGCTCGACGTTCCCGTCGTGCTCGCTCCCATGGCGGGCATCACGAACACCGCATTCCGTCGACTCTGCCGCGAGTTTGGCGCTGGTCTGTATGTGAGCGAGATGATTACGAGCCGTGCACTTGTCGAGCGTGGCGAGAAGACGATGCGTCTCATCCGGCATCACGAGTCTGAAACCCCACGCAGTATTCAGCTTTACAGCGTCGACCCGAAGACGGTGTCGGAGGCCGTCACGATGTTGGTCGCCGAAGATCGTGCCGACCACATCGATTTGAACTTCGGATGCCCTGTGCCGAAGGTCACCCGCAAGGGCGGGGGAGCCGCTCTCCCGTGGAAGCTCGACCTGTTCCGCGACATTGTGGAGGCCGCCGTGAAAGCCGGCGGCACTGTTCCGGTCACGGTGAAAATGCGCAAAGGCATCGACAGCAATCACCTCACCTACCTTGAGGCCGGACGCATCGCCGCGGGCGCGGGGGTGGCGAGCATCGCGCTGCACGCGCGCACGGCGTCTGAGTTCTATAGCGGTACTGCCGACTGGTCGTCGATCGCGACACTGAAAGAAGCGATAGCCGACGTGCCGGTTCTCGGAAACGGCGACATTTGGAGTGGGGCGGATGCCATCCGCATGATGGACGAAACCGGTTGCGATGGTGTTGTGGTTGGCCGTGGTTGCCTCGGACGTCCATGGCTTTTTGGCGACTTGGTCGCAGCGTTCAAAGTACGTTCGGGTGAGATCACTCCAGAAGAAGCAGCGCGCCGTCAGGCGAAGCCGACTCTGGGAGTCGTTGCCGCAACACTCCGTCGCCACACCGAGTTGCTCGCAGAGTTTCTCGCCACCGATGGTGAGAGCGGTGAGGAGTGGGCGTGCCGCGACATCCGCAAACACGTCTCCTGGTATTTCAAGGGTTACCCGGTGGGTAGCGAACTTCGTTCGGCGCTCGCGAGGGTAGAAAGCCTCCAGCAGATGGACGACCTTCTCGGTCAGCTTGACTGGAGTGCGCCTTACCCCGGTGATGACGCAGAGGGTCCGAGGGGTCGCGCGGGCCACGCGAAGCGCACAGTTCTGCCCCAGGGTTGGCTCGACAGCCGCGAACTTGCTTCCGCTGATCGCTCAGAGCTCAGCGAGGGCGAAGCGGATACCACCGGTGGTTGAGTCTGGCACGTACTCCTCCCACGACACGGCGCGCTGGCTGCCAGAGGAACATTCAAGCCGACGCAGTGATTTTGCGCGCGACCGTGCGCGGGTTCTGCACTCGAGTGCTTTGCGTCGACTCGCCGCCAAAACTCAGGTGCTCAGTCCGACGGCGGGTGTCGACAACGCACGCAATCGCCTCACCCACTCGCTCGAGGTCGCCCAGGTTGGTCGCGAGCTCGCGTCGAGCCTCGGCCTCGACCCAGATGTTGTGGATACCGCATGCCTCGCTCATGATCTTGGGCATCCGCCGTTCGGCCATAACGGCGAGCGAGCTCTGAACGCATGGAGTCTCGACATCGGCGGTTTCGAGGGCAACGCGCAAACTTTGAGGCTGCTCACGCGTATCGAACCCAAAGTGTTCGGCGCGGATGGCAGATCGTTCGGGCTTAACCTCACGCGCGCAAGCCTTGATGCGAGTTGCAAGTATCCGTGGCCGACTGAGAGCGCGGTGGGGGACCCGAGCGGCAGGGCGAAGTTTGGGTTTTATCCCGATGACACTTCGGTGTTCCATTGGCTGCGAGAGGGCGCTCCTGAGCGGAAATTGTGTAGTGAAGCGCAGGTCATGGATCTCTCGGACGACATCGCCTATTCGGTGCACGATTTCGAGGACGCGATCGTAGGCGAATACATTGATGTTCCTGCGCTTGGTTCACGCGTCAATCACGACGAACTCGTGGAGTCGATGTTCGCGTGGATTGGCGGGGAGCTGGATCACGACGAGCTCATTGCCGCATTCGATCGCCTTGATTCGCTCGATTCGTGGATCGACGAATTCGATGGAACTCGTGTAGCTCACGGCAAGCTCAAAAATCTCACGAGCCAGCTCATCGGCCGGTTTGCGGGAACGGCAACAAAGGCAACCCTCGCGGCTCACGGTACCGAGCCGGTCATTCGGTTCGCGGCGAGCATCGTTGTTCCGCGCGAAACGCGGGCAGAGATCGCTGTTCTGAAAGGAATTGTCGCGGCGAATGTCATGTCGACGAACTCTCGAAAGCCGATCTATGCGCAGCAGCGCGACACCATTACCGAACTGGCTGACACGCTTTTTGAGCGAGGGCCCTCCGAGTTGGATGCTGGCTTTGCCGCAGACTGGCGCGATGCAGATTCCGACGCTGCCCGTAAACGCGCTGTCGTTGACCAGGTCGCGAGCCTCACTGACCAGTCGGCGAACGCCTGGCACACGAGGCTCGTGCGGCGCCCAGCTTAGAATCAAGACATGGCAGGCCTGATCCGCAGGAACGATATCGACGAGGTTCGGTCGCGGGTTAATATCGTGGATGTTTTGGGTGATTACGTCACGCTCAAGAGCGCAGGCGTCGGTTCCCTTAAAGGGTTGTGTCCGTTCCACGATGAGCGGAGCCCAAGTTTTCACGTGAGGCCGCAGGTTGGTCGCTATCACTGCTTCGGTTGCGGTGAAGACGGCGATGTCTTCACTTTCCTGCAAAAAATGGATCACGTGACCTTCTCTGAAGCTGTAGAGCGGATGGCGGCAAGGGTCGGCATCGAGCTTCACTACGAAGACGGCGGCACGGCAGACAAGGACCGCGGTAATCGCGCACGGTTGCTTGCCGCGAACCAGGCGGCGGCCGAGTTCTTTGTAGCGCAACTTGCAACTCCTGCGGCAGAGCCCGGGCGCTCTTTTTTGGGCGCGCGGGGGTTCGATTCGGCGTCGGCGGCACACTTTGGGGTCGGTTTTGCGCCCAAAAGTTATGATGCGCTGAGCAAGCATCTCCTTTCTCTTGGTTTTACTGACGAGGAACTTCTGGGTGCCGGGCTGGTCGGCGAGGGTGACCACGGCACCTATGACAGGTTTCGCGGGCGATTGGTGTGGCCAATCCGAGATACGACGGGGCAAACTCTCGGTTTCGGGGCGCGCAAGCTCCTCGACGATGACCAGGGGCCCAAATACTTGAACACCCCCGAGACGTCCGTGTACCACAAATCCCAAGTTCTCTATGGGCTCGATCTTGCTAAACGAGACATTTCTCGTGGCAAAAAAGTTGTGGTTGTCGAAGGCTACACAGATGTCATGGCGTGCCACCTTGCCGGCGTCACTACCGCTGTTGCAACGTGTGGAACGGCGTTTGGTGTTGACCACATTAAGATCATTCGTCGAGTGCTTGGTGACGTCGACAACCTTGATTCGCACGGGCTTGGCGAAGTGATTTTCACTTTTGACCCGGATGAGGCGGGCCAGAAGGCGGCCAGCAGGGCGTTCGCTGAGGAGCAGCGGTTCGCCGCGCAGACCTATGTTGCGGTCGCGCCAGATGGGTTAGACCCGTGCGACCTTCGACTGCAACGCGGGGATGAGGCCATTCGTCGCCTCGTGGATGAGCGCAAGCCCATGTTTGAGTTCATGATCCGAAGGGTGCTCGCCACTTTTGACCTTGAGACTGTTGAGGGTCGGGTGGGGGCGGTGCGCGCGGCAGCTCCGGTGTTGGTCAGCATTCGTGATGGAGCTTTGCATAACGGGTATATGCGCAGTGTTGCGAGGTGGAGTGGGGCTGATCTCCAAGATGTGGTGGGGGCCGTTGCCGCCAGCAGGAAGGCGGCGTCGGCGCGATCATCCGATGCTCGATCCCCGGTGCGGCAGGATCAGGGGCAACGCGATCAAGGCCAGCAAGGGCCGGGTCGCCAGGGGGCGGTTCCGCAGGGTCCGCAGGGCCACGGCCAGCAGGGCCAAAGTCGACCCGAAAGTTCGCCAGAGGCGCTTTCTGAGCGCGGGCCGTCCATCACGAGTTTGCCTACTGACCCGCTGACGCGGTTGGAGCGCGATGCGCTCATGGCTATCCTGCAACAGCCAGAGGGCGTGGGGCGCGACCTCGTGTTGCGCGTCGCTCGGGTCACTTTCTCGAATTCGACTTTGCAGGTTGTGCGCGACGGGATCGCGGCGAGTATGGATGACTTTGCATCACCGCAGTGGGGATCGAGAGTGGCAGAGGAAGTCCCTTCGGTGTTTTCAGGGATCGTGAACCAACTTATTGTTGCGCCGATTCCCGAGAAGTCTGGGCGGGAACTTTCGCTTTACTGTCGCGGTGTTGTCGTGTCCTTGATCGGTCGTGATCTTTTGGCGAAGAAGGCCGAATTGTTGGGCCGCTTGCAGCGAACGGATGCCTCGGCGGAGCCAGATCGCTATCGAGAGCTGCAACGGGAGCTCATGAGCGTCGAGGCTGAACGTCGCGGGCTCATTGGTGAGTAAGTTGCAGAACAATAAACTTTCGGCACTAAACGTGAATAATCCACCCGTGTGCGGGATGTTTCGTGTTATCAAGGTGTAATACAACCGAGGCGTTCTATCCTGCACGCCGTGGCCCGTATTCCCGCCTAAGCCCAAACTAGCTTCGGCGGGTTCTCACAACAGAGAGAGGTATCCGGATATGACGTCCGCATCCACGATCCGAAAGCGCACCCTTACCGTGCTCGGTGGCACCGCCATCGCAGCAATGGTTCTCAGCGGCTGCACCGCCGGAAACGACACCGGAACATCCGGTGGAACGATCACCGTCGGTACCACCGACAAGGTGACGGTTCTTGACCCTGCTGGTTCGTATGACAATGGCTCGTTCTTCGTTATGAACAACGTGTTCCCATTCTTGATGAACTCCAACCCAGGTAGTGCGGATGTCAACCCTGACATCGCCGAAAAGGCCGAGTTCACCTCACCGACTGAGTACACGGTCACGCTCAAGAAGGGCCTCAAGTGGGCTAACGGCAACGATCTGACGGCATCCGATGTCAAGTTCAGCTTCGACCGCCAGTTGAAGATCGCGGCAGACAACGGTCCGTCGTCGCTTCTTTACAACCTCGAGAAGACCGATGTGAAGGATGACCTCACGGTCGTCTTTACGCTCAAGGCAGGTGACGACCAGATCTGGCCACAGATTCTGTCCAGCCCAGCTGGCCCGATCGTAGACGAAGATGTCTTCTCGGCTGACGCGCTCACTTCAGACGATGACATCGTTGACGGTAAGGCCTTCGCCGGTCCGTACACGATCTCGAGCTACAAGTTCAACGAACTTGTTCAGTTCAAGGCGTTCGACGGCTACAAGGGCCTGCTGAAGACCCCAGCGACCTCGACCATCAACCTCAAGTACTACGCTGACCAGTCGAACATGAAGCTCGACGTTCAGGAAGGCAACATCGACGTCGCCACCCGCAGCCTGTCTGCGACCGACATCGACAGCCTTTCCAGCAACAAGGACGTCGTTGTTCACAAGGGACCGGGTGGAGAAATCCGCTACATCGTCTTCAACTTCGACACCATGCCGTTCGGTGCGACCACTGCCGACGCGGATGCCTCCAAGGCACTCGCAGTTCGCCAGGCAATGGCCGACCTGATCGACCGTGAGGCCATCGCGAACCAGGTTTACAAGGGCACCTACCTGCCGTTGTACTCCTTCGTTCCTGCTGGTCTGACCGGTGCCAGTGAGGTTCTCAAGGACCTCTACGGCGATGGAAGCGGTGGCCCAAGCCTCGACAAGGCAACTGCGGCTCTCAAGGATGCTGGCGTCACGACTCCGGTAACACTGAACCTTCAGTACAACCCGGACCACTACGGTGCAAGCTCGGGTGACGAGTACGCACTCATCAAGTCGCAGCTCGAGACTTCTGGCCTCTTCACGGTGAACCTGCAGTCCACCGAGTGGGTTCAGTACTCGAAGGACCGTTCAGCTGACGTGTATCCGATGTACCAGCTTGGCTGGTTCCCGGACTACTCCGACGCGGACAACTACCTGTCAGTGTTCTTCCAGAAGGAAAACTTCCTGAAGAACCACTACGACAACCCCGAGGTGGCGACGCTCATCCAACAGCAGGCAGTAGAAACTGACGCCGACAAGCGCGTCAAGGAAATCCAGGACATTCAGGCGAAGGTGGCAGCTGATCTGTCCACCCTCCCGTTGCTCCAGGGCGCACAGGTTGTTGTCTCGGGCAAGGATGTGAAGGGCGTGGACGACACGCTTGACGCTTCCTTCAAGTTCCGTTTCAACGTACTGAGCAAGTAAGACCGATCAAGACGGCTACTATTTAATAGCCGTAACAGGGGGCGGTCCGCACATTTCGCGGGTCGCCCCCTTCTTTCGAGCATTCCCTTAGGCAGCGTGTTGTGCAGTGCGTGGCGAAGATTGGCAAAGATGACAACCACAGAAGTTTCAGAGACTCCGACCCCAGGGGTCGAGTCTGATCAGAAGGCGAGATCGAAGGGCTCTGGAGGGAGCTTCGGTCGGTACGTTCTTGTCAGACTTCTGCTCATCATCCCCACGGTGTTCATTCTCATCACGATGGTGTTCGTGCTCATGCGTATGATCGGTGACCCGATCACCGCGAGACTTGGCGACCGGCTGCCAGCAGACAAGCTGCAGGAGCTTATTCACGCCGCGGGTTACGACCGGCCAATTATCGTGCAGTACATCGAGTACCTTGGTCAGATATTGACGGGCAACTTCGGTAACACTATTTCTAACAACCGCCCGGTTTCTGAGGTTCTGCTCACCTATGGCGCTGGCACGTTAGAGCTCGTGGTGTATTCGCTCATTGTCGCGTTCATCGTGGGAATTCCGCTCGGAATGCTTGCAGCGTACCTCCGTGACAAGTGGCCAGATGCCGTGCTACGCGTCACTGCGATCCTGTTTTACGCGACACCGATCTTCTTCGCCGGGCTTCTTCTGAAGCTCGTCTTCTCGGTGTGGCTCAAAATTCTTCCCGTCAACGGGCGCGCGTCAACAAATACGGAACTAAATCTTGGGACTCTCGACCACCCAACGAATATTTACATTATTGATGCGTTTCGCACCGGCAACCCGTCGGATGTTACCGACGTACTCCTGCACGCGATTCTCCCTGGTGTTGCGCTGGGGTTGCTCACCGCAGGAATATTCCTGAGACTTATTCGCTTGAATGTCATCGGCACGCTGGGTCAGGACTATGTGGATGCTGCGCGGTCCCGCGGGGTGAAGGAACTGAGGCTCGTACGTAAGCACGCCTACAAGCCGGCGCTCGTTCCCATCATTACCGTGATTGGCATGCAAATAGCCTTGCTTCTCGGAGGCGCAGTACTGACGGAAACCGTCTTTGAATGGCGAGGTCTCGGCTTCGCCTTGGTGGAGTTCATTAAAGCGAGGGACTACGTGGCTGTGCAGAGCATCGTTATCCTGTTGGCGGTGATTGTGGCGTTCACAAACTTCATCGTCGATATTGTCGCTGCGCTGATCGACCCGAGAGTGAGGTACTGACATGACGAGCGTCATTTCTGTGAAGCCCAATTTTTGGGCCCAGCTTCCCGTCATCAAACAGGTACGTCAGAGCGTCGGATGGCAACGCGGCATGCTCATCGCTGGCCTTGCGATTATCGGTGTGTTCCTGCTCACAGCAATTTTTGCGCCGCTGCTTGCTCCCTATGGATTCAACCAACTTCGTGACGACAACGGCCTGTTCGGTGCCCAGGTGGCACCGGGCGGGGAACACGTTTTTGGCACCACCAAGGGCGGCTACGACGTACTGTCCCGAGTAATCTGGGGTACGCAGACTGCGGCACTCGTCATCATCATCGCGGTCGCTTTGTCTGTGTTTGCTGGAATTCTTCTCGGTCTCATTTCTGGCTACTTCGGTGGGTGGGTCGACCGGATTCTGGTTGTTGTCGCGGATGCTGTTTACGCGTTCCCTACGCTTCTCTTAGCGATCGTCATGGCGATCGTGATCTCGGGTGGCAAGTCAAGCCTGGTTGGTGGTCTGCTTGCGGCCTCGATTTCGATCACGGTGATCTTCATCCCGCAGTATTTCCGGGTGGTCAGATCAGAAGTCGTGCGAATGAAGGCTGAAGCATTCGTTGAATCGGCGAAGGTGATCGGTGCGACTAATTCGCGAGTGATGTTCCGTCACTTGCTGCGCAACTCGACCCGCACGCTGCCGCTTATTCTCACCTTGAATGCCTCGGAAGCCATCATGACCCTCGCGGCCCTTGGGTTCCTTGGGTTCGGTATTGAGCCAACGTCTGCGGCGGAGTGGGGTTACGACCTCAACCAGTCGATTTCGGATGTCGCGGCTGGCATTTGGTGGACATCAATCTTCCCAGGAGTTGCCATCGTGCTTGTCGTGCTTGGCGTCACGCTCGTGGGCGAGAGCATGAACGACCTTGCAGACCCCCGACTGCGCACGCGCCATCGCGCACTGTCAAGTGGCGTCGCCACGAACGAGGTTGACGAGCTGGAGGAGAACCTGTGAGTACCCAGACTGAGACCCCGATTGACACTCTGGCGGCGAACGAGCCAGCCCTCACGATAGAAAACCTCAATGTGACGTTCGCCACCGATGGAGGCGATGTTCGCGCTGTTGAAGGCGTGAGCCTATCTGTACGTTCCGGTGAAGTGCTGGCGATCGTGGGGGAGAGTGGCAGTGGAAAGACTGTCACCGCCAAGACGATTCTTGGCCTGCTCCCCGAGACCGCGACAGCATCCGGTGTTGTGCTGATTGGCAACGACAACGTCATCGAGGTCTCTCACGCACGACTGCGCGAAATCAGGGGCACCGGCACGGCGATGGTCTTTCAGGAGCCATCCACTGCGCTGAACCCCGTCTTCACGGTGGGGTGGCAGATCGCGGAAGGGCTGCGCGCGCACGGCAAGTACACGCGCAAGCAAGCGCGAGCCAAAGCCATTGATTTTCTCACCCGGGTTGGTATCCCAGATGCCGAGAGCCGTATCGACTATTACCCGCATCAGTTTTCGGGTGGGCAGAAGCAGCGGATCGTCATCGCGATGGCCTTGGTTCTCGAGCCCGGAATCATCGTCGCCGATGAGCCGACGACCGCTCTTGATGTGACGGTGCAGGCGGAGATCCTTGACCTTCTGCGTCGTTGCCGAAATGAGTTCAATGCAGCGATCGTGCTCATCACCCACAACATGGGGGTAGTTGCCGACCTCGCTGACCGTGTCGCGGTCATGTACCAGGGCAAGATCGTGGAAGAAGCTGACGTTGTGAGCTTGTTCCACCACCCGCAAGATGCCTACACGAAACGTCTTCTCGCTGCGGTCCCGCTTATCGGCTCTGGTACGGCGAAAACCAAAGAGCGAGCGCTCAAACGTGGTTTGGCCGAACAGGGCGAGCCAGTAATTGTCGCCGAAGATCTCGTTATCGAGTACCCGGGCCGGCTCGGCAAGGGAGGCTTTCGTGCCGTCGACGGTGTGAGTTTCAGTATTGCTGAGCGAGAAGTTCTTGGTCTTGTTGGCGAGAGCGGTTCTGGTAAAACGACGATCGGCCGCGCAATTGCTGGCCTTACGAAGACCACCGGTGGGTCTCTCAAGGTGCTCGGCAAAGAGATGGTCGGAGTAAAGGAGCGCGATTTTCGGCCGCTTCGCCGCGATATCGGGTTTGTGTTCCAAGACCCCGCAACGAGCTTCAACCCGCTTCTGACTATTGCGGAATGCGTGGCGGAGCCCTTCATCGTTCACGGCGAGGCGGGTGACGCGAAAGCGGCACGCAAACGAGTGGACGAGCTGCTTGAAGCAGTACAGCTCCCCAGAAGCTTCGGTGACAGGTACCCGCACGAGTTGAGCGGTGGCCAGCGTCAACGCGCAAGCCTCGCGCGCGGGATCGCGCTTAAGCCAAAGCTGTTGGTCGCGGATGAGCCGACAAGTGCACTTGACGTCTCTGTGCAGGCGAAGGTCCTCGAGCTCTTTGCCGAGATTCAGCGTGAGTTTGGGTTCGCGGCGCTCTTCATCAGTCACGACCTTGCTGTTGTCGACATCCTGGCAGACCGGATTGCCGTGTTGTACAAAGGCAGACTCGTCGAAGAGGGTACCGGAGACGAAGTGCTCGTTGCCCCCAAGCATCCATACACACAGCGTCTTTTGGCGTCGTTGCCTGTTCCTGACCCTGTACTGCAGGCGAAGCGTCGAGAAGAGCTTCACCGACTACGTGGGCTCGACACGGCAGGTCTTCCCGTGACGGGAACGGTCGGTTGACCAAACCCGCTCCTATTGTCGTTGCCAACGACCTGTCGATCCGATATAACTCCGCAGATATTCGGTCCAGGTTCGTCGGTATCGACGGCGTTTCTTTTGCGGTATCTGAGGGCGAGATTTTTGGAATAGTCGGTCAATCCGGCTCGGGAAAATCAACCCTCTCGGCGACGCTGGGGTTGCACGGGGGCGGAATGAGCAGGGCTCCTGGGTGGCCACAGGTATGTGGTGGGTCGTTGAGTGTCTTCGGCACTGAAGTGAGACGAATCAGTACGCGACGTCGAGATCGACTCATGATGTCAGTGGGATACCTTGCCCAGGATGGCGCTGAGCGGCTCGATGCGCGCCTCACCGTCGCTGAGAACGTGGCGGAGCCCATTTACTCTCGGGATCGACACTTCAGCGCGCGTGACGCGGGCATTGCCGTTGCGACGCTTGTCGATGCTGTCAGGCTCCCGCTTGGCCTTATGACGAGGTACCCGTTCGAGTTGAGCAGCGGTCAACGCCAGCGTGTTGCTCTTGCCAGGGCCCTCATTCTGGAACCGAAACTTCTGGTGGCAGATGAACCGACCCGCGGTGTCGACGTGACCGTGCGGTCCGGAACGCTGGAGATTCTGAAGGAACTTCGTGACGAACGAGGTTTTTCTGCCATCATCGTGAGCAGCGATCTCGGGGTAATCGAGCAAGTTTCTGAGCGTGTTTTGGTACTCCATCGCGGTACGGCAATCGGGCTTGGCCCCATCAATGGGGTACTGTCTCAGCCGATTCATCCGTACTTGGCTGCCCTCGCGGACTCAAGGTTCGATAAAGTCAGTGCATGATGTCGAGTGGGGGCTCGGTGCAACATCGCACCGTGTTGGGATCCCCGGCCGAGGAGCTGCCAGAAGATCGGCGCCCACGCCCGGGTTCTCTTGCTGTGCTCCCGGAGCCGACTGAGTTTTTTGTCACCGCCATCAGGGAAGCCGGTGGAACTGTCGAACCACTTTCCGACGACACTCGAGGCATTATCTGGCTGTCGTACGATCGCGCTCACGAGATCTCTGATGTGCTCGATGCGCATCCGAACGTCGATTGGGTGCAGTTGCCGTGGGCAGGCGTTGATGCGTTTGCCCCGGTGATGGCCGCGCACTCTGGTGCCCGCCCCATTTGGACGAGCGCGAAGGGTGCGTATGCAGAGCCTGTCGCTGAGCACGCTCTTGCCATGATTCTTTCGTTGCTTCGCGGATTTCCGGCTCGTGTGGTTGCACAGTCGTGGGGTGCGAAGAGCGGTTCCTCGCTCTACGGGGCGAATGTTGTGATCGTGGGCGCCGGCGGAATCGCCAAGGAGCTTGTGCGACTGCTTGAGCCGTTTAGAACTTCCATCTCTATTGTGCGGCGCGCGTCGACTCCCTTCGATGGGGTGTCGCGCACGGTGACATATGACCGACTTCACGAGGTTCTTCCCTCGGCCGATGTCGTCGTGATCGCGGCTGCCATGACAAAAACGACTGCGGGCCTCGTGGGGGCCGCTGAGCTCGAGTTGATGAAGTCCAGCGCCATTCTTGTCAACGTGGCCCGCGGCGGTCTCATTGACACGGATGCGCTCGTTGCTGCGCTGTCGGCCGGCAGTATTGCCGCCGCTGGTCTTGATGTCACCGACCCTGAACCCCTTCCAGACGGGCATCCGCTTTGGGCTGAACCTAGGGCACTGATTACTCCTCATAGCGCTGATACGCCAGAAATGACCACGCCTTTGTTGGCGGAAAGGGTGAAGACCAACGTGCGAGCTTTCCTGGAACACTCTAGATTTGTAGGACTAGTAGATCCGGGGGCGGGATATTGACTCTGTTATGGGCAGGTTCTTACACTGCAAGCATGGGCGGGTTCTCTCGCGGCATTTCTGCCGTGCGGATAACAGATAAGGGGCTCCAGTTCGCTGGGGTCGGCGCTGTCACCTCGTCGCCGTCGTACCTCGCACACTCGATGGTTCCCGGCGTCATTTACGCGGTGGACGAAGCGAACAGCAAGGTGGAAGCGTTTCACCGTAAGAAGCAGTCAACGACGCTTGTGTCGATGGGTAGCCAGCCAACATCCGGTACGAGGCCGTGCCATGTTGCTGCTACCGCGGAATGGCTTTACGTCGCCAATTACGGAACCGGCGAGATCGACGTGTTCCCGCTTGGTGCTGACGGCAAAATCGGCCCGGTGCGTCAAACTTTGGTCTCGACGGGAAAGGGCCCACACCCGGAGCAGGGCGGCCCGCACGCCCATTCAACGCTCGCGTTTGGCGATTTGGCGATTACCGCTGATTTCGGAACTGACCGAGTCAACATGTACCGGTGGGTGGATGGCCAGCTTGCGTTGGAGTCCTCGATAGCGTTGCCTCCAGGCACAGGTCCGCGTGACTTGGCGGTATCGCCGACGGCGGGAAAGATCTATCTTCTTGGTGAGCTGAGCGGATCAGTCTACGTTCTTGGCGGTGGCCGCAATCTTCAGGTCATGAAGGCCGGAAAATCGGGGTCAATGCCGGGCGACAACGCCTCTGGTCTCGTTATCGACCCGACGGGACGATTCCTTTACACCGGCATGCGTGGGTCAAACCGGGTTGTCGCGATCGACGCAGACACTCTGGAGCCAATTGCAGATCTGCCGAGCGGCGGCGACACCCCTCGCGGGCTTTGCATTGTTGGAAATCTTCTGTTTGTAGCCAACCAGGGCTCTGGAACGATTGCTGCCTTCCAATTGCACCCACAGACGGGGGTTCCGATGATGGTGGGTGCCCCGCTCTTCATCGATACGCCAACGTGCTTGCTTCCTGACTTCTCGTAACGATGCAGTTCGCGGTAAACGGTGCCCGCAAACTTTGCTAAAGTAACAAGCTGAATCGCCATTCCTCGATAGCTCAATTGGCAGAGCAGCCGGCTGTTAACCGGCAGGTTGTTGGTTCGAGTCCAACTCGGGGAGCTTTTAGTATTGTGGCCACTGCGTGGCACCACACCGTGTCAGCTTCGGTTTCTGTGGGAGTGTGCTGTGGACAGTGACGATGCACTCGAGTGCAGTGATGACTCCGGTGTCGCCCGCGCAGCAGTTCGAGCCGGGCTCGCCGTTGGGCTCGCTGCCGCAGCCTACGGAGTCTCCTATGGCGCGTTAGCTGTCGCTGCGGGGTTCGACATTTGGCAGACCTGCGTCATGAGTTTGCTCATGTTTACCGGCGGTTCCCAGTTCGCGCTCGTGGGGGTGATCGCCACTGGCGGTGTTGCGGCAGGGCCTACCGCCATCGCGAGTGCCGCGATTCTCGGCATCCGAAACGGTATTTACGGTGTGCGGATGGCGCCGATCGTTGGTGGACCGTGGTGGAAGCGCATCGTTGCCGCGTGGGTCACGATCGATGAGACCACGGCGGTGGCCACAAACCAACCAACGTTGCGTAGTCAACGAATTGGTTTCTGGACTACCGCTGCGGCGACGTTTATCGGCTGGAACCTCACGAGCCTCATTGGCGCCCTCATCGGTGACGCTCTCGGCGATCCGCGCGCCTGGGGGCTGGATGCTGCCGCTGCCGCCGCGTTCGTGGGGCTTTTGTGGCCACGGCTGCGACAGTTGCAAACAATTGCGGTGGCGAGTGCTGCAGCGGTCATTGCGATCGTCTTCACGCCGGTGCTGATCCCCGGCCTGCCCGTGCTCGTAGCCGGTGTTGTTGCCGTGCTTGTGGGCGCGTTCAACTGGTGTGCGAACTCTGACCCGCCGCTGGTTCCCCTCGAGAGGGAGGGCGCATGACTCTCTGGCTGATCGTCATCGTCGCGTCTCTCGCGTGTCTTTCGTTGAAGCTTGTGGGCTACCTCGTTCCACACGATGTTCTTGACGCACCCGCGCCGTCCCGCATCGCCAACCTGCTGACGGTGGCGCTTCTGTCGGCGCTCGTCGCGGTACAGACGCTTGGCGCGGGCTCAGCTCTTCACTTCGATGCGAGGGTTCCCGCACTTATCGTGGCGGTGGTGCTCTTTGCCCTGAGAGTACCGTTTGTGCTGGTGGTCATTCTGGCAGCAGCGACCGCAGCGCTCATTCGGTTGTCTGGCTGGGGGTAGGGGTCACCCTTCCAGGTGGTCGACCCCTGGCAGCCAACTGAGGCCAGGGGCGCCCCAGTCGCTCTTCTTGATCGCTTTACGCGCCGCGCGTCCGTGCGCGTGGTTCAGGCGGTCGGAGTACAGGATTCCCTGAAGATGGTCGTACTCGTGTTGAAAGATGCGGGCGAGCCATCCGGTGGCCGATATCTCGAACGGCACGCCATCAACATCAACAGCATGCAGCGTGGCCTTCTCCGCTCGTCGCAGTGGGTAACGTTCGCCGGGGATCGAAAGGCAGCCTTCCGACTCGTCCTCCTCATCCGGTTCACCGATGGGAGCGGGCGTGATCCACAGTTCGGGGTTGATTACGGTTCCACTCGAGTGCACTCCGTCATCATCCGTCCAGTCGAAGACGAAAATGCGCAAGCCTCGCCCCACTTGTGGCGCCGCAAGCCCCACCCCTGGCGCGGCCGTCATGGTCTCCACCATGTCGCAGACTAGAGCGCGAAGCTCGTCGTCAAATGCCGTGACGGCGGTGGCGGGAGTGTGGAGCACGGGGTCACCCGTGATGAGAATGGGAAGAACGGCCATTCGGCAAGAATATCGTGGGTACAAACGATAAAGTCATGGGGTGCCGCCTGACTTGAGTGATCTTACGGATCAATTCGTGACGCTCACCCCGTATCAGTGGCTGGGAATCCCGGTCGCGTTGATCGCCGCCGTCTTTCTTGCGTTGGGCGCGCAGTTCCAGCACAGGGGTGTTAACCGCGTCGAGGCAGACTCAGGTGAGATCGACACAGCCCCTGGCCTCAGCCTGAGGCAGCTCTTCCTTTTGCTTGCGAGGCCATCCTGGGTGATCGGCACCCTCATGCTGGGCCTTGCCGTTGCGCTGCAGTTGACGAGCCTTTTTCTTGCCCCGATTATTGTGGTCCAGCCTTTGGGTGCTCTGGCGCTCGTGATTACTGCGATCGTTAATTCGCGAGTCACGAAGGTCGCATTGGACCGTAAATCTATTCGTGCGATTGCTTTTTGTGTTGGCGGGGTTGGCATTTTTGTCACGGTGGCAGCGTTCACTGCCAAGTCGAGCCGAATAGATACAACTCAGCTCATCGTCATTCTTGCCCTGCTCAGCATCATTATCATGGGGCTTTCGCTGTCGTACGCGTTTCTTCGTCAACGCTTCACGGCAATTGTGTTCATTCTCGGGGCCGGCGTGCTTTATGGCTTCGTGGCGACACTCGCAAAAGTTGTTATTGACCGTGCCAAAACAGGCGACTTTGAATGGCTTACTGTTCTCTGCATTGTGGCCTTGTTGGCCGCGGCGGTTCTTGGCGGTCTTTTCGTACAGAATGCATATTCTTCTGGCCCACCGGATCTGGTCATCGCGGGACTGACCGTCGTTGATCCGCTGGTGGCGGTCACGATTGGAATTGTGGTCTTGCAAGAGGCGTCAGGTGCGCCGTGGTACGCCGCGTTCGCTTACCTTGCTGCCGCTGGCCTTGCAATCTATGGTGTGTTTCAGCTTGCGAAACATCACCCGCAGGCACAGCGATAAGCTTGACGTTACGCTCAGAACACGAGGGAACACCCACATTTTGACTGACGACCGCACTACGTCATCTCCAGATGATTCACCACCGTTGAGAATTCTCATCGGTGCCGACACTTTCGTTCCCGATGTGAACGGTGCCGCCAATTTCACCTCAAGGTTGGCCGCGGGACTTGTCGGGCGCGGCCACGAGGTGTTCATCGAGGCACCCGCTTTTGGGCCCAAGCACGGCCGGTTTGTGGAAGAACACGATGGCGCCAAGATGGTCGTCTATCGCGTGTACTCCTGGCGATGGTTTCCGCACGACTGGCTCCGCTTTGCGCTTCCGTGGCGAAGCCAAGCGCATGCTGCACGCATTCTTGACGACGTAAAACCAGATGTGGTGCACATCCAGTCACACATAGTGATTGGTCGTGGACTGGCGAGGCAAGCACGCCTCCGCGGAATTCGGGTGATTGCCACGAATCATTTCATGCCAGAGAACCTTCTTCAGCACACCCTGTTTCCCAAGTTTATTCACAAGACCGCTATTCGTATGGCCTGGGATGATGCGGCGAGAACGTACCACCTCTGTGAGGCGATCACCACGCCTACGCGAAAGGGTGCCGAATTTCTCGAGGAGGCCACCGACCTCACCGGTGTTCACGCGATCTCGTGCGGTATTAACTCCAGCGAGTACACGGCGAGCTTCGAGAAGAAGACCGAGAATCGCATTCTGTTCGTGGGGCGGGTAACAGGGGAGAAGCACATTGATGTGCTCATCAAGGCGGTAGCAAAGCTAGACCCAGCACTCGATGCCAAACTAGAAATTGTCGGTGGCGGCGATCTGATGAACCAGCTGACGAAGCTCGCGAACGACGTTGGCATCGCGGATCGCACCACCTTCACCGGATATGTTTCTGACGAAGAACTCCGGGCTGCGTACACGAGGGCGACGGTGTTCTCAATTCCGTCGATTGCTGAGTTGCAAAGCATTGCCACCATGGAGGCCATGTCGTCTGGGCTCCCGGTGGTGGCCGCGAATGCCATGGCGCTTCCGCATCTGGTACACACGGGTGAGAACGGCTACCTGTTCGAGCCAGAAGATGTTGACGACCTCGCTGCACAACTCACAAAGGTGCTCACCGCATCCGAGGCCGAGCTCACGCGCATGAAGCGCAACAGCATGAAACTCATCGCGCCGCACGACATCGAACGCACACTCACAACGTTCGAGAGACTGTATCGTGGTGAGGCAGTGATCGACCCGGTCACTGAGGTGTCCCTAGACGAGACTGCTTCTTAGCTATCGTCGAAGGCGAGGGGCGGTAGCTCAGCTGGTTAGAGCAAACGACTCATAATCGTTCGGTCATGGGTTCAAGTCCCATCCGCCCTACAAAAACTGCCCACCCTTCGTTGTGCGGCGAGCGGGTTCCTCGACTGCGAGCATCATCGCCTCGATACAGGCCACCCACGCTGTTGGGTAACGATACGCACAAGACTCTTGCCGGAAACACCATGTTTCACTAGCGTATGGGCATGATTCGGCAGAAGAATTTTCTCGTCATGTTGGCGATGCCTGCAGTGCTTCTTGCCCTGACTGCTTGCGACCCGACGGGCGGCAGCACGACGCCGGCCCCTACGATCTCGGCGACTTCGACGCCCAGCGTTGCGCCGAGTGCGTCTCCAACGCCGACCTCCCCGCCTCTCGTGCTCGCGGGCGAGTGCAGTGATCTCGTGAATGCGGCCAGCCTCGCCGAGCTCGTGGGCTCTGGATTCAGCATCCCCGATGCGGCGTCCATTACGGCCTATGTTGACAAGATTCGGGGTGAGGGGAGCCCACTCGCGCTCTTTGTTGACGGTGGTGGTCTTCTGTGCCCCGTAACGAACGGCACGAGGGTCTCCGAGGTCTTCGGGTTCTCGCCGATCACCCCCGCCGAATCGGCCGTGCAGAAAGCACGCTTGCTTGCTGAGGGGCTCACTCAAAGCGCACACCTGGGCGGCGAGTTATATAGCGACACCAGCGGGAATGACAATGTTGTGTTCGAATACCTGGTCGTGGGTGGCTACTGGTTCAGTGCCGTCGACGTCACGCGCCTCGACGAGGTTGTGGCCAACTCTGGAGCTCCCATCTAGAGAGCCCGGCCCCCCGTGCGGTGTTGCCACCGCCGGTGGGCGACCTCCGGCAGCACGATCATTTTCGGAGTCATAGCGCCGACGGTATGAAGTACCCTCAAAGCATCTGCCTCTCATTGGGAAGAACACGATGACAAACACGAGCCACTTTTTGAGCGCCCCGCCCAATTCCATCGCTGCGGGTTGGTACCCAGACCCGATCACTGGTGTTTCGCGGTGGTGGAATGGCATCGGGTGGACCGATAACTATCAGGGGTCTTCAGGGCAACCAGTTCCAACAGCGTCGTCAATTTCACCAATGTCATCGGTGTCTGCAATGCCGACTGCGTCGCTCATGGCACCAATGATGCCGGAGCACGCGAGAAAAAACGGGTTAGCAGTTGCGGCGCTGACGCTGGGAATATCTGGGTGGGTGCTCATGGCAATCCCGTGGTTCATCGGTTGGCTTGTCGGTGGACCACTGGATATTGCCGCCGTGGTTTTGGGTGTCGTGGGCATAGTCAGGGCCAATGAAATTGGTGGTGTTGGTCGCGGGATGGCGGTAGCGGGCATCATCTTTGCGTCGGTCAGTTTGTTGTCTGTCTTCGTGGGCGCAGGAACAATTTGGTAGCGGAGCCGTGAGGTAAAGCATCCTCTACGCTGTAAAGGTGTCGATCACCTCTGAGACCCCGCGTCTCTCCCGCGAAACAGTTGTGCTCGGCGTCATCGCGTTTTTCGTGATGGTGGGCTTCGGGGTTGTCGTCCCGGTGCTTCCTGTCTTCATCCGCAGTTTCGACGTTGGCTACATCGAGGTGGGCGCTGTTGTTTCGGCCTTTGCGCTCGCCCGTTTTGTTGTGAGCCCCTTCGTCGGCAAGCTCATTCAGTGGGGCGGTGAGCGCACCATTCTTGCGATTGGCATTGGTATTGTCGCGGTGTCGAGCGCCCTGGTGGGTATCGCGCAGACCTACCCAGAAGTTCTTGCACTTCGCGGGGCCGGTGGTATTGGTTCGGCGATGTTCAGCATTTCTGCCATGTCACTTCTTCTCGGCACTACCTCACCCGATCGGCGGGGGAGGGCTGTTGGTTTCTACCAGGGTGGATTTCTCATTGGTGGGATGGCGGGTCCCGCGATTGGCGGTCTGCTCGCTTCGATCTCCCTGAGGGCACCGTTCTTCTTTTACGCAGGAACGCTCGTCATCGCCGGCGTCGTTGGCCTGCTCTTTCTGCGCCCCGTGTCGAAGGCCGCCAAAGAGGAGGGGGCGAATGCAGTTCTGGCGATTCCGTTCCGCGTCGTTCTCGCCGACGAGCGCTTTCGCGCAGCCTGTATCGCCAACTTCGCCTCCGGTTGGTCAAGCCTCGGCGTGCGCAGCGCAATAGTGCCGATCCTGGTCGTTGAGTTGCTACACAAAGAGGAACTGTGGACCGGAATCGCGTTCGCCATCGCCGCTGTTGCCCAAGCCCTTGCCCTCGGACCGGCGGGCACCTTCGTCGATAAGGTGGGCCGAAAACCCGCCATCATCGGCTCCTATGCCGTGGCCGCGGTGGTGATGATCGCCATCCCGTTCTCGGGAAACATCGTGATGCTGATCGTGTTGTTAAGTATTTTTGGCGTCGCCGCAGCGTTCATGGGGACTGCTCCTGCTGCGTCGGTTGGTGATGCTGCCGGCGTTAAAAGTGGGCAACCCGTCGCCGTTTTTTCTGCCATCTCAGACTTGGGTGCGATCGTCGGGCCACTCGTGGCTGGTGCGCTGCTCGATGCTTTCTCTTACCCTGCTGCGTTCGCATCTGCTGTGGTTCTTCTTGCTATTGCCGCGGTGTACGCGCTACGGATGCCGCGTAAGACGTCACTGGCTATGGCCTAGCCGCTCTCAAATCTGGTGGTGTGGTTAGCCAAGAATCCACGTCACGAGAATCGGTATTAGCAGTGCGGCCGCGATTGCCAACAACCCAAAGAAGCTCGTGAAGACGATGTGAGCAATATGTACGCCGCGCGACCGTGCAGGCAGAACTACCAGGTACGCGAGCAAGATGATGAAGGTACCGATGACGACACCGAGGGCGATCCCGAAGATCATCGCAAAGATTGCGGCGTAGCCGGCCCCATCGATATTGTCCGCCGCCTCGCCCAATTGGTAGGCGCGACGAGCGAGGAGAAACGGGAACAAGAAGACGGCGACGACAACGATCGCTGGCACCGCGTGCACCCAATATCGTTTGCGTCGAGGGGGGTACACCGTTTTCGTGACGTAGGGAGCCGGGGCATACATCGGTGGCGGTGCCGGGGCAAATATCTGCTGCGGTGAGGTAGCAGCATCCGGCGGCGTTGGCGGAATCTGCACTGCGTGCGGGGTCGGAGGTGCGGGTTGGTCGGCGTCATTGACGTAGCTCATATCTTCTCCAATTTTACGTATGCCGCGATCAATGTTGAATGCACGATCCGGAAGGCACCGGCGTGGTGAAGGACTCTGCCCCTTCCGCTACCGGCAGAAGTTCTTTCATAGTGTGAGCGTAACCAACGTTCTGTACCGTGGTTGACTTGGCAAAAATCACACCCACGACCACTCCGTTGGTTGACAACAACGGCCCGCCAGAGTTGCCGCTCTGCACGTATGCCGCGAGTTGATACACCTCCATGGGGTGTGGATTCTTCCCGTAGATGTCGTCGAGAGTGACGTCGGTGACGCGCTCAACACTCGCGGACCCGGACTGAAATGGGCCGCCGAGCGGGTAGCCATCGAAGACAGATTTCGAGCCTTCCTGGAGCGTTCGGCCAAGGGGAATAGCTGCCGCAGCTATGCCGCTCACGGAGATCACCGCGAGGTCATTTGTGGGGTCGAAGTACACGACCCGCCCAGAGAATGCTCCTTCTCCCGGAACCTCCACGACGGGTTCGCTAACTCCGGCTACCACGTGTGCATTCGTGACGATGCGGTTCTCGGCGATGACGAAACCGCTGCCCGACTGGTTCTGTCCGCACTGAATCGCGGTGCCGGTGATCTTGACCACCGATTGCGCAGCGATATCGAGTGACGGAGTTTGCGTGTCGACGTTGGGGATGGTGGGGGGCTTCTCTGGGGCGCCAGGATCCTCGACGCCGTTGGCTGCCGACATGATGCGAGGAATGCCGTTCTGCACCACCGCAGCGCGCAACTGAGCCATGCCGCTGCGAAGTGGCGCAGGAGTGATCTGTTCGATCGCGCGCAACACTCCAGAACCGGCGATGGCCTGCGAGAGCAAAGGGACCCCGAGCGGGCTGATGCTGAACGCCACCATGAACGCAATAAGAGCAGCGGCCACCGCATTGAGCAGGGCGCCCGCAATCCGGTCAACGAAACCAAGCGGGGATTCCTCCACACCGCGCGCGACGGCCTTGCCGATGAGCGATCCAATAAATTGCCCTGCGACAACGAGAATAAGCACGGCAGCCAAGATGAGCGGGAGCCGCCAAGCCGGCCACGGAATCCACGAACCTATCATCGGTATCGCAAAGAAAGCGGCAACACCTCCGGCGGCTATACCTGCCATCCCGAACGCGCTTCGCACAAACCCGGTGACCCAGCCGTAGCTGAAGTAGGCGAGGATCAACAGAACAAGAAGTGCGTCCAATACTCCTGGAACCGACATCCGTTCTCCCTCCAACTCCGCCCGCTGAGACTATCGTGCCCAGTGTGCGCGAAACTGGGGGTATGACGATTCCCACGCGAACACTCAACGACGGTAACGAGATCCCCGCAATCGGGTTTGGAACCTACAAGCTCAACGGAGATGACGGCATGGCGTCGGTGGTGACGGCGCTAGAGAACGGTTACCGTCTGATCGATACTGCCCTCAACTACGAGAATGAGGCGGAGGTGGGGGAGGCGATTCGACGCTCGGGGGTTCCGCGCGAGGAGATCACGGTCACCTCGAAGCTGCCGGGTCGTTTTCATGGAGCCGAGGAAGCCCGCGCCGGGTTCCAGCAGTCGCTGGTGAACCTGGGCGTCGAGTACGTTGACCTCTTTCTTATTCACTGGCCGCTGCCCAGAGTTGGAAAGTACCTAGATACGTGGCGAACGATGATGGAGTTGCAGCGGGAGGGTTTGATTCGCTCCATTGGCGTGAGCAACTTCACCAAAGATCACCTCGGTCTGGTCATTACCGAAACCGGTGTTGTTCCTGCGGTGAACCAGATTGAGCTTCACCCACATTTTTCGCAGGCCGCTCTGCGCGCCTTTCATGTGGAGCACGGCATCCAGTCGCAGAGTTGGTCACCTCTCGCCCAGAGACGGTCGCTACTTGATGATCCGATCGTCACCGCGGTCGCAAATGCGCACTCGGTAACCCCATCGCAGGCGGTGCTTCGATGGCACGTGCAGCTTGGTTCAATTCCTGTGCCCAAGTCGGCGACGTCGTCACGGCAGCGCGAGAACCTCGACATCTTTGGGTTTGAACTGACGGATGCCGAAATCATGTCGATCTCCTCGCTCGAATCCGGAAGGCTGTGGGGCGGCGATCCAGAAACGAACGAGGAGTTCTAACAGGTGAGCGGTGGTTGAGTCTGGTTAGTTCAGGCCGGGGATGATCAGCCATCCGAGAGCGATGAGCACGACAATCGAGTTGAGAACCAACGCGATGATCGTGATGGTGGATACTCCCTTGGCGCCAGCGCCGCGCACCAACAGGATCAGTAGCAGGATCACCTCGAGGATGATGGCGAAAAGTAACGTACCGAGTGGTGCAGGAAATAAGAAGAAGATCGAGATGAGCATCAGCACCGCGAAAATGAGTTCGGCGATAGCGAGGATCGAGTTGCTCCGGCGGCCGCGCAGGCGAGAAATACCATCAAACAGCGAGAGTGCCGCTGCCAGGATCGTGATGATGAGAAGCCAAGACAGGGTCACGGTCATGGGTAAACCTTTCCGCAGAACATCGTTGTCTGCGAACGATTGTCGCAGTGTGCCCACGATACTCGGTTTGATCCTATGACCCTCGGCGGTTCCGGAATATTGGGGCGTGCTGGGTGGTTCTGTTGTGTATGACTACTTCCACGATCCGGCGCCCTGTTGCTGGTCAGGTTCGCATCAGCATTGACGCGGTTGGAACCATGATTGCCGCAACGGTGACTGATGTTGGCCTTGCCGCTGAGGGTTTCGTCCGTGGCGACAGGGTGGCGTTTTCGCTGGCCCTCGCCGAGAACCCCGTCGTTGACGTCGACACTCTCATTGGTATCCCGAAAAACGTTTCTGACCGCCAAGCCGCTGACCTTTTGGCGCCGGGGCTACTCGCTCGCGCGATGATCACCCAGGTGCGCCCATTCGCTCGTGGGCAACACATCGCCGTCGAGCTCGGCAATTCAACCCTGCGCAAGGTCGTTTCGGCGTGGGTGAGCGCTCGCGGTGGCGTTCTTGTGAGCAATGCAGATGACGCCGATGTTGTGTACGGCGAGCAGCACCGTCGGCTTGCCGCGGTGGAGGCTGCGCACCGTCAGGGCCGTATTCAGCAGGCAGCGGTTGAGGTGTTCCAGGCCATTCGCGATGGTGTGTTCGACGATGTGCATGTCGCGCAGCGTGCGGATCATGAGGATTCTCGGCGCGACGCCGCGTAATTTTCGCCGTGTGGCTGTGAGGGTGTAGTTGCTGGCAGACTCAGTGGTGCGGTACCGTGTTGTGCCGCTTCCAACGAGAGGCGTGAATCTGTGGTCGCATCTGACCTGAAACCGAAGGTCGATAAGGTCTGGAACGCATTCTGGACTGGCGGTATCGCCAACCCGATGGAAGTAATCGAGCAGATCACTTACCTGTTATTCATTCGTCGCCTTGATGAGTTGCAAACGCTCAAAGAGAACAAGGCGAACACGACGCGCACGCCGATCGAGAATCCGGTTTTTCCTGAGGGAGTGGATACTTTCGGCCAGTCTGCGCGCCCGTTCACTGATCTGCGGTGGGGCACGTTTAGCAATCTTGCGCCCGCGGAGATGTTCGAGATCGTTGATCAGCACGTGTTTCCTTTCATCCGAAGCATGGGGGAGGCTGGCTCGAGTTTCGCGGCGAACATGAAAGACGCCCGCTTCACGATCCCAACCCCGGCGCTGCTGTCAAAGGTCGTTGATCTGCTCGTCGACATTCCGATGGAGGATAGGGATACCAAGGGCGACATATACGAGTACATGCTCGGCAAGCTGGCCACGAGCGGGCAGAACGGGCAGTTTCGTACCTCTCGGCACATCATCAAACTCATGGTGGATATGGTGGCGCCGAGCCCGCAAGACACGATCATTGACCCAGCGGCGGGTACGGCTGGCTTCTTGGTGGAGGCGGCAGAGTTTGTGCGGGAGAACCATCCGGAGTTGTGGGCGGAGGCGAAGCTGCGCGAGCACTTCGACCGCACGATGTTTACCGGTTTTGATTCGGATGCCGCGATGAGCCGCATTGGCAGTATGAACATGCTGTTGCACGGCGTGGAGAACGCCACCATCCAGCGCCGAGACTCGCTTGCCGAAGAACACTCAGATGCGGTGGAGAGCTATTCGCTTGTGCTCGCTAACCCGCCGTTCGCCGGAAGTCTCGACTACGAGACTACGGCGAAGGACCTGTTGCAGATTGTGAAGACGAAGAAGACGGAGCTGCTTTTTCTGGCGCTCATGCTTCGACTGTTGAAGAACGGCGGCCGCGCTGCCGTGATCGTGCCGGATGGTGTGCTGTTCGGTTCATCGAACGCGCACAAAGCGTTGCGCAAAATGATTGTCGAAGACCACAAACTGGATGCGGTGGTGAAGCTGCCGAGTGGCACGTTCAAGCCGTATACGGGTGTGTCGACCGCGATTCTGTTCTTCACGAAAACAAGCTCAGGTGGCACCGACAACGTATGGTTCTACGACGTGAGGGCCGACGGTTTCACCCTCGATGACAAGCGAACCCCCACCGAGGCGAACGATCTCCCTGATGCCTTAAATCGTTGGAGGACGCTTCACTCTGCGCTCCCCAAGGAGGCCGAAGGTCGTCTCGAAGGGAACCCGGAACTAACTCGCCCCAGAACCGCCCAATCTTTTATGGTCCCCAAGTCCGAGATTGCTGCGCAAGGCTACGACCTAAGCCTGAACCGCTACAAAGAGATCGAGCACGAGCAAGTTAACCACCGCCCGCCAGCCGAGATCCTCGCCGACCTGATGGCGCTGGAGCAGGAGATCGCGGAGGCGACGGTTGCGCTCGCTGACTCACTAAATGCAGGCGCGATTCAGTGACACCGGTATCTAAAGTTCCGCTTTCTTCAATATCTCGGATCATTGGCGGGGGAAAGTCAGGGCTGTCGGGAAATGACTTTATCGATGTCGGATATCCCGCCTACGGTGCTGGTGGGCTCAACGGCTATCTTCCGGACTTTGAACACGATGGTGAAGCGATAGTCCTGTCGTCAATAGGTGCACGCTGTGGCAAGTGTTTTTACCCGGATGGCAAGTGGGCGAGCCTTGCCAATACTCAGTTGATCTTCCCTGATCCAGTCCGTGTTGATCGTCGGTTCCTTTGGTATCAATTGAACGATGAGAGCCGCTGGCACCGTTCGGGTACGGCTCAGCCGTACATCAAACCCTCTGACGTGAAGTCAAACCTTGTAACGCTTCCGCCCCTTCCCGAGCAACGGCGCATCGCGTCGATCCTCGACCAAGCCGAGGCCCTACGTGCCAAGCGCCGCGACGCTCTCGCACACATGGACGATTTGGCGGATGCGACCTTCGACAATATGTTTGGGGATTTAGTCGCAGGCGGGAAGAGCTCGAGATCATCATGCTTGTTAGGCGAGCTGGCGGAAGTCGTCTCCGGAATTACCAAAGGGCGTAAGGCAAAGGACCCTATGCGGGTTGTCCCCTATCTCACCGTGGCGAACGTTCAAGACAAGTCAATTCGGCTGCATACCGTGAAAGAAATAGCAGCCACAGAATCTGAGATCGCCCGATATAGTCTCCGGCCTGGTGACCTCTTATTGACTGAGGGTGGTGACCCAGACAAATTGGGGCGGGGCGCTCTCTGGGCAGGTGAGATATTCGAGTGTATTCACCAAAACCATGTGTTCAGGGTGAGGGTGATTGATCCTGATGCGATCGATCCTTTCTACTTGAGTTGGCTAGTTGGAAGCACTTACGGTAAAAGTTTTTTTCTTAAAGCAGCGAAGCAGACAACCGGGATTGCCTCAATAAACGCCACTCAATTGCGCTCATTCCCAGTCCTGCTTCCACCAATGGCAATTCAAATATCATTCCGTGAACAGCTGTCTAGGTTGAAGATGCATCGCGGAAAGCTAGTCGAAAATCTCGCGCACCTCGACGAACTCTTCGCGTCCCTCCAGCACCGCGCGTTTAGGGGCGAACTGTGACCGCCGAGAACGCGCCCCTCGAAGTCGAAAAAGTTGTTTTCACAGCGACGAGTTTCACGCCGAGCGACTAATCTCTGCGCGCTGCCAACCGATGAGCTCGAGACACCTGCTCCTCAAAAGAAACTCGGCCCACCGTTGAAACAACGATGGGCCGAGCGTTACCACTTCTAGATCAGGTGTTAGCCGACGCCCTCCAAGACATCCGTCTCCGTGTTGCCGATGGCGGCGATGACCTCGGGGCGCTTCTTCGCGAGGTACGCGTACCATGCCACCGCGGCGATCACCGAGGCAAGGAAGATGTACGGGATGATGTTGAGCGGATATGCGGGAACGGGATAAACGTTCGCGATGAAAACGTAAATCATGCTGAGCACAGCCACGGTGGCCGCAACCCAGACCATGGCGTTCGGCATCTTCTCCCGACGAGTGTAAATCACGCAGGCAATAGCGACCAGCGCGTAGGCGACCATGTACCCGTAGGTTCCGTAGGTGTCGATCCACACCACAATGTCCATGGCGTGAGCCCCGAACGCAAGGAAGATGGCGTCGATCAAAATTGCCGCCGGCCCTGCCACAAGAAGCACGCGGTGCGGTGTCAGGTGGCCTTCGTGGGTGCGCCCAAACTTCTCAGGAACGACCCCCTCCTTGCCCATGACATAGACGATGCGCCCGACAACATTCAGCGGGGCAACGACCACGGCGAAGAATGAAGCAGCAACACCGAAGGTCAGAATCGGTGCAAACCATCCTGGCATCCCGATCTTGGTAGAAATGTCTTCGAGCGGGTTGGCGCTCGCGCCGAGAGCATCACCGAGGATGGCAACCTGCGTGTACGCCGCAAACACGTAGAGCACTCCGACACCAATGGCACTCCACATGATCGCCCGAGGGATCGCCGTATAAGGGTTGCGAGCCTCGCGGCCGAGCGCATCCGCAGACGAGAAACCTACGAAGCCTAAGATTCCGAGAACCATTCCGGCCGCAACACCCTGGAAGGGCAGTTCGGTGAGGGCGAACTGCGATGGATCCCACGCTGCGGGGCCGGCCCAGACGAGAGCCAGAACAAGCAGGATGATGATGATGGTCACGGAGACGAGCTCCAGCACGAGCGAAACCCGCGCCGAAAGACGGATGCCGCGAATGGTGAACAGCGTCGCCAGACCTCCGAGGATGATCGCCAGAATGATCTGCGTCACGATCCCGTCGACGGGAATACCGATGAGGTTCAAGAACTGGTTCATGTAGCTGACGGCACCACCGAGTGATCCGGCAGCAATGCCCCAACACCCGATTACCAACGTCACCCCAGCGAGATAGGCACCAAACGGGCCGAGCCCTTTAGAAACGTACGTGTACAACGATCCTGCTGAGGCCATGCGGCGCGTGAAGGTGACGACGCAATATCCGACGCAGAGAATAACGA
Organism: Actinomycetales bacterium; assembly: GCA_038243605.1. GTDB lineage: Bacteria > Actinomycetota > Actinomycetes > Actinomycetales > Microbacteriaceae > Terrimesophilobacter. The sequence continues at coordinate 45,251 of JBBSQX010000006.1, forward strand.
TCGTTGCGAGTACAAAGGAATAGATGGTGCCTTTTCCTGCTCCGACGAAAATGGCTGCAGCGGTAAACGCAATCACCGCGCTCGGTGCGATGTTGGCGATGGCTTGGGCCCCGAGCTCTGGCCCGCTCATGACTCCCCGTCGTAGGCCTGCGTCTTTCAGGCCGTTACCCGGTGGGGGCGTCTTGCTTGTTACTGACATTGATCATCTCTCCTTTGAGTGGCGGGCTAGTACTAGATACTGCGTGGGCAAATGTTGGCGATCACTGCGTGGTGTTTGGCGCTACGGGATGAGGAGTGTGCGCAGGGCTTCGCCTGATTCAAGATCGGCCAATGCCTCTGCTGCTTCTGACAGCGGGCGGCGCCCAGAAACCAGTGGGTCAAGCTTCAGCTGCCCATCCATGTAACGGTCGACGAGGGCAGGAATGTCGATGGAGGGTCTGACGCTCCCGTAGTTTGAGCCGAGGATTCGCTGGTCGGCCTCCGCAAGAACGAGCGGCTCGAACGATGCCTTTGCGCCAGTAGGGGGCAGACCAACGATGACCGCGGCACCACCCAAGCCCAGCATCTGGATCGCCTGCTCCGTCGTGCTGGTGCGACCGATCGCGTCGAACGCGTAGTCAACGCCGTCCGGCATCAACTCGTAGAGTGCTTTAACTGCATCAGTGGTTGACGCGTCAATGGCATCCGTTGCGCCGAACTGTGTCGCAAGGGCGGTTTTCTCTGCACGCACATCAATAGCGATAATGCGCTCTGCTCCCGCCAGCTTGGCGCCCTGGATGACGTTGAGCCCGACCCCTCCGCACCCGATCACCGCCACAGTTGACCCTGGCTCGACGGCGGCGGTGTTGATGACGGCCCCCACGCCAGTCGCGACAGCGCAACCGACCAGTGCGATGACATCCAGCGGCGCGTCATCCCTGACCTTGATCGCACCGGATGCGGGTACAACGACCTCTTCGGCGAACGATGAGACTCCGAGGTAGTGGTGCACTGGCTCGCCATCGAGGGAGAGCCGGGAGGTGCCGTCGTAAAGCACGCCAAGTGGTGCCACGACGGTGGCGACCTTCTGGCAGCGGGCCTCGTGGCCTGAACGGCAGTATCGGCACTCGCCACAGGGCGGAACCCAGGAGAGCACGACGTGGTCTCCCACTGACAGAGTCGTCACACCTTCGCCAAGTTCGACGATGACGCCAGAGCCTTCGTGACCCATGACGAGAGGGAGTGGGGCATCCCATTCGCCTCGTTGCACGTGAAGGTCGGAATGGCAGACGCCGGCCGCAGCAATTTTTACGCGCACCTCACCGGCCTTCGGCGACGCGAGGTCTACATCAAGGAACTCCACCGGCAACCCTGGTGAGCGAAAAACGATGGCTTTCATTAGTGCCTCCACAATCTTCATGTGCGATTAACCGAGCATTTCAGGCGCAGCGTCAAAATTCACTAACAATATTGATGGAACTTCGCGAGCTGATCACAGTTTTGTACACTGAGGAGATGTCTGTTGATGCCATGTCCGTCGCCCGGATACTCGACGGAATCATCGTCGGAACATCCCTTCCTCCGACAACCATGATCGACTCAGTTGTCGCCTTGAGCGACCTCAACGTTCTGGCGCATCCTGCCTATGCGAGCATGGTTGTCGCAGTGCCGGAAGAGCTTTTTGCCGCTCGGAAGGGCGAAGGGGATTCGAGGGGAGGGGCATCGCAACTGTGGACGTCTTCGCTCGCATTATTGCAAGGCACGATTTTGGTGGTGAGCGGAGATAGTCCTGAATTACGAGACATGCTCACAAGCAACGGCGTGACGGGGATTCTCTGCCCCGCAGTTTCGCCGCATGCGTTGCTGCCCACACTTGTGGGACTTCTCTCGTCAGACCAGGCAGCGGAGGACCGCCTCGTGACGCACGGCATGAAAGTGCTCACCCAAGTGGCCAGGCGGGGCGGCGTTTCTGCCGTCATGGCAGAGCTGGCTCACCGGATTGACGGATGGGGGGTGCTGCTCGATAGCCAAGGTCATGCCATCGCGAGCAGCGGGGCGGGCACACTTCATATTGAGGATGCAATCGCCGTTGCCCTCAATCGGCCGGTGAGGGTGCGGCATCCAGGGCTTCAAGTGCATCCGGTCGGGCAAGGCGAAGACCTCACTGCCTACCTCGTGATTGCCTCACGCGCGGGGTCGATGAGTCGCATCCGGGACCTAGCGTCACAGGCCGCGGCACTTCTTGACCTCCTACTGCGAAGCAATGATCACATCGCGATCGAGCGATTGGGCCGCGAGGTGATGATGCAGCGCCTCCTTGCCGGAGACGCGGCGAGCGCAGAAACCTTGCTTCGCAGATGGGGAGTTTTCGACGACACGATGACCGCATTCGTCCTGAGCGCGCGCTCCAAGTCAGTCGATCTCGAGCGGCTTCTCACGCGGTGGTTTGACGACTTGGGGTGTGCTCACGTTATGACGATGCACGGCGATCGAATGGTTGCACTCATCAGGGACGACCGCGCCGAAATGGTTGCTGACCTTGTCGCCAAATACGCGAGCCACGAGCAGCATCCTCTTCGTTGTGGGTTCGGCACCAGCGTCGGGTTTGCCGCACTTTCACAGAGTATGTCTGAAGCGCACGAGGCCCACGCGACCGCCGTCACGGATGGTCGCTCTGTCGCGTTTTACGCAGCCTTGCCCACGGTGCAGTACGTGCTCGAACATTTGGGCCCTGATTCGTCAGCGCGGCTCGCCAGTGTGCTCGATGGCTTACGCGATGAGCGCGGTGCGCATGATGAACTCACTCGCACACTTCAGGTTTATCTCGCTGAGCACGGCTCGTGGGGTGTCGTTGCCAGTCAACTCGGAATTCACCGTCAGACGCTGAGCCTGCGAATCACGCGTGTTGAAGAGCTCACGGGATTGTCCATGTCCAATGCGGATGACCGCGCCGCCGCATGGCTGGCCATTCGAGCGCTCAAGCGTTAGGTGTTCTGACCTCGATCATCTCTTCTCCCTCACAACCCCTGTGGAGAGAAAGATCTTCTACTTTCGAATTTATGTTCGACGTGAGAAAATGGAGGTATGAAGAACCCCGCAATCGAGATCGATGAGCTGACAGGCACCTATGCCGACCTTCTGGCGTTCAGCGATGTTCCGCGGCTTTCAGATGACGCACTACTGCAGTCCACGGGGGCACTCGAGCGGATGGGCCGCTGGCTCGGCGCGATGCAGGTTTCCGTGGCGGCAGAAGCCGATTATCGGTCGCGTCACGAGCTTGGTAGTGATGGACTTGCCGCGGGCAAAGGGTGCCGCAACTCCACTGAGCTACTTGAACGCATCACCCTGGCGTCCAGCGAAACCATTGCAAAGCGGCTGAAGATTGGGCGAAACACTCGCACTCGGTTCTCGCTCGTGGGGGAGCAGTTGCCGGCAACCTTCCCCTATATCGCTGACGCACTCACTGTTGGCAGTCTCGGGATTGACAGTGCCTACGCGATCATTCGTGGGCTCACCTCCATTGCGACCGTCGTCGACTCAGTCTCAATTCAGACCGCCGAACGGGAACTCGTCGCTGCCGCCACCGGAGCGGCCCCCGGTTCGTCTAACCCGTGCACTGCAGACGAGTCGAGAATCCACACCGAAGTGTGGAAAGTGCGCCTTGACCAAGACGGCCGCATCCCTGTCGAAGAACGTGCCCTGCGCCTGCGTTCCTTCTCGTTGGGGCGTGAACGTGATGGGCTTGTGTGGGTGCGGGGTGCGCTGATTCCAGATGTCGCCGCAAAGTTCACGGCCCTCGTCAACGCTTACACCTCCCCGCGCACAGCGCCAGCCTTCCTCGACGACGAGGAACTCGCAGCCCACGACCTTGAACGAGACCCTCGCACTCGTGACCAACAACGCCACGATATCTTCGCCGGCATTGTCGACATTGCGGCACGCAGCGCAGAGACTCCGACGATGGGCGGGGCTGCACCTGTCGTCATGGTGAGTGTTCGCCAGAGCGACCTCGACGCCGAGAGAAATTCGGAGACCGACAGCGGTTCTGGCCGTCGTGCTGGGCGTGGTGCTGTGCGCGGCGTCGGATACATCGAAGGCCTCGAAACACCGATCTCCCTCAGCGTCGTCAAGCAATACACCTGCAGCGGTGGGATTCAGCGCGTCGTTCTCGATGACAACGGCCGCATCATCGCGCTGGGCTCACCGGAACGTTGCTTCACCCCGCAACAGCGCAGGGCGATCACCCTTCGTGACGGCGGATGCAGCACCCCCGCATGCCACATTCCCGCCTCGTGGTGCGAGATTCACCATGTAGACCCCGCCGAGAACGGCGGACCCACCCACACCGACAACGGCATCCTGCTCTGCTGGTTCCACCACCGCAACCTCGACAAATCGGGGTGGCAGTTCCGAATGGTGGATGGTGCCCCACACGTCAAAGCACCACCGTGGCTCGACTCCACCCAAAAATGGAGACCAACAGCCGGCTCCAGAATTCGGCAGCAAGACGCGAACGAAAAAATACCATTGCTCGTAGGCGGCCAGAGATAGCTAACCCACCGCAGAGGTCTGCCATGTGCCTTGGCTCATGCCACTCTCATTGGGGGCAGAATGATCGTGCGAACATTGCACCAACCCTCCGCAATGCGAACCGCTGGCCGATAGTCTGGCGGGACCCGAATGCGATGCAGCACACGCAACGCGCAACGCGCAACGCGCAACGCGCTAGGCGCAAGGCGCAAGGCGCTGTGCGAGTGCGGCCCGGCATCGGCAATGCTGAAATAACGCAAGGAGGGGTGCTGTGCCCAGCAACTTTGACTTCGTCGCGAAGGAATGGCCCGCCATCGCGACCGAAGCGCGACGCGCAGAGCACTACACGTACGGAGATCCGCGATCCGCTGTCTTCTACGCACGACGAACCCTCGAGCTCGCAGTCCATTGGCTTTACGACGTTGACGCCACACTGCACATGCCCTACAAAGACGATCTCTCCAGTCGCCTCCACGAGCCAACCTTCAAAAATCTTGTGGGGCACGCTCTCTACGCCAAGATGAACCTGATCAGGCTTCAAGGCAACGCCGCGGTTCATCACCTCACCCCCATGAAACAGACCGACAGTCTGCCCATTGTTCGTGAACTCTTTCACGTGCTGTACTGGCTGGCCACCCACTACTCGCTCAACACGGTTGATCGCCCACAGCCGGGGATTTCATTCGATGCCGCGTCGATTCCGAAACCACAACCCGGCCTCGTCGCCAACACACTCGCTCACGTACAAAAGCTCGCGGCCGAGAACGCGGCGAAAGATGAAGCGCTAACGAAAGAACGCGAGCACAGCGCCGACCTCGAAACCCAACTCGCGGTGGCGCAGGCAGAAGTCGCCGCAGCCAAAGCCGCAAATGCTGTCATCCCTGACACCCACGATTACCGCGAAGACGAAACTCGTGACTTGTTCATCGACGTTCTTTTGGGCAAAGCGGGGTGGCCTCTCGCAGATGAGCGTGACCGCGAATACCCGGTCATGGGTATGCCCAATAGCTCAGACGGCGGCAAAGGGTACGTCGACTATGTGCTGTGGGGTGAGAACGGGTTGCCACTCGCGGTTATCGAAGCCAAACGCACCACGAAAGACGCTAACCAAGGCCAACAGCAAGCCAAACACTATGCGGATGCGCTGGAGAGAGAGCACGGCCAACGCCCCGTTATCTTTTACACCAACGGCTACGAGCACTGGATGTGGGATGCCCCCCGACATCCTCCGCGACAGGTGCAAGGCTTCTACACGCGTGATCAACTCGAACTACTCATCCAGCGCCGCACAAGTCGCAAACCTCTCGCCAAGATGCCGATATCCACCACGATCATTGAGCGGGCATACCAAACGCGTGCGGTCCGCAAAATCGCTGAAGCATTCGAACAGAAGGAACGCCGCACCCTCCTGGTGATGGCGACCGGCAGTGGCAAGACGCGCACAGTGATCGCGTTGAGCGACCTCCTCATGCGAGCTAATTGGGCTAAGCGCATTCTGTTTCTGGCCGATCGCGTCGCTCTCGTCAACCAGGCGACCAACGCGTTCAAGACGTTCTTGCCCGATGCCCCACCGGTTAATCTCGTCACCGATAAAGACTCAGAGGGACGCGTTTATGTCTCCACCTACCCCACCATGATGGGCCTCATCGATGAAAGCTACGGCGGGGGAGCCGATGTGCTTCGACGCTTCGGCCCCGGCTACTTCGACCTGATCATCATTGATGAAGCGCACCGCTCCGTTTACCAGAAGTACGGCGCTATCTTCGAATACTTCGACTCGTTGCTCGTGGGTCTCACCGCCACACCCAAGAATGAGATTGACCACAACACCTACGGTCTGTTCAACCTTGAAGATGGCGTACCCACAGACTCTTACGACCTCTCTGAGGCGATCGAGGAAGGCTATCTCGTGCCGCCAGCGGGGCGTTCCATCGCGACCCAGTTCGTGCGAGATGGCATCAAGTACGCCGACCTGAGCCAAGAGGAGAAAGAGGCGTGGGATCTTCTTGAGTGGGCCGACGATGTCGTGCCAGAAGAGGTGGGCGCCTCGGCGATGAACTCCTGGCTTTTTAACGAAGATACTGCCGACAAAGTACTCGAAGTGCTCATGACGGATGGCCGCAAAGTTGCTGGTGGCGACACGCTAGGCAAGACCGTGATCTTCGCCAAAAATGTGAAGCACGCTGAGTTCATTGAGCGCCGATTCAATGCGAATTATCCTGCCTACGGTGGCGAGTTCGCGCGCGTTATCGTGAGCGGAATGTCATATGTGCAAACTCTCATTGACGACTTCTCCAGCCCGAACAAGTTTCCGCAGCTCGCCATCTCGGTCGACATGCTTGATACCGGAATTGATGTTCCCGACATCGTGAACCTCGTGTTCTTCAAACCCGTGCACTCGAAGACGAAGTACTGGCAGATGGTGGGCCGAGGCACGCGGTTGCGACCAGACCTGTATGGGCCAGGCGACGACAAAAAAGACTTTGTGATTTTCGACGTGTGCCAGAACATCGAGTACTTTAACGAAAACTACCCCGACGCGCACACCTCGGCCGGGGAGCCTCTCGGCGCACGGCTGTTCGCTGCACGCCTCGGTCTGATCGCCGGGATCGATGCCGTTGGTGACGCCTCTGACGAGGGTGCGCTTGCGGCTGTTCGGAGCGAGACTGCTGCAGTGCTCCACGGGCAGGTCGCTGGAATGAGTCTCGACAACTTTTTGGTGCGACCGCACCGCAAAGCTGTGGAGCATTTCGCAGATGTCGGGAGTTGGCTGCATCCGACCGGCGCTGAATTCGAGCTGGCGCACGCGTTACGCCGGCTGCCATCCGTCAAGGACGCCAAAGACCCGGATGAGCAAGCCAAGCGGTTCGACCTGTTCGCGCTACGTGCACAACTCGGTGTGCTCGTTGGCGACCCAGGTTTCGCGGTAGCGAAGTCTCGAATCCAAGCTATTGCAAATGCCCTTGCAGAACAGAAGGGAATCCCCGCTGTACAAAAAGAATTGCCCCTCATCGCCGCAGTGGCAACGGATGAGTGGTGGGACGACGTCACCGTTCCCATGATCGAGATGGTGCGTAAACGGCTGCGCGGGCTCGTCAAACTGATCGACTCTGCGGCGAAAGCCATTGTGTACACCGACTTCATGGATGCCGCCGCCACCGCTGAGGTTGAAATCAAGTACTTCACCGTCGGCGTGGACAAACAACGGTTCATTGAGAAGGCGTTCGCGTTTCTCACGGCGCATGGGAATGACCCTGTTCTGCTGAAGCTTCGCCACGGTTATCAGCTCAATCCGTCAGATCTGGAATCGCTCGAACAGATCATGCTCAAGAGTGGGGAATTCAAGAAGTCTGAACTTTCAGAAGCAGCCCTAGAATCAAACGGCTTGGGACTGTTCGTGCGCTCTATCGTCGGGATGGATCACGCGGCCGCGGTGGCTGCCCTCGCAGGCTTTACAGGTGGCACCACCTTCACCGGAAACCAGCTCACGTTCGTCAACCTCGTCGTCGATCAACTGACCCGCACCGGCGTCGTAGACCCCGGCCTGCTCTACGAGGCCCCATTCACTGGTGTCGCGCCTACAGGCCCAGAATCTCTCTTCTCGGCAGCGCAGGTCGCGACGCTTGTGGCAACACTGAAGCACATCCGCGAGACGGCGGTAGCCAGCTAACTTTGAGTGCAGGTTGGCCATGGCGATGAACAATCTGTGGCGCAGGTGGCGTCGCTCACCACCACCGCACAGGTGGCGTAGGTCAACATCGCGACACAGTGCTAAACTCACAAGGTTGCCGTGAAGCGGCCGCGGATTAAGAGAGCTGACACATCAGGTGACCAGCACCGCGCAATGAGGGAAAGGGGCCATCTATGCCATTAGCACCAGATGCCAAGAAAGCGATCATCGACGAGTACGCAACTCACCCAGGTGACACGGGAAGCCCCGAAGTGCAGGTCGCAATGATGACCCAGCGCATCAAGGACCTCACCGAACACCTCAAGATGCACAAGCACGACCACCACTCACGTCGTGGCCTGCTTCTGCTCGTCGGCCAGCGTCGTCGTCTGCTCGGTTACCTGTCGAATGTTGACATCAACCGTTACCGTACGCTCATCGAGCGTCTCGGACTGCGCCGTTAAGACTGCGCCGCTAAGACTGCGCCGCTAGTTCGCAAGTTTTGGCAAACGGGCCGTCATCCATCATCGGATGGCGGCCCGTTTTCGTTACCACCACGATGTGGAGGAGATTGCCTTCCATAGCTGCGGATCGAAACCAAGCCGGAGGACGATAAGCCCCCAGGCGATGCCCAACCCCAGCAGCACCTTCACGGAATACCACAGCGCGAGTGTTGGCCAGCGTGGTATCCGGCGGGCGAGCCGTTTACCGTCATGGGCCACAGTGTTCACGTCGTCTGACCGCTCATCGCTGTAGCGGGCAGTCTGGCTTAGTGCCTTGTCGCCAACGACATCAGCTATCCGCAGCAACCGGTCCCTCAAATGGTTGTCTGACAGGTTAAAAGGCTTCGCTGAGAAGAAAAGCGCAACATCGTCTATGAGTTGAACGCTCAGATCGCCGGCCTCATCGATGAGCAACGCCATCAGGTCGGGAGCGAGAACGTAGAGCGCATCCTTTTCGTAGCCTGCTGGGCAGAAAAGACGGAAGTGATTGTCGAAGTCGCCTTCAAGCGATAACCGCTGGTTGACGCGGGGGGTGCCGAGCAGGCTGGTATCCGCGGACGGCGATCGCGACGAACGTGACTCCAACACGATGTTGGGGAGTTTTCGGTTGAGCCGGATCGCAAGGTATCCCCAGTCTTCCATGAAGCCACCACGGCCCGGCTTCGTGGTGCGTTCGAAGGTTCCCATGCTCAGTTCGCGCGGGAACGACGAGCTGAAACTGTCATATATGAAGGCGCCTGGGCGGTTCCCGAGTATGGAAGTGAGGATATCGGGCGCTCGCTGCTCACTCTCGTAGTTGAGTCCGTGATCTCGTGCGAAATGAGTGAGTTCGTGTACGCGGTCAAGTGTGGTTCTGCGAGCTCGCCCCCAGTAGGCGCCGTAGACGATCCACGCCGCGATGAGCCCGAGCAAAAGGATACCCAGCATTGCGCCGGTGGCATTGGCATTCAACCCCATGATGGATCCAACGATGATGACGGTCAGCGCGGCGATACCGGCGAGGCCGGGGCCGAGCACGGTGTGCCAGAACGATGTCGGCACGATCCACTCTGGCGCGCTCAAACCGAGGTGTCTGGCGGTTGATGGGCGATCGGTCTGCATGCACTAATTATGCCGTTGCGTGGGTTGTGACGGCGTCACAAGGTTCAGGTCTCAGGCTAATCTCGAATCGTGCTGGTTACCGTTCGTGTGAAGCCGGGCAGCCGCAAGGGCCCTCTCGTCGAAGTGGAGCCGACGACCGATGGCGACATTCTCACCGTCTTCGTGCAGCAGCGTGCTGTCGATGGTCAAGCCAACACTGCAGTGATCGAGTTGCTTTCCAAACACTTCGGCGTTCCCAAGAGCACCATCGCGATTGTGCGCGGCCACACTTCACGACTCAAGACCGTGCGCGTAGAAGACTAGCGTGCCTCAACGCGCGTGAGGTTGCCTCGCAATGCACAGCGAACGAATAGTCTTGGGGCATGCAGAAGACAATGCCGTTCATGCGCACGATCGTGTTGATGATTCCTTTTTTGGCAGCGAGTGTTGTGCACCTCGTGGCGCTCACCGTTGAGGCAGACGCTGTATCGACGTTCACCAAACCGCTGCTTATGCTTACCCTTCTCGCGGCTCTGCTGTTTGCATTGCCCCGCTGGCGCACGGAGGTGGCCCTGCTTGCCTCGCTCGCCCTGGTGTTTTCGTGGGCCGGAGATGTGGGTATTTCGTCGTCGGGCGATCTCAGCTTCCTGATTGCGCTTGGCTTCTTTCTCGTCGCCCACGTCTTTTACATCGTGTTGTTCCTCCGAAAGCTTCGGAAGCGTCGTCTGTCGCCGTGGGGCCTGGTCTACCTCGCGTGGTGGGTCGCCCTTGTCGCGATCCTTGCACCACACATCGGTCCGCTGCTAATACCGGTCGCTATTTACGGGCTCGTTCTTGGTGCCATGGGCGCCATCGCGTTGAGCTGTCACCGCTTTATCGCGATCGGCGGTGCCGTGTTCGTGGTATCGGACACCATCCTGGGGCTCAGGGAATTCTTGCCCGGGTTTGAACTCTGGCAGGTGCACTTTGTGATCATGCTCAGCTACCTTGTCGCGCAAGGGCTCATTGTCTTCGGGATCATTCGCTGCGCATGGGGCAATGACACACTTGTTGCTCACTCGGGCGCGTTGACTACGACTGAGGCTGTGTGAAGCCACGCACTGGTCCATTTCGCACTGGTCCATTTCGCACGGGCCCGCTCGCTAGGGTGCACCTGTTTCGCTTCACGATCTTCGCCATCATCGTCGGCACAGCGGTGCTCGCGTTCACACTGCAGGCAGGCATCTTTCGAAATATGTTTCGTGGCGCGCTCATTATTGGTGCAGTTCTTTTGTTCGGTAGCTATCTCGTTGAAGCGTGGTTCAAGCGCCGCAGTAGACCCTCAAAACAAGATCGCCCCTGAAGTGTGGCCCTCAGATCTCAGCAAACGTCAGTCCACGACGGATGCGCTCAGGTCTCTACATAGGGAAGCGCAGCATAGCGGCAACAGGGGTTTCGTCGGGAAGATCTTCTGCACGAACCGCCTTCACCGTTCCGCCCGAACGCAACACCCGGGCGGCGATCTCGTCGATGATGCCATAGTGTTCGGCATCCGACTCAGTGACCTCGTTTACGACACCCATGTCGTCGATCGAACCCTCAAGGGTGGAATCCATGTCGAACATGAGCGACTCCACACCGGATGCGGTGGCCGCGCGTGCGACCTCGCTGAGCTGACTCGTGGCGAGCCCGTTTGCTTTGCGCGTGCCAAAGAGTTCGCGCCACAAAACCACCTTGTTCTCGTAGTGGTCGTCGAGGATTGCCCGTGCACGTTTGTCAAGTTCGTCAACGCTGAGTGACTCTGGATTCGCGTCGATTCCACTTTCGAGTAGGCCCCGATAAGTATTGACCGCCCTGTAGGCCGGCTCAAGGTCTTTACTTGCGGCGAGAATCATGGGCAACGTCGATCCGGCGACGTGTGCGAGAACGGCCTCGTGAACCAGCCGGCAGTATCTTTCTCGCTCGACCCGTTCCCCCGTGGCACCATCGGCACGATGACGGTCGAAGCGTCCCTGATATTTAGTGTCCTCAAGCACCGTGTCGAGTTCCTCTGGCAGGGCAAGCTTAAGCTCGATCGGGGATGAGTCCGCCGAAAGCTCGAGCAAACGATCGCGCCCCTCGGCCACGGAGAGCACGTATCCGCTATTCGTAAAGGTGACTGAGCGCAGCAGGGGGCCAATATCGAACCGGTCTCCCACGGAAACGTGAGGCTGAAGCGTGTTCGCTAAGCGGTACGCGTGCACTATTCCTGGTGCAATGAAGATGGCTAAGGCGTGGGCCTGAAACTGCCAGAACTCGCGATTGGACTGAAAGCTCTCGAGCGTTCGTTCGATTTCGTCGATCTGTTCTTTGTGGATGCCCTTGTCTCGCAACTGCGTTTCGGCATCGGTGGCGGCGGCCTTTAACGCCATTTGCACCACCTCCACTTCGCGCGTCATCTGTGTCGACGGCAGATAAATGGTGACGCTCGCATCATTGCGGTGCTTGGTCAATTCGGTCAGATTCTCGTCTGTAGGAAGTGTCAGGCGCATGCCTCGACCGTACGCCGGCATGCGGAGAGATCACTGAGTACGTGCAATCTATGTTTGCCTTCAGGCCGTTGCGAGGTTCTCACATCGCCGGGATGCTGACGGCAGCGGTGATGCACATTTTGGTACAAAGGAGCACGATGAGAGCACCAAAGAAAGCTCGTGGTGACTGGGTTCGAATTGGTGTGGGCACCGACTGGGCCATGGCGCTCGTCGCTCTCGCCATCTCTCTCTTCTTCGGCTACGGAATACCAAGTGGAACATGGGTCGGTGTCTTTGCCGGTCTAGGTCTCCACGCTCAAGACTCAGTACTCGCCTTCTGGACGTCCTTCGCGGCGTTTCTGGTCATCGCGCCGATGCTGGTGTTCTTGACGACGCGACGAGCGCGGGTAGATATCAACCGGCGCTTGCTGCGTATTGGGTGGCGAACAGTGCCATTCGATCAACTGAAATACGTGTACCGCACTCCCGGAGGCCGCAGTGGCAGCCAGTTCATGATTCGACTCGAGGTAGCTTTTGGCCTTGACGCGAGGTTGGGAATAAACGCTACCAACCAACCAAATTTGAATACGAACGAGCTTGCCGCTCTGCTCGCGCTGTTGGAGCATGCACCGATCACACCCAAACCTGGCGTGATGTTGCGCGCTCCCATCGATGATGAGTTGGGGCCGCGAGACGAATCTGATGTGCTCGTGGACCAAATCCATAGGGCGATGATGCCCTATGGGCGTCAGGCGTACGCGAAACCTACGGTGATCCGTGAAGTGCAGCAGCAATTAGATGCCGCGCGCGGAGCTGGAAGCAACTCAACCGGCATTGATGACGATGAATCGAGTTTTGGTCGGGTGGCCTCGGCTCTGGAGGTCAATCTTCGCGGCGCGAATGGCTACTCTGCGGGGAACGGAATGCCGTTGCCAGACGAAGTGGAGAAACGTGCACACGGTCGTTTCTCGCGCGGTCTGCTTGGAACGGTGAGCCTGTCATACCGTCGGCAAAACAAGGTTGTCACGACCTGGTTGATGTCGAGAGATGCACTCGCGAAGACAGAGTGGTCACGATTGAGAATTTCTGCATGGGTGGTCATCGCTGTGTGCGTTGCCGTGCCCGTTCTTCTACCACGAGGGATCACAGACTTTTTGGCGCCAGTAGGCGTATGGGTGGCAATACTTATGCTCTATCGGGATCGAATCCGTCGATATTGCTCCAAGCGTGCGGCGGTGTTGAGGGTGCGTCGGTCTGGCATCAACGTTCCTAAGAAAGTGCGAGAGTTCTTCGGGGAGAGGTTTCCAGAACGGGCAGTTGCACGCCACATTTTCTATAGTCGAATCTTTATCGGCGTGGTCTTTTTGTTCGTGGTGCTGTTTTTATCGGTCGGCGACTTTCCACTTTTTGAACACTGGTATGAACGGCAGGAATGGCAGCGGCCGGTGGCAGCCTTCGTTCTCGTACTCGTCATCACAAACTTCGTTGCCGCGGTGCGCGTGGCATCGAATGGTTTTGCCGACGTCGTGAGGGCGCGGCTGGAGTACGTGGCTATTTCGCACAAGCTCCCCGTCAAAAAGCCCTAACGCCAGCGTCAGCTGCCGTCGCTACATGACAGCAGAGCTTGCCCGCGCGGGAGCAGGGTAAAAAAGGGCTTCAGGGCGCCTTGAGTTAAAGGGCCTTGACGGCCGCAAGCACCTTGCCAAGCGAATCTTTCGCGTCGCCGAACAGCAGCTCCGTCTTGGGGTCGAACAGCAGCTCGTTCTCGATGCCAGCGAACCCCGGGCGCATGGAGCGCTTCAGGAACACGATCTGGTTCGCGTCGCCAACCTCGAGAATGGGCATGCCGTAGATGGGGGAGCCAGGCGTTGTCTTTGCGGCGGGGTTCACCACGTCATTCGCGCCAACGACGAGAACAACGTCGGTGGACTTGAATTCCGGGTTGATCTCGTCGAGTTCCTTGAGCGACTCGTACGGCACGTTCGCCTCCGCAAGGAGAACGTTCATGTGCCCCGGCATGCGACCGGCGACCGGATGGATGCCGAAGACCACGTGAATTCCGCGATCTTCCAGCGCCGTCGCAAGCTCGGCAATCGTGTGTTGGCCCTGCGCGACGGCGAGGCCATAGCCGGGCACGATGACCACGTTCTGTGCGTAGCCGAGCTGCACCGCAACATCTTCAGGGGTGCTCGAGCGCACGGGGCGGTCACTGACCGTCGTCGAGCCCGCAGTGGAACCGCCCTTGAACGCGCCGAACATAATGCCGGTCACCCCGCGACCCATGGCTTTCGCCATCGCCATGGTCAGGATGGTTCCGCTCGCACCAACGAGCGTGCCAGCGACGAGAAGCAAGACGTTTCCGAGCACGATTCCACTCGCGGCAACAGCGATTCCGGTGAAGGCGTTGAGCAGCGAGATGACGATTGGCACATCCGCGCCGCCAACCGGCAGCACCAGCAGCACACCGGCGATGAGGCCGAGCGCGAGAAGTGCGACCGCCCACGGCCACGCACCGGTGATAACGACGAACACGCTCGTGACGATAGAAGCGATGACCACAAGCGACATGAGCCAACGAAGACCGGGGAACAGCACCGGTCGCGTGGTCATGATTTCTTGCAGCTTCAGCACCGTGATCGCAGAACCTGCGAAGGAGATTGCACCGATCAGCATGGTGAACACAACCGCAACTCGAAACACGACGTCTTCGTGCTGCCCAAGCTCCAGCACGGCAACAAGTGCTGCTGCGCCACCACCAACACCGTTGAACCCGCCAACGAGTTGCGGCATCTGTGTCATCTGCACCTTGCGCGCAATCGGAACCGCGATGGCGGAGCCCACCGCAATCGCCGCAAGGATGAGCGGAATATTCTCCATCTTCATCGACAGGAACACGGTAACAACGGCAACGAGCGCACCGGCAGAACCGATGAGGTTACCGCGGCGAGCGTGCGCGGGGGAAGAAAGCCCCTTCAGCGCGAGAATGAAGCACACTGCGGCAATCAGGTAGAGGACTGCTGTCCACTCCGGGGTGAGAATGCTCACTTGGCGACCTCCGCGGTTGCACTGTCAACGGGTGTGGAAGTTTTGACTGGCTTCTTGGCACGGAACATTTCGAGCATCCGGTCGGTCACCACAAAACCACCGACGACGTTGGCGGTGGCCAACACGACGGCGATGATCGCGACGGTGAGCATGAGAGGTTCTGTCGCCTGCCCAGCAACGATGATCGCGCCGACGAGGATGATTCCGTGGATCGCGTTCGCCCCCGACATCAGGGGGGTGTGCAGTTTGCTCGTGACTTTCGAAACAACCTCGAAGCCAACGAACACGGCGAGCACGGTATAGGTGAGAAGTGTGACAGCTTCCATGCCTTCCATTACTTCGCTCCCTTCTTAGTGGTGGGTGCTTTCGTGGTTGAGGTCTTCTTCGCGGGTGCCTTCGTCGCCGGTGTCTTCTTTTCCGTGGGCGTCTTTTTCTCCGCCAGCGCGTTCGCGGTGGGCTCGTGCGTGACGTTGCCATCGCGCGTGAGGCACGATCCGCTGACGACCTCGTCGGTAAAGTCCGGCGTCACCACGCCATCTTTCGTCATCAGAGCGAGCAGGTTAGAGACGTTCTTTGCGTAGAGGCGAGAGGCATCCGACGCAACAGCCGACGGCGCATCCTGGAGCCCCACGAGCGTGACGGTGCCGCCCTCAACGGGAACAGCCACGTCTTTGCCTGCGATGACGCCTTCGACGTTTCCACCAGATTCTGCCGCCATATCAACGATGACCGATCCGGCACGCATGCCCTTGACCATGTCCATGGTGACGAGAAGCGGTGCAGCCCGGCCGGGGATTGCGGCGGTCGTAATCATGACGTCGGATGCGGCGATGTGTGGTGCAAGCAAGTCACGCTGGCGTTTTGCGCGGTCTTCTTGAAGCTCCTTCGCGTAGCCACCGGTGCCCTCCGCTGCAGTATCGAGATCAAGGTTGATGAAAGTACCGCCCATGGAGCGCACTTCATCAGCGGATGCAGCACGGATGTCGTTGGCCGAAACCCGCGCACCGAGGCGCTTCGCGGTTCCGATGGCTTGGAGCCCGGCAACACCTGCGCCGAGCACGAGAACCTTCGCGGGCGGGATGGTGCCGGCCGCTGTCATGTAGAGGGGGAAGAATCGCGGGTAGCGCGTAATCGCTTCGATCACTGCGCGGTAACCGCCGACGAGCGCCTGAGAGCTCAAGGCATCCATGGACTGTGCGCGCGAGATGCGCGGGATCAGTTCGAGGGCGAACGACGTGATGTGGCCTGCGGCGAGAGCTGCGACTGTGGGGAGCTCCGTCGAAGGGGAAGCAAGCCCGAGAGTCACTGCGCCCTTCTTGAGCGACTTCACCGTGGTGGGGCTCAGCGGTCGAACGTGCACGAGCACGTCAAGCTTGCCGAGCGGGAGTGCTGCGGCGATTGTCGCGCCGGCCTCTTTATATGCGGCATCCGAATATCCGGATTCGACCCCTGCACCTTTTTCGACGACGACATCAAGACCAAGGGCCACGAGCTGCTGAACCGTCTCCGGTGTAGCTGCGACCCTCCGTTCTCCTGCACGTAGTTCTCGCGTGACACCAACTTGCACGACGGCTCCTTTCGGGATGGTTCTAGCGTAGCCACACCGGAGGTGGATGCTTGACACAGAAATGGCGTTAATAGTCCGTGAGTTGAGGGAGTGTCATGACTGAGTGTGGACATGATCTGCAGTGTGGAACGTTCGTCACACCGAGCTCACGATTGAGTACGGCATGAGTGGCTTCATCCTCGCCAGCGACAAGGCGACGGCCATCAAACGCTGCGGGAACGACAACGGCCCCATCGTCCGCGAGCACGTCACCGTCATCCGCTAGCCTCGATCGATCCCCGTTTGTGCGCACTTTTGGTCGCACTGACAACACGCGTAGCGACCAAAAGTGCGCACAAACGGGGGTTTCGCGGGGCGCAATGGTAGAGTTGTCTCGGTTAGTTGGGCTATGCCCATCAACTGCGGAGCAGGCTGGCAAGATGCTGGTCACCGGTGGTGGTATCCCGACTCGTGCGGTGTATTTCTACTGTTGATCAGAACCGGCGCCCGAGCGCAATCGCTGCGTGCCCCTGACTGCCTTAACTCTGCTCCGGCGTATGCGCCGCATCCCACACGGGGGTGCGACACCAGCAAAGGAGAAAACCCCCACATGGAGGGTCCAGAAATCAAATTCGCCGAAGCCGTTCTCGATAACGGCAAATTCGGCACGCGCACGGTCCGTTTCGAGACCGGTCGCCTCGCACAGCAGGCACAGGGTGCCGTTGCTGCTTACCTCGACGAAGAAACGATGCTGCTCAGCGCGACAAGCGCAGGCAAGCACCCGAAAGACAACTTCGACTTCTTCCCGCTCACGGTGGATGTTGAAGAGCGTTCGTACGCGGCAGGCAAGATCCCCGGCAGCTTCTTCCGCCGCGAGGGTCGTCCGTCGACGGAGGCCGTCCTGGTCTGCCGTCTCATCGACCGCCCACTGCGTCCGTCGTTCGTCAACGGCCTCCGCAACGAGGTGCAGATCGTCATCACCGTTCTGAGCATCGCCCCAGGCGAGTTCTATGACGCGCTCGCGATCAACGCGGCCAGCGCATCCACCTTGATCTCCGGTCTGCCGTTTAGCGGCCCAGTAGCGGGTATCCGCATGGCACTCATTGGTGACCAGTGGGTAGCATTCCCGAAGTTCGAGCAGCTCGAAGAAGCAGTGTTCGACCTCACCGTTGCAGGCCGTGTTGTCACGGACAAGAACGGCAAGGAAGACGTCGCGATCATGATGGTCGAGGCTGAGGCCACCGAGCACTCCTGGGAGCTCATCAAGGCTGGAGCGACGAAGCCTAATGAGGCAGTTGTTGCCCAGGGCCTTGAGGCTGTGAAGCCGTTCCTCGCGCAGCTCGTCAAGGCTCAGTCCGAGATGGCAGCTCAGGCGTCCAAGGAGATTCAGGACTACCCGGTCTTCCTCCCATACGACGACGCCACCTACGACGCCGTTGCGGCGCTCGCAGAAACCGACCTCTCTAGCGTGTACAAGATTGCCGGCAAGGTTGAGCGTCAGAACGCTGACGACGAGCTCAAAGCCCGCGTGAAGGAGGCCATTGCGGCCAAGGTCACCGCTGGCGAGCTGCCAGAATCCGCGAACAACCAGATGGGTGCCGCATACAAGTCGGTCACCAAGAAGGTTGTGCGTTCACGCATTCTCACCGAGGGCGTGCGTATGGATGGTCGCGGTCTCGCGGACATCCGCCCGCTTGACTCTGAAGTTCAGGTCATCCCGCGCGTTCACGGTTCGGCAATCTTCCAGCGCGGCGAAACCCAGATCTTGGGTGTCACCACGTTGAACATGCTCAAGATGGAGCAGCAGATTGACTCGCTCGCGCCGGTCAAGAAGAAGCGTTACCTGCACCACTACAACTTCCCGCCTTACTCGACGGGCGAGACCGGTCGTGTTGGTAGCCCGAAGCGTCGCGAGATCGGGCACGGCTTCCTTGCCGAGCGCGCACTCGGGCCGGTGCTTCCTCCCCGTGAGGAATTCCCGTACGCGATCCGCCAGGTGTCTGAGGCTCTCAGCTCCAACGGTTCAACGTCGATGGGTTCTGTGTGCGCAAGCACGCTGTCGCTCCTCAACGCCGGTGTGCCACTGCGCGCACCAGTTGCGGGCATCGCGATGGGCCTCGTCTCTGACACGGTCAACGGTGAGGTTCGCTACGCGGCATTGACGGACATCCTTGGTGCGGAAGACGCCCTCGGCGACATGGACTTCAAGGTCGCCGGTACAAGCGAGTTCATCACGGCAATTCAGCTCGACACGAAGCTCGACGGCATCCCCACATCAGTGCTCGATGGTGCGCTTCAGCAGGCGAAGGAGGCCCGCACGGCCATCCTCGCCGTCATGAACGCCGCGATCGACGCTCCGGATGAGATGGCACCGACCGCGCCTCGCGTGATCAGTGTTCAGATTCCGCTCGACAAGATCGGTGAGCTGATCGGCCCGAAGGGCAAGACGATCAACCAGATCCAGGACGACACTGGCGCTGACATCTCTATTGAGGATGACGGCACCGTGTTCATTGGCGCTGTTGATGGCCCGTCGGCTGAGGCCGCACGCGCCGCTGTCAACGCGATTGCGAACCCATTGAACCCTGAGGTCGGAGAGCGGTTCCTCGGAACCGTCGTCAAGATCGCCACGTTCGGTGCGTTCGTTTCGCTCACACCGGGCAAGGATGGCCTGCTGCACATCTCAGAGGTGCGCAAGCTCGCCGGTGGCAAGCGTGTAGAGAACGTTGAAGATGTGCTCTCCGTTGGCCAGAAGATCCAGGTGGAGATCACCAAGATCGATGATCGCGGAAAGCTTTCCCTTTCCCCGGTTGACGACAGTGCAGAGTCGGCCGAACCCGACGCTGCCGCGGCAACGGTGGAAGAAACCGAATAGCACGGACGCCGCTGATGGCTCAGATCACTGAGCGTTCACGCTGACACAACGGAGCCTGCCACTAGAATTGTGGCAGGCTCCGTTTTTGTTTACTCGCCGGGTTGGGTTGTATTTTTCCAGACTTAGTGCGTAATCTCGCTGTATGCCCGGCAAGGATGCTGGCATGAATCGGCCTGCCAACAAGGTGGGCGGATTCCCTGGAGCGGATCTGCGACTTACCAGCCGGCAATCCCGAAGGAAGGCGAATGTGTTGAGTACGACGATGTCAGAAAACGGTGCCAAGGAGTCAGATCTCCTTGGTACTGACGAGTACGTCCAATTGTTGACTCCGGAGGGGGCACGCCGCGAGAATTCGGCGTTTGACCCGTGGGTGGCGAACGTCACCGATGACCAGCTTGCCTCGCTCTACGAGGATATGGTCGTCATCCGGCGGATCGACACCGAAGCCACCGCACTGCAGCGTCAGGGCGAGCTAGGGCTCTGGGCCCCACTGCTTGGGCAGGAAGCCGCACAGATCGGTTCCGCGCGCGCACTAGCCGACGATGACTTCATCTACCCGAGCTATCGGGAAAACGGCGTCGCCTACTGCCGTGGTGTTGCTCCAGAGAATCTTGTGAGAATCTGGCGCGGAAACGCGCACGGAGGTTGGGACCCGAACAAGCACAAGATGGCGCTGCCCGCCGTCATTATCGGTGCGCAGTCTGTGCACGCTGTCGGTTACGCGATCGGAATCAACAAAGATCACGCGAAATCAGCGTCCATCACATACTTCGGCGACGGAGCCACGAGCCAAGGCGACGTGAACGAAGCCATGATCTTCGCGGCAAGCTTCAATGCTCCCGTAGTTTTCTTCTGTCAAAACAACCACTGGGCGATCTCCGAGCCGGTCGGGGTTCAGGCCAAACGAAACATTTCGGAGCGCGCGCCTGGTTTCGGCATTCCGAGCATTCGGGTTGATGGCAACGACGTGATCGCTGTGATGGCCGTCACACGCGCCGCGCTTGACCACGCGTACAAGGGCGGAGGCCCCACGTTCATCGAGGCGGTCACCTACCGCATGGGGCCACACACGACCTCTGACGATCCAACGAAGTACCGTCCGGCCGAAGAACTCGAAGAGTGGAAGGCAAAGGACCCGATTATGCGACTCGAGAAGTTTCTCGACGCGAAGGGCCTCCTGACAGACGAACTGCGCGCGAGCGTGAAGGCCAAGGCTGACGAGGTGGCGGCAGACCTGCGTTTGCGTTGCATCAACATGCCAGACCCAGAAGCGTTGAGTATTTTCGACAACGTGTCGATTGAAACTAACCCTGTTCTTGAGCGTCAGCGCAGCCAGTATGCTGCGTACCTCGAGACGTTCGAAGGCGGTGAATGATGTCCACGACATCCGCAACAACGTCTGCACCGGCAGCGACAGGCTCGGTAACCAAACAGACGCTCACGCTGTCAAAGTCAATCAACACGGCGTTGAATCACGCGCTGCGGGATGACGAAAAGGTCACCCTTATTGGTGAGGACATCGGAAAGCTTGGTGGCGTGTTCCGCGTCACCGACGGGCTCCAGGCGGAGTACGGCACCGATCGTGTCATCGACATGCCTTTGGCTGAATCGGGAATTATGGGCGTGGCCGTTGGGCTCGCTCAGCGCGGTTACCGCCCCGTCGTCGAGATTCAGTTCGACGGATTCATTTACCCCGCGTTCAACCAGATCGTTGCCCAAGTCGCGAAACTGCGTTACCGCTCCCGTGGCTTGGTCACAGTGCCGATCACGATTCGCGTTCCGTTTGGCGGCGGAATCGGCTCGGTCGAGCACCACTCCGAATCCCCTGAGGCGTACTTTGCTCACACGGCAGGGTTGCGCGTCATCAGCTGCTCTAACCCTCAGGACGCTTACACGATGCTGCGCCAAGCTATTGCCAGCGATGACCCGGTGATGTTCTTCGAACCGAAGCGCCGCTACTGGTCCAAGGGTGAGGTCGAGCTTGACGGGGCCCTTGAGGGCGCGTTCCCGCTGAACAAGGCCCGCGTCGTTTCTGACGGCACCGATGTCACGATGGTGGCGTACGGCCCGCTCGTCACGACCGCAAAGGATGCTGTTCTGGCCGCTGCAGATGATGGCATCTCGATTGAGCTCATTGATCTGCGCTCGTTGTCGCCCATCGACTACGAGACGATTGAGGCATCCGTGCGTAAGACCGGTCGTCTTGTCATTACGCACGAGGCTGCGCAGACACTGGGGATGGGTTCGGAGATTGCGGCGAGCATCACCGAGCGCTGTTTCCACTGGCTCGAGGCCGCTCCTGCTCGCGTAACAGGCTTCGATACGCCGTATCCGCCTGCCGCACTAGAAGAGCACTTCTTGCCCAATCTCGACCGCCTGCTTGACGCGGTGGACCGGGTCTTGGGTCGTCAAAATTCATTGAGTGATTGGGAGGGCTAATGGCGCTCAAAGATTTTGCCCTGCCAGATCTTGGTGAAGGGCTCGAAGAGTCTGAACTTGTCAGTTGGCATGTTGCCGTAGGCGACACGGTTGAGCTCAACCAGCATCTTGCCGATGTGGAGACAGCGAAGGCGCTCGTCGAGTTGCCGTCACCGTTCGCCGGTGTTGTTAAGGCGCTGTACGCGGAAGAGGGCACGACTGTTGCGGTCGGTGCTCGGATCATCCAGTTTGAGATTGAGGGCGGGCCAGAAGATGAGGTCGCACCGTCGACGAGCGGTACGCCAGCAAAGCCTGAACGTGAGCCGATGCTGGTGGGCTACGGCCCCCCAGTAGAGAGTGGCGGGCGTCCATCTCGTCGTGCTCGTAGGGGAGCGGGAGCACCGACAAGCGCGCCTGTGCCTGTGCCCGTGACTGTGTCCGTGACCATGCCGGCCCCTGCGCCTGCTCCTGAGTCAGTGATTTCAGCCGAGGTGGCTCCGCCAGCACCGCATCCGCTGGCTGACGAGAGTAATGCCCGAACCGACGGGAGCAACTACGAGGTTCCTCGTTCAACCCCGCCCGTGCGCAAACTCGCCAGGGATCTTGGCGTTGACCTCGAGACAGTGACCGGTACAGGCGATAAGGGCCTCATCACGCGAGAAGACGTTGAGTCGGCGTTTGGTGGTGGTGCTGCAGCGGGTGCTCCCACGAGTACTTCCGACAGTGCTGGCCCGCCTGCGAGTGCTGGCAGCGAAGTTGCCCACCGTATGTCGCCATCATTCGGAGTTCGCGGCGAAACCCGCACTCCGATCTCAGGAGTGCGCAAATACACCGCAGCGGCAATGGTGCAAAGTGCGTTCACGGCACCACACGCGAGCGAGTTCCTCACGATCGATGTCACGCCCACCATGGAGCTCATCGCAACGCTCAAAGAGTCGCCAGGATTTCGCGGCAAGCGTCTCAACTTGCTCACCGTGGTGGCAAAGGCGCTGTGTATCGCTGCGGGGCGCAATCCGTCGGTGAACTCCCGTTGGGACGACAAGGCGCAGGAGATCATCCAATACCACTTCGTGAACCTTGGGATCGCGACTGCTACGCCGCGCGGGCTCATGGTTCCGAACATCAAGGATGCAGACCTCCTCAACTTGGTTGGCCTCTCTGACGCGCTCACCGGGCTTGTGGAGACCGCGAAGGCGGGAACCGCAGGTCAAGCCGACCTCACCGGTGGCACAATCTCTATTACCAACATCGGTTCGTTCGGAATCGACGCCGGCACGCCCATCCTCAATACGGGAGAGGCGATGATTCTCGCCCTTGGCGCAGTGAAGCGCTTGCCGTGGGAGTATCGCGGCGAAGTCGCTCTGCGTCAGGTGCTTACCCTCAGCGTGTCGTTCGACCACAGGTTGGTTGACGGCGAGCAGGGGAGTCGGTTCCTCGCGGATGTCGGTGCGATTCTCGCGAATCCTGCCGTGCTGTTGACGATGGTCTAGGCGAACAGGCGACCACTGCTCATTCCCAACTTTGGTGGGCATTGTTGACTCTATGAACGGTTCAACTCTCTCTCCTTCCGATTCTGCTGGACGGCTGTCGACAACCGCCTTCGTGCAGTCGAGCAACGCCCTCCACGCTTCATTCGAAACTGCAGACTTCGCGAGCGCTACTGAATTTGTCGATCGCGTCGCACGCGCAGCGGATGCCGCCAACCACCACCCAGATATTCACCTCAGTTATGGGTTGGTCGAGTTTGCGCTCAGCTCGCATGACGCGGGAGGTGTCACCGAACGCGACGTGGCGTTGGCGTCCACGATTCAGCGCATTGCTGACGAGTTGGGAGCGAGCGCAAAGTCGGAGCACACCCCGCAGCGGTAATGTCGATCCCAGAACAGTGATCGTTTTACGGAGGTCACGGGGTGGCTATTGAGCGAGTCGCGCGATGTCCTGAAGTAGCGCGGCCGGCACCACTTCGCTTGTCGCCGGGTTCTGTGGGTGCGGCGTGTGGCGCATCGTGAATTCGTAGTCGCCCGAGGTGCCTGAGGCGCTGACAGCGTGGGTTGTGAGCGTAACGTTAGGGTCTGCGAGCATCGTGATGGTGAGCTCATCCCACAGTCCGGTCGTGAGAGCCAGCGCCACGGCAACATTCAGTGATCGAGGAAAAAGGCGAATTGCCTCCTTCACGCTCCCGCGGAATACGGTGATGGGTTCTGCTGTGTGGAGGATGTCGTCGCGTTCTTTCTCCGACATCCAAGGCTGGATGACGGCTGCCGGTGCTTTTGTGGTGACGAGTGTCGCTGCCGACAATCCGCCATCACGTGAGGCAGCCCCGAGCACGTCAAGTCCGCCCATTGCGCCGGAGGTGACGAAGCACCGGCCTGGGCCGCCCGTCAGCATCCGGCGCCGAAATGTTTCGTCGACGAGCGCACCGACCGAAGAGACGAGGAGGTCAACACCCGCTTCGATGACGCGTAGCCCTTCGACTTTCACCGCGTCTACGCCCGCGCATTCCACGATGAGGTCGCTGCAGCCAAGAGCGTCGTCAAGCGAGAGTGTGGGAGAGTGCGTGACGTCAGTGGAGTTGGGGCGCCGAACAATGACTCCGGCTAAGACGGCATTCTGAACCTTACCGTCGGCAATCGCTGCTGTCACGGTGGAACCTATCGCACCGTACCCGAGAACGGCAACGCGAAGCACAGTGGAAGCGGGGGTCATCCCTTCACCCTAGATCGACCCGCCTATTTCGTCGGTGCTGGGGTGAGAACAACACCATTTGCCCGAATGACGTACCAGTATCCGCCATCAAGGTATTGCCCTTGACCTGTGGCGGTACTGGCGGAGACATCGCCTTGGTAAAGGTAGAGCGGCCAGCCGTTATAGGTGGCAACGCGTTTGCCGTCGCGGTCTATCGCCTCTCCGAGTAGCGACTCATCGACATCCGAGCCGGCTGCAAGGCGCACCCCCTCGGGAAGAAACACGGGAGGCCAGTTCAAGGCGCAACGGTCGTAACAGGTGACACCCTGCTGCGCGTCGGGCGGGAACGTGTACAAAACGAAACCCTTGTCGGTGGCAAGGACGGTGCCGAGTTTGCCAATAGCGGTTGTTTCGATCGTGACATTGTTGTCCGTGACAGTGTATTTACCGCCGCCGACGGGTTGCGGTATGACAAAAGCGAAGATGACGCCGGCGATGGCGACGGCAGCGACGATGCCGATCCACATGAGAATTCGGTTGTTTGATCTTGACGGGGGGTTGCTCACGCTTTCCACGTTATGCCATTGCCTGACCCCGCGGTGCGCGTGTGCTGCGGATACCTCTGACCTCGAGAAAAACTACGGAGTGAGCAGCGCTGCGAACGCCATCCGTTCGAGCTGATCGCGGAGCGTGTGCCGATCGAGCGAGTGCCCTGAGTGCGGGGTCGAGTTCAGCAGCCCAAACACAGCGTGAGCACGTGTGCGCAGTATCGGTCGCTGAATGCCGGGGTCCAATGATTCGAGCACATCGACCCATAGCTCAACGTAGCGACGTTGCAGCGTGCGCACGGTGTGCCGATCACTGTCAGCTAACTGCTCAAGATCCCTGTCTTGCACGCGGATGACGTTCGCGTTGTCGAGAGCGAAGTCGGCGTGAAAGGCGATGAGCGCGCGCAGTGCGTCAGCGCCAGCGGCTCGCTCGAGAACCTGCTTGCCTCCCGTGTGGAGGCCAGCGCTCGCGTCGAGCAAGATCGCGGCGAGCATCGATTGTTTGCCGCTGAAGTGTTTGTAGAGCGCGGGGCCGCTCACGCCCACAGCGGCGCCGAGGTCGTCGATTGAGGTGCCGGAGTATCCTCGTTCAGCAAAAAGTCTCGCGGCGGCCGTGAGAAGCGCGGAGCGACGGTTCGCTTTCGCCCGTTCGCGCGCGGTGGCGGTGTCGCGAAGTTCGACCGACATGGGTGCTCTCTCGTAGACAAATCGGTTAGCGATCACTAACCTAGTTTCACGAGGTAACACTAGACCGAAGTGCACGTGGTGACAACTGATACCGGTGTCGGGTCTGCTCATGGGGAGAAAAGGTAGGGGTTGCCAATGGAAACGCTGCGCAGTGCACTTGATGCCACGAGCGATGATTTCATGGCCAACGATGCCGCCCAGCGCGCCCTCGTTGCTGAACTCAACGAACAGTTAGCCCGCACAGCGCTCGGAGGCCCCGCTGCGTCGCGAGAACGGCATATTGCGCGCGGCAAGCTTCTGCCGCGTGACCGCATCAATCACCTGTTAGATAACGGCAGCCCGTTTCTTGAGGTTGCGCCTCTCGCCGCTCATGATCTTTACAACAACGATTGCCCGAGTGCGGGCCTGATCGCCGGAATCGGTCTCGTGAACGGCCGCCACGTCATGGTCGTCGCCAACGACGCCACCGTCAAGGGTGGAACGTACTATCCGATGACGGTGAAGAAGCATCTTCGTGCACAAGAGATTGCACTCGAGAACCGACTTCCCTGCGTCTACTTAGTTGACTCTGGCGGCGCCTTCCTGCCGAAGCAAGATGAAGTGTTCCCCGACCGCGATCATTTCGGGCGCATCTTTTTCAACCAGGCAAAAATGTCTTCTCTGCGCATCCCACAAATTGCGGCGGTACTAGGTTCGTCGACTGCCGGCGGTGCGTACGTGCCCGCGATGAGCGATGAGACGGTAATCGTGCGCAACCAGGGAACAATTTTTCTTGGTGGTCCACCGCTTGTCAAGGCCGCCATCGGAGAGATCGTTACGGCAGAAGAGCTTGGCGGCGGCGACCTGCACTCGCGCACCTCCGGAGTCACTGATCACCTCGCCGAGAATGACGAACACGCTCTGCAGATCGTGCGCGATATCGTGTCGACCCTCCCCGCCTCTGCCTATTCAGCGTGGGAGGTCATCGAGTCGAAGGAACCCGACGCAGACGCTGGCGAGATGTACGGCGCAGTGCCCACCGATGTGCAGGGCAAGTACGACGTGCGCGAAGTTATTGCCAGGCTTGTGGACGGCTCCCAGTTCCACGAATTTAAGCGCGAGTACGGCACAACGCTCATCACCGGTTTCGCGCATCTTCACGGCCACCCGGTGGGCATCATCGCCAACAACGGAATTTTGTTCAGCGAATCCGCGCTTAAAGGTGCTCACTTCATTGAGCTGTGTGACCAGCGCGGTGTACCTCTCGTGTTTCTGCAAAATATTTCTGGCTTCATGGTCGGCAAAGATTATGAAGCCGGCGGCATCGCCAAAAACGGCGCAAAGATGGTGACGGCGGTCGCCACGACGCGCGTTCCAAAATTCACTGTTGTCATTGGTGGCTCGTTCGGTGCGGGCAACTATTCGATGTGCGGCCGGGCATACAGCCCAAGATTCTTGTGGATGTGGCCAGCTAGTCGCATCTCCGTCATGGGTGGAGCGCAGGCCTCCAGCGTGCTGTCCACGATTCGCCGCGAACAGATTGAGGGCCGCGGTGAAGAGTGGTCCAGCGACGACGAGACTGCATTCAAAGCACCCATTACTGAGCAGTACGAAGCGCAAGGCAGCCCCTATTACTCGACCGCACGGCTCTGGGACGACGGAATTATCGACCCTGCAGACACCCGCACCGTTCTGGGCCTCGCACTTGACGTCGCCTCCCACAACCCCCTTCCCGACCCCGGCTTCGGCCTTTTCAGGATGTGATGTCGATGCCTCACGAGAACGAAACACACGCTGGTACTGCGCTGTTTGATACGGTTCTGGTTGCCAACCGTGGCGAGATCGCGTGCCGAGTTATTCGCACGTTGCGTGAGCTCGGCATCCGCTCTGTTGCCGTGTACAGCGATGCCGATCGTGGTGCCAGGCATGTTGCTGAGGCTGATGTCGCTGTGCGCATTGGTCCAGCCCCAGTGAACGAGAGCTATCTCAACATCGCGGCGATTATCGCGGCGGCGAAAAAGTGTGGCGCAAACGCCATTCACCCCGGATACGGTTTTCTTTCAGAAAACTCGGAATTCGCGCGCGCCTGCGAGAGCGCGGGAATTGTCTTTGTCGGGCCGGGTACTGACGCTCTTGCGCTCATGGGCGACAAGATCCGATCGAAATCTCACGTATCGAAGGCCGGGGTCCCGGTCATTCAGGGCATTTCATCTCTCGACTTCGATGATGTTGAACTCGAAGCAGCAGCCGTGAAACTTGGATTCCCGATCTTGATCAAACCATCCGCAGGTGGTGGCGGCAAAGGGATGGAGCCGGTATACGATCGGTCCCAGCTTGCCGAAGGTCTCGCGACCGCGCGCAGGGTGGCAAAATCTGCGTTCGGCGACGACACTTTGTTGCTTGAACGCCTCGTCACGGCGCCTCGTCACATTGAAGTTCAGCTGCTCGCTGATACGCATGGCAACGTGATTCACCTGGCAGAGCGCGAGTGCTCACTGCAGCGGCGTCACCAGAAAGTGATCGAAGAAGCACCATCGTCTCTGCTGAGCGCAGAGACTCGCGCCCGCATAGGCGAAGCCGCCTGCACAGTGGCACGCAGCGTCGGCTATGTCGGAGCAGGCACGGTGGAGTTCTTGGTGTCGGATGAAGCTCCAGACGAGTTCTTCTTTATGGAGATGAACACGCGTCTTCAGGTCGAGCACCCCGTGACTGAGATGGTCACCGGGATCGATCTGGTGGGGTGGCAACTCCGCGTAGCGGCCGGTGAACGCCTCACGGTGGCTCAGGATGATGTGGTGCTTCACGGTCATGCTGTTGAAGCTCGCGTGTACGCCGAAGACCCAGAGAGCGGATTTTTGCCGAGCACTGGCACGGTTTTGGTGCTTCACGAAGCGACCGGAGAGGGTGTGCGCGTTGACAGTTCGTTGAAAGATGGGCTGGTCGTGTCGCCACATTACGACCCCATGCTCGCGAAAGTGATCGCGTGGGGTGAAACGCGCACCGAAGCGCTCCTGCGACTGGATCGCGCGTTAGCTGACACGGTGATTCTTGGTGTTCGCACCAATCTTGAATACTTGCGCGCGCTGACTACTGATCCGGATGTTCAGGCTGGGCGGCTCGATACGACGATGATCGAACGCAAGCTCCCCGAACTGCGGTTTCGCCATCCAGATTCCGAACTGTTGAGCGTTGCCGCGCGGTTGCTGTCACACGAGCAGCATCGGTGCGATGCAAGACTGCGCGCAGGTGCGTGGCAGTCGGCGATCGGATGGCGCACCGGAGGGGTGCGTGAGCCGATGCGCTTGAGGTTCGCGACGACTCAAACCGAACGCGTAGATGCTCACGTTGTCGGCGACACCGTTCGCGTTCTCGGCGGCGAGTTCATCGTGAGCCTTGTGAGCACAACAGAGACTTCGGCACAGGTTGAGATTGACGGTGTGACATCGAGTTGGAACATCGCGCGAAGCGGTGACACTCTGTGGATCGGTGCGGCGGGGTTCAGCTGGCCACTCGTGGTGGTCAGCGCAGAGTCGGAGCTCAGGGAATCTTTGGCCGCTATCGAGCGAGAGAGCAATCCATCCAGCCCAGAAGTGCGCTCACCCATGCCAGGCACTGTCGTGGCTGTTCCGGTCACGAGTGGCAGTGCGGTGCAGGCTGGCGACACCATTATCACGGTTGAGGCAATGAAAATGGAGCACAAACTGGTCGCGCCCGTGGCGGGAACGGTCACACTTTCTGCGCGCCCCGGTGATCTCGTGAAGCTCGACGAGCTTCTCGCGACCATCGAGCCAGACGATGAAGACGATGAAGACGATGCAGACGATGCAGACGATGCAGAATCAGAAGAGAACCCTGAAGTACGAGAGAGCGCTGAGGAGCACACACCATGAACCCCGAAATTAGTGAGGATGAACGCGACCTCTATGAGATGGTCAAAGACTTCGCCGACAACGTTGTAGCTCCACGATCGTACGAAGCTGACACGAAGCACGAACTCCCCATGGATATCGTCGCGCAGATGGGCGACCTTGGCTTGTTCGGTCTACCTTTCCCCGAAGAAGTTGGTGGCCAGGGCGGCACCTACTTCTCACTGTGCCTCGCGATCGAAGCGCTTGCTCGAGTGGACCAGTCCATTGCGATCACGCTGGAGGCCGCGATTGGCCTCGGCGCGATGCCGATTTTTCGTTACGGCACTGATAAGCAGAAAGAGAAATGGCTTCCCGATCTTATTGCGGGCCGTGCGTTGGCCGGGTTCGGTCTCACTGAAGCAGAAGCGGGGTCGGATGCAGGGGCAACCCGCACGACGGCTGTTGTGGATGGCGACGAATGGGTGATCAACGGTTCGAAGCAGTTCATTACGAACTCGGGTACCTCCATCTCGACGTTCATTTCTGTCGCCGCTGTCACGGGGGAGCGCACGCGTTCTGACGGCACAGTGGCGAAAGAGCTCTCCACGATCATCGTGCCGCACGGCACCCCCGGTTTCACCGTCGAGCCCGCGTACGACAAGGTCGGGTGGCGGGCATCAGACACTCATCCGTTGACGTTTGACGAGGTTCGCGTTCCCGCGGCCAACCTGCTCGGTGAACGTGGTCGGGGGTTTGCGAACTTTTTGCGCACGCTCGATGAGGGCAGAATTGCCGTTGCCGCGATGGCAACGGGCGTTGCGGATGGTTGCGTTGAAGAGAGTGTGAAGTATGCGAAGTCGAGGAACGTGTTTGGTGTCCCTATCGCGAAGCACCAGTTCATTGCGTTCACTATTGCGCAAATGCAGGCGAGAGTTCACACGTCGAGGTTGGCATGGTACGACGCAGCGAGACGCTGCGATGCTGGTTTGCCGTTCAAAACTGAGGCGGCGATCGCGAAGCTTGTGGCCAGCGACGCGGCCATGCTCAACTCTAGGGATGCCACCCAGATCTTTGGTGGTTACGGCTTCATGAATGAGACTCTTGTCGCTCGGCATTACCGTGATTCCAAGATTTTGGAGATCGGTGAAGGCACCAACGAGGTGCAGCTCATGATCATTGCTCGTTCGCTTGGGCTTGACGGCTAAGCAAATATAATCGGGGGAGGAGCAATAATGTCGAATGATGTGGCGCACAGCGATCAGCCACGCGGTGGGCGAGAGTTCCTTCAGCGCGGGCTCTATTACGAAGAGTTCGAGGTGGGTGCTCGCTACCTCCACCGCCCAGGGCGAACAATCTCAGAGGCGGACAACATCGTCTTCACGACCATGACAATGAACAGTCAGTCTCTCCATTTGGATGCAGCATGGTCTGCGACGCAGCCGTTCGGGCAACGGCTTGTGAACTCGATGCTGACGCTGTCAACGATGGTCGGCAGCTCTGTTTCCCAGCTCACGGAGGGCACGATTGTTGGCAACCTTGGCTTCGAGAAAGTCATGTTTCCGCACCCGGTGTTCCACGGCGATACTCTCTATTCCGAGACTTTTGTGACGGCGAAGCGTCTGTCCAAGTCGAGGGCAGGCGAAGGTATCGTGACGTTGGAGCACACGGCGAAGAATCAAGATGGCGTCACAGTGGCAACCGCCGTGCGCAGCACTTTGGTGTGGTGTGAGGCGGATGCGCCGTGAGGTTTGATTTCGCCCCCGCGCTGTTGTTCTGCCCTGCCGACCGCCCCGACCGTTTTGACAAGGCCGCTCAGCGCTCTCCTGCGGTAATTCTTGATCTTGAAGACGCCGTTGCTGCCGCGGATAAACCCGCTGCCCGGGAGGCGTTGAATGCCCACCAGCTCGACCCAGCGACGACGATCGTGCGCGTTAATGCTGCAGACTCTGGCGAGTTCGCAGCAGATCTTGCCGCGCTCGAACGCACCCAATACCGCACTGTCATGCTGCCGAAGGCATCGTCTGCGAGTCAACTTCGCGCCCTCGACGGTTATGGCGTCATTGCTTTGTGTGAAACAGCCGCTGGCGTCTTGGCGGCACCTTTGCTCGCTGCCCATGCTTCGGTTGTTGCGCTCATGTGGGGAGCGGAAGATCTCGTTGCCTCTCTCGGCGGTACGTCGAGCCGAAACGCGAATGGCGCGTACCGTGATGTGGCTCGTCACGCGCGCTCCTCCGTACTTTTAGCGGCTGGCGCTTATGGCAAGGCGGCCATCGACGCCGTTCATGTCGATATAGCGGACCTTGATGGGCTTGCCGCGGAAGCGCAGGATGCCGCGGCGAGCGGTTTCTCGGCGAGTGCGTGTATTCACCCAAGCCAGGTCTCCACCATTCTCACAGCGTTTGTTCCCACACCAGAGGAATTCTCGTGGGCGCAGGGAGTTATTGCTGCGGCGTCGAATGAACATGGCGTCTTTCGTTATCAGGGAATGATGGTAGACGAGCCTGTGCTGCGGCATGCCGCGGGCATCCTCGGCAGGGCACAAGCAGCAAAGTAGTTATTAGTTCAACTGATTAGCTATTCTGCAGTTCTGCTATATAGTTGAAGAATGACAACAGAACTTCCCATCGCGGCGCTCAAGGCCGAACTTTTCAAGGCCCTCGCGCATCCGCTGCGAGTCCGAGCACTCGAAAAACTCACTGACCCGGCCCACGCCGGTCAGAACGTCTCGGTAGGGGAGCTCGCAGATCTACTCGGTGTCGACATTGCGCACGTGTCGCAACAACTCGCTGTTTTGCGACGCGCCAACGTCGTAACGACGCGACGTGAGGGCAACACGATTTACTATGCGGTTCGCGACCCGCGCATGACCGACCTGCTCGCCGTCGCGCGGCAGCTTCTTCTCGCAAGCCTTCAAGATTCCCAGTCGCTTCTTGCCTCGCTTGAAGAGGAGGGATCGACGGCTCCCCGCGCAAAGAGGACACCGCAAAAGTGAGAAGGCGAATGTCTGCCGGAGGCAGATTCCTCCTTGGCCTCTTGCCGAATCGCTCTGACTTCGCCCCGATGACGAAGTCACCTGGACGCGACATTCTTGCCGGAATAACGGTGGCGATTGTTGCTCTGCCTCTTGCTCTCGCCTTCGGTGTGGCGTCGGGCCTTGGGGCTGAGGCAGGAATCACCACTGCCATCATCGCGGGAGTGCTTGCGGCAATTTTTGGTGGCAGTAACGTGCAGGTGTCTGGGCCCACCGGCGCCATGACCGTTGTGCTCATTCCCGTTGTTCTTCAGTTTGGGCCAGCTGGTGTGCTTCAGGTGGGTGTTATGGCGGGAGTTGTGCTGCTCGCACTGTCGCTTTCGGGCGTTGGGCGCTATGTTCGTTTTCTTCCCTCGTCTCTCGTGGAGGGCTTCACCGCGGGGATCGCGGTCGTGATTGCCCTTCAGCAATTGCCGAACATCCTGGGTGTTTCCCCGGGAAAACAAGAGAAGGTGTGGCAGATCGCACTGGATGCGATCGTGCGTTTTGCGCGCGACCCACACCCGATCGCTCTGCTCATCGCACTCGGCGTTGCCGCCGTCATCCTTGTGGGGGCGCGGTGGAAGCCCGCATTGCCGCTCTCACTGCTCGCGGTTGCTGCTGCCACCGCTATTGCACATTTTGCGGCGCCAGGTCTTAATGTTGTTGGGGCGCTGCCCAGGGGTATCGACGCACCCAGCAGCGGGTTTCTCGACCCGGCAACACTGATGGCCCTCCTTCCCTCGGCCGTCGCGGTGGCGGCTCTCGCCGCTTTAGAAAGCCTGTTGTCTGCCACGGTCGCCGATGCGATGAGTGTTGGCCAGCGTCACAACCCCGATCGTGAGCTGTTCGGTCAGGGCATTGCGAACCTCGTCGTGCCGTTCTTCGGTGGTGTTCCCGCGACCGCGGCGATTGCGCGAACCGCCGTCAATGTGAAGGCGGGAGCCAGATCACGACTCGCGTCGATCACGCACTCGGTCGTGCTGTTGATGTTTATTCTGCTTGCGGCCCCGCTCGTGGGCATCATTCCGCTTGCGGCGCTCGGCGGTGTGCTGCTGGCGGTGACGGTGCAGATGGTTCAGGTGGGTGCTATTCGGAGCATCGTCCGGTCGTCACGGGGTGAGGCCGTCGTGCTTCTTCTCACTTTTGCGGTCACGGTTGCTATTGACCTTGTCACCGCAGTGATTGTGGGACTTGCTCTGGCCGGCATCTTCGCGCTGCGCGCGGTGGCGAAATCGGCTCAGGTGCAGCGTGTTCCGCTCGATAGGTCCGACCACGCCGAGGAAGAACAAAGCCTTCTCGATGATCGAATTGTTGCGTTTCGCCTTGATGGCGCACTCTTCTTCGGGGCAGCTCATCGCTTTCTTCTTGAGCTCAGCGATGTGGCAGACGTTGGAGTGGTCATCTTGCGAATGGGGCGGCTCGATACTATCGATGCAACCGGCGCCATCATGCTGGATGATGCGATCGTCAAGCTGGAGAAACGCGGTATCACCGTGTTGCTTTCCGGCATTCGACCAGGCCATCAGCGGATGCTGGCGACTCTTACCTCCGCGCCACGCCTCATGGATGCAGGGCGAGTCTTCTCCGAGACCCCCGATGCCATCGAGCATGCGCGCGAGATCGTGGCCCGATAAGTTCCTAGTCCTCGGCGGGTGTGCGGGAGAGCGTGACGAGTTGGGCGCGGGCGATAACGTTGTTGCGCATCACAAATCCAAGGACAGCTGGGGTGCACCCTTCGGGCACGTCGAGGTGTTCAACGTCGAGCGCCGACACCGTGAAGACGTACCGATGGTCGCCGTCTCCTGGCGGGGGCCCTGCTCCCTCAAATCGTCGTGCTCGTGACTCGTTGGCCACGGTGATCGCCCCGTTCGGCAGAAGGTCGGAGTCGGGGTTTCCTGCGTCTGCTGGCAGCGCAGAAACGCGTGCCGGAATGCCGTACACGGCCCAGTGCCAGTACCCGCTGCCTGTGGGCGCGTCGGGGTCGAACATCGTCACCACAAAGCTCTTCGTTTGTGCGGGAGCACCGTTCCAACTCAGCGTGGGGGAGCGATCTTCACCACCGGCCCACTCGGTTCTTGCCCAAAGCGGCAAATAGTCGTCAGGCTGAACTTCGGGGCTGCGCAGCTCAAATTCGGGCACCACCGGAAGTCGCCAGTTGGGGTCGTTCACCATGTGATCACATCCTTTTGACGGGGAATAACGTTCACAACGTATTGACCGATAGTAAAACACTGATAACGATCGGCGGGGCACGCTCGCGACTCGAGGCGAGTTGGCATACTCTCGGCCCGTGCCCACCGTGTTGCCAGAAGAGGAAGCCGATGCGCGCCTTCCCGCGCTCCCGAAGCGACGCAACTTGGGCGGATCTGGCCCGCGCGTGTTCCCGATCGCGATCGGTGGCAACGCTTTTGGATGGACGGCGTCAGAGGAATCGGCTTACGGCATCCTTGATACCTACCGAGATTTTGGCGGCAATTTGATCGATACCGCTGACTCCTATGCTGGTGGCCGCAGCGAGGCGATTATCGGCGACTGGATGCGGTCGCGCGCGGTGCGCGATGACGTTGTCGTGGCCACGAAAATTGGCAAAAACACCGAAAATTCCGGATTGTCTGCCGGCGCAGTTTCGGCCGCGATCGAAGCGAGCCTTGGCCGGTTGCGAACGGATCGCATCGATGTTCTCTTTCTGCACTTCGACGACAGCTCAGTTGATTTCGAGGAAACTCTTGTGGCAGTGGACGAGAATGTTCGGCGCGGCACCGTGCGCTTTGTGGGTGCCTCCGACCATTCGGCCAATCGCATTCTGGAAGCCAGGATTATTGCCGCGCAGCTCGGCCTTGCACCTTTTACTGCAGTGCAGCGACGTTACAATCTCATGCATCGCACGGAATACGAGGGTTCTCTCGCCGCCATCACGCAACAGCAATCGCTGGGATTTATGCCTAGGTTTGCCCTTGATGGCGGCTTTCTTGCCGGAAACTACCGATCAAAAACTGAGTTGAACCTCAACTCGACGGGCAATATCGTGCTCGGCGGAGACGCCGAAAAGCACATGAACCGCCATGGTCAGCGGGTTTTGGCCACACTCGATCGCATCGCCAAAGAACTCGATTGCGCGCCTGCGACCGTTTCTCTGGCGTGGCTTCTCTCAAAAAAAACTGTCACGGCACCGGTCGTGGGCGCGAGCAATGCGAGCCAAGTTGCCGACATGGTCGCTGCCGTGAGCCTTGTTTTGACCCGAAATCAGGTCGCAAGCCTCGACGACGTGTCTGCCTGACGCGAAGAATTAAGCTACAGCAGCAGCCAGAATATGATTCACGGCGCGGCGTAGTGCGCCAACCGCGGCGATTGGATCGCCCGCGTAACCACCACACATTGCGCCGTCACGGGCAAGGATGAAGTCGTCGGCGCCTTCGCCGGGCAACGGATGGCCCAACTGGGCAAGGACAGTCTCAATGGTGGTCGAGTACCAATCACGGTGATCCGAAACCAGGATGCGAATGGGGTGGGTCGCGTCAGGGTGCTCTGCCGCAGCGTTCAGGAACAGGCATCCTCGAAACGTGGGGCTTTGAAGGCGTGTGACGATGACGTTGACGATCGCGTTGATCGCGTCCTGAGGGCCAGCGCTCTCGTGGATGATGCTTTCGATGTCTTCTTTGTCATGAGCGTGCGCGCCAGTAACGTAGGCGATTACGAGGTTGTCTTTTGACCGGTAATGCTTGTAAAACGTTGCTTTCGTGACCTGGGATGCGCTGATCAGGCGGTCAACGCCGACAAGGCGGATGCCTTCGGTGTAGAACAGCTCGGTGGCGGTTTCAAGAATGCGTTTTTTAGCCCAAGGTGCCCGCTGTGGCGCAGGGTTCTTCTCAACGTTGGTCACGACGTGGCTCCCTATAGCAGGTCGGTTAATAATGCCCGCCAACGTCTAAGCGCAGTGCGGAGTGTGAGGGCGGGAATCTGGCGACCGAACATTCGGGTGTGCTCGGTATCCAGTAAAACCAACTGTTGTCAGGTGCGATCCTGACCCTCAATATATTACTGTAGCACGCCCGGGGGACAGACTGGTCTGTTTGTCGGCACGGTCCTGCTTGTACCCCAGAGCGGAGTGGCGGGGTGTGCGACGGTGCAGCCTTCTCCCAGAATGACTTAGGCTCGGTCGTGATGAATGGCGCAGTTGGTTTACCACTTGACTTGGCAGAACTTGGCTTCACGGCTACAGGGGATTGCGCGGTACGTCGAACCATTTTGCCGAACGGCGTTCGAATTCTCACCGAGCAGGTGCCGGGCGCCCGCAGTGCAACACTGGGTTTTTGGGTCGCCGTAGGTTCGCGTGACGAAATTCCAGAGCACTACGGATCCACGCACTTTCTCGAGCACCTGCTCTTCAAGGGCACATCTCATCGAACGGCGCTGGAGATCGCGGTGAGTTTTGACGCTGTCGGCGGTGAGCATAACGCGATGACGGCGAAGGAATACACCTGCTATTACGCGAAGGTGCGCGATCGGGATCTCCCCATGGCGGTCGACGTGCTGTGCGACATGATCACCTCCTCACTCCTTGATCCAGAAGAGTTCGAAACAGAACGCGGGGTCATTCTCGAAGAACTCGCCATGGCCGACGATGACCCAGCAGATCGAGTGGGCGAGACCTTCTTCGAAGCGGTGCTTGGCGAGCACCCCCTTGGGCGCCCGATCGGTGGAAACGCAGCAACCATCAACGCGGTATCGCGGGCGGCCGTGAACGATCACTATCGGGCGAATTACCGCCCCCAAGATCTTGTGATCACTGCGGCAGGCGCTGCCCCTCACGACGAACTCGTGAGTCGAGTTTCTGCCGCCCTCGCGGTGGCCGGCTGGGAGGCGATCGGTAGTGCAATTCCCGTGTCTCGACGTTCAACGGTGGAGACGCCTATCGAGCGCGGAAGTGCGCTCACGGTGGTTCATCGGCCCATCGAACAGGCAAACATTCTTCTTGGGGTTCCTGGGATCACCGCGACCGATAGTCGAAAGAGTGCCATGGCGGTGTTCAATGCGATTTTGGGTGGTGGAATGTCCTCCCGCCTGTTTCAAGAGATTCGCGAGAAACGTGGGCTCGCCTATTCGGTTTACTCGTTTGCGCCCAGCTACGCAGATGCGGGCCTTTTTGGGATTTACGCGGGATGCTCGCCCGCAAAAGCGGGCGATGTGGCGCAGCTGATGTTGTCGGAGTTCCACCGTATTGCTGAGCGCGGCATTAGCGCCGACGAGATGACGCGGGCAAAAGGGCAGCTGAGCGGGGCATCAGCTCTTGCCCTCGAAGACTCAGATACGCGCATGTCACGTCTGGGGCGCGCGGAGATTACCCTCGGCGAGTTTGTTGACCTTGATGAAGCGCTGCGTCGACTCGATCGCGTGACATCTGACGACGTTGTCGCGTTGGCGGCAGAGCTCGCATCGCGACCGCTGAGTATCGCCGTTGTCGGTACTGCAGAGGAAACTGTGATGGCCGCCGCAACTGGCGCCCACAGCTCTCCCTGAGACACTCCACCATTTTTCAGATATCCATTTCGCGACACGGGAGGACAACGATGTCCCACTTTTTGTACCTGGTTCGGCACGGGGAACAGCAAGATGCCGAACACGGCATGCCGGATGGCCCCCTCTCGTCGCGAGGTAAGCGACAGGCGCGTGCGATCGCGTCGCGACTGGCAACAGTGCCGTTTGACGCCGCGTGGCACTCTCCACTTCAGCGTGCGCAAGAAACGGCACGCATCATGACGAAGAACATCCCGCACCTGGAGGCGAAGCCCACCGCTCTGCTCATGGACTGCATCCCCAGCGGCCCTTCGCTCGAGCTGCCGCACGCCTTTGAGCCATTCTTCGGGTCGATCACCGAGGAAGAAATTGAGGCTGGCCAGGCGCAGATGGCCGATGCCGTCTCCGAGTGGCTGACCCCCGCGCGCGAAGAACGTCACGAACTGCTCATCACTCACAATTTTGTTATTGCGTGGTTTGTTCGCGAAGTTCTCGGCGCTCCTGCGTGGCGGTGGATGGGACTCAATCAGGCCAATTGCGGTCTGACGATCATCAGAGTGCGCACCGCAAAACCCCCGGTTCTTGTGGCACACAACGACTTGGGGCATTTGTCTCCTGAGCTTCGTACCGGGCTGCCAGAAGACCAGCCGTATTAGGCCAGTGCCGTCTGAGGCTGTTGCGCGTAGTGTTGCCCGCCCGGTTGGTAGATTGGCACAATGACCATTCGGGTCGCCGTAGTAGGCGCAACAGGACGCATGGGAACGCTCGTTTCCCGACTCATTGAAGAATCTGACGACTTCTCGCTCACGGCGAGTCTCGGCTCCAACGACCCGTTGTCAATGATGCTGGGGGCGGATGTGGTTGTTGACGTCTCTGTGCCGGCGGCAAGCCCTGCAGTTGTTGATTTTGCAATCGAGAACGGGCTCAATGTGCTGGTGGGTACGAGCGGATGGACGAGCCAGCGCATCGATAGCGTTGTCTTCACTCTTGCGTCGGTGCCAAATATGGGAGTAATTTTTGTCCCCAACTTTTCGCTCGGCTCCGTGTTAGCTACTCGCTTTGCCGCGACCGCTGCACGGTTCTTTGAGTCAATCGAGATTGTTGAGGCCCACGGCGCAACAAAGATCGATTCACCGTCGGGAACAGCGCTGCGTACGGCCGAACTAATGAGCAGTGAACGCGCCATTGCCGGACAAGGCCTTGTCGCTGCGCCGCATGCTGACCAGCGTGCGCGAGGGCAACAGGTGGCGGGAATTCCCGTGCACAGCATCCGTCTGCAGGGAGTTGTCGCTAAGCAGGATGTTCTGTTGGGTGGTGCGGGCGAGGTCCTCACGATCAGCCACGAAACGTTGGCGTCGACGGCGTACGAGCGTGGCATCATGCTCGCCCTGCGTGCCCTGACGAATACCTTCGGTGTGGTCGTCGGCCTTGATGGACTCTTGGGGTTAGATTCAGTTTTTTGCTCGTCAGACGAGCGCGCGAACACGGGCGGTGCACAGTAATGTCCCGAATTTCTGCCATTGTCATGGGCGCGCTTTTGCTCGTT
This sequence comes from Actinomycetales bacterium, assembly GCA_038243605.1. Classification (GTDB taxonomy): domain Bacteria; phylum Actinomycetota; class Actinomycetes; order Actinomycetales; family Microbacteriaceae; genus Terrimesophilobacter. The sequence continues at coordinate 85,206 of JBBSQX010000006.1, forward strand.
TACCTGGTTCTTGTGACGCAGCTTGCTGTGAGGTTTATCGTCGTTGATGAGCCCATATCGAAGGCAATGGGAATTGCACTTTTCGTGTTGCCAATGGTTGGCTTTTGGGCACTCGTCGTCGAGTTTGTGTTCGGTATGCGCAGCGAGCGGCTGGGGCGCAAGCTCGCAGCAGAAGGCGCTGCGCCCATGACGGAGGTTCCCCGGCTTCCCAGCGGGCGCGTGGAACGTGCGGCAGCCGACGAAGTTTTTCCACAGTTTCAGGCAGAAGTCGAAGCGAGCCCCGAGTCATGGGAGGCCTGGTATCGCCTTGGGCTCGCCTACGATGCGTGCGGTGACCGCCGCCGTGCACGGGGAGCAATCCGTCGCTCGATCGCGTTAGAGCGAACAGCGGTCGCGTAGAGGAAGCTGTGGGGCACGGTACCCTGTACTCCGTGAGTACACCACGCGAAAATCCTTTTGGTCAGGTGCTTGTTGCCCTGGTGACACCGTTCACCGCCGACGGTGAAGTTGACTGGCCGGGAGTCGAGAAGCACATCGACGATGTGATCAATGACGGGGCAGACGGCATTGTTGTCAGCGGAACAACGGGGGAGACGAGCACTCTTACCGACCCTGAGAAGGTCAAGCTCGTCGAGGTCGGTAAGCAGGTTGCTGGCAACCGCGCAAAGATCATCACGGGTGGTGGGTCGAATGAGACGGCCCACGCGATGCAGTTGTACAAGGCCAGCGAGAAGGCCGGTGCTGACGGCGTCATGATTGTGACGCCGTATTACAACAAGCCGACACAGTCCGGCATCCTCACGCATTTTCGCCTCATCGCGGATGCGACCGACTTGCCGGTGATTCTTTACGACATCCCGGGTCGCACCGGTGTTCCGATCAACTATGAGACGATCGTGCGCGCCGCGAAGCATCCGAATATCGTTGCCATCAAGGATGCAAAAGGTGATTTCAGCCAGGTGAGTAGGGTGCTCAATGACACTGATCTTTTGTACTTCTCCGGAGACGATGCCAACGTGCTTCCGCACCTTTCCATCGGGGCAGCAGGGCTTGTGGGCGTGACGGCGAACGTCGCGGCTCGCCCGTACCGCCTTATTGTCGACGCGGTCAACGCTGGCAAGCTCGCGGAGGCCACCGCTGCACACAAACTTTTGGAACCCCTCGTGCGGGCGATTATGACGCATGTGCCCGGCACTGTTGCGGCAAAATATGTGTTGCACGGCCTTGGCCGTATCGGGTCTCCACGGGTGCGGCTCCCGCTGGTGGGACCAGAGGACTTCGAGGCAGCGCAAATTGAAGATGACTTGGCGAGAATCGCCGATATCCCAGGACTCGACCTCAACAACTTCCGACCAGACCGTAATGCTGCGGCTGGTGGAGCTCTACCGAAAGTGGCAGGAACAACTCGATGAATTCTTCCGTACGCGAACCGCAAGCGCTGAAACCAGGAACACTTCGAATTATCCCCGTGGGGGGCCTCGGCGAAATCGGCCGCAACATGACGGTGTTCGAGATCGATGGCAAGCTTCTCATCGTGGATTGCGGGGTTCTCTTTCCAGAAGAGACTCAGCCGGGCGTCGACCTGATCCTGCCCGACTTCAGCCCCGTGCGCGATCGTCTCGACGACGTCCTTGGCATCGTTCTGACGCACGGCCATGAAGACCACATCGGGGCAGTTCCCTACCTGCTGCGACTGCGTCAAGATATCCCGCTCATCGGCTCCGGTCTCACGCTTGCGCTCATCGAAGCGAAGCTCAAGGAGCACCGCATCACGCCGTACACGCTCTCGGTGAAGGAAGGCCAGAAAGAGAAGCTCGGCCCATTTGACCTCGAGTTCATCGCTGTTAACCATTCAATCCCGGATGCGCTCGCGGTGGCGATCACCACAAGCGCCGGCGTTGTTCTTGCCACCGGTGACTTCAAAATGGACCAGCTTCCTCTCGACAACCGCATCACAGATCTTCGGGCGTTCGCGCGTCTCGGCGAAGCCGGTGTTGATCTGTTCATGGTCGACTCTACGAACGCCGATGTTCCGGGCTTCACCGCTCCTGAGCGTGCTATCGGTGCGGTGCTGGAATCTGTCATCGCGAAGGCTCCACGGCGAGTCATCATCGCGAGCTTCTCAAGTCACGTGCACCGCGTACAGCAGGTGCTAGATGCTGCACATGCCAACGGGCGCAGGGTCGCATTCATGGGGCGTTCGATGGTGCGCAACATGACGATCGCCGCCGACTTGGGATACCTCAAGGTTCCGGAGGGCGTGCTGATCGATGCGAAGAAGGCGGCTGACCTTCCTGACAATCGCCTCGTATACATGAGCACAGGTTCGCAGGGCGAGCCCATGGCTGTCTTGGCGCGCATGGCAAACATGGAGCACCAAATCTCCGTTGGCAAGGGTGACACCGTCATCCTCGCCTCGAGCCTCATCCCCGGGAACGAGAACGCGGTGTATCGCGTCATCAACGGGCTCACCAAGCTGGGGGCAACCGTCGTTCACAAGGGCAATGCCAAGGTGCACGTCTCCGGTCATGCTGCCGCAGGAGAGCTGCTTTACTGCTACAACATCGTTAAGCCGAAGAATGTTTTGCCGATCCATGGAGAGTACCGACACCTTGTTGCCAACCAGCAACTTGCCATCGATACCGGTGTGCCAGAAGAGAACACTTTCGTCGCCGAAGATGGCACAGTTTTTGATCTCAAAGATGGTGTTGTTGAGGTGGTTGGTCAACTCGACCTCGGTTACGTCTATGTGGACGGCTCGACCGTTGGCGAGATCACAGAGGCGGATCTCAAGGACCGTCGTATTCTCGCCGAAGAAGGGTTCATCACCATCTTCACCGCGGTAGACCTTCAAACGGGGCGAATTATTGTCGGACCAGAGATTCAGTCCCGTGGTTTCGCCGAAGATGAAGCCGTCTTCGACGCGGTGAAACCCCTCATCATCAAAGCGCTCACCGAGGCGTCGCAAAATGGAACGCGAGACGCCCACGCTTTCAGCCAGGTTATCCGGCGCACGGTGGGGCGTTGGGTGAATACTCAACATCGTCGCCGCCCCATGATCGTTCCGGTCGTGATCGAGGCCTAAATACGAGTCGAGGAGCTTCCACTAGCGGACACTCCCTGCTGATTGCCGGGCAATGACGGTTGCCCGAAGTAGCGTAGTGGCCATGGCAACGAGCACCCGTTCGACCGCGCGTTCACGCGCGAGCGGAACTGCGCGGGGGCGAACCTCACCGGCGCGAAAGCCTGTTCCGCGCCGAAAATCAGCTCCGGTGCACGAGCAATCTGCTCTGGCGAAGACGTGGATGGGGCTCGCGCACCTTGTTGGCGGTGGAGCGAGATTGTTTGGCAAAGAGACCCTCTCCAAAGACGAGCTCCGCGATGGGGTTCCGTTTTTATTTGTTCTACTCGCGGCTGGTGGAGCTTTCGCAGAGTGGTTCTTTCCTCGCAATGCGTTCGCTATTGCTCTCGACGCCTACACTTTTGGCGGAGCATTTGGGCGTCTAGCGTTTGCGCTTCCGGTGATTCTCCTTTTTGTTGCTGTCTGGTTCTTTCGCCACCCGTCATCTGTTCACGACAACGGTCGCATCGGGATAGGCATGGGTGTGCTCATCACGAGCATCAGTGGTCTGTGCCATATTTTTGGCGGGATGCCGAAGTGGGGAGACCCGATCGCGAACTTCGCGAGTGCGGGTGGCATCGTTGGCTACGGGTTGGGAATGCCGCTGGCGACAGTCCTTTCCGTCTGGATTGCCGTTCCGCTCATCTCGGTGATGCTTGCGCTTTCGCTGTTTATCATCACTAAAACGCCGCCCAACCGCATCGGATACCGCTTCCGTGAGCTCTATTCCTACTTGTTCGGTGCGGAGCTTCCCGACCCGGCTGAGCTCGCCGCCCGCAAGACCGCGAAGACCGAAGCCGTGGAGTTTGGCACGCTCGACGACCTCAACGTCACGGGGGATTCCGATCAGGTTCCCTGGTGGCGACGTAACAAGTCGCAGCGCGAAGAGGAGCCTGCGTTCGACAGCCCAGTGCTGGTCGACGCCAACACAGAGGTAATCGCCCACACTCCAAAAGATGGGTTCGGGATCGAGCTCATCGAAGATCTCCTCAGTGCAGAGAACGCGGTCAAGCGTTTCACCGGTGAGGTTGACGGTGCGGTGTCGACGGGCATCAGAGACGACTCTGTTCGGACTGATCTTGTTCGAGACGAACCTTCGAACACTGAGGTGCTACCTGGGTTCCCTTCCACAGCATCGGAGAAGGGCCACGCGGGAGAATTCGACGACGCGAGTGCTGCTCACGGCAATTCCGAGAACGCCGATCACCCTACAGCGCCCTATCGGCTACCCGCCGCGACGGCCTTAGAGGCTGGCACGCCGGCGAAAACCCGCTCCAGCGCCAACGATGACATCGTCCGATCGATAACTGATGTACTGAAGCAGTTCCAAGTTGATGCCGTAGTGACCGGCTTCAGCCGCGGCCCAACGGTGACACGTTACGAGATTGAGCTTGGCCCTGGTGTCAAGGTTGAGCGAGTGACTGCACTTAGCAAAAATCTCTCGTATGCCGTTGCGAGTAACGAAGTGCGTATCCTTTCTCCCATCCCCGGTAAGAGTGCTATCGGCGTTGAGATCCCCAACACGGACCGAGAGATCGTTTCGCTCGGTGACGTGCTGCGTTCGAAGGCGAGCACATCGAGCGCGCATCCGATGACGATTGGCGTTGGCAAAGATGTTGAAGGTGGTTTCGTCGTCGCCAACCTCGCAAAGATGCCCCACCTGCTAGTCGCTGGGGCGACCGGCTCCGGAAAATCAAGTTTCATCAACTCGATGATCACCTCGCTGTTGATGCGAGCGAAGCCCTCAGAAGTGCGCATGGTGCTCATCGACCCCAAGCGGGTGGAGCTTTCGCACTATGCGGGAGTGCCACATCTCATTACGCCCATCATCACGAACCCTAAGAAGGCAGCAGAGGCGCTCTCGTGGGTAGTGAAAGAAATGGACATGCGTTACGACGACCTGGCGAGCTTCGGTTACCGCCACATTGACGACTTCAATGCGGCGGTTGTTGCGGGCGAGATCAGCCTTCCTGAGGGCAGCGAGCGCAAACTCAAGCCGTACCCGTACCTTCTCGTTGTGGTCGACGAATTGGCGGACCTCATGATGGTCGCACCGCGTGATGTCGAAGACTCCATTGTGCGCATTACGCAGTTGGCACGAGCAAGTGGCATCCACCTCGTGCTGGCGACCCAACGACCGAGCGTGGATGTTGTGACCGGTCTGATCAAGGCAAACGTTCCGAGCCGGTTGGCCTTTGCCGTCAGCAGCATGACCGACTCCCGCGTTATTCTCGACCAGCCGGGCGCTGACAAACTCATCGGTCAAGGTGACGCGCTGTTTCTGCCGATGGGGGCGTCCAAGGCCATGCGAGTGCAAGGCGCGTGGGTGAGTGAGAGCGAAGTCGTTGCCGTGGTCAAGCACGTCACAGCCCAGGCTCGACCCGAGTACCGAAAAGATGTCGCAGTGGCCACCGAGCAACGCATTATCGATGGCGATATCGGTGATGATCTCGATGTGTTGCTCTCCGCCGCTGAGCTCGTGGTGACAACCCAGTTTGGTTCAACCTCAATGCTTCAACGCAAGCTCCGTGTGGGATTTGCGAAGGCTGGTCGACTCATGGATTTGCTGGAATCACGCCAGATTGTTGGTCCATCAGAAGGGTCCAAGGCTCGAGATGTCTTGGTCGCCGCAGAACAACTGCCAGCGGTCTTAGCGAAACTTCGTGGGCAGGTCGTCAGCGAACCGGCTGCGCGCGATGCTGACCGATATGGATCAGACCCGGTGTCCTCCGCCACGAGCGGTTACGATGAAGTAGAGGGCTCGTCGGATGAGGATGCCTGGAAACTGACGGACAGGGACTAACGTGGCACTTCCCGCGACACCGTCGTCTTCAAACGGCTCTGCACAAACTAATCCTGCACAAACTAATCCTGCACAAACGAACCCGGCACCTACGAACTCGGCACGTACGAACCCTATGCGCGGCCGAGTGGCTCGTAGCGGTGATACACCGGCCAGCACGGGCAATATTGCCAACATCATCACCGTGGTTCGCATCTTCCTGGCGCCGCTCTTCGTCTGGCTTCTTTTTGCCGACAATCATGAGTTCGGTGTGATGCGGTACATCGCTGCAGGACTTTTCATTCTTGCGATTGCCACCGACAGCATTGACGGATTGTTGGCGCGGCGGCAGAACCTTGTTACCGACTTTGGCAAACTTCTCGACCCCGTTGCCGACAAAATACTCACTGGTAGTGCGCTCGTAACGCTGTCGATTATTGGCGATTTGTGGTGGTGGGTGACCATCCTTATCCTGGTTCGAGAATTTGGTATCACCGCGTTTCGTATGGCTGTTGTCCGCGACCGAGTTATCCCAGCATCCAGTGGCGGCAAACTCAAAACTGTCGCCCAGGCGATCGCGATCTCGTTCTACCTCGTGCCGTTGTGGTTGCTTTTCGGTGACTGGGTTCACTGGGTCAATGCCGTGCTCATGGCTATAGCCTTGGCGCTCACTCTTATCTCCGGCATTGAGTACATTGTGAAAGCTCTTCGCTACTCGCGGCCCACCGACGAATCGGCGTGACGTGACAGGCGCACCCCTTGCCAGCGCATCCTCAACCGACAGCTCCTCCGTCGGCGCCGCAACTCAGCTGCTTGCTGACCTGGTGGCGCGAGAGCTCACTCTCGCTGTCGCGGAGTCCCTCACCGGCGGTTTGCTGGTGGCAGAACTCGTTTCTGTTCCGGGTGCGTCCGCCGTTGTCAATGGCGGAGTTGTGGCCTACAACACAGAAATCAAGGCAACCGTGCTGGGGGTGGACGCCATGCTGCTGTCAAAGGTCGGCCCTGTCCATCCTGAAGTGGCGCGACAACTTGCAAAGAATGTGCGAGATCGGCTCGCCGTTAACGGCCGCCCTGCAGATATTGGCATCGCCACCACGGGGGTCGCCGGACCAGATTCCGTGCACGGCCATTCGCCCGGCGTAGTTTTTCTCGGGCTTTCTATGGGCAAGGTCACTCACGCTCGTGAACTCTCGCTGCATGGGTCTCGAAATCAGATCAGAACACAAACTGTCGGAGCAGCGCTTGAGTGGATAGCAGAGGCACTCGAACGAGGACTCACCGATTCTGCGGAATAAGTCCATCACCAATCTCGTTATAACTAGTGATTCACAATTGTCATACAGAAAGCACTGGTTAGAGTTTGATCACAGTAGGTTGTAGAGTGACGGGTTCTAGTGACAATGCTGCAATGCACATAGAGCTACCGCACACTGAACAAAAAGGTAAGAAGAGGAGGGTCCAATGGTTCTAGTTCGTCAAGAAATCGGAGATGTTCTCCGGGACTTTCGTCTGCAGAAGGGCCGCACCCTTCGCCAGGTTGCCAGTAAGGCATCCGTTGCACTCGGTTACCTTTCAGAGGTAGAGCGCGGCCAGAAAGAGGCGAGTTCAGAGATTCTCGCTTCAGTCGCTGACGCGCTCGACACGCCGATTTCCGTCATTATGCGCGAGGTCGGCGACCGACTCGCCGTCATCGAAGGCATAGACATCATTCCCGATACGGTCCCAGACGACCTTGTCGCCGACTTCGACGCAGGCCTGGTGGTCCGCTGAGTTCATCACGAGAGGGCTCCGTTTGCTTCGGCGCGGAGCCTTCCGTGCTGTCTCGAGCCGTGTTGTCTCGAGCCGTGTTGTCACAGAGCATGTTGTGGCAGAGCATGGTGTCGCGGGGCGTGCCGTTTCAGCGCACGTTTTTTTACTGCGTTTTTTCTCACAGGATGTCTATTCTCGGCACGGTGTCGAATCGCGAAGGTTGCGGGCGTGCGGCTGAGTGAGTTTCGCCGGGCTGTCACCGCGGAGTTCGGTGAATCCTTCGGTGCCGCGCTGATGCGCGATCTGGTTCTCGATGATCTCGGTAATCTCACTTCTGAACAGGCGCTGACAGCGGGTACGCCAGCGCGGGACGTGTGGCTCGCATTGTGCCGTGCAAACGATGTGCCGGAGTCGCACAGGCACGGCGCGGGTATCCGCGAACCTCGGTGACACGCCGAGCGCTTCTTATCGAACATTTGTTCGTAGCTGTGTAGGCTCGTTCACAGCAGCAATCGAAAACGGGTTGTGCACAGTTCGCACGTTGGTGACCGAGAATGTCACCGGCTCCGCGTACTGTCTGACTCATTAGCGAATGCAGCTAAACGCCTTGTCGCGGAACTCACTGGCCCTGCACCACCGGCGGTGAGAGGAACGGCAGCCTATAGGCACATCGATATCGAGCAAAGGATCAACCCATGGCATCACCAGCAGATCGCGAAAAGGCCCTCGACACCGCCCTCGCCCAGATCGACCGCCAATTCGGTAAAGGTTCCGTCATGCGCCTCGGCAGCGACGAGCGAGCACCTGTGGCTGTTATTCCTACCGGCTCCATCGCACTCGATGTCGCGCTCGGTATTGGGGGGCTCCCACGTGGCCGCATCGTAGAGATCTATGGCCCAGAGTCCTCGGGTAAAACCACGCTTACTCTTCACGCGATCGCTAACGCGCAGCGAGGAGGCGGAATCGCTGCCTTTATCGATGCAGAGCACGCGCTCGACCCCGAGTATGCGAAAGCTCTCGGAGTCGACATTGACGCACTTCTCGTCTCTCAGCCAGACACCGGAGAGCAGGCACTCGAGATCGCTGACATGCTCGTACGAAGCGGGTCCATTGATCTCATCGTCATTGACTCCGTTGCTGCACTAGTTCCTCGTGCAGAGATCGAAGGAGAGATGGGTGACTCGCACGTCGGGCTTCAGGCGCGACTCATGTCGCAAGCACTGCGCAAACTCACTGGTGGTCTTAGCCAGACCAACACGACCATGATCTTCATCAACCAGTTGCGCGAGAAGATCGGCGTGTTCTTCGGTAGCCCAGAGACCACAGCCGGTGGCAAGGCGCTCAAGTTTTACGCTTCGGTTCGCCTCGACATTCGTCGCATTGAAACCCTCAAGGAGGGCACGGATGCGGTCGGTAACCGCACGCGCGTCAAGGTTGTTAAGAACAAGATGGCACCCCCCTTCAAGCAGGCGGAGTTCGACATCCTGTATGGCACAGGAATTTCTCGTGAAGGCAGCCTCATCGACTTTGGTGTCGAGCACGAGATCGTCAAGAAGTCTGGTGCGTGGTACACGTACGAAGGTGACCAGCTTGGTCAGGGTAAAGAAAATTCGCGCAAGTATCTGATCGCTAATCCCAAGATCGCCAACGAGATCGAGAGCAGGATTATGGCGAAGTTGGGAATGACTGCCGAAGCCAAAGCCGCAAATGCGGCTGCTGCGGAGCTTGCTGCCACAGAGCTTGCTGCCAGCAATGCTCTGAAGGAGAGCGGGCTCAAGGCCGACAACGCTAAGGCCACTGGCAACGCGGTCGTTGATCCCATCGAAGAAAAGCTCGTCAGCCGCAAGGCTGGCTGAGCCCACCGACGAAAGAAACATAGTTATGGACTCCGACGGCACACTCGCCAAGGTCACCTACCTTCCTGGGGTAGTGCCACCACTCGAGCACACGCAGGAACGAGGTACGACACCGAGAGCAGATGCTGTGCTGTCGGAGTCCACAGTACTTCCGGAGATCGCAGCACTCCCGGAGATCGCAGTATTTCCGGAACGATCTGGCCCGCTCGAAAGCATGGCCCCACCGGAAGGTTCAGCCCACGTAAGCTCAGCGCCCGAAAGCCCAGCCCGCGAAAGCCCGGCTCACGAAAGCCCGGCCCACGAAGAGCGCGCAGCCCCGACCGCAAGAGTGCTGCGGCGCGCAGAGAACATCAGCCTGAATGCGCTCACCAGAAAAGGCCGCTCACGCTGGGAGCTCGGGCAGATTTTATTGGCGCGCGAGTTAGATCCGAGTGTTGTGGAAGCAGAACTTGACCGATTAGAAGGTGTTGGCCTTATCGGCGATGAGGCACTCGCTGAGAACATCGTTCGCACTCAGCACGAGCGCAAAGGGCTTGGTCGCGCGGCCCTTGTCAGCGAGATGCGTAGAAAACATATTGATCCATGGGTGATCGATGCAGCTCTTGAATCACTCGGCGTAGATGAAGAGTTCACGCGCGCTCTACAGCTCGCAGAGCGTCGTGCGAACCAATTGATGGGGTTAGACCACAACACGGCTGTAAGGCGGCTCAGCGGCTACCTGCAGCGCAAGGGTTACTCCTCGGACACCGTGCGACGTGCTGTTCTCGAGGCGCTGCCAAGGTCTTCGTCCGGAGTTAGGTTCTCGTAAGCAGCGCGTAGTCACGTGCGCACGGTGTAGGGCTATTCCTTGACCACATAGGATCGATGACGTGAACTCGCACCGACAGACTTTCGCTGCGGCAATCATCGTCGCCGCGACGCTTGCCCTCGCCGGGTGCAGCGTCATGGCTCCACGTCCGATGGTGACCCCGACCACACCCCCGACCCCCACGAACGTTGACACAACCACATACATTGGGGAGGTCATCGACCCGCTCGCAACAGTGTGGACCGGTCGAGACAGTGGCGGCGATGACACAACGCTGACGCTCCATGACGACGGCACCGTGGCGGTGCAGTACGGGCAGAACCCCTACGACGATCCCAACGACACGTGGCGTGTTACGGGCGGCGTTCTGCACGTTGAGGTGTATCTGGATGACGCCAACGGCATCGCAGAATATGTTGGCACCTGGAACCCCGAAACCTCGTCCATTGACGCGGCGATCACCACAACAGTGAGCAACCGAGACCTCACCGTCACACTGGTCCAGCAGTAGGAATTCGCTGGCAGGCTTAGGCTTGAGGCACCATGACTGTGACCACTGACGAAGCAACACTCCCGCGCACCTACGAAGTACGCACGTTCGGCTGTCAGATGAACGTTCACGACTCCGAAAGAATGAGTGGATCTCTCGAGGCTGCCGGCTTCGCGCGAGCTGACGGTGCCGAAGCCGACATCATCGTGATCAACACCTGCGCGGTCAGAGAGAACGCCGACAATAAGCTCTACGGAACGCTCGGCATGCTGGCAGAAGTGAAGCGAAACCACGCGGGAATGCAAATCGCGGTCGGCGGTTGTCTCGCGCAAAAAGTTAAAGGCCTCATCCTCGAGAAGGCGCCGTGGGTAGACGTCGTCTTCGGCACCCACAACATGGGATCGCTGCCCACGCTCCTTGAACGGGCGCGCCACAACGAAGAGGCCCAGCTCGAAATCCTCGAATCCCTCGACGTTTTCCCCTCCACGCTGCCTGCGCGGCGCGAGTCAACGTACAGCGGATGGGTGTCGATCTCTGTCGGCTGTAATAACACCTGCACGTTCTGCATCGTTCCTTCACTGCGCGGAAAAGAGAAAGACCGCAGACCAGGCGACATCCTGGCCGAGATCCAAGCGCTCGTCGATGACGGGGCAATTGAGGTCACACTTCTCGGTCAAAACGTGAACTCGTACGGTGTCGAGTTCGGAGATCGTGGGGCGTTCGCAAAATTGCTGCGTGCTGCCGGTGAGATTGAAGGGCTGGAGCGCATCCGATTCACGAGCCCGCACCCGGCGGCGTTCACCGATGACGTTATCGACGCTATGGCCGAAACCCCAGCGGTGATGCCTCAGCTCCACATGCCGCTGCAGTCCGGATCTGACCGTGTGCTCCGTGCCATGCGCCGCAGCTACCGTTCAGAAAAGTTTCTCGGCATCCTCGACCGCGTGCGAGAAAAGATTCCCAACGCCGCCATCACCACCGACATCATTGTGGGGTTCCCCGGTGAAACGGAAGAAGATTTCGCTGAAACACTGCGCGTTGTACAGCAGGCGCGCTTTGCTTCGGCCTTTACCTTCCAGTACTCGATCCGCGAAGGCACGCCGGCGGCCACGATGCCCGATCAGGTACCGAAGGCCGTCGTCCAAGAGCGGTATGAGCGTCTACATGCCGTTCAGGAACAGATTTCATGGGAAGAAAACCTTGCGCTCGTGGGAACCTCAGCTGAGCTTCTCGTTGCGAACGGGGAGGGGCGTAAAGACGCTGACACCCACCGCATGAGCGGGCGGGCTGCAGATGGCCGCCTCGTGCATTTTGATGTTCCAGAGGGCAGCAATGTGCCACGGCCAGGCGACATGGTCACCGCTGTTATTTCCAGTGCCGCTCCATTCCACCTGATAGCCGATGCGCCAGGCGGCACACTGCTTGCGGTGCAACGCACAGTGGCAGGCGATGCGTGGGATCGCGCCCAGGAGGCGAGTTGCGGCGCCCCAGCGGTCGGTGCCACCTCAGGCGGCCCAACCAATGGTGTGGTGTCTCTCGGGCTGCCCACGCTGCGTCGTTGACCTCAACACTGCCGATGACCTCAGCACTGCCGTTGACCTCAGCACTGCCGTTGACCTCAGCACTGCCGATGACCTCAGTAGTGCCATTGGTGCTTCCCCTCATCGCCATAGTGGGGGCCACGGGTACGGGCAAGAGTGAGCTTTCGCTCGATCTCGCAGAAGGGTTACGGGCACAAGGGCACGCAGCAGAGATCGTCAACGCCGACGCGATGCAGCTCTACCGTGGTATGGATATTGGCACGGCCAAACTTCCCGTAAAGGAGCGAAGAGGCATCCCGCACCACCTTTTTGATGTTCTTGATGTCACCGAAGAGGCGAATGTCGCGGCCTACCAGGAGGCTGCTCGAAAGATCATTGCCGAGGTGAGAAACCGTTGTGCTGTGCCGATTCTCGTCGGTGGTTCTGGGCTTTATGTGTCGTCTATTCTCTTTGATTTTCGATTCCCCGGATCAGACGTCGCGATTCGAGCGAGCCTCGAGAACGAAGCGGCTGAGAAGGGCGGTCACGCACTGTTTGAGAGGCTCATGCAGGTCGACCCAGACGCTGCGCGGGCGATTGGGCCGCACAACACGCGTCGCATCATCCGAGCGCTGGAGGTCATCGCCATGACGGGTGAGCCCTTTGGTTCTGGCCTGCCTGACGAGAGCCGCACGCGCGAACCGACCACCATAATTGGCCTTACCGCTCCACGAGCTACTCTCGTCGAGCGGCTCAACGAGCGAGTAGCCCACATGTGGAGAGACGGCCTCGTTGAGGAGGTTCGTGGCCTGATGGAGCTCGGCCTTGAGCAAGGAGTAACGGCGAGACGCGCAATCGGATACGCGCAAGCGATGGAGCAACTGCGTGATGAAAAGTCAGAGACAGCGGCAATAGAGGCCACCTCCGCGCTTACCCGTCGATACGCCCGCAGGCAGGTGGGGTGGTTCACGAGGTATCCATCCTCCCAGTGGCTCGACTTTGACGACCCAGATCGAGTCAGCAAGGCGAGTGCTTTAGCATTGGCCCATGGCTGAACTGCATTTCACAAAGGGTCACGGCACGGGGAACGATTTCATCCTGTTCGCAGACCCCGACGGTGAGATTGCTCTCACTCCCGATCAGGTGCGCACACTGTGCGATCGGCATTTTGGAATTGGTGCTGACGGCATCATTCGGGCCGTGCGGTCACGGAGTATTGCCGAGGGGGACGCGTCGCTCGAAGAAGACGATGCTGCAGAGTGGTTTATGGATCACCTCAACTCCGACGGCACTGTTTCCGAGATGTGTGGCAACGGTATTCGGGTGTATACGAAATTTTTGATCGAGAACGGATTGGCAGAACTTTCTCGAGGAGAAACGCTTCCGATCGGCACCCGTGGCGGGGTGAGAGATGTGCAAGGGAATGCTTCTGGTTTCCAGGTGGACATGGGGCGCTGGTCGCTCGACGGGGGAGAACCGCTTGTTCGTGCGCGAAACCTCAAAGTGGCGAGGCCCGGGCTCGGCATCAACGTTGGTAACCCGCATGTTGTGGTCGCGTTATCGAGTGAGGAAGAGCTCGAATCAGCTGACCTCACCTGGATTCCGATTCTGGACCCCGAGCCAGAGCGGGGGGCCAATGTGGAGTTTGTGGTTCCACACGATCCGCTGGTCAAAGACGGTGTTGGTTACATCCGAATGCGTGTGCACGAACGCGGAAGCGGTGAGACGCTCTCCTGCGGAACCGGCGCCGTCGCTGCAGCGCTGGCCACACGGCACTGGGCAGGGCCCACCGCTCCCAACCAGTGGCGCGTCGAGGTGCCTGGTGGAACCCTTGGTGTGCGAATGTGGCCGGCAGAAGACGGCGAGCACGTCTCGCTTTCTGGTCCAGCAGAGCTGGCCTTCGACGGAATCGTGTCGTATTAGGCCGAGAGCGCTAGCTTCACCGGGTTAACGGCGCCGCTTTAACGCCGCCGAACGCGAAGAACTCGGTAGCCCTTGCTGGTCGCTGAGCGACTGACCGTGAAGCCCTCAGGCAGCGCTCCGTCGAGCCAACGGTGGAGTGAATCAGAGCCAAGGTTTCGTTGCACGACGAGCCAGCCATCCGATTCGGAATCCAAGCGTGGAAGCCAATGCTCCAGAATTCGGTGAAGCTCGTCCTTTCCGACGCGAATGGGCGGGTTTGACCAGATCGTCGTGAAGCGGATGTCGTCGGGAACATCTTCGGGTCGGCACGCGTTGACATTGATGAGACCTAGTGCGGTCGCGTTGCGCCGCACCAGGTCCAGAGCACGCTCATTAACATCCACGGCCCACACTGTGGCGCGAGGCGCTGCTAGAGCAAGCGACAAGGCGATGGGCCCCCATCCGCAGCCCAAGTCGAGGAGGTTGCCGCCGGGCGGCGGTGCGGGCGTGTTCGCGAGCAGCACCTGAGTTCCCGCGTCAATGCGTTCAGGGCTGAAAATACCGTTCGCGGTCGTGAGCTCGTATGTGGTGCCCAGCAGTGTGGCCCGAATGGAGCGCACATGAAGGGGACTTGTCGGAGTTGACGAAAAGTAGTGATCGTCGGCCATGGAGAGAAACTTACCGAAAACTAGGAGGCTAGGGTTAACCGAATGAATGAAGGTGAAGAAGAAAACCACGATTCCGTGGATCCAATCGACCGAGTGTTGGCTGCTGCCGACGCGCGGGCGGGCGGCTATGCCCTCTTCGGATCACGCGCACTTGCATTGCAATCGCATGATTCTGACACCGATTCGGTTGACGGCGATCAGCTCGATCGTGAAGAGCGGGCCGCCCTCCGAAGGGTCGGCGGACTGTCAACGGAACTCGACGATGTCACTGAGGTTGAGTATCGTCAACTTCGGCTCGAGAACGTCGTGCTCATTGGTATCCACCCGCAGGGGGGAATCGACGACGCCGAGAACTCGCTTCGCGAACTTGCTGCTCTCGCAGAAACTGCTGGGGCTGTCGTGCTTGACGGACTTCTGCAGCGACGCAGTTTTCCAGACCCCAGTACTTTTCTCGGCAAAGGTAAGGCGCAGGAGCTTCAGGGCATTGTGGCGGCACTCGGTGCAGACACGGTGATTGCCGACACTGAGTTAGCCCCGAGCCAGCGGCGCGCATTGGAAGACGTGGTGAAGGTGAAGGTCATCGATCGCACCGCCGTCATCCTAGATATTTTTAGCCAGCACGCTAAAAGCCGCGAAGGTAAGGCCCAAGTCGAACTTGCTCAGCTTGAGTACCTGCTGCCGCGCTTGCGTGGCTGGGGTGAGTCCATGAGCCGCCAGGCCGGCGGGCAAGTTGGGGCTGGAGTGGGAATGGGCTCCCGTGGCCCAGGTGAGACGAAAATCGAGCTTGATCGACGTCGTATCCATACCCGCATGGCCCGTCTTCGTAAGCAGATCAAAGAGTTTGGGCCCGCGCGCGAAGCGAAGCGTGCCAACCGCACACGCAACGCGGTGCCGTCTGTGGCGATAACCGGATACACGAACGCAGGTAAATCATCACTTCTGAATCGGATCACTCGTGCGGGAGCGCTTGTCGAGAACGCACTGTTTGCCACGTTGGATACCGCGGTTCGGCGCACAGAAACCGCGGACGGTCGCCCCTATACCTTGACCGATACCGTGGGGTTCGTTCGCAATCTTCCTCACGAACTAGTGGAGGCATTTCGTTCCACTCTCGAAGAAGTCGAACGCGCTGACGTGATTGTTCACGTCGTGGATGCAAGCCACCCAAACCCTGGAAGTCAACTCGTGACCGTGCGGGATGTTTTTGGCGATTTGGGTGCGCGCGATATTCCCGAAATCGTTGTGTTCAATAAGTCGGATCTCATCGATGACAATGCCAGGCTGGTTCTGCGAGGAATCGAGCCCCGGTCTGTGTTTGCTTCTGCACGCACCGGTGAAGGAATCGACGAGCTGCTTTCCCAAATTTCTGAGCTTATTCCGAGGCCCGACATTCGCATGGAGCTCGTTGTTCCCTATGATCGCGGCGATATTGTCTCGTCACTCCACGAGCGAGGAACTGTCATCTCGACCTCCTACGAGGAAGATGGCACCCACGTGACGGCGCTTGTGACAGCTCAGCAGGAGAGCCTTGTGCTCCCGTTTCAAACGGAACGCAGTACCGCCACGACCTTGCCCAAAATTACTGCCTGATCTCCCACGATGGGGGCAAAGGAGGAGTTGCGGGGCAGTAG
This sequence comes from Actinomycetales bacterium, assembly GCA_038243605.1. Lineage (GTDB taxonomy): Bacteria > Actinomycetota > Actinomycetes > Actinomycetales > Microbacteriaceae > Terrimesophilobacter. Next base: position 101,733 of record JBBSQX010000006.1, read on the forward strand.
CCAGGTATGACCATCGCGTTGCTGGAACACTTTGACAGTGGCTTCTTCCTCTAGCAGGGCCGCAACGATTTCGCCGTTCTCTGCATTCTGCTGCTGCCGTACGACCACCCAATCACCATCGCAAATAGCAGCATCGATCATGGATTCACCCACGACCTTGAGCATGAAGAGATCGCCCTTACCAACGAGCTGGCGTGGAAGCGGAAACACCTCTTCAATTTGCTGGTCAGCTGTGATGGGAATACCGGCGGCAATGCGGCCGACGAGGGGAACCATTGCGGCATCACCCATGGGAATCGCAAACTCGGGGCTAGTTTCTGCGGACGGAACCTCAATAAGTACTTCGAGAGCACGCGTGCGGTTAGGGTCGCGGCGAAGGTAGCCACTCAATTCAAGTTGGTTGAGCTGATGAGTGACGCTCGACAGTGATGCCAAACCGACAGCGTCTCCGATCTCCCGCATGCTCGGCGGGTAGCCAAGGGTTGAGACCGAACGCTGGATGAACTCGAGGATGGCGAGCTGCTTATCGCTCAAGCTACGGCGGCGGCGAGTTCCAGGCTTCACTGTTCCGAGTTCGGCCTCATCAGCATTTCTTTCGCCAATCTGCTCAACGCTCATGTGCTCTCCGCCTGTCTTTTCCGTGGCCAGTTTTACTTAGCTGGCAGCACCTGTTCGGCGTTTCCAGTCAAACTTCTGCGACTACTGACGCTGGCAATCTCGTCAATGTCGGTGGGTACTGATTGCCTGATGTGTAAACAATCGAAACTGTATCCCGAATAAGCACTCTAAACAAACATCTCTTCGAGAGTGTCGCGATATAAGTTTAGAACATATTCGAATATTGACTTGAATTTTAGGTTATTCGAAGATATATTCGGAACATAGCTTCGTATCCGGCGCTCCCGGCCGAGCGCCGGATACGGAAGTTGAGAAGGAGGAACGCAATGACTGCCACACCGGTTCACACACAGCGACCGTCAGCGCCACACCTGAGCGCATCAGAACACGGCAGCGCATCAGAACACGGCGCTTTAGAACTGCGCACGTCAGAACTGCGCACGTCAGAACTGCGCACGTCTGAACCGCGCACGTCAGGGTTGCGCACGTCAGGATTGCGCACATCAGAGCTGAGCACTTACAAGATGAAAGCACCACGTCTGCGCGTGACGCGTCGCGGACGCTTCGTGTTGACTTCACTGGCAGCGGGTCCGCTCGTGGCACTCGCACTTGTCACCGCGCTCAACGGCGGCATTGCGATGGCATCCTCCGACATCTCGACGGGCACCTTTGACTACGTCACGGTCCAGGCGGGCCAGTCCCTGTGGGAGCTTGCCGAGTCCGTGGCTCCCGCCGCCGACCCCCGCGACGTGATCTCTGACATTGTGCGGCTTAACCAGTTAGAGAATTCAGATTTGCACCCGGGGGACAGGCTCGCGATTCCCGCGGTGTATTCCGAATAGCCCTGTGTCGCCGATAGCCGTGTAGTGCCGATAACGGTGTAGTGCCGATAACGGTATGTTTCAGTTGCGGTTTATCCCGGATAGGTGGGGCCGCAGCGCTCTGCCTGCGCGAGTTTCAATCCGGGGTGCCGTCATGTAGCGATGTCGTTATAGTGCGTTGACCTCCCGTAACATTAATGGGTGACCACACTCGGCGATCTTCCCCTCCGTGATGACCTGCGTGGATTGTCGCCGTACGGCGCCCCGCAGAAGACCGTGCGCATTGCTCTGAACGTGAACGAGAACACGCATCCGATTCCGGAGGCAGTCGCCCTCGATATTGCAGCCTCGCTTGCCGAAGCCGTGTTGAGCCTCAACAGGTACCCGGACCGAGAGTTCACCGAACTCCGAGAGAGTCTCGCCGGTTATCTTGGCGCTGGCGTCACGACGGAACAAATCTGGGCTGCCAACGGCTCCAACGAAGTGCTCCAGCAAATGTTTCAGGCATTCGGTGGCCCGGGGCGAAGTGTCCTTGGCTTTGAGCCCACCTATTCGATGTACCAGATTCTGTCGCGTGGAACAGCTACGAGGTGGATCAGTGGTGTTCGTGACGACGGATTTCTGCTCTCGACGAGCACGGCGGTTCGTCAGGTTGAGGAGCACTCACCTGACATTGTGCTGTTGTGTTCCCCCAATAACCCCACCGGTACTCCACTGACCTTAGACACCATTGCGGCGGTCTACGAGGCAACTGACGGAATAGTGGTGGTGGATGAGGCTTACGCCGAGTTTGCTGCTCCGGGTACCCCCTCGGCAGTCACTCTTCTGCCGGGGCGCGAACGACTCTTGGTGAGCCGCTCGATGAGTAAAGCGTTTGCTTTTGCGGGAGTTCGACTCGGGTACCTTGCGGCCGACCCCGCGGTCATTGATGCCCTGCGACTTGTTCGCTTGCCGTACCATTTGTCTGCGCTGACGCAGGCGGCGGCGTTGGCGGCGCTACGGCACTCTCGCGAGTTGCTCGAATCAGTGGTCGATATCATCGTTCAGCGCGACAGGCTGGTGGAGGCTCTTCCCGGGCTCGGCTTTCCGACACTTCCGTCGGCGACAAACTTTGTGCTCTTTGGTGGCGTGCCCGAACCAGCGTGGTTGTTTGATCAGCTCCTTGAGCGCGACATACTGATTCGTGATGTAGGTATCCCCGGTCACCTGCGTGTAACGGCAGGCACTGAGAAGGAGACAAGCGAGTTTCTCGCGGCGCTCGCGGATGTCTTCGGTCGGTAGGCTTGAACCATGACACGCAAGCGCACAGCCGAGCTTCGCAGGGAGACGAGCGAATCGAGCATAGAACTCTCTCTCGACCTTGACGGCACTGGTACCTCTGACATTTCCACGACGGTGCCCTTCTTCGACCACATGCTCACCGCGTTCTCGCGTCATTCGCTCATCGACCTCACGGTGCGCGCATCCGGCGACACCGAGATCGATGTCCACCACACGGTAGAAGATACGGCGATTCTGCTGGGTAGCGCCATCAAGGCTGCCCTCGGTGACAAGGTAGGAATTTCGCGATTCGGTGACGCACTTGTTCCACTCGATGAGGCGCTCGTTCAAGCTGTTGTCGATGTTTCTGGCCGCCCATACCTTGTGCACTCTGGCGAGCCGGCCGGATTCGAGTACCACCTCATTGGTGGTCATTTCACGGGGTCGATGGTGCGTCACGTTTTTGAGGCTTTGACGTTCAATGCGGGGCTCACGGTGCACGTCACGGTCCTCGCTGGCAGGGACCCACACCACATTGCAGAGGCGGAGTTCAAGGCGTTCGCCCGAGCGCTCCGTCATGCTGTAGCTCGCGACGCACGCGTGACGGGGATCCCTTCAACGAAGGGTGCGCTGTAGGAGTGCGTGGACCATCTGTGGTCGTTCTCGACTACGGGAGCGGAAACGTGCACTCCGCAGCGAAAGCACTCGAGGCTGTGGGGGCTAATGTGACGCTGACAGCAGACCCCAATCGCGTGGCGGCTGCAGCGGGGCTCCTCGTCCCGGGAGTGGGTGCATTCCCCGCCGTAATGTCGGCGCTGAACGAGGTGCGTGGCCCCGAGCTCATCGACCGGCGACTTGCCGGTGGGCGCGCTGTGCTGGGTATTTGTGTTGGTATGCAGGTGATGTTCGAACACGGTGTCGAGCATGGGGTGCAAACGGGGGGGCTTGGCCAGTGGCCCGGCACCGTGACCACTCTAGATTCACCCGTTTTGCCTCACATCGGTTGGAATACCGTTGAACCGCCAGAAGATTCACTCTTGTTTGACGGCATCCGCGAGGAGCGATTCTATTTCGTGCACTCATTTGCGGCCCAGAGTTGGGATCTGCCTGCGGACGGCCCCCTGGTGGCTCCACGAGTTACCTGGGCGAGCCATGGCAGTCGCTTTCTTGCCGCTGTCGAAAATGGACCGCTGTCGGCCACCCAGTTCCACCCCGAAAAGTCGGGGACTGCCGGTCTGAAATTACTTGCTAATTGGGTGGCGGCACTTGCCCGTGACTAGTATCTGAACCCTGTCCCGAATCTGAAAATGGCCATCATGAGTGACTTTAATAGAACCCCACGACTCGTCCTTCTGCCCGCGGTTGACGTGGCGGGCGGCAAAGCAGTGCGGTTGACGCGTGGCGAAGCCGGAACCGAAACAAGTTACGGCGACCCGTTGGGTGCCGCGGCTGACTGGATCGATCAAGGTGCAGAGTGGATTCACCTCGTCGACTTGGATGCAGCGTTCGGCCGCGGAAATAACCACGCGACGATTAAGCGCGTGATAAAGCAGTCCAAGGGGGTCAACATTGAGCTTTCTGGCGGCATCCGTGATGATGCGAGCCTGGAAGCAGCACTGGCTACGGGTGCCAAACGCATCAACTTGGGCACCGCAGCTCTGGAGAACCCCATGTGGACTGCGCATGTGATTGCTGAGTACGGGGAGGCAATTGCTATTGGGTTGGATGTACGTGGCACGACTCTCGCAGCGCGTGGGTGGACCAAAGATGGAGGCGAACTTTTCGAGGTGCTTGACCGCCTCGAAGCTGCCGGATGCGCTCGCTACGTTGTCACCGATGTCACGAAAGATGGCACACTTCTTGGCCCGAATATTGAGTTGCTCGCCTCGGTGATCAGCCGCACAGATAAGCCGGTTATCGCCTCCGGCGGAATATCGACGCTCGATGACATTGTGGCGCTGCGCGAACTTGTACCGCAGGGGCTCGAAGGGACAATTGTCGGCAAAGCGCTGTACACAAAAGCGTTTACGCTCGCTGAAGCGCTCGACGTCGCATCCGACTAATCGGAGCCCGCATGATCGACCCCTCGAACCTCACTGATTCTGCAGGACAGCCGTGGGCTGGGCGCCAGTTTGAGCCCAATGCGAATGCCGGCGACGACGGGAGTGCGCCCGCCGAACTCGTGGCAGAGATTGCGCGGTATCGGGCAGGCAAAGCCGAGGCGTCCGATGTTGTACGCATTTTTCGGGACTCGCGTTTATTGATTCCACTTCTTGCTGTGCTGGGAGAGTCCGGGACCAACGCCCACGGGCGCATCGTTGACAAGAGTCAGGAGCTTTCCATCGTGACGGTGGAGGGGCCAGACGGCCGCACGGTGCTTCCCGTGTTCAGCTCTGTTGCGGCAATGAGTGCATGGAATCCGGTTGCCAGACCCGTGCCCGCCTCCGGTCCACGTGTGGCGGTGGCCGCTGTGAGCGAGGGCACTGAAGTTGTGGTGCTAGACCCCATGTCGGAGACGGAGTTTGCGATTCGTCGGCCCGCGCTGTGGGCGATGGCGCAGGAGCGAGAGTGGATTCCGGGTCACCTTGACGCAGATGTTGTGCAAGCTTTCGTTAACACTGTGGTCGATGAGTCGGCGGTGTTGGAAGTTACGTTATCTGCGGGAGATCTGGATGGCCGTTTGCGCGGACCAGAGCTGATGATCCATTTACTACTAGCGGATGGCCTCGCCGAAGTCGAGGTGAGTGGTCTTGTGAACCGCCTCACCGAGAGGTGGTCGAACGACGAGATCATCGCTGAGCGTGTCGACTCGATAGGCGTCGCGCTTCACTCTGTCGATGCTGCACCTGTGGAGGAAGATCGTGCGGATGGTGGATCGCCGGAGGCGAGTCGTGCAGCTGATATACCTACTGAGTAGGCCTGCCTCTTAGCGTTCAGTTGACGGGACCGGTGTACTTTTCACCAGGGCCCTGGCCGGGCGCATCTGGGTAGGTGCACGCTTCGCGGAAGGCGAGCTGCACTGAACGCAGGCCGTCTCGCAGGGGAGCGGCATGGTGGTTTCCAATTTCTGGCGCCGCCGCTGTGACAAGACCAGCGAGCGCATTGATGAGTTTGCGTGCCTCATCGAGGTCGATATCGGCCTCTGGATCATCGGCCAGGCCACATTTAATCGCCGCGGCGCTGAGCAGGTGCACCGCGACAGTGTTGATGAGTTCGACGGCGGGTACCTCTGAGATGTCACGCGCTTCTTTTTCTCCTGCTGGCTCGCTCATCGTTCATTCCTCTGTTAGACTCATGCGGGTTCTGGGGCCTTTATTGGCTCCCAGTGCGAAAGTGGAGATTCTCCCACCCGCGACCGCTTCTTCAAGGTTACCGGGTTGTAGGCGCCCCGCTGTCACAGCGTCATCGTGATGGTAGACAAGGGCGCTGTGTTGATGATGTCGTGTGTAAGCGCGACGATTAACAGGTGACTTTCTTCTCTCGCCGATCTGATGGCATCCGCCGTCTGACCGAGCATCTTAACTAAGAACAGAGGAGCTACCTATCAGCGATCCCCGTACGAATGACCGCATCCGCGTGCCAGAGGTTCGCCTCGTTGGCCCGAGCGGTGAGCAGGTCGGCGTCGTTAAGATCGAGGTTGCACTGCGACTTGCGCAGGAAGCAGACCTCGACCTCGTCGAGGTCGCACCAAACTCCAAGCCGCCCGTAGCCAAAATCATGGATTACGGAAAGTTCAAGTACGAAGAAGCGCAGAAGGCTAAAGAGGCCAGGCGCAACCAGACGAACACGATCCTCAAGGAGGTTCGTTTCCGTCTCAAGATTGATACGCACGACTACGAAACCAAGCGCAAGCGCGCGGAAGGATTCCTGCAGGGTGGCGACAAGGTCAAAGCCATGATCCTGTTCCGTGGTCGTGAGCAGTCGCGTCCAGATCAGGGCGTGCGATTGCTCAAAAAACTTTCCGAGGATCTCGCTGAGTCCGGTTCCGTCGAGTCAAATCCGACTATCGACGGCCGAAACATGGTGATGGTCATTGGACCGCACAAGACCAAGGCGGTGGCGAAGGCAGAATCCGACGCCCGCCGTGCCGCAGCTAAGCCGAGCCGCACACGTGGCGAAGATTCGGCAGACGATGCAGCGCCACACGAGAACGAAAGCAAGGAAGAGGAAAAGGATGCCTAAGCAGAAGACCCACTCAGGGGCGAAAAAGCGCTTCAAAATTACTGGTAGCGGCAAGATCATGAAGCAGCAGGCTGGCATGCGACACAACCTTGAGGTCAAGTCGGGCCAGCGCAAGCGTCGCCTGAACCAGGACGAGCCGGTCGCCAAGGCCAACGTCAAGAACATCAAGAAGCTTCTCGGCCGCTGAGCCGCGAGACGTAAGGGATAACAGGAAATGGCAAGAGTAAAGCGGGCGGTCAACGCCCACAAGAAGCGTCGGGTAATTCTCGAGCGCGCATCCGGTTACCGTGGGCAGCGCTCGCGTCTCTACCGCAAAGCAAAAGAGCAGGTCACGCACTCGCTCGTATACGCGTACCGTGACCGCCGTGCGCGCAAGGGTGACTTCCGTCGCTTGTGGATCCAGCGCATCAACGCTGCGGCTCGTGAGAACGGTATGACGTACAACCGTCTCGTCCAGGGAATGAACCTGGCGGGCATCGAGGTTGACCGTCGTATCCTCGCCGAGCTTGCGGTAAGCGAGCCTGCCACCTTCGCGGCGATTGTTGCGACGGCAAAGGCTGCGTTGCCTAAGGATGTCAACGCGCCAAAGGCTGCTGCGTAACTATTACCGTTCCCTGAGCTCGCGGCACAGAGTCTCGAAGGCCATTTCTTGCCTTCGTGTTCCGCCAGCGCCGATCGTCGTCTCGACGCTCGTGCGAGGCAACTGTCTCGAAGGGGGCCAACATGCCCTTTAGACTGAGGGCATGATCGACAACCCGCGTTCCCCACAGGTCCGGGCCGTCACCAAGCTTCACAAGAGAGAGGCCCGGTCATCGACCGGGCTTTTTCTCTTGGAGGGCCCTCAGGCGGTCGCCGAAGCACTCACCTATCGCGCAGAGCTTGTGGTGGAGCTTTATGGCACCCCGACCGCGCTGGAGCGTTACCCCGACATTTCGGCTGCGGCAATAGGTGCCGGAGTCGATGTGGAGTTCGTCACCGAGCAGGTACTTGACGCCATGGCCGACACTGTGACGCCGCAGGGAATCGTGGCGGTGTGCCACCAATTTCCTACATCAGTGAAGGAAATCTTCCGGATGGATAGCACGGGGAATGGCCCGAAAATTGTCGCCATCCTTGAAGAAGTCAGAGATCCAGGTAACGCGGGAACAATTATTCGTGCTGCGGATGCGGCCGGGGCAGACGCGGTAATTTTGTGCGGCCGCAGCGTCGACCTGTACAACCCGAAGGTCGTGCGGTCGTCGACCGGATCAATTTTTCATATTTCCATCGCGGTTGATGTTGAACTTAACACGGTGCTTGAGAAGGCACGTGGCGCTGGACTCCAGATTTTGGCAGCAGATATTAAGGGTGACGATCTCCTGGCTGTGCGCGGTGAAGGCGCCCTCGCGCAACCGACGGCGTGGCTGTTCGGCAACGAGGCTCGTGGCCTTTCGGATGAGCAGCTTCAACTCGTTGACCGCGTCGTTCGCGTGCCCATTTACGGCAAAGCGGAATCGATGAATCTTGCGACTGCGGCATCCGTCTGCCTCTACGAGTCTGCTTTTGCACAGCGCGAACTGGAATAGGCAAAAGCCCCGTATTTTCAGGGTCACGTGTCACGTATCCATTACGACCTTGCCAAGAGTTTGGCCGTTCCTGTCAGCATATGAAAGTCTGTGTTGATGGAGCCCTCACACAGCGGTGAACCCCTTGTCGTCATCACGAACGTCAATAAGAACTTTGGTGACCTTCACGTTTTGAAAGACATCTCAACGACCGTCGGTCGCGGTGAGGTCGTTGTGGTGATCGGGCCGAGTGGCTCTGGCAAGTCCACCCTCTGTCGCGCGATCAATCGGCTAGAGACCATCGACAACGGCTCGATCACTATTGATGGCGTGCCGCTGCCAGAAGAAGGTAGGGGGCTTGCGAAGCTTCGTGCCGATGTTGGCATGGTGTTCCAGTCCTTTAACCTCTTCGCACACAAGACGGTTCTAGAGAACGTTACGCTCGGCCCTCGCAAGGTTCGCGGTCAGTCAAAGGCCGACGCCGACAAGCACGCGATGGAACTGCTCGATCGTGTGGGCGTTGCTAATCAGGCCTCAAAAATGCCGTCGCAGTTGTCTGGCGGTCAACAGCAGCGTGTTGCTATCGCACGCGTTCTTGCCATGGATCCAAAGCTGATTCTGCTCGATGAGCCCACATCGGCCCTCGACCCGGAGATGATCTCTGAGGTTCTGGATGTCATGGTGCAGCTCGCTGAAGAAGGCATGACCATGGTCGTTGTGACGCACGAGATGGGCTTTGCTCGCAAGGCGGCCGACCGCGTGCTATTCATGGCAGACGGCGAGATCGTCGAAGAGGCGACTCCCGAGAAGTTTTTCACTGACCCCCAAAGCCCGAGAGCGAAGGACTTCCTCTCAAAAATCCTTACTCACTAACTAGCGGGTAAGTAACCACAGCAAGGAGAGACACATGAGACTCAAGAAGAGCCTGATGATTTCTGCCGTCGCCGTCGCCAGCGTCCTCGGACTTGGTGCATGTGCAGGCGGAGGAGACGTGGCAGCACCGCCCGTCGCCGAAGCACCAACGTTTGAGGCAGGAACGACCATGGCGAAGCTCGCAGACGCGGGCACCATCACCATTGGTACCAAGTTCGACCAGCCGCTATTTGGCCTCAAGGGCCCGAGTGGTGACCCTGTTGGGTTCGACGTGGAGATCGGCAAGCTCATTGCTGCCGAGCTCGGCATCGCACCAGACAAGATCAAGTGGGTCGAGACTGTTTCGGCGAACCGCGAGCAGTTCATCGAGAACGGCACCGTCGACATCGTTGTAGCCACCTACACGATCAACGACAAGCGCAAGGAAGTTATCTCCTTCGCTGGGCCTTACTACAACGCTGGTCAGGACATCCTGGTTCTCGCGGGCAACCCTGAGGGCATCAAGGGCCCAGAGGATCTCGCTGGCAAGAACGTGTGCAGTGTTGCTGGTTCCACCTCGGAGAAGAACATTGCCGAGTACGGTGTCAACCTCATCACGACCGACACCTACTCGAACTGCCTTGAGCCGCTTCGTAATGGCAAGGTCATCGCGGTCACCACCGACAACGTCATCCTCGCTGGTCTTGCTGACCAGAATGAGGGCGAGTTCGAGGTTCTGAGCAACCCGTTCACTGAAGAGCCATACGGCATCGGTCTGGCGCACGACGATGACGCGTTCCGCGCGTTCATCAACGACACGTTGGAGAAGTCCTACAAGGACGGTGCCTGGAAGAAGGCATGGGAGGGCACCGCAGGCAAGGTCCTGAAGACTCCCGAGCCCCCCGCGGTCAACCGCTACTAAGTAGCTCCACTGGTGGGTCTGTCCGTAGGCGAGTGCGGACAGACCTACTTTTCCCAGCATTTTGACTATTTCGAGACTTACAGGAGGTGATGAGTGGACGCCATTATTGACGTAACGCCGATCTACTTACACGGCTTTCTCACCACACTGCTGTTGCTTCTGATTGCTGGTTCAGGCGCATTCGTCGTCGGCGTCATCATTGCGACGATGCGAATTTCTCCGGTGCCGGCTCTGCGCGTGTTCGCCACCGTCTACACGGAGGTTTTGCGCAATATCCCCCTACTGCTCGTTCTGATGTTCTGCGGGCTTATCTTGCCGTACTTGGGCGTCGACCTCGACTACTTCCCTCTTGCCGTCATCGGTCTCATCGCCTACACATCGCCGTTTGTAGCTGAAGCCATCCGCTCCGGGTTCAACGGTGTTCCCGTCGGCCAGGCAGAAGCTGCCCGCAGCGTGGGCATGGGCTTCATTCAGACGGTGACACTCGTCGTTCTCCCTCAGGCCGCACGCATGGTGGTTCCGCCCCTCATCAACGTTTTCATTGCCTTGACCAAGAACACTTCCGTTGCCGGTATATTTTTCGTCGACGAGCTCTTCAAACAAACCGGTGCAGCGACCCGCGATAACCCCGGCTCTGTCATCCTGGTTTTGATTTACGCTGCACTGTTGTACCTCGCGGTCACCATCCCCCTTGGTCTCATTGCCGGTGCGATCGAGAAGAGAGTGGTGGTGATGAGATGAGTATGAGCGTTCTGTACGACGTCCCTGGCCCAAAGACCCGCCGCCGCTCGATGATTGCGTCGATCATCAGCGTCGTGGCGATTATTGTCTTCTTCTACTGGATGTACGTCATCCTTGCTGCCCCGCGTGTCAACCCGATCAACGGAGTGACAACGCCCGGCACTTTCGACATTTCGCGGTGGGACATTCTCGCTGACCCCGCAGTGTGGCTCGGTTTCGGCAATGCCACCCTCAACACTCTTCGAATGGCAGGCGCCGCCGCGGTACTGGCCATTCTCATTGGAATTGCCTTCGCGCTTGGCCGCACGTCACGCTTCGCGTGGATCCGCGTGCCCGTGAGCGTCATTCTTGAGTTTGTGCGGGGAATTCCCGTGCTGCTCATGATCTTCTTCGTGTTCCTTGTCTTCATTAACGAGGCATATTGGGCTGGTGTCATTGGGCTCGGGCTGTACAACGGGGCCATCATTGGTGAAGCGCTGCGCGCTGGAGTCGTCTCACTTCCGCGGGGTCAACGTGAGGCGGGGCTCGCTGTGGGGCTCACCCCGATGCAGGCGTGGACGTTCATCGAATTTCCTCAGGCGTTTCGTCAAATGCTGCCGATCATTTTGGCGCAGCTCGTTGTCTTGCTCAAGGACACCTCGTTGGCGTACATCGTCAGCTACCCCGAACTTGCGCGCACCATTGGCGACTACCGCAACTTCTTCGGTAGCAAATACATGTTCACGCTGTTCACCGTGGGCCTTCTCATTTACCTTGCGTTGAACCTGACCCTGTCGTGGATTGCGCGGTTTGTTGCGCGACGCAGCGGGCCGAGGTTGGGCAAGGCTTTGCCGAACACTCCGAGGCAGATTGGCGAGGAAGGTACTCGTGCGATCACGCTTCCGGGGTCTGGATATGGTCCACCTGGTCCGCCGACCATCTAAACTTGGTTCTCGTGTCTGACGTTTCTACGAGCCCCCACAACCCGATCACCGAGTCTGCAGTTTCCGCGGCGAGAGACGCGGCGCTTGCCGCTGTCGCCGAGGCGAGCACGACAGGTGGTTTAAAGTCCGCCCGGCTGAAGCACGCAGGGGAGGGTTCCCCGCTCGCGCAGTTGAATGGTCAACTGCGCACGGTTCCGAACGATCAGAAGGCGGCATCCGGCAAGCTCGTCGGGCAGGCTCGCGCGCAGGTCAATCAGGCCATCGAAGCGCGAGAGTCAGAACTCTCTGCAATCGAAGAGGCAGCTCAGCTCCATGCAGAAACGGTGGATGTTACGGCGGTCGCCAGCAGGTGGCGGCCAGGCGCACGTCACCCCCTCAACCTTCTGATGGAGCAGATCGGCGACATCTTCATTGGAATGGGGTGGGAGGTCGCAGAAGGCCCAGAGCTTGAGAGCGAGTGGTTCAACTTCGATGCGCTCAACACCGATGCCGACCACCCGGCGCGCTCTGAGCAAGATACATTTTTTGTCGAACCGATCGGGTCTCAGCTTGTTTTGCGGAGCCAGACGTCTCCTGTTCAAATTCGTAGTCTTCTGAGCCGTGAGCTCCCCGTGTACGTTGTCGCACCGGGCAAAGTGTTTCGTAAAGATGAACTCGATGCCACGCACACGCCGGTGTTCCACCAGGTGGAGGGCATTGCGATCGATAAGGGCCTCACGATGGCGCACCTCCGTGGAACGCTCGAGCACTTCGCGCGCCTGATGTTCGGCCAGGAAGCCAAGATTCGTTTGCGCCCCAACTTCTTTCCGTTCACAGAACCAAGTGCCGAAATGGATGTGTGGCAACCGCATGCGAAGGGCGGCGCCCGCTGGATTGAGTGGGGCGGCTGCGGCATGGTCAACCGCAATGTGCTGCGTTCGGCTGGAGTTGATCCTGACGAGTATCAAGGCTTTGCCTTCGGTATGGGTATCGAACGCACTCTCATGTTTAGGAATGAGGAGCTGAAAGATATGCGCGACATGGTCGAGGGCGATATCCGGTTCTCTCAGCAGTTCGGAATGGTGGTCTGATGCGCGTTCCCGTTAGCTGGCTTCGTGAGTTTGTCGATGCCCCGGTAAGTCTCACTCCGGATGAGCTTCATGCCGCTCTTGTGCGCGTTGGCCTCGAAGAAGAAGACCTTCACACTTTCGAGCTTGAGGGCCCGATCGTCGTCGGCAAAGTGCTTGAGTTTGTGGAGGAGCCTCAGAGCAACGGAAAAACGATCCGCTGGTGCCAGGTGCAGGTTGCTGCCCTTCCTGACGGCGACGAAGTTGACTCATCAGGCACCGATGGGGCGCAAGATGGCCGCGCTATCAGGGGTATCGTGTGCGGTGCTGGCAACTTTTTTGTCGGTGACAAAGTCGTCGTCACACTTCCTGGTTCTGTGCTTCCTGGACCATTTCCGATCGCTGCGCGCAAGACTTACGGGCACGTTTCCGATGGCATGATTGCGTCAGCTCGCGAACTCGGGCTTGGCGAAGAGCACGATGGAATCCTGCGTCTGGCAGAGCTTGACCTCGACCCAGAGGTAGGGGAGAACGCCATCGAGCTCCTGGGCTTGGATGACTGGGCGGTTGAAGTGAACGTCACGCCCGACCGTGGTTACGCGCTCTCGATCAGGGGGATTGCGCGCGAGTATTCTCACGCAACGGGTGCAGCGTTTCGCGACCCAGCTGAGTTGCTCACGCCGAGTGCCTCCGGGAGCGAATCCGACCCGCTCCGCGAGGAGTCCGAAGGCCGTCTCGAAAGGAAATCACCCGTCACCGTTATCTTCAACGACGAGTCTCCGATCCGCGGGCATGACGGCTGTAGTCTTTTTGTCACCCGCGTCGTGCGCGGGGTCGATCCGACTCGCCACACCCCGGCGTGGATGATCGCCCGACTGAAGCTCGCCGGCATCCGCTCTATTTCCCTCACCGTCGATATCTCCAACTACGTCATGGTGGAACTCGGTCAGCCACTGCACTTTTACGATCTTGATCAGGTTAAGGGCGCGATTACGGTGCGCAGAGCGGCTCCCGGCGAGAACCTCACGACGTTAGACAGTCAGGTACGCACTCTCGACCCTGAGGACCTTCTGATCACCGATGAGGGCGGGCCCATCGGAATGGCAGGTGTGATGGGTGGTGAGCGCACCGAGATTACACTCGAGACCGTCAACGTGCTCATTGAGGCCGCAAATTTTGACCCGACGTCAATTTCGCGTTCCGCGCGTCGCCACCGTTTGCAGAGTGAAGCCTCCAAGCGATTCGAGCGAGGTGTTGACCCGGCTATTGCCGGTGCGGCCGCGACGCGCGCGTCTAACCTTTTGGTTGAATTGGCGGGCGGCACCGCGCATGATGGAATGTGGCGGGTCGGCGAGGTCGCACAGCCACAACCGATTCTGCTGACTTCTGGCTTCGTCAACTCGATAGTTGGGGCAGATTTCACTCGGCCAGAAATCGTTGGTGCTCTCGAAGCTATCGGTGGCATCGTCACAGAAACATCAGGCGGTGATCTCGTGGTCCCGCCAACCTGGCGCACCGACCTTAAAGATCAAGCCGATCTTACGGAAGAGGTCGCGAGAATTGTCGGGTACGACCGAATTCCGGCAGTCCTGCCCACAGCTCCACCTGGGCGCGGTCTCACGAGAAGTCAGCGGCATCGCCGCTCCGTGTCGAACCTTTTGGCCTCGAATGGCCTTACTGAGGTCTTGGTGTACCCGTTCGTTTCTGAGTCGCAGCTGTCGATGTTCTCCGAGCCTGGCCCTGCGGTCGAGCTAGCGAACCCGATGGATGGCACAGCACCGTTCTTACGCAGATCGCTGATCGCGGGTTTGGTGGCGACGGCGCAGCGCAATCTGTCGCGTGGCCTCACTGATATCGCAATTTTTGAGCTCGGTGCCGTGTACCGACCGCACGGAGTCATCACACAGCAGAAGTTTGATTTGCCATTCGGGGCAGAGAAGCCATCAGATGCCACCTTGGCCGCTCTGAACGACGTGATCCCTGCGCAGCCAATCATGGTGTCTGCTCTTTTCACGGGAGATGCCATCCAAAGGCAGCCGAATATGCAGGCCCAGCACGCAGGGCTTGCGGATGCCTTGACCGCCGCGCAGCAGGTCGCCGCCGCGGTGGGCGCCACAGTTTCCGTGCGCGCCGCTACGAGTCCGGGACTTCACCCTGGACGCACAGCGGCAATCTATATGGACGACACGCAGGTTGGCGTTGCGGGGGAATTGCTTCCGGCACTGGCGCACGAATTGGATCTTCCGAAGCGGGTCGCCGTCATGGAGGTGAACTTCAGTCAGCTCCTCGATCTCGCGCCTCACGAGGTGACGTCGAGTGCCATCGCCACCGTGCCAGCGGCGACACAGGACCTGTCTCTCGTCGTCGCGGATACCGTGGCGGCGGGTGATGTTCTCAGCGCGGTGAAAGATGGCGCAGGCCGCGTTCTTGAGCATGCAGCGCTGGTAGACGACTACCGCGGCACCGGAATGAAGCCTGGAACTAAGTCGTTGACGTTTGCCTTGCGTTTTCGTGCGTCCGACCGCACACTAACGGCGGCGGAAGCCACCGAAGCCAAATTGGCTGGTGTGGCTCGCGCCGCCGAAAAGTGTGGTGCAGTTCTCCGCGAGTAGCGGGATCGTTTCGTTAGAGCGCTGCTGCTTACTTCTTTCCTCCGAGTAGCCCGCCGATCAGGCCACCGAGAATGTCGCCTCCACCGCTTCCTCCGGCGCCGCCTCCGAGGAGCCCGCCAAGAAGGTCACCGATGCCGCCGGCCTTACTGTTGTCGGGTGCGCTCGAGTTCGTCGTGGATTTCGTGTTCGCTGTTTCTTTGCTTCCACCAAAGAACTGGTGGGCAAGCCAGGCCAGAACGATGGGCGCGACGATCGGAAGAATCTTTGCGATGATGTCTTGCCCGACGCCCTTTTCTCCGGCGACGGCCTTGACGACCTCATCCTTTTTGGAGCCGAAAACGTGGCTGACAATCTTGTCGCCTTCGGCAGTGTCAACCTTGGTGACCTTTTTGCTGCTTTCCAGTTTTCCTTTGTGAGAAGACAGCGCTTTGGTGAGTGACTCTGCGCCCCCGGAGTCCTGCACGTTTGCGGCCATGCCGCCGACAAGCGTGGGGAGGATCTGGGCGATGGCGGCACTGGCGACTTCGGGATCGACTCCGACTTGCTGAGCGATGTCGCCGATCGGGATCTGCTTAAGGAGGTCGTCAAATTGAGAAGACATGTGTCCTACTTTCGTCTCGGCACCCGTCTTGAGCGCGCTTAGTGAAGTCAACTTTAACTTACGGTGCACGCTGAGCGTAGAAGAAGATTTCGCCTCACGGGTGAGACCGACTAGGGTTGCCGCGTGGACACTTCCCGCGATACCCTCCTCGGCGCTGCACGCCCAGTGAGCCTTCGCGGTCGCCGCACGCGCCGACTTTCGGCGACGTCGCAGCGCTGAGCTCACCCTCAGCCTCGCCGCGTCGCCGACACTTCTCCAGTCCGTCGTTCGCGTCAGAGGTGGTCCATATGTCGTTATCAGTAGCTATTGCCGGTGCCAGTGGGTATGCAGGTGGTGAGTTGCTTCGTTTGCTCGCAGGGCATCCGGAGTTTGAAGTTTTCACGGTGACGGCGCACCAGAGTGCGGGTATGCCCGTTTCCTCGGTGCATCCGCATCTCTACTCCTATCGTGACCGTCAATTTTCAGAGACGACAGCGGAGGCCCTTGCAGGGCATGACATTGTGTTTATGGCGTTGCCTCACGGGCAGTCTGGTGTCCTTGCTAGCGAGATGGATGGGGCACCGCTCGTGCTTGATTGCGGTGCAGATCACCGCCTCAACAGTGCCGACGATTGGAAGAAGTTCTACGGCGGTGAGTTCCGCGCCCCGTGGTCGTATGGGCTTCCTGAGTTGGTGCTTGCTGGCGGCGGTTCGCTGAGGGGCCACCTGGCTGGAGCTCATCGCATCGCTGTCCCAGGGTGCAACGTCACCGCGATTACCTTGGGCCTCGCGCCGGGAATCCAGCAGGGGCTGGTGATGGCAGATGACCTCGTTGCGGTACTCGCTGTTGGAACGTCGGGGGCAGGGAGAGCAACGAAAGCCGAACTGCTTGCGAGCGAAATTCACGGGTCAGTGCGCGCGTATGCGGTGGGTGGTACGCACCGGCATACCCCGGAGATTCGCCAAAATCTGATGGCGGCAGGTGGGCGCAATGTGAGTGTGTCATTCACGCCCATTCTCGTTCCCACGTCACGAGGCATTCTCGCCACGTCCACAGCGCGGCTCGCACCGGGCGCTTCTGCAACGAAGATTCGTGATGCGTGGGTGAGCGCGTATGCGGATGAGCCGTTCATCACGGTGCTTCCAGAAGGATCGTTCCCCACGACCGGTGAAGTTCTTGGTTCCAATCGTGTTCATATCGGGCTTGCTGTTGACGCCTCGGCGGGGCGCGTTGTCACGGTGACGGCTATTGACAACCTTGTGAAAGGTACAGCGGGCGCCGCCATCCAATCGGCGAACCTAGCTTTGGGGCTTCCAGAAACGATGGGTCTGCCGGTGAACGGGGTGGCACCATGAGCGTCACAGCGGCCGCAGGGTTCCAGGCGGCAGGCGTATCTGCTGGCCTGAGATCATCGGGAGAGCCGGATGTTGCACTTGTCGTCAATCGTGGTCCGCATTTCGCGGTTGCCACGGTTTTCACGAGCAACAGGTCGAAGGCAAACCCCATCCTGTGGTCAGAGCAGGTGGTCGCTGATGGTGTCGCGAAAGCCATTGTTCTCAATGCTGGGGGAGCGAATTGCTTCACTGGCGCGGAAGGGTTTGAAACTACCAGGTTGACCGCTGGCGCCGTAGCGGCAGGGCTCGGCATGGCTACGGAGGATGTGCTGGTGTGCTCCACCGGGCTCATCGGTGAGGTGCTTGATCGACACAAGGTTCTCTCGGGAGTGGACGCAGCGCTTGCGGCATTGAGCGGGAATGCGCTGAGCGGGAATGCATCGAGTATCAATCCCCTGAGCATCAATCCCCTGAGCATCAATGGCGGCATGCAGGCTGCCCGTGCAATCCTCACGACGGACACCGTAGAAAAGCTCAGTGTGCGTGAGCATGGGGGCTGGACAATCGGCGGAATGGCAAAGGGAGCGGGAATGCTCGCGCCGGCGCTTGCCACCATGCTCGTGGTGATGACCACTGATGCTGAGCTAAAGTCTGCCGAACTCGACGCGGCGCTGCACGAGGCCGCAAGAGTAACGTTCAATCGACTTGACTCGGATGGCTGCACTTCCACGAATGACCAGGTGACGATCCTTGCGTCTGGGGCCTCCGGTATTCAGCCAGCTTTAGACGATTTCACCGCAGTGCTGAAAGAGGTGTGCGCCGATCTCGCCCAGCAACTCATGGCTGATGCGGAGGGCGCAAGTCATGAGATCACGATCGTCGTGCACGGTGCGAAGAGCGAGGCGGATGCGGAAGAGGTGGGCAGGTCTATTGCCAGAAGCAACCTGTTCAAGGCCGCCGTGTTCGGGAACGATCCGAACTGGGGTCGAGTACTGGCCGCCATCGGTACCACTAACGCCGACTTCGATCCTTACAAAGTGGATGTCAGTATGAACGGGATCAGGGTGTGTCATCACGGTGAACCGGATGTGCCACGCGATCAGGTGGATCTCTCTGACCGTTTCCTGGTGGTTGAGCTTGACCTTGCCGCCGGTATCGCATCGGCAACGATCCTCACCAACGACCTCACGCACGCGTACGTGCACGAGAACAGTGCGTACTCGAGTTGATGATGATGGCGTCTTGGGTTCAGAAGCTGCGCGGCTCTACCGTCGTGGTCAAGTTCGGCGGTAACGCGATGACCGATGATGCGCTCACGCACGCATTCTGCGATGACATCGTGACTCTCGTTGATGCAGGTGTCCGCCTTGTCGTCACGCACGGTGGCGGCCCGCAGATTTCTTCAGAACTTGCTGCGAGCGGTTTAGCCTCTGAGTTTCGAGGCGGCCTTCGAGTGACGAGCGTGGATGCCGTGCATGTTGTGCGTAATGTTCTCGTGCGCATCGGTTCCGAGCTCGTTCAGTCTCTGCAATCTTCTGGCGCGTCTGCCACCGCGGTGGGAGGCCACGAGAACAAGGTTTTTACTGCCCGCCGGGTCGGCACCATTGTCGACGGTGTGATGGTGGATCTCGGCAGAGTAGGCGAGGCCGTGACTGTTGATACAACAGCCATCCTGTCGGTGCTGGATGCCGGGGGAGTGCCCGTCGTGTCGGCCATCGGCACCGACGTGAGCGATGGTGGCCTGCTCAATATCAATGCTGATAGTGCGGCATCGAGCCTGGCTGCGGCGCTCGCAGCAGACTGGCTGCTTCTCCTGACCGATGTAGACGGCCTTTACCTCGATTGGCCACACCGTGAGTCACTCGTGAGTCTCATGGATACCGATGAGGTGGGCGCCCTGCTTCCCCAACTCGAGTCAGGCATGATCCCCAAGGTGAAGGCTGCACGGGATGCGGTGTTATCCGGGGTCGGTCGCGCCACGATTCTCAATGGGCGTGTGCCGCACATCGTGGTGTCCGCTCCGTGGGGAACAGTCGGAACAACAGTTACCGCAGCTGGGAGGGCTACCAATGAGTGACAACTGGCTCGAAGATTATCGTGCACGCATGATGGGAACTGTCACTGATCCCTTGGCGATGCTGGTGCGCGGAGAAGGGTGCTACGTGTGGGATAGCAGCGGAACCAAGTATTTAGACTTTCTCGCGGGGATCGCGGTGAATGCTCTCGGTCATGCGCATCCGGCTCTCGTGAATGCGGTGAGTCACCAGATTGCAACGCTCGCACATGTCTCGAACTATTTCGCGACTCCGCCCCAGGTGGAACTTGCGGCGCGGCTCCTGAAGATCAGCGGTGCCGGCGCCGATGGCCGGGTGTTCTTGTGCAATTCGGGAACGGAAGCCATAGAAGCGGCGATCAAACTTGCGCGCCGCAATCACGCTGGCGGCGAGAGACCCCGCATTCTGAGCCTGAAGCATTCTTTTCACGGTCGCACTATGGGCGCGTTGTCACTCACGGGGCAGCCAGCGCTTCAGGATGCCTTCGCCCCGCTTCTGCCGGGTATTGAGCATATTGATTCGACGATCGAGGCACTTGAGGCGGCCATCGGTCCCGATGTTGCTGCGCTCATCCTCGAACCGATTAAAGGGGAGGCTGGCGTTGTCGAGCTGCCAGATGGGTACTTGCAGCGCGCTCGCGAACTCACCACCCGTCACGGGGTTCTCCTCATTCTTGACGAGATTCAAACCGGTGTCGGGCGCACCGGAACCTGGTTTGCTTTCCAGCAGTTCGGCATTGTTCCCGATGCGATTGCCGTGGCAAAGGGAGTCGCGGGTGGGGTTCCGATTGGCGCACTCGTCACGTTTGGACACGCGTCGACACTTCTTGAATCGGGTCAGCACGGGAGCACCTTCGGCGGTAACCCGCTCGCTTCCGCAGCGGGGAACGCCGTGCTGGCTGAGATCGAGCGCGCAGGTTTGCTCGACAATGCGCTTCGTCGCGGGGAGCAACTGTGCAGCATACTCAGCGGGCTGAACAACTCGTTTATCCATGAGGTGAGAGGCCGCGGGCTGCTGCTCGGCGTTGGTCTTACGGCTCCGGTGGCGAAGATGCTCGCGGCAGAGGCATTTTCTCGAGGACTCATCATCAATGCTCCGAATGAGCACAGCATCCGCATTGCACCACCGCTCATAATTGGCGACGCCGAAGTCGCCGAGTTTGCACGTCTTTTCACCGAATCATTGGAGGCAGTATCGTGACCCGTCACTTGCTCAGGGACGACGACGTGAGTCCAGCAGAGCAGTCCGTCATCTTGGATATGGCCATCGAGCTCAAGCGGGACCGCTTCGCCATCAGACCGCTGGAAGGTCCCCGCACGGTCGCGGTGATTTTCGACAAATCGTCCACACGCACGAGAGTGTCCTTTGCTGTCGGTATCGCTGACTTGGGTGGCGTTCCTCTCATCATCAGCACCGCGAACAGCCAGCTTGGTGGCAAGGAGACGGCCGCAGATACTGCTCGAGTGCTCGAGCGTCAGGTTGCGGCAATTGTGTGGCGCACCTACGCCCAGTCGGGGCTGGAAGAGATGGCGCACGGCACGACGGTGCCGGTGATTAACGCGCTCAGCGATGACTTCCACCCCTGTCAGCTTCTCGCGGACCTGCTCACGATTCGTGAACACCGCGGTGAGTTGGCCGGGCTCACCGTGACCTTTCTCGGTGATGGTGCGAGCAATATGGCGCAGTCTTACCTGTTGGCAGGGGCCACAGCGGGGATGCACATTCGTATTGCGTCGCCCGCAGACTTCTCGCCAGCGGATGACGTGGTCGTCGACGCCGAGAAACGTGCCGCCCTCACGGGAGGGTCAATTGCACTTTTCGCTGATCCCCGCGATGCCGTGGCGGGTGCCGATGTCGTTGTCACCGACACGTGGGTGTCGATGGGCAGAGAACAAGAGAAGGCGCAACGTATCACCACGATGTCGGCGTTCCAGGTGAACTCCGAACTGCTCGCGCTCGCACAACCCGACGCACTCTTTTTGCACTGTCTTCCCGCCGATCGCGGGTTCGAGGTGACCGCCGACGTTCTTGATGGCCCGCAGAGCGTCATCTGGGATGAAGCCGAAAACCGCTTGCACGCCCAAAAAGCATTGCTCACGTGGTTGCTCCAACAAGTCTGAATACACTAGAAAACGAAACTCAAGGAGATCTCTCTCATGTCAGAACGCGTAGTGCTTGCCTACTCAGGTGGTCTCGATACCTCCGTTGGAATCGGCTGGTTAAAGGATGCAACGGGTAAAGATGTTGTCGCCCTCGCCGTGGATGTCGGCCAGGGTGGAGAGAACATGGAGGACATCCGCCAGCGTGCTCTTGATTGTGGCGCGGTCGAGGCTGTCGTTGTTGACGCGAAGGAGGAGTTCGCGAACGATTACCTCATGCCCGCGATCAAGGCGAACGCGAGTTACCAGAAGCAGTACGCGCTGGTGTCTGGGCTTTCTCGCCCGGTGATTGCGAAGTATCTAGCGAAGACGGCACGTGAACTTGGCGCCGACACTGTCGCTCACGGTTGCACAGGAAAAGGTAACGATCAGGTGCGTTTCGAGGCGGCTGTTGCGGCGCTTGCGCCTGAGCTTACGAGCATTGCGCCGGTGCGTGATCTCGCGCTCACACGCGATAAAGCGATCGTGTACGCCGAGAAGCACAACCTTCCCATCGAGCAGTCCAAAAAGAACCCATATTCTGTCGACAAAAACGTGTGGGGCCGCACTCTTGAGTGTGGTTTCCTTGAGGACCCGTGGGCCCCGCCGATTGAGGACCTTTACGAGTACACGCAAGACCCCTCCGTGGTGAAGCCTGCCGACGAGATCATCATCACGTTTTCGCAGGGAATCCCCGTGGCCATCGACGGCGTAACGCAGTCGCCGCTGGAGATTATCCAGAACCTCAACACGCTTGCCGGCAAGCACGGTATCGGTCGAGTGGACATCATCGAGGATCGGCTTGTGGGCATTAAGAGTCGCGAGATCTACGAAACCCCTGCCGCGACAACGCTTATTGCCGCGCATGAGGCCCTCGAGAATCTCACCCTGGAGCGCGATGTGAGCCGTTACAAGCGCAAGATCGAAGCGGATTGGGCAAACCTGGTCTACGACGGCTTGTGGTTCTCTGGGCTCAAGCGCTCACTCGACGCGTTCATTAACGAAACACAGAAGTATGTCAGCGGCGATATCCGCCTCACTCTGCAGGGCGGTCGTGCGGTCGTCACCGGGCAGCGAAGTGTCGAGAGCCTTTATGATTTCGACCTCGCCACTTACGACACGGGTGACACGTTCGATCAATCTCTTTCTAAGGGATTCATCGAGCTGTGGTCGTTGCCGAGTCGCATCTCTGCTCGTCGGGATGCTGCACACGAAAGCAAGGCCGGCAACTAGTGTCCACGGGGGGAACAACCAACGAGGGAAGCCTGTGGGGTGCCAGGTTTTCCGATGGCCCCTCTCCTGAGCTCGCGCGTCTGAGTAAGTCGACCCACTTTGATTGGCAGCTGGCACCGTACGACATCGCCGGTTCTCGAGCGCATGCGAAAGCGCTCGCGGCCGCCGGCTACCTCGACGGTGCAGAGCGTGAACGAATGCTTGCTGCGCTCGACACGCTGCTCGTTGGAGTGAGCGAGGGCTCCGTCGTCGCTCATGACGGTGATGAAGACGTGCACGGTGCGCTCGAGCGGGAACTGCTGAAGATTGCGGGGTCCGAACTTGGGGGAAAACTTCGCGCGGGGCGGAGTCGCAACGATCAGATCGCGACTCTGGTTCGGCTCTATCTTCTCGACCACGCTCACGTGATCGCACGCGAAGTGCTCGCCCTTATTGAGGCGATCTCGGCACAAGCGGCTTCCCACGAAGATGCCGTGATGCCGGGGCGTACCCATTTGCAGCATGCCCAGCCTTTGCTGCTGGCTCACCATTTGCTGGCGCATGCGTGGCCGCTTGTGCGCACTCTCGAACGGGTGCGGGATTGGGGGGTGAGGGCATCCGTCTCACCGTATGGGTCTGGAGCGTTGGCGGGAAGCTCTCTCGGTCTTGATCCGGCGCTCGTCGCAGTGGAGCTTGGTCTTTCTGGGCCGAGTGAGAACTCGATTGATGCCACGTCGGCGCGCGATGTTGTGGCGGAGTTCGCGTTTATCGCTGCCCAACTTGGGATTGACCTTTCCCGGTTCGCTGAGGAGATCATCATCTGGAACACCCGGGAGTTCGGGTTCGTGACGCTTGATGATGCCTACTCCACCGGCTCGTCGATCATGCCCCAGAAGAAGAACCCAGATATCGCTGAGCTTGCGCGCGGTAAGTCTGGGAGGTTGATCGGCAATCTCACCGGATTGCTCGCGACGCTGAAAGGTTTACCACTGGCGTACAACCGCGATCTGCAAGAAGACAAGGAGCCGGTCTTCGACTCCGTGGAGACCCTCGAGGTGCTGCTTCCTGCTTTTACCGGCATGGTCGCTACGCTGCGTTTCGATACAGCGCGCATGGCGGAGCTTGCGCCGCAAGGATTCTCGCTTGCCACGGATGTCGCCGAATGGCTTGTACGGCAGGGCGTTCCAGTCCGAGACGCATACGAAGCCACCGGCGCGCTTGTGGCATTTTGTGAATCGAATGACCTCACACTCGACGAAGTCAGCGATATCCAGTTGGCGTCGGTCTCGTCCGCTCTCACACCAGAAGTGCGCACTGTCCTCTCGGTGGAGGGTTCCATCGCAAGCCGTAATGGGGTTGGCGGTACTGCGCCGGAGCGTGTCGCAGAGCAGCTCGCACATGTTGCTGAGCGCGCGCGCGACCTTGCGTGCGAACTGAAGGTGCGATGACGTTCGACCGTTCTCTTCTCCTCGTTCCCAGTTACGAGTTTGCCCCGTTGCTGCTCGGCTCGATTCTCACTGTTGACTCGCCAGAGGGTTCTGTGAGTGTGCGCATTACCGAGGTGGAGGCTTATCACGGGTCAGAAGATCCTGGCTCGCATGCCTTCCGTGGCAAAACGAATCGCAACGCTGTCATGTTTGGTGAACCTGGGCACCTTTATACCTACTTCACCTATGGAATGCACACGTGTGCGAATGTTGTCTGCGGCCCAGAGGGGCAAGCCTCTGGATGCCTGCTGCGGGCGGGGGAGGTCGTGGACGGTATCGAGTTGGCGAGATCTCGCCGCGTAACTTCACGGGCGGACAGGGACCTTGCCAGAGGGCCTGCTCGCCTCACCGTGGCAGCGGGAATTGCGCTCGCGGATGGCGGAGCAGATCTCGCGGCGAGCCGCATCCATTTGGAGCTCGGCGGGGGAGTCCCCGAGGTGGCGACGGGGCCTCGCACGGGGGTTTCTGGCTTAGGAGGGGCCGCTGATTTTTCGTGGCGGTTCTGGATTCCGGGTGACCGCACGGTGTCGCCCTATAAAGCGCACGCGCATCACCGCGGTTTGCAGGCTGACGGTTCGGTCACCAACCGATAATTGCGGGGGCAACGCACGCGGCGGCCCACACAATGCTCACGAGTGTTCCGATGATGAATCGCTCGCGGGCGGCAGAGTTCTCGAGTTCCGAGAATCGGCCGAGGCCTTTGACCGCGACAACGATGGCGACTGCCGCGAACTGACCGATGAGTGCAGCGCCCATAATGATGAGGCGCTCCAGGTAGCCGATGGTCATGCCGCCGCGCAGAATCTCGCGGTCTTTCGTTTTCGTTCCACCGTCGCTCACTAAAATGCCGCCGTGATCGCCGAGCGGCACGGCGCTGCTTCCCGCGAGGTCGAGTACGACAAGTACTAGAGGGCTTCCGCCGACAACGCCCATCAGCATGAGTAGGGCCGTGGCGGCAATCTGGAATCCGAGGGCCGGCATGGTTTCTTCGCTCATTGTTGCGGAGAAGATGATGGTGGCCACAACAAGAACCACGACGGGAACGATGAGCCAATACGCGCCTGGTTTCTGCGCAGTGGGCCGGCGGCCTGCCATCAGTGCCAGTAGAACTCCGGCGGCGAGTAGCAGCAGCAGTGCACTCCAGAGGATGATGTCGATGGCATTCATGAGCTGCCTTCCGTTTCGGTGAAGTCCACGCTATCGAGTTGAGAGAGTATTCGCGTGAGGGCCGGCAGCGCGGCTTGTTCCCTGCGCAATTCTGCCGCGCGCGCACGCAGGCTCACTGCTTGTGGGCTGATGCCCAGTTTCTCTGCAGCTTCCGCCTGTGTTAGGTCTGTGCCCTCCATGAGGTGATGGAGTTCCCATCCTTCGGGGCTTCGGCGAGCGCGCAGAGCAAGAAGCATGTCGATGAGTGATTCTGCGTCGGAGGCGCTGTGCGTTGCCGTCTCGGTCTCTAGCGCGAATTTGGTCTGGCGCTTTTTGGCGCGGTCCACTGCTCGTCGTGCAGCGATAAATGCGCCTCCGCTTGCTTCCCTAATGTTGTGGGGCAGGGGGGCGGAGACGCTGCCTACTCCGCATCCGACACTCCACTGGCCTTGTTGAGTGAGAAGCAAGACAACAGACAGCGCGTCGTGTGCATGATCGATGAGTATTTGAAGTTCGTCGCCCGCGGTGCGGTCGGCATCGAGCACGGTGTGCACTGAACCGTTGTTGAGCGTTTCGATGGCGGTGGAGACCAGATCGGCACTCGATCGACTGTCGACTTGGTCAGCGGTGATAACGAACACGATGCTCCCTTCAAGCCCACAAGCTTGATCTATAAATATCAAGCATATAGACATGATCCCGACCAATCAAGCCTTATGGCTCGTTGACGCCGCCCTTGCTCGCAAGGACTTCACGCTCGCGGCCATCGCCCTTCACGTTCTCCTGCACCGCCAAGGACAATCGCTGAACGTCAGCGCCCCGAGCTTTGACAACGTGAGCCCTGATATCCTGACCCGGTGCCAGCATCTGAAGCCTTGAGCTCCCAACGCAACGACGATTCTTTTGGGGGAGTGTGGAATGAGCTCGAGTGGCGTGGGTTGATTCACATCTCCACGGATGCCGCACAACTCAGTGCTCTTCTCGATGGCTCGGCCATCACCTACTACTGTGGGTTCGATCCCACGGCGCCGAGCCTGCACCTTGGTAACCTCGTGCAGCTGCTGCTCATGCGGCGACTCCAGCTTGCTGGCCACAACCCACTGGGGCTTGTGGGTGGCTCAACGGGGCTCGTTGGTGACCCGAAGACAACGGCCGAACGCACGCTCAACGAGCGCGAAACCGTTGCCGAGTGGGTGGGGTACCTGCAAGCGCAGGTTTCACGGTTCCTTAGCTTCGAGGGGGCTAACGCTGCCCGACTGGTTAACAACCTTGACTGGACCGCGCCAATGTCCACTATCGACTTTCTCCGTGACATCGGCAAACACTTTCGGGTCGGTACGATGCTGAAGAAAGATGCCGTGAGCACGAGGCTTAACTCGAGCGAGGGGATTAGTTACGCCGAGTTCAGTTACCAAATTCTTCAGGCTCTCGACTTCCTGGAGCTTTACCGTACTTACGGATGCATCCTGCAGACCGGTGGCAGCGACCAGTGGGGCAATCTCACGAGTGGTACGGATCTCATCCGCAAAGCGGAAGGTGCCACCGCGCACGCGATCGGCACGCCCCTCATTACGAACAGTGATGGCACAAAGTTTGGAAAGAGCGAGGGCAACGCCGTGTGGCTCGACCCAGCGCTCACGAGCCCGTACGCGTTTTACCAGTTCTGGGTAAACACTGATGACGCCGACGTTATCGATCGGCTGAAGGTTTTCACTTTCCTTTCTCGCACGGACATCGAGGAGCTCGCGGATGCCGTGATCGCTGAGCCATTTCGGCGTGCTGCCCAGCAGAGACTTGCCCGGGACGTGACGACGCTTGTGCACGGTGCCCAGGCTATGGAGGCCGCCATCGCTGCCTCGGCTGCACTGTTCGGGCAAGGTGACCTTTCTGAGCTCGACTCCGCGACTTTCGCCTCGGCATTGCGAGAGCTCCCCAACACTGTTGCGCCTCCGGAGGCGCTCATTTGCCAGCTTCTCGTCGACACCGGTCTCACATCGAGCTTGGGGGAGTCCCGTCGTGCCATTGGTCAGGGCGGCGTCTATGTCAATAACGTGAAACTTGAGTCGCCGGATGCTGTGCTCGGTGATTCAACGCTCTATCACGGAATGGCTGCCCTACGGCGAGGAAAGAAGACGCTCGCTGGTGTCTTCACCGAGTAGCGGCCTGCGCGAAGCTTCACCGAGTAGCGGTCGGCGAGACGTTTCGCAGAGTTCGTGCTGGCCACGCCAAACGTGGTGAGACTTTCCACCGCCTTCCTGCAGCTCATCCCTGCTCGACCTCGCGTCGTTGTGTACCGCCCACGAGGTCGCGTTCGTTTCGGCGGGCAACCTTGGAGCGCTCTGGGTGGCCTCTAACAATGGTCTGAGTTGTTCGGGACGCGACCCCTGAGCCGGTAGCTCCGAGTGTTCGACGCGACAAGGGCTCACGAGCGCAAAACCACCGGATTCGCGGGGTACAACACCGACGCAGAAGCACGACACGCCCGGGATGCGTCCAGATTTGCACGCCCCCCATCCAACGCATAGAGTTCTTTCTTGTCACCCCAAAGGTTTCAAGTAGCCGAAGCGCTACTAGCCCTCAAGCGGATGACATCATCGCCGACAGGCTCACTGCACTTGCTGCAGGGTGTCAGACGGACTACGATGGAAAACCCACCTCTGGAACTCTCCAGTAACGTTCGGCTCAGATTGCTTCGCAATCAGAGATCACCGGCGAGCGGAGAGCAACGGATGGTGATAGGTTAGAGCAGTTGCCCTAAAAACGGCCGGAAGGTCACGCTTTAGGCGCGCCCGATCCTTGAGAACTCAACAGCGTGCACAATGTCAAATGCCAAAAACCTCGTCGGTTGACTTAGGTCGACCGAAGAGATTCCTTTGGAAAAATATAGACAAAATACAAATGTCAGCAATGATGTTTGTTCTTGTCAGTATCAAACTTGCAGCAGGTTCGTCCTTGGACGGCCAGCTGCACTAGATGTGCCGGTCAACTTAGGTTGATCGTGCAATCAAACATTTACGGAGAGTTTGATCCTGGCTCAGGATGAACGCTGGCGGCGTGCTTAATACATGCAAGTCGAACGATGAAGCCGGGTGCTTGCACCTGGTGAATTAGTGGCGAACGGGTGAGTAACACGTGAGTAACCTGCCCTTCACTCTGGAATAAGCGCTGGAAACGGCGTCTAATACCGGATACGACCCTTGGAGGCATCTCCTGAGGGTGGAAAGATTTATCGGTGAAGGATGGACTCGCGGCCTATCAGGTAGTTGGTGAGGTAAAGGCTCACCAAGCCGA
>JBBSQX010000007.1:0-126862 GCA_038243605.1 Actinomycetales bacterium
CGGACTACCTCGAACTAGTTGCCGACAAACTTAACGATCGACCACGCAAACGCCTCGACGCGGCCACCCCACGAGAAGCCCTAAACCAGCTACTCTCAAACCAACAAAACGGCAGTGTTGCAACGACCACTTGAATCCACCGGGTCTTTTGCGCCCAAATGAGTCCATGGTGGACCCACGGTTTCTGACTCTCGTGTACTTAGGGCCGCAGTTTCAAGCGTTGATTAGAGCCAAGACCGTGGCGGGCTCGACTGTTGACAGAATCCCGATTGCACACATGGCGTCTTGGGCATTGGAGATTCCACCTCTTGAAGAGCAAAAGCGCATTGTTCACATGCTCGACAAGTTCGGCGCGCTGGCAAATGACCTCGATATTGGCCTGCCTGCTGAGCTCGCAGCTCGACGTAAGCAATACGAGTACTACCGCGACAAGCTCCTGACGTTCCGCGAGGCAGCATGAGCACGGCTGAGAGCACACCCAAATACGAACCGATCGCCCTCAGTTCAGAGAGCACGGTTGTCGCTGAGTACATCCCCGATGCAAAGTCAGATGCTGCGTATCAGTCAGAGGCGCAGCTTGAGAAGGAGTTCATCCGGCTACTGCGGGAGCAGGCCTATGAGTTCCTAACGATCACAAGCGAAACCGAACTCATCGCAAACCTTCGGGCCCAGCTTGAAACGCTCAACCACATCACCTTCAGCGATGCTGAGTGGCAAAAGTTCTACACGCAGAGCATCGCCGGAGACACCGATGGCATCCTCGAGAAGACGGTGCGCATCCAGGAAGACCACATCCAGCTTCTGAAACGCGACGACGGCACCAACAAGAACGTGATGCTCATTGACAAGCAGAACGTGCACAACAACCGCCTGCAAGTGATCAACCAGTATGAGGCTGAGGGAAACCACAGCAACCGCTACGACGTCACCGTGCTCGTCAACGGGCTACCCATGGTGCACATCGAACTGAAGCGCCGCGGCGTGGACATCCGCGAAGCGTTCAACCAGATCAACCGCTACCAGCGCGACAGCTTCTGGGCCGGCACCGGCCTGTTCGAGTACGTGCAACTGTTCGTCATCTCCAACGGCACACTCACCAAGTACTACTCCAACACCACACGCCGTGAACACCTCAGCGAGGCGGCCGGAGCCAAGCGCGCGCGCAAGACATCCAACTCCTACGAGTTCACCTCGTGGTGGGCCGACGCCAACAACAAGCCCATCCAAGACCTGCCAGCCTTCGCACGCACTTTCTTTGCCAAGCACTCGCTGCTCAACATCCTCACCAAATATTGCGTACTCACTGCCGACCGCATGCTGCTCGTCATGCGCCCCTACCAAATCGTCGCCACCGAGCGGATACTGCAAAAGATCGACATCTCCACCAACTACAAAGAGCTCGGCACCGTTGCTGCAGGCGGATACGTGTGGCACACCACTGGATCAGGCAAAACCCTCACCTCGTTCAAGGCCGCGCAGCTAGTCTCGAAACTTCCGAGCGTCGACAAGGTGCTTTTCGTCGTGGACCGCAAAGACCTCGACTACCAAACCATGCGCGAGTACGACCGGTTTCAGAAGGGTGCGGCGAACTCCAACGTCTCCACCGCGGTGCTGAAGAAGCAGCTTGAGAACCCGGATGCCCGCATCATCATCACCACCATCCAAAAGCTCGCGACACTTATCGGCTCGAACCCGAAGCACGCCATCTACAGCGACCACGTCGTGATCATCTTCGACGAATGCCATCGCTCCCAGTTCGGGGACATGCACACCGCGATCACGAAGGCGTTCAAGAAGTACAACCTTTTCGGGTTCACCGGCACGCCTATCTTCGCCGTCAACTCCAGCAGTGGCGGCAACCCGCAACTGAAGACCACCGAGCAAGCCTTCGGCGAGAAACTACACACCTACTCGATCGTTGACGCGATCAGAGACAAGAATGTGCTGCCGTTCCGCATCGACTACATCAACACGATCAAAGTCGGCACCGTCATCGACAAGCAGGTGTCGGCGATCGACACCGAACGGGCATTGCTTGCCCCAGAGCGAATCAAGCAGATCGTCGCCTACACGCTCGACCACTTCGGCCAAAAGACCAGACGCAGCAGCAGCTACTCACACTCGGTGATCTCCAACATAGGAGATGTCGCCGCGGGCAAGAACAAGGTCAAGGAGATCAAAGCGAACGCGCGAGTGGGCGGGTTTAACGCGCTCTTCGCGACCGCGTCGATTGATGCAGCGAAGCGGTACTACAACCAGTTTGCTATGCAGCAGTCAGACCTTCCGCTAGCCCAGAAGCTCAAGGTCGGGCTCATCTACTCGTACGCCGCAAATGAGGCGGTCGAAGACGGCGCGCTTGATGAAGAAGGCTTTGAAACGGATGCACTGGATGCCGCATCCCGCGACTTTCTCGAAGCCGCCATCCTGGACTACAACGAGATGTTCGGCACCAGTTACGACACCTCAGGTGACAGCTTTCAGAGCTACTACAAAGACCTCTCACTGCGGCTGAAGAACCGCCAGATTGACCTCGTGATTGTCGTCAACATGTTCCTCACCGGATTCGACGCAACCACGCTCAACACACTTTTCGTTGACAAGAACCTTCGTTCCCATGGACTGGTGCAGGCGTACTCGCGCACCAACCGCATCCTGAACTCGGTGAAGACTTACGGAAACATCGTCTCGTTCCGTGATCTGGAACAGCAGACAAACGACGCGATTGCCCTTTTCGGCAACAAGGATGCCGCGGGCATCGTGCTGCTGAAGCGTTACGCCGAGTACTACAAGGATTACGCGGCGAAGGTTGCTGAACTTTTGGAGAAATTCCCGCTTGGGGAACCGATCGTCGGAGAAGCCGCCCAGAAAAAGTTCATTGCGCTGTTCGGGACGATCCTGCGATTGATGAATATCCTTGCGTCCTTTGACGACTTCATCGGTCAGGAGCTACTTACAGACAGGCAGAGTCAGGACTACCGCAGTATCTACCTCGATCTTTATGCGGAGTTCCGCAAAGACCGCGATGCAGACAAAGAGTCGATCAATGACGATGTGGTCTTCGAGATCGAGCTGATCAAACAGGTTGAAATTAATGTCGACTACATCCTCATGCTGGTGAAGAAGTACCGCGAAGAGCGCGGCGACGGCGACGACAAGGAACTTCGCGCTGAGATCACCCGTGCAGTGGATGCGAGCCCCACCCTGCGCAACAAGAAGGATCTCATCGAGAACTTCGTCGACTCTGTCTCCATCGTCGGTGAGGTCGATGACGAGTGGGCATCGTTCATTGCTACCCAGCGGGATGCCGAGCTCGACGCCATCATCAAGGACGAGAACCTCCGGCCAGCGCCGACCCGCGCATTCATGGAGATGGCTTTCCGTGATGGCGCGCTGCAAACAAGCGGTACCGCGATCACGAAGGTGCTACCGCCCGCGTCACGCTTCGCGGCGGATGGTGGTCACGGCGAGAAGAAGCAGCGCGTACTCGCGAAGCTCGGAGAGTACTTCGAGCGGTTTCTTGGGCTTGGCTGAGAGCGCAACCTCACCCGACCGAGTCGATCTATCGGAGTGGCGCTGAAGCGTCCTTTGCAATCGGTTCTGGTGCAAAGCGCAATGTCGTCGCCTTCCGCTACGCTCCGGGAATGACTGAGAGCAACATGGGGACGGGCGTGGAACTCACCGAGGAGTACAAGGCCACCGAAATACTTCTGGAGTCTTTCCGCAAGATTTCTGAGCTCTCTGCCCTTTTGCGGAAATTTCGCGTTCAGTCGGGATCATCACTTCAAGGCGACGATTCTGCAACACCATATGAGATGCTCTCATCTCAGGTGGATACCTGTATACAAGGCGCGATGGACAACGTAAATGCGCTGCAGGCTCTCATGGTAGATGGAACGACTCTTCCCGCTTATGCCCACTTTTCTTTTCTCCGGAATGCACTTGAATTCGTCGGTACCGGTTTCTGGGTGCTTGGACCTAGCTCTAGAGATGAACGGGTAATCCGATCACTCCAGCTGGCCTTTGAGGCTCGGCGTGACTACCTCAACGTGGTCAATGAACTCAAGCAACGACCCGAGAAGATGCCAGCGAACGATGAGATCAGACTGCTTTTGCAGGCTCAACGCGACTGCCGACCATCAATTGCTAGTAGAAAGCTTGATCCTCCCAGCATTTCTGCGCGATTACGCACGGCGCAAGATTTTTGTTCTGAACAGCCCAACACGATTATTGGGTTCTGGCGTCTTACGAGTGGTGCCGTACATGGTCGGCGAGCAATCCTTCGGGACCTCTTGGAACATGAAGTTCTAGAGAGGAGCCCGGAAGTGGTGCTGACCTCGTCGACGTCAGGCGTGATCGTGGTGTCGAACATCCTTCGACACATTGAGGTTTACCTTTTTGAGCTTTCAATCTTGTTCATTACACGCGGAAAACCACACTAACCTTCTCGCGCACGAGGACATCGAATGCGGGTTGTTCACACGAAATAACGAGCAACGCGTCGGCTTTAGCCCGCCAATTGCTCGGACCCTTGGAGTTTTGCTACGGCCCTCCGAGGGTTGTTTTGTTTAACCCTCGGTTGTCGTGTCGGGGGCGAAGGCAAGTTGTACTATCGCGCCGGTCGTTGCCTTACGTACAATCGTTTTGGTGCGAATAGGCTCAAACCAACGCGAGCTCCCAAGCGCCAGACGCCTGCGCAGCACGGAAGCGACAACATCCGGGCCCCAAAGGAGAGGCTTGCTAGACGGGGTGCCGGGGTGAAATCCAATGTCGCGGGTTGCGTGTTTTGGCTGCAGTGCTTGGATGGACGCATTATCGGCAGCCTCGCCTTCTGGCGTGCCGAGGGGAAGGTTGCTCTGGCTACTGGACCGGTGCAGGCACCAGCTCGCCGACCGGCGGTGGCGGCGGCGCGGTACCGTCACCGAACGGCCGACCGCCCAGATCTTCGCGAGCATGCGCGCTGAGCCAGCCCGAAGTATCCGGCCCCTTCGGCACGATTCTGGTGGGGTTGATATCGGTGTGGGTCAAGTAATAGTGCTGTTTGATTTGCTCGAAGTCGATCGTGTCGCCGAAGCCGGGCGTTTGGAACAGGTCGCGCGCGTACGCCCACAGCACCGGCATCTCGTCGAGCTTGTTGCGGTTGCATTTGAAGTGACCGTGGTAGACGGCATCGAAGCGGGCGAGAGTGGTGAAGAGGCGGATGTCGGCCTCGGTAATCGTGTCGCCGACGAGGTAACGCTGGGAGCTGAGGCGCTCCTCGAGCCAGTCCAGGCGGGCAAACAGGGTGTCGCACGCTTTCTCGTAAGCCTCTTGGCTTCCGGCGAATCCGCACTTGTAGACACCGTTATTCACGTCGTGGAAGATCAGTTCCGCTACCTCATCGATCTCCGCCCGATGCTGTGCCGGGTACAAATCGGGAGCACCCTCCCGGTGGTAGTCGACCCACTCGGTTTCGAAATCGAGGGTGATCTGCGGGTAGTTGTTGGTGACCACCCGTCCGGTGGGAACGTCGACAATCGCCGGCACGGTGATGCCTCGCGGGTAGTCGGGGAAGCGGGCGAAAAATGCTTGCTGCAACCGCTCGATGCCGAGCACCGGGTCTTTGCCGCCCGGGTCTAGATCGAAAGTCCAGCTGTTTTTGTCGTGGGTCGGGCCGGGCATACCGAGCGAGATGACGCCTTCCAGGCCGAGCAGTCTGCGCACAATGGTGGTGCGGTTGGCCCACGGGCAGGCGCGGGCCGCCACCAGACGGTAACGCCCCGGCTCCACGGGCCATCCGTCGCGCCCGTCTCTGGTGATGCGATCTTCAATGTAGTGAGTGTCGCGGTTGAACGCTTTACCCGGCTCGATGTAGCTTCTAGGATCAACGTCGCCGCGGCTGGAGGTTTCGTCGCTCATACCCTCCACGGTACGCGCTCCGTTCGCCGACTTCCCTCAGTCGAGTTCGCTGGGTCGCTGGTGCGCGTCATCGGTGATGCTGCGCGTCACCGATGACACTGCGGCTGAGCAGCGTGGCGCCGGCGACTGCGGCCGGCATCACGATCACGGCAGCGCCCGGGATGAGGAACAGCAGGTAGGTGGCGGCACCAAAGCCGAGTGCGCTTGCCCGGTTGGCGCCGAGCATCCGGCGCCGCTCGCGCAAAGAAAATTGCCGGGCATCGAAGGCGAACCCCGCGAGTTCGACGGTCAGGAACCAGCCGCCGGTGAGCCAGCCGATCACCGGAACGACCGTTTGGCCGACCACAGGGACGAACCCGCCCGCGAACAGGGCGACGGCGATGAGGGCGGTGGCCAGGATCATCCGGATGCCGTTGCCGGCCCCGCGGCACACGGAGCGCCACAAGGTCTCTTCGGTATCGGGTGGCGGGTTACCTTCGCGTTGTTCGACGCTGCGCCAGATGCGTTCATAGAACGGGTCGCCGAGAGCGAGAGTGATGGCGGCGAAGGTGAGCACCATGACGAGAACGGTGATGCCCGCCAGTGCGACGCCGGCGATGATGCGTGTGGCGGTGCGGAACGGGTCGTCCCAGACGCTTGCGAATGGCGTCATCCAGGTGGCGATGCCGGGCAGGTTGCTGGTGAAGAAAACGAATAGTGCGAGGTAGACGGCGCCGACAATGAGTGCGGGAATCGCACCGAGTAGCATGATCTTGGGGGAGGTGGCCCACAGGCGTAAGCCTTGTGCCAGAAATCCGACGCCGCGAAAGAAACGGCGCGCGGCGCTGACACTGGTGTGGACTGGTCGCATGGTTTCAGCGTATTGCGTGGCACTGACCCCTTCGACTGGATGCTTGCGGCGCAGAGCATTACTAGCGATCGGTCTGACCGCTCAGGGTGCGATTGAAGTTTGTGGTGACGATTCCGATCATGCTGAAGAACGCAGCGGCGAAGACGCCGATGAGTACCCACACCTGCGCTTCAGTCAATTGGATCACCTTCCCTATTCTCGCCGCGATGTGCTCCTAAAGCGAGTGGCCCGAAGTCACGGCGACCGTTCCGCTTGGTGCCAAATGTGAAGAACTCGTGAAGGCAGCGCATGGGGAGGACGTCAGGTTTCGCTGGGTGATGGTTCAGCGCGACGTGGTTTTGACGAGATCCACGGCCGCCTGCACCGGAGCATGGTCTGACGGCCATCCATCTGCATACCGGGTCACGTTGATGGCGGCCGTGTGCACGGTGATGTCAGGGGTGACAAGAATCCAGTCGATGCGTTTGCGATCGTGCTGCGGCGGACGATAGTTCAGGTACGTTCCCCACACTTCGGTGAGACGCTTTTCTGTTGCGTCCCAGGTGTCCAGCAGCAGGCCATCGCCGGTGAGCTGGTCGTACGGGTCGGTGTCGGCATCCGTGTTGAAATCGCCGGTCATTATCGTGGGCAACGGGCGCGACTGCACGATCTGTCGAAGACTGTCTGCGGACCGCAACCGGGCGGTGCGTGAGCGGTTGTCGAGATGAGTGTTGACGACCTGGAACTCGCTGCCCGTGGCGATGTCGTGAAAGGTCGCGTCAACGACAATGCGTGGAGTGCGGTTGCCCCAGGATGTGGATCCGGGCACGTGTGGCGTATCGGAAAGGGCCGTCTGCTCCCAGCCGAGCACGCGCAGCCGCCGAGAGTCGTACAAGATGGGGCAGCCCTCGCCGCCCGTGTTGGCTTCCCGGCCGCGTCCGATTGAGCGGTAATGGGTGCCGAGCGCATGCCGCACGAAGCGCGCCTGATCGAACAGTGCCTCCTGCACGCCGAGCAGCGCGGGCTGTTCCGCCCGAAGTAGTCGTTTCAACAGGTGCCGACGGTGGGCCCAACGGTCGGGGCTGCGCGGATTGAGTTGCGGTAGGCGGCGACGGATGTTGTAGCTCATGACGTGCAGTTCGGGTGCCGCGACGGGGCCGATGAGTGCGCTGTGCGTCATGAGGCCAGCCTAGGCGCGCACCCTTTGAGCCCAGGCACCCGTGGCGAGTTTGAGGGTTCAATCACTGCCCGCGCGTCAACAGACCAGCGCGCTCGGGATGCTCGTCAAACCACTTGTCCACGTACGAGCACATCGGCACGATTCTGCGCTCGGATGACCGCTCCACATCGTTCACCGCAAATTCCACAATTTCCGCGGCCAGCCCCTGACCGCGCCGGGCGGGATCCGTAAACGTGTGGGTGAATGAGACCGCCTCATCGTTGAGAACGTACTCCACTGCGGCAGCCACGTCGTCGTCGATGCGCAACGTGTAACGGGCAGCATCCGAATCGTGTGCAAACTCTTTCGTCATGAATCCAGCGTAAGCCCTAAGATCTGGCCTCACCCAGGGTGTTGCCGAGGGTCTCACCGGTCGGGTCCTCCGCCGAAGGATCAGCCAGTTCATGGCCAGCAACCGGGGTGCCCGCCCACGTCGTGAGCCGCCAACCGTGCGTGACGGAACCCTCCACCACTACGATCCCGGTGTTGTCCAGTTCGTTCTCCGCAGCGAACGATGGCGCAATGTTGTGTGCTCGCGCGGCCACCCACACGCGAATGGCGGCGCCATGACTCACCACCGCCGCTGTGTCGGCACCGGATGCCGCAACCGCCGCCACGTCGGCATCGAACCGACCGAAGAAGTCGTGACCATCTGGCCCGCCCGGCATCCGGGCATCCAATTCTCCGAGCCCCCAGGCGAAAACGGTCTCCAAATAGCGGCGCACCGAATCGCGGTCGCTGCGCCGCTCCAGCTCACCAGCTTCAATCTCATGCAACCCCGGGCGCACGTCGACAGAAAGCCCCGTGGCGACCGAAAGCGGCTCCGCCGTCAACTGGGTTCTCACGAGCGTTGATGCGTAAAGCGCGTCGATCGGCTCCTCGCGCAGCACGCCCGCCATCTGGGTCGCCTGCACTGTACCGAGCGCGGTGAGACCCGGGCCGGGGTGGGCGGTGTCGAGCTCTCCCAGCACGTTCGCGGGGGTCTGCCCGTGACGAATGAAAATTAGGCGCACGCACTCCACCCTAGATTGGAAGCCTCCAGGGAACCCCAGCGTGGAGGGGTAGCGTGCCGACCATGACACACACGGATCCGGCGGCAAGCGCCGTACTTTTCGATATCGACGGAACGCTCATCGACTCCAACTACCTGCACGTCGACGCATGGAGCCGCGCTTTCGAACACCTGAAACACCCAGTCGATGCTTGGCGCATTCACGGGTCGATCGGTATGGATTCCGCAGTAATGTTCGAAACGCTGCTCGGCGCGCGAGCTGAAGAGCTCGGTTCTGAGGCGAAACGCCTGCACAGTAAATACATTGCCGAAAATGCTGCCCGGTTGCGACCTTTCAAGGATTCGCGCGAACTCCTGCGCGCCGTGGCGGCGACAGGCGTGCAGGTGGTGCTGGCGACATCCGCTCCCAAGGAGGAACTTACGAGGTTACTGAAGGTTCTCGACTGTGACGACGCAGTGTCGCACGTGACGTCGGCGGATGATGTGGGCCAGGCCAAACCGGCCCCCGCCATCCTGCGTGCTGCGCTGCGTAAGGCGAGCGCGACACCCGAACACGCGATCATGGTCGGAGACTCCGTGTGGGACATCGAGGCGTGCAACCGCGCAGGTATACCCTGTGTCGCGGTGCTCACCGGTGGAACAGCGGATGCCGACCTGCGCGACGCGGGCGCGGTGGCCGTGTATGACGACGTGGCCGCGCTTTTGGCCGAGTTGCAGGGCAGTCCGCTGGCCGCGCTCTGGGGCTAAAGCGCAGCCCACCCAGGCACCCTGACATTCGCACCCTGACCTAGGCATCCTGGCTCGGGCATCCTGACCCAAGCGCCCTGGCTCAGGCACGCGGGGCCATCGGTTCGCGAGGCCATCGGTTCGCGAGGCCACCGGTTCGCGGGGCCATCGGTTCGCGCAAGCCCACCGACCGGTTGCTGCGCACCGCGCCCCGCCGGCGTCCGTACGGCGCCAACACCCGCATGACGACAGCTACCAGCCACTCCTCCACACGCCGTCTCCGAAGGAAACTTCCAACAGATTGCTGCTTTTTGGGTCTCCTCGCTTCCCCGCCCGACAGAATTGTTGTATGTCCGAAACATCCAGCGCAGTGCTCGCGGCCTTCCGCGATGTCACTCCGGTGCTGGCTGCGCTCCCGCACGAGGTGAACGTGTTCGACGCGCTCGACGATGCTGATGTGCTCGACGTTCAGCGCGAAATCGCAGCCCAGCGGCGGTTGCTGGAGGCCAGGGCAGCAGTTGTTGCGGGGCAGGTTGCGCGCCGTTCCGCGCCAGAGCTTGGGTCGGCCGGGCTCGCGCAGCGCGGTGGGTTTCGCACTCCAGAAGAACTCACTCGCGTGACCACCGGGTCCACCGCTGGCGAAGCCCGTTCGGTCGTGCGCGTGGGCGTGCTCATGAATGAGACAGCCACCGGTGGCCGCATCGACCAGAACACCGGCGAACGCTTCGCACCCACCCGACCGTGGCTAGCAGGGGTGTCCCACGCGGTGGCCGCCGGTGAGCTGTCGGTCGCAGCGGCAGAAGCGATTCGCTCCGGACTCGGCGAAGAAAGCGCATACATCACGACCGCAATGCTGGCGGATGCCGTGGTCATCCTCCTGCGCGAAGCTCGCGTCATCGACGTCGACCGGTTGTTCGCGCGCGCCCGTGCCCTGCGAGACGAACTCGATGTGATGGGTATCGCCGATCACGAACAGGAACGCCGCGACGCCAGATCGCTGAAACTTTTCAAGAAAGCGGATGGCATGGGTCGCCTCGTCTGGGACATGGACCCCGAAACATTCACTCAGGTCGCCGAAACCTACGACCAGCTCACCTCACCGCGCCGTGGTGGGCCACGCTTCGTCTCGGCAGAAAGCTCGCCCGAGCAGGAGCGCGCCACACGCATCACACAAGACTCTCGCACCACCGAACAGATTGCCTCCGACGGGTTCGTTCAACTATTGGGCATCGCTGGTGACACCGCCTCGACCGCACTGATCGGGCTGCGACGCCCCGCCGTGCGTGTGCTCGTCACCGCCGAAGCGCTGCGTGACCGCGACGGGCACGGAAGGCTGGAAGGCTGCGACGTCCCCGTCTCCATCGACACCGTCGAGCGCATCGCCTGCGCCCAAGGAATTGTCGACATCACCTTCACCACCGATGGCCAGCCGCTCGATGTCGGACGAGAACAACGGCTCTACACCCGCCGTCAGCGCATCGCCCTCGCCGTCAGAGATGGCGGATGCCGTTGGCCCGGCTGCGAACGACCACCCGCCTGGACAGAAGCCCATCACACCAAACACTGGCAACGAGACGATGGGCGAACGGATGTCGCCGACGGCATACTTCTCTGTCGGCACCACCACCTCCTATTGCACAACAATCATTGGGAAATCGCGCGGGACGCCGGAACCTACTGGCTCACTCCGCCGCGCGACATCGACCCCAAACAGAAACCAATACCGATGCCGACGCACAGTTCGGCCATGCAACACGTCGAATCGCGCAGAGTCCGCGAATTGGCTCTCGCCCGATAGGCCTGACTCATCCCTCCTGCTCAACTGGGTGAGCTGACCACCCAGGTGAGTTGTCCAACCCGTGAGCGGCCAGACCCGTGAGTTGTTCAACCCGTGAGTGGCCCGCCCAGCTGAGCTGTCCAACCCGTGAGCTGTCGACCACGTGAGCGACCCACCCAGTTGAGCTGCCCACCCAGCTCTTTCCCCGGAGAGTAACCGGCACCCGCGGCGGGCGTCGGCGCTGGTGTCGCCACGAAGGCCCGAGATGGCTTCCGCTCCAAGCCCCACCGCGCTCCTTAGCGAACGAAATAACAGTTACGCCCCCAGCAAACACGTCACCGACACCCAGATTCCCTCCGGTACCCTTGACGACAGAAAGGTGCCGGCGCCAACCGCCCGGATCGCACATGGACTTTAAGCGTTTTCTTCGCGGGCCGTTTCTTTACATCTTGCTCGCGATCGTTGTGGTGTCGGTGGGCGTCAGCCTGCTCACCAGCTCATCTTTTCGTGAAGTGACCACCCAGCAGGGCCTTCAACTGCTGTCGCAAAGCAAAGCCGAATCGGCGGTCATCGTGGATGGCGAGCAGCGCGTCGACCTCGTTCTGAAGAAGGCGGGCGACGACGGTAAGCAGGTTCAGTTCTATTACGCGGCCCCGCGTGGCGCCGAAGTGGTCACCGCGGTGACCAACGCGAACCTCAAAACGTTTGATGACCAGGTCGATAAAGGAAACTGGCTCACCTCCCTCTTCGGCCTGATCATCCCGTTTCTGATCATCGGTGTGGTGTTCTGGTTCCTGCTCTCCCGCATGCAGGGTGGCGGCGGCAAGATTATGCAGTTCGGCAAGTCCAAGGCGAAGCTGATCTCCAAAGAAGACCCCAAGGTCACGTTCGATGATGTTGCAGGCGCCGACGAGGCAGTCGAAGAGCTTCACGAGATCAAAGAATTTTTGCAAGACCCCACCCGGTTTCTTGCCGTCGGTGCGCGCATCCCGAAGGGCGTACTGCGGTATGGCCCTCCCGGAACCGGAAAGACGCTTCTCGCACGCGCCGTCGCCGGCGAGGCGGGCGTTCCCTTCTACTCGATCAGCGGATCCGACTTCGTCGAAATGTTTGTCGGTGTTGGTGCGAGCCGCGTGCGCGACCTATTCGAGCAGGCCAAAGCTAACGCCCCCGCCATCATCTTTGTTGACGAGATCGACGCCGTCGGTCGCCACCGTGGCGCCGGCATGGGCGGCGGTCACGACGAGCGCGAGCAGACACTCAACCAGCTGCTCGTCGAGATGGACGGCTTCGACGTCAAAACCAACGTCATCCTCATTGCGGCCACGAACCGCCCCGACATCCTCGACCCGGCCCTGCTTCGACCCGGCCGTTTCGACCGCCAGATCGGCGTGGATGCCCCAGACAAGGTCGGCCGCCAAAAGATTCTTGAAGTGCACTCCAAGGGCAAGCCGATGGCCAAGGATGTCGACTTCGAAGTTCTCGCGCGCAAAACGCCAGGTTTCACCGGTGCCGACCTCGCGAACGTGCTCAACGAGGCCGCGCTGCTCACGGCGCGTTCCAACGCACAGATCATCGACAACCGTGCCCTCGACGAGGCCGTCGACCGCGTCATGGCCGGACCGCAGCGGCGCTCACGCATCATGCGCGATCAAGAGAAACTGATCACCGCGTACCACGAGGGTGGTCATGCGCTCGCGGCCGCGTCCATGCGGCACACCGACCCGGTCACCAAGGTGACGATTCTTCCGCGCGGTCGAGCCCTCGGTTACACGATGGTGATCCCGCTCGAAGACCGCTACTCGGTCACCCGCAACGAACTCCTCGACCAGCTCACCTACGCCATGGGTGGCCGCGTCGCCGAAGAGATCGTGTTCCACGACCCCACCACTGGTGCATCCAACGACATCGAGAAGGCGACCGATATCGCCCGCAAGATGGTCACCGAATACGGCATGAGTTCGGATGTCGGCCCCATCAAGCTCGGCAAATCCAGCGGTGAGGTGTTCATGGGCCGCGACATGGGCCACGGACGCGACTTCTCAGAAGGTCTCGCCGAAAAGGTCGACATTGAGGTGCGCAAGCTCATTGAGC
Source organism: Actinomycetales bacterium (assembly GCA_038243605.1). Classification (GTDB taxonomy): domain Bacteria; phylum Actinomycetota; class Actinomycetes; order Actinomycetales; family Microbacteriaceae; genus Terrimesophilobacter. Next base: position 13,553 of record JBBSQX010000007.1, read on the forward strand.
AAGCCCACGATGAGGCGTGGAAGGTGCTCAACGACAACCGCAAGATACTCGACCAGTTGGCCACCGAGTTGCTCGAGAAAGAGACACTCGACCACAACCAGCTCGCCGAGATCTTCACCAAAGTCAAGAAGTTGCCGGAGCGCCCACAGTGGCTCTCCAGCACCGGTCGCCCCGTCTCCAAGGTGCCACCCGTCGCGTTGCCGCAAAAGGCACCGATCGAGCCGGGTGCAGTGGATGGCGGAGTCGACTCGGATGCCAGCAAGCCGAAGCGCGCACCCCGCCGCAAGGCGCCCGGAATCGCCACGGCGTAACGAGCAACAGTGACCGGCGAAGGTTCGAAGTCCGACGGTGTAACAACCGACGATTCGAAGAGCGGCGGCGTAGCGACCGATGGTTCGGCGACCGTGGGCGCAACAACCGACGATTCGAGAACCGACGGTGCTCGCATCCGCGCGGCCGTCTCCGAACTACTTAAGGCGATCGGTGAGGATCCGACGCGCCCCGGCCTGATCGACACTCCCGCCAGGGTCGCGGAGTCGTACGCAGAATTCTTCGCCGGAATTGGCGACGATCCGCTGCGGCACCTCACCGACTCCGAAACACTCAAGGATGCCGGCCAGCAACCGGGCGAGCTGATCTTGATGCGCAGCATCGACTTTCGTTCCATGTGCGAACACCACCTGCTGCCGTTTCTCGGAGTTGCACATATTGCCTATCTCCCTCGCGATCGGGTGGTCGGCCTCGGTAAACTTCCCCGCGTAGTAGAAACGCTTGCCGCGCGCCCGCAACTGCAAGAGCGCCTCACCGAACAGATCGCTGACACCATCGAGCAGGGGCTCGACGCGCTCGGCGTTCTCGTGGTGCTCGAGGCGAGCCACGGATGCGTGACGGCACGCGACATCCGGCAGCGCAACAGCACCACGGTCACGCTCGCCGCGCGTGGAACACTCGCCGAACCGGCCGCCCGGGCCGAAGCGATGGCACTCATCGGAAAGGCCTAAACCATGGCACGATTGCGTCGCTCAAAGCAGCCAGCGGGGCTGAGCCGCCCCTACATCATGGGAATTCTCAACGTTACCCCTGACTCATTCAGCGATGGCGGGCTGTACCGCAACTTCGACGACGCCGTCGACCACGCGGTGCGCATGTACGAGGCAGGCGCAAACATCATCGATGTGGGGGGCGAATCTACGCGCCCCGGAGCCGAGCGGGTTTCCGTCGATAAGGAGCAGCAGCGTGTGCTGCCCGTGCTGAACGAACTTGTTGCCCGCGACATCCCGGTGAGCATCGACACCATGAATGCGGCGACCGCGGCGGCAGCCGTCGACGCCGGAGCCGTTCTCGTCAACGATGTTTCTGGCGGCCTCGCCGACCGGGGGATGCCCCGCGTTATCGCCGAAACGGGGGTCGACTATGTTGTCATGCACTGGCGCGGCCACAGCGCCGACATGGACTCCGCCGCCGTGTACACGGATGTCGTGCGCACCGTGCGCAGCGAACTGAAGAACCGCATCGCCGAACTCATCGTCGCCGGGGTGCAGCCGGAACGCATCATCCTCGACCCCGGTCTCGGGTTCGCCAAAACCAGCGAGCACAACTGGCAGTTGCTCGGTCGAATGCACGAACTTGGAACCCTCGGCCACCGCATGCTCATCGGCGCCTCACGCAAAAAGTTTCTTGCCCCACTGGTGCCAGGCGGCGCCCCCACGAGTGACCGTGACCCGGCCACCGCCACGATCAGCGCCCTCGCCGCCGAAGCAGGGGTGTGGGGGGTTCGCGTGCACGATGTCGCCGCAACCTCTGCAGCACTGAACGTGTGGGAGGCGTGGAACGGGGGGCGGGCACCAGCACCGCGAGCACTCGGGAGGGGCAAGTGAGCGCAACTCCCGACATCCTCACCCTCACCGGCCTTCGGGCGACCGGGCATCACGGAGTTTTCGAGCACGAGCGCCAAGACGGCCAAGAGTTCATCGTGGATTTGGCCGTCACCACCGATTTCGCTGCTGCCGCCGCCACGGATGACCTTGACAACACCATTCATTACGGCATCCTCGCTGAGCAGGTCGTTGCCGCGATCGAGCGTGACCCCGTCGACCTCATCGAAACCCTCATCGAGCGCATCGCGGCGATCGTGCTCGAGCACCCGGCGGCGACATCCGTCACCGTCACGGTGCACAAGCCGCACGCGCCCATCACCGTGCCCTTCGCGGATGTGGCCGTGACGATCACCAGGAGCCGCCGGTGAGTGGGGTGCACGCCGCGGTGCCATCGAAGGAGCCAGCCGCGGTGCCAACTGCAATGACCGCCGTCATCGCGCTCGGCAGCAATCAGGGCGACCGTGAAGGACTTCTGCGCGATGCGGTGCGGGCCATTGGCGACCTTGACGGCGTGCGCGTGATTGCGGCATCCGGCATCGTCGAAACTCCTGCGCTCAAACTCAACGGTGTCGACGAGAGCGCTCCGAGCTACCTCAACGCTGTCGTCATCGCCGAGGCCGCCCTGCAGCCTGAGGAGTTGCTGCAGCAGCTTCACGGTATTGAAGCCCACCTTGGCCGGGTGCGTGACGAAGTGTGGGGGGATCGCACGATCGACCTCGACCTGATCGACTTCGGGGGCCTCGCCCGCCACAACGACACCATCATGCTGCCACATCCACGCGCCTGGCAGCGAGCATTCGTGCTCGCCCCGTGGGTGCAGGTGCAGCCGCATGCGGTGCTCGTATCGCCAGCATCGAGCACCGGTGAAATCGGCCACACCGCGCGCGTCAGCGACACCGGACCCCACAGCGACACCGAACCCCCCACCACAAGCGGGCCCATCGCGGGCCTGCTCGCCGCCACCACCGACACCGTCACCGTCTACCCGGCCCCCTCGCTCATGGAGGTGCTCGCGCCGTGAAACGCACTCGCGTCACCACGATCCTCGTCGTCGCCGTGCTCGGCGCTGCGGCGGCCGCGTTCATTGAGGTGGCACTCGCCAAGAATGGCCTGCCCATTTTTAAGCTGTACATCACCTACGGAATCACGCTCGCCGTGATTGGCGGAATCGTGGTCAGCATGGCGGTGCCCATTTGGCGGATGACCCGCACGACAACCGCGCCCAGAGTGGACCCGTTTTACGCCACCAGAGTGGTGATGCTCGCCAAGGCATGCGTCATCACCGGGGCGCTCGGCGTCGGCGTGGCGGCTGGTGTGCTGGCGTACCTTCTCACTCGATCTGTCATCGGGCCGACCCCAGTCGCGCAGACCATCACCACCATTGTTGGTGCGGGTGTTCTACTTGCTGGGGGCCTCATTGCTGAGCGCCTGTGCAGCATCCCGCCCAGTGACGACGATAATGAAACCGGTAAAGACCCGGTGCAAGCCTGAGCTGCCCAACACAACCTGCGAGGAATTACATGGCCGAACGACTTGAACTTAACGATGTGGCGTGGCAGCGCGTCTCCAAGCGACTCATCATTTCGGAGTACGTGGGTGCGGTGATCAGCGCAGCAATTTTCATCACGCTTGGTCTGATATTTACGAGCCTCTTCCAGTCGTGGGGCATCTGGATTGTGGCCGCCGTCGGTGTGATCACCGTGATCACCATGGTGATCATCCCGCGCCGAATCATGGCGATCGGCTACCAGCTTCGCGCCGATGACCTGCTGTTTCGCCGTGGCATTCTGTTCCAGCGTTTTGTTGCCGTGCCGTACGGGCGCATGCAACTCGTCGACATCAACCGCGGGCCACTCTCGCGCATGCTTGGCCTGAGTGAACTGAAGTTCGTGACCGCTGCCGCCTCCACCGGCGTCGTCATCCCCGGCCTGCGCGAAGCGGATGCCGAGGCGCTGCGCGACAAGCTCGTCGCGCTCGCCGAGACCCGCAGGGCCGGCCTGTGAGCGACGTGCCGCCATTCGAACCAGTTGCGCCCGCCACCACCGCATCCCTCGGCGGCCGCCTCGCCGATGGCGAATGGCACCGACTGCATCCGGCATCCCCCCTTCTCAAGGGCGGAATTGCTCTCATCGCTATCCTCGGTGTGGTGATCGCGAACCTGCGTGAGCGCATCATCGACATCTTCGTTCCGCGGTACGGCTACGACGGCGACCCCGTCGATTTTGTGGTCAACAACGGACTTCTCGGGTGGACGCTTCTCGCCATCGTTGTGGTGCTCCTCGCGCTGATCGCGGGTTTCTACTTCTCGTGGCGCATGCACACGTTCCGCATCACTAACGAGGTGGTGGAGGTTCGCAGCGGCATCCTGTTCCGTACGAATCGCAAAGCCAGACTTGACCGCATTCAGGGCATCAACATTGTGCGTCCCATGTTCGCTCGACTCTTTGGTGCGGCAAAACTTGAGATCAGTCAGGCCGGGCAGGATGCGAATGTGCAGCTCTCCTACCTGGGTTCGTCGGCGGCGGATGACCTGCGTCGCGAGATTCTGCGCCTCGCCTCTGGCACGCATGAGACTGCGTCACCACAACGCGTCGCGGCAGGGGCGGCGGGCGAGACCGTCATCGAGCGTCGGGTTCACGAGTTTCTCGCCCCCGAGCTTGATGTGGATGCGGCGGCACCTCAGTCCATCGTGAAGCTGCACCTTGGGCGCCTCATCGGCTCCCTTGTGCTTAGCAACAACACACTCATCCTTGTGATCCTCGCCATTGTCGCGGTGGTGTGGGTCGTGGTGACGGGCGAATTCTTTGTGCTGTTCTTCGCGCTCCCCATGGTGATCGGGTTTGGCAGTTTCTATGTGCGCAGGTTCACGAAGTCGCTGCGCTACAGCATCGCGGGAACACCCGACGGCATTCGGGTCGGGTTCGGGCTGCTCTCCACGAGCAACGAGACGCTGCCCCCGGGGCGCATCCACTCCGTTCAGGTGAGTCAGCCGCTGCTGTGGCGCGGGCCCGGATGGTGGGAGATCAAGGTGAATCGTGCCAGCCACTCCTCCACCAAGGGCGCTGGTGGCGAAGAGAACACCACGATTCTGCCGGTGGGCGATCGCACTGATGTGCGTCGGGTTCTCGAGTTAATACTTCCTGAGTTGCTTGCGCCGTCGGCCGGTGTGAGTGAATATGGCCCGGCGCAGGATGAGTTCCGTGATGATGCTGCTGCCCACGATCACGGGCGAGACGTGCCCGGCAACGGTGATCGGAGCGATCGCTCCGAGGCACTCCGCGCGATCGAATCCGGGTTGGAGGCCAAGGGTTCCAGCGATGACGGTTTCACCAACTCCCCGCGCCGCGCAGCAGTCTTGCGCTGGTTCTCGTGGCGCCGAAATGGTTTCGCGATCACCCCGGGTTCGCTTGTTTTGCGCAAGGGTTCCATCTGGCGCCAGCTCGTGATCGTGCCGCAGCCCAGGTTGCAAAGCGTGTCTCTGCACCAGGGTCCGCTGCTGCGGATGCTGCGTCTCGCCGAGGTGCACCTGCACACCGTCTCGGGCCCGATCAGCGCGTCGCTCGGCGCGATTGACCGTGACGACGCGGTCAAGTTCTTCGACGATGTTGCGCACGTCGCGGTCTCTGCGGCCCAGTCCGACACCAGTCATCGCTGGCGCGCGGGGGAGCAGCCCGCATGAATCGACCATCCGCATGAATCGACCATCCACGTGAATCGAACTTCTGCATGAATCGACCATCGGTATGACACGGGTGTCGGTATGAAACGGACATCGGTATGAATCGGCCATCGGGAAGGCTTGGCGTCGGCATCATCGGCGCTGGCAAGGTCGGGCCTGTGCTCGGGGCGGCCCTTGCAGGGGCAGGCCACGCCATCGTGGGCATTTCGGCCGTGTCGCAAGAGAGTCGTGACAGGGCGGATGCGATGCTGCCTGGCGTTCCGATTCTTGAGGTTCCGGATGTCGTCGAGCGCAGCGAACTCGTGATTCTTGCGGTGCCGGAATCCGAGCTTGCCGCGCTCGTGGAAGGGCTCGCGAAGGCGGGAGTGTGGCAGGCCGGCCAGCTCGTATTGCACACTGTGGCGGGGCTGGGTATTTCTGTGCTCGCGCCGGCCATGGCGGTTGGCGCCATCCCGCTCGCCCTGCATCCTGCGCTCGCGTTCACCGGAACGAGTGTGGACCTGGTGCGGTTACGCGAGTCATTTTGTGCCGTCACCGCGCCGACCCCTGTGCAGCCGATCGGGCAGGCGCTGGCCGTCGAGATCGGCGCAGAACCATTGCTTATCGCTGAGGCTGATCGCGCAGCCTACGGTGAAGCGATCGACACGGCGACGCGCTTTTCGGCCGCGATCATCGGCCAGGCCATCAGCCTGCTGAACGGCATCGGCGTTGAGTCGCCCGGCGCTGTGCTCGCCTCCCTCGTACGCTCTACGGTAGACAACGCGTTGTCGAACGCCACGATCCCCGTGATCGAGCACATCCAGCCCACCGACCCAACGCCAGCAGAGGACGACTAGCCATGCCTGAGGTGTTCGACACCACCGCGAGCGTGAGGCTGCGCCTCGAGACCGCGGGGTCTGTCGCGTTCGTTCCCACCATGGGCGCTCTGCACGAAGGGCATCTCGCCCTGGTCGAACGCGCCATCGGTCTTGCCGACACCGTGGTGGTGTCGATCTTTGTGAACCCGCTGCAGTTTGGTGAGCCGGGCGACTTGAAGCGCTACCCGCGCAACCTCGACGCCGACCTTGTTCTGCTACCCGAGGGGGTGATCGTGTTCGCCCCCGATGCCGACGAGCTGTACCCGGATGGCGACTCGGAGACGCGCGTCACCGCGGGTGAGGCCGGCAAGCTGTTCGAGGGCGCGAGCCGCCCAGGCCACTTCGACGGCATGCTCACGGTCGTCGCTAAGCTCCTCAACATCGTCACCCCCGACACGGTGGTGTTCGGTGAGAAGGATGCCCAACAGGTGTTCATGGTGCGGCGCATGGTGCGCGACCTGAACTTCCCCGTCGTGGTGGATGTGGTCGAGACGGTGCGCGAATCCAGCGGCCTAGCACTCTCAAGCCGCAACCAGTTCCTCAGCGAAGCGGAGCACACTGCTGCTCTCACCCTCTCGCGTGCGCTTGCCGCCGTGGCCTCAGCGGGTGCGTCAGCGGGTGCGCCAGCGGGTGCGTTGCAGGAGGCCCGCGAAATTTTGGCGGCCGCGAGCGGCATCGAGTTGGACTACCTAGAGATCGTGGACCCGGCCACGTTCCTGCCGATCGCGCACGGCTTTCGGGGCTCCGCCATTGCGATCGTCGCGGCCCGAGTGGGCGACATCCGGCTCATCGACAACTGCACGGTCACCTTCGACTGAGCAGCCGATTCTCGTTCCTCGGCAGCCTCGGTAAACTTGGCAAGACTCTAAGGAGAATCGTTCCCTATGACCGAGCCCACCGTGCCATCGAGCGCACCATCGACCGCGTCGACGAGCGCACCATCGACCGCGCCGACGAGCGCACCAGCGCCTGAGCCAGAGCTGACCGACGCTGAGGTTAGTGAGCAGAAGGCGGTGCGTCTTGGCAAGCGCGAGCGGCTTATCGAATCCGGCGCTGAGGCCTACCCGGTCGCGGTGCCGATCACCGACTCGATTGCGGCAGTACGCGAGCGCTTTGGCGACATCGAGGTGGATGCCACCACCGGTGTCACCGTTGGTCTTGCTGGGCGCATTGTGCACCTTCGCAACACGGGCAAACTGTGTTTTGCGTCGCTGCAGAGCGGGGATGGTTCCCGCATCCAGGCGATGGTGTCGCTCGCAGAGGTGGGCGAGGAGTCGCTGGCGCAGTGGAAAGACTTTGTCGACTTGGGCGATCACCTGTTCGTCTCGGGCGAGGTCATTTCGTCTCGCCGGGGCGAACTCTCGGTGATGGTGAAGGAGTGGAAGATCGCCACTAAAGCCATCCGCCCACTACCGAACCTGCACGGTGAGTTGAGCGAAGAGACGCGCGTGCGTCAGCGCTACCTTGACCTCATTGCTCGCCCCGCCGCGCGGGCGAACGTGCGGGCCCGCGCGGCAGTGAACGCGTCGCTGCGCGCCACTTTCGCCTCGTACGACTACCTCGAGGTTGAGACGCCTATGTTGCAGACCATGCACGGCGGGGCATCCGCTCGCCCGTTCGTGACCCACAGCAACGCGTTCGACACCGAACTCTTCTTGCGCATCGCGCCAGAGCTGTTCCTGAAGCGTGCCGTCGTCGGCGGCATTGAGCGCGTGTACGAAATCAACCGCAACTTTCGCAACGAGGGCGCGGATTCGACCCACAGCCCAGAGTTCGCGATGCTGGAGGCCTACCAGGCGTACGGCGACTACAACCAGATGGCGACCCTCACGCAGGAGCTCGTGCAGAACGCGGCGCTCGCCGTGGCTGGTTCCCACGTGGTCACCTGGGCTGACGGCACCGAGTATGACCTCGGTGGCGAGTGGGACTGGGTCTCGATGTATGAGTCGCTGAGCGAGGCCTGCGGCATCGAGATCACCGTCGAGACGTCGAAAGAAGAGCTGCAGGATATGGCGGATCGCCTCGAAATCGAGGTGCAGCATCCGACCGCGGGCAAGCTCGTTGAGGAGTTGTGGGAGCACTTCGTGAAGTCGAAGCTTGAGCGCCCCACCTTCGTCGCCGACTTTCCGGCCGAGACCTCGCCGCTCGTGCGCGACCACCGCACGAAGCCCGGTCGGGTTGAAAAGTGGGACCTCTACATTCGCGGTTTCGAGTTGGGCACCGGATACTCCGAGCTCGTCGACCCCATCATTCAGCGCGAGCGTTTCGTCGCGCAGGCGAAGCTCGCCGCAAAGGGCGACCACGAGGCGATGCCACTCGATGAGGAGTTCCTCACCGCACTCGAGCACGGGATGCCGCCAAGCGGTGGCATGGGCATGGGCATCGACCGCCTGCTCATGGCGATCACGGGGCTCGGCATCCGCGAGATGATTCTGTTCCCGCTGGTTAAGTAACCCGGGGGTTCCCTTCGAGAGCTTCAGGGAACGGAATCACCCGCTCCCTGAGGGAACGGATGTGGCCGCACTCTGAGGGAACGGAATCACCCGCTCCCTGAGGGAACGGATGTGGCCGCACTCTGAGGGAACGGATGTGGCCGCACTCTGAGGGAACGGAATCGCCCGCTCCCTGAGGAGCGCGAAGCGCGTCTCGAAGGGAGCTGACAAGTGACCGGCTATTCCCTTCGAGACAGGCATGCGGCCTTCCTCAGGTAGCGGATCACGGTAACGTTGACACTGTGATTCAGGACTACTGGTTGAATGCGCTGTACTCGGTGATTCCGACAATTCTTATCGGCCTCATTTTCTGGATGGTGCTTCGTTCGATCATCCGCGCCGACCGCACCGAGCGCAGGGTGTATGCGCAGATCGAGGCTGAAGAGCGCGCGAAGCTTGGCTTGCCGCCGGCGGCCACCGCGCCGAACATTCCCGCCGCGTAGCTCACTACGTTTTCTGTGGAGGTCGCGCAGCGACTTTCTCGAGCGGAGTCCCGCGCGCTCAAATGTGCGCAAGATGAACTTTTGGTGCTCATATGTGAAATTCTTGGCGAACTTTGCGTGCAAGGGCTATCGATCTGCCCCCCGTTCGGGGTAGCCTCGGCGGCACGCTGTCATTGCAGATTGTCGATTCAGGAGCACTCATGTCGAACATCCCCCGTAAAAGCCTGAAGTCCGCGTTCGCGTCACTTCTCGGACTGGTTTTGGTCGCCGCACCGCTTGCGGCGATACCGGCCCAAGCGAACACTGAGGGCACGGGGGTGGTGATCAATGAGCTGTACATGAACGGTGGCAGCGCTAACGCGAGCTACCTGAACAAGTTTGTGGAGCTCTTCAACCCGACGGCGGCCGACATCCCGCTCACGGGTATGTCATTGCAGTACCGCTCGGCAACAGGAACCGCGAGCCCCACCTCGGTGGCGGTGCTTACCGGCATCATCCCGGCTGGCGGAACGTATCTGGTGAGCGGCGGATCGAATGCGGCCAACGGCGCAGAGCTCCCGGCACCGGATCAGGTCGAGGCATCCGTCAACTTTGCTGGCGGCGGTGGGGCGGTGTTCCTTGCAAACCAAACTGGCGCTCTGACTCCGGCAACTGGTGACCTCGCGGGCGCAGCCGGAATCATCGACATGGTCGGCTACGGCAGCGCGAACAGCTACGAGGCGGCGGTGGCGCCCAAGGCATCCGTTACCCTGTCGATTAACCGCACGGGCGGCGTCGACACCGACAACAATGCGGCCGACTTCAGCACGGCGGCACCAACCCCGACGCCCTCCGGCTACATTCCAGACCCGCCGGTAGATCTCGGGTTCAAGACCATTGCAGAGATTCAGGGCACCGATGATGTGAGCCCGTTCGCCGGGGATGACACCCTCACCACGAAGGGCATCGTCACGGCGGTGTACCCGACGGGTGGCTTCAACGGGTATTACATTCAGACGCCAGGCACTGGTGGCGCCATCGACTTGGGAACGCACACCGCGTCTGAAGGTCTCTTCGTTTACTCGGCGGGTACGAACACGGCCGACACGGTCGCCATCGGTGACTACATCGAGGTGCACGGTTCGATCAGCGAGTACTACGGCCTTACCCAGATCACGCCGGCGGATGCCGCAGGCGTCACCGTTCTGAACGACACTGTTGCCCCGGTCGCCCCCGCGACGATGGTATGGCCAAGCAGCGAAGCACAGCGGGAATCACTCGAGGGAATGCTCCTCGACCCGCAGGGTGACTTCACCGTCTCCGACACTTACAGTTCAAACCAGTACGGCGAGATTCTGTTGGCCTCCGGTACAACACCATTGGTTCAGCCCACCGAGATCGCAGCACCGGGAGTTGCCGAGTATGCGGCAGCGGTTGCCGCCAACAACAACATCTCGGTGACGCTGGATGACGCTGCCACGACCAACTTCTTGAGCGCGGCGAACACCGGCACCCCCGTGCCGTACCTCTCGAACGACAACCCAGTGCGGGTCGGTGAAGCGGTGACCTTTACGTCGCCGATCATCTTCGACTTCCGCAACAGCAAGTGGAAGTTCCAGCCCACCACGCAGCTCACGGTCGCCAACGCAGGCACCGTTCAGCCGGTCACCTTCTCGAACACGCGAACCGCAGCGCCAGAGAACGTGGGTGGTGAGCTGAAGCTCGCCACGTTCAACGTGCTCAACTACTTCACGACGCTGGGTGCAGACGTTCCCGGCTGCACCGCATACAACGACCGCGACGGCAACCCGATCACGACGCGATCCTGCTCGGGTAACGACGGTCCGCGAGGTGCGTGGAACCAGGCCAGCCTGACGCGCCAGCAAGACAAGATCGTTGCGGCGATCACCGCTCTGGATGCGGATGTTGTTGGCCTCGAAGAGATCGAAGCATCCACCTCTGTCGCCACGGGCGGCACCGACCGTGATGCCGCGCTCAAGTCTCTTGTCGCAGCACTCAACACGGAGGCGGGCAGCAATGTCTGGTCACCAGTGTTGTCGCCCTCGCAGTTGCCAACGAGTGAAGATGTCATCCGCACCGCGTTCATCTACAAGAACGCTGCGGCTGAGCCGGTGGGTGACTCGACGATTCTGATTGACTCCGATGCCTTCGTCAACGCGCGTGAGCCTCTCGCGCAGGCGTTCAAGGTCAAGGGCGCGCCGGATGCGAACCAGTTCCTCGCCATCGTGAACCACTTCAAGTCGAAGGGCTCTGCTGGCCCACTGGCTGGCGATGCGGACATCAACGACGGCCAGGGTGCATCGAACGCTTCCCGCGTCGCGCAGGCAACCGCGCTCGTTCAGTTTGCGAACGACACCGCGGCGGCGGCCGGCACCGACAGGGTCTTCCTGATGGGTGACTTCAACTCGTACACGAAGGAAGACCCGATCACGGTTCTGACCGAGGCGGGTTACGTGGACCAGGGCTCCAAGTCGGGCAAGTACACTTACTCCTACGGCGGAGCAGTTGGTTCACTCGACCACGTGTTCGCCTCCGCGGCGGCCAATAAGACCGTCAACGACGTGGATGTGTGGAACATCAACTCGAGCGAATCTGTGGCCTTGGAGTACAGCCGCTACAACGCGAACGTGACCGACTTCTACCGGGCAGACCAGTACCGGGCATCCGATCACGACCCACTCATCTTGGGCCTCAACCTGACACCGAACACGAAGGTTGACCTCAACCTGCTGAACATCAACGACTTTCACGGTCGTATTGACAAGAACACCGTCAAGTTCGCGGGAACCATCGAGCAACTTCGTGCAGAGTATGGTGACGCGAACACGTTGCTGGGTTCAGCTGGAGACAACATCGGTGCCTCGCTGTTCGCCTCGTCGAGCCAGCGTGACAAGCCGACCATTGATGTGCTGAACGCACTGGGGTTGCAGTCGTCGGTGGGCAACCACGAGTTCGACACCGGATATGCCGACCTTACGGGGCAGATTGCCGACTGGACGGACTGGAACTACCTGGGAGCGAACGTCTACTTCAAGGGAACAACCGACCCGGCCCTGCCCGAGTACGTGATCGTCGACATCGATGGTGTGAAGGTTGGCGTCGTTGGTGCCGTCACGGAGGCCACTCCGAGCCTCGTCACCAAGAGTGGCATTGCGATGCTCGACTTCGGTGACCCGGTCACGGCAGTCAACCGTGTAGCCGCGCAACTCTCCGATGGTGACCTCGCCAACGGTGAAGCTGATGTGGTTATCGCCGAGTACCACGAGGGCGCAGCCACTGGAACGTCGAAGGGTGGCACCCTCGAGAATCAGGTTGCCTTGGGCGGACCGTTTGCGGAGATCGTGAACAGTACTTCGGCTGACGTTGACGTGATCTTCACCGGCCACACTCACGTGGCATACGCATGGGATGCCCCCATCCCCGGTGACGCAACCCACACGCGCCCGGTCTTACAAACGGGAAGCTACGGCGAGAACATTGGCCAGGTTGTGTTGACGTTCGACACGGCGACGGATTCGGTGGTCAGCTACACGCAGCGCAACGTTCCACGCACCACAGTTGACGACGCAACCTTGATCGCAACCTACCCGCGCGTGGCAACAGTGAAGACGGTGGTGGATGACGCCATCGCCGCAGCAGCCGTCATCGGTAATGCGCCGGTCGGCTCCGTCACGGCAGACATCAGCCGCGCGTTCGCTGGTGGCACCGAAGATCGTGGTGCAGAGTCGACCATCGGAAACCTGGTGGCGAACTCGCTCACCGCCTCTCTCGGAAGTGCGGACCGCGGTGGCGCTGAAATCGGCATCGTGAATCCGGGCGGCCTGCGCACCGACCTTCTCTACGGCGATGACGGTGTCATCACCTACGCGGAGGCAAACGCGGTGCTGCCGTTCCTGAACAACCTGTGGACGCAAACACTCACGGGTGCACAGTTCAAGACGGTACTCGAGCAGCAGTGGCAGCGCGATAAGGATGGCAACCCCATCACGACGCGTCCGTTCCTGAACCTCGGGCTCAGCGACAACGTCACGTACACGTATGACGCTACGAGGGCTATGGATGACCGCGTCACCGCCATTTATGTGGATGGTGTGCCGATCGACATGGCCAAGGAGTACCGCATCGGGTCGTTCAGCTTCCTGCTTCAGGGTGGCGATAACTTCTGGGAGTTCAACAACGGCACCAACACGACCGACTCCGGTCTCGTTGACCGGGATGCGTGGATCGACTACATCACGGCAAACAGCCCGCTGTCGCCGAACTTCGCTCGTCATGCAGCGCAGGTGACGGATGTCACGGCAGGGCCGGTCGCACCGGGCCAGTCAGTGTCGCTCAACGTGTCAAACCTCGACCTCACTTCACTGGGAAGCCCGGCGAACACCGAGCTCACCCTCACGTGGGAGGGCAGCGCGGCGGTGCTCGGCACGGTGCCGATCGCGGCGGGTGCGGCAGCGGTCACGTTCACGGTTCCGGCGGATGCCGCGAGCGGTCCTGGCACTCTCGTGATGACGGCAGCGCCATCCGGAACGACAGTTCGAGTTCCGATCGACGTGCAGGATTCTGTGAACTACACGTCGTCGACAAAGCTCAAGCTCAGTCGCACGATCGGGTTCTCGTGGCAGACGACGACGGCCAAGGTGACGGTATCTACGGATGCCGACACCGCACCCACCGGGTCTGTTGTGGTCACGGTGAACGGGGTTCCGGTCTCAACAGTGCCGGTCACGGCTGCAGATGACGGCAAGGTGAGCATCACGCTGCCGAAGCGTGGCAGCGGAATCTACTTCGTCAAGGCGGAGTTTGTTCCGGATGCGACCAGCCCCATGACGGGCTCGACGAGTAGCTATAAGTTCCACATAGTCCTCTTCTAGGGAAAGAGCGGGCTGACCCTCTACTCCGTGCCACGAGCACGTGAGTGGGGGATCAGCTGTGCGCCCACTATGGCGTGTTACCGACGGTGATGACCTCACAATAAGCTGCGGCAGCGGCGGCCAACCGAAGGTCGGCGGTGAGGAGGGGAACCCCGAGAACCTCAGCAAGCGCAACATAGGCCGCGTCATATGGTGTGATGTTGTCGCGAAGCTCCCAGATGCGCGGAAGGAGCATGACATGGCTGCACCGGATGAGCGCATTGGACGCCCACTCAACCACGTAGTCGCGTGCCTCGTCGGAGGTCAGCTCCTTGCGAAGAACCAGCTTGCGGAGCGCACTGGCGTACTCGAGATCGATGAGATCAGGTGCGTAATACTGGACGTCGGGGTCATCGCTGGCTCCGCCCGCCGACGCCTGGACCGCGGCGGAGTTGTCGAGAACAACGTCGCTCATCGACCGTCCCGGTCTTCCCTCGTCATCCGCACGATTTCTTGGATGTCGATTCCTTGAAGCCCGGGAAACGGCCCACCGAGCTTATTCCGCAGATTGCCGGTGTTCAGTTGGCGTGCACGTTCCCTCACTTCGACGTGCTTCGCCAGTGCCGTCAGTTCGCGTCGGAGGAATTCCGAGAGTGAGAGCCCTTCCTGTGTTGCAGCCTTCACCAATTGTTGCTGCACAGTGGCATCGAGATCGCGAACCTGCACTGTGACTCCCATTTTCCAATGATACGCGGCGTGCATGCAAAGAGTAGTTACTGCATGAACTGCTTCAGAGTTTTCATGATCGCATCACCAGGGGATCTTCGTAATTCCAACTGCGGAATTGGTGGACTCGCCAGCCGGATGGCTGTGGTGCGGGACGGGTCTCGCCGCGGCCACAACCCAGCACGTCGCACACCACTACTCTGTGGGGATGCGCGCAACGAAAGCTCTTGGCCTGCTGCTGCACTGGGCGAGTGACGGTCGCACCGTTCTGGAGGGCCAGGCCGCCGCATCCTATGCCAACTAATTCTGGGGACAAGTGGAAAGGGCGACCGGCGCTTCACCCCACGCGCACGTGCTTCGCTCATCCCATTCGCCATGTGTAGAACTAGTCAACTATCGTCAAAACAAGCAAATCACCCACTTCGCACTCGAGCGCATCGCAGATCGCCCGTAACGTGGAGAAGCGGATGGCGCGGGCCCGATCGTTCTTGAGAATCGACAGGTTGACGATGCTCAAGTCCACTAGCTCGGCCAAACGGGTGAGTGTCATCCCGCGCTCCTCCAGCAGTTCATCGAGCCGACAGTGGATGCCGGTGACCTCGACCTCCTCCGCCATCAGACGAGCCCCTCCGTGTCTTTTTGAAGGCGGGTGCCGGCGGCGAATGCCATGGCGAAGACGAGGAGCACAGCGCCGGTTGCGAGGGGAACCAGGTCAAAGGGGGTTGCTGAACTGGGAAGTCGCCACCTATTGCTTGCGACCGTTGGGGCGACAGCGGCAATCATTTCTTGGCGAGAGAGCCAGGTGAAGAGCTGCGCGAGGGCGCCACCCACCAGAAGCGCGAGACCTGCACCGCCAACCCACCGGCTTAACGTTGGGGTGAAGCGCACCCCGCGGAGCAGTGAAATACTCAGCATCAGCACTGCAATCAATACTGCGATCACGGTGAGACTGGTGACGGCTTCCGAGGCTGCGGCCCACTGCGAAGCGAGGTTCTCATGGAGGCCGCCTCCGACCGCAATGTAACCACTGGAGTCACTGAAGGCAACGGATCCGTTGTCGAGGAGAAAAAGCGGAAGGCTGGTCCCCAGCAACTTATCTGCCTCGGCCTGAACCTCTAGCGAGTAGCTGATGACGGTGGCGGGCGTGAACAGTGCCAGGATTGCCACAACGAACCGCACCCCCATCCACGCAGCGCCGCTGAGCGCACCAGCGGCGACAAGTGCCGCTGCTGTCTTGATGGCTACCTTCATGATTTCTTTCCCTGAAAATCGATGAGAGTGATGAGTGGCGACGAGTTAAGTGCCATCAGACGAGTCCTTCCGTGTCACGCTGCATCCGCTGGCCAATCTCGAACGCAGAGGCGATCACCGCGAGAACGGCTCCAGCGGCGATGGGGGTGAAGTCGATTGTCCAGCTCGGGACTGGAACGGTGACGCCGTTGGGCGCGCCGAGGTATTTGAGTCCGTCAACTAAAACCCAACGTGAAAGTGCCGAGAGCAGTTGGCTAACTATTCCGCCCACCATGAGGATGATGCCCGTGATACCGATGAACCATGTTGCGGTTCGCGTGAACGGTCGGCCGCGCAGCAGTGTGGTGGAGAGCAAGGCCACCATGCCAGTGACGGCGATCACTGTGAGCGCGCTGACGAGCGTCGACCATAGGTACAGCTGAGCTCCGGCAGAGCCTGGATCCTCGGAGCCGAACCACTGAAATTTTCCCAGGATCATGACAGCACCGTGCGCTTGATCGAAGATGGGGGGTGCGCCCGATTTCAGTACCTCGACGGCGAGTGGCTCTTCGCGCGGCGTGACTCCGCCAATTAGTGCTGCGATCGTGACGATCAGCGCCCACGCGCCCAGCGCGAGCACTACGACGGATCCGACGAGAAAAGTCCAGAGTCCAATCCGATCTAGCTTTCGAATGATGCCCGTGCGTGGCCTGGCTTGCTGCGTTTTCATTTATTCAACCCCCATATCGGACCAACAACGATAATCGTTAACATAGCGATAATCGTTATATGGCGCAACCTCGCGGCCCGGCGTCGTGTCCCAAATGAAGGAGATCCGGCATCCGGATGCCGAAAACACTGGGCAGTGAGCCTCCGCCGAATCAGAGTTACTTCATTTGGGACACAGCTAGGTGCATTTGGAACACAGCAAGGTGGGAACTCAGTCAGCGAGAAAATTGGTGGGTCAGCTATGGCGACGAGCGGAGCACCGGCAGGCAGTAACGCCCACGGCGAACAGGGGCCTACGCGCACCTCGCTCTCGTTACGCTCTTTATAAGGCACCACACCTGCACGGTGCCCGAGGAGATGTGAAATGTTCGAACGGTTTACAGATCGCGCCCGCCGCGTGGTTGTTTTGGCCCAAGAAGAGGCCAAGATGCTCAACCACAACTACATTGGCACTGAGCACATTCTGCTTGGCCTCATCCACGAGGGTGAAGGCGTTGCCGCAAAAGCGCTCGAGTCGCTCGGGATATCGCTGGATGCCGTGCGCGAGCAGGTACAAGACATCATCGGTCAGGGGCAACAGCAGCCCACCGGTCACATCCCGTTCACCCCGCGCGCCAAGAAGGTGCTCGAGCTGTCACTGCGCGAGGCACTGCAGCTTGGTCACAACTACATCGGCACGGAGCACATTCTGCTCGGCCTCATCCGCGAAGGTGAGGGTGTCGCAGCGCAGGTGCTCGTGAAGCTCGGTGCTGACCTTAACCGTGTGCGCCAGCAGGTCATTCAGCTTCTCTCTGGTTACCAGGGCAAAGAGCAGGTGCAGGTTGGTGGCGCGAACGAGCAGCAGACCGCGCAGGGCGGCTCGCAAATTCTTGACCAGTTCGGTCGAAACCTCACGCAGGCTGCTCGCGACGGCAAGCTCGACCCTGTCATTGGGCGCGAGAAAGAGATGGAACGGGTCATGCAGATCCTCTCCCGCCGCTCCAAGAACAACCCCGTGCTCATTGGTGAGCCTGGCGTTGGTAAGACCGCTGTCGTCGAGGGCCTTGCTCAGGCGATCGTGCGCGGCGAAGTTCCTGAGACGCTGAAAGACAAGCAGCTCTACACCCTCGACCTCGGCTCGCTCATCGCCGGTAGCCGCTACCGCGGTGACTTTGAGGAACGTCTCAAAAAGGTCACCAAAGAGATCCGCACGCGCGGTGACATCATCACGTTCATCGACGAGATCCACACGCTCGTTGGTGCAGGTGCTGCTGAGGGCGCGATCGATGCTGCCAGCATCCTGAAGCCGCTGCTTGCCCGTGGTGAGTTGCAGACGATTGGCGCCACGACGCTCGACGAGTACCGCAAGCACTTTGAGAAGGATGCCGCTCTCGAGCGTCGCTTCCAGCCTGTGCGGGTGGAGGAGCCAAACCTTCCGCACACCATCAACATTCTTAAAGGTCTGCGCGACCGCTACGAGTCGTTCCACAAGGTCTCGATCACGGATGGCGCGCTCGTCGCGGCCGCAAACCTCGCCGACCGCTACGTGAGCGACCGTTTCTTGCCAGACAAGGCCATCGACCTGATCGATGAGGCAGGCGCTCGCCTTCGCCTGTCGATCCTCTCCGCACCGCCAGAGCTGCGCGAACTTGACGACAAGATCGCGGGTGTGCGCGGCCAGAAGGAAGCGGCCATCGAGGAGCAAGACTTCGAGAAGGCCGCCGGTCTGCGCGACGACGAGAAGGGGCTGCTCGGTGAGCGTCTTCGTCTCGAGAAGCAGTGGAAGAGCGGCGAAGCCGGCACGACTGGAGTCGTTGACGAGGGAATCATTGCCGAGGTGTTGGCGGCAGCCACCGGCATCCCCGTGTTCAAGCTCACCGAAGAAGAGACCGCGCGTCTCGTCTTCATGGAACAGTCACTGCACCAGCGCGTGATCGGTCAAGAAGAGGCCGTTGCGGTGCTCGCCAAGACCATCCGCCGCACGCGTGCCGGGCTCAAAGACCCGAAGCGCCCGTCTGGTTCGTTTATCTTCGCTGGCCCGACCGGTGTGGGTAAGACCGAGCTTGCGAAGGCGCTCGCCGAGTTCCTGTTTGACGACGAAAACGCTCTCATCTCACTCGACATGAGTGAGTACGGCGAGAAGCACACCGTCTCGCGACTGTTCGGTGCCCCCCCAGGGTTTGTCGGTTTCGAAGAGGGTGGCCAGCTCACCGAGAAGGTGCGCCGCAAGCCGTTCAGCGTTGTGCTCTTCGACGAGATCGAGAAGGCGCACCCGGATATCTTCAACTCGCTGCTTCAGATTCTTGAAGAAGGTCGGTTGACGGATGGCCAGGGCCGCGTTGTTGACTTCAAGAACACCGTGATCATCATGACCACGAACCTTGGTACGAAAGACATCACCGGTGGCCCGGTTGGCTTCCAGGTGGAGGGCGACACCGCCACCTCGTACGACCGCATGCGCGGCAAGGTTGTGGAGGAGCTGAAGAAGCACTTCAAGCCTGAGTTCCTGAACCGTGTTGATGAGACCATCGTGTTCCCGCAGCTCAACAAGCCGGAATTGCTGCAGATCGTGGACCTGTTCACGAAACGCCTCGCCGAGCGGATGCTGGACCGCGACCTCACTATCGAACTCACCCTCGCGGCGAAGGAACGCCTCATCGATGTTGGTTTTGACCCCGCACTTGGTGCTCGTCCGCTGCGTCGCGCCATGCAGCGCGAGGTGGAAGATCCGCTGAGCGAACGCATCCTGCAGGGTGAGCTGAACGCGGGCGACCACGTTCACGTGGACCTCGTGGACAACAAGTTTGTGTTCACGACAACCCGTCAGCTCGGCCGCGAGCAGCAGGACGAGCTCGAGGCTGCCGAAGTAGGTAAGTAAAGCGGTTACCACTCCCTGAGGAGCGGGCGGCATATCGCGGTGGAGGCCATTTCTGGCCTTCACCCGACGCCAGCACTGGCCGTCGTCTCGACGGCCAGTGGGCGCCTCGAATGGTGCAACCGGGTAACGCGACGCCCTAAACGGCCTCGCGCAACACCCGCATGATGTTCCCGTTGCCCAGCGCGGTAAGGTCCTCGTCAGACCAGCTTCGCTCGCGCAGCGCGTCAAACAGCGCGGGGTAGCAAGAAACATCCTCTAGTCCTTTGGTGACGAACGGTGTGCCGTCGAAGTCCCCACCGATTCCGACACTCTGCACGCCAGCAACGTCGCGGATGTGCTCGATGTGTCGAACCGCGTCGTCGAGTGTGACGGGTGGTTTACCGTCTGAGCGGTCGGCAAAGTACGCAAGGAACTCGGGTGAATAGTCCTCGATCCCCAGCGCAACTGCTGCCTCATGTTCGTGGTCGAACCAGTCCATAAACTCTCGCGAAAGGAACTGGGGCACGAACGTCACCATGCACACCCCGCCATTGTTGCGAAGCCTGACGAGCACGTCATCCGACACATTGCGAGGAACATCGCAGATGGCTTTCGCTGACGAATGGCTGAAGATCGCAGGTTTTGTTGCGATATCGAGCGCGTCGTTCATGACGGACTCCGCGACGTGGGAGAGGTCCACGAGCACGCCGATCCTCTCCATTTCGGCGACAACCTCGCGACCAAAGTCGGAGAGCCCACCGTGCACGGGCTCATCTGTGGCCGCATCCGCCCAATCGTTGTTCTCGGTGTGAGTGAGCGTCATGTAGCGCACGCCCAGCTCGCGAAACATGCGAAGCGCACCGAGAGAGTTGTCGATCGAGTGGCCACCTTCGATTCCCAGAAGCGAGGCGATCGTGCCGGAGCGCTGTGCCGTCTCAACCTCATCTGCGGTCGTGGCAGTGGCGAAGTGTTCGGGGTAGTTCGTCGTCAGTTGACGGATGAAGTCGAGCTGTTCAAGAGTTTTGGTCACCGCCTCGCTGGCCGGCTCGGATGGCACCCACAGCGACCAGAATTGTGCGCCGACGTTCCCTTGGCGTAGGCGCGGAATGTCGGTGTGAAAGGAAGGCTGAGATTCGCGCGGGTCAGCCTTGGTGAGGTCGTAGCCCACGGCCTCGCGCATCGCCCACGCAAAGTCGTTGTGCCCGTCGAACACGAAAGGGGGAGTGGGCGTTGCGTTGGCTGTGCGGTTCATGGGCGGCTTTCTCTTAAGGCGATAGTGGCACTCTCCATCATGGTGCCGGAGGATGCGCCAAAGTTCGCACGACGGCACGACAAGCGTATCCAGACCTTGTCCAACAGAACGAAGGCACCGATCCCTGAGGCTCTCGAAGGGTGCATTCCGTCTTCGATCTCTGAGGCTCGCGAGGGGTGCACCGCCCCGCCGGTAAGATCGTGCAATGACCATCCTTGTGCGCCCCGCCCGCACGAGTGACGTGTGGTTCATCCGCCACCTGGTCGAACCACTCGTGCAAGGCCGCATCCTGCTCGGCAAAGATATGGTCGTCTTTTTTGAAGCAATCCAGGAGTTCCGCATTGCGGAGGCCCCCGACGGCACGTTGATCGGTTGTGGCGCTCTGCACGTGATGTGGGAAGATCTCGCGGAGGTGCGCACGCTCGCGGTGACATCCGAATGGCTGCACAAGGGTGTCGGCCAGGCTTTGCTCACGAAGCTCGAGGAGGATGCCCGCGAGCTGGGGCTGCGGAGGCTGTTTTGCCTCACCTTCGAGGTGGGCTTCTTCGGGCGAAACGGTTTCGAGCACATGATCGAGGCCGAGATTGATCCTGACGTGTACGCGGAGATGGTACGTTCGCCGGATGAGGGCGTCGCGGAGTTCCTTGATCTTGCTCGTGTGAAGCCAAATACGCTCGGTAACTCGCGCATGATCAAACATCTCAACTAGCGGCACGCCGACGCACGGAGTCGCTTACTCAGTCAGCGCGTCTACCCTTGTGTCATGTCGACGTTTCGGACTCCCGTCGGCCCCCAGGCGAGTAGCGTCTACTGGCGGCGACGTCTCGTCGTCGGTCTTGCCCTCGTCGCCATCATCGTCATCATCCTGCTGATCATTTTTCAGCCAAAGGGTGCTCCGGTACCCACGCCGAAGGGGACCCAGACGACGTCGCCCACTTCGCCTGGACCAAATTCTACGGATTCCGCGGCGAACGGGCAGCAGGCGTGCTCGCCCGGTGTGGTCGACGTTATTGCGGCCACCGACCAGGCGTCGTATGCGGCGGGCGAGATCCCGCAGCTCAGTCTCACACTGACCAATAAGGGTGCTGCAGCGTGCACATTCAACGCCGGCACGTCGCAGCAAGAATTCTTGATCACGAGTGGTGCTGAAACCTACTGGAACTCGAAGGACTGCCAAACGGAGCCATCAGATACCCCGGTGGTGCTGCAGTCGAACAAGCCGACGTCGGCGCCCGCGATTCCGTGGGATCGTACGCGGTCTGACCCTGCGACCTGCGCGGGCGAACGCGATGCGGCTCCTGCCGGTGGTGCGAGCTACCACCTGAACATCAACGTGGGCGACCAGAAGTCGAACGACGTGCAGTTCTCCCTGGATTAGATCGATTTGCTTCCCGGCAGTGCCGCTCTCTGAGGCGGGCACAGCGCGGCTCGAACGGGGTGCGAGTTGCCGAGCGGTTCCCTTCGATACGGACCGGGCCCGACCGTCGATACGACGGTCGGCGCTGGCGGCACGTGAAGGCCAGAAATGGCCTTCGCCGCAATGTGCCGCGTGCAGGAAACGGTTCGCTAGAACTCAGGAACCTCTGCTCGAGCTGGCTTCGAGGGGAACGCTGTTGCGAGAGCGTCGAGCAGCTGCCCTGCCCCGGCATCCAGCACCGTGTTGAAGCCGAGTCGCTTGGCTTCGGCGATGCGCTGCTTCGCGTTGGAGACGGGCCGGATCTCGCCTGCGAGACTGATCTCGCCTACGGCGGCAAGCGTGGCGGGCAGGGCTCGGTCTTTGTATGCACTCGCGAGGGCAAGAGCGATAGCAAAGTCGGCGCCAGGCTCGGTGACGCGGATGCCGCCCACGGTCGACACGTACACGTCATATTTGCTGAACCCGAGCTTGGCCCTGCGCTCAAGTACCGCGAGCAGCATGGCCACGCGGGAGGAGTCCACACCATTGACGACGCGGCGCGGCTGCGGTGCCTGGGTGGGAACGATGAGTGCCTGCACTTCGACTGGCAGGGAGCGGCGACCCTCGACGGCGACCATCACGCAGGTGCCACTGACTGCTTGGCGCGTGCGGCTGAGGAAGAGGCCGCTCGGGTCAGCGACTTCGGCGATTCCATCGCCGGTCATCTCGAAACACCCCACTTCGTCGGTGGGGCCGAAACGGTTCTTTTGTGCACGGATGAAGCGCAGCGCGGTCTGTCGGTCGCCCTCGAAATGGCACACGACATCCACTAGGTGTTCGAGCAACCGCGGGCCAGCGATCGAGCCGTCTTTGGTTACATGGCCGACGAGCAGCACGGGCAGGTTTCGGTCCTTTGAGACGCGGATGAGCGTTGCCGCGACCTCCTTCACTTGCGAGGGGCCACCCGCAAGGCCTTCACTCTGCGAACTCGATACCGTCTGCACGGAGTCGACGATGAGCAACTGGGGCTTCACTTCATCGATCTGCCCGAGCACAGTGCCAAGGTCTGTTTCGGCGGCGAGGTAGAGATTGTCTTGCAACGCACCCGTGCGTCCTGCACGCATGCGCACCTGGCTGGCCGACTCTTCTGCGGTGATGTACAGCACGCGCTGGCCGGTCTGCGCAGCACGGCTTGCGACCTCTAGCAGCAGGGTGGACTTGCCCACGCCCGGTTCGCCGCTGAGCAATACTGTTGCCCCAGGAACGATGCCACCACCGAGCACACGGTCGAACTCGGCAATACCGGTCGGCCAGTGGGCGACCTCCGCTTCGCTGATGTCGGTGATGGGTCGCGCCGTGCGCCCCTCAGAGACGCGCACGGGTTTCACCGAACGCTGGATTCCGGTGCCCTCTGAAGCATCCACGACGGTGCCCCACGCCTGGCACTCACCACAGCGCCCAACCCATTTGACGCTCGACCAGCCGCACTCTGTACAGCGAAAGTTATTGGTGGGGCGGGCCATGGTTCCAGACTACGGCGGGCCCCCGTCATGCATGCCGACTCCAAATCTTCGGGTCGAACGACCGCCCTTTCTGTACTAAACTCTCTCCCGGTACCGTGTCCGAGCGGCCGAAGGTGCAACTCTCGAAAAGTTGTGTGGGTGAGAGCCCACCGTGGGTTCAAATCCCACCGGTACCGCCAATTATTCTCACGCGAGACGCACAATGCGCGAGAGGCAACGCAACTAAGCTCGTGAGATGGAGCTGGCATGGCTGGAAAGCTTCGTGGCGCTTTGCGAGCACGAGAGCTTTACGCGCGCCGCCCAATCTCAGCATTTGAGTCAGCCTGCATTCAGTCGACGAATTAACGGCCTTGAACGCTGGGCAGGAGCACGACTATTTGATCGCTCTACCTACCCGGTGTCCCTTACAGCGGCGGGTACGGCCCTGCGCGGTGATGCAACGTTTCTGCTCAACGCGCTCAGCGACACGAGGTCGCGCCTTCATGCCGACCTGGGCGAACTAGAACGCCCGCTGCGGATTGCGACCAGTCATTCGCTCGCCGTACACTTCTTTCCCACCTGGTGGCAAAAGGTTCTCAGCACGGTTGGTCCGGTAAACATCCAGGTTCTTCCGATGGATACATTCGATGCGTATGACTCAGTCATCAATGGTGAATGCGATCTTCTTGTCGCCCACGTTGATCCTGATCAACGCCCACTGACCGGTGACGGCCAGCTGGAGTCTACGACACTTGCCGCTGATTCGTTCGGCCCATACAGCGCGGTTGTGGATGGGCGACCAAAGTTTGCACTGCCGATCGCTTCGGGTGAAACGGTGCTGACCGTTTCACATGGCGCCGCGGCATACCTGGGCCGCCTCAATGACCGGATACTTGCGGCGACACGAGGTCGATACATCACGGTCGCTCAAACCGACCTCACTGCGGCGGCCGCGCGGCTGGTGGCGGCGGGGGTCGGGGCAGGGTGGCTGCTTGCCACTGTTGCCGAAGATCTTGTTCGCGAGGGAATGCTTGTGCCCCTCCCCGTGCCGGGGACCACCAAACGCCTCGACATTCGATTGCACCGACGGGCCGGATACGTTGACGACTCCCGCGTTGATGCCGTCTGGACTTTCGCTCAGACTGACATGAACGTTGACTTGTAGGCGAACAGTGCCGGCGTGCCCCCTGTGTGCAGGAACACCACATCTTCGTCTTCGGTAAATCGACCCTCGCTGATCATGCCAACCATTCCGGCGAAGGCTTTGCCCGAGTACACCGGGTCAAGCAAGATGCCTTCACTGTGGGCCAGCAACCGCACAGCGTCAATCATCGCGGATGTCGGAATGCCGTATCCCTCCCCAACCCAGCGGTCATCGACCTCGATTCGGCTGTCGTCAATGGGCGCTCCGCCCAGAAGATGCGCGGTGTCGGATGCCAGCGACGACAGTACAGGGGTCATCTCGAATGCCTGCTGGCGCACACTAACCCCCACGACATGTGTTGCCGATTCCAGCATGGCGAGGCCCGCAATGAGACCGGCTTGCGTTCCCATGCTGCCCGTCGCGTGGATGATCGTGCTGGCGTCAGGCAGCTGAGAGTGGATCTCCTCCGCCGCACGCACGTAGCCGAGCGCACCGAGAGGAGAGGACCCACCCCCGACGATCAAATATGTCGACTCACCGGCGTCTGCCAACTCGCGTACGCGAGCATCCGCCTCGTCGCGAAGGTTCACGCCATTAGGCAAATGAGTCACCTGCGCGCCCAGCATCTCATCCAGCAACACGTTTCCTGACTCCTCATAGTCCGCGTCGCCCTCGATTCGGTGCTCAAGAAGCAGATGGCAAGCCAGCCCCGCTTTGGCGGCGGCGGCGGCGGTTTGTCGAGCGTGATTGGACTGTGTGGCACCGACGGTGAGCACAGAGGGTGCGCCTTGAGCCATAGCCTCGCCGATCAAAAATTCTAGTTTGCGTGTCTTGTTGCCGCCGAGTGCAAGCCCCGTGCAATCGTCACGCTTTATCCACAAGCGCGGAACTCTCAGACCGCGATCGCGCAGCGCCGCGGCGAGTCGCACGGCTGGCTCAAGCGGTGTCGGCCCATGCATTAGCGAAAACCGTGGAGAGGAGGAGTAGTCGATCACGTCGCCAGCTTTCTTTATTCGTCTTTCACACTCTGCACCCACCGAGCGGATGACGCGGCCACAATGCACGGTGCGCATATGTCATGCGTAAGGAGAATGTGAGTGTTCCGCACGACGTTTCATGGTTAGCGTATGTGCCACGGCTTAGCGATCAACGGAGACTGCTCGAGATATTGGGTCCACGCTCAAAGAATCGGCCACTAAGGCGTCACTACATGCACTGTGACCTGGAGGAATCAATGTACCGAAATTCTCGCCGAACAAAGGCCGTGGTCGGCTTATTCATCGCCGCCGCGGTGGCCCTCACTTCCGGCTGTGCGAGTTCCGCACCGACCCAAGAAGACCCAACCACAGACGCCGCCACCGGTGCCGCCGCGCTCGTTCCTCAGGAATACCGCGACGGTGATGTTACGGTCGGCCTTCTCGCCGGTTCGCTCCCGCTGTCGGATGTCACGGAGGATCAAAAGGGCTTCCAAGGGGTTAATTACGACCTGCTTCAGGCGCTCGGGGAACAGCTTGGAATGAAATTCACGTTCGAGGCCACCAGCTTTGAGAACATGATTCCCAGCGTTCAAAATGGCAGATACGATCTTGCTGCCGCAGCTTTTTATGACACCGCGGAACGCGAGGGTGTCGTCGACATGGTGACGTACTTTACTGACGGTGCTGTCTTCGTCACGACGTCAAAAGGTGCTAAAGACCTTTCAGAAGACAAACTGTGCGGACTCTCTGTCGCTGTCATCCAAGGTGGCGCCCAGGCAGCTCGGCTGCCGGCAGCATCCGAGGCGTGTCAAGCAGCAGGCGATAAGGCAATAGATCTTCAAGTGTTTCCGAACGCACCAACCGGAGTCCTTGCCCTCACGAGCGGTCGAGTGGATGCCTTCGATCTCAGCACCTCTGTCGGTCTTTATGTAGTGTCCCAGAGTGACGGCCTCGTCGCGGGTAAACCGTTCAACGTGGTTCCGGTCGGTCTGGTGCTTCCGAAGGGCAGCGATCTTGCTGAAGCGATGGTCGCGGGGATTAATGAACTCATCGAGTCGGGCAAGTATGGCGAGGTCCTTGACACTTGGGGGCTCGCAGAGGCCGGAATTAAGGCTTCTGAGTTCAACCCGCTCACCGGAGGCTAGGAATGACTTTGTCCACTGCAGACGACACTCGAGAGCGTGAGCTAGTTCAGCTCGCGCTCTCGGGGGGGCGAATTTACCCGCGCAAACACTGGTGGCGGATTGCCGGCATGGCGGTAGTAGCCGTCTTGGGGCTGGTTTTCATTGAGACGTTTATTTTCAATAAGAACATGCAGTGGGATGTGGTCTTCCGCTATTTCACGAGCGAGCAAATCCTCGCGGGGTTGGTCACGACACTGGAACTCACTGCGATCACCATGGGAATTGCCATCGTGCTGGGCACACTCATTGCCATTGCGCGAACTTCGTCGAGTGCATTTTTGCAATCCGTCAGCTGGTTCTACGTCTGGTTCTTCCGCGGCACCCCCGTGCTCGTTCAGTTGATCTTCTGGTACAACCTCGCCTCGCTCGTGCCAGAAGTGGGCATCGGAATCCCGTTTGGGCCGTTGCTTGTCTCCACCGAGACAAATCAACTCATTACGCCGTTCGTTGCTGTGATCCTCGCGTTTGGGCTCGATCAAGCCGCATACATGTGCGAGATCGTGCGCGGAGGCTTGCTCTCCGTCGATGAAGGGCAGAAGGAGGCTGCAGGTTCCCTCGGGCTTACGAGCGCACAAACAATGCGACGGATCGTGCTTCCTCAAGCAATTAAGGTCATCATTCCGCCGACCGGAAACCAACTGATCGGTCTTCTGAAATACACCTCGTTGGTCAGCGTGCTTGCGGTACCTGATCTTCTCTACGCCGCACAACTCATCTATTCACAAAACTTCCTGACCATACCGTTGCTGGTAACGGCAACTCTTTGGTACCTCATCGTCACGAGCATCCTCAACATTGGTCAGTACTACGTTGAGCGTCGATACTCTCGTGGCTCGACCAGAGAAGTGACGGCCTCCATTACCAGCAGGCTCTTCGCAGGACTGCGTCGAAAGAAGGAGCACGTTGATGTCAGTTGAATCCGAGAAAGTCCTGTTGCGCTGCATCGATGTCACTAAGCGCTACGGCAACTTGGAGGTTTTACACGAGGTCAGTTTGGATGTTCGTGCCGGTCAGGTGGTGTGCGTTCTCGGCCCTTCCGGGTCGGGCAAGAGCACCCTCCTTCGGGGTATAAACCATCTAGAGAAAATTGATGGCGGCGCAATCCTGTTCGACGGACGCCTTGTGGGTTACGAAGAACGTAATGGCAAGCTTCATGAACTGAAGGAACGTCAGTACATGCGCACCCGTTCTCGGATGGGAATGGTTTTTCAGAACTTCAACCTCTTTCCGCACCTCACTGCGGTTGAGAACATCACCCTCGCACCGCGTCTCGTGCGTCGGGCTGATTCGGCGGCGGCGACCGCGAACGCTGTGCGGCTGTTAGATCGCGTCGGCCTCGCAGACAAAGCAAACAGCTACCCCCGTCAACTCTCTGGCGGGCAACAACAGCGCGTGGCAATTGCGCGCTCACTCGCCATGAATCCGGATCTTATGCTCTTCGACGAGCCCACCTCTGCGCTCGATCCTGAACTTGTACAGGAGGTGCTTGACGTGATGCGAGCGCTTGCTGACGACGGGATGACGATGCTCGTCGTCACACACGAGATCGGGTTTGCGCGCGAAGTCGCCGACGAGATTGTCTTTATGGCGGATGGCGCCATTGTCGAACAAGGAGACCCTGACACCATGCTCACCAGGCCGTCAAACCCTCGCACTCGTGAATTTCTAGCGAAGGTGATGTCGTGACGAGATCATCTGCGCAGTCTTTGGGCGACATTGAGGATTACCTCCGGGTCGGTCGAACCACGACTCTGAGGCTTTCTCCTGATGGCCGACTTCTCGCATCTCGGCGTTCGGAACTGACGTCAGACGGCAAAACTTATGTGGGTCGCATCTCTGTGATGGACACGGCGACCGACGTTCAACGCGCAATTTACGTACCCATTGATATCGCTCCTGAGTTTGCTTTCGCCACGGCATCGACACTCATTGTTCGTGGTCGAGCTCAAGGGGAAACGTGGGCACTATGGGCGCTAGCGCTGGAAACGCCTCACGCTCCTGTTCGAGTCGCCGCGTTCCCCGGGGATGTCACCGATTTTGCCGTTGCGGCCACCGGTGCACTCGTTGCGAAGGTGAAGGTTCTCTCAACGCAGAGCCTCACGGCGGATGCAGAAGCTGCAACAGCGCGTGCTTCCAGTGGAACCTCTGCGATTCGACACACGACCTTTCCGGTGCGCTCGTGGGACCGAGACCTCGGCCCCCACCAGTCGGTTCTCGTCGCTTTCGACGACTGGCGCCATCCGTCAACGCCTCGCCTACTGACGCCAGGAATTGCGCGGGAATTGGATGGGCATCCGCTTGATCTCTCCGCGGATGGACGCACGGTACTCACTGGTTGGCATCTCCCCGAGCCCGAAGGTGGTCGGCGCAGTGCTCTGGTGACGATCAATGTCGTCGATGGTGCTCGCCGAATCATCGCGGATGAGCGTGACGTGAACTTTGATAAACCGAGATTCTCGCCCGATGGCAGGTTTGTCATCTGTGAGCGGAACGAACTTGGCTCCTTCGATGTGTCGGCGCGGACGCGGTTGTGGCTTGTCGACGTGGAGAGCGGTTCTGGTCGCATTCTCGCCGAAGATCTGGATCTTTGGCCCACCTTCCCGCGTTGGGCTCCGAGTTCGGATGCCGTCTATTTCGTTGCAGAAGCCGCAGGGCGTCGCCCCGTCTACTGCGTCGACATTGATGGCGAGATGGTGGCGCAGCCGGTGCGTTTGACTGCTGATGATGGTTGCTACTCCGAGCTCACTCCCGATCCTTCTGGGGTGCTCTTCGCCCTTCGCGGCACGCTGGCTGAGCCTCCGTGCATTGTGGAACTTGACGCTGGTGCACTGGATCAGTTGGCGCGTCGAAAGGAGAAAACCCCGCCCTGGGGGATCCCGGGGGCGCTCACCGAGGTCAGTGCGACGGCGTCCGATGGCCAGCCTTTACGCGGGTGGCTCATCTTGCCTGCGGGAGCATCTGCTGCGACCCCAGTACCACTGCTGTTGCTCATCCACGGCGGCCCAGAACAATCCTGGGTCGACTGGGCGCCGTGGGGGTACAACCCATGGATTCTTGCGGCGCAGGGATATGCGGTTCTCCTGCCTGATCCAGCGCATTCAACGGGGTATGGGCAAGATTTCATTCAACGCGGTTGGGGTGCATGGGGCGAAGCGCCGTACACCGACCTTATGGAGATTTTTCACTCCGTTCTGGCGAGACCCGACATCGATGGCGACCGCACCGGTGCTGTCGGTCACTCATTCGGCAGCTTCATGGCCAACTGGATTGCGGGGCATGATGGCCATAAGTTTGGCGGCATAGTTTCCCACTCAGGTTTGTATGATCTTGAGCGTTTCGCGGACACGACGGACCGGCCCGCACATTGGATTCGCCGATTTGGGACCACGGAGAAACCGGGCAATCGGTATGAGCTGAACTCCCCGCGACGTCACATCGAAAAGATGACGACGCCGATGCTTGTGGTGCACGGGGCTCGCGACTACCGGGTTCCTGTGGGGGAGTCCATCTCGTTGTGGCGCGACCTGTTCCGGCGCGGCATCCCCGGTGAGTACCTTTACTTTCCGGATGAGAACCACTACATTCTCAAGCCGGGAAATGTTCGCGTGTGGTACGAAACAATGCTCGAGTTCCTTCGCACACACGTGGTGGATCGCTAACTCCACCTGTTGACGAAAGATGCCGCTGTTGACGAAAGATGCCGCCGTTGACGACGGCACCACGAGTCAGTTGGTGACGTCACGAGCCTCGAATTTGGCGGGCAGGTAGTCCTGAATCGGCTCGAGCACTCTGCCAACGCGGGGCAGTGGCTTGTACACGACGCGTGCGTGGTACACAAACCTGATCAAGAAGCCGACCGCGATGAGCATTGCTTGGGTCACGAGACTGTGAAGCGGCGTGGTCTCGACTATGAGGTACAGGGCTGCTGTGCGGAGTACTGCCTCGACGGAGTTGAATCCGAACGAGAGTAAGAATCGCTGCCAGAGGTTGTAGCCCTCGTTTCGCAGGTCATGAAAGATGAACCGTTCCTGAAGCAGAAAGTTGCCGATCATGGTGACAACTGCCGCCACAATGGCGGAGGTCAAGTACCACACGCCGAGTGCTTGCAGACCTGCCATGATGAGCAGGTTCGCGACGGCGCCAAGTGCCCCGATGAGGGCGAATCCCGAAAGGCGACCGAAGCGCAGGCCCGCCAACTGCAGAATGAACTGCATTCCTTGGTTCATGTTTGCCTTGGAGGCCCCCGCAGTTCTTTCGCCGAAAACGAAGGGCTCTTCGATCACTTTCAGTGCGGATGACCGCCCAAGAATCTCCAGAAGAATCTTGAAACCTTGCGGCCGCAGCGCGGAGAGGTTCACCGCGCTGCGGCGCACGGCGAAGAACCCTGTCATCGGGTCTGTGCAGTGCTGCAGTTTGCGGGGGAACATTGCCCGCGTCAGCATCTTCGCCCCGCTGGAGGCGAGTGTTCGGGTCCAGCCGTCAAGCCCAGCGGAGGACCCGCCACGAATGTGGCGGGAGGCGATGGCGACATCCGCTGATTGCGCCATGACAGAGGCCAGCAGCACGGGAATCATCTCTGGCGGGTGCTGGAGGTCGCCATCCATGACCACAGCCCACTCACTGTTGCTGGCGGCGAGCCCGGCCACGACAGCGCCAGACAACCCACCGGTAGCGACGTTTCGATGCAGCACACGAACCGGAAGCACCGAGGGAGTGTTCTCGATCACCTCAGGCGTATCGTCTGCGGAGTCATCCACAAAAATGATTTCCGCATCCCTTCCCTTGAGCGCATCGTTGACACGGGCGATGAGCTCGTGGATGTTGCCAGCTTCATTGAACGTGGGGATGATGACGGAGGTTTGCATGTGAGGCCTCTTCTGGTGGGATTGGCGTACCAACAGTGAAATCCGCACGGTCTAAGAAATCGCTAAGCATCACGAAATGTGCCGAACTCCCGCATCAACCGGGCGAGAAAGAACGGTGATCGTGTCCCGGCTAAAAACGACACGGTAGCCGTCTCGTTCTGCCGCGAGCAGGTCGTGGTGTTCCTGATCTTTGTCGATCGTGAAGCGGCGTGAAGAGAACGGATCCACGATGATCCATGCGGGATTGTCGGTGGCGAGCGGCCGCAAACCGAAAAGCGTCACGTTGGCCCTATCGGTGAGTTGTGGAATCAGATTGTCTGTCGCAGAAACTGTGGACCCGCTGGGAATCTCTCCAAGTGCGGCCGTGATGGCCGATTCTCGAGGGTTCGGCTCCCAAAGCCACGACTGGGTGAGCTCGGAGAGCGGATAGAAGGGAACCAGGAGCGCGGTCACGGTCAGTGCCGCGGCGACCCCCGCGCGCACGAGCAGCCGAGCATGAACGCGATGCGACGCACGAATTTTGATCGCCCCATCGATCATGGCGGCCACCAGAATGGGCATGAGTACCGCGCTGTAGTGGTAGTCGGTGCCCCAATAATTAGGGTTCTGTGCGAGGAAACGCCACAGCAGTGTGGGCGCGGCAATAAGCGCGAGGGGTGATCGGAGTGCGAGAAAGCCAGTGATCGCGATAGTGAGCAGCACGGTAATACCTTTGACACCAGCGTCGGTGAACAGCGTCTGCACGAGAGGCTGACCAGAAACTTTGGACCAATAGTCGTACGCATCCCCGGGGTTGAGCGACGGGAGAATGACCAGGATCTCGAGGGCGCTCGCCGCAATCCCGACGAGGCCGACCGCAATCCCCAAACGTCGACGCCCCCGCAGAAAAATGACGAAGCCGACAACGGCGACAACAGAGAGGCCCAGATCTTCTTTGACCAGCACCAGCGGCAGTGCCCAGGCTGCCGCGTGAGCGAGTTTTCCGCGGCCAAGGGCAGTCACAGAAAACGCAATGAGAGGAACAGCGAACGCAATTTCGTGAAAGTCGAACCCTGCTGCCGAGGCGATACCAAACGACAATCCGTAGATCACTCCGACGGTGATCGCCATGGCGCGGCCGAGGCTCACTCGTGCCCATGACACGAGCGGCCACGATGCCACGGCAAAAAGTAGAGCTTGCGCGAGCAAAAGCGTAAGAGGTGTGGGCGCCATCGCATAGAACGGTGCCAGGAGCATCAGGATGGGGTGAAAGTGATCACCCAGAAGGTTGAAGTTCGGCCCCTTTAACAGTGAGATCGGCGCGCTGAACGTTGAATAGTGACGGATAGCTTGCTCGAAAATGCCAAGATCCCAGCCACCGGTATTGAACGTCAGATGGCGGCGAATGGCTAAGGCTGAATAGGCTCCGGTTAAGGCGACGAGAAAGAAAATGGCAAGAGAGTTGGCCCGACACCAGCTACCGAATCGCCGCACCGACTGGGCGAACGAACGTGCACTCGTGACGAGACCCAAAGCGTGGTCCATAAGAACGATGGTGCTCAGCGAGCTACCAGAAACCTCTAAGGCGCCGCCGGGAAGGGTTCTTAGGAGTTTCTTTGAGCCGGTGGGTCACGCTGGTACGTTGGTCTCCTCAAGTAAGGAACTCCTGTCATGGACAACCGCCCGCGTCTGCTCCTCATCGAAGATGACCCGCAACTGGGGCCGGTCATGGCGCAGGTTCTTGATGAGGTTTACTCTGTGACGCTCGTCGCCGATGGTCAGGAGGGTCTGCGCGTTGCCCTGTCGGAAGATTTCGAGGTTCTCATCGTGGATCGCCGACTACCGAACCTCGATGGCCTCGGCGTTATCCAGGCGCTGCGACAAAAACGTGTGACGACCCCCATGTTGATTTTGACGGCGCTCGGCACCATTCAAGACAAGGTGCGGGGGCTGGATGCCGGCGCGAATGACTACCTTGTGAAGCCCTTCGAGTTTGACGAACTGTTTGCACGGCTGCGAGCACTTCGCCGAGTTTTCACGGGGGAGGGCCCCTTTCTGCGCATTGGGCTGTGGGAGTTCTACCCTGAGAGCCGTGCCGTTTACTCACCGTATGAGGGGCGCACCATTCTCACCGAACGGGAAAACTCTTTGCTGAGGCTTTTCGCTGAGAACCCGCAGCGCACCTACTCGCGCGAGCAGATCCTGCGGCATGTTTTTGACGAAGGTGACCAGCCAGGCACCGTCGACACGTATGTGCATTATGTGCGGCGAAAGACAGATGCGGCACTTATCACCACGGTGCGGGGCCAAGGCTACCGATTGGGTGCACTATGAGACGCGCGAAGCGACCAGCTGGCCTTTCGGATGCCGACACCTTTGCCATCCGTCGCGCTTCAAGGGCGGTGGGAATCCAACTCACCATCGCCTCCAGCGTGCTCGTGGTTGCGGTGCTCGCGTTAGCGTTTGCTGTGGTATTTGAACGCCTGTCGCCCGGAAGGCTGTTCGCCTCCGGCCCGCCGAACGAGGCAACCGTCAGGTTCGGCGGATTAGACATCATCGTGGGTGGGGTTCTAGTGGGGGCCGTCGCAATTCTGCTCGCAGGGAGCCTCAGCGTGCTCGCAACTCGCCGCGCCGTTCGCCCGCTCGGCGACGCCTTGCGGCTTCAACGAGCGTTCGTTTCTGATGCGAGCCACGAGTTACGCACTCCGCTCGCCGTGCTCGATGCTCGATTGCAACTGCTGCAGCGAGGGTTACCATCCGGTGATGCCTCTGCATCCATCGTGAGCGACCTTCGCAACGACACGAAGACGCTCATTGAGATTGTGAATGACCTACTTGCTTCCGCGGAGATTGGTGCCAAGCGCAACGACGCGCCGGTGGAGATGAACCCGATCGTCATGCTGGCCGTCAACTCGATGAAGGTTCTCGCGGCCGACAAGAATGTCGCGATAGTGTTTGCCGCACCGGCGCCACTGTCAACGATGATCCCTTCTGCGGGCCTTCAACGCTGCCTCATCGCGCTTCTGGATAACGCCCTCGATTTTGCTCCGTCAGGCTCCACCATCACGGTGTCGTTGAATGCCAGAAAGCAGATGGCACGCCTCTGCGTTCGCGATGAGGGCCCGGGTATCCGCGGGATTGAGCCTGACCGCATTTTTGACCGCTTCGCCCGCGCAGACCCCGAGACTGGAGGTGTCGCTCGTCCCGGATTTGGCATCGGGCTGTCTCTGGTTCGGGACACTGTTGAGCGGGTGGGTGGAAGGGCATCCGTCTTCTCATCGTCAAATACCGGCACAGTAATCGAACTCCTCGTTCCCTTGGCACACTGACTCCACTGCTTTCTTTGAAGTTTCTTGGGTGCGGTGCGGTGCGATTGCTGCATGATGCTCACGCGGGAACACTTTAGTTCCGAGACGATCGCACCTCCGCTGCCGAAGCGAGTACGAGTGCTTGCGGTGCTGTTTGGTGTGCTCGGGGCCACCGTGTCGTTGCTTGGCTCCTGGATTCCGTCTCTCTGGGGTGATGAGGCGGCAAGCGTGCTGTCGGCGAGCCGCTCCATCCCGAGCCTTTTTGCGATGCTGGGGCAGGTCGACGCCGTGCACGGCACCTACTATCTGGGGTTGCACTTCTGGGTTGGGGTGTTCGGCAGCTCCGCGTTTTCGGTTCGCCTTCCCAGCGCGTTGGCCGTGGGTGTGTGCGTCGCAGGAGTCTTTCTCATTGCCGCGAAACTTGACTCCCTGAAGCTTGGAGTGGTGGCGGCGGTAATCTGCGCGATTCTGCCGCGCGTGACAACAATGGGAGACGAGGCCCGCTCCTACGCTTTCTCGGCCGCGATCGCCACGTGGCTCACACTGCTGCTTATCGACATGGTGCAACAACGCAAACCGCGCCCCAGACAGTGGGTGGCGTACGGGCTCCTGCTTGCTGTGGGCATCTACACCTTCGTTTACCTCGTCTTGATCGCTGCGGCACACCTCGTCATCCTTCTGAGCGATTCGCGCAGCCGCCCACTGGTGCGCAACTGGATTCGCACAATTTTCGTGGTGGGTATTGTGACACTGCCACTACTCGTGATGTCCGTGCTGGAGCGCTCCCAAATTGCCTTCCTCGGCCATCGATCTACCGCCGATTTCTCTTCGCTGGCGGTGGCCTTGTGGTTTGGCACACCTCTGATCGCGATCCTGGGCTGGTCGGCCATTGCCGCGGCCATCGGATTCCTTTTTTACGACCTGCGGCAAGGAAGGTTCGTCTCGTACCCGGCTCGCAAGCCGACTCAAACTCTCACCTTTGTTGCCGCAGTGTGGCTCTTTGTGCCGTCAGGTCTGTTGTATCTGAGCCACTTTCTGGTTCCGGACTTCACCGCACGATACTTGTCTATGTGCGCGCCTGCTGCTGCCCTGTTGATCGCGGTCGGCATTGTGCGGGTCGCGCAGTTCAAGACGATTCCCATCATTCTTGCGGGTGCTGTCATCCTGACGGCGGTGGTTCCTGAGTTTCTTGACCAGCGCGGCCCGTATGGCAAAGACAACAGCGACTGGTCGGTTGTCAGCGCAGAGATTGCTGCCAACGCACTCCCGGGCGACGCCATCGCGTTCGACGACGCGGTTCGCCCCTCGCGGCGACCGCGGCTGGCACTGCGCATGTACCCGGCAGGCTTCGCGGGCCTCAACGATGTCACCCTCAAGACCCCCTACTTCGCCGGCACGAGTTGGCATGACACCGACTATTCGATTATGGAGGCGAACGCCGTGGGGCGCCTTGCTGGGGTCAACTCGATCTGGCTTGTCGATTACGCCACACCCTCACAGCCGAACGTCGCGGGTGCCGCTGACCTTCGCGCACTCGGGTTCACGCAAACCTTCACGATCGAAAACCACCGCAGCATCGTGCGCCACTTCTCCCGCTAGGTAACGCGCCGGTGAGAGGTCATCCGATTGGGTTGCTGTTGCTGGCTACGCGCGCTTCGACGCGAACTTCGCGGCCTGCCTGAGGGAGAGCGTTGGCATGTACGCGCGGGTGAGGGCAATGCCAATGGCGGGCAACGCTGTCGGATCGGGGTAGGCCATCATGAGCGGATAGAACTCGGGCTGGAACTTGCGCTTGAAGTTCAGAAGCGAACGAAACCCGTAAACAGGTTCAAGCGAAACGCTCAAGTAGGAGAGCACGCGGTCGATCCCGGATGCCTCGCTCGGGCTCGCCGCCGTGTGGGCTAGTGGGGCGCCAGACAGGCTCAGAAACTCAATGCCGGCGTCGCGCATCCGCACTGCCGCCTCGGCGATGAGAAACTCGGTCACACCGGGGATGCTGCCGGGGAGGCGGCGCATAAAGTCAAGAGTCCATCCGATGATGACGTCATCCCGCCACGTGGGGAGCCAACTTGTGACCGCCAGAACCTTGCCGCGGGGGTCAATGGCGAGCAAAAGGGCTACGTCAGGGTCGTGCAGTTCGTCGAGGCTACCCAGAGTGAACCCCATTTCTGGCAAATCTTTCTCTGAAACCCATTGCTCCGAGATCTCCGCGATCTGAGCCGAAATGCCCACGGGGAGGGCAGCGTAGTGAGCCCACGTCGCTGTAATGCCCGCCCGCTCTGCACGGTTGATAGAGGAACGCACGTCTTGCCACTTCTTGCCCGTGGTCTGCCACGTTGCTGGTCGAAGCACCGTGTCTTCTGCCACGACCATGCTGTACCAGCCCATCGAGCGAAACTTTCCCTCGAAGCGAGCATCAACGCTGTAGAAGACCGGAACCCAGTCGTTGTCGTCACAGAAGCGAGCGAACTGCTCGATGGCGGTGTCCTTAAAACCGGTGGGGCCGAACGGCCCGCCGAGTGTGAGCGCGATTCGCCCGACAACTCGGTAGGCGATACAGAGGCTGCCCTCGTCGGTGAACCAGTACGAGTTTCCCGGCCAAGTAGCCATGAATGACAACGCGTCGCCGCCGCCAGATTTGAGCAGAGACCGCACTCGACCGATGGCGCCCGAGTGGTCAACGCTGGGAGAATCACGAAGTGGCCGCAGTGCCGTAACGATTGCGATGGCCCAAAAGAGTGGCCCGACCCCGTAATACAGGAGCCTGCCGATCAGGGTGGATGGCAGAAAAGTGTAGGTTTCCCTTTCGAGGAACGACACCGGAATGAATCGTTCCACAACGTCGTTAAGCAGGTCGCCAACGCCCACAGCTTCCGTGAAGGCGGTGTCCTTCGCCAGAAGCCCACCGACGACATAAAGTACTGAAAGCCCAACCGCCGCTGCGGCGACGATGATCAGGTAACGACGGATGACCGCCCACGACGCGAGCATGGTGAAGCGCTTTCGCACCACGATGAGGGTGATGGCGACGGTGAGGGGGAGAAGGGCTGCCATCACCAGGCCAAATGTCGTTTCCAGGGACGCAGCCGCCGGCCGCTGCACAACGTAGGGAAGCCCGATGATCGGAAGAAGACCGAAGTAGAAGGCGGCGAGAACTCCCAACATTCCGTTCACGATGACGGCAAGCCACAGTGCGAACCGGCGCCCGTGCAGCAGCCCGTAGGCGGCCAGAAGGAGCAGAATCAGCGGAAGAATCGAGACGAGCACGGCCCCTGGGCTGCTGATCCTCTGAAGGGTCAGATCACGAAGGCAGTGGGCTGTGATCGCAAAGGCGTCGCACCGACCCTGCCCCTTTCCGTCATCCGGAGTCTGATCACCGATTAAGAGCGCAATGGGTGCCAGTAGCCCTAATCGTGAGGAGGAGAGCAGTGCGATCACCGGCCCAACCGCAGTGATCGCAACAACAGCTGCGGTGAGCACCCGAATCTCATGGGCGGAGCTGCGAACCCACCTGATCAGGTATTTCTCGTGCCGCATGAGTATGCCGAGCGAGAGCCCGGCCATTCCGGCCAGCAAGCGGTAGAGGTCATTGGGCTGACCCGAGTAGAGCACAAACACTAAAAGAATAAGCATCGTGACGATGCGGATGCGTCGCCGCCACAGAACACTCGCGCTGCCACTCGCCGCCATCAGCGCGCCGACTATTCCGATTGTGGGGTCGAGAACGACTGCTTCCGTCACGTGGCGGGACCAAAATTCGTGGATGCCTGTGCCCAAGAACTGCAGACCAATTCCGGCGAGCGGGCCAACGATTGCGGTCACGACGAACGCGACGACGGTTCTCCAGGTGCCTATTATTTGCTCCCCCACCCCCAGCAAGAGAATCGCTAGAAGCAGCGAGGTAACGAGGTCGAGAGCTGAGCTGGTGAAGAAGGCAGACGTGAGGAGGCTCCACCAGTGACCGTGGTCGAGAACGGGTTCGTATCCGGTTCCCATGATCCACATGAGGTTCGCGTGCGTTCCGAAAAGGGGGTGTTTGGCTAATGCGAGCACGAGGATGAGTGAGGCGACTGCAGCGCTGGCTGGTCGGCCTCGTATCCACGCCCCTACGGCGTGAGCGGAGGCGGCAAGTCGCCCGCCCAGGGTCGTGTCACCTGAGCGGTCTGCGCTCATGATCCGAGCCCCCATCGCGTGCAGAGTGTGGGAAGTGCGCGGGTCAAGACAAACTGCACGGTGTTCCAGTCGTGACCGGTATCGGCGGAAACGATCAGTTGAGTTGTCATGCCAGCTTTAGCGGCTGCGGCCTCGATTTGACGCCCATACGCCGAATACTTTTTATCATTCGATCCCTCCCCGACGAACAGAACGCTGTCGGCAAATGGCGCGTTGCGGGTAAGGAGTGTCAACGGTTTAACGGCATCGTACGCCTGCTCTGAGGAGCCGAACGCTGTAGCCACGGTGGCATCGCCAATCGTCGGCTCTACTTGACCGATGATGTCAATCACTGATCCGAACAGCTCCGGATGGCCCGCGCCGAACTGAATCGAGCAGGTGCCACCTTGGGAGTATCCGCCCACCGCCCAGTAGCGGGGGCTCGTGGCGATGTTCAAGTGTTTGCGCATCCAGTTGGGAACATCGACGGTCAGGTAGGTGGCAGCGTTGCCCAGGGGGGAGTCGACGCACATGGGGTTCTTTAGTGGGTCGCCCAGCTGGTCTGGCGCGACAACGATGGGGGCGAGACCGTCATGCTTGGCTGCATAGGCGTCGAGAATTTTGGATACCCGACCGGAGTGGAAGATGTCGGCAGGGTTGCCTGGCTGACCGGCGAACATTATGACCACCGGGAGCACGGGAGGGTTGGCCACTAAAGCTGCTGGTGGGAGGTAAATCGCTGCCTCGCGCGCCGGGAAGTGCGATTGGGTGGCCGGAATGTTTACCATTCCCACCGTTCCGTGCGATGGCATACCTGCAGGGGCCCTCCATGTTGCGCTGAGGTTTGCCTCCATTGTTCCGGCGTGACCCGAAAGCTCTGCCGCCGACAAGGTTGGGTACGGAGTGAGTGCCAGCGCGTCATTGAGGTTGCCGTATGCACCAAAGTCAACGTTGATGCCGGCCGTGGCTCCCACCACGAACGCGAATATGGAGACGATCGCAACAACTTTTCTCCACCAGCGGCGTGCCCACAGATTGAAGACGGCGAGAAACAGGCCCGCGAAGCACAGTGCAACCAGCATGCGAACGATGCTTGTCAGCGGAACGCCAAACAAATCCCACACGTCACTCACGAGCCATGAGGTCAGCAGGCCTGTGGCGGCACCGAGGGCGGCGAAACCCAATCCGAACACCATCGTGCGTGGCGGTGTGCGCACGATCAGGTACAGAAAGAGTGCCGCCGTGACTGCGTACAGCGGAACAAGAAATGTGGGAGTGTCGATTCTCATCGTCAGCAACCAATCAATCACGACGAGCTCCTTTCTCTTTTCACACTGAACGTCGAGCACTCAGAAACCTCTAATCTTTGTGAGTGCGGCCCTCTGGTGATATCTGATCTCCTTAGTCAGGAGGCATTGCACTCCCAGCACGCTCCCAACCACGGCCGTTAGTCTCGATTCGCACTTGATGCGCCCCAAGCCTCACCCCCACCCAATGCAACTGAGACTCCCCAGAACCTTTGCAGCACGGCATCGCCACGCGACCGTGCCAACACGTGCACCCTGGAGCGCCCCGTGGCGTGGTCGTATCGGGATCGCTGCAGGTGCCGGCGCTGTTGCTTTCGCCTTCGTGGCGGTCACCGTCATTGCCCCACCAGGCCCGGCAACCGCAAAAGAGCTTCTCGACGCCTACAACAACCAGCACGCACAAATTGTGACGGTCATGCCTACTGCTGTCACCGAGCCCCTTGTTCGCGACAGCTACTCTGCGCAGCCCGGCATTCCGCAGCTTGCCCAACACGGCACCAACCATGACTGGGCCAAGATCGTGCTCATGTATGGCAACTGGCCTGTCACTGACAACAACGTCACCGTGATCACGCGGTGGATGCGTCAAGAAAACGGCGCCAATAACTGGTGGAACCGCAACAACCCTTTGAACAACGGATGGGGTTCAGGCGGTGGCGGTGGAACCGGCAGCTACGGAAGCCTTCTCAGCGCTGCAGAAAATGCAGCAGAGGCTCTACACAGTCATCCCGGCTACGCGTCGATCATTGCCGCGCTCGCGGCCGACTCCCCCACCGCGGTCACCGAGAGTGCGATCTGGGCCTCACCGTGGGCATCCGGCCACTACGCGAACGGTGGCCACTGGCATTACACGCCGGTGGAGGAATACACGGCTCCCGCTGGCGCCTGGGGCTAACCCGCGACTGACCGGTGTGGTCAACGCGATCGTGCGATCTTAGTTCGGTTGCTACCGTTGATGGTGTGATGAACGGAGCGGCGAATGCCCACAGTTCCAGCTGACATGGCAGAGGCCTCTGTGGCTCGGCGCCAGCTGTGGCTTTACGCAGTGCGGCGCGCGTGGCACGGGTTCATTCGACACCGCGGTATCGACTCCGCGGCTACTCTCGCGTTCTTCTCCGCGCTCACTGTGCTTCCCGCATCCCTCACCATCGTTTCGGCGCTTGCTCTCGGGATGGGTAAGCAGGGTGCGGCGGATTTCGTGCTCGACCTTGTGGACAGTCTCGCGCGACCCGAAACCGCAGACGTGGTCAAAGACCCCCTCACGCAGCTGTTCTCTATCAACAATCCCGTGATTGCGCTTCTGATCGGCATTGTGTTGAGCGTGTGGTCGATGTCGAGCTACGCCACCGCGTTCGGGCGAGCAGCCAACACGGTGTACGAGATTGAGGAGGGCCGCAGGTTTACCAAGTTTCGTGCGCTCATGATCCTTCTTTCACTGTTCTTGTTGGTGGCGTTCGCCACAGTCTTTGTTCTTCTTCTGACGACGCAGAACGCTGCGGAGGTTTTCGCGCACGAGCTGGGAATCGGCGAACCGTGGGTGAGCGTGTGGATGATCGGCCGTTGGCCAGTACTACTGGTGGTGTTGACTTTCATTGTTGCGGTGCTCTTCTACGCAACCCCCAACATCCACCGCGAAAAACGGCGTTGGGTCGGTGTCGGCGCGCTCCTCGCCATCATCATGTGGGGTTCAGCGACCGCCGTCTTCGCCCTTTACGTGTCCACCGTGTCGAACTACGATCGCGTTTACGGCTGGCTTGGGGGCGCACTTGCCCTGCTCGTGTGGATGTACATCACCAACATCGCGATGGTCGCAGGGCTCGAAGTGGATGCCGAGTTCACGCGCATTCGCCAACTAAGTAATGGAATTGAGGCGGAGGCGGGGGTGAAGCTGCCGTTGCGCGACACCCATCGAAACCTCCTGCTGGCACGGCGCATCGCTCGGGATGAGGCGGAAGGTAGGGCGATTCGCGAGGCTGCTTCGCGTGCCAAACAGGATGACTCCTAAGCTGAGCAGTGGCATCCGGAGGCGGTCGGCACTAACGACCGTCTACCGCTGGTATAGTTTTCAGGTTGGCTCCGGCCGATACGGATGCGCCCGTAGCTCAGCGGATAGAGCAATTGACTACGGATCAATAGGCCGGGGGTTCAAATCCCTCCGGGCGCACCAAAAATATGGGCCTGACCAGCATTTTTTCCGGAACGTGGTCGGGTCCGTTGTGGTTTCTGCACACATTCTGCCCACACTTCAAAAAGGTTTGGACCGATTTTTGGCCGAGTTTCACACTCAATCGGTCATCAGATCCCAGTGTTTGCTTGGGTTTTTGTCCAGAAGTCGAAGTTGAGCTATTGACCTTTGAACGCTTGCCCACCGAGGCGGCCAAGCCCCGATCGAAGTGCGACGGGACACCGCGTGCCTTAGCTAAGGTCGCTGCGAGAGTATTCTCGAGACTTCGCTGTTGCTCGCCAGATGAGCGAGCGCGTCCGGGGACAGTAGCCGAACAACAGACACAATTCGTCGGCGCTCGGCTTCCGACCCAGACAGAATGTGCTCGTGATGAGCAACTCGATTTCGGAAATCACGTAGTGAAGCAAGCGTTTCGTTCAGCTGGTTTCGATCGGTACCTGAAGGAAAGGCTCTGTGTAGGTAGGGGACCCAGATCGTCTTCTCGTGCAGATCAGAGAAGAGATACGTCCAGAAACCGAACATGATCTCGGCCACCGTCTTGCCTGGAACTGGTGGAGTGTTGCGAGCAGTGGTTGCACTCTTCCTCGCGCGTTCGACGTTAGACCGTGGAATCGCGTTCGCATCGTACTGCCGACCAGACGCCCGATCCCGCCGACTTACAACAGGAAACAGCATCAGAAGCGTCGCTGGGTCGGTCCAATGCGTGTCGGCCGCGACAACCGCTGCAGTCAACTCTCGGTCGCACGCATTTCGCAGTCCAACCTCGAGATGACTGAGGTCATGCAGGAATGCCGCGCTTAGCCGCGCGTTCCATTCGTACAGGTCGAGTGCGCGTTCTCGAGACCCGCCCGATCCGGTCAGATATGTCGCGAATCTGCCCGCGCTGAGCCAATCTTCGATCCACGCGTCGGAGGGTTGCATGGTTGTCAACTGTCGCCCTCCCGGCTAGAATCTAAGGGCAAGCCCTTGATGACCGCTGTTTCATGTTACTTGGGCCACGAATTGGAAGCTCCGGTATTTCGCTCAGGCGAACCCGGAGTTTTTCATTTCTTCTGCTGATTGTGCACGCCTTAGCCGTCGTCACTCATTCTCTCGGCTTCGGAGTCATTGCGTCGAGCTTCGTGCTGATAGCTGTCAGCGATGCCGCGCAGCACGCGTGCAGTGCGCGGCCATTGAGCGGAAATCTGGGTCGCCATCTCTCGGTACTTCTTCTCCAGTTCACGCTCCTGATCACCCCCATCAAAGACCCCGCGGGTGGTAACCCCACGTTTGTTGGTCTTGCCAATGTGCAGTCCGGTGTCGAGCCGTGCGTTGCCGATGTTCTCGATGACCTCTCGGACAGGTTCCGCTGGCCAGACTCCATCGGTGCCGACGGGACTTGATGCGAGGACTTGGCCGATCTGTTCATCGCCGATGGCAGTCCGCCTTCCGTCGGAGAACGCGAGACGTGCGCCGCGCACCCAATCAGTCAGGTGAGGGCCATCGACGGTGCCGTCTTCGGCGAGCCCCGGAAGGGTATGCCAGTTATGCAGGACGCTGTATGAGAGGCGAGCGAACGCTTTCTCCTGGGCTGTGGGCGACCGCTTGGGTTCGTCATCGCTGCGGAAGAGGGCGGTGATCATGCTTACGAAGTCGCTTGGATCCTTTCCGAGCGCGCGGTAGAGCGCACCAGAAGGTTGGTGATCATGAATCAGTTCAAAGAACATGAACTCATACCCCGGAAGGTCCTCGTCGTTGGGAAAGTGCTTCTCCATGTATTCCAAGACATTGCCAACGTAGTAGCTACTCATAGTCGTGTCGTGGAGGGGGCCGGCCCCATTACGGAGCGAATTGAGGACCGCCTTGACGAGGCTGACACGCGGCTCCTGATCGTCATGAAGCATGGCGCTGAGGAGCCCAACGGCCTCCCATGGGCGAG
This sequence comes from Actinomycetales bacterium, assembly GCA_038243605.1. GTDB lineage: Bacteria > Actinomycetota > Actinomycetes > Actinomycetales > Microbacteriaceae > Terrimesophilobacter. The sequence continues at coordinate 58,441 of JBBSQX010000007.1, forward strand.
CGTGCTCCACGAGCAAACCCACGGCTTCGGCCCGCTCATCGGCGGCCGCGAAGTGATGCTGCGCTCGCTCCCAATACGCGGCTTCGAGATCCTTTCCGAGGATGGCAATCTCGGTCCAGTATTTCTTCTCAAACGGCACGGCCGCCATCAATACTTCCTGTGCCGCCTCCGCCCCTAGGGCAGCGCTGGCTAACGCCGTGGTGAGCCAGGAAATGCCCTCAAGATGGATCTTGTCGCTCGCGAAAGTCAAAGCGGCATTTCGCAGATTCTGATCTTCGGATCCGATCCAGCCGAGGATCGCCTGCTCGGGGGCGTCACTTCTCGCCGAAAGCATGCGACCAACGACATGCGGAGTCTTCACCTCAATAGTCAGCGCCGCCAAGGAGTCCGCTCCGAGTGTGAGCACCTCGTCGAAGGCTTCGCCCTGCAAACGAGCAAGCTCGACGTCGTACCCTTCGTCTCCCCACTTGACGTTGGGGATGTGAGCCCGCCAGTCAAAGAGATTCACGAATCGGCGGGCGTCCTGCGATGGGGCTAGGTCATCAGCGACCGACCGCAGCAGCACCACATCGTCGGCGGGCATCGCCCATTCGGCGTCGGCATACTCTTCGTGATTGTCTGCTTCGCCCGTCAAAGCCTCCCAGATCGCATACCGTTCTTCATCCGTCCAAGTGTGCGCGCTGAGGGCTTCGCGAAGGTTCTCGACTATCTGCCGACGCTCATCGGTGGGGACCTCATCGATCTTCGGAATAAGTTCCAGCCACCGTTCGGCACTGGTGCCTACAGCGCCAATCGCGAGGGCTACGAGGGCGTGAACGAAGCGGCCCCAGTCCGCGTAGGTGACTGACTGCTTGAACGGGGTCCAGTCTCGGTACGCGGGGGAGCGAGGGGGAAAGGCGACCGCATGACTGTCGGGCCACACGCTCATGATGAGCTTCCATCCAACGTCGGGTTCACGCTTCAGGAGCCGCTCGGCGATCGCGAGTTTGTCATCGATGGTTGCCCCACTTTGAGGGAGCCATCCGGCAGTGACCTTCTGAAGGCTCTCGATGGGACGGTTGCTGAGACGACCGCCCGGGTCGAGCGAGGACAGCCGTCCAAGCAGAATCGCTGCGCGCCCAAAATAGTTAGGTGACCAACAAAGCGTTTCGATCGCCCACAACAGACTCGGGTGAGGTGACGACGGGCCGAATATGACGTCATGCCCTTGATCTCTGAACATCGTGCGAAGAACAGGGTGCAATTGCTCGAGGTCGAGCTCGACCGCGTCCAGAAAAATTTCCGGGGCCGCTTCCGCCAAGGCTGGGAGAGAGCTGGAGAGTCGAGCCCAGGTCGCGCCGGACTCGTCGCCGCTTGCGGCCGCAAGCAACGCGCGGACGACGTTGCTGATGTGAGCCTGAACGTGGAGGTCCACTGGAAGTTCGACATCACTCGCGGCCGCGAGCGCTAAGCCGTTCGCCAGTCCCTTTTTCAGAGCTTCGGAGTAGGGCGGTGTCGTACCCTGCGCATTCGCAGTAAGGCGAGCCACGGTGTCCATGCCCTCGTACGGATCAGGTTCGAGCAGCACTTCCGAAACGACTTCAGCCCAACGCGCGAGATCGCTGCCGGTGAGGGTAGGCAAAAGCAGCAGTGCGGCCTCTGCCGGAGAAGTCAGTCTCCACGTACCTCCCGAGCGAACAAACGGGGCATCGACGCGGCTGGCCAGGCTCTTGAGGAGGCGTTCGATCTCGTCCCCTGATCGTCCCGTCATCTTCTTCAGGGCTGAGAGGTCACCCTTCTGGCTGGACCACGATCCAGCTAGCACGAGTGGTGCGAGAACGGCGGCGTACTCAGGATTGGCGACCCAGTCTGGCTTGAGGAATCGTGGCTCGAGCGCGATGGAACGGATGAGCGCAGGAACGCTGCGACGCGCGAGAGCAACCATCGCTTCGGCCTTGTTCGAGTCGGAGACCGTTGCCTTCAACGCTTCGCGGGCCGCGGCGCGGTCAATTTTTCGGAGCTCGATCCTCTTCCCACCACGAACGACGTCGCCGGGCTCGGCGATCAGGACAACACGGTGCCCACCCTCTACCGCTGCCGCGAGGTCGGGCTCGCCCTCAAACAGTGGCACAAGAATGAGAGGGATAGATGACTCGACGAGTCGTTGCCATGCGGTTCCGTCAGTGACCACTATGGAGCGGTAAAGAAGCTCCTCGTGCGCCTCCAACGCGGAGAAGACGAACGCCAAAGCATCGTCTCGCCACGGAGCAACCAGCGTCACGATGGCATCAGACTGCCCGGCGCCCGTCAGGGCGCTACGCAGTTCATCGGTCCCTCCCGAACGCCCGGCAGCGAAGAAGCTCGGCGGAAGAGTAATGGTGGTGCGCCCCTGGAATGAGTTCCACCAACGTTCGATGGTCTGTGCATCGCGAGGCCGGTACCCGAGGCGCTCGGAGATCCAATAGTGAACCGACGGAGATGCCTGAAGCCAACCTTCAAGGCTGTACGCATCGATGGCCTTAACGTCGGCGAACTTCCCTTCGGCCTTACGGTTGGACGCCCATCCCTTCGCTCCGGCCCAGTTGCGAGGCGTGGCAAAGACGAAAACTGACGCTGAATCGTTGGGGAGCGCAAGCACGCGTTTGTCGTAGTCGCTCTGCGCCTTTCCCTTCGAGTTGGCCTCGGTTCCGAACTCGAACCGTAGCTCGCCAGACAGGAGATACGTGCTTCCGGTGGATGTCGCCGTGCCATCCCAGCCGGGCGCCGCACCCCCCTCGTGCGCGCGTATATTCACGTTGGTTATGCCGGGCGTCACTGCCAGAAGTCGGCGGACAAGTTCCGGGAAGGCACCCTTCGCATCGTCACGCGATGCCCAGCTGTCGAGTTCATTGGCGCTGATCAGCTCAGGTCCATCGGTCCGAAGCGCGGGGGCTACTGATGAGGCACTCTCGCCGCGTTTCTTGAGAAGCCGCTCGACTTCTTCGCGGGCGAAGCGATGCTGTGAAGATCCGGGCAGGCGGGCTGACACCAATGTGCCTCCCGTCACCCAGTTCCTGATGGTGTTCTCGTGCACGTTGAGCAATCTGGCGGTCTCGCGCACGTTCAAGAACGGCTTCCGCTCATCTTCACTACCCATACCAAAATCGTAACACATTGTGGACTTTGTGTACTCTGTGCGATTCGAGCGAGCGTCTGAGGCGAGGCTTAACGAGAGCGGGCAGACCCAGGCGTCCCTGGACGTGGGCCAGCTGGATGGCGTTCGTCGCTGCCGAAGCTCTCCTGAGATCCCGAGGCGACGTCGAGCGCACCCCGTAAAAGTCAAGTATAACTCAAGAAATACGGTGCCCACATTTCACCCACACTTGGAGAGCATCGTGGTCAGCTCGCGGCATCGAGGTCGCGCCCAGTCACCAGTGTTTTGGCGGAGTCTCGGCGACTTCCCCATAGTTCCGTCGATACGACCTTTGACTACGGATCAATAGGCCGGGGGTTCAAATCCCTCCGGGCGCACCAATTAACACGGGTCTGATCAGCATTTAAGATCCCTGTGGCGACTATCCTTCAGGTGGCGTTGCAATCCCACTAAGGGTCTACGCCACTATGTAAGGGAGAGCACATGCCTGCCAAACCACTCGAGTTCACCGTCACGGGAACCTCGGAATCGCCAACAAAGCTCGCAGTTTCTGCACGACAGTTTTCTTTCGTCATCGACGAGCCACCGAGCTTCGGGGGTGCCGACTCCGGCCCCAACCCGGTCGAGTACTCGTTGGCGTCCCTTGCTGGATGCTTGAACGTTGTCGTCCACCTGATCGCGAAGGAGCGTGGCGTTGAGGTTCGGTCATTGAAGCTGACCGTGAAGGGTGAACTTGATCCTTCGCGCCTCATGGCGCAGCCCACTGAGAACCGGGCCGGATTCCAGTCGGTGGAAGTGGTCGCCGACATGGATTCTGATGCCAGCGTCGAAGAGCTTGACGAGATCCTGCGCCTCTCGGCGACACGTTGTCCCGTCTCAGACAACATGAGTCACACCACGCCGGTCGTCGTGCGCCTGGCAGCTGCCGCTGAATAGCGAAAACGAGTAGCCGGCCCACGTGGCCGGAGATTGTCGCTCCTCGGCGTCACTTGGTCATGAACACCAGGGTGATGCCGGGGAGTATCTCGTTGTGGCCGGTGGTGGCAAACCCTTCGCGCTCGTAGAGGCGGATGTTGCCCTCGCTGAGGTGCCCCGTGAAGATCTCAAAATGGTCGGCACCGAGTGCGGGCAGAAACGGGCCGCCATACAGTTGCGCCTCGCTGGCGAATGCCGCGCGTTGAAGAGTTAGCACTTCTCCCGCGTCGCTGCTGCTCAGCTCGAACTCGTCCACGCGCTGAGACTATGACCACGACCTCTCGCGCTGAGTTGCTACTCGCGAAGTACCGCACTCGAGCTCGTTACGCGAGGTCGAGCGCCGCCCGCACAATGCTGTCCGTGTCGATGCCGTGGTAGCGGTACACCGACTGCAGGTCGCCAGCCTGGCCGAACTTCGAGACTCCGAGGTTGCGGCTTGGCACCTGGTTGATGCCGGCCAGAAAAGCGAGGGTGTGCGGATGCCCGTCGAGCACGGTCACCATCGGCACGGCGCGCGCAGCAGGGAACACCTGGTCGATGATCCACGACGAGCCGTCACCCTGCCCGTTGCGCGACTGCAGTGCTTCATACAGCAGGCCTGGGCTGGTCACGCAGATTACGTCGGCGGCAATGCCCTGAGCGGCAAGGCGGTCGGCAGCATCGAGTGCCTCTGGCATGAGGGCGCCCATAGAGATGATGGCAACCTGCGCGTCATCCGCGGCACGCAGCACGTATCCACCAGCGATCACCTGGCGCCGACGGCGTTCGCGTGCGGCAGGGTCTTCTGGCATTTCGGCGAGCTTCTGGTCGATGGGGCGGGTGGAGAGGCGCAAGTACGCGGACTTGCCGCCCGGCTTACCCATGTTGCCCATGCTTGCCAGCAGCGCCCACTCCGTGTCGACCACGAAGGCAGGTTCGTAGCTCGTGCACTCCGGCTGCTCAAGGCCGATCGACGGCGTCTTGATGGACTGGTGCGCCCCGCCCTCTGGGGCGAGCGTGACACCGGATGGCGTTCCCACGAGAATCGACTGCCCGCCCGCATACATGCCGTACGACCACGGCTCGAGGGCGCGCTCCACGAAGGGGTCATAGATGGTGCCGATGGGGATGAGCGTTTCGCCCCAGCGACTCCACGTTGTGCCGAGCTCGCCGAGCAGACACACGAGGTTCACTTCGGCGATGCCAAGCTCGATGTGCTGGCCGGATGGCTTCTCTCGCCAGTGCAGAACCGTCTCGCGGTCGTCGTCAAACCAGTTGTGCTTCTCCTCGGTGGACCACACCCCCACCTTGTTGATCCACCCGGCGAGGTTCGTGCTGGAGCTCACATCCGGGCTCACTGTCACGACGCGACGGGCGACATCCGGCGCGGCACGCGTGAGCTCGACGAGGGTGCGGCCAACGGCGGCCTGAGTTGTCGCGATGCCTTTCGGGGTGTAACCAAGATCTTCGGGCACGGATGGCGGCACGAGTGCGGGCACGGCGTCGCGGGCCTGACGAGCGGATGCCTGTTCACACAGCTGCGCGGCAGCGGTTCCCGGTGCGAAGCGGCGCCACGGGGCATCCGGGTTCTCACCGAACTCCGCGCCCAACTGCTGGTACTGTTCCATCGATAGCAGCGAGGAGTGGTTCTGCGGATGTCCCTCGATCGGCAACCCGTGGCCTTTCACCGTGTAGGCGATGATCACGGTGGGGCGGCTGTCGTCGATGGTCGCAAAAGCTTCGCGCAGCGCGGACAGGTCGTGACCGCCGAGGTTGCGGATCGCGGCGAGAAGGGTGGCGTCATCGAGAGAGCTGCAGAGCGCGGTGATGGCGGGTGCATCCGTGCTTTCGCCGGCGATGCGCTCGCGAAGTTCGGTGGCATCGCAGCGCAGTAAACGCTGGTACTCGGGGTTCGACATTTCGACGATGCGGCGCCGAAAAACATCCCCGCCCGGCTGCGTCATGATGCTCTCGAGCAGGTGGCCGAAGCGCACAGTGAGCACTTGCCATCCGGCGGCATCGAACAGCTTTTCAATTTTGTGTGCTGCGATGTTGGGAACAACGCGGTCGAGGGACTGGCGGTTGAGATCCACAATCCACACGATCTCACCGAGGCCCTGCACGGAGGAGTCCAGAATGGCTTCCCAGATCGCGCCCTCGTCGAGCTCTGCATCACCGAGCAGCGAGTACTGGCGACCCGCGTAAGGGCGTGCGGGGGTGCGTGGAGCGCCCGTGGTGTGCTGTTCGCCCGTGAGAGTCTCGGTATAGCGGCGGGCGATGGCGCCCCAAATGGGAGCGGTAGCCCCGATGCCCACGGAGCCGGTCGAGTAGTCGGCCGGGTCGGGGTCTTTGAGGCGGCTGGGGTAGCTTTGCAGCCCGCCGAACTCGCGCAGCGTGGTGAGATACTTCTCCTCCAGCGTTCCGAGCAGGTAGTTGATGGCGTGTAGCACGGGGGAGGCATGTGGCTTCACCGCGACGCGATCCTCTGCGCGAAGCTGCTCGAACCAGAGCGACGTCATGATCGTGGCGATGGAGGCGCTGGATGCTTGGTGCCCGCCCACCTTAATGCCGTCGGTGTTGGGGCGCACGCGGTTCGCGTGGTGCACGATCGAGGTAGCAAGCCAGAGCACGCGCTGCTCGATCTCGCGGAGAGTCTGAAGGTGCTCGGCGGTGCTGATCTCTGCGGCGCTGGATTCGGCGGTGCTGGATTCGGCGGTGCTGATTTCTGCCGTGCTGATCTCGCTCTGGGTAGAGCCCTGATGTGCGCCGTGCTCGGTGACCGGATTGCTGTGCATGCGCCAATTCGACCATCTCGCGACACTCCTGCGCAACAGACCCCATCCTTCGTGCGCATTATGATCAAGTATGGTGCCGAGGGCGCCCTGAAAGGTGATCACTATGGAACCCACACGCACGGTCGACGAGATCGATGTCGCGCTGCTGAAAGCGCTCGTCGATGACCCGGATGCCACCAACCTCGCCATCTCGGAATCCACCGGTCTCGCACGCAACACCGTGCGTTCGCGGCTCGCGCGGTATGCGAAAGAAGAATCACTGCGCTCCTTCGACCGCCGCATCGATCCCACCTTTCTGGGCTACCCGCTGCAGGCGTTCCTCTTCACTAAGGTCACCCAGCGCAAACTTTCGCCAATCTCAGCGACTCTCGCCGAGATCCCCGAGGTTCTTCAGGTGCACGGGGTGACCGGGCTCGCCGACCTCATCGTGCACGTCGTTGCCCGTGACGCTGATGACCTTTACCGGATCGCAGGCCAGATTCTCGCCATCGATGGTGTCGAGCGCACCGACACCTCGTTCGTCATGGGTGAGTTCGTGAAGTACCGCATCGCTCAACTTATCGAGCCGCCGCCCGCGCGCGAGCCAGCTCGGCGATCGCGTTAACTCACCGCGTTTCGCGTGACCCACCAGCCACTACGCTAACGATGTGAACACTGAGGCTAAGTCAAACCCTTTCCTATATTTGCAGCGAAATGCTGAGCAGAATCCCACGGGAGCCTTCTCGATCTCTGCGACCGAGAGGGTGACGAATTCTGAGGCGTTGGTCTCGGTGAAGAAGCTCGCCTACGAGATGCGGCGACTCGGGGTCACGCCAGGGCATGTTGTGGCACTTGACCTGCCAGAGCAGCTCAGCCTCCTCTTTGTTGAGGCCGCGTATCACGAGGCAGCGATCCCCACGGTGCTCCCTGCTGGCTACATTTCTGATGGTTTGTTTCAGGTTGATTGGGTGTTCACAAAAGGCACCCCAACGCCTCAGGCAGGTGCGCGCGTAGTAAACGTCGACGCGCTGTTCCTTCAGCAGGTCGATCAGAATCCGTACGGGATCTCCGCGCGCGACGAAGCTTTTGAGACGCTCTGGATTGCCTTTTCGAGTGGGACAACGGGCACGCCCAATGCGATTCCCCTCACCCGCACTGCATTGCGTACTTTTGACGATGCGCTCGAGACGTGGTTTCGAGGGGACCCCTTTCTCGTCATGATGGACCTCGGCACTGCGTGGGGCTTCGGAGCGTTCTATCTCAGCGTCAAAGGAGGCAGGCCGTTTCTCTGCGTGGGGGGAGCAAGCCCAGAGTCGATTGTGCGCATGGCGGAGCAGAATTCCATCACGTCACTCAAAGGATCACCCGCACAGATATCCGGCTTCGTCGATGAGCTAGAGCGCCAACAGCGCACGATGCCGAGCATCGAAACGGTGTTTGTTGGTGGCACGGTCATGCCGCCAGGGGTTGCCGAACGCATGCGTGAGGCTTCTGAGGGCTGCCGCATTTACAGCATGTATGGCTCCACGGAGGCGACCATAGCCGCGAGCCGACTGTACGAATCGGATGACCCGTCTGACGCCGGTCAGATTCTTGCCGGCTCGATCCTAGAAATCGTTGATGAGCATGATCAGGTGCTCGCCGACGGACAGCTTGGACGCATCCGCCACAAAAGTCCAGGCATGGTGCACGAATATCTTGGCAACCCCGCAGCGACGCTTCGCGCCTTTAGGGATGGATGGTTCTATTCGGGCGACAGAGGGTTCATTCGGCCCGATGGGGGATTGACCCTCACGGGACGCGAGTCCGAGGTACTGAACGCCGGTGGAGTGAAAATTGATCCGAACCAGCTCGACATTTTCGCGGTGCGAAACCCCAACGTCATCGATTCCTGCAGCTTCGAGTACGAGACCAGCTCGGGTCTCAGTCAGATCGGGATCTGTCTGGTGGCGCGGGACGATCTTGACGTTGACGCGCTTGTGGCAGAGTTCACCGTCGAGTTCGGCGTTGCCGCTCCGAAGCTTGTTGCTCGCGTCGAATCAATCCCGCGCAACTCGATGGGCAAGCCCATGCGCCGCACGCTCGCCGAGAAGTACAAAGAGAGCTGAACTTCAGCTGTTTTTGCGCTTCCGTCGGAATGCAACGCTAAAGAACGCAGCTCCGGCCAGCAACATTGCTAATCCGATCGGAAGAACTGTTGCGTTCGGGACGCTTCCGGTTGCGGCAAGTGCTTGAGTCACCGAGGCAGGTGTTGGTGTTGGTGTTGGTGTTGGTGTTGGGGCGACGGGTACGGCGGTCCACGATGCGTAGAACATTGTCGCTCCGGTGATCGGGGTGGCGAAGTTTGCCGGAGTGGTCAGTGCAGAATCCGTGAACCAGCCATTGAAGGTGTAGCCGGTTGCCGTGGGAGCAGAGGGCTGCACCGGAGCAGTGCCGTACGGAACTGTCTGGTTGGCGGGGGCAGTTCCATGGCCGCTCATCGTGAATTCCACTGCGTAGTTCACTGCATTCCATGAGGCGTAGTACGTTCTGTCGACGATTAAGGTATCAGCAAAGTTTGCTGGCGTTGTCAGCGCTTCATCCGTGAACCAGCCGTTGAAGGTGTAGCCGGTTGCCGTGGGGGCAGAGGGTTGCACTGCTGTCGTACCGTTGGGGATCGTCTGGGATGCTGGTGCGGAGCCGTGTGCCAGCACATCGAAAGTGACGGTGACGGGGGCTGCGGTCCAGCGGATCACCACGAGACCGTCTGCGCCCATGCGCTCAGAGAAAGCTTCGTTAACCATCAAGCCGCCACCTCCGCCACCGCTGTTTGCGGTTGGCGCGAAGAGTGCAGAGCCGGTGTCGTTCGTCGCGCCGCCCCCGCCGCAACCAGGGGCTCCCCTGTGAGTTGAAGAGATTCCCGCGCCGCCCCCGCCGTAGCAATTTGCGTCGGTGCTGAAGAGTGAACCGGGTAGCGCAATATCAGAAACGATAACTCCAGCGCCGCCATCTTGATCCGCTAATGAGTTTGCGGCAGCGCCGCCGCCGCCGCCGATCCCGCCTAAGAATCCGCTTCCGCTATTTCCGCCAAACTGACCGTTGTTGGCGGCATCTTCACCATTATTTACTGTCGCGGTCGTCGTGCCGTCCGAGACCGAACCGGGTGTCCCTGCGGTGGGTACCGTCCCGGCCAGCGGACCTGTAGCGCCGTGAAAGTCGACGATCTTTACTTCGCCGCCGCCGCCAGCCGCTGAATAGCCTTGATTGACTTCCTGATACCCACCGGTACCTCCGGCACCGACAAGCAGCACCTCGAGTTGGGTCATGTCAGCTGTGGGAGTGAAAGAGACAGCACTCGTGGTAAATGTTTGCTCGCACACACCAGGTGCGATCAGTGAGCCGGCGGCGCCACAGGCGTCTGCCGCGGCGAAGGCGGGCGTTGCCCCCATGAATATGCTCGAAACACCGGCTGTGGCCAATGCGGCAATAACAGTCGTCGTCTTGCGTACAGCCAGTTTCACGGTGTCTCCAACTCGGGTAATTGAGAACATGTAACGACGCTGGAAACAGACAAGTCTTGTCAAGAACGCGCTCAGGGCTCGATTGATTATGCCAGAATATCGGTTGCCAAATTCGCTTTTTTACCCCGAGCAGCACCCCTAGAAGTGGGCACCGCAGCGACGGATCGCGAGCACCAGCAACGCTTGTGTGACCGCGACCATCTCGTCGAGGTTCACCTGTTCGCGTGGGGCATGAGCAAAACGCACGTCGCCTGGCCCGTAGTGGAGGGTCGGGATTCCGCCCATGTTGGAGTACAGGCGCAGGTCGCTGCCGTAGGGGGCGGCAGACCTGAGCGGCTTCGGCCCACCGCTCAGGTCGATGATGGCGGATTCCACCTCGTCGATGAACGGATGATCGTCGCGCAGGCGCCCGCTCGCGAATTGTCCTCCCGGCCAGGTGACCGTGACGGGGTTGTCGCGAAGCCACGGGTCAGATTGGCAAACGGCAGCCATCCGGCTCTCAAACATCGCCCTCGCTGCCGCAGGATCTTCGCCGAGCTGAACTCCCAGGCGCCCTTCCGCGGTGAGACGATCGGGCACGCTGCTCGACCAGTCGCCGGCAATGATGCGCCCGATCGAGATCGGGTAGGGCAGTGCATTCCCGGTGAAGAGCGGGTCAGGGTTGCTGTTTCGTTCGCGTTCCAAGTCCTGAATCGCCGCATTGAGGGGCAGGAACGCGTCGAACGCACTCACGCCCTCCAGACGCATACTGCCGTGTGCGGCCCGACCGTCGACGACGATCTCAAACGTGAGGGCGCCGGCGTTGGCGGTAATGATCCGCCCGCTCGTCGGCTCGCTGAGCACAGCAGCGTCACCACCGTGACCGCGAAGCATGGTCGCGAAAGCGCCGAGGCCGCCATCCTCTTCGCTGATCACCGAATGGATTCCGAGGGGGCGTTCGAGCGTTGCGCCAGACAAGGCGAGTGTGCGCGCCACCGCCATGTTCGCGGCCACGCCCGCTTTCATGTCGCACGCGCCACGGCCATGCAGCACACGGTCGAAATTGCTGGCGCTGAACGGATCGTTGTCCATCCACTTAGTGAGGTCACCAGTGGGAACGACATCCACGTGCCCTTGAAGAACGAGCGCCGGTGTCGAGTCTCCACCGAGGGTGCCGACGACGCCGTACCCCTCTGTGCGCGCGGCTTCAGCGCCAGGGTAGAGCGGATGCGCCACCAACGCGTCGAGGTCGAACTTCCACGAATCCACAGAAAAACCCCACTGCGTGAGCTCCGCAGCCTGTCGCGATTGCAGCTCGGATTCCTCGTCAGAACCGGTCACGCTCGGAACCCGCACGAGGTCGATGAGGTTGGCAGTGAGCGCGTTGTCATCGAGCTCACCCAGAATGCGCTTCTCGACGGATGTCAGCTTCATTTCAGCATCCTATCCAGCAGCGAGGCCCTCACCTTTTTCTGGCGTTCTCCCGCACAAGAATGGTGCGCAACTAACGGAGACTCATTTGTAGGTCGGAACAAAGTTGCTCAAAAAATCTTAAGCGCGCATAATAAATAAATGACGCTCATTGCCTCCGCCCAGCAGACGTCGATGAGCGGGCCGCAAGTGTGCTTCGTGATCAGAGGTTTCGACCCACCCCGGGAGTGCACGCGCACGAGTCACTTTTTCGGCGCTGTACTCGTGGAGGCAACACAGTGAACAATTGGCTCGGAGTTGTGTCGCAGGCGCATGTTCGGCGAGGGGTTGCCCTCGGCATCGCACAAATTCAGCACGGTAAGCGGCCTGGCCTGGCGCGCATGCACGCGGGCGATACCCTTATCTACTACTCACCTCGGACTGAGTACCCTGACGGCGATCCGCTGCGAGCGTTCACCGCGATCGGCGAAGTGTCGGATGACGAGATCTGGCAGGAGAACGAGGGAGACTTTCATCCCTTCCGGCGGCGCGTTGACTACATCACTGATGCACGAGAAGTGTCGCTTTACGACATCACGCACCAGCTGGAGCTCACCGCGTCAGAGCATTGGGGCTATCGACTACGTCTTGGGCTCGTTCCGCTCTCTGACGCGGATGCCGCCACCATCCTTGCCGCCATGATGGTGAAGTCATGAGTATGCCAACGTCACTGCAGAGCTCGTTCGAGAACCCAGACGAGAGTCCTGGGCTGGTCTTGTGGCGTGTCACCAATGCCTGGCAGGCGGCACAGCGGCGCACGCTGAAACCGTTCGACCTTACCCACGTGCAGTTCGTTTTGCTCGCATCGCTCACCTGGTTCGACTCAGATACCCCAACGACTCAGCAAGATCTCGCTGACTACGCACGCACCGATCCGATGATGACGTCACAAGTTTTGCGGGCGCTCGAGCGAGCGGGCCACGTGCTGCGATTGCCCCACCCGGATGACGGGCGCGCGAAGGTGCTGAGCGTCACGCCATCCGGTCGAGCCATCGCGAACCGCGCGGTTGTTGCCATCGACGAGTGCGATCGTGATTTCTTCGCTGCCCTTGGTTCACGGCTCGGCCAGTTCACGGGGATGCTTGCGACACTGTCACCGTGAAGTGCAAAGGCTAGGCGGGAGCTCGGGCGCCCACCGTGCGCCTAGGGGAGAGTGAGCACGCCGGTGTCGTTCGCGGCACGGTGTGCAGCGTCGTCGAGTTCGTTGTAGTCGCCAGCGGCTTCGGCATTGGCAGCCTCGTTCGCGGCGTGCTTTTCGTCCGCAGCCTCCTGCAAAGGAGACTTCGCCCGCAGTGGCGGCGTCTTAAAGAACAGTGCGAGAACAAACGCGAGAAGTACGACGCTGAGCGCCAACCAGTAGATCGTGATCGTGGAGGCACTAAATCCGGTCAGGAACGGCTTCGTCAACCGTGGGTCTGCGCCCACCAGGAACGAGGTGTCATCGACCGCGCTGCTGGCAGCACTGTTGCCGTCACCCTTCGCAGACTTGAGTGCTTTCGCAATTTCGGGCGCAGCCGCGCTGACGACTTTCGAGCGCACATCCTGCTGCGAGAAATCGAGCGGGGTCAGAGGAACTTTCGCCTCCGCGGTAGCTTGTGGCACCCCCTGAGCAACAAGCGCCTGCACTCCGCCATCATGTGCGGCCTTCTGCGACTGCGTCTCTAGTGGGTCGACAATGTTGGAGTAGATCAGGTCCATGATCTTCTTGTTCTTGGGCGCGGTCGCCACATCCGGAGTCAACGCAGCATTGAGCGCGCTCGTGAGCGTGGGGCCATCCGTCAGCGAAGTCTGGATGCTCAGCGGCATCAGAGTGAACAGCAGCGAGAGCATGATGGCGGTACCCAGCGTTCCACCGATTTGGCGAAAGAACGTCGAGGCACTCGTGGCAACACCCATGTCGCGGATGCCGACCGAGTTTTGGCTCGCAATCGTGAGGGTCTGCATGAGCTGGCCGAGCCCGAGACCGATGAGCAGCATGCCGCCGGCGACAAACAGATAAGGGGAGTCGTACTTCATGAAGGTGAGGTAGAAGAATCCGGCGGCCATGAGGCCAGTGCCGAGAATCGGAAACATGCGGTACTTGCCATTGCGGGCAATGAGCAGGCCGCTACCGATCGACGCAATCATGAGGCCCAAAATCATGGGCAGCATCTGGAATCCGCTTTCGGTCGGCGTGGAGCCGAGCACGATCTGCAGGAACAGCGGGATCGTCATCATCGCACCGAACATGCCAAAACCGACGAGCACACCAATGATGGTGGCCATCGAGAACGTTTGAGAACGGAACAGTTTGAGCGGGATAAGTGCGTCATCCTTCATGTGGCGCTCGATGAAGATGAACGCGACTACACCGAGGATGCCGAGCCCGTAGCAGGCGATAGCGATCGGGCTGCCCCAACCCCAGGTTTGGCCTTCCTCGGCGACGAGCAGCAACGGCACAAGGGCGAGGATCACGGCGCCGGCACCCCACCAGTCGATGCGCACGGAGAGGCGATCGGGCTTTGGCAGGTGCAGAAACTTGAGCACAATGGCGAGGGCGGCGAGGCCGATCGGCACGTTGATGAGGAACACCCAGCGCCATCCGGCGATCCACAGAATCTGGTCGGTGCCAGCGAACAACCCGCCGATGAGGGGACCGATGACGCTGGAGACACCGAACACGGCCAAGAAGTAACCCTGGTACTTGGCACGCTCGCGGGGGGCAAGCATGTCGCCCATGATGGCCAGAGGCATCGACATGAGGCCACCAGCGCCGAGGCCCTGAACGGCGCGCCAGACCGCGAGGTCGATCATGGAGGTGGAGAACGACGACAGGATCGAGCCGATGATGAACACGACGATCGCGAACAGGAACAGCGGGCGGCGACCGAAGATGTCGCTGAGCTTGCCGTAGATGGGCGTGCTGATTGTCGACACGATGAGGTACGCGGTGGTGACCCACGCCTGCAGGCTGAGGCCGTCGAGGTCGTCGCCGATGGTGCGGATGGCGGTGCCCACCACCGTCTGGTCGAGCGCTGAAAGGAACATGCCGGCCATGAGCCCGACGATCACTAACATGATCTGGCGGTGGGTCATCACCGCCGCGACGGGGCTGGCCGAGCCTGCTGGCGCGGGCGTTCGGGATGAGTCAGAAGTTGATGCTGAGCGTGACATGCGTCCTCAAAGATTGTTGGTGGTGCGGCGCGGCCCGGCCTCAGATCGCTGACACCACGGGCAACCGAAAGTCGGAAGAATTTTGCGCAGAGTGTAAAGTTACACCCTTTGCAGCGACGCTGACGCCACTTTTGCCCCGCAAACGCGCAATATCGCCGAAGGCGAACAACGTTCTTTTTGGCGTGACTATTCCCGATCTAGTTGAGCCAGGAACTCGGCGTTCCCACGAATTGCTGGCTTGTAGCGGTCGAGATCGACGGACGAAACATTCTTTGCAATGATCTCGAGTGCGGCGCCGAGTGCTGCATTCGGCTGCCCAGAGGCGTGCAAGGTGATCGCCTCGAAGACAGCCAGTGCGACCGAATCAGGGAATTGCTCCCGCGCCGCGGCGAAAATGTGAAGCGAGTCGTCGAAGCGATCGACATTGCGTAACGTGCTCCCGTACTGCAGAAGGCACCGGCGTCGGATGCCGCCCTCAAGGCCAGCCGCTAGCGCTCGCTCATAAAATCCGAGCGCGGTGTCTTCCTCGCCCGCAGTGTCGTACGCGCCACCGACCTCGTACAGCACCCGCGGGATCTGCGGGTTCTCCGCCAGTACAGAGAGGAGTGCCGCAATGGTTGGCTGCATATTGTTGCGATCCCTGGACGCAAGAAGGTCGTCGAGCTTCGCGTTGAGCTCTGCATTCAATTCGTGAGTCACGGGCAGAATTCTCCCACTTTGTGGGCATGTAAAGCGAGGCCGGTCAACGAGCCTCGGCTAACGGCGATCAGTCCACTCCAGCACCGAGTACCCAGAATCTGCGGGGATCGTGACTCGGCGTGTGCCGTCCTCAAACAACTCCATAATCGGTGCGACAGTCGCTCGAGGCCGCGCGCGTGCCGCGTCAATTGCTTCTGCAGAGCTTGCGCTCTCAGCGAGCCGCATCAGGTTCAGCATGGTCGGGAAGATGATGGGGCGCGCGCCGCTCTGCGCGAGCTCTGCCGCGTGGGCGGGGGAGAGCCACTCTGCGGCAAGGGTCTCGACGCCATCCGGTTCGGCGACAGCCTCACGGTCAACAACGGCGAGATAGAAATGAGTGTCGAATCGCCGCGGTTCCTCGACGGGCGTGATCCAGTGCCCGAAATGCGTGAGTGAGTTCAGCTGAAGGTGCGCACCGATCGCGGCAAGTGTCTCGCGAAATCCGAGACCTAATAGCGGCGGCGCGGATTCGAGGTCTCCGGCCTCCGGAGACAACAGGATGCCGGTCTCCTCCCACACCTCGCGGATGGCACCGATGCGCAGCGCCCGCTCTACCTCGGGCACCTCGTCGAAGTCGGTCACCGACTTGTGCCACGACGCCTCGCCATCCTCAGGGTCGATAGCCCCACCGGGGAACACCAGCGCGGAGGCAAAAGCCCCCCTAGCGGCCCGGCTCACCATGAGCACCTCGAACGGGTCATCGCGCAGCAGCAGAACGGTGGCCGATTGACGCGGAGCGAGGTCGCGTGGCGGGGTTGAGGCTTGACTGGTCACACCGTAAGGATACGAGGGCCTGTGGTGGCCCGCTGCGGCATCGGATATTCTCGCAGCATGGCTTCCGTTGAGAATTGTGTTGTTTCCGCGCGTTCCACCTCCCTCGTGGAGCCCCCGATAGTTGCCCGCATTCGGGAGTGCGTGATCGGCGACGACCGCATGATGGATGGCCCGTACGGGCAGAAACCGGTCACCTACGCGGACTACACCGCGAGCGGCCGGTCGCTCAGTTTCATCGAAGAATTTCTGCGCGACGAGGTGCTTCCGCGTTACGCAAACACTCACACGGAGAGCAGCGGTACGGGCCTTCAGACCACCCGCCTGCGAGAAGACTCCCGCGACACGATCCGTCGGGCAGTGAATGGCGACGAGGACACCATGGTGATTTTCACCGGCAGCGGCACCACGGGGGCCATCGACAAGTTGATCGGCATCCTCGAGTTGCGCATCCCGCACGCGCTCGATGAGAAGTACGGCCTCGATGCGCTCATCCCCACCAGCGACCGTCCCGTCGTCTTTATTGGCCCGTACGAGCACCACTCGAATGAGCTCCCGTGGCGTGAATCCATTGCGGATGTCGTCACCATTCGCGAAGACGCCGACGGTCACATCGATCTGAACCAGCTCGCAGATGAGCTGCGAATGTACGCCGACCGACCACTCAAGATTGGCTCATTCAGCGCGGCCAGCAACGTCACCGGCATCCTGAGCGACACCCATGCGATCACCCGTCTGCTGCACGAACACGGCGCCCTCGCGTTCTGGGATTTTGCCGCAGCGGCACCCTACATTGATGTCGAGATGAACCGCGTGGGCGGCGACCCCATGGAGCGCAAAGACGCCATCTTCATCTCCCCGCACAAGTTCATTGGCGGCCCAGGCACGCCGGGTCTTCTCATCGTCGACCGCAAGCTCATGCGCAACGTCATCCCGCACGTCGTCGGTGGCGGCACTGTCGCTTACGTGAACGAGACGACGCATCGCTACCTCGCCAACCCTGAGCACCGCGAAGAAGCGGGAACGCCAGCGATCATCGAGTCGATTCGCGCCGGGCTGGTATTCCAGCTCAAAGAGGCCGTGGGCGTTGACACGATTTTGGAGCTCGAGCACGACTTTCTGCGCCGCGCCATCACCGCGTGGAACGCGCACCCCTCCATCGAGGTTCTCGGAAACCCGGATGCCGAGCGCCTCTCGATTGTCTCGTTCGTGGTGAAGCGCCCCGGCGGCAAGTACCTGCACCACAACGCCGTCGTTGCCATGCTCAACGACGTGTTCGGCATCCAAAGCCGCGGAGGTTGCTCGTGTGCTGGCCCCTACGGACACCGGTTGCTCGGCATCGACAATGCGCTGTCCGAGGAGTACGACGCCCAGATTCTGAGCGGATGCGAAGGCATCAAGCCGGGCTGGGTTCGCGTGAACTTCAACTACTTCATCAGCGATGAGGCGTTCCGCTACATCGTTGAGGCCGTCACCATGATTGCCGAGCACGGCGCCAAACTGTTGCCCGACTATCGGTTCGAGTCGGCATCCGGACTCTGGAAGCACCGTGCTGGGCCAGTCGAGCCACCGCTGCGGTTCTCGCAAATGTCTTATGACACCGATGGCGTTCTGCGCTTCCCCCGCCACGATGACCGTGCCCCCGCCTCCGTCTATGCAGACACCCTCGATGCGGCCCGCGCGCTCTTTGCGGCAGCGCCGGAACCTGCTGCCGATTCTGCTGGTGTCGCCAACGAGCTTGGTGCCGAGTTTGAGGGACTGCGCTGGTTCGACCTGCCCGTGGAGTGCCTCGTTCCCTGAGTCTCTCGAAGGGATCGGGGCCGGGAGCAGTGGCGAGGTGGAACGAGTAGTCCCGGCATAAGATTGATTCACCATGTCATCAGCAATTTCTGTCTCCGCCGCCGTCGCGGAAGCCCTCGCAAACAACCGCCCGATCGTTGCCCTCGAGTCGACGATCATCTCTCACGGGCTCCCGCGCCCCCGCAACTTTGAGGCTGCACAAGAGTTCGAGCAGATTCTGCTCGACGCGGGCGTCACCCCCGCCACCGTTGCCGTGCTGGATGGCGTGCCCCACGTTGGCCTGGATGCCGACGGCGTGCGTCGCATCGCCGACGAAGATATGACCAAAGCGAGTGTGCGTGACTTGCCGATTCTTGCCGGTACGAGGCGGTCAGGTGCCACAACGGTTGCTGCGACCGCTCACCTTGCCGCGCGCGCCGGTGTTCGCGTGTTCGCCACGGGCGGGCTTGGCGGTGTGCACCGCGGAGCATCCACAAGTTTCGACGAATCAGCGGATCTTTCAACACTGAGCATGACCCCGATCACCGTGGTGTCAGCTGGCGTCAAGTCGGTGCTAGATATTTCGGCAACACTGGAGCGCCTCGAGACCTTGAGTGTTCCGGTGCTCGGCTACCGCACAAGCATTTTTCCCAGCTTCTGGCTCACCGAGTCGGCGTTCGAGCTTGACTGGATGGTGGACAGCGCCGAACAGATCGCGCTGGTGATGAAGGGCCAAGACGAGCTCGGCCACGGCCAGGGAATCGTCGTGGCCAACCCCATCCCTCGCGAGCAGCAGTGGGATCCAGCCGAGCACGATCGCGTGCTCACCGAGGCGCTCGCCGCTGCCGATGCCGCGGGCATGCACGGAAAGGCGGTCACGCCGTTCCTGCTCAGCTACATTGTGGAGGCATCTGAGGGCCGCAGCCTTGAGGTGAACCTCGATCTCGCCCGCAACAACGTGCGGCTCGCGGCGAAGATCGCGACAGCGTGGTCGGCGCTGCAGGCGTGACTCAACCCGGCGTCGATGCGGAACAGCGCAGTCCTGTCGAGAACCAGCGTGGCCCCGTTGTAACACGGCGCATCGTGGTCTTCGGCGACGTAATTGACGACATTGTTGTTGTGCCATCGGGCCCCATCCGCACCGACACCGATACGCCAAGCTCGATTCGGCACCGCGCGGGAGGGTCGGCGGCGAACGCGGCATCCTGGCTCGGGTTTGTGGGTGCCGACGTTGATTTCGTGGGCCGTGTGGCGGCTGATGACGTTTCCCGTCACAGTGAAATCCTTGCCGGCTTCGGGGTCACGCCGCACCTTGAGGGTGACCGTGAGCATCCGACGGGCACGATTGTGGTGCTCGTGGATGGCAACAAGCGCTCCATGCTCACCGAGCGTGGCGCGAATGCTTGGCTGAGCGCGGATGCCGTGAGTGACGAGCTGTTGGATGGCGCCTCCGTTCTGCACTTCACTGGTTACAGCATTTATCACTCGACAGACCATGCGCCGCTGAAGAGGTTGTTCATGCGCGCGGCGCAGCGAGGGGTGACGGTCTCTGTGGACCCGGCATCTGCCGGAAGTCTCCTCGATTTTGGTGTCGACAGCTTTCTGGATCTCATCGCGGGTGCCGGCATCGTGTTCCCGAACCTTGATGAGGGAATGGCACTGACGGGGCTGACCGATCCACTTCAGATCGCCGCCGCGCTGGCGAAGCATTGCGCGCTTGTGGTGCTCACGCTCGGCGTTGACGGTGTCGTGGTCGCCGAAGCTGCAACGGAGCCTCTGCTAATTCCTTCGCAGACATCGGCCGTTGTTGATCCGACGGGAGCAGGCGATGCGTTCTCTGCGGGTTTTCTCGCCGCATGGAATACCGGTGCGGATGTCGAAACTGCCGCCCTCGCCGGAGTTGCGACTGCGGCAAAGGCCGTGGCCACCGTCGGGGGTCGCCCAGAAACGCGCCTCTAGTTTTTTACCCGAGCTCCGCGGGCATGACAGCGGTGGGTATGACACCAGTGGGTATGAACAGCGCGCATGACAGAGGGCCCGTCGCAGAGGCTCGCGACGGGCCCTCTTCCCTTGCACCAAGAGTGTCCTGCAATCACATTCCGCTTCGGTTGCCACAGCAAACAACTTCAGCACTATGACCATATAACAGTTAGGTAACGAGAAGCTAGTTATCTTTTCGTTACCTTCTTGCGTCTTTCGTGACGAAACGCACGAAATCAGATCCCCACGCCACAATCATGCGCGGCGTGTGCCCACGATTAACGTTGAGTGAAAGTGACTGGATGTCACGACGCGCGCCGACAGCCCGAAACTGTGCACAATTTCGGATGCCGCCATCGACTGATCGACACCCGTCTCGAAGAAAAGATGGCCACCAGGGGCAAGCCACAGCGGGGCCTCCGCGGCGACGCGGCGCAGCACATCCAGCCCATCGACCCCGCCGTCAAGCGTCAAAGAGGGTTCGTAGTCCCGAGCTTCCCGTGGCAGAAGAGCAATAGCCTCTGTGGGAACGTAGGGAACGTTCGCCGTGAGGATGTTGACCTTGCCGTGGAGAGCATCCGGCAGTGGATCAAAGAGGTCGCCCTCGAAAACGCGACCGCCAAACACGTCAAAGTTTCGTTTCGCGTTGGCCACCGCCGCGTGGTCGATGTCTGCGGCGTACAGTTCAGCCCCGTCGATGGCCGAGCTGATGGCGATGCCGACGGCGCCGCATCCGCAACAGAGGTCGAGAACGGAGGCGCCAGACGAAGCGTGGGCGATGGCTTCGCGCACAAGAAATTCGGTGCGTTGACGAGGCACAAAAACACCTTCATCAATGCCGAGGCGAAGGCCGAAAAACTCCACCCAGCCGAGAACATACTCAAGCGGTTTGCCGCTCACTCGCTGATCGGTCAGTAGGTCAAGTTCGTCAGGGGAATGGGCAGCATCCGAGAGAAGCCGCGCCTCGTCTTCGGCGAACACGCAGCCCGCGGCGCGAAGTCGCTCAACAAGTTCATTCGTATCGGCAGGAGCGAGAATCACAGGCAGTAACCTTCAATCTTCAGCAACAGCCTAGAAGGAAGCAGCCCGTAAACCTCTGCCTGCACGCCGCCAGTCTAAAAGTCGGGAGAAGGTGTTGTGGCGCGGCGCACGGAAACATCTGCGTGCCGGTCGAACCGGTACCCAACGCCCCGAACGGTGCGCACAATTTCTTCGTACCCGCCCAGCTTGGAGCGGAGCCTGCGCACGTGCACGTCGATGGTTCGTTCGTTTGGTGCGTCGGCGTCGCTGGCCCCCCAGAGGCCTTCAATGAGTTCGGTGCGTGCGACAGTGTGGCCCTCACGAGCGACCAGATAGTGCAGCAGCTCGAACTCTTTGTAGGTGAGGGGTGCTGTTTCTCCATCAATGGTGATGCGTTTGCGTGAAAGGTCAACGATCACGCCTTCGACGACGGCTTCCGGTTCGAGTTCGTCGTGGCGGTGCCTGGCCAAAGCTGAAGGGTCTTGTAACGCCAGGCGAACGACGTCGATGTCGCGTCCGCCAGAACTGCGCGGCGCAAGCGCGACGGCCGCGTAGGTTTCAGCCGCGGGCGCGAGTTCGGCGGTGAGTTTGCGCAGCGCGGTAACCAGGCCACCGAGATCGGTGCCAGCACTCGCAGCTTTGAGTTCGTCTATTCCGACGTACAGCACAAAGCCGCGTGCTTCGGTGCCTTCTGGTACCGCGCGAATTCGGGCGCGGCCTGGGTGATCTGCAGGATCTGGCACCGCGTGCAGCGGGCGTAGATCAGCGAGGTGGGTTCGGTCGAGGTCAACAGTGGCGAGCGACATTGTGTCGAGTCCTTAATAGGAGCAGGTGAAGACTCTCTAATGAGGAGATTGCGTCTTCAGTAACTTCAGTGCGTGACAGATGGGCGATCGGGATGAGGATCGGCATCCGGGAACCACATGCTCAGTTCGAGCGTGGTTCGGCGAGAGGTTTGCCTATGAGGTGCGCATTCGACAACACATGGCTGTATGGCGCGGCATGTGCATGCCATCGACTCCGTGAGCTCCAAGGGAGGTCAGGGCGTGCGCGTTCACAGTCATGTTGCAACTATCACTCACGCACACGTTAATTGTCAAACGCGCCACTCACCGCCGTCGTTCCCCGAGGAAGTCGCGTACTCCGCTTTCTGAGGCGCTCGAAGGGAGCTGACCGGCGAGCGCCTAACCGACGGTGCCGTACAGCCGGTCTCCCGCATCCCCGAGCCCTGGCACGATGTAGCCGATCTCGTTGAGCTTCTCATCGAGCGCACCGAGCACGATGGTGACATCTTTGCCCTCCGTGGCTTTCTCAATAACTGCGAGGCCTTCCGGAGTGCCAAGAAGACACACTGCTGTCACGTCGACGGCACCGCGGTCGAACAGAAAGTTGATGGCGGCCAGAAGCGATCCGCCGGTGGCGAGCATCGGGTCGAGCACGAAGCATTGGCGGTTGGAGAGGTCATCTGGCAGCCGCTCGGCATACGTGGTGGGCTGAAGGGTTTCGTGGTCGCGCACCATGCCGAGGAACCCGACCTCCGCGGTCGGAACGAGCTTCACCATGCCCTCGAGCATCCCGAGCCCCGCGCGCAGAATCGGAACAACGAGCGGTCGCGGTGTACTGATCTTGAGGCCCTGAGCATCTGATACCGGGGTTCGCACTGTCACATTTTCGACGCGAACGTTGCGTGTCGCCTCGTACGCGAGCAGGGTGACGAGCTCTTCGGTAAGTGCTCGAAAGACGGGGGACGATGTTGTCTCATCACGCAAAATAGTGAGTTTGTGGGTGATGAGCGGATGATCGGCAACGTGGACTCGCATAGGCTCAATCTACTGGACGGCGGAGGTGAACACGGTGCCGAATTCTGATGCGCGGATGTCTGATGCGCAGAATTTTGATGCGCTGATGTGCGAAGCGCTGATCGAGGCGCGCGCGTGCCTAGCCACCGGTGACGTGCCCGTTGGGGCAGTCATTGTGGATGCCGCCGGCACCGTGGTCGGGCGAGGTCGCAATGAGCGCGAACTCACCAAGGACCCCACCGCACACGCGGAAGTGCTGGCGATCCGTGACGCAGCACAAGCTCTCGACACGTGGCAGCTCACCGATGTGACCCTTGTGGTGACCCTAGAGCCGTGCGTCATGTGCGCCGGCGCAATTCTCGCCGCCCGAATCCCCATCGTGGTATTCGGTGCCTGGGAGGAGAAGACCGGTGCGGTCGGCAGCGTTCACGACCTACTGCGCGATCGTCGCCTTCTGCACACTGTCGAAGTGCATGCTGGCATCCGAGAGGCAGAAAGCGCCGATCTGCTTAAAGAGTTTTTTGCAGCCCGTCGAGCCACTCGCTGAGCATCGCGCGCGAGGCCACCTGCATGGGTGGGTTGAGTTCGCGCCCGAGCGCTCGCCACTCGTCTTCGTCAATGCCTTCTTCAGCGAACTGGTCGCTCGAGTCCAGCGTCCAGTCCTCGTGCATCGCCGCAGTGACTTCTGGGTGGAACTGCACTGCCAACGCGAAGTCGCCGATGGCGAAAGCTTCGTTGGGGTAGGCGACGGACGTGCCGAGCAGGATGGCTTCCTCTGGCAGCGTGAAGTGGTCGCCGTGCCACTCCAACATGCCAACGCCCGCAACGTGGCGCATCGGTGAGGCCAGGCCCGCCTCGGTCAGGTGGATGTCTTGGTAGCCGATATCTGGCTTCTCGCCTTTGTAGTTGCGACCGCCGAGGCTTCCCGCCATGAGCTGGGCGCCGAGGCACACCCCGAAAAGTGGCTTGTTTGCGTCGATGCGTTCGCTAATGAACTGCATCTCGTCGAGGAGAAAGGAGTGCTCCTCGATCTCGTAGGCGCCCATTTCGCCGCCCAGCACGATGACGACATCCGGGGCCACTGGGTCGAGCGTAGAGATGTTGTCTGTTGTCGCGTCGATGATCGTGATGTCGTAGCCGTATTCGCGAAGCACTGGCTCGAAGTTGCCGAGAGTGATGTGGTCTGCGTGCTGAAACACGAGCGCGTGTCGACCGTTCGCCGCGGTCAATCCGAGGATCTAATCACGAAGGCGTCGGTGGAGGGGTTTGCGTCGCCCGGCGGGTGATAGATATCCGGTTCGATGTAGATCACCCTGGCGACGGGAACCTCGGCGCGCACCCGAGCCTCAAGGGCGTTGATAGCACTCGCCACTTCTGCGAGCTTCTTCTTTGGTGAGAACGCCACCTTCGCGGCGACGAGGAGCTCCTCTGGCCCGAGGTAGAGAGTCTTCAGGTGGATGAGGGCTTCAACCTGCGGGTCGGCGTTGATGGCATCTCGGATGGCGATCGCATCGGCGGGGTTGGCCCCCTCACCGATGAGCAGGCTCTTGGTTTCGATTCCGAGAATCACGGCAACAATCACGAGCAGTACACCGATGGCGAGGGTGCCGATCGCATCCCAAATGCTGTTGCCGGTAATGACGGTGAGGCCAACTCCGAGAAAAGCGAAGACCAGCCCGGTGAGCGCAGCGATATCTTCGAGAAGCACGACGGGCAGCTCAGGGGCTTTCGCGTGGCGAATGAACTGGATCCAACTCTCTTTGCCGCGCACCAAGTTGGATTCCTTCACGGCAGTGCGAAGCGAGAACGACTCCAGACCGATCGCAACGAGTAGCACGAGAATGGGTAGCCACGCGTTGGTGAGCTCGTGTGGTTCGCGCAGCTTGTTCACGCCTTCATAAATCGAGAACATGCCACCGATGGTGAAAAGAATGATGGCCACAACGAACGCGTAGACGTAGCGTTCACGGCCGTAGCCGAACGGATGTGTCGGATCGGCCTTGCGTTGCGCCTGCTTTGCGCCCAGCAGAAGCAGGCCCTGGTTGCCGGTATCGGCGAGGGAGTGCACACCCTCAGCCAACATCGATGCTGAGCCAGAAAAGAACCAGGCCACAAATTTGGTGATGGCAATCCCCAAGTTTGCCAGTAGCGCGGCCACGATCGCCCTCTTGCCGCTGTGGGTACTCACTGGGTTGCCTTCGTCGCGTTCACGACTCAATCCTAGGATGGATACATGGTCACACTCCCAGCAGTTGCAATTCTCGGCGCAGGTTCCATGGGGGGTGCCATTCTCTCTGGCCTTCTTTCCCCGGATGTCACGGTGAATGGCGGCATCCGCGTCACCAACCGCACGGAGACAAAGGCGGGGGCGCTCCGCACGCATGACGTGACAAGTCTTTCGTCAGAAATCGATCCGCATGCCAACATCGCGGCCGTGAAAGGTGCGCGCATTGTGCTCCTTGGCGTGAAGCCCGCCATGATTCCGGACGTGCTGAAAGAAGTGGCCGAGGCCCTGGAGCCTGACGCGATCGTCGTCAGCGTTGCCGCCGGCGTGACCACGGCCACGATGGAGGCGTTGGTTCCCGAGAGTATCGCCGTGCTCAGAGCAATGCCGAACACCCCGGCGACGGTGGGCAGGGGAGTAACAGGGCTCTGCGCAGGATCTCGCTCAACACCAACTCAACTCGACCTCGTGACAGCACTGTTCGAAACAGTCGGCACCGTCGTCGTGGTTCCCGAAAGCAAAATTGATGCGCTCAGCACTATTTCTGGTTCAGGACCGGCGTACGTATTCCTGCTCATCGAAGAGCTTGTGAAGACAGCGATCACGATGGGCTTCAGCTTGGATGATGCCACGACCATGGTCACGACCACGTTCTTGGGTGCCAGCGAACTTCTGGTGGCGTCGGGAAAGTCGCCGAGCGAACTTCGTCTGCAGGTGACGAGCCCAAATGGCACGACAGAGCGCGCAGTTGCCGAGCTTCAGAAGGCTGACTTCGCGGCAGTGTTCGACCGCGCGACTGCTGCCGCGCTTGCTCGTGCGAAGGAACTTGCGGCTGGCTAAAAGGCCGTTGTCTGAGGCTCTCGAAGGGATCAGTCGACTAGCTCTGCTGCGCCGCGAACTTTTCGATCTGGCCGGAGTTTCCGCTCACGATGATGAGGTCGTGGTTGGAGATCACGGTGTCTGGCGTCGCATAGGTGAACTCTGCACCAGGCGCTTTGACGCCGACAACGGTGACTCCGAACTTTTTGCGCACATCCGTGTCAGAAAGTGGTCTGTCGCGAATCGACTTCGGTGGATACATCTTCACCATGGCGAAGTCGTCATCGAACTCGATGAAGTCGAGCATTCTGCCGGAGACCAGGTGGGCGACGCGCTCGCCGGCTTCGGCCTCAGGGTAGATCACGTGGTTCGCGCCGATGCGCGAGAGGATCTTGCCGTGGGACTGGCTGATGGCCTTAGCCCAGATCTGTGGGATGCCGAGGTCCACGAGGTTTGCGGTGATGAGCACGCTCGCCTCAATCGAGGAGCCGACGGCGACGACAGCAACCGAGAAGTCTTGCGCACCAATCTGGCGGAGGGCATCAATGTTGCGGGCATCGGCCTGCACGGCGTGAGTGACACGCTCAGACCACTTCTGAACGAGCATCTGATTGTCATCCACCGCGAGCACTTCGCGGCCTAGTCGGTCGAGCTGGCCTGCTGCTCCCGCGCCGAAACGCCCGAGCCCGATGATCAGTACGGGCGCGTTGTGTGCAATTCTCTCAGCCAACGATGGGCCTCTCTTCCGCTCGAGCAAACAGTTGTCGACGCTGGCTAGCGGCCAGCGCTGCGGCAAGGGTCACTGTACCAACCCGACCCGCCCACATGGTGGCCGACAGTATGTACTTTCCGGCATCCGGCATTTCTGCCGTTGCACCGGTGCTGAGACCGCAGGTGCCGAAGGCGGAGATCACATCAAACAGCACCTTGTTGAGGGGCATGTCTGTCACCTGCAGAATCGCGATGGTGGAGATCACCACAATCGTGGCGCCCCACAACGTCACGCTCACCGCCAGGCGCAGAACATCCGTCGGAATGCGCCGCCCGAACACCTGAATATCACTGTCGCCTTTTGCTTCTGCGAGCGCGGCAAGAAATAGCACGGCGAGCGTCGTTACTTTGATGCCCCCAGCGGTGGATGCTGAACCACCGCCCACAAACATCAGCATGTCCATGACAAGCAGAGTCGAGTCGTGCATTTGACTCACGTCGACGGTGGAGAAACCACCCGACCTCGTCATGATCGACATGAACGTGGCAGTCATCGGTCGAACGAGAGGGTCTTGAGCGCCGAGAGTGTGTGAATTGTTCCATTCGAGGGCATAGAGCGCGAGCGCACCGAAGATGATCAATATTGATGTGGTGGCGAGTGTCAATTTCACGTGAATCGATAAGCGGTGCTTGCCGCGCCACCCTTTTGTGAGCGCAAAGATCACGGGAAAACCTAGGCTCCCGACAAACACTCCAAGGCCGATGACCGTCAACATCCATGGGTCGGTGGCGAAGGGGGTCATCCCCTCAACGTGCGGCACGAAACCGGTGTTGGTGAAGGCGGATGCCGCAAAGTAGAACCCCTGCCAGGTTGCCGTCCACACGTCTTCACCGGTGAGGAGTAGACGCGGCACGATCAGCCCAGTGAGCACAGCTTCGATGGCGAGAACGCTCACCGCCACTGTCGCGAGCAGGCCGCCCATCTCGCCGAGGCGAACGGCTTGGCCTTCAGCAACGGGGCCGGAATGGATGCGTTGGAGGTTGGTGTCGCTCGCCGCAATCAGTTTCGCTTTGAGGCCAAGGCGACGGGAGACCACGAGGCCGAGGATGCTGGCGAGAGTGAGCACGCCGATGCCGCCCACCTGGATGCCGAGGAGGATCGCGACATTGCCGAAGGTTGACCAGTGGGTGGCCATGTCCACAGTGGAAAGCCCGGTGACACAAATTGCTGACATTGCGGTGAAGAAGGCATCCGCAAGCGGCGTGACGCTGCGCTCGGCCGTTGCGATAGGCAGTGACAGTACGGCGGTGAGGGCGAGAACGAGACTCGTGAAAATGATGAGCGCGAATCGCGCAGGGGATGACCACGCGATGAAGTCGACGACATCACGAAGTCGACCGAGCACTGAACCGCGGTGAGCGGCCTTCGCAGGCATGCTGTCCCCTTAGTGGATGGGCCGCTGCACGTGGAATGCAGCAGTTTGACATGGTACTACCCAGCGGACCTCGATACTCTGTCTTAATGGGAGACATCTTCGACGTTATCGCTGATCCAAACCGGCGCGAATTGCTGCGTGTGCTTTTGGGCGCCCAACTTGACCAGGGTACGAGCAAGGGCGAGGTGAGCGTGGGCGGCCTCGTTGACGCCCTTGGTCTCACACAGCCCACGGTGTCGAAGCACCTTAAAGTGTTGCGCGACAGCGGGCTGGTTGTTGTGCGCGAAGAGGGCCAGCACCGTTTCTATCGGCTCGAATCTGCACCGTTAGATGCTTTAGAGGACTGGCTTATTCCGTTCCTCACTGCTGAGGATCTTGGCTCGGGCGACGAGGCCGGCGCAACAGCATTCGCCGCGTGGGCGGGATCAGGCATGCCGAAACCGCTCCGTAGGGTCGCAGAGACTCTTGATCACGCCTCAGATGCTGGAAACGCGGTGGGTCGCACCGCCGCAGAAGCGTCGCACCAGGTGCGTTCGGTGATCGAGGGTGCATCGCACGCTATTGAGGAGGCATCCGCAAAAGTGGAGAAGAAAGTCATCGACCCGATTCGCGAGAAGCTGGGACGCTTTGGTGACAGCGGGCGCTAGCCACCCGCCCACAGCGAGTGTAGACAGAAGTTCACTTTAACCCCTAGAGTGTGCTTCAAGCACTCCAGTAACACCGGTAACGGGTGCGCTGTCAAGCAGAGGGATCCCAACAATGTCGAGCAATCTATCCGAGGTGAGGTTCCTCACCGTCGCAGAGGTTGCCGACATGATGCGCGTCTCGAAAATGACCGTGTATCGGCTCGTTCACTCCGGCGAGTTGCCAGCGATCCGATTTGGTCGCTCCTTTCGGGTGCCCGAGTCCGCTGTGCAGGCGGCGATTGGAACGCACGTCGCCAACAGCGAATCCGCAACAGGCTGACCAGCGTGTTCCTTGGTCGTGCTGCCCGCTGCGGAGCCGCACTGCGCAGCTGAGGGTATCGGTCATCAGCTAGACTTACCCGAGGCATTTTTCCGCGGTTCGTAGCGAACCCGGTCTTCACGGTTCTCACACAGCAGAACCACAATCAACGAGGTGCGTATGGGTTCAGTCATCAAGAAGCGTCGCAAGCGCATGGCGAAGAAGAAGCACCGCAAGTTGCTGCGTAAGACGCGCCACCAGCGTCGCAACAAGAAGTAGTCGTCTCCCCGATTGTGACTGCTGTGCATCCCGCAACCGGCATGAATCCGGTAACCACTGTGCAGCTCACTCTCATCGGCAAACCCGACTGTCACCTTTGTGACGTCGCACAGGGTGTCATTGATGAGGTTCTCGGCGAAC
Source organism: Actinomycetales bacterium (assembly GCA_038243605.1). Classification (GTDB taxonomy): domain Bacteria; phylum Actinomycetota; class Actinomycetes; order Actinomycetales; family Microbacteriaceae; genus Terrimesophilobacter. Next base: position 88,025 of record JBBSQX010000007.1, read on the forward strand.
TCGATGATGTGATTGACGTCACCATTGAGAAGCGTTCGATTCTGGATGATTCGGAGTTGTACGACAAGTACTGGGAGAAGATTCCGGTTCTTCTGATTGACGGTGACGAGCACGCGCATTGGCGCATCGATGCGGTCAAGCTTCGTAGCGCGCTGAAAGGCACCCAATGATCCTTCGCCATGTTGTTCTAATGAAGATGGCGGCGGGGTTGTCAGAGGAAAGCAGTAAGCGGGCCGCTCTGCTGGCCGCCGAACTTGAGGCTCTCCCGCATCACATTGAACAGATCCTTGCACTTTCGGTCGGAATGAACACGATTGAGAACCCCGGAAATTGGGATCTCGCGCTCACCGTGGATGTTGCGGACGAGGATGCCCTCAACGTCTATCGCACTCATCCTGAACACCTCAAGGTGGCGCAACTCATTAATGAGATTGTCGCCGAGCGGTGCGCCGTCGATTTTATGGTCTAAGTAGCGGCCACTCGAACGAGCTTCGAGCCTAAGATTGTCGAAACCGTTTTCGCGGCGAGAGACCTGAGGAGCGCACCGTGAAGTTTCACATCGTTAAGGGCAAGTCAAAGACTCAGCCATACTTCTGGCGCATCGTGGCCAGCAACGGCCAGACTCTCGCGGTGAGCGAAAATTACGCCAGCAAGGCTTCAGCGAAGAGCGCTGTCGAATCCGTCATGAAGAACGCTGGCGGCGCGACGATCGAGGACCTCAGCTAGTTTGCTGTGCCCGACCTGCCTCAGCTCTATGGCAGCAGGCGGGTCGGGCCACGGAACAGGTACGTGGATTCGCGCAGGTTCGGCAGGCCAAGCATGAGCATCAACACGCGCGCAAGGCCCATGCCGAATCCACCGTGCGGTGGAACTCCGTAACGGAAGAAGTCCAGGTAGAACGCGAGCTCCTCTGGGTCGAGGCCCTTCTCGCGCGCCTGCTTCTCGAGCACCTCAATGCGGTGCTCGCGCTGGGCTCCGGTAGAGATCTCCACGCCGTTGAAGATGAGGTCATAGCTCTTGGTGATGCCAGCATCCCCGTCATGACGCATGTGATAAAACGGGCGGATGCTGGAGGCGTAGTCGGTAAGGAACACAAACTCGTGCCCGAACTTCTCCTTCGCGTACGCAGAAATCTGGCGCTCGCCCTCAGGGTCCATGTCGTCGTCGTGGCGCGGAACCTCGTAGCCGCGCTCCGCTACGATCTTTTTTGCCTCGGCGAGAGGGATGCGCGGGAACGGTGTGGTGGGCACGGTGACTTCGATACCAAAGGCGGCTTCGATCTCTGCGCCGTGCTTCTCTTTCACCGCGGTGAAACCGGCAACCATGAGCTCCTCGTGGAGCTTCATGACGTCTTCGTGGCTGTCGATCCAACTGAATTCCGCGTCAACGCTCGTGAACTCGGTGGCATGGCGGCTCGTGAAGCTGGGGTCGGCCCTGAACGCAGGCGCGATCTCGAACACCTTGCCGAGCCCGGCCGGCTGCGCCATCTGCTTGTAGAACTGCGGGCTTTGGGCGAGGTATGCCGTGCCCTCAAAGTATTTGACCTCAAAGAGTTCGGCCTTTGACTCGCTCGCGCTCGCCATCAACTTCGGTGTGTGGATTTCGATGAAGTCGTGCTCGATCCAGTAGCAGCGCCAGGCATGCTCGAGGGTGGTTTGGATGCGCATGACGAGGTTGTTCTTTGGTACGCGCAGGTCGAGAAAACGCCAGTCCATGCGCTTGTCGACGCCGGTGTCTTCGGCGATGGGTGACTCAAGCGCTTCGCTGACGACAACGATGGAGTCGATGAGCACCTCGATGCCGCCAAGCTTCACGCGCTCGTCGTGCTTCAGTGTGCCGGTGACGGTGACAAAGCTGCCGGTACTGACGCCAGAGATGGTGTCGGCGACGGGGTCGTGAGAAGCCGCTGGCTGGTCCGTTTCGAGAACTTCAGGGAGCGAAGCGCCCTCGACAGCCTCAGGGGCAGGCACGCGCGGGTGCACGAGTTGAAGCGCGCCAGACTCGTCGTGCAGCACAATGAACTGCACTTTCTTCTGGTCGCGCACGGTGTCCACCCAACCGGAAACCGTGACGGTTCCGTCGGTTGTGGCGGCAAGGTTCTTGATCAGGATGCGTATCGTCACCGATCAAGTCTAGAGTCCCAGATTGGTTATCTAGACTGTGCGGGTGCCAGCTTCACTCGTTCACCTCGTTCGCCACGGTGAGGTTCATAACCCCGATGGTGTTCTTTACGGTCGACTTCCCGGTTTTCATCTGTCCACCTTGGGCCAGCGGATGGCCGCGGCGGCCGCTGCGTCGATCAAAAAAAGTGGCAGCAACGTCACAGCGCTTGTGGCCTCCCCGCTGCAACGGGCTCAGGAATCTGCGCAGCCGTTCGCTGAAGCTTTCGGCCTCGACATCCGCACCGATGAACGCCTTATCGAGCCGACAAACAAGTTTGAGGGGCGCAACTTTGAGTTCGGTCCTCAAGTGCTGCTCAAGCCGGAGTCGTGGCCGTGGATCACGAACCCGTTCCGGCCAAGCTGGGGCGAAGCGTATGCGTCGATTGCGACCCGCATGTTTGCTGCGTTGGAGGAGGCCTGGTCCTCGACCGAGTGTGGCAACGTTGCGCTCGTCAGCCACCAACTTCCCATTGTCACCATCACGCGTGACCTCGCGGGCAGGCGCCTCTGGCATGACCCGCGCAAGCGTCGTTGTAGCCTCTCCAGCATCACAACGTTTGAACGCCAGGGCGACACTTTTGTCGAAGTGAATTATCACGAGCCCGCACGAGATCTTCTCGACCAAGCCATCGACGCGGGAGCTGTGTGATGCGGCGCATCCTCGGCTCAGCCACGATCGCCATTGCCGCGGTACTCGTGTTCTCCGGGTGCTCTGCGCCCGACCAGCTGGCCATCGATTACGGGTCTGGCGGCAACAAGAACTACGTTGCCGGCGACGGAAGCATCATGGAGATTCTGCCCGAGAACCGGGGCGAACCCATCGATTTCGCTGGGGTTACCGAATCGGGGGCCGACGCATCAAGCGCTGACTATCGTGGCGAAGCTCTCGTGGTCAACTTCTGGGCCGGCTATTGTGCCCCGTGCAGAGCTGAGGCGCCAGACCTCGAGAAGCTTTCACAAAAGTGGGCTGACCGTGGGGCAAAATTTATTGGCGTCAACACGTATGACGAACCCGCCGCCGTGGACGCCTTCGCGCGAAACTACGGGGTGACGTATCCGTCAATTATCGACGTTCACACCGGCACAGTTCAGCTTTCGTTCGCTGGCACAGTGCCGCCTAGTGCCCTCCCCACGACGATAGTTCTCGACGCGCACGGCCGAGTCGCGGCGCGCATCCTCGGCCAGGTGCAATCAGCGTCGATTCTCGATGCGGTCATCAAGCGAGTTGTTGAGGGCGACACCAAGTGATCATGAACCCGATCGGCGAGCTTGTGCTGAGCGGAAATCTACTTTTCGCCATCCCGATCGCCATTCTTGCCGGGCTTATTTCTTTTGCTTCCCCCTGCATTCTTCCGCTTGTTCCTGGCTACCTCGGCTTCATCGGTGGGTTCGCTGGCGGAGATGGTGAAGGGGCCACCGAGCGAGGCAATCGTCGCCGACTACTTCTCGGTGTCGCACTGTTCGTTCTCGGATTCAGCATTGTGTTCGTCACGTTCGGACTCGTTTTCGGGGTTGCCGGCCTTCTGCTCAAGCAGTGGATGGACATCATCTCGCGCATCGCCGGCGTCGTCATCATCCTGATGGGCCTCGTGTTCATCGGGCAATTCACTTTTTTGCAACGCACCATGACGCCGCGGTGGCGCATGACCGCCGGGCTCGCAGGGGCCCCATTTCTCGGGCTCGTGTTTGGCCTCGGCTGGGCACCGTGCATCGGGCCGACGCTCACCGCTGTTCTCGCGCTGAGCCTCGACGGCGGGTCTCCCGGGCGTGGAGCACTGCTCGGTGCCGCGTACTGCCTCGGCCTCGGCGTTCCGTTCCTTCTCGTTGCGCTCGGATTCGGCTGGGTGAGTGGCTCAGTGAACTGGCTCAAGCGCAACATCCGAATCGTCAACATTGTGGGTGGAGTGGTGCTCGTTCTGATTGGAATCCTCATGGTCACTGGCCTCTGGCAGCTCATGATTTCGCAACTCGGGGCGGTGATTGGAGCTTTTGTCACGCCCCTTTGATCACGTAGAAGGCTCGGGACCTGCGCCCAAGCCCGACCCCAGCATCGTTCAGCCCAAGATTGGGTTCGTTGGAACCCTGCGGTTCTTCTGGCGCCAACTCACCAGCATGCGCACGGCGATCATCCTGTTGCTTCTGCTGGCCGTTGCCGCCGTTCCAGGATCGATGTGGCCGCAGCGCAGCTCTGACCCGAACGGCGTCATCCAATTCTTTTCTAAGAACCCCTCACTTGCGCCCGTGCTCGACAAGATTCAGCTCTTCGACGTGTACACCTCCGTGTGGTTCTCGGCGATCTACCTGCTTCTCTTCATCTCCCTCCTCGGATGCGTGCTGCCCCGCACCATGCACCACCTCCGGGCGCTGCGGGCGAAGCCGCCGCGCACCCCAGCCCGTCTCGAGCGACTCGAGGTCGTCGAAACGATCGAACTTACGGCCGCAGATCTCGAGAACGACGACGGCACGCACGTGGATGCCGCGGCAGCGATCGACGCCGCCAGAGCCCAGCTTCGCGCGAGCGGATACCGCGTCGCCCTGTACGACGGTGCTGGTGGGCTCTCTGTGTCGGCGGAGCGCGGCTACCTTCGAGAGACCGGAAACCTGGTCTTTCACACCGCGCTCATCGGAGTTCTCATTGCTGTCGGTATCGGTGGTGGGTTCGGTTACACGGGCCAAAAGGTGATCGTTGAGGGGCAATCTTTCGTCAACGTGAAGGGCTCCTTCGATTCCTTCACCCCCGGCAGGTTCTACACAGATGAGGCGTTGCAACCGTTCCGGCTCACCCTCGATGACTTCGACGCCAAGTATGAAGAACAAAGCGTGAAGGCCTATGGCCAGCCCATCGATTACACCGCGAGTGTGACGACGTGGCTGCCGGGTGACGACGGCGTAACGTCGAAGATTAAAGTCAATGAGCCCCTCGATATGGGTGGCTCACACCTCTTCCTTCTTGGCAACGGTTACGCGCCAACGATCACGGTGCGTGATGGCAAGGGCAATGTTGCGTTCACGGCATCCGTTCCTTTCTTGCCGCAGGATGCGAACCTCACGTCGACCGGGGTGATTCGGGTGCCGGATGCGCTGCCGCAGCAGCTCGCGTTCCTCGCGTTCTTCTACCCGACGGCGAGTGAACTCACCTCCGGTGCACTCACGTCGATTCATCCTGATCTTCGTAATCCGGTTCTGACACTTTTCGCCTACACGGGAGACTTGGGTCTCGACAGGGGCGTTCCACAGAATGTTTACGCGCTCGACCCCTCAAATCTCACCCAGATTGCGGGTGGCGACAGCGGCAGAAAAGGTCTCGAACTTCGGCCAGGTCAGACGGTGGACCTTCCCGACGGCCTTGGAACGGTAACATTCGATTCCGCGTCACCGAATGCCGCGCCGGATGATTGGTCACACAGCGTTCCTCGGTTCGTGTCGCTTGACGTGCACCGTGACCCCGCCCAAAACTGGGTGCTGCTGTTTGCCTGCCTTGCCGTTGCCGGTCTTCTCGGTTCGCTTTTCGTGCCGAGGCGTCGAGTCTGGGTGAAGGCGAAGGAGGGCAAAAACGGTTCTCTGCGTCTCGAATATGCTGGCCTTGCTCGTGGCGATGACCCAACGCTTGCAGCTGCGGTTTCGGCGATCGTCAAGCGGCACCTCGAACGTCTTAAGGCTTAGGCTGGAACCCGTGACAGAAACCTTTGATTCGATCGCCCTCGTCGCCATCTACTCGGCCATGGGCGTGTACCTGTTGGCGTTCGTGTTCTTCACGCTGGAACTCGCAAAACGCTCCGCCCAAGCAACGGCCTCGCTGACAGTGGCGTCGGCAGCATCCTCGACTAAGACGAGACCGAAATTGGTGGGCCAGAGTTCGACGATGTCGGATCGCGGAACCATCGCGACGCTTGAGCGCGAGACCACGGCTGAGCCTGCGCCACGGCGCCGAATGGAGCGCATCGCTTTCGCTCTCACCGCACTGGCGTGGGTGCTCCACGTCGTGGGTGCTGTGATGCGCGGTCTCGCGGGTGGCCACGTGCCGTGGGCAAACATGTTCGAGTTCTCCCTCATGTCGTCTGCTGTCGCGGTGGGCGTTTTCTTGTTCCTGCAGTTCTGGCAAGACCTGCGGTTCCTCGGCACCTATATTTCGGGTTTTGCTCTCATCGTCTTGGGCGTAGGCACGCTCAACTTCTACGTTCCCGTCTCGCCGTTGCCGGTCGCACTGCAGTCGTACTGGCTTGTCATCCACGTCTTCGTGGCCACTCTGGGCACCGCATTCTTCGGGGTGGGGGCCGGGCTCTCGATTGTGCAGTTGTTGCAGGCGAGGCGAGAGGCAGATCGTTTCAGCAAGCTGACGTTCCTCGGCACGATGCCGAAGGCAGACGTACTTGAGAACCTTGCCTACCGGGTGATTGTGGTCGGTTTCGTGTTCTGGACTTTCACCCTCATGGCCGGATCCATCTGGGCGTTCCACGCCTGGGGGCGCTACTGGGGCTGGGACACCAAAGAGGTGTGGACCTTCATCATCTGGGTGCTCTTTGCCGGATACATTCACGCACGGGCCACCCGCGGCTGGCGTGGAACACGCTCAGCGTGGCTCGCTCTCATCGGGTTTGGCGCTGTCGCGTTCAACTACACGATTGTGAACCTCTTCTTCAAAGGGCTGCACGTCTACTCAGGGCTTTAGTTCTCAGAGGCCTTCAGTCGAGAAGCGCCCGGCAGCGTTCAAGACGTTCTCGCCACCACGTGGTGCGGTCTGCGCTCGCCGCATAGCGTTCAAGCAGGTCTTCGCTCACCTCGACCCGGCGCACCGGAATCGCGCCATCCACGGGAAGCAACGGTTGTGCCGTGACATCGGCGGCGAGCAGGGCGGCAGTTCCGAGGCCGCAATCAAACTCAAGTTCCGCCACTGCCGCGGCGAGGTGGGCCCCCATGGAGAGACCGACAGAGGTGTCGAGCGCGCTGGAGATCACGACAGGCAGGCCGGCATCCGCCACAATGCGCATGGCTGCCGCGATCCCACCAAGAGGTTGGGCCTTGATGACCAGGATGTCCGCGGCACCCGCACGAGCCACAGCGAGCGGATCGCTTGCCTTGCGCACGCTCTCGTCTGCGGCCACCGGAATACCGAGGTCGGCGATCCGGGCTCGAAGCTCACTGAGCTGAGGAACAGTGGCGCAGGGTTGCTCCACGTATTCGAGGTCGTAGGGGGCGAGCATCCGGATGGCACCCTCGGCCTGGTCCACGCCCCACCCGCCGTTCGCGTCAATGCGAAGCCTGCCCCCAGCCCCGAGCACTTCGCGCGCGGCAGCAACCCGTTCAATGTCGTCGGCGAGCACGTGGCCGCGCTCGGCAACCTTCACTTTGACAGTGCGGCACCCGGGAAAGCGGCTGAGCACGGCCGCGACGGCTGAGGCGGGCACAGCGGGCAGCGTTGCGTTGACCGTGATCGAGGTTCGAAGCGCCGGGGGAGTCTCGTGCCATCCAAAGTCCAGTGCTCCGGCGAGCCATGTGGCTGCCTCAGCATCGTCGTACTCAACAAATGGCGAAAACTCGGTCCACCCGAAGGGGCCCTGCAGAAGCAACGCCTCTCTGGTGTTGATTCCCCTGAAGCGTTGGGCGAGAGGCAGCGACACGACGCGCGCTGTACCGAGAAGTTCTGGCAGTGTGGGGTGCACATCTCTAGTCTGCCCGGGTCGGTAGTGGAATACCCTGAGGGGAGCCGTGTTTAGCCGAGTCTCCGGCTCAAAGAAAGGGGCTCTCACCGCATGATTTCTGATCAGCCTGTTGACGGAGCGTCGACGAGACACATTGATGTGCCCATTGACCGTTTTGCTGAGGGATACCCCGTGGAACGTGCCGTGCATCGCCCAGAGGCACCAACCGTTGAGTTGCAGAGGCCGGCGGAGGTGGCGAAACATGTGGCGCGCCGCGGGCTGCCCTTCACCTCTGCAGCATTTCTGACCGCTCTGTCTCTGCTCATTGCGCAGGGTGTGGCAATCAACCTCGCCATCAACGGCAGCCCCGCTGCGGCGACCGTTATCGCACAGCTGCTTGTTTGGCTGACGGCGATTCCGTTTCTGCTTGCTGTGGTTGCTCTCGTGCGCGGCCCGCACCGCGGCTGGGCAATTGCGGCCATGATTGTTTCTGTGATCGCAAACCCGCTTATTCTCCGCTTTGTTCTCTCGTTCTTTGGATCGCTGTCATGAATACCGTTTCTGAACTCTTCGACTCCTCGCTGTGGCAGCGCGTGCCCGGCTTCGATGACTTTGCCGACATCACCTACCACCACGATCATGCTGGTCAGGTGGCGCGCATCGCTTTTGACCGCCCAGAAGTGCGCAACGCCTTTAGGCCACCAACGGTCGACGAGTTGTATCGCGCGCTCGATGACGCCCGCCAGAACCCGCGAATCGGCGTCGTGTTGCTCACCGGCAACGGGCCGAGCCCGCGCGACGGCGGTTGGGCATTCTGTTCGGGTGGCGACCAGAGGGTTCGCGGTCGCAATGGGTATGAGTATGAGAATTCTGACTCAAAACCGGCGACGGAAACTGTCATCGGCGGTGGCATCGCCGCGGAGGCCAGAAATAGCCCCCGACCTCAGCTCCAGCGCGCAAGCGCAGCAGGCCGGCTGCACATTCTTGAGGTGCAGCGCCTCATCCGGTTCATGCCGAAGGTGGTTATCGCTGTTGTTCCGGGGTGGGCGGCGGGCGGTGGACACTCGCTGCACGTTGTCTGCGATCTGACAATTGCCAGCGCGGAGCACGCCCGCTTTAAGCAGACGGATGCCGATGTCGGTTCCTTCGATGCCGGTTATGGAAGCGCATATTTCGCTCGTCAGGTGGGCCAGAAGTTTGCGCGTGAAGTGTTCTTCCTGGCGAGAGAGTACTCGGCGCAACGCGCAGTGGATGCCGGTGCAGTGAACGCGGCAGTTCCGCATGCCGAGCTCGAGGCGACCGCATATGAGTGGGCGCGGGAGATTTTCACTAAGTCGCCGACATCGATTCGTATGCTCAAGTTTGCGTTCAACGCCGTCGATGACGGGCTTGTCGGCCAACAGGTTTTCGCGGGTGAGGCCACCCGTCTTGCGTACGGAACAGACGAAGCGGCAGAGGGGCGCGACTCGTTTCTTGAGAAGCGCGAACCCGACTGGGCGCCGTTCCCCTGGCAGTACTGATGTTGCGTGCGCTCGCCGTCGTCGACGACAGTGCCGATGTTGTGTTCGCCGCACTGAAGGTCGCGCTCGACGGTGGCCCGGCAGTTCTGCCACTGGCGGATATCGCTGGTGGGCGCGCCGCGCCGCGCACCGTCTCCTCCCGTGTTGCCCTTGTTGTGCAGTCGAGTGGCTCCACAGGGGCGCCAAAACGTGTCGCTCTCAGCGCGGAGGCACTGCTTGCCAGCGCTGCAGGTTCCGCCGAAGCTTTGGGCGGCCAAGGGCAGTGGCTCTTGGCGCTGCCCGCCCACTACATTGCGGGAATCAACGTGCTCGTGCGGTCAATGGTGGCAGGCACAGAGCCGATCGTGATGGCGGGTAGCCACTTCGACCCTCTCGCGTTCCTCGAGGCGGCCACCCAGTTTCAGCACCCGATGCGCTTCACGTCTCTCGTTCCCGCGCAATTGGCTGCGTTGATTGCCACGGATGAGGCGCTCGAGACCCTGCGCAGCTTCAACCGCATCCTCGTGGGCGGCCAATCGACACCGCAGCGGCTACTCGCGCAAGCCCTAGAGCTGGGGCTCAACATCACTCGAAGCTACGGCTCAAGCGAAACGAGTGGTGGCTGCGTATACGACGGCATCCCGTTCACAGAAACGACGATGCGCATCGTCGACGGCGAAGTGGAGCTTGGCGGCCCCACACTGGCCGAAGGCTACCTGGGCGACGACGAGCTCACCACAAAGCACTTTTACACCGACGACAGCAACAGTGCCGACGTCGCCGACGACAGCAACAGCGCCAATGCCGACACCTCTGGCCGCTGGTATCGCACCTCAGATGTCGGGTCAATCGTGGACGGCGTTCTGAGCGTCACCGGCCGCCTCGATGACGTCATCATCTCGGGTGGCGTCAAAGTGTCGCTTGGCGCGATCGAGCGGGTCGTCACATCGCTGCCGGGTCTTGAGGATGCGGTGGTGGTGGCACGAACGCACGAGCGGTGGGGTGAGGTGCCAGTTGTGGTGTGTACGGCATCCGTGGTGCTGGAAGAAGTTCGTGCGGTGGTGGGTGATCTGTTGGGGCCAGAAGCGCGACCGGCAGAGGTGATTGTGGTCGATTCGATACCCCTGTTGCCGAGCGGTAAACCTGATCGTCAGGCACTCTGCTCTCGTTAAGCCCGTCATCCTCAGTAAGATCGGGTCGTGGCCAGGAACAGTAACCCCAAGATGCAGCGCATAGATCCGTCGAAGACACCCGTCAAGGGTGCTGTGCGAGAGCCTGTAAAGCAGTCGTCAAAGCAGACCGTTGCAGAGACGCCAACGTATGCGAAAAAGAAGAAGCCGAAAGCGACGAAACGCAAGGGCGGTCGCCCGGGTGGTCGCTCGCCTGTACCCGTGATCGCGCCCGCGTCAGCGCGCGACTGGATCGGCGGCGCTCGTGTTCGCACCCTTTCGCTTGCCATCGCTCCCGTTGCCGTCGGCACCGCTGCGGCGTACGCGGCGGGTGGCTTTGAGGGCTGGCATTGGGTTCGCGCGTTGCTTTGCCTTGCGGTCGCGCTTGGGCTCCAAATTGGTGTGAACTTCGCCAACGATTACTCGGATGGCGTGCGCGGAACGGATGACTACCGCGTCGGCCCATCCAGGCTCACCGGCTCTGGTGCGGCGAAACCGCGAACCGTGCTGGCTGTTGCCCTGTTCTTCTTCGCTGTGGCCGCCATCGCCGGTGTGGCCCTTGTGGTGCTCAGTGGGCAGTACTGGCTTCTCGCTGTGGGTGCTGTGTGCATACTTGCCGCGTGGCTTTACACGGGCGGCAAGCACCCCTACGGCTACTACGGCCTCGGTGAAGTCTTCGTCTTCGTGTTCTTTGGTGTTGTGGCAACGGCGGGCACGACGTTCGTGCAGGCCGGCACTGTGACCTTGGAGAGTTGGATCGGCGGCGTCGCTATCGGCCTGATTGCCAGCGCTGTGCTCATCGCCAACAACCTGCGCGACATCGATCAGGATCGTCTCGCCAAGAAGCGCACGCTCACCGTGCTCATCGGAGGTCTGGCGTCACGCATCGTGTTCACCGTGTTCATCCTGGCGCCGTTCGGGCTTCTCGTCTTCTTCGTGCTGCTGTACCAGTACGCCGACCTCGTGTACTTTGCGCTGTTGCTGGCAATTCCTGCCGCCATCATCGTGTTGACGGCGAAAACGGCACAAGAGTTCTTGCTCGCGCTGAAGCTGGCAAGTCTCACCGCCCTTGTGTTCGGTGTGGGGCTCGCGGCGGCAATCGCGTTCTAGTCGGTCTTTGCTGTGGTTTCGTCGGCGTCGAGTGCTGCGTTTTCTAGATCGTTATCAGCATCGGTGTTCTTGCCTTTGCCCCATGTCTCCACCGTTGCCGCGACCTCGTGTCGCTGCTTCAGCAGCAGCAGGTATGAAAGACACACGGCGATCACTGTTGCCAGCAGCGCTGAGGCCCACCACTGGATGTTCAGCAGCATGAAGATGATGAACGGCACAGCAAACAGCAGAAGCCTCAGGATCGAGTAGGTAACTATCTGGCGCGACGAATTCACGAGCCAAGTCTACGTCGCGCGTGTGTGCGCGGTACGCGGGCGGAACAGCAGCCCCACCGGTTGCTGGCCTACAATCAGCACATGCGGGCCTTTCTAACAATTGCCGCCATCGCCCTTGCGATCGGCTTCTGGGTCTATGCCGTTGTCGACTGTGCGGTGACCGATGCTCGCCGTGTGCGCGGTATTTCCAAACCTGCGTGGGTGCTCGTCACGGTTTTTCTGAGCGTCATAGGCGGTGCTCTCTGGTTTGCGATTGGCAAGGATCGTCATCAGGGTCGCGCTGGTGTGCGTAGTCAGCGTGCTCCGGATGACGATCCGACATTTCTGCGGAGCCTTTCGGCGGATGCCGAACAGGAGGAACGCATCCGCAGGCTCGAAAGAGAGATCGCGGATCTCGACGACGATTCACACGACAAGTGACAACGAACGCAGGCGCCTCCGAGTTCTCGGTGGCGATTCTCGCGGAATTCGTGAAGCTCGGTGTTCGTCACGTCGTACTCAGTCCCGGGTCGCGGTCGCAGGCGCTGGCGCTCGCGGCAGCTGAGCTGGAGCTGGCGGGGCTTCTGACGCTCTCTGTGCGCATTGATGAGCGCAGCGCGGGGTTTCTCGCTCTCGGCATTGGTGTGGAATCTGGGATGCCGGCCCTGATGATCACCACGTCGGGCACCGCAGTCGCCAACCTGATGCCCTCCGTTCTTGAGGCTCACCATTCTGGTGTGCCAATGATTCTTCTCACCGCAGATCGCCCGGAGGAGTTGCGGGGGATCGGCTCGAACCAAACCACACACCAGCACGGAATCTTCGGTGAGTTTGTGAGGTTTGCCCGCGAGGTTGAGGCACCAAGTGCAGGTGGCTTCGATCCGGCGTACCCGGGTGAGCTGGCCAGCGCTGTGCTTCTTGCCGCGACGGGGCGGTCTGGGGCTTCTGGCCCTGTACACGTGAACATGGCGTTCAGGGAGCCCCTCTCTGGCGAGTTCGATCGTTCGATTCTTGCGGGGCTCACGGCGCAACGCTCAGAGCCTGCTGTGAGCTCCGAATTTGCTGCTCGGCCTGAACCTGCTGCTCGGCTTGAACCTGCTGTGCCGCCCGTCTCTGCTGCGCCAACTGAGCAGGTTTCGCACAATGCTCGAGCGGCATCCGTTGTCTCAGTCTCCATCGCACCGAACACCGTCGTCGTGGCAGGTCACGGTGCCGGCCGAGCTGCAGAAGAGGCCGCACACGCACTTGGTGCTCCCCTCTTTGCCGAGGTCTCGAGCGGTGCGCACTTTGGTCGTAACCTCGTGGTCGCGTACCGGCAGTTGCTGGCCACGCCAGAGTTCGGGGGGCGAGTACGCAGGGTAATCGTGTTCGGGCATCCGACGCTCAGTCGCGAGGTTCCGCAACTCATTCAGCGTGACGGTGTTGAAACGATCGTGGTGCGAGGGCAGGCGGCCGAGGATTACAACCCGGGCCACCGTGTAACGCAGTGGGCCGATGCCATTGAGATTGTGCGCGGCGAACAGGCGGACCCCGCGTGGCTCGGCAGCTGGGTGGCGGCAAGCCGCGAACTACTGGCAGATTCTCCACCGGCCCAAGACCCTTCCGTCGACGCTGCGCGTGCGCGCACTGACGACCACAAAGCGATCAGGGAATTCACGAAAGCCCAACTGGCGGTGTTCCGAGAGGTGGTGACGCGCCGAATGCTCGTGGAGGCCGTGTGGCAGAAAACCTGGCCTCACGACCGGCTTGTCTTCGCGTCATCGCGCCTTGTCCGTGAGGCAGATCGGGTTGTTCCGGGAAAGAACATCAGCGTTCACGCGAACCGCGGTCTCGCCGGCATCGACGGAACAATTGCGACGGCGACGGGCATTGCTCTCGCCAGCCAACTGGCTGGTGCTTCTGGCACCGGGCCGGCCCCCGCGGCGGGCAACGCTGCAGCCGGAACGACACGAGTTGTTCTCGGCGATCTCGCTTTTCTTCATGATGTCGGGTCGCTCCTCAACACCCCAGGTGAGGCCATGCCCCGCATTCAGTTGATCGTCGGAAACGATGGCGGTGGAACAATTTTCGACACTCTTGAAGTCGCGCGCACCGCAGAGAAAACTCCCTTCGACCGGGTTCTCTACACACCCCACGAGGTCGCCGTGGCAGACCTTGCCAGCGCTTACGGATGGAACTACCTGCTGGTCGAGAACAGGGGCCAGCTTGATGAGGCGCTCGTGAGCCCACACGCCCGAACCATCATCGAAGTGCCTCTTTCCCGCTGAGAACAGTGGGGGCGAGTAGCATCGGCACATGTCGAAGTCGCAGGGGTCGAAGACACACGGTTCGAAAGAGCACAGCTCAAAGGCGGAGCGTGCCAAAGACCAGTGGACCACAGACCCCACACCGCTTCTTCGCGTTGGCGAAGGCTTAGTTCTCTCTGACATTGACCCCTCCGCGACACCCGGCTTCGAGGGACGCAAGCGTGATGGTCGGCGGGTACTCGTGGGCTCCGTCAGCGAGCTCGCAGGGCTGCAGGAGCGCATCTACGCCGAGAGCCGGTCGGGTGGGCAGCGCAGCGTGCTGCTCGTGCTCCAGGCGATGGATACGGCGGGAAAGGGTGGCGTCATCCGGCATGTGATCGGCGGCGTCGACCCGCAGGGCACGAGAGTGCACGGGTTCAAGAAGCCGACCCCAGAGGAACTCGCTCATGATTTTCTGTGGTGCATCCGTCAACAACTTCCCGGCCCCGGCATCATCGGGGTGTTTGACCGCTCACACTATGAGGATGTTCTCATCGGGCGGGTGCGCAAGCTTGCACCCGCTGCGCAGATCGAGCAGCGCTACGGGCAGATCATCGCGTTTGAGAACGAGCTTGTTGCGAACGGCACGACGATCATCAAAGTGATGCTGCACATCAGCCCAGGCGAACAGCGCGAGCGGCTCGCGAAACGTCTTAATAATGCTGACAAGCATTGGAAGTACAACCCTGGCGACATCGATGAGCGCGAGCTGTGGCCCGAATATCAGGATGCGTACCAGATCGCACTCGAGCGCACCTCTACGCATACTGCTCCGTGGTTTGTGGTTCCCGCTGACCACAAGTGGTACGCCCGAATCGCGGTGCAGCGACTGTTGCGTGACGCGCTTCGCAAACTCGACCCGCAGTGGCCCGCAGCAACGTTCGATGTCGAGGCAGAGAAGAAGCGCCTCGCGGCGTCGTGAGCTGCACTGGGTTGGCACAGGGCTGCACAGCTTCCTGAGCCGCACCGCGTCATGCTTGGGGTTACGGCGTGAAGGCCTCAATGATGGGGCGGAACTTGAGTGACGTTTCGGCGAGCTCGTGGACGGGGATGGACTCCGCCACTATTCCGGCGCCCGCGTATGCCCGCACGAGGCCATTCGGCTCGATCTGGGCGCAGCGTAGAGCGATTGCCCATTCGCCATCTCCATCGGCGCCGACCCATCCAACAGGCCCTGCGTAGCGCCCACGGTCAAAGGGTTCCCCTTCGTCGATAAGGGCCATCGCGGTGGGCGTGGGGGTTCCGGCAACTGCGGCAGTCGGGTGAAGCGCGTCCACCAGATCGAGCGAGGTGGAACCATCGGAGAGCGTGCCTTCAACATCGCTGGCGAGGTGCCAGAGATTCGGCAGGCGCAACGTGAACGGCATTTCGCTCGCGGTGACGCCGGGGCTGTGCGGGCGCAGCGCGGCGAGAACGCTTTGCACAGCGTACTGGTGCTCGTCTTGGTCTTTTGTCGACGTCGCGAGGTCAATTGCGGCCTGCTGGTCTGTTGGCGCATCGGTGCCGCGTGCAGCGCTGCCGGCCAGAACGCGAGCAGTAACCGTGTTCTCGGTCACGGCAACAAGCGTTTCGGGGCTTGATCCAATGAAGTCGTCGACCGCAAATGTCCAGCAGTCCGGATAGTTTGTCGCCAGAGCGCACAGGGTGGGTGCGGTGTCTGCTGCGTCAGAAAGCCGACCTACGAGATCCCGGGCCAGAACCACTTTGCTTACTCGCTGTTCGGCAATGGCGGTGATGGCGGTGTCGACGGCGGCGAGGAACGCCTCCGGCGTGAAAGTGCCCGGGGTGAAGTCGACGTGTTGGGCCGCCTCCAGAACCCGCGCGAGCGGCAATGCCGTGTTGAGGTCGGTGTAGGCATCACGGCCGGTGCCGGTGCCTGTGGCTGTGCCAGTGCCAGCGCCAGTGGCGGAATCTGCGTCGAGCGCGGGGTTGATGCGCGTAACCCACGCACGCCCGTGGCGCCTACCCACAACGATCGAGGGTATGTGGAGCACGCTGGTTGCGGCAGACCCCGCCGCAAACGCGAACGTGCCGAACGCGATCAAACCGGTGCCGGGAACATTCACGGCATCCGCTACCGAGGCAAGACTCGCGACCTCGCGCCAGGCGGCTGAAGCATTTGTGAAGCGAGAGGCACCAGCGAACTCGAGGCGAAGCGCCGTGCCGAAGCCAACCATGCCCTCTCCGCGTCGAAGCCACAGCAGTTGTTGGCGACGGGGAAGGGCCTCAAGCAGCGACGATGGATCGTCGATTTCTACTGTCGAAACCGTGAGGGCACGGATGTCTGATGCACGCTCTCTCACCCCACCAGCGTAGCCGTCACAGAGGGGGCGACGAGAGACCGCGGTGGCCGAATAGACTGGTGCGCATGGCCACGGCGGATCTTAACAAGCAACCCGACGAGGTTTCGGCGATGTTTGACGAGGTCGCGCGCAAATACGATCGCACGAATGCCGTGCTTTCTGCCGGAAACTCGTGGATTTGGCGATACCAAACGGTGCGCGCCATCGCCCCAGCAGAGGGTGAACGCATCCTCGATATTGCGGCGGGAACGGGTACCAGTTCGGCCGCGATCGCCCGCTCGGGCGCAGAAGTTGTCGCCGTGGACTTCTCCCCGGGCATGATCGAGGTCGGAAAAACGAAGCATCCGACGATCGAATTTGTCGAAGCGGATGCCATGGCGCTGCCCTTTTCGGCCAATGAATTTGACGCGGTGACCATTTCGTTTGGGCTTCGAAACATTAAAGACCCGCGCAAGGCATTGAAAGAGATGTACCGCGTGCTCAAGCCCGGTGGTCGAATCGTCGTGTGTGAGTTTTCAAAACCGTCGCGCGCGTTGCTGAAGGTAGGGCACGGCGTATATCTGAAGCACGTTGTTCCGTTCGTGGCGGGGTTCTCAAGTTCCAACCCTGACGCGTACACGTATCTTGCTGAGTCGATCAATGATTGGCCAGACCAGGTGACGTTGAGCCAGTGGCTTCGCGGTGCCGGGTTCACTCGAGTTGCCCATCGCAACCTCACCTCTGGTGTGGTGGCGTTACATCGCGGGCACAAGCCAGAGCGCGCACCACGAGCGAAGGCTGCCGCTAAGAAAGCGACCCAGAGTTGAGTTCATCGCGAAATATCCAGCAGGTGCGACGGCGTCACAAGCTTCAGTCGGCACTCGGTTTGGGCGAGACGCTGTTCGCTTCTGCCGAGGATCGTCGTTTCGCGGTGGCGTTGAGCAAAGGCCTCGACCTGGTAGAGTCTGGCCTTCTTGCGCAAGTGACCTTTGCCGACAACCTCGCTGACGTGACGGCCAGGTACTTGTTCGATGCCGGTGGTAAGCGCATTCGGCCGACGCTCACGTTGCTCACGGCCCAGCTCGGTAACGGCAACACGCCTGAGGTTGTAGTTGCTGCGCAGGCCATCGAGATTACCCACCTCGCCTCGCTGTACCACGACGATGTCATGGATGAGGCAGAGGTTCGCCGTGGGGTGCCCAGCGCTCAGACGGTGTGGGGTAACTCGGTAGCCATCCTCACCGGCGACCTGTTGTTCGCTCGTGCTGGACGCATGATCGCGAGCCTTGGCAGTAAAGCCATCGAGTTGCAGGCGGAGACGTTTGAGAGGCTGTGCCTCGGCCAGCTTCACGAAACAATGGGGCCGAACCCCGACGACGACCCGATCGAGCATTACCTTCAGGTACTCAGAGACAAGACGGGTTCGTTGATCGCAGCGGCGGCTCAGGTTGGTGTCATCTTTTCGGGTGCACCTCGTGAGTTTGAGGAGCCCGTTCGTCAGTTCGGCGAGAAAATCGGTGTCGCTTTTCAGCTCATTGATGACGTTATTGACCTCGCCGCCGAAGTGGAAGAAACCGGAAAGACCCCCGGCACCGACCTTCGCGCCGGCGTGGCGACGCTGCCGGTTCTCTACCTGCGCAACCAGGCTGTCAATGACCCTGAGGCCGCAGCGCTTCTTGCGCGCATAGACCGGGGTGCGAATGGTGGCGCCGCTGCCAACGCCGAGTTTGATGCGGCGATCGCTGAGCTTCGCACCCATCCGGTCACCCGCGCGACTCTCGACGAGGCTCGCCGCTGGGCTGGCGAAGGCGTCGATGCGCTGTCGGCTCTGCCGGCTGGCCCGGTGCGCAAAGCGTTGACGAAGTTCGCTGGCACTCTTGTCGAACGCTCAAACTGATTGGCTGATGTGACTGTGACGCAGGAGACCACGCTGCGCGTGGCAATCGTGGGCGCGGGCCCCGCCGGAATCTTCGCCGCCGACCTGCTTCTGAAGTCTGAGCGGAGCTTCAACGTTTCGATCGACCTGTTCGAGCAGTTGCCGGCGCCATACGGTCTCGTGAGGTACGGTGTTGCCCCCGATCATCCGCGCATCAAGGGCATTGTGAATGCGCTGCGGGATGTTCTGGATGGCGGCAACATCCGTTTCTTCGGCAACGTGCGTTTTGGCACCGACATCACGATGGATGACCTCAAACGGCACTACAACGCGGTGATCTTCACCACAGGTGCGCTGCGGGATGCCGCGCTCGACATTCCAGGGCTCGAGCTGCCGGGTAATTACGGGGCCAGCGACTTTGTGTGCTGGTACGACGGGCACCCCGATGTGCCGCGCGAGTGGCCGCTCAACCATGGTGTTGCGGCGGTTATCGGCAACGGCAACGTTGCGTTGGATGTCACCCGACTGCTGGCAAAGCACGCGGAAGATCTTCTCGACACCGAGATTCCCGCCAACGTGTACAACGTTCTTGCGGCCTCTCCCATCACCGATGTTCACGTCTTTGGTCGGCGTGGCCCGCTTCAGGTGCGGTTCACCCCCTTGGAGCTGCGTGAGCTTGGCGATCTTCGCGACGTTGACATCATCCTGCACGACGAAGACTTCGGCGTGGACGAATCCGACGAGCGATCCATCGCCACGAGCAAGCAGTTGCTTGTCATCAACCGCATTCTTACCGGATGGCGCGAGCGCGAAACCGGAGCAGCATCCCGCCGCATTCATCTGCACTTCTACTCCAAGCCTGTGGAGGTTCTCGGTGACGACCACGTCACCGGTATCCGTATCGAACGCACAGTGCCCGATGGTGAGGGCGGGGCGCACGGTACGGGGGAGTTCCGTGACATTGCCGTGGATGCCGTCTACCGCGCGATCGGCTTCTTCGGTTCCGCGCTCGAGGGTGTGCCCTTCGATCCGCACCGCGGCGTCATCCCGAACCGTGCTGGGCGCGCAATCGATGACGACGACGAACAGGTGCCCGGCGTGTACGCGAGCGGCTGGATCAAGCGCGGGCCCATCGGCCTTATCGGCGCGACGAAGAGTGATGCGCTTGAGACGGTGCACTCGATTCTCAGCGACCAGGCCGAGTGGTGGTCCCCCTCTGCGCCAGAGCCGGATGCCGTGGTGGCGATGCTGCGCGATCGTGGCATCCGCTACACGACGACGGAGGGCTGGCATCGCCTCGACGCGCACGAGAAGGCGCTGGGCGAGGCGCAGCAGCGCGAACGCATCAAGGTTGTTCCGCGCGACGAGATGGTCGAGATCTCTACCAAAGAGTGAGTTCTACTGAACTGCTGAGCTGAGCCTGGCCACGTTGTCGAGAACTTGCGAGAAGACGGGTCGACGCAGCCACTCCTCGAGAACGAGTTCGCGGCTGTTCGCGCGATAGCCGTCTTCGATTTGGCGCAGTTCGCGCACAATGGAGTGCCCTCGCACCATCACTGAGATTTCGAGGTTGAGGCTGAACGAGCGCATATCCATATTGCTCGACCCGATGACCGCCACCTGGTCGTCGATGGTGAAGTGCTTCGGGTGCAGCACGGTTGGCTCTCGGTAGAGCCAGATGCGCACGCCAGCCTTCAGTAGCTCCTCGTAGTAGCTGCGCTGCGCGTGGTAAACCAAGGGCTGATCACCGATCTCAGAAACGAACAGCTGAACGTCAATTCCGCTTTGTGCGGCCGTGGTGACCGCGTAGAGCATCGATTCGTCTGGCACGAAGTACGGGCTGCAGATCATGACTCGTTCTTGCGCGGCATAGATGAGCGAGTTGAAGAGTCGAAGGTTATTCTCGCCATCAAAGGTTGGCCCGCTCGGCACAACCTGCGCGCCAACCCGGTCACGCACCGGGTTGACGTTGCGCACCGGGGTCGCTTCACGCGTGAGAAGTTCGTTTGTTTCGCAGTACCAATCCGTCACAAAAAGGGCGTTGATTCCAGCGACGATGGGGCCTTCAAAGCGCACCATGAGGTCTTTCCAGTGCAAGCCTCTTCGCAGGTTTGATCGCTTGTTGTAGGTGGAGTCGATGATGTTTTGTGAGCCGGTGAAGGCAACGAGCCCGTCGATCACGAGAAGCTTGCGATGGTTGCGAAGGTCAATGCGCTGAAACTTGCCACGCAGCGGCTGAAATGGCAGCATGAGCCGCCATTCGATGCCCATCGATTTCAGGCGCCGGATGGTGCGCCGGTACCCGGGGGAACGGAAGGAGGCGATGTGGTCGAGCAGAACGCGCACCGTCACTCCGCGAGCGGCAGCAGCCGCCAGCGCATCGAAGTATGGCGTTGTCGTGTCGTCGAGCGACATGATGTAGAACTCGGAGTGCACGTACTTCTTTGCCTCACCGATGGCACCCGTCATCGCTTGGAGCGATTCGATGTAGTCGGGCAGAAGTTGGGCGTCATTGCCACCCACGAGTGGCATCGCACCGAGATTGCGGTTGAGTGTCGTGATTGGCTCAAGCCACTCAGGCCACGGGTGGTCGTGAGTGAGCTGATCCATTCCTTCTGTGGTGTCGAGAATGTACTCGTTGATTTCGTCTTGCTTCTCGCGACGACCTTTAGGCAAGTGTCTACTGCCGAAGATGAGAAACAGCAGAATGCCAACGAAGGGCAGAAAGAAGATCGCCAACAGCCACGCCATTGCGGTTTGTGGTCGCCGATTGCGTGGCACGTAAATGACGGAGAGAACGCGCACAACCACGTCGACACCGATAACGATGCCCGTAATCCACAGAGCGAGACTTGTCGGGTCGATCTCCACAGCGTTCCGATCCGATGACGTTAGCGGCTAGCGAAAGTTGACGAACTGCAAATCTACGTCGAGCTTGGCACCTTTGAGAAGAGCCATCGTTGCTTGCAGGTCGTCGCGGCTCTTGGAGCTAACCCGCAACTCGTCGCCCTGAATCTGAGACTTGACGCTCTTGGGGGCCTCGTCGCGAATGAGCTTGCCGATCTTCTTGGCGTCATCTTGCGCGATGCCCTGCTTCACCTCTGCCTCAATGCGAAACTCTTTGCCAGAGGGGTATGGCTCGCCGGCGTCGAGGCTGCGCAAGGAGATGCCACGCTTGATGAGCTTCGACTCGAACACTTCGAGCACAGCTTTCACGCGTTCTTCGGAGTTCGCCTTCATGAGCACCTTCTCGCCGCTGTAATCGATTTCGGCGCCCACGTTCTTGAAGTCGTAACGGGTCACGATCTCCTTTTGGGCCTGGTGAAGAGCGTTGTCGAGCTCCATCTTGTCTACTTTGCTGACAACGTCGAAAGTTGAATCTGCCATGGGCCCAATCGTAGCCCGCAGGCTGCTGGTGAGCACCTCTGGTGCAGTGCACGAAGTGTTTAGCCGTTCGGGATATACACCGCTAAGGTTGCCTCAACTCTCGCCGCGGCGCACCTCAAAGGTCGGCGCAGGGGTTGTGAGATGTTTCATCCCACGCCGACCGACGATTGGATACCTCATGTTCGCCTGGCCACGAATTTTTCCTGCGATGTGTTTGGCGGGCGCAGTCTTGGTGCTCTCCGCCTGTTCAGCTCCGGCGCCGAGCACTGTCAAGCCCGGCAACAACGGCGGCGTTGGCACCACCGCAGAAAGTGGCGCGGACGCGGATGCCGACTCCAGTGTTACCGGGCCGCAGGCAGCTGAATGCCCGCAGGGTCTTCGCGACCTCGCCGCGAAACTTCCGGAAGAAACGTTCACCGGGGATGAAATATCTGTCGGCCAGTTTCTCTCGAGCATCGACTCGAAGTATGTTGCCGTGGGTCTTGCCCCGTCGTGCGTGTTTGAGTCCACCCAGAACAACACGAAACACAGTGTTTTTTACGTCGGTGAGGGAAAGGATTTTCTCGCGTCACTTGCAGACAAGTTGACCGCTGAAGGTCTTGTTTCCGCTTCGTACAATAATGATCACAGCCAAAACTGGAGCAACGAGTACAGATCTGTTGTCGTTTCCATCGAGTATTACTCTGTAGGCGACGACAACCCGTGGCCGGGTGTGGATTTCGGCGACGAGTTGGTTTGGGCCTGGATCGCCTTCGTTCCCGAGTAGTTTGGGGGAGTGGCGATCAAGGTTTCACGTCTGTACTCTCGCTCGATGCTCGTCGTCGCGGCAGTGTTCCTCGCGGTCGTTGTTGTTGCGGGCCTGGTATTCCTGCTCCTCGCTCCTCGGGCGGGCGAGAATGCTGCTGGCCCCCAGCCCACTCGTGGCCCAAACTTCGCGGTGGTTGTGGTCGCGCCGCCCTTAGCCGTGACTCCAACGCGCGGCGGCATTGCCGGGCTGGCGGAGGCCGGCTGGGTGAAGCGGGTCTCCGCGGCATCCGGCATTCCGCCCCGTGCACTTGCTGCATATGCGGGCGCAGCGCTCGCGAAAGCGTCCGCCATGCCAGAGTGTGGGCTGAGCTGGACGACGCTCGCAGGTCTCGGCTCCGTTGAGAGCGATCACGGCCGCCACGGTGGCTCCTCTGTGGGAGAAGATGGCACAGTCACACCGCCCATTTTGGGCATCGCCCTTGACGGTGATGCGGCCTCGCATATCCCCGATTCTGATGGCGGGGAGATTGACGGCGACACGAAGTACGATCGCGCGGTGGGCCCGATGCAGCTGATTCCGCAAACCTGGCGCAATTGGCACGCGGATGGCAACGGTGATGGTGTTGAGGACCCGCAAAACATTGATGATGCCCTCGTAGCGACTAGCAACTACCTGTGTCGTGCAAGCGGCAACATGACCGATCGCGAGGGTTGGCGTGCCGGGGTTCTCGCCTACAACGGGTCGGATGCGTACGCTCAAGCGGTTGCAGATGCCGCCAATAGGTACGCAGAATCCGCCGCAACGAAGTGAACGATTTTGCACTGAGCCGCAACCCGCTATCCTTAAGCTCTGTCTCCGGTCAGATGAATACATGTGGCCGGAGCAACTGGCAAGTTACCCAAGTGGCCAAAGGGATCTGACTGTAAATCAGACGGCGTAGCCTTCGTGAGTTCGAACCTCGCACTTGCCACCGCAGTACACGCAAGGGCTCCAGCAGTAAGCGCTGGGGCCCTTCGTAGTTTCAGCAGTTATCATTCGGGGCATGCGCGAATATCAAGAACTTGAGCACGAGAAGGCATTTTGAAGATGAGCATCATTCCCCCCGTGTTGTACCTTCCCGTTCGACTCACCTCAGTCGGGCACCAGTCGGCAGAAGTCCGAACTCTTCCAGATGGCCGTCGGGCTTTACTCGCCTTCACGGCACTCGACCGGCTTGCCGATCAGTGCGGTACGGAGCAACCGTGGTCGCTCGTTCAAACTGATGCGCTAGGTTCTGTGAAGGACGAACAGCCGTTCGATGTGGTGAGTTTCGATCCGGTGATCTCACAACATCTGAAGGCGGATGGGAGGCTCCTGTGAGCGGAATCGAGATGGATCGAGACTCCATGCGGTGGGTTCTCAAAAAAACAGAAGAGCACGCCGATGATGTCTCAAGCATTCTGAGCGGTTTCTCTTCTACCGCAGACGGCGGTATCGCAAGCGACAAGATCGCGTTTATTGTGCGTGCAGCTCTGGAGGCAGCGCAGCTTTCGGCCGACAGTGTGCAGGGTCTGTGTGACGTTGCGAGTCTCGCTGTCGACGATCAGACTGCCACTGAGTCAGACATTTTGGAGTCGCTCAATAATTTTGCCGGTAAGGAATTTGACTGATGGGGATCGACCTCACAATCCCGGGCGACCCCGCGGCCATCCGTTCTCTCGCAGAGTGGCTAGACCCTAAGCTCAATAATCCGGTCAACGATTTGCACCAACGTGTCAAAACCACCTCCTTCATGTCTTGGGACTACTGGAGGGGCGAGACGGCGACGGCATTTCGTGAGACGACCGATGCGATTGCCAAAGGGATCGACCCGGTAGACAGCTACATTGCTGATGCGGCAGAAGTGTTTCGTGCCTACTCGGAACGACTGCGCCGGGGTAAAGAGAAGTTTGCCGAATACGGTGAGTCTGCGAAAAATACTTGGCTTACGGTGGTGGGTCCGATTATTGCTCCGCCGATTGCTCCGCAGCAATTCTTCACAAAGCCCGGATCTCCACCACCGATTCAACGCGGACCGAACGGTGAGTGCATCGTGCAGCGCCCGCCTGGCGCATACGAAGAATCGTTGGAGCTTTATAAGAAGATCGCCAATGACGTCGGCACGTGGTGGGGAGACCTTGAGAATTGGGTCGACGAGCACATCGTTCTTTTGATGACGCGCGTGGAAGAGTTTCAGAAACTCACGAACGCCTTCGCCGCCCTCCAGAAGGGAAACTACGTTGCCCTCAGCTTTCTTCTGAACCGCACAGCCGCCCAGTGGGAGGGGAACCTCACATTCTTTGAAGGCGAGGCGAAGAAAACGCAGGGGCTTTACGAGTCCCATAATCAACGACTGCGTTCGGGCGATCCACGCATCAGATCGGCCGCCGAGAAGATGAGCAAGCCAGAACTGCGCGCGGCGCGACACGCGCTCGCTTCCGAGGTGGGCAAGCTTAAGGTGGGGACGAAAATCATCCCCCTGGTCGGGCCGGCGATCGACGTCGTCTCTGGTGGTGTTGAGATCGCTAATGGCGGGTCGCCCTCCACCGTGGTTGTTGGCGTCGCTAGCGGCGTGGGCGGGGGCGTGGTGGCCGGTGCCGTGATCACGGGGACTGTTGTTGCTGCGCCTGTTGTCGTGACCGCGGTGGCAGTCACCGCCGCATCCGTTGCCGCAGCAGAGGGCAGTCGGTGGCTCTGGGAGCACGGTGTGTCACTCGATGTGCGGGAAGCGATCGACTCGGGCGATTTCGGCTACATCATCAGGTGATGGAGGCGGTCGTGTCGAACGCTACTACGCCGTCTATTCTTCGTCGGCGGCTTCGTGTTCGCGTCACGAAACCGAAGCTCGAGCGCTCTGAAGCGTATGAGCGGGCTAAACCGAAGTATTTCAAAGTCATCATCTTGATGCTTCCGTTCGCGGTTCTCTTCACCATCTTCGGTATATTTTTGACTTCGACTCCGGTAGAGCCGTTCTCGCGGTCCTCAATGTTGCTGCTGCTGGCGGGGGTGCTCTGCGGAATTCCCATTGTGCTGAGCCTGTTGTCGGCCGCCGTGCCCCACAATATTCGCATCGCCGCATCAGCACCGCTGCGGTTCATGCCGACATTTACCGTCTGGATGGTTGGCGCTGTTGCTGCGCTGCTGGTCACACTCGCTGGAGCGGTGGGCGTGTGGGCGCAACTCGCACCTGGGGTCGACGCCGTTTCGTTTAGCCGAGTGTGGCAGGTGGGTGTCTGGTTATTGCTGACCGGCGGCGCATCGCTCCTCATTTACGTGCTCTCGAGATTCCGCGTTTTGCGTGGGCTAGAACTTGGCCCGAGTGGGCTGCGCTGGTGGAAGGGCACAGAGGAGGTAGTGCTGCCGTGGAAGCAGGTCTATGTGGTGCAGTTGGCCACCACGGGGAGTAAAGACACGGTGAGAATCGTTGAGATCATTGACAGAGACAGTCGGAAATACGAACTGAGACCCGAACTGCTTGGTTCCGACCCGCACGTTGTCGCGGAGGTACTCCGCTATTTTGTGAAACACCCCGAGCATCGCGAATCCTTGAACGACCCTCACGCGGCGCTCGCCTTGATCACCGAGCCCCTCTAGAAGCGCCCAGCGAAGGACGGCTCCGTGCCACGACTTCTTTTGCGAAGTGAAACAGACTTCTTTTGCGAAGAGAAACTGACTTCTCATGCAGTGGACGAAAGAGCGTGCGCCGGGCATGTAGTTGATGTAGGCATATCGACAGGAGCCACCAATGACTGATCCACTTGATGACCGACTCGCGGCAGCCGGTCGCGTGTTGAGCGATGACGCTGAGGTGTCGTCGGCGCTGCACGCACTGGGTGTTGCCCGCGCCGCGGATGCTCACAGTGCGCGCCGGCGTCGCATCCTGCTTCCCGCGATCACGATCGGCACAGTGCTTGCCCTCTGTGGCGCGGGCGCCGTTGTGGCTACTCAATGGCAACCGTGGGCGATGGAAGAACCCGACCTTGTGGTGGCGCGGGAATGGACCGACGTGGCCGGCACGTATCTGGGGTCTTGTGAGACGCATTTCGCCGCCAATGCGGTTTCTGCCGATGTTCTTCCTGACGCGCGACAATATTTGGAATCCCTAGATGTTGACAGCATCGCGCCGGATGCCGAGATAGTTGCAAGCGGGCTGCGCTCAGTTGGGCGACCGGATGATGTTGGTCGACTTATTTCGGGGGCCGTTGCATCGGATTTTGACACTCACCATCAGGGTGAGCTTTTACCTTCAGATGTGTTTTCTGATGCGCGGATATTGCAGGATGGTTTGACTTGGGTGGTCTTCGAGGGCATGTACAAGAGTTTCGAAGCTAAGGGCTTTGACCCGCAAACGTATGAAGGTAACGACTCCTCGGTGAGTATGGAAACTCAGTGCACGACGGACCCATCTCGTATGGCAGACGAGTGACGAAAGGCGACCTTGAGCAGGCGCTAGCTGAGGCGGCGCCCGCCCTCCTCGGCTACTTCCTGCGTCGCGTCAGCATCGCCGAAGACGCCGCCGACCTGGTGAGCGAGACAATGATCGCGGCGTGGAAGGCATCCCGCCGCCTACCGAAGGACCCAGAGCAGGCGCGCATGTGGCTGTTCGGTGTTGCGCGCAATGTGCTGCGGCATCACGTGCGCAGCAGCATCCGGCGAGATGCCCTCGTGGCCCGACTGACGCGGGCCGTCGAGGTTGCGCAACCCGCCACCCGTGATGAAGATCTCGACGTTCGCGAGGCGGTAGCTGAGCTGCCAGAAAAGCTGGGTGAACTCATCCGACTCGTTCACTGGGATGGCTTCAGCCTCGAGGATGCCGCCGCGCACCTTGGAATCCCCGCTTCGACTGCCCGGGGTCGCCACGCTAAGGCAAAGCAGCTTCTTCAAATGAGCTTGATCTCGATGAGTCTTTGAGGGGCGCCAGGAAACCTCTACCCGCCACCAAAGTTTCAGTGATATGACTGGGGCATGACCGCCAATACTGAGTTTCTTGACCTTGCGACCGTGATCGGCCGGCAGGCTGGCGAGCTTGCTCGTCACCGCCGCTCAGAAGGCGTGACAGTGGCGGCGTCGAAGTCGTCGATGGAAGACGTTGTAACTCTGGCGGATCGCGAAACTGAAGATCTCATCCGGGCGCTGCTCGCCGACGCGAGACCCGATGACGGTATCCTCGGCGAGGAGCGAAACTCGGTTTCGGGCACGAGCGGTCTCCCCTGGGTGGTAGACCCCATCGATGGCACCGTCAACTATTTGTATGGCATCCCGCAGTATGCGGTGAGTATTGCGGTGGTGGAGGGGGAACCTGAACCCACGACGTGGTCGGCGCTCGCCGGCGTGGTCTTCAACCCCGCGACGGATGAGCTGTTCCGCGCTCAGTCTGGCGGCGGGGCAACACTAAATGGCACCGCAGTGAAGGTGGCCCCGCAGGTCGAGTTGTCGCAAGCGCTCATCGGTACCGGGTTCGGATACCGGGCTGAGCGGCGCGTAGAGCAGGCGAAGGTGCTTGTGGGGTTGTTGGCTCGCATCCGCGACATCCGACGCCAAGGTTCTGCGGCCCTAGACCTGTGCGATGTCGCCTCTGGCAGGCTCAACGGAGTCTTCGAGCGCGGTCTCGCCCCGTGGGATCACGCTGCTGGTGCGCTGATCGCCGCAGAGGCGGGAGCTCACGTGGGCGGACTGCGGGGCGCGCGAGCATCGGATGATCTCGTTTTGGCGGCAGAGCCTAGCCTGGCGGCGCTTCTTGAGCAGGCGTTGATCGAGTGTGGTGTATGAGATCTAGGGGTGGTGTTTTCCCAGCCAAACCCGGTATCCTTTATAAGTTCGTTATCAACCAACCCGACGTTGCGACGATTCCGCATAGCCAGACCTTTGTTTCCCCAACGAAGATGGCTGATTTTGAGGAGCACTACGAGAAATGATGTCGTTGACTAGCGTCGCGCACGCCCTCGTGCTCCCTGCCTTCTCGGGGAATGCGACCCGCATCTCGTGAGCGAATCGTTGTCGATGCCCGAGCAAGATGACTCTACGAACGATCAGTCTTTCGAAACCCGGGATGCCAGCGTTCCTTTAACCCGTCGCGAGATGCGTGCGCGTGAAAAAGCTGCCCTCCCGTTGACGGAGACCCCGAATCTGATGTCGCAACAGGCGCCAGCGCCTGTTGCCGCGCCTGCGCCAGAAGCGTTATTGCCTGCAGCTGCTGCCCCAGCGGTCCCACCGACTATTGCTGCGCCAGCCGTTGCCGCGCCAGCTGTTGTGGTGCCGCAGCCGACGATCGCGTCGACCTCAGCGTCTGCTGCAGAGTCTTCGCACGCTGATGTCACCTCATCTACTGATGACGTGGTGGCGGGTGGGCGTGGTCCGAGAAAGCCCTCCATTCTGCGCCCGGTAAAGCCTCCGCGTGGAATTTCTCGTCCGCAGCGATCGGCGCCTGCGTCTCGGCGCCCTCCGGTTGCTGCGCATAAGCGCAAACCGTTCAAACGCCGGCTTCTTTCAAAACTGATGACGTTTGGTGCCATGATCGGCGCCGGACTGATGATGGTGGCCACATCGATTCCCGCGAACGCGTTCTATTCCGCTGACGAACAGACTGGGGCCGTTGCCGCGCCAGCAGAGGCAGAGATTCAGTCGATCAGCGTTGAGCCGGCCGCAGATCTCACGCTCACACGTGATGGCTACACGGCCACATCGTTTAGGGAACAGATTTTTCTCCGCTACGGCAACCGCAGCTTCCTTTACCAAAATAACCCGGTCGGCGCCATCCAGTGGCCGTTCCCCATTGCGGTTCCAATTTCTGATGCATTCGGTTACCGTCTTGACAACTGTGGCGGTTACTGTTCTGACTGGCACAAGGGAGTTGACTTTCTGGGCGGTGAAGGAAACACCATCCAGGCGATCGCTGATGGTGTTGTTTCGCTCGTTGAACCCTCGCATGCGGGCCTCGGCAACCATGTGATTATCGACCATCAGGTCAATGGCAAACTCGTGCAGAGTGTTTACGCTCACATGCAAGACAATTCGATGAAAGTCGTGGTTGGCCAGGTTGTGAAAGTGGGATCGCCTGTCGGTCTCGTAGGAACCACCGGTGAGTCGACTGGGCCGCACCTTCACTTCGAGATCCATATTGGCGGGGAGCCCGTCGACCCGTTTGAATGGCTGAAGGCGAATGCTACGCCGTAGAGTCGCGTCGTCTCGCTGATTCTGGCTACTTGATTCGTCACGAGTTCAACGCGGTGCCCCGCGGATGCTAGTCTCTTACGGTGCCAATGCTCTCTGGTCGAGAGTTTTTGTGCGCCCCCTTAGCTCATCGGTAGAGCACTTCCTTGGTAAGGAAGAGGTAGTGGGTTCGATTCCCACAGGGGGCTCGGTCATCCAATAAAATGGATGCCATGGCTGGGTAGCTCAGTTGGCGAGAGCGCACGACTCATAATCGTGAGGTCGCGGGTTCGAATCCCGCCCCAGCTACAGATCAGAAAGCCCGAAGTCAGGGCAGAGGAGTTGCGATCGCATCCTTCGAGGAGACCAGGCGTGGTAGCGGTTTGTGAGTAAAGCCTCGTGCTTCAGCCAACGTGATGGTTATGTTTTTCGCGGCGGGTGATCGGAGAAGCTGCTTGTCAAATATTTCCTTTATACTGTTCGTCCTCCGTTTCGCAAAGGGAACGTAAATGAGCGTTCAGCAGCCTCCACCCAACCAGCTCGAAGGTTTGGTTCCGCAGGTAGATCCGCTGATCACACGAGTGTCGAGCATTCTGGATCCCCGAATTGACTGGTTTCGGGCCGGTGACGAAGTTGACACTTTCATCATCCGAACAGAGCGGTTCGACTTCGTGATCGACACCATGTGCAGCCCGGTCATGTTTGAGAAGGTGATGGCGCTTGCCCCGCTGCGAGAAGATGTTCCCACCCTCGTCGTGATGACCCACGCCGACTACGACCACCACTGGGGCAACTCCTACTTTGAGGGCCGCAATCACCTGCTGATTGCCTCGGAAGCCTCGCGCGAGCGCGTGCTCACTCAGCAAGCGGAACTTGACGAGATGAATGCCGCCACCGAGGGGCGGTTCGCGAGTGTGCGCTTGGTCACGCCGCATGTGGGCATCTCTGCACCGGCAACGCTCGACGGTGGTGATCTCACTATCCGCCTGGTGCCAACGCCGGGGCACACGCCCGACCATTTGGCTCTCTACATTCCCGAACTTGGGATCGTGTTCGCGGGGGACACCGCCGAGCGTCCTCTGCCCGAAATTTGGGAATCCGCCAGCTTGCCGCTTCTGCGTGCCAGCCTTCAGACGCTTGTGGATCTGAACCCCACGATGGTCGTGCCATCCCATGGTGGCACCACGGATGTTGCGATCCTCGCCGACAACCTGCGCATGCTCGAGGAGATTGAGCGGCGCGTTTCGAGGGGCGAAACCACCGACGACCTAATAGACACCGCCGCGCCCGACAAGCGACCGTTCGCCCTACACTGCCTCCGCCGCGTCGAAGAAGCGGTGAAAGTGAGCAACTCATGATCAGGAGAGGTCAGAAGCTCCTGTGGCATTGTGATCGTTGATTGGATTGTTTGCGGCGACAACTGTTGAGGCCGCGTCAGAGGAAGAGGCCGCGTCATTGCGTCGGGCAGCCCGGCGTTTGCGCGACTCGTTTGCCGCCGCAACGGCCTTTCGCGCGAGAGCGTTTGCTTTGCCACTCGCTTTCTTCGCTGCCGGGAACTCGGTGCCGAGAAGTGCGAGACCGCCGATCGCGATGAGTGAACCAGGACCAGGAAGTGGGATCAGCGCCACACCCAACACGACGGTCGTGCCGCCGATCACACCAACAGTCGTGCGGTAGACGCGATTCACCGTCGGCCTGCTGCGGATCGCCGCGCGCGTTCCGCGGGCAGCCGAGCTTGTCGCGCGCCCAACGACGGAACCGGCACGCGCCGCGACTGATGGTGTGTCATTCATGATGCGATTGTACGAGGCGGCGCTGAGCATCCGCGGAACGCTGTCAGTGTGGTTGATCCAGACGTCGAGGAGGGCGCCATCGCCTCCGGGTGGGCCCGGCTTGCGCGCTGACAGGGACCAGTCTGGGCGTGGAGCCCAATCGATACCATGGGGGCATGGATGCCACGCAAACAGTGCCCGCGCTCATCTGGATTGCACTGGCGGTCGCCGCAGTTGTTCTCATCGCAGCTCTGTTCAGGATGATCAGGCGCAACCAGCAGGTCACCTCCAACGATGATGCCGACCGACTACACAGTGACTTCGGACAACGCGAGCGCGAAGTGGCTACCGATCGCACAACGTCACGCAGAGTGCCAGATCCGGCCACAGAGCTAGAGCGCACCATGCTGATGGACGCCATCGAACGCAAGTTCGTGCAGACAGGCAGCCACATGCCCGACAGCATCCGCACCATGTTGAACACAATGACGGTTGATGAGATCAAAGAGTCAATAGGCAACATGCTCTAACGCGTTTCGGCGATGGGAACCCGTGCGCAATGAGCACGGGGATGACGATGGCGACAACCCGTGTGCGGGCTGTGGATGCGTTCCGATTCTCGATCTGCGAAGAGGCAGCGACACAAACGACATCACCGGCTTTACCAAAAACGAAGTGCATAGTGATCACACGGGCAAGAAGGTTGCCGATGCGGCGAACGAAACTAGAGTCTTAGAAGGTTCTTGGCGAGGGCGATTGAAGCGGCCGCATCCAATGACGGGTAGCCTTCCCACTGCCCGCCAGCGATGTCAATATCGAGACCGGGCACGCGCACCAGGGTGACGTTCACGGCCGCGACGGAGGTCTCTTGCTCCATCGAATAGGCGATGCCCCCAATTCGATCGATGGCAGGATCCGGATGAATCGTCAGTCCGGCCTTCTGGAGGTCGGACGCTGCTGGTACAACGTTGTCGCCGGTCGGTTCGATGGAAACCCCTACCGCACGAATCATGGAAAAATCGGTGTTGCCTTCTGGCGGACCCCAGTCGCAAAAGACACCGTCCTCATCAACGCTGCTCTCCGGATCCAAAACGAGTCCGTCGATGTGAGGTTCCACGAGTGTGGCGACATCGTCGCAGCTGGTGATGTGATCAATGGCAGCGACGGCATCAAACATGTTTGAGCTCGTTTCGGGCGCATTCTGTTGGTTCGTTTCTCTGCTGGAATTGTTGGTGTCAACTGCAGAGCATCCGGAAATAGTAAGGACCGCGACGAGGGCGGCGGGAACGAGTGTTCGGAGAGTGGGCACCCCAACACTGTAGGGGGAACCATCGCCCAAGGTTGACGGGGTGAGCCGATTCATTGGAGACCTCCAGTTCTCCTCGGCAAGAACGCTGAGGCTGGCACGCGCGGACTCGATTTCAGAGCGGCGCTTCTGTCGTGATGCAGAAACCGCGATTCGGATGCTGAGTGTGGTGCCTAGCGGCGGGGTTCCCACCGAAAGGTTTTGTAGGCGATCAGGGCGGGAATCACCGTCCACGCCACGAGCGAACCGACGGCGAGAAGAAGTTGCTCCGGGCCTGCACTGTGCCCATAGGCGGCGTTGACGAGCACGGCGAATGCTCCACCGGGGAGCAGCGCGATGTACCAGTCGGTGGCGAGAAGCGCCCAGAGCGCGGACCCGGCCGCGATGGTCAGGAAGGGCAGGCTCGTCACCTGTGCGGCGGCAGCAGACGGGGTGAAGTTGCCAGTGAGCACACCCATGGCGGCAGCAGACGTGATGAAGCCGATAGCACCTACCGCGAGGAGCAAAGAATTCTCAGGGATAGTTGCCCCGGCGATGCCCATGGCAACAGCCACTATTGCCAGTTGCGCGAGCAGCAGCGCAATGACGGGGGCGATGAGGCCGGCCAGGATCGCCACATCACTGCTCTCGCCGGACCGCAGCCGTTTGAGAAAAAGGTCGTTGCGCCTCGTTGTGAGAGTCGTGGTGATGGTCAGGTAGACCGTGAACATGGTGAAGAACACAATCTGAAGCAGAACGAGTTGGGGCCACCCGCGACCGACATCCTCACGGGAGTAAATCAGGAAGACGCCCAACGCGAGGGGAAAAAGCGTTGCGCCCATCAGTACGGTCTTGTTGCGCGCAATCAGTCGAAGTTCGCTGAGTGAGATGGTGGCGAATCGTGGGGTGCTCATGCTGCAA
This sequence comes from Actinomycetales bacterium, assembly GCA_038243605.1. Taxonomy (GTDB): domain Bacteria; phylum Actinomycetota; class Actinomycetes; order Actinomycetales; family Microbacteriaceae; genus Terrimesophilobacter. The sequence goes on from JBBSQX010000007.1 coordinate 121,581, forward strand.
CTCCTTGGGGGTTGACGGTGTTGTTGTTGTTGTTGTTGGTGGTGTTGGTGTGGCTGTCGGCCGGGAGAATGCTGACGCTGCGAAAAACTTCTGCCAGGGATGCCTCAGTGGCAGAGAGTCTGTGCAATCGGTGATCCTGTGTTCGGGCCCAACTCAAAAGTCTGAAGAGGGAGTCGTCAAGGTCGCCGGTGTTGATCGTGCAGAGGCCCCGGCCATCCGTGGTGATGTTCTCCTGCGGGCTGAGTCGCAGGGAGGTCGTGAGCGTCTCGATAGAGGGGGCGCCGTCCGGAAGCTGGAAACGGATGCGCGCGGGCTGCGCGGCGAGAACCTCAGGGATGCTCCCGGTGACGGCGATGCGCCCGTGGTGCATGATGGCAATTCGGTCGGCCATAGCCTCCGCCTCTTCGAGGTAATGGGTGGTGAGCAGGATGGTCGTTCCGTCGCGGTGAAGTCGCTGAACGACATCCCACGTGCGCTCCCGTGATTCGGGGTCAAGCCCGGTGGTCGGCTCATCAAGGAACAACAACTCTGGTCGGTTCACTGTGGCGAGGATCAGGTCAAGGCGGCGACGCTGCCCGCCAGAAAGCTGCTGAACGCGCGTCTCCGCACGATTACTCAGCTCCAGACTGTCTAGCGCGGTGGTGATGGTGCGTGCGCGGTTGGCAGGGGATGCCGCCTCTGACGAAGAGAGCCGCAGCCAGAGTGCGACGGTCTCCTTCACGGTGAGGTCGCCCGCGAACCCCGACTCTTGGAGCATGATGCCGACGCGAGGCCGGAGCGCTCGCCGCTGGCAGAACGGGTCAAGTCCGAGCACCTGCACTGCGCCTGATGTGGCCGCGCGGTGACCTTCGAGGGTCTCCAAGGTGGTTGTTTTGCCGGCGCCGTTGGTCCCCAGCAGCGCGAAGATCTCACCGTGGGCGACGGAGAGATCAACGCCCCGCACCGCCTCGAATGTGCCGTAGAAGCAGCGCAGCCCCGTGGCAGTGATCGCGTTGCTCGTGTGCTTCGCTGGTGATGGGGGAAGGGGGTGGTTATCGGTCATAACACCATCGTCAACGGTGCGCTCCGGGCGCAGTAGTGGCAAGAGAACACCCTCCGGTCGGGCAGGTCTCACGAGAAACCAGTGACAATTGTCACAGCACTACTGTTGGTAACTATGACGCAGACCATGCAAGCCCGGGGCGAAAATACCGTCCCAGCCGACCCGGGCGGAGGGGTGCGCGGAACCTGGCTTTGGACATGGATTTCGGTGCTCTCTCTGATCGTTTTCGGCTACGCTCTTGCCGGGTGGTCACTCGCGGCGGCCGAACCTTGGCAGGCACGGGAGGTCATCCTCGCGATCGCCGGTGTCGCCGCACTTCTCGCCAGCATCGCGTTCATCGGCGGGCTTCGTTCCGGTCTCGGGCAACGCAACACGAGCACACGATCACGTGTCGTTCTCCTTCTCTTTGCGACCGCGCCCTGGGTGGTGGCCTCGGTCATGCCCGTGTTCAGCATTGAGTGGGCGTTGATTCCATGGATGGCGGTGAGCCTGATTGCCGCAGACCTGTCTGCGCGCCACCGATGGTGGTGGCTGGCAAGCGCTGCGGTCGTTATCGTGCTCATTCGCATCATGCTCGCGGCCGTCACCGGTGTAGGCGCAGACTTCAGTCAGATCAGGCAGCTCAGTGACACGATCTTGTTCCCCGCGCTCGTTGTCATGCTGCCGTTGACCACCGTGTTTCAGTTTTGGCTCTGGAACGTGGTGCTCAGTCTGGATGCCGCCAAGTCCGAACGTGCGGAGCTCGCCAGAGCCCAGGAGAGACTGCGCTTCGCCTCAGACCTGCACAACATCCAGGGCCACCACCTGCAAGTCATCGCATTGAAGAGCGAGCTTGCCGAACGCATTCTGAGCCGTGATCCGGATGCCGCTGCAACGCTCATCCGCGAGACTCAAGAGCTCGCCCGCGAAGCCCTCGAAGACACCAGACGTCTTGTGAAGGGGTACCGCGCTGTCTCCTTCTCCGTCGAAGCGGATAATGCTGCCGCTGTGCTCGATGCCGCCGGGATCCGGGTGACCATCGACCTCACCGCTGACCTGCCACAAGAGCTCGATCACCTGTTCGGAACACAGCTTCGCGAGGCGACAACCAACATCATCCGGCATACCAGCGCCAGCCACGTTGAGATCATCCTGAGTAGGGACCCGGCTCACGGCATCGCGCTGAGCATCAGCAACGACGGTGTTCCAGAGAAACCTCGCCGCTCTGACGGCACCGGCATCATTGGCCTCACTGAGCAATATGTGGCCGCCGGCGGAACACTCACCGCCACGACCGACAACGGCACGTTCACCCTCCGCGGAGTCGTTCCGCAGAAAGTTGGTGCGAAATGATTCGGGTACTGATCGCAGACGACGAAGAGCTCATCCGCACCGCCATGGTTGCCCTCCTCGACCTCGAAGATGACATCACGGTGATTGCTCAAGCCGACAATGGTGACGATGCGATCGCGCTCACCGCCACCCACAAGCCCGACATTGTGCTCCTCGACTTGGAGATGCCGCCAACGGACGGCATCTATGCGGCGGAGCGCATTCTGGCCAACAACCGCGACACCAAAGCGATTCTCATCACCCGACACGCGCGCCCCGGCGTGCTCAAGCGGGCGCTGGCCTCGGGAATCTCGGGCTTCATCCCCAAGTCCACGCCGGTTTCCGCGCTCGCGAACGTCATCCGCGACATTGCCTCGGGCCGACGCTACGTTGACCCCGACATCGCGGCCGCTGCCCTGGCCGCCGAGCGATGCCCGCTCACCCCTCGGGAACTTGATGTGTTGCGGATGACGCGGCAGAACTCGCCCATCCAGCACATCTCCCACACCCTGCACCTCGCCGAGGGCACCGTGAGAAACTATCTCTCCACCGCAATGGCAAAACTGAATGCGCCGTCACGCCATGCGGCCGCCGACATTGCGTGGGAGCACGGCTGGGTTTAGTTCCAGTTGTGCCCGATCGCTATCATCGCGCCCGATGCCGAGTTATTCACGGAGAGTTGGGGCAGAAGCTTCGCCCGTCGCGAATGGCGGCGCTGACGCGGCAACGCTTGGCTTGGTCAAAACCGCCATACGATCCCAGTCTGGTCAACGACAGGCAGTTCCACGAAAACATCTACAGTCGCTTTGGCTACGACCCGTACTGGGCGGGCGGCTACCGGTATCCCAACCTTTACTACCCGCTGTAAGGCGGTGCGGGAGGGCTGGTCGGCGCCGTGAAGTCGGTCGACACGACTGTGCGTCCATCCTCGCCGAACGTGATGGTCGCGCGCACGAACTCCCCCCCGAGCGCCGTGGGCAGCCACTGTTTGGCGTCATCCCACATCCGGTCGACGGGAATGTCGGCGAGCAGGTGCCACTGCGGCAGGAGCTCCTCCGACTCAGTGGGTGTGCCTTCCCACTCCCAGCAAATGTACGCCCACGTCTTCTGACTGAACTGCGGGTGATGGGTGAACGGGTAGTCGATCTCCGCGATCAGGGTCAACGCAGCGGCGCGGATGACCACGCCAACCTCCTCAAACACCTCACGAATTGTCGCCTGCTCGGGCGTTTCTCCCGGCTCGAACTTGCCGCCTGCGCCCACAAGGTTGCCCTTGCCAAGACCAGTCTTCTTGAGACCCAACAGCACCTCGGTGCCCGCCGGTGTCTCGCGCAACAGGTAGCAGACACTCACTTCGGGCAAACTCATGAAACGAGTCTGCCATACGGGCGTACCCAGCACTTTGCGACCGTCTTGTTGTGCGTCAGATTCGCAACACAGTGTGTTGGATCAGCACTGCGCGTCGGGATAGCTATTGCTGGTCTGGGCGGCCGCACCGGGCAGCCCGTCTGGCGGATGCGTTGCCGCAAAGCTTGGCTTGACCAAGTGGACGATGCGGATAGTCGCCCCGATGAAGGGGAGAAGCAGCCACAGAATCTGTGTCCATTCGCGGCCACTGAAATCGGCATATTTGCGAGAGACGGTTGTAATCGACTCGAAGAATTTCGTGGTGGTTCATGAGCCTACAGCGGCGTCGTCCGGCTGAAACCGGTATCCCATTCCTGACTCCGTCAAAATGTGTTGCGGATTGCTGGGATCGCGCTCGAGCTTCTTGCGCAGCTGTGAAACGTAGAGCCGCAGATAGCCGGTGTCGGTGACATGCTCCGAACCCCAAATCTCGGTGAGAAGGCTCTGTCGCGTGACAAGCTTGCCCGCGTTGCGCACCAAGATCTCAAGGACCTGCCACTCTGTCGGGGTCAAACGAATGCGTTCAGATGATCTGGATGTCGCGCTGGTCACACTTTTCGCGGTGAAGTCGATGGTCGTATCGCCAATGCGCGTCAACGACGCCGTCCCTGAGCGGGGGAGGCGTCGGGTGAGTGCGCGGATTCGCGCGAGCAGTTCATCGATTGAGAAAGGCTTCATGACGTAGTCGTCAGCGCCAGCGTCGAGAGCCTCCACCTTGTCCGCGGCACCGCTACGACCGGAGACGACCAGAATTGGAGCTTGAGTCCACCCGCGGAGAGCCTCGATAACTTGGATGCCGTCGAGTTTTGGCATCCCGAGGTCGAGCATAAAGATGTCGGGGTGGTGTTCGATTGCCGCATTGACGGCGTCGACCCCGTTTCCCGCCGTGATCACGTCGTAGCCGCGCGCAGAGAGGGTGATGCGCAGAGCGCGAAGGATCTGTGGGTCGTCATCCGCGATGAGGATTTTCATAGTGTGCCCTCCACTGTGCTCTCCGCTGTGCCCCCCACGGGGCTCTCCACTGACGCGTGGAATACCGGAAGCTCGATGACCATTGTCAGCCCACCGCCGGGGGTGTCTTCCGCGTCGATGGTGCCGCCCATGCCCTCAGTGAAGCCCTTCGAGAGCGCCAGACCAAGACCGAGGCCGGTCGTGTTGTCGTTGTCACCTAAACGCTGGAACGGAGCGAACACCTCTTCGCGGCGTTCGTGCGCAATGCCGGGGCCGTGGTCGATGATGCGAATCTGCACCATCTCCTCAAAAGTGCTCGTGGCAATTCTTACCTTCGTGCCCTCTGGGGCAAACCCCATGGCGTTGGCGAGAAGGTTCACGATGACGCGTTGAAGAAGCCCGGCATCCGCGAGCACAGCTGGCAGGTCTTTCGCGAGATCCAGTTCGACGTCGTCGGGTCCGAAGCCCAACTCGTCAAGGGAGGGAACAATGACATCTTCGGTCTCGGTGGGCTGCAGCGAGATGGCGAGCACGCCCGCCTGAAGACGGCTGACGTCGAGGAGGTTCGTCA